>JBFXAF010000022.1:0-7898 GCA_050184585.1 Rhizobiaceae bacterium | reverse complement strand
TTCTCAACAAGGACGGGAGTTTCCAGCGCACCGCACGGTTCCGCGGCCCGGATCTCGATTCAGCGGTCCCGGCAGAACTCATTGCCGTTGCGGGCAGGCTGAACAACGCCTTCCGCCGTCTCGGCTCGGGCTGGGCGATTTTCGTCGAGGCGCAGCGCCATCCCTCGAACCTCTATCCCGACAGCCGCTTTCCTGATGCCGCCTCCGCGCTGGTCGACGCCGAGCGCAAGGCAAGCTTCGAAGAAGCGGGGACGCATTTCGAGTCGAGCTACTTCCTCACCTTCGCCTATCTGCCACCGGCCGAGGACGCCGCGCGCGCCGAGAGCTGGCTCTATGAAGGGCGCGAGACCAAGGGCGTTGATCCGCACGAAGCCCTTTCCGGCTTCGCCGACCGCACTGATCGCGTGCTCCGCCTGGTCGATGCCTTCATGCCCGAATGCCGTTGGCTCGATGATGCCGAGACGCTGACCTACCTCCATGGTTGCGTCTCCACCAAGCGTCACCGTGTCCGCGTCCCCGAGACGCCGATGTATCTCGACGCGCTGCTCGCAGACCAGCCGCTCGCCGGCGGGCTGGAGCCACGGCTCGGCGATCAGCATCTGCGCGTCCTGACGATCACCGGATTTCCGACAGCGACCACGCCCGGTCTGCTCGACGAACTTAACCGGCTCGCCTTTCCTTATCGCTGGTCGACCCGCGCCATCCTCATGGACAAGACCGATGCGACGAAGCTCCTGACCCGCATCCGCCGGCAATGGTTCGCCAAGCGCAAGTCGATTGCTGCGATCCTCAAGGAGGTGATGACCAACGAGGCGTCGGTCCTGGTCGACACCGACGCGTCGAACAAGGCGGCCGATGCCGATCTCGCGCTGCAAGAACTCGGCGCCGACTATGCCGGCGTCGCCTATGTCACCGCGACGGTGACGGTGTGGGACGCCGATCCGCACGTCGCCGACGAGAAGCTGCGTCTGGTCGAGAAGGTCATCCAGGGCCGCGACTTCACGGCGATGCCCGAAACGATCAACGCCGTCGATGCGTGGCTTGGATCGCTGCCCGGACATGTCTACGCCAATGTCCGCCAACCACCGATCTCCACGCTCAATCTCGCCCACATGATCCCCCTCAGTGCCGTGTGGGCGGGGCCGGAACGGGACGAGCATCTTGCAGCGCCCCCATTGCTGTTCGGCAAGACCGAGGGCTCAACCCCGTTCCGGTTTTCCCTCCATGTCGGCGATGTCGGACACACGCTGGTCGTCGGCCCGACCGGCGCGGGCAAGTCCGTGCTGCTCGCGCTGATGGCGCTGCAGTTCCGCCGCTATGCCGGCGCCCAGGTCTTTGCCTTCGACTTCGGAGGCTCGATCCGCGCCGCCGCGCTGGCCATGGGCGGCGACTGGCACGATCTCGGCGGCGGCCTGACCGAAGGCGATGACCAGAGCGTCTCGCTGCAGCCGCTCTCGCGTCTCGAAGAGACGGCCGAGCGGGCCTGGGCGGCCGACTGGGTCGTTGCGATCCTGATGCGCGAAGGTGTCGAGATCACCCCGGAGGTGAAGGAGCATCTCTGGACGGCGCTGACCTCGCTTGCCTCAGCCCCCGTCGGGGAACGCACGATCACAGGCCTGGCCGTTTTGCTCCAATCCAATGACCTCAAACAGGCGCTCAGGCCCTATTGCGTCGGGGGCGCCTACGGACGGCTGCTCGATGCCGAGTCCGAACATCTAGGCAAAGCGAGCGTGCAGGTTTTCGAGACCGAGGGTCTGATCGGAACCGGCGCGGCGCCAGCGGTGCTGGCGTACCTCTTCCATCGCATCGAGGACCGCCTCGACGGCTCCCCGACCCTCATCATCATCGACGAGGGCTGGCTGGCGCTCGATGACGAAGGGTTCGCCGGCCAGCTCCGCGAGTGGCTGAAGACGCTCCGGAAGAAGAACGCCTCCGTCGTGTTCGCCACGCAAAGCCTCAGCGACATCGACGGTTCGGCAATCGCGCCGGCCATCATCGAGAGCTGCCAGACGCGGTTGCTGCTCCCCAACGAGCGCGCAATCGAGCCACAGATCACCGCGATCTACCGGCGCTTCGGTCTCAACGACCGCCAGATCGAGATCCTCGCGCGGGCCACGCCCAAGCGCGACTATTACTGCCAGTCGCGGCGCGGCAACCGTCTCTTCGAACTGGGCCTCAGCGAGGTGGCGCTGGCGCTCTGCGCCACCTCGGCCAAGACCGACCAAACCGCCATCGCGCGCATCCTTGCCGAACATGGACACACGGACTTCCTCGCCGCCTGGCTGCGCGAACGCGGTGCCGACTGGGCGGCCGATCTCATCCCGGATCTCAGCAATCTCACCCCCCAGCCCAAGAAGGAGACTGACCATGAAGACACATAAATCCCGTTCACGCGCGACCCGCTTTGCCGCCGCGCTAATCGCCGCACCGGTCGCCGTGCTGCCGATGGTGCTGGCGCCACCGGCCTCGGCGGCATGGATCGTCTACGATCCCACCAACTATGCGCAGAACGTGCTGCAGGCGGCCCGCGCCCTCGAACAGATCAACAACCAGATCACACAGCTTCAGAACGAAGCGCAAATGCTCATCAACCAGGCGCGCAACCTCGCCAACCTTCCTTACTCGTCACTCCAGCAGCTTCAGCAGGCGGTCGGCCGCACGCAGTCCCTGCTTCAGCAGGCGCAGAACATCGCCTTCGACGTCCAGCAGATCGACCAGGCTTTCCAGCAGAAATACGCCAATATCGACATGAGCGCCTCCGAGCAGCAACTCGTCGCCGATGCGCGCTCTCGCTGGGAAAACACCGTCGGCGGTCTGCAGGACGCAATGCGCGTCCAGGCCGGCGTTGTGGGCAATATCGAAACCAACCGTGCCCAGATGGAAGCGCTGGTCGATCGGAGCCAGGGGGCGACTGGCGCGCTGCAGGCGACGCAGGCCGGAAACCAGCTCCTGGCATTGCAGGCGCAACAGCTCGCCGATCTCACGGCCGTCATCGCCGCCAACGGCCGCGCCCAGGCGCTGACCGACGCCGAGCGCGCGGCCGCGGCGGAACAGGGACGTGTCCAGCGCGAGCGCTTCCTGACGCCCGGCAGCGGTTACCAGCCCGGCAACGCGCAGATGTTCAGCACCGGCAGCAACTGACTTAGGCCAAGAGGCCGGAAAGGAGGGAGCGATGGAGGGCAAGACGCTGGCGCGGATAGGAGCGATCGTCTTCGTCGCCTTCGCCATTACGGCGACGGTGATCGAATTGACGCGCGAGGACGAACACTCGCGACCGGCGCCCGCGCCAGCGTTTGCGCCCGCCGTCGATCCGCTGCGCGCGGAACAGCGCCGCTGCCAGCTACTCGGTGAAGCGGCCGTCCGCGACGCCGAGTGTCTCACGGTCTGGGCCGAGTCCCGTGACCGTTTCCTCGGCCGCGCACCGTCCGATGCCGCATCCCGAGGCGAGGAATAGCGATCCATGGGCGGCACCGGCGTCATCGACAACTTCCTGGGTGTCTTCACCAGCTATATCGACAGCGGTTTCGGCCTGCTCGGCGGGGAGGTCGCCTTCATCGCGACGACGCTGATCGTCATCGACGTGACGCTCGCCGCGCTGTTCTGGTCCTGGGGCGCCGACGACGACATCATCGCGCGGCTCGTCAAGAAGACCCTCTTCGTCGGCGTCTTCGCCTACATCATCGGCAACTGGAACAATCTCGCCCGCATCGTCTTCGAGAGCTTCGCCGGCCTCGGTCTGATGGCGTCGGGCACGAGTTTCTCCGCGGCCGATCTGATGCGGCCCGGCCGTGTCGCGCAAACCGGGCTCGATGCGGCGCGACCGCTGCTCGAATCCATTTCCGATCTGATGGGCTGGGTCGCCTTCTTCGAAAACTTCATCCAGATCGCGTGCCTGCTCTTTGCCTGGGCGCTCGTCCTGCTCGCCTTCTTCATCCTCTCCATCCAGCTTTTCATCACCCTGATCGAGTTCAAGCTGACGACACTTGCCGGCTTCGTCCTCATCCCCTTCGGCCTCTTCGGCAAGACCGCCTTCATGGCCGAACGGGTGCTCGGCAACGTCATCTCGTCCGGCATCAAGGTAGTGGTACTGGCGGTCATCATCGGCATCGGCTCGACCCTGTTCTCGCAATTCACCGCTGGTTTCGGCGGCGTCACACCCACGATCGACGAGGCCATGGCCGTGGTGCTCGCGGCGCTATCGCTGCTCGGCCTCGGCATATTCGGACCGGGCATCGCCAACGGCATCGTCTCCGGTGGACCGCAGCTCGGCGCGGGTGCGGCCGTCGGGACCGGCCTTGCCGTCGGCGGCGCTGCCCTTGCCGGCGCGGGCGCCGCGGGTCTCGCCGCCAGAGGCGGCGGAATGGCGCTCTCCGGCACGGCGGCCGCAGCACGTGGCGGCGCCGCAGCGGCGGGCGGAGCGGCAACTGCCTATAGCCTCGGATCGGCCGGACAAACCGGCGCGGCCAGCGTTGCTTCCGGTCTCGGCGCGGTGGCGAGCACCGGCGCGAAGGCCGCCACATCGCCATTGCGGAGTGCTGCGTCAAAGGCATCCGGCAGCATGAAACAGAGTTTCCAGTCGGGCGCCCGGTCGGCGTTCGAGACCACAGGAGGAAGCCTGGGCGGCGCTGCCAGCACAGCCGGATCCACTGTAGCTCCATCCGCACCAACGGACGGTGCGCCTGACTGGGCGAAGCGCATGAAGCGCTCGCAGCGTCTCTCCCACGGCGTCCAGGCCGCCGCGCATGCGGTGCGTTCGGGCGACAGCCACGGCGGCGCCAGTTCTGTCAATCTTTCTGAGGGGAATCGCTCATGAGCTTCTTCAAACGATCCACCACCCACTACGGCAAAACCCCTGAACCAGAGACGCCATATCAACGCGCGGCCCAGATCTGGGACGAGCGCATCGGCTCGGCCCGCGTGCAGGCCCGCAACTGGCGTCTGATGGCGTTCGGCTGCCTGATCTTGTCCGGCGGCTTCGCAAGCGCCCTGGTCTGGCAGTCCACGACCGGCAATGTCGTGCCGTGGATCGTCGAAGTCGACAATCTCGGCGAGGCGCATACGGTCGGACCGGCGGACGCCAGCTTCGAGCCGAGCGATCCGCAGATCGCCTTCCATTTGGCGCGCTTCATCGAGCAGGTGCGCGCGATCCCGGCCGACGCGATCATCGTGCGCCAGAACTGGCTGCGCGCTTACGAGTTCACCACCGATCGCGGCGCGTTGGCGCTCAACGACTATGCCCGCGCCAACGATCCGTTCACACGGGTCGGGCGTCAGCAGATCGCGGTGGAGGTTTCAAGCGTCATTCGCGCTTCGCCGAACTCCTTCCGCGTCGCCTGGACGGAGCGCCACTACGAGAACGGTCAGCTGTCCACGACAGAGAGATGGACCGCAATCCTCACCATCGTCATCCAGCCGCCGCGCGACGCCGAAAGGCTACGCGCCAACCCGCTCGGGATCTACGTCAACGCCATCAACTGGTCGCGGGAGATGGGCCAATGAGCATAATAACCCGCAAACCCGCGTTCCCGGTTTTCCGTAAATCCGCAACCGTGCTTGCACTGATTTCCGCGTCGGCGCTTGCCGGATGCGCAACGTATCGTCCGCCGGAGATCAGTTACGACGACAGCGTGCCACCGCTGCCGAGGGTCGAGCAACCGGTGACCGACGAACGGCCGCGGCCGCTACACACGCCACCGGCGTGGACGGTCGCGCGAGGTGGACAGGCATCTTCCACATCGACGGAACAGGTCGAGAATGCCAATGTGGCCGCCCGGGTCGAGCCTCGCCGGGAAGGCTATTACAACGCCATCCAGATCTACCCCTGGAGCGAGGGTGCGCTCTATCAGGTCTATGCCGCGCCGGGCCAGATCACCAACATCGCGCTCGAACCGGGCGAAGCGCTGACTGGCGCCGGGCCGATCGCCGCCGGCGATACCGCCCGCTGGATCATCGGCGATACCGAGAGCGGCTCGGGAACATCGCGCCGCGTCCACATCCTCGTCAAGCCGACGCGGCCCGACATCGTGACCAATCTCGTCATCACCACCGACCGGCGCACTTACATGATAGAGCTACGATCCCGCGACGATCCCTACATGCCCGCAGTCGCCTGGGCCTATCCGCAACCGGCCGCCACGCAGCGCGCAACGCCGACAACACCGAGGATCCCGGCCGCGTCGGCCCGCCACTACCGCTATGGATTGCAGGGTGGCAACCCGCCCTGGCGGCCGGTCTCGGTCTTCGACGATGGGAGACGTGTCTACATCGTCTTCCCAGCCGGGATCGTGCAGGGCGAGATGCCGCCGCTCTTCGTCCTCGGGTCGGATGGCGAGCCGGAAATCGTCAACAGCCGCATCTACCGAAACATCCTGATCGTGGACCGCATCTTCGCGGCGGCCGAGTTGCGACTTGGCAGCGGCGACCGCCAGCAGACCGTCAGGATCGTGCGTACCGACGGGAGGCCCGGATCATGAGCGACATCGACAACACCAGGGAGGACGATGTGCCGCTCGAAGCACCGGCCGCCGATACCGCCGAACCGATGCGGCTCCGGGGAACCCCGCCGCGTGTCACACGGCTCTCGCGCCGGGTCCTCGCCGGCCTCGGTCTGGTCGGAGCGCTCGGGGTCGGCGGCGCACTGATCTACGCGCTTCAGACATCGCAAGACGGAACCGGCGGTGACGAGCTCTATTCGACCGAGAACCGAAACACCGCCGATGGTTTGAACGAGCTGCCCAGCGACTATACCGGTCCGGTGCTCGGTCCCCCACTGCCCGGCGATCTCGGCCGTCCGATCCTCGACGCTCAGGAACGCGGCCAACCCGTCCCACCGCCCGCCATTAACGCGCCGGCCGTCGATCCGGAGGAGCAGCGGCGCCTGGCCGAGGAGGAAGCCGCGCGCACGAGCCGGGTATTCTTTCAGACCGCACCAGGCGCGACGCGGGAAACGTCAGCACCAAACCTTGCTGGGCTCAATCTCGGCAACCAGCCGGGCGCCGCGCAGAACAACGATCTCGCCTTCCTCGACGCCCCGGTTGACCGACGCACCGTCGCACTCGACCGCGTCATGCCACCGGCATCGCCCTTCGTGCTGCAAGCCGGGTCCGTCATTCCGGCGGCGCTGATTACCGGCATCCGGTCCGACCTTCCCGGTCAGATCACGGCGCAAGTCACCCAACACATCTACGACAGTCCCACCGGCAGCATGGTGCTGATCCCACAGGGCACGCGCATCATCGGTGAATACAGTAACGACGTCACCTTCGGCGAACGGCGTGTGCTGCTCGTCTGGAACCGGCTGATCTTCCCGAACGGCCGCTCGATCGTTCTCGAACGCCAGCCCGGCGCTGACACGCAGGGCTATGCGGGACTCGAGGACGGAGTCGACTACCACTGGTGGGATCTGGCCAAGGCCGCCGGGCTCTCAACGCTGCTTTCGGTTGGGGCCGAACTCACTATGGACGACGACGACCGCTTGATCCAGGCGATCCGCAACGGCGCCCAGGACACGATCAACGATGTCGGCCAGCAAATCGTCCAGCGCCAATTGCAGGTCGCACCGACGCTGACCATCCGGCCAGGTTTCCCGGTCAGGGTCATCGTCACCCGCGATCTCGTCCTCGAACCCTATGGAGGCTGAGCCATGACTGCCAAGCTGAAGCTTTCGTCCGTGCCCGACGACAAGCTCGTCAAACTAAGCGTGGAACTTCCCCCGGACGTGCATCGTGATTTGCTCGACTATGCCGCCGTGATGGCGCGTGAAACCGGACAGTGAACCGGCCCCCATTTCGACCGGACAGTCGGCATAACGCGGGAGGCTTGAGGCTATCCTCAAGCACAGGCTTATGGCTGACGATTATCGACGTATCGAACTGATCACCGGCGAGGCACGGCGCCGA
>JBFXAF010000021.1:0-15341 GCA_050184585.1 Rhizobiaceae bacterium | reverse complement strand
TACCCAATCATCGACGCCACAACCGTCAAGCGCACGCGGCAGTTTGTGAAGAAGCACTACAGCGGCGACCTAATCCGTTTGCCTGACGGCACGGAGGCGACGATCGCCTTCCCTGAGCCGAAGGCGATCACGGTCCGCTACCCATTATCAGAGCCGCTAGTTGAACTGTTCGACCTTATCGAAGACGCCCTCGACCCAGATGGGGATAACGCGATTACGTTCGCTAGGTATGTACCTGACGCGTATGCACTCCACGACGAGGATGACCTCGATGGCGATGCACCAGCGGCAACCACGATAGGCCTGTTGAGGTCCGGGCTGCTGAAGCGGTTCGAGTCGTCAGCGTTCGCCTTCAGCGCGACGCTTGAGAAGATGGCGCGTGAGCACAGGACGTTCCTTGCTGCTCTGGACAAGGGCCACGTAATCCGCACGGAACTGATCCGCGAAGTGTCCGCCGTTGATGACGACGAACTGGAAGAGCTGCTGACTGAAAGTGGGCAGAGCATTCCGGCTGGTCAGTTCAAGGTCGCGGCGCTGCGCAAGGCGGTTGAGGGTGACCTGGACAAGATCCAGCGCCTCGGCGCCGCCGCAGTGCGCGTCGCTTCTACCGAGGACACCAAACTGGTCGCGTTGGCGGAAGCCCTCGTTCAGATCGCGCGAGAAGCCGCCGACGAGGCAGTGAGCGACGAGGACGCCCAGCAAAAGCGCAAGGTCCTTATTTTCTCGTTCTTCGCCGACACCGTCGTATATCTCCGTAAGGCGCTCGGCGAGGCCGCGAAGCGCGACACGGCGCTGGCGCCATACCTAGGGCGAATGATTGCCGTTGCCGGTAGCACGGACGTCGACAAGGAAACCGACGTCGGACGGCAGGGTGCGGTCTTTGGGTTCGCCCCCATTTCAACTGAGGCCACTGGCCACGAGGATCTGTTTGACCTGCTGATCACCACCGACATCCTTGCCGAGGGTGTAAACCTGCAGCAGTGCCGTCACATCATCAACTACGACGTTCCCTGGAACCCGATGAGGTTGGTGCAGCGACATGGTCGAGTTGATCGTATCGGCAGCCCTCACAAGCGTGTCTTCTTGCGCACGATCTTCCCTGCCGAGCGCCTCGACCAGCTGCTAAGCCTTGAGCAGCGGATCATGGAGAAGATCGCCATGGCTGCCGCAAGTGTCGGCGTGATTTCCCCAGTGGACGGGGGCGCGGCAGGGGGGCAGGTCTTTACCGAGACACGTGCAGAGATCGAGAAGCTGCTTGAAGAGGATCCATCGCTTTTCGAGCGAGGGAGCGCAAGTGCCGGGCAGACGGGTGAGGAGTATCGCCAGACTTTGCGAAAGGCTCTGCAAGAAAACCGTGAGCGCATCCAGCGTATGCCCTACGGTTCCGGGTCAGGAATGATGAAGGGCGACCGTACTGGCTTGTTCTACTGTGCCGCGGTAGGTGGACGAACATATCTCCGCTTCGTACCCACCACCGTCGACATCAAGCAAACTGACGCTCCGATCGTTAGCGAGGTCGGAACCTGTCTCCGCATTGTCGAATGCGAACCGTTGACCGCTCGGGAGTTCTCAGCTGACCTGGAGTCAGCCGCCATTGACCTTTGGCAGATTGCGCGACGCGACATCTACAACGCGTGGATGCGAGAGACCGACCCAGTGAACCTGCAGCCGCGTGTGAGGCCACTTAACCTGCGTGTTGCTGAGTTCATTCGGGCCCATCGCCCAGCCCAGGATGACAGCGGACGAATCAATAAGGCGCTCGACATCCTGGAAGCGCCATGGCCTCGTCGCGAGGAAATCATGCTCCGAGATTGGTTCAACGCTTCAGTCGCAAGTGGCTCGGAGAAGGCGGCGGTTCTGGTAGACCATATTCTGGACTCGGGATTGCAGCCGTTCGAGCAGCCAAAATTACTGCCGCCGATCGAGGAAACCGACATCGAGCTCGTATGCTGGCTCGGCGTAGTGGCGTCAGAAAGTAACTGGTAGGACCATGCGCATTACGCCGTGCCGCCATTTCATAGGTGTGACATTCAGGTGCAGACAAAGGGCATGGTCGGGCGTCGGCTGAGTCGATCCCACCCGCTACCCGACTAATGCGGTGCCGAAGGCAGCTGCTGAAGCCAGATATGCCAGATCGCGACAGGTCCAGGATCGTCAACCGGCGCTTCACGCCCGACGTAACGGAAAGCGCGGTCGTGCGACGTCTTGCAGAGGTCGAGCGCTGACCGTGCGATGGTAACCGGCGGATGGCGCATGGGGTACGGCTCGGGCTCTTGAGAGCGGCTGCCGATCAGGAACGGCGCGAGGCAGGATGCGGTAGTCGACTGGTCGCGGACATAGGCGAGCATCATTGACTCACGGATCGCCCAGCCATACTCACCTGTCAGAAACCGCCGAAGCCCGTGACTGCAATAGAGCGCGCTGGTCTTGCCGGCTGGCGCATCGATCAGCTTGCATTCCACAAGAAGCGGAAACGCCGGCGTCCGCGCTGTCAGATGGATTGAAAGATCAGGACGCTTCTCCAGGTGTGTGCCATCGAAGCTCACCGTCTCGGTTCCGCGCGTGATGCATCTCACTAGCTGCTCCCAGAGCGGATACTCATTGAGCATGCCGGTGAGTCGAGCTGCTAGCAGAGCGTTGATCTCAGCTTCCGAGCCTGAGGCGAGCGTCTGGTTGCTGGAGCGGCCGAGATCGTCCCATGCTGTTGCGAGCATGTCCGCCACCAAAAAGAGATGTTCGTCGTCGAGTGGCGCGAGGGGGAGCACGAGGCCGCGCGTGAGCGCGTCGATCTGTTCAGGTCGTGGGGTCGGCTGCTGCGAGGTCACGCGGGCGCGCCACCCTTCAGCACATCCATGTGCTCCCAGACTAAGCGCTGGGCGACCAGCCGAGCCTGGGTTTCGGTCCAATAACGCGTCTGATCGAGTCGACCCAACCAAAGCGAATGGTCGGTATCGGCGAATATGACTTCCGTTGCGGCGAAATGATCGGCAAGCGGAAGGAATTTTCGCCAATCAAGGGGTTGGTGAGCGATCGTTCGTTGGTCGGCGGCGGCCGAGATGACCCGCACCCCGCGCCAGGGGCTGGCGTCCAAGCGGTCCGCAGGTTTGGCGGTTATCGACTGGCCGAGGCGCTCGCCCCATGGCATGAGTTCGGAACTGAGTACCTTGCAGAACTGGTTAATCGCGAGTTGACTGGGCGGCTCTTGCGCAAGTCGGCGGTTGCGCGAGAATGGGAGATTATAGGTGAGCGTGTCGTCGATGACCTGGAGATCGCGTGATCTTAGGCCATAGAGGCCGGCGAGCCAGTCATCGACACGATCCCACGCGCCGGCAATCTCGTTACTTACACCGTCAAAAAGTGCGGAGATTTGCTCACGATCTTGCTCACAAAGTTCATCAAACGCCGGCATCCACAATCTATCGATGGTGGACTTCTCGATTGTATCGCGCTCGAAAGCGAACTCGCCGCTCGTGATTAGCACTTGCCAGAGCGAGATCCGGCTTCCGACCACCAGGCTCAGATAGCGAGTGAATAGTGCGCCATCGGAGTAGCCATGCGCGCTGTAACCGTAGAAACTGGCGTTGAAGACGGCACCGGCCGGCACGACTGCTGTCCGGATCCGGCCAAACGCCGCCGGGGGTGCTTTCTGCGCGACGATCAGCGGGCCGTCGAAGAGGCTCGCGGCGCGCGGGTCATGAATGCGCTCGTCGGTGAAGAGGGGAAGTGTGTCGGCGTCGATTAGGACGCCGCTAACGGTCTGGGGTGTTAACACGCGTCGACCATGGAGGTAGAGCGCCGAAACGCCGGGAAGCCCATCGCCGTTCTTGCGCACACGGCTGCTTTTCTTCAGTCTTTGGTACCCGTTCCCCGCGCGGCGCGGGCCGCTCGGGTCGTCACCGACCACAAGATGCCAGTGTTTGCCAAGGCGATGCGGCGCGTGTAATTTCAGACGGTCATAAACTTGAACGTCCGCCCGGGTCCCCTTGAACAGAAGCTTCAGGATGTCGGGCCGCTCGCCAACCTCTCGCGCCGTGACGATCTCGGAGTTCGTCGCGTCGACTCGCATGCCGCCGGCATTGTTGAGCGCGTACTCGAGCCGTGGACTGACGAACCTGAAGCCCGCGCCCTGTGTTGGCACCTGGTTTCGCGCATAAAGAATGCAGAACGGCGCATCGATCTCGGGCCAGACGCGGGTTTGTCGCAGCTCGGCGCCGTTGACGATGCCCGTGACGTCGAGCGCGGCGAATAGTGCGGCGCGCGCGTCCTGCATCCCGTCGCCCTGCTGGAAAAGCAGGCGCGCGTGCAGCGCGAACACGATCTGGCCCGTGGGCTTGGCCCACTCCATCGCGCGCCAGACGAACGGAAGGTCGAGCACCTCGTTGGGGATCGGCGGTGGCGGTGCGTCGGGTGGCAGCCGGTCCTTTGCAATTCGTCGGACGATCGACTGTGCCTCTTTCCAGTCTGGGAGCCCCGTGCCGCTCGCCCAGGGCGGATTGCCAATTACTAGATCGTAGCGGGCGACGTGTTCCGACCCGACTGCGGGACCAAGGCTGCCGAGCGGCCGAGCCTCGTCGGCGCTTCCCATCTTCAACAGTACGCGACCTCGGAGATCCTCGAACCTGAGCTTCTTGACTGGCTCGGGATGCGCGTCGAGTTCGATTGAGATCAGGTAGAGCCCGAGGGCGGCGAAGCGCAGGGCGGCCTCGTTGACATCGAAGCCCGTAATTTGATCGTAGAGGATCTTTCTGAGTTCGGCAGTATCGGGACGGGTACCATTTGCTCGCCAGTGCTCGGCGACGAGCTGCCGAAACGCGGTGAGCAGGAAGACACCAGCCCCGGCCGCAGGATCAAGCATCTTCGCAAGATGTGCTTCGCCGGTACGGACGAGCGCGTTCAAACCGCCACGGACCATAAGGTCGGCGATCAGGCGCGGCGTGTAGTAGCCGCCCTCGCGTCGCTGCCGGTCCAGCGCGTGCCGGTGGAGATAGTGCTCATAGGCTTGACTGAGAACACCGACCGGGATGTGCGCGAAGTCGAGATGGTCCCACTTCTCGGCCCAGCCTAGCTGGAGCTGTCCGTCCGCCGCGCGCCGAAGGATATCGCCCAATACCTTGTAGGCCTGATCGGGCAGGCGCTGCCAGAGGCCTGGGGATGTGGGCAGGAAATCGCCGTTGAACGTCTCATCCAGCCACGACGACGTTTTCGCCGCGCTCTTGGCGTCGTCGAACAGCGCCGAAGCGTTGTAGGCGTCGACGCCCAGCGAGCCCAACAAGTGGCGATCGGCGAGAAAGCGCGTGAAGAGCGCGCGGCCGACGATCGAAATGGCGTCATTATCTTCGACTTCACAAGAAATCTTGAGCGTGTCGATCGCATCGCTGAGGAGTTTCAGTACGACCTGGGAAATCCAGTGCCGCTGATTAGTGGGCAAGCCTGGCCGGGCGTTGGCGAGGCGAGCCAGGGTCGCGGCCTCCTGACCGAAGGCCACTCCTACATCGACGCGAGCGTCCGCTGGCGGACGGTCGTCGAGCGCGACGTGATAGACGAGCAGGCGGCCGGGCTCGACCACTCCAAGATAAGGCGCATCGCCGCGCATGGCGAGTAGCCTGCGAATACGCTTGAGCCGCGCTTCGTCACCACCCATTCGGTCCGCGTTGACCAAGAAAATGAGGGGAGCACCTTGCCACTCGTACACGCCACTGACGGAATTGAGATCGTCGTCGCCGCTATCCCTTGCCGCAACTAGCGTCGCGTAGGGCAAGAGATGCGGCCCATCAACGTCGAGTAATTGTAGGGCTCCCTCGTCGGCGCCGTAGCGTCTGAGTTCTGCCGAGAGATCGGTGACGACCGTGCCCGTCACGCCGCCACCGTCAATGGAATCCGGCCCGCGTCGCGATCGGGGCCACCGAGATAGACGCCGAGGTCGCTCGTGCCGCGACGCGCCTCGTCGAACCAAACGATCACCAGTACGCGGCCTCTGAGCACGAAGCGCTCGGCGTAGGCCGATCGAGAAGGACGAGCGAAGAGGCGCTCGAATGCGAAGCGCGCGAGAACGAGATCCAAGGCCAGACTATTAGCGCGCGCGTAGGCGAGGAAGCGCGCGCGGATATCTGTGGCGACGTTGACGAGTGGCTTACGCATAGGCCGTCAGTGCTTCGAGATAGGGTCGCATCTTCGTCCAGGCGCCAAGCGCCGTCGCCCGGTCGGCGATCGCGGCGGGCGTCGAACGCCGCGTGCGCAGAATCTCTTTCAGACCCTCGATCGCCACGTTCAAACCGACGAGGCGCTCATATCGGAACAGGTCTACGACCGTCCGGGTGGGACTGAAGAGTTTGACCTCCACACCTTCGACTATCGCGTATTGCACATCCGTGACGAGCATCGTGTCGGTCAGCCGGATCACCCTAACCGGCGGAGCGTCCAGCTTGGGAGCCCAATCCTTCTGTCCGATCGCGAGCCAGACTTGGCGAGGATGCAGGTCGGTCAGTTTGTGAAAGGCGAGCGCTGAAATCAGGCATACGATTGCTTTGGGAACGCGTTTGGCCGCCTCGGCTACCATATGCTGTTCTTCGTGGGGCGCATCGGCGAGCTGATAAAGACCGCGGCCGAGACGCGTCACGCGGCCAGAAGTCGACAGCCTCCTCAGCGTCGAGGCGGTGACACCGCGCGCAAGCAGCTCTGAGGCCCGCATCATGCCATTCAGACGAAGCTCGCGCTCCGCACAGTCCGCCTGTGTTTCATTACCTCGGACTCGCTCGGCCTTCATCCGAGGATTTGTAACATTGCCAACACGATATGGCCAGCCGGCACGATGACCAGTTCGCTCGTCAGCGCTACCCGCGAAAAGGCCTGTCAAACTGCGGCTGGCCATGTCGGAGGGGAGTGAAAACGACTGAAATGAATCGTGCGCTAACGGCTAGCTGACCTAATGTCCGTGTTCCGCATAGCGCACCCCAAAGGCTGCCAGTCGCCGCCCCCATAGCGGTCAGAACCGGACGATCTCAGCCACTGATTTCATTTTGCCAGCGTCCAAACCAGGCATCATCGACGCGGAAATGAGCTTCGGCGACCAGAGACCTCATCTTAGCGCGTTTCGTCGGCAGGCTCGACCGTGCAGCACATCGGTCGATGCGCGCTCATGGAATCTCGGCTCGAAAGTACCGCTCGAAATCGTCTAGCAGTTCACTGTAGGCTTCGAGGAGCCTGAAAAACCATCGGTCAGAGGGCAGAGCATTGGAGGGATAGTCAATAAGGAGTCTGCCCACACTCAGTCCACTCCTGCTGGCAGCAGGTACCTGAAGCTGTCCAAGGATTGCGTTGAAATCACGAGAAGCGTTGCCGCCCGAGTGCGCGATCCGATTCCGAATCTTGTGCGCATTCACAAGACGTAGATATGTGGCGTTTCCCAGTCGGGTTTCGAGCCTGGCGAAGAAGCCATTCTGCCCGTACAGATTTCGAGCCCTGGACTGAAGTTGCTTCGGGGCACCCCAGCCCATCACGCCGCCGAGCGCCTTGTCCACGCTACCCATGATGTAGCGTGCTCGCTGCGGTTGGACCTCGAATACATGCCGAACTTCGATCAGGAAGGCGTCACAGCAAAAGCTCTCGAACTGCGCCGCAACCTCAAAGAAGATGAACTGAGCCGCGTCGCGCCGATCGGGCTGAAGCAGAGGGGAGTAGAGGTTGTTGCCGTTTCTTCGTGCTCCATTGACGACGATTCGGTCGTAGAGCACTTCAGCCCGCACGAGATCACGTCGAAACCTTGTGACGAGGGCATCAACGACGGATCGTGTAAGCGGCATATACCCCCAAGACACTAACTGCATCAAATACAGACCGTAAACGTTAGCTTACCGCGTGTTGATCCCCGGAATCAAACCGGCAGCAACCGGCCCCATTGCTGCCGAAGTCGTGGCGACAGTTCTTCAAGAGATCGGCGCCGCCCGTGGTACGTCAGAGGTCAAGTCGACCGCACCTCAAGTGTTCAACCAGATCACCCCACCACTGCATCATTCTTACCCGCTCTTCCCAATACTCTCCACGTGCATACGCTCGACGCACGTCGTCTTCTTCAACGTGCGCAAGCTGCCGTTCGATCGCATCGCTACTCCATTGTTTCGATTCGTTGAGGATGGTTGACGCAGTCGCACGGAACCCATGCGCCGTCGCCAAATCTGGCCCGTAGCCGAGGCGACGCAGAGCAGAATTCATGGTGTTCTCGGACATCGGTTTGGCGGCATCTGTCCCGGAAGGGAACAAAAGGTCGCCTGTCCCGCGCGAATGCGCGCGAAGATCTTCCAGCAAGCTCAGGGCCTGGGTAGATAGCGGCACACGGTGGGGGCGACGCATCTTCGCGCGGTCCGCTGGCACTTCCCATACGGCCTTCTCAACATTGAATTCGTGCCATAGGGCAAGTCGAAGTTCGCCTGGACGAGGGAACATCATCGACATGAGTTGAAGGGCAAGCTTGGTCGTCGGCTGCCCCTTGTAGCCTTCAATGGCCCGAAGCAGTTTTCCGAAACCGTCAATGTCAGTGATGGCAGCACGATGGGTGACTTTGACCCGTGCTAAAGCACCACGCAAAGCGTATGTTGGATCTCGATCGGCGCGTTCACTAGCAATAGCGAACCGAAACGCTGAACCTATGGTTGAGCGCACCCGCTGCGCGGTTTCGAAATGGCTCTTTGCCTCAATTGTTTGCAGCAATTCTAGAACGTCGCGCGCTACGATTTCACGCACAGGCTTTTGGCCGAGTTTGGGACTGGCAAGTGAAAACAGCCACTCGACTTTGGCGATGGTAGCATCGGCTCTGCCCTCTCGCTTGAGCTTTTGAACGTAGTCGGCAGACAGTCGATCAAAGGTATCCTTCTCGGCGCGGGACTGGCGCTTCATCTCTGAGGGGTCAATGCCGGCCAGCAGCTGCCTCTTGGCTGCATCACGAGCCTCTCGCGCTGCTGCCAAGCTGATGAGCGGGTATGGGCCGATCGAGAGCAATTTCTGCTTTCGATCGAAGCGGTAGGCGAAACGCCAAAGCCTCGATCCGGTTGGCATCAACCACAACTGAAGGCCGCCGCCATCCGACAGCTTCCTTACGCGGCCTTCAATTCCGGCAGATTTTCTACACGTGGTCTCGCTAAGCGGCATGTTTGTTCATCCTCGGCGAAGCATCATGCGCCGATACCAACAAAAATACCAACAGAAAGCCGGGACAGCGCGGGTTGGCGCGGTAAGGCCAATGACACCGCCGATCGACAAAAGCCTTATGCCACAAGGCTTTGACGGTTAGAGTAGGACTTGCGGAGACATAGAAGTGGTGCCCAGGGGCGGAATCGAACCACCGACACCATGATTTTCAGTCACGTGCTCTACCAACTGAGCTACCTGGGCAGGGTGCTTCCGGAATGCCCGCGCAAGCTGCGTGGGCGGGCGGGGTTGGCGGTCCGCCGAAAGCGCGCGCCTTATAGCACGGCAAGCCGCCCTGTCCAGCGTCACGCGCCAGAATTGGGCCGCTCGTTCATTGCGCCGTGGAAGAGCCTCGGCGTGCGGCTCGTCCGGTCGAGACGCGGCGTCGCGACATGACGATCAGCCGGGCGTCTCGTCGCCGGGCGTCTCGTCCGATTCGGTGACCGGAATCACGTAGGAACCCGACAGCCAGCGGTTCAGGTCGACCGCCTTGCAGCGCGCGGAGCAGAACGGATAGGCGTCGCGTGAGGTGGGCCTGCCGCATTCGGGGCACGGCCGGCGGCTGCGAAGTGGAGCGACCTTGGTATCGAGCCCGCCGGCCATCGTTCAGGTCTTGGGGCCGGACAGCCAGCTGAAGTGCACGGGAAACCCTTCGCCGGTGAGCAGCGACACAGTCTCGTAGAGCGGCAGCCCCACGACCGAGCTGTAGGACCCGACCAGTTTCACCACGAAGGTGCCGGCCAGCCCCTGGATCGCGTATCCGCCGGCCTTGCCGCGCCATTCTCCCGAGGCGAGATAGCTTTCGACCTCCTCGCGCGACAGCCGCTTGAAGCGCACCCGGGTCTCGATCAGCCTCTGCCTGAGCTTGCCCTGGGGCGTCACGAGCGCAAGTCCCGAATAGACGCGGTGCGAGCGGCCTGACAGCAGCCTCAGGCAGTTCGACGCCTCGTCGATCATCTCGGCCTTCGGCAGGATGCGACGGCCGACCGCGACCACCGTGTCGGCGGCCAGGATGAAGGCGCCGACCGCGTCCGGATCGTCCTTCAGCGCATCGCGCGCCCTTTCGGCCTTGGTCCTCGACAGGCGCTTCGCGAGCGAGCGGGGATGCTCCGCGCGCAGCGGCGTTTCGTCGATGTTGGCGGGAAACAGCCGTTCGGGCTCGATGCCGGCCTGTTGGAGCAGTTCGATCCTTCGGGGTGAGCCGGAGGCCAGCACGAGCTTCTGCAGAGCGCTCATCGTCGAACCCCGGCGCCGGCCGGCCTACTTGAATCGATAGGTGATGCGACCCTTGGTCAGGTCGTAGGGCGTCATTTCGACCAGGACCTTGTCGCCGGTCAGCACGCGGATGCGGTTCTTGCGCATGCGGCCGGCGGTATGGGCGATGATCTCGTGCTGGTTTTCGAGCTTCACGCGGAACATTGCGTTGGGGAGCAGTTCCGTCACGATCCCGGGAAATTCGAGGACCTCTTCTTTCGGCATTCGTTACTTTCTGATTGGGCGGCCCGGGCGGGCCGGCAGGGCGCGGACCCTATAGCATCGCGCCGCCCATGTGAACAACGCTCGGAATGCATAGATTTGGCGTTCATCCACGCCAGTGCAGCACGCATATCAGGGTGAACAGCCGCCGCGCCGTGCCGAAGTCGATCTCGATCTTGCCGTCCAGCCGTTCGAGCAGCGTCTGCGAGCCTTCGTTGTGGAGGCCGCGCCGACCCATGTCGATTGCCTCGATCTGACTCGGAGTCGAATTGCGGATCGCCTCGTAATAGCTCTCGCAGATGAGATAGTAGTCCTTGACGATGCGGCGGAACGGCGTCAGCGACAGGATGTGGGTGACCACCGCCTCGCCGCTTTCGCGGGCGATGGCGAAGACGAGCCGCTGGTCGGCGAGCGAGAGTTTCAGCCTGTAGGGGCCTGCGCCCGTGTCGCCCACCGGCGCGAAGGCGTTCTCCTCGATCAGGTCGAAGATCGCGACGGCCCGTTCGTGCTCCACGTCGGGCGTTGAACGGCCGATCGTCTCGTCGAGCTCGATGTCGACCAGCCGCCGCGAACCGTCCGATGCCCCGGGCACGTCATGCCTCCGGGTTGAGCCTGATCGACACGGAGCGCCCGTGCGCGGCGAGACCTTCGGCTTCGGCCAGCGCGATCGCCGCCGGCGCCAGCGCCCTGAGCTGGTCGGATCCGAGCTTGAGCAGCGATGTGCGCTTCATGAAGTCGAGCACCGACAGGCCCGACGAGAAGCGAGCGGAACGGGCCGTGGGGAGTACGTGGTTCGAGCCGCCGACATAGTCGCCGATCACCTCCGGCGTGTGGCGGCCGATGAACACCGCGCCTGCGTTGCGCAGGCGGGAGAGAAACCCTTCGGCATCCTCGATCGCGAGTTCGACATGTTCGGCGGCGATGCGGTCTGCCAGCGGCAGCGCGGCGTCGAAATCCTTCACGACGATCACCGCGCCGAAGTCGCGCCAGCTCGCCGCCGCCGTTTCCGCCCGCGGCAGCGTCCTCAACTGCCGCTCGACGGCGGCCTCGACGGCGCGCCCGAAACCCGCATCGTCGGTGATCAGGATCGATTGCGCCGCCGCGTCGTGCTCGGCCTGCGCCAGAAGGTCGGCGGCGATCCAGTCGGGATCGTTCGATCCGTCGGCGATCACCAGGACCTCGGAGGGCCCGGCGATCATGTCGATGCCGACCGTGCCGAACACCTGCCGCTTGGCGGCCGCCACATAGGCGTTGCCCGGACCGACGATCTTCGCCACCGGGCGGATCGTCTCCGTGCCATGGGCGAGCGCGGCGATCGCCTGCGCGCCGCCGACGCGGTGGATCTCCGAGACGCCGGCGATGTCGGCGGCCACCAGCACCAGCGGGTTGATCGCGCCGCCCGGCGCCGGAACGGTCATGACGAGCCGCTCGACGCCGGCCACCCGCGCCGGCGCCGCGTTCATCAGCACCGAACTCGGATAGCTCGCCGTGCCGCCGGGCACGTAGAGGCCGACCGCCTCGATGGCCGTCCAGCGCGATCCCAGTTCCACGCCGATGGAATCCGTGTAGCGATCGTCGTCCGGCTTCTGGCGGCGATGGTGGCTCTCGATGCGCGCATGGGCGAAACGCAGCGCGTCCACGGCCTCTTTCGGGGCGGTCTCGTAGGCGCGCGCGATCTCGTCCGGTCCGACCGTCAGGCCGATGGTCGCGAGGTCGGCGCGGTCGAAGCGCAGCGTGTAGTCCAGGAGCGCCGCGTCGCCGCGCGCCCTGACCTCGGCGACGATCGTCCGGACCGCCTCGTCGACGTCCTCCGATGTCTCGCGCTTGGCGGCGAGCAGCGCGGCGAACGCGCCCTCGAAGCCCGGTTCCGATTGGTCGAGCGTGACCGCCATCGGCGCCTCACGCCCCGTGCGAGGGCCGGCCCGCGGCCTCCCAGGCGCCGCCGACATCGGCAAGGCGGGCCTCGATGCACTCGACGTCGAGCCTGACCGTGCCGCCATCGGCGAAATCCAGCTCGATGTTGCCGGCCGGCGCCTGGGCGGGCGCGAAACGGATCGCCAGCAGCGAGAGCACCTCCTCGCGCTTGGCGCGGGCGATGCCCGTCGAGCGCACGCCGAGCACCCGATCGAACGAAAGCACGCTGCGGCGGCGCTCGTCGCGGCGGCGGAACAGCGAACCGCGGACTTCCCAGGCGAAGCGGTTCATGGAGAGTACGAAGCGCTTGGCGTTCGGCAGCCAGGCGAGGTCGCCCGCCTTCAGGACCGCATCCTGCGCATGCGCGGATAGGATCTTCAGGTCGTCCTCGTCGAGCGCTGCGAGTTTCAACAGGTCCATCGGCCGTCAGTCCTGGCTTCCGGCCAATCTGTTAGGCGGGTTTTGTGGGCGGTGCAACATGACGGGCGTTGCCTGGAGGCGTGCCGAGGCTCAGGTCGGTCCGGCCCGAAAATGGCTGACTTCGAGAACCGGAGCGGAGCGTACCTTTGGTACGTCAGCACCGGAAGCGCAGAAAGCCGCCATTTGCAGGCCGGCCTGCCCCTGAGCCTCAGCCCGAGATGCGCTCGATCATCGCCCCGCACCCTGACAGCTTCTCCTCCAGCCGCTCGAAGCCGCGGTCCAGATGGTAGACGCGGTTGACCGTGGTCTCGCCTTCCGCCGCCAGCCCCGCGATCACCAGCGACACGGAGGCGCGTAGGTCCGTCGCCATCACCTGCGCGCCCTTCAGGACTGGAACGCCTTCCACGATCGCCGTCTGGCCGGACAGCGTGATGTGGGCGCCGAGCCGCGCCAGCTCCTGCACATGCATGAAGCGGTTCTCGAAGATCGTCTCCGTGATGTGCGACTTGCCCTTGGCTTTTGTCATCAGGCCCATGAGCTGCGCCTGGAGGTCGGTCGGGAATCCGGGGAAGGGTTCGGTCGTCACGTCGACGGGCGCGATGCCGTTGCCGTTGCGCTTGATGCGGATGCCGGAATTCACCGGGATGACCTCCGCGCCGGTCTGCGCGATCGTGTCGAGCGCGGTCTGGAGAAGGTCCGGCCTCGCGCCTTCGAGGATCACGTCGCCGCCGGCCATGGCGACGGCCATCGCATAGGTGCCCGTCTCGATGCGGTCGGGGATGATCGCGTGCCGCGCGCCATGCAGGCTGTCTACCCCGTCGATGGTGATCGTTGAGGTGCCGGCGCCCTCGATCTTCGCCCCCATCGCGATCAGGCACTCGGCGAGGTTGACGATCTCCGGCTCGCGCGCCGCGTTTTCGAGCACGGTCTCTCCGCGGGCCAGCGACGCCGCCATCATCAGCACATGTGTCGCGCCGACCGAGACCTTCGGGAAGACATAGCGATTGCCCCTCAGCCGGTTCCTGGCGCTGGAGACCACGTAGCCGCTCTCGATGTCGATCTCAGCGCCGAGCGCCTGCAGCCCCTCGATGAAGAGGTCGACCGGCCGCGTTCCGATGGCGCAGCCGCCGGGCAGCGAGACCTTCGCCTCGCCCATGCGCGCGAGCAACGGTCCGATCACCCAGAAGGAGGCGCGCATCTTCGACACCAGCTCGTAGGGCGCGGTCGTGTCGACGATGTTCTTCGCGGTGAAATGCACCGTGCGCGAATAGCCTTCCTTCTCTCGCTCGCGCCGGCCGTTGACCGCGTGGTCGACGCCGTGGTTGCCGAGGATGCGGATGAGCTGCTCCACGTCGGCCAGATGCGGCACATTCTCCAGCGTCAGCGTCTCGTCGGTGAGCAGTGAGGCGATCATCAAAGGCAGCGCGGCGTTTTTCGCGCCGGAGATCGGGATGCGGCCTTCGAGCTTGTTTCCACCGACGATCCGGATGCGGTCCATGAGGCTTCACTTTCCCGGGAGAAATCCCGGCTTCGATCGATTTCGAGGATTGCCGCCCGTCTAGACGATAGGGGCGGCGGCTTCAAGCAAAGCCCTTCCGCAGGGTGAACGGACGCGCAGGCTGATCTCCCCCCTCGCGGGGGAGATGTCCGGCAGGACAGAGGGGGGCGCGAAAGAGCGCGGGTCGATCGAGTCTCAAGCCTTCGGCTTCCCGTCCTGCATTCCCTGCCGCTGGTCGGCCTCGCCCTGCCGGCGCGCGCGGGCCTGGCCCTTGCGCTTCTGCAGGTTGGCGCGCAGCGCCTCGGCCAGCCGTTCGGGGCGCTCCGGCTTTCCGGCCGGCTTGCCCGTTTCTTTCGCTGTCATGGTCGTCCCGCGGACCCCCGTCCGCCGGCGATCAGGCCGCGCGATTGTGGCGGCCGGAAGGCGTCCGCGACGGCTCGTCCGGGCCGCGGAGACCGTTCTTGCGCTTGGCTGGGCGTTGTGGCAGAAGCGCCGCACTCGACGGGCTGCGGTAGCTCAGTGGTAGAGCACTCCCTTGGTAAGGGAGAGGTCGAGAGTTCAATCCTCTCTCGCAGCACCATTCCGGCCCATTTCTATTCGCGGCCCGCTAATATCCCAAATTCACCATAAGCCGTTGGCGTTTCCGTGGCTCCCACTGGCGCGCGATAGTTCGGATGCACGTCGACCAAAGGCGCATTCCAGCCGGCAATATCGTTAAGGAGAAGTGCTAGAGCGACATCCGACCTGACTGAATCGGGATTCCCAAATCAGCGTTGAGATGATTCAAGCTGGTTGCCGGATTGGAGGCCGGCAGCCATGTCGAAAGCTCTGTCGGTCGATCTTCGGAAGCGTG
>JBFXAF010000020.1:0-48466 GCA_050184585.1 Rhizobiaceae bacterium | reverse complement strand
CATTGATCAGGGGTCAGTTCGTAACGCTTCGGCTTAGCCATCATCGGGCTCCAGATCAGCAGACCTGGCACCCGATGAATCACACATCGCCGCAGAATTGAATCCTGAATGTCGATTGGTCCTAGAGCAATGTTCGACCAGATTGAACCAGTTCTGTTTCCCCGATGGCGAGGCGATCCGGCAGGAGAGACGCGACGGGCGATGGGGTTCCATCGTCCGAGCGGCTCGACGAAGCGGGCGCCCGCCAGCGGGAAACCCTTCGGGCCGGGTCAATTCGGGCCAAATCCTTCGGGCTCCGGCTCGGCCGATGCACCACATCGACCGTCGCCGAAGCCCTCGACCCTGGCCCGAATTCCCTCCGGCAGAACGATTCAATCTGGTCGAACATTGCTCTAAAGCCGTCCCAGCCGCTCGACGAGCAGCGCGAAGAACCCATCCGCGTCGATGTCGCTCATGACGGTCGCATTCTTCGGACGTTTGGTGACGCCCCACCAGTCGATCACCGTCATGCCCATCGTCAGTTCGGAGCCGGTCTCGACGGTCACGTTGACCTCGCGGCCCTTGAAGAGCTTCGGCTTGAGCAGCCAGGCGATCACGCACGGATCGTGCAGCGGTCCGCCGTCGGTTCCGTACTTTCCCCCGTCGAATCGCTCGAAGAACTCCAGCATCTCCGCCGTGGCGATGCCGACTCGCGTGCCGAGCTTGCGAAAGGCGGCGATGCGCTTGCCGGTGGTGAGCGCCTTGTGTGTTACGTCGAGCGGCATGACGATGAGCGGGATGCCGGACCGGAACACCACGTCGGCGGCGTGCGGGTCGACATAGATGTTGAACTCGGCGGCGGGCGTGACGTTGCCGCCCTCGAAGAAGCCGCCGCCCATCAGCACGATGCGCGTGATGCGGGCCGCAATCCTCGGCTCGCGGATCAGCGCCAGCGCGATGTTGGTGAGCGGACCCAGCGGGCACAGCGTGACCGTGCGCGGCTTCTCGGCCATCAGCGTCTCGACGATGAAGTCGACCGCGTGCTGCTTCTGCAGTGGCATTGTCGGCTCGGGCAGATCAGGGCCGTTGAGGCCGGTCCTGCCATGCACTTCCTCGGCGGTGGTGAGCGTGCGCATAAGCGGCCGGATCGCGCCGGCGAACACCTTCGTCTCCGGCTTGCCGGCCAGCTCGCAGATCTTGCGCGCGTTCTTCTCGGTCAGCCTCAGCGGTACGTTGCCGGCGACCGCCGTGATGCCCAGGACCTCCAGTTCGGGGCTCGCCAGCGCGAGCAGGATGGCGACCGCGTCGTCCTGGCCAGGATCGGTGTCGATGATGATCTTCTCGCGCGTCGCCATTCCCGCCCCTAACTCCTTGTTGTCTTGAACTTTCAGGCGGCGCGGACCATATCAGCGTCGAAGGGAAGAATGCCATCCGGGTTTTTCCCGTTTCCGTCGCTCCGAGGAGGACAGGATGAGCCGCATGACGCCCTTCTCCAGCCCGTTGCTGCTCGGCTTCGATGCCGTCGAGAAGACGCTCGAACGCCTCGGCAAGTCGGGCGAGGGCTATCCTCCCTACAACATCGAGCGCCTGCGGCCGTCCGAAGGTTCGGGCGAGACGCTGAGGATAACGCTCGCCGTGGCCGGCTTCGCCGAAAGCGACCTCGACGTCTCCCTGGAGGAGAACCAGCTCGTCGTGCGCGGCCGTCAGGCCGACGAGAAGGAGCGCGACTACCTGCATCGCGGCATCGCCGCCCGTCAGTTCCAGCGCGCCTTCGTGCTGGCCGATGGCATGCGGGTGGTGGCGGCGGAACTCAAGAACGGGCTCCTGTCGATCGATCTCGACCGGCCCGAACCCGAACGCCTGGTACGGAAAATAAACATCTCGGTGAAAGACTGAGTCCCGGCGATACACCGGGTGAAGGAACCTTTGGCTCTATCGACGGGTTGGTCCCGCGGGACGATCGTCGCAAGGAGGCTGCAATGGCCGAACATATCGAGACCCCGACGCTGACCGAAGCCGAGTTCGCACATCTGGGCGAGGGCGAGGTCGCCTACTTCCGCAAGATGATGAGCGACGAACTCTCCGGCCGCTTTCCCGGCATGCCGGAAATCGCGCCCGGACAGGAACTTTGGGCCCTGTTCGCCGCGAACGGCCGACCGATCCTGCTCGCCGACGAGCGTGACCGTGTCGTGGCCGGGGCGATGATGAACGAGCTGGTGCCGGTCAGCATCCACTGACGCATGCGTCTGCGCGGCGCTCAGGCGGCGTGCGAGGCCGGCGTGTCCGAGAGCAAGGCGTGGATCGCGGTGGCGTCGCGCGTTGCCCGGACCTTGGCGATGCGATCCTGATCCCTCAGGACGCGGGCGATCCGTGAAAGCGCCTTGAGGTGGTCGGCGCCCGCGCCCTCGGGGGCGAGCAGCAAAAAGACGAGATCGACCGGCTGATCGTCGAGGGATTCGAAGTCGACCGGCGTCTCCATCCGTGCGAACACGCCGGCGATCCGCTTGGCGCCGGCGAGCTTGCCGTGCGGGATGGCGATGCCGTTGCCGACGCCGGTCGAGCCCAGCCGCTCGCGCTGCAGGATGGTGTCGAACACCTCGCGTTCCGGGATCCCGGTGATCGAAGCGGCCTTCTCGGCCAGCAGCTGAAGCAGCTGTTTCTTCGAGTTCGCCTTCAGCGCGGGCATGATGGAGGAGGCGTCGATCAGATCGCTGAGATCCATGCCTGGAATCCTTCTTGTGTCCTTCGACGCCGCGGAAGCCCCGCCGCCCGACGCCGTCCGGGCTTTTCTTCTTGTTCAGCCGTTTGCTGCTCTTGCCGATGACGGGTCGATCCAGCCGATGTTGCCGTCGGATCGTCGGTAGACGATGTTGACCTGGTCGTTTCCGGCGTTGCGGAACACGAAAACAGGGCTGTCCTTGGTGTCGAGTTCGATCACCGCGCTGGCGACGCTCATGGTCTCGAGGCGCAGGGTGGATTCGGCGACGATGGCGGGGGCATAATCCTCCGGTACCTCCTCCTCCTCGTCCGCCACGGGCGACATGACGGTGTAGCTGATGTCGATGGCCGCCGCCTTGGCGGAGCCGTCGGGATGCGCCTTGAGCCGCCGCTTGTAGCGCCTGAGCCGCTTTTCCAGACGCTCCGCTGCCTCGTCGAATGCAATCGTGGGCTGCTGAGCCATGCCCGTGGCCTGAAGCGTCATGCCGGTATCGAGGCGTATCGTTCCGTCGGCCGTGAAGCGCGAGCCGTTCTTGGACACGGTGACGTGTCCCGAGAAACCGCCGTCGAAGTACTTTCCCACCGCGTCGCCAATGCGCTCCTCGATACGGGAGCGAAAGGCGTCGCCGATATCCATGTGCTTTCCAGATATGCGCAGGCTCATCTCGACGCTGACCCTTCGTGCTCTGTCGTCACACCGATTGGAGTTTATACTCGTGAGCAGCGCGCACAAGCTTCGCGGCGATTTCCGTGCCGCATTGAGACCGGACGTTACGCTTGAAGATAACCCCTGATCGGTAGGGATCGTTCCGCGAGCCGGCACCGGCCCGGCTCATGCGGGCGGGCTTCTAGTCACTCGGCCACGGCTTGTCAACGAAGGCCGGGGCGTTGGCGGGATCAGCTTCCGGCGCCGGCCAGCGCGCGCTTCTCACGGCGGCGCTGCACCGAGGAGGGAATGTTCATGCCTTCCCTGTACTTGGCGACGGTGCGCCGGGCGATGTCGACCCCCGTTTTCTTCAGGATGTCCACAATCGAGTCGTCGGAGAGGATGTCGGCCGCCTGTTCGCCCTCGACCAGTTCGCGGATGCGATCACGCACCGCTTCGGACGAGTGAGCGTCGCCCCCCGCCACCGCCGCGATCGCGGCGGTGAAGAAATAGCGGAGCTCGAACAGGCCCCGCGGCGTCATCATGTACTTGTTCTGCGTGACCCTGCTCACCGTCGATTCGTGCATGCCGATGGCGTCGGCCACCGTCTTGAGGTTGAGTGGTCTCAGGCTACGCACGCCGTGGACGAGAAAGGCGTCCTGCTGGCGAACGATCTCCGAGGCGACCTTCACGATCGTGCGAGCCCGCTGGTCGAGGCTGCGGGCGAGCCAGTTGGCGCTCTGCAGGCAATCGGACATGAATTCGCGCTCGGCCGCGTCGCGCGCATGCGCCGACACCTGGCGATAATAGACCTGGTCGACGAGCACGCGCGGCAGCGTTTCCGCGTTGAGTTCGACCGCCCAGGTGCCGTCGCCCGCGGGGCGAACGAGCACGTCCGGCACGACGGTCTCCACCGCGCCGCCGTCGAATCCGAGACCCGGGCGCGGATCGAGGGCGCGAATCTCCGCCATCATGTCGAGGAGATCGTCCTCGTCGACGCCGCAGAGCCGCCTGAGCGCCTGGAAGTCGCGGCGCGCAAGCAGCCCGAGATTGCCGATCAGCGCCCGCATGGCCGGGTCGAGCCGGTCGCGCGCGGCGAGCTGAAGCGCCAGGCATTCCGCGAGGTCCGATGCGAACAGCCCGGCCGGATCGAAACGCTTGCAGGCGGCGAGCACGCGCTCGACGTCTGCGCTCTTGCAGCCGAGCCGCCCGGCGATCTCGCCGGCGTCGCCGCGGAAATAGCCCGCTTCGTCCAGTCCGTCGGCCAGATCGGCCGCGATCAGCCGGTCGCGCGCGTCCGTGATCGCGAAGGCGATCTGCTCGGCGACGTGGTCGCGCAGCGTCGGCCGGGCGGCGGCGAGGTCCTCCAGGTCGAAATCCTCGGAACTTCCGGCCGAGCGCCACTGCCCCGAAATGTCCGGTGAATGGCGCGTCCGCTCGCCCGGATCGTCGGGGAAGACGTTTTCCAGCGACGAATCGAGCCGATCGGCCATCGTTTCCGCGCTGTGCGGCACGTCGACCTCGGCGAACCAGTCGGAAGGCTCGTCCGCAGCGGAATCGCCCTCGGCCGGCGCCTCCACCGGCGCGTCGTCGCGGGGGGCGGCCCGGTCGACGAGCGGGTTGCGCTCGATCTCCTCGTCGACGAACTTCTCGAGTTCGTGATGGGTCATCTGGAGCAGTCGGATCGACTGCATCAGCTGCGGGGTCATCACCAGGGACTGCGACTGGCGCAACTGAAGTTTCGCGGACAGCGCCATACCGGTACCGATTACCCTCGCGCCGGCGACCCCCTCCCCACCTGGGGCGGTCCGCCATCAGCCGGAATGAAACTGGCCCGGCTCTTGCTTGTCAAGGCGATGATAGGCCAGCGAGGCTTACCGGAGGGTTAGCCGGTCGAGGTTCGCGATGCGTTCCGCGTCCGCGCGGCGCAGCCGTATCCGGGCTTCAGAGCGTGAAGCCCTCACCGAGATAGATGCGGCGCACGTCGGGATTGTCGACGATCTCCGCCGGCCGGCCATGGGTCAGCACCTCGCCGGCGTGGATGATGTAGGCGCGGTCGACCAGACCCAGCGTCTCGCGCACATTGTGGTCGGTGACCAGCACGCCGATGCCGCGGGCGGTGAGATGGCGCACGAGCTGCTGGATGTCGGCGACCGCGATCGGGTCGATGCCGGCGAAAGGCTCGTCGAGGAGCATGTAGCTCGGGTTGCTGCCCAACGCCCGCGCGATTTCGAGGCGTCGCCGCTCGCCGCCCGAAAGCGAGATCGCCGGCGCCGCCCGCAGGTGGGCGATGTGGAACTCGTCGAGCAGCGAATCGAGGATCTTCTCGCGCTCCTTGCGACTCGCATGCGCGACCTCGAGGACCGCGCGAATGTTCTGCTCGACGGTGAGGCCGCGGAAGATCGAGGCTTCCTGGGGCAGGTAGCCGACGCCCAGCCGCGCGCGTCGGTACATCGGCATCGTGGTGACGTCGAAGCCGTCGATCTCGATGCGGCCGCTGTCGACCGGCACAAGCCCGGTGACCATGTAGAAGCAGGTCGTCTTGCCCGCGCCGTTCGGACCGAGCAGGCCGACCGCCTCGCCGGCGCGGACGCCGAACGAAACGCCCGACACGACCTGCCTGCCCTTGTAGCTCTTGGTCAGGCCCCTCGCGACGAGCGTGCCGCGCATGGATGCCTGGCCTTTGCCGGACGATGGCGCGATCTCGGGCTTGGAAGGGCTGGGGCGCTGCAGCAAGGCGGATGTCGTCACTGCGTCTGGGAGCCGGGCTTCAGCAGCATCTTGACGCGACCGCCCGTCGTCTCGCCCGGACAGCCCTCGACTTCCGCCTTCCCGGTCTTCATGTTGGCCACGAGCTTGCAGCCGACGAGCACGTTGTCGCCCTGCGACAGCACCACCTCTTCGCCGGTCAGCACGAAGATCTCGGTCTTCATGTCGAAACTGCCGCGTTCGCCCGTGGCGACCTGATCCTGCGACTTGATGTAGACGGTGCCGTCGAGCTCGATGCGGTCGATGTCGGACGAGCCCGCCGTGGGCGTGCTCCTCGTCGTCGAGCCCGTCGCGGCCTTCAGGTAATAGACCGACATCCTGCCGGACTTGAGCAGCGTCTCGCCCTGCACCACGGTCACGTTGCCGGTGAAGATCGCCAGACTGTCCTTGTCGTGCACCTCCAGCCTGTCGCTTTCGATCTGGATGGGCTCGTCGCCGGACAGCTTTATGCCGGACACCGGTCCGGAGCCCTGTTGCGAAAAGGCGGGCGCCGCGACCATGAGAAAGACCGCCGCGAGTCCAATGAAACGTCTGTCAGCCGCCATCCTGCTCCCCGGTGTCGTTGTCCGCGGCCTGCCGCTCGCGCGGCGCGATCTGAACACGGACCCTGTTCTCGAATACGAAGACATTGCCGCTTTCAAGGATCTTCATCGAATTCGCCTCGATGTCCGCGCCGTCGAGCGTGATCGCAACCGCCTGGTCGGTGGACAGATCGCCCTTCTCGATGTCGACGTGAGCCGTGGTGAGGCGCGCCGTCAGGCCATCATCGGTCGTGACGTTCAGCACGCTGTCGAAATCGACCGTGTTGCGGTCGCGGTCGTAGATCGCCGAGTCGGCGTCGAGTTCGGCGGTCGTATCGGCATTCAGCGGCAGCCGCGCATCGATGCCCTCGAGCCTGATCGGGCCGCCGGTAAGGCCGTCCTGGATCGCACGGTCCGCCGTCATGACATAGGGCAGGTTCTGCCGGGTCACGCCCTCGAGCTTCGGATTGGCCATCACGACCTTGCCGTCGGACACGGCGACGCCCGACATGCCGAGCGCGAGGTCGGTGGACTGCTGAAAGCGGGTCGCCGCCACGAAGGCGATGGCCGTGAGGGCCGCGGCGATGGGCAAGGCGACCTTGAGGGCCCGAACCCGCCGCGAGTGGCGGCGGGCGCGACGGAAGGCGCGCTCGCGCATGTCCGCGCCACGATTCGGTGGCGAGGGTTGGCCGTCCTCTATGGTTCGTATGCTGCTCATCGGCCTCCGCGGAGGGCGGGCGCCAGGCGCCATCGCGTCCACATATGACATTTTCCGACCGTTTCCGGTATCCCGCACGGCCCCCGGCGAAGCACGTTGCGCCTCAATATGGTGAATTTGGGCCGCCGTGCCAGCCCGTGCGACCGCATGCCAGTGACCACAGCGGTCGCTGGGCCGTTCCATCGGTAGGCGAAAAGCATTAAGTAGGCGCCTCCAAAATCCGAGAGAGGCCAACGATGGTTACCCGAGCCGACGAGCTGATCGACCGGCGGCATCTGCGCCGCAAGCTCACCTTCTGGCGCGTCGCGGCGCTTCTCGTGGCCGCGATTGCGGTCGGAGCGGCCGCCTTCGCACTGGGCGGCGACCTTGGCGGAGCGGCCGCCAACCATGTCGCCAAGCTCCGCATCGAGGGCACAATCACCGAAGACGAGGAACTGCTGGGTCGCATCGAGCGCGTGCGCAAGTCCGATGCGGTGAAGGGCGTCATCCTGTCGATCGACTCGCCGGGCGGGACGACGGCCGGCGGGGAGGCCATCTTCGACGCCGTGCGCGAACTGGCGGCCGAGAAGCCCGTGGTCGCCCAGGTCGGCACGCTGGCGGCATCGGCGGGCTACATGATCGCCAGCGCCAGCGACCATATCGTGGCGCGCAAATCGTCGATCGTCGGCTCGATCGGCGTGCTGGTGCAGTTTCCCGACGTGACCGGTCTCATGGACAAGATCGGCATCAGGCTCGAGGAGGTGAAGTCGACGCCGCTCAAGGCGGAGCCCTCGCCGTTCAACCCGACCACGGAGGAGGAGCGTGCGATGATCCGCTCGATGATCCTCGACAGCTACGACTGGTTCATCGGAATCGTCGACGACCGCCGCCCCCTGTCGCGCGCCGAAGTGACGGCGCTGGCCGACGGTTCGGTCTTCACCGGCCGCCAGGCGCTGGAGAAGAAGCTGATCGATTCGCTCGGCGGCGAGAAGGAGGCGATGGCGTGGCTCGCGAGCAAGGGAGTCGATGCCAAGCTCGAGGTCGTCGAGTGGAAGGCGAAGAGTTCAGGATCGTCCTGGCTGTGGTCGAACGCGGCGATCCGCGGCGCCGCCCGGCTGCTGGGCGTCGCCGACGATGGCGACATCCTGCGCGGCATCGGCGCCGAGCGCATCTTCCTTGACGGTCTCGTGTCCGTCTGGCACCCTGACCTTTCCGTGATCAGCGACTGAAAAAACAAGCAAAATCATTCCTATATATGGCAGGCCCAGCGGCGGGAGACCTTGCTCATGATCAAGTCGGAACTGGTGCAGATCATCGCCAACCGCAACCCGCACCTGTTTCTCCGTGACGTGGAGAACATCGTGAATGCGATCTTCGACGAGATCACCGATGCGCTGGCCGACGGCAATCGGGTCGAGCTGCGCGGGTTCGGGGCCTTTTCGGTGAAGAACCGGCCGGCCCGCACGGGCCGTAACCCGCGCACCGGCGAAGCCGTCGAGGTCGAGGAGAAGTGGGTCCCCTTCTTCAAGACCGGCAAGGAATTGCGCGAGCGACTCAATACCGAGGGCTGACGCATATCCATGTTCAACCGTTTCGTGCTCGTGGTGGTGATCGTGCCGCTGGCGATTCTGCTGGTGGCGCTGGCGGTGGCGAACCGCGCGCCGGTCAGCGTCACGTTGGATCCCATCAACGCCGGCAATCCGGCGCTCACGCTGACCCTGCCGCTGTTCTTCTTCCTGTTTCTCGCGCTCGCGATAGGCGTCCTGCTCGGCGGCTTCGCGACGTGGTGGAGGCAGGGCCGTTACCGCAAGCTGGCGCGGCAGAAGGCGCAGGAGGCGGAAACCCTGCGCGCCGCGACCTTGCGTCAGGTGCGAGACGGCCAGCCGGCGCTGCCAAAGCCCGGCCTCTGACGCGACAGAACGGGGCCAAGCCATGAAGATGATCTCCGCCGCCGAGATCGACCGCGCCCTTACCTTTCCGGGCCTCGTCGAGGCGCTGCGCGACATGTTCCGCTACGGCGCGGTCCAGCCGGTCCGCCACCATCATACGATCGCACGGCCGGACGGCGCCGATTCGACGCTGCTGCTGATGCCGGCCTGGACGGATTTCGGCAGGGCGGGCACGTCGGACGGGGGTCATGTCGGCGTGAAGGTGGTCACGGTCTCGCCGGACAACAACGCGATCGGCAAGCCAGCCGTCATGGGAATCTACCTGCTTCTCGATGGCCGCACCGGTGAGCCGCAGGCAATGCTCGACGGCCAGAGGCTGACACAGTGGCGCACCGCCTGCGCCTCGGCGCTGGCTGCGACGTTCCTGGCGCGGCAGGACGCGTCGAAACTCCTGATCATTGGCGCGGGCGCGCTCTGTCCCTTCCTGGCGAAGGCCCATTCGGCCGTGCGGGCGATCGATGAGATCCGCATCTGGAACCGGACCGCCGCAAATGCCGAGAAGGCGGCCGCGGCGCTGCGGCATGACGGGCTGCCCGGCGCGGCGACCGAGGACCTTGCCGGGGCGCTCGGCTGGGCCGACATCGTCTCGTCCGCAACCATCTCCACCGATCCGCTGGTCGCCGGCGCCCTGTTGAAGCCCGGCGCGCATGTCGATCTCGTCGGCGGCTTCACGCCGACGATGCGCGAGGCCGACGACGAGGCGCTCGCGCGCGCCCGCGTCTACGTCGATACCCGGGCCGGCGCGACCAAGGAGGCCGGCGACATCGTGCAGCCGCTGGCCTCGGGCGTGCTGACCGATCAGTCGATCCTCGCCGACCTCTTCGAACTGTGCCGCGGCGAGAAGCGGGGTCGCGAGAGTTCCGACGAGATCACGCTGTTCAAGTCGGTCGGCGCGGCGCTGGAGGATCTGGCGGCGGGGATGGCGGTGTTCAGGGCGGTCCGCTGACACCTCGCCGCGTTGCACGTCTCCGGGCGCTGTGTCACAAGCCGCGCCATGGGTTCCAGCCGCTTCCAGAAGCCCGCGCGGGAAAAACGCTTCGACCGCGATCGACCGACGCAGGGACGGCCCGAGACGGCGCGGCTGAAACCGCCCGCGGAGCCGGGCGGACATCAAAGGTTCGCCGAGCGCGGCGGTCCGGACGCTTCAGCGGAGCACGTCGGGCGTCTTCCGCGCCGGCCGGGCGCCCTGCCGGCCGAACGGGTGCCGGTGATCCTCGAGGTCGCGCCGAACGCCGACTACGCGCTGCTCGATTCGGGCGACGGCGAGAAACTCGAGCAGTACGGCCCGTATCGCATCGTGCGCCCCGAGGGCCAGGCGATCTGGCGGCGCGCCTTGCCGGCAAGGGACTGGCGCAACGTCGACGCCGTCTTCACCGGCGACACCGACGAGGAGGGCATTGGCCGCTGGCGCTTCCCGAAGCAGCCGCTCGGCGAGACCTGGCCGATGCGACATGCCGGGATCGACTACCTCGGCCGCTTCACCTCCTTCCGCCATGTCGGCGTCTTCCCCGAGCAGGCCTCGCACTGGGACTTCATGGCCGGGCTGATCTCCGGCGCCGGGCGGCCGGTCAAGGTGCTCAACCTGTTCGGCTATACGGGGCTCGCCTCGCTGGTCGCGGCGCGCGCCGGCGCCGAGGTGACGCATGTCGACGCCTCGAAGAAGGCCGTCGGCTGGGCGCGGGAGAACCAGGAACTGGCCAGGCTGACCGAAAGGCCGATCCGCTGGATCGTCGACGACGCCCAGAAGTTCGTGGAGCGCGAGGCGCGGCGCGGCAGCCGCTACGACATCATCCTGCTCGACCCGCCGGCCTATGGTCGTGGGCCGAAGGGCGAGATCTGGCAGCTCTTCGACAACCTGCCCGGCATGGTGGAACTCTGCCGCGAGATTCTTGCGCCGAAGCCCCTGGCGCTGGTGCTGACGGCCTATTCGATCCGTTCCTCGTTCTTCGCCATGCACGCCCTGGTGCGCGACGCCTTCGCAGGCATGGAAGGCGCCGTGGAGTCCGGCGAACTGGTGATCCGCGAGAAGGCGGCCGGCCGTGCGCTGTCCACCTCGCTCTTCTCGCGCTGGGTGGCGTCGTGAGCGGTTTCGAGCGTCGTCCTGTCGGGCAGGTCAAGGAGGTCACGAGTCTCGCCAACCCGCTCGTCAAGGACATCAAGGCGCTGGCGCTGAAGAAATTCCGCGATCAGCAGAACGCCTTCATGGCCGAGGGCCTGAAGCTGGTCATCGACGCTCTCGACCTCGGCTGGACGGTCCGGGCGCTGGTCTTCGCAAAGGCCGGCAAGGGCAACCCGGCGGTGGAGAAGGTCGCGGCGCGCACCGTGGCGGCCGGCGGGCTGGTGCTGGAGGTCAGCGAGACGGTGCTGTCCGCCATCACCCGGCGCGACAATCCGCAGATGGTGGTCGGCGTGTTCCAGCAGCGGTTCATGCCGCTGAAGGACGTCCGTCCCAACGGCGAGGAGGTGTGGGTGGCGCTCGACCGGGTGCGCGACCCCGGCAATCTCGGCACGGTGATCCGGACGGCCGACGCGGTCGGCGCCAAGGGGGTCGTCCTCCTCGGGGATACGACCGATGCGTTCGCGGTCGAGACGGTGCGGGCGACCATGGGTTCGATCTTTGCACTGCCTGTCGTGAAGGCGACCCCGGAAGCCTTCCTCGACTGGCGCAGGGGGTTTTCCGGCCTCGTCGTCGGCACCCACCTGGCCGGCGCGGTCGACTACCGGACCATCGACTATTCCGGCCGGCCGGTGGTCGTCGTGATGGGCAACGAGCAGCAGGGATTGCCCGAAAGCCTCGCCGCCGCCTGCGACCGCCTCGCCCGCATCCCTCAGGCCGGCCGCGCCGATTCGCTCAACCTCGCGGTCGCGACCGGGGTGATGCTCTACGAGGTGCGGCGTCGCGCGCTCGCGCTCGACCAGAGGTGAGCCTGGTGAACGCCGCCTTCTCCCGTCCGCTGCTCTTCTATCCCGTCGCGGTCGCCGTCTTCGTCGCCCTCGACCAATGGGTGAAGTATCTGGTGGAGACCGCGCTGGAACTGCGGGTCGAGGTCGAGTTCCTCCCCTTCCTGTCGCTCTATCGGACCTACAACACGGGCGTCGCCTTCTCGATGTTTTCCTGGGTCGGGGACGTCGGGCTCATCGCGCTGTCCGTGTGCGTCGTCGCTTTCATCCTCTATCTCGCGATGCGTACGGGACCGGGGCACGTCTTCGCCCGCTTCGGCTTCGCATTGATCGTCGGCGGCGCGCTGGGCAACCTCATCGACCGCGCCGTCTACGGGCATGTGGTCGACTACATCCTGTTCCACACCGCGACGTGGTCCTTCGCCGTGTTCAACCTCGCCGATGCGTTCATCACCGTGGGCGCCGCGCTGGTTGTGCTGGAGGAGGTGCTGGTCTGGCGGCGCGAGCGGGCGAGGCGGAGCTGACGCTTCGCGACATTGTCCGAGCGGGGAAAATATAGCTTTTCCGACCGCTTCCCGCCCACCCCCGCGCCATGCCAATCTCGGATCGCGGCCGCAGTGGCCGTTGCCCCCATTCCGGAGTTTCCTCGATGACCACCTTCTCTGCGGCGCGGCGCGTTGCGGCGGCGTTCCTGCTCGTTTCGACCCTGGCGGCCCCGGCGCTCGCCGACGACATCACCTTCATCATGCGCAACGATCATCCGAACGCGCTGGAGGTCGAACTCTACAGCCAGGATCGCGACCACCTCTGGCCGGGAGACGGGCAGGTCTACTATCTCGACGACGGCGAGACCAAGCAGTTGCCGCTTTCCTGCGAGGGCGGCGAGACGATCTGCTATGGCGCCTGGATTTCCGGCGACAAGGGCACGTATTGGGGGGTGGGTCCGGACAACGGCCAGACCTGCGACACCTGCTGCTTCACCTGCGAGGGTGGCGAGACGCAGGAAATCGTGCTCATTCCATGATGCAGATCGCGGGGCGTCGGCGACAGGACGGCGTCCCGCGTATCGACAAGGGAGGACGTCATGAAATTTCTGCTTGCTGTCACTGCTCTGCTTACCCTCTCCGCTCCGGTCCTCGCGGCCGACCACGCGGTCGAGATCAAGGGCATGAAGTTCAATCCGGCGACGTTCGAGGTCGCGGTCGGCGACACGGTGACCTTCACCAATGCCGATGCGGCCCCGCACACGGGGACGGCGCTCGACGGCTCTTTCGACACCGGGCGGCTGGCCAAGGGCCAGAGCGGCACTGTGACCATCGGTGCGGCCGGCGCGCATGACTTCAAATGCGCCGTCCATCCGATGATGAAGGGCACGATCACCGCGAAGTAGTTTCCCTTCGCCGGGGGATGGGATAGAGGCGCGGGCGACCTCACCGCTCGCACCATTCCGTTTGCCCTGATGACCAAAGACACAGCGCCGCTTTTCCTCGGCATCGACACCGGCGGCACCTATACCGATGCCGTGCTCTGGTCGGAGGCCGGTGGCGTCGCCGCGAAGGCAAAGGCCTTGACGACGCGTCACGACCTGGCGGTCGGCATCTCGGGCGCCGTCGGCAAGGTGCTGGCGACGGCGGCTGTCGACCCGTCGGCGGTCAAGCTCGTCTCCATGTCGACCACGCTCGCCACCAACGCGCTCGTCGAGGGCCAGGGCGGCCGCGTGGCGCTGGTGATGATAGGCTTCTCCGAGGAGGACCTCGCCCGCGACGGCCTCAAGACGGCGCTGGGCGCGGACCCGGCGATCTTTCTGCCCGGCGGCCACGACGTGCATGGCAACGCCCGGCCGCTCGACCTGTCGACGCTGGAGACGGCGCTGCCGGAACTGGCCGAGTCTGTTTCGGGCATCGCGGTCTGCGCCTGGTTCGCGACCCGCAACCCGGCGCACGAGATCGCCGCGCGCGACATGATCCGCGCCCGCACCGACCTGCCGGTGACGGCCAGTCACGAACTCACATCGAAGCTCGGCGGCCCGCGACGGGCGCTGACGACGCTGCTGAACGCGCGCCTGGTGCCGATGATCGGCCGACTGGTAGAGGCCACCGAAGGCTTTCTCGAGGAACGCGGCATCCGCGCGCCGCTGATGGTCGTTCGCGGCGACGGCGCGCTGGTGTCGGCCGCCTTCGCCCGCGCCCGGCCCATCGAGACCATCCTGTCGGGGCCTGCCGCCAGTCTCGTCGGCGCGCGACACATGACCGGCCTGGCCGACGCCGTCGTCTCCGACATTGGCGGCACCACGACCGACGTCGCGATCCTCGACGGCGGCAGGCCGCGCCTCGATCCGGAAGGCGCCACGGTCGGCGGCTACCGCACCATGGTCGAGGCCGTCGCCATGCACACATTCGGCCTGGGCGGGGATTCGGAAGTCACGCTGGAAGAGGGCGGTCTGGCCCCAAGAATCCTGCTCGGACCGCGCCGGCTGGTGCCGCTGTCTCTGGCGGCGGTGTCGCATCGCGGCGCGGTGATCGAGACGCTGGAGCGGCAGCTGAGGGCGCCGAACCCGGGCCGCATGGACGGACGCCTCGCCTTTCGCACCGGCGTGCCGGATCGTCTCGCGGCCGGGCTGACGCCGCCGGAGCGCAAGCTCTACGACCGGATCGATGGGACGCCTCAGGCGATCGACGGGCTTCTCTCCACGAACGCGCAGGCAGCAACCCTCAACCGCCTCGTCGCGCGCGGGCTCATCTTCCTCTCGGGCTTCACGCCGTCGGACGCCGCGCATGTGCTCGGCCGGCAGGCCACCTGGAGCGCGGACGCTGCGAGGCTCGGCGCGGAACTGTTCGCGCGGCGCCGCGACGGTCGGGGCGCGGCCATCGCGGCGACGCCGGAGACGATCTCCGAACGCGTGCTGACGACGCTCACCCGGCTCTCGGCCGAGGTGATCCTGGAAACCGCGTTCGAGGAGGACGGGCTGGACGGCGCCGCGACCGTCGCCCATGCGCTGGTGCAGCGGGCGGTCGAAGGTCGGGGCGGCGTGGCGCGGCTTTTCGTGGCGCTCGACCGGCCCGTCATCGGCATCGGCGCGTCGGCGCCGCTGCACTATGCCGGCCTGCCGGCGCTGGTCGGCAACCGCTGCGAGGTTCCGGGCGACACCGACGTGGCCAATGCGCTCGGCGCGGTCGTCGGGCAGGTGCGCGTCGCGGCCGAGGCGCTGGTCACCCAGCCGAAAGAGGGCTTGTTCCGCGTCGCGGCCGACGCCTTCATCAAAGACTTCACCGACGAGGCCGCGGCGCTGGCGGCGGCCGAGGCGGAAGTCAGCATGTCGGCTTCCCGGCGCGCCGAGGAGGCCGGCGCCGACACGGCCGAAGTCGAGGTCACGCGCGAGCTCAAGACCGCCATCGTGGAGGGCCAGCGGTTCTTCGTCGAGGGCCGGGTGCTCGCCGTGGCCGCGGGACGGCCGCGCATCGCGGCGTGAGATCTCTCCATGCTCAATTCGACTGCGCGGACGACCCGGATGCCGAGTTACTGCGATTCGTCAATCGTAGCCCCCATCGCGGTCAGAAAGAGATTTGTGGAAAGCGACTCGCGCCACAAGGTACCGGAGTAGATCCCCTGCACATCCGTCAAGGCAGCGGCATTCCATTCCTGCACGCTCATTATTTTCAGAGCCTCGAGCCGCGCGGTAATCGTCGGCAAGAACGCCTTTGAGCCTTCGTTCATTGCCCGCTCCGCAGGGTGGCGCAGAATAGTCCAAAGCTCCGTTTGTTGGATCATCTGCCGCAACGTGGCCGGAGTAGCCACGTCAGAAATCTCCGATCCTTCGACCACATAAAGCAGAAAGGGTATCCTGAGGAGATCGAGGAAAAATTCGCGCTCGAACAATCCTATCGGCCGGTCGTTATCGTCAACTACTATCAAAGCTTTGAATTTACCGGCCAGCAACGACACGTATATCAGCTCACCTACTTTCAGAACGCCGCTCAGCCGTTGTGGGTGATTAAGTGGCGACCAGAGAGGCGCCTTCACGATGACGACCTCGTGAGGAATGCCGAATGTTGCAAGTAGCGATACGTCTTCCGCGGCGACTATGCGCCTGGCGAGATCGTTGGTGCTAATTTCTCCCTCAATGGCAGATTTGAGAGCCGGCGCCGAAGCTTCTGCCTTCAGCTTCCACTCGATGCCTCCACCCTTTATGCTTTCGATCTTCCCCGAAAAGACCAGATAACCCACGAATGGCAGGAGCAACAGAGCGAGGACTGCCGTGCCCTCAACCGGTTTTATGTACTTCCCGGACAGCCAAGCTACGATAATTCCGATACACAGGAAAACAAATGAGAGAACCGCAGCTTCCACTGAGAAATCGAGCTTCATATACACCTCCGACCATTTACTGAATATGACACTACTGGAAAAGATATCGATTTTCTATGCTTGTCTGCTCGACAATCTAAGCACCGCAGCTTCCCCGAAACCCTTGGCAAATCCAGGCTGAAGGTTGCCCGGCCCCAGCGAATTGACCCCGCGCATCGCGCATGGTGAAAGCGGGTGAGTGTTCCCCCTACGCCGAAGGCCAGAGAAGCTGCCGATGAATGACCGCATTGACATCCATGGCCTGAAGGTCGCCAAGGCCCTGCACGAGTTCATCGAAGACAGGGCGATCCCCGGTACGGGCGTCGATCCAGTCGCCTTCTGGAAGGGCTTTTCCGACATCCTGCACGAACTCGCGCCGAAGAACCGCGTGCTGCTCGAAAAGCGCGAGGAGTTCCAGGAGCGGATCGACAAGTGGCACCGCGAGAACGGCGCGCCGTCGGACATGGCTGCCTACAAGGCTTTCCTCACGGAGATCGGCTACCTGCTGGACGAGGGGCCGGACTTCCAGGTGACGACCGAGAACGTCGACCCGGAGATCGCCTCGATCGCCGGCCCGCAGCTCGTCGTGCCGGTGATGAACGCGCGCTATGCGCTCAACGCCGCCAACGCGCGCTGGGGCTCGCTCTACGACGCGCTCTACGGCACCGACGCGATCCCCGAGGCCGACGGCGCGGAGAAGGGCAAGGGTTACAATCCGAAGCGCGGCGAAAAGGTGATTGCCTGGGCGAAGGCCTTCCTCGACGAGGCCGCGCCGCTCGAGCGGGCAAAATGGGCGGACGTGACCGGGATCGAGGCCGGCGCGACGCTGACGTTCTCGACGCCGGGCGGCGCGGTCGCACTGGCTGACCCCGCGCAGTATGCGGGCCACGCCGGGAATGACGGCGGCTGGAGGCACGTCCTCCTGAGGAACAACGGACTGGGCATCGAGATTCTGCTCAATCGCGACCACGAGATCGGCAAGAGCGATCCGGCCGGCATCGCCGCCGTGAACCTCGAATCGGCGCTGACGACGATCCAGGACTGTGAGGATTCCGTCGCCGCCGTCGACGCCGCGGACAAGGTGGTCGTCTACGGCAACTGGCTCGGCCTGATGAAGGGCGACCTCACCGAGGAGGTCACCAAGGGCGGCAGGACCTTCACGCGCAGGCTCTATGACGACTTCACCTACACGGCCCCGGACGGATCGCCCTTCACCGTGGTGTGCCGGTCGCTGATGCTGATCCGCAATGTCGGCCACCTGATGACCAACCCGGCCATCCTGCTCTCCGACGGATCGGAGGCGCCGGAGGGCATCATGGACGCCGCGATCACCGCGCTGATCGCGCTGCACGACATCGGACGCCAGGGCGGCCCGAACGGCCGCCGCAAGAACTCGCGCGCGGGCTCGATGTATGTCGTGAAACCCAAGATGCACGGCCCGGAGGAGGTTGCCTTCGCCGTCGAGATGTTCGCCCGCGTCGAGACGATGCTCGGCATGAAGCCCGACACGATCAAGATGGGCATCATGGACGAGGAGCGGCGCACCACGATCAACCTCAAGGAGTGCATCCGCGCCGCGAGCAGGCGCGTGGTGTTCATCAACACCGGCTTTCTCGATCGCACGGGCGACGAGATGCACACCTCGATGGAAGCCGGCCCGATGATCCGCAAGGGCGACATGAAGCAGGCGGCGTGGATTTCCGCCTATGAGGCCTGGAACGTCGACACGGGGCTCGCCTGCGGCCTGTCCGGCCGCGCCCAGATCGGCAAGGGCATGTGGGCCATGCCGGACCTGATGGCGGCAATGCTGGAGCAGAAGATCGGCCACCCGAAGGCCGGCGCGAACACGGCCTGGGTGCCCTCGCCGACGGCGGCGACGCTGCACGCCACGCATTATCACAGGGTCGACGTGCACGCCGTCCAGGAGAGCATCCGCAACCGCCCGAAGGCGAAGCTCGACGACATCCTGTCGGTGCCGGTGGTCGTGCGACCAAACTGGACGCCGGAGGAAATCCAGCGCGAGCTGGACAACAACGCGCAGGGCATCCTCGGCTACGTCGTGCGCTGGATCGACCAGGGCGTCGGCTGCTCCAAGGTGCCCGACATCAACGACGTGGGGCTGATGGAGGACCGGGCGACGCTGCGCATCTCCTCGCAGCACATCGCCAACTGGCTGCATCACGGGATCTGCACGCGCGACCAGGTGCTGGAGACCATGAAGCGCATGGCCTCTGTCGTGGACCGCCAGAACGAGGACGACCCGCTCTACCGGCCGATGGCTCCGGACTTCGACAATTCGATCGCGTTTTCGGCGGCGCTCGATCTCGTCTTCAAGGGCCGTGCGCAGCCCAGCGGCTATACCGAACCGATCCTCCATGCGCGGCGGCTGGAGGCGAAGGGGCCGAAATAGTTCCCGAAGGGGACGGGGGTTCGTAGAGTACCGAGATGTTGGAGTTCCTTCGCGCGCCCCTTCTCCTCGCCATCGACACCGCCGCCAACCTCTGCGCCGCCTGCGTATGGGACACGGAGGCGCATACCGAGCGCGGCCGCGCCGTCGAGGCGATGACGACCGGCCATGCCGAACGGCTGATGGCGGTCATCCAGGAAGCGCTGGATGCCGCCGGCGTCGGCTACAAGGACCTCGGCGCCGTCGCCCTATCGGTCGGGCCGGGCTCCTTCACGGGCGTGCGCGTCGGCGTCTCGACCGCACGAGGACTGGCGCTGGCATTGAAGATCCCAGCGATCGGCGTGACGACGCTGGAGGCCGTCGCCGCGGAGACGCTGGCGCTTCATCCGGGCAGTGATACCTTGGTCGCCATCGACGCCGGGCGCGGCAATGCCTACGTTGGCGTTTACGATGCGTTTGCCATGTTGCGTTACGGTCCTGTGATGCTGTCGCTCGACGAAACCGTCGAACTCGCCCGAGAGGGGGATCCGGTGCTCTCCGGCACCGCGGCTGCGAGCGTCGCCGAAAGGACGGGCATCCGGCGCCGCCTCGGTCCCGCGATCGCCACCGCCGACGTCGCGACCTATGCGCGCCTTGCCGCCGCGAAGCCGGCGACGGCCGACAAGCCCGTGCCGCTTTATCTCAGGCCTCCGGACGCCAAGCCGCAGGCGAGCCACGTCCTGCCGAGGAGGCCGGGATGATGCGGCTTCCCTTCGCGGCGCAGGACCATGCCATCGTCATCCTGGGCGAGCGCGACGCTGCCGCGATGGCCCGCATCCACGCGGAGGATTTCGGCCGGCCCTGGACGGCCGACGAGTTCGCCGACCTGCTGAAGCAGAACACCGTCTTCGGCTTCGCCGCCTACGAGACCGGGCGCATGAAGGCCGGTCCCGTCGGCTTCGTGCTCGCCCGCTACGCCGCCGGCGAAGGCGAGATCCTGACCGTGGCGGTCGGCAAGCAGCACCGCCGCCGCGGGCTCGGCTGGAAGCTCATGGATGCGGTCCTGCGCGAGCTGCATCGCCGCCGCGCCGAGGCGCTGTTCCTCGAGGTCGACGAGACCAATGCGCCGGCGCTGGGTCTCTACAGGCGGCTCGGCTTCGACCGGGTCGGGCTACGCCCGCGCTACTACGAGCACGCGGACAAGCCGCGCACCGGCGCGCTTGTCATGCGCCGCGACCTCCGCTAGCCAATCGGCGGGGTCGGGAGGAAAGACCGGCAGTGTTCGCGTCCGTCCGGATGTGGGTGTGGCTCGGCGCCGTCACGGTGACGACGATCGTTCTCGTCCCGCTGCAGTATTTCGGGCTCTGGACGGGCTGGATCAGGCCCGGCCGCCTGCCAAGGTTGTTCCACAAGGTGGCGACGCGGGCGCTGGGCTTCCGCATCACCGTCGAGGGCGCGATGGCGGCCGAGAGGCCTCTGCTCATCGTGTCGAACCATCTCTCCTGGTCCGACATCACGATCATGGGCTCGGTGGCGGAGATGTCGTTCGTCGCCAAGTCCGACATGGCCAGCTGGCCGATCATCGGCATGTTCGCCACGCTGCAGCGCTCGGTCTTCGTCGAGCGCGAGCGCCGGCGGGCTTCGGCCCACCAGGCCAGGGAGCTGGCCGACCGCCTCGCGGCGAGGGAGCCGATGGTGCTGTTCGCCGAGGGCACGACGGGCGACGGCAACTTCCTGCTGCCGTTCAAGACGACGCTGTTCGGCGCCGCGCGCAACGCCATCGCGGCCGGCGGCGCCGAACGCGTCGTGGTGCAGCCCGTGGCAATCACCTACAAGCGCCTGCACGGCATAGCGCTCGACCGCCGCGACCGCTCGAGAGTGTCGTGGATCGGCGACACCGACCTCATCCCGCATCTCAAGGGCATCCTTCGCGAGGGCGGGCTCGACGTGACGGTGCGTTTCGGCGAACCGGTCGAGTATCGCGAGGGCAGCGACCGGAAAGCGGTGGCGCGGTTGATGGAGAGAAGGGTACGGGAGCTTTTGGTCGGCGACCTGCGTGGCGACTAAGACACCAGCAGAATTACAGCAGAAATAAAGGCACTCAGTCCAAACACCGCTATCGATCCAAATATTAGGCCATTTGCTATTTGCAACGGCTTCTCCAAATACCGTCGGAGGAACCTATTAACGGCAAATAGTTTGGAATGCCTCATTGGTCCAGTTATTCGCCCTCTTATATAAGAGGTTGCAGAATCCATCTTAATGAATAAGACGGAATGCCCTATAGCCATCAAAATAAGACTTAGAACCGAAGTGAACACAGTCAACTTGGAAACAATTAGGGCAGACTGTGATGGTTCCGTTATTTGTCCAGACAAGACAGTCAGCGCAGCGATTATAGCAGCGCCATTGACTAGGACCATGGACCGAAGTGCCTCGAGGCTAACATTCGCAAGGAAGCCATAATTCTTTTCTGACCAGTCAAACCACAGTTTCTTAAGTTCGTCTATGTGTTGAGCTCGATTGCTTACATAATCTAAATTATACTGGTGAACGTTGTTTGCTTGGTGCCAATCCTGCTGCCAGTCGTATCTTGCGTCATTGAATTTTGGGTCAAATACCTCCAGGCGTTGGGCGTCTATAGATTGTTGAAGTGAAGCCAGTGCGCGGCTAGCAGCCCATCCCCGGCGCCACATGATAAGAATTCTGTTCCATTGATCTTCAACGTAAGCGCGTAGACTCAATTCCTGCGGGGGCAGAGGCGGCCGCTGAACTGGTTGTGCAGGAAGAGCCATCCCGATTCCTACCTTTCTTGGCAGTTCAGCTTTGGAGAAGCGATGCTAACAGAATCTAGCTGCCCACCGGGACACCAAACATCTCACGGTCCGGGGACGTGATCCCGTTATGTTCTCATTTATCCGGATTCTTCACCTGTGAGCAGGGAAAACGCAGCCTCTCCACAGCAACCTTTACGCACCTAGGTAGATACGGGGCGGCAGATAGGACCTCCCTGTCCATTTCCGGATTTTGGCGCTAGAAGCCCGGCAATGGAGCTTATCGAACATCCCTCCGAGGACCGCGCCGCCGTGCCGGCCGCTTCCGGCGGCGCGCCGAAGAAGGTCTTCGTCAAGACCTATGGCTGCCAGATGAACGTCTACGATTCGCAGCGCATGTCGGATGCGCTCGCCGTCGATGGATACCAGCCGACGGAAGCGATCGAGGACGCCGACCTGGTGCTCCTCAACACCTGCCACATCCGCGAGAAAGCGGCGGAAAAGGTCTATTCGGAGCTCGGCCGCATCCGGAAGGTGAAGCAGGCGCGGGCGAAGGCGGGACGCGAGACGATCATCGGCATCGCCGGCTGCGTGGCGCAGGCCGAGGGCGCCGAGATCATCCGCCGCGCGCCGCTGGTGGATCTGGTCATAGGACCGCAGACCTATCATCGCCTTCCGGACGCGGTGCGTCGGGCGAAGAGCGGCGAGCGCGTGGTCGAGACCGACTACGCCGTCGAGGACAAGTTCGAGCATCTGCCCGCGCCGGCCAGGAAGGCGGTCGCCGCGCGGGGCGTGACGGCGTTCCTCACCGTGCAGGAGGGCTGCGACAAGTTCTGCACCTTCTGCGTGGTGCCCTACACGCGCGGTTCGGAGGTCTCGCGGCCGGTGGCGCAGATCGTCGCCGAGGCCGAGCGGCTGGCCGCGGCCGGCGTGCGCGAGGTGACGCTGCTCGGCCAGAACGTCAACGCCTGGAGCGCGGCAGGCCCGGACGGCGCGTCGTGGGGGCTCGCGCGGCTGCTCGGACGGCTGGCGGAAGTCCCCGGCATCGAGCGGCTCCGCTACACGACCAGCCATCCGCGCGACATGGACGACGCGCTGATCGCGGCGCATCGCGACCTGCCGTCGCTCATGCCCTACCTGCATCTGCCGGTCCAGGCGGGTTCCGACCGCATCCTCAAGGCCATGAACCGGCGTCACACGGCCGCCGACTATCTGCGGCTGATCGAACGCATCCGCGCGGCGCGGGCCGACATCGCGATTTCGGGCGACTTCATCGTCGGGTTCCCCGGCGAGACGGAGGAGGATTTCGAGGCGACCCTGCGGGTCGTGCGCGCGGTCGGCTACGCGCAGGCCTATTCGTTCAAATACTCGCCGCGACCGGGGACGCCCGGCGCCGAACTCGGCGGCCAGGTGGACGAAGCGGTGAAGGACGAGCGCCTGTCCCGCCTTCAGGCGCTGCTCGCGGAACAGCAGGCAGCCTTCATGCGTTCGCTGCTCGGCAGGGAGATCGACCTGCTCATCGAAAAGCCCGGTCGCAAGCCGGGCCAGAAGGTCGGCCGGTCGCCATGGCTCCAACCGGTGATTGTTGATGAATCGGTCGGCGAAATCGGCGACATTGTCCGTGTCCGAATCACGGCTGCCACGAGCAGCCTGTTCGCGGAGGCTCTAGCGTGAGGAGTGACGGTTGAACGCCACGACTGAGACGAAGGCTGCGCCGGCCGGCGCGTCCGACATGGCGCACATCGTCCTCACCTTCGACAACAACAGGCTGGCGAGCGCCCTTTACGGTCAGTTCGACGAAAATCTCGCTCGCCTCGAGCAGAAGCTCGGCGTCGACATCCGGTCGCGCGGCAACCAGTTGACGATCAAGGGCAGCGCCCCGGCGGCCGAGCAGGCGCGCCGGGCGCTCGACCATCTCTACGGCATCCTCCAGAAGGGGGCCGACGTCGCCCAGTCCGACGTCGACGGCGCGGTGCGCATGGCGATCGCGGCCGACGACCAGCTCACCCTGCCGACGCTGGAGCGCAAGGGCAAGGTCGCGGCAGCCCAGATCACCACCCGCAAGCGCACCATCTACGCCCGCTCGCTCAACCAGGACGCCTACATGCGCGCGCTGGAGCGCTCCGAGATGGTGTTCGGCGTCGGACCGGCCGGGACCGGCAAGACCTACCTGGCCGTCGCCCACGCGGCGATGCTGCTCGAACGCGGCATGGTCGAGCGCATCGTGCTGTCGCGCCCCGCGGTCGAGGCCGGCGAAAGGCTGGGCTTCCTGCCCGGCGACATGAAGGAGAAGGTCGATCCCTATCTGAGGCCGCTCTACGACGCGCTCTACGACATGATGGCGCCGGACAAGGTGGAGCGCGCGATCGCCGCGGAGGTGATCGAGATCGCGCCGCTCGCCTTCATGCGCGGCCGCACCCTGGCGCATTCGGCCGTCATCCTCGACGAGGCGCAGAACACGACGCCCATGCAGATGAAGATGTTCCTGACGCGCCTCGGCGAGAACTCGCGCATGATCGTCACCGGAGACCCCACGCAGATCGACCTGCCGGCGAACACCAAGTCGGGGCTGGTCGAGGCCCTGCGCATCCTCGACGACGTGCCGGGCATCGTGACGGTGCGCTTCAACGAGAAGGATGTCGTGCGCCATCCGCTGGTGGCCGAGATCGTTTCCGCCTACGACCGCGACGCCAAGGTGGCGCGCGGCATGGGCGCCTGAAGGAAGACGAGGTCACGCCCGGCCGCGCGCCGGGAGACCGCAGCCGCCATGCCCCCTCCATCCTCCAGGAACAGAAGCCCCCGGGACGCGGTCGCACTCGATCTCGACATCATGGTCGAGGCCGGCGACTGGGGCGACGCGGCGGCAATCGAGGCGCTGGCGCGCGGCGCGGTGGCCGCCGCCTTCGCCGAGACGGGACATGCCGGCGCCGCCGAGCTCAGCCTGGTGCTGACCGACGACATGCACGTCAAGGCGCTGAACGCCGCCTGGCGCGGCAAGGACACGGCGACGAACGTGCTCTCCTTTCCGGCGGCGCGGGTGCGGCCCGGCGCTCCGCTGCCGCCCTTGCTGGGCGACATCGTGATCGCCCGCGAGACGGTGGTTCGAGAGTCGGAACTGGAAGGCAAGGCCCTCGACCACCATCTATCCCACCTGATCGTCCATGGTCTGCTGCACCTGCTGGGGCACGATCACGAGGACGAAGCGGGGGCGGAGACGATGGAGGCGATCGAGCGCCGGGCGCTGGCGAGGCTTGCCATCCCCGATCCCTACGCGGTAGACGAGAACCAGGCACCAAGCCGAGACCGATGAACGAACCTCTCAAGAAAAGCCCCGACGCCGCGACGGCGAGCGAGGCCAAGCTGGCGGCGAACAGCGACGACGGTCCGAGTATCATCGGGCAGCAGGCCGCTGGGCCGACGCTGCTCGAAAGGCTCGCCGCGCTCTTCCGGCCCCGCAACGGTTCCAGCATCCGCGACGACCTTACCGACGCGCTGGCCGTCAGCGCGGAGGATCAGGAGTCCTTTTCGCCCGGAGAGCGGGCGATGCTCAACAACATCCTCCGCCTGCGCGAGGTCCGCGTGGAGGACGTGATGGTTCCGCGCGCCGACATAGAGGCGATCGAGATCGGCACGACGCTCGGCGATCTCCTGACCGTTTTCGAACAGTCCGGCCACTCGCGCATGCCGGTCTATGCCGAAAACCTCGACGATCCTCGCGGCATGGTCCATATCCGCGACGCCGTGGCCCACATCACGCGCGCGGCCAAGCAGAAGAAGCCCCGCGGCGCCAGGAAGGCCGACCAGGCCGCGGCCGCCACGCTCAACCTGTCCAATGTGGACCTGTCGCGCACCATCGGCGAGTTGCAGCTGATCCGCACCGTGCTCTTCGTGCCGCCGTCGATGCTGGCATCGGACCTGATGGCCCGCATGCAGGCCGCGCGCATCCAGATGGCGCTGGTCATCGACGAGTATGGCGGCACCGACGGCCTCGTGTCCCTGGAGGACATCGTCGAGATGATCGTCGGCGACATCGAGGACGAGCACGACGAGGACGAGCCGCTGATCACCAAGGCTGGCGACGGCGTCTACATCGTCGACGGCAAGGCCGAGATCGACGAGGTCGCCGAGCTGATCGGCGAGGGTTTCGCGCCGGGCGAGCACGGCGAGACGGTCGACACGATCGGCGGGATGATCTTCAACACGCTGGGTCGGGTTCCCGCGCGTGGCGAGGTGCTCCAGCCGATCCCCGGCTTCGAGTTCCAGGTGCTCGACGCCGACCCGCGGCGCGTCAAGCGCGTGCGCATCGTCCACGATCCAAAGGGCGAGCGCCGCAGGCGGGCCCGGGCCGAACCTGCCGAGGACGCCGCGTAGGTTTCTCGCGAGCGTTTGGCCGGCGCACGCGCGCCTGTTACACCCTGACGACCTGATTCGGAGACATGGCCGCGCATGGAGCGTCTGGCGGGGCGGTTCATCTTGCTTTGGGGCTGGCGGCGCGTCCTGGCGGCGATGCTGGCCGGCGCGACCGCGGTGCTGGCGCAAGCGCCGTTCGACTTCTTCGCAGCCGCCTTCGTTTCATTCCCGATCCTCGTCTGGCTGCTCGACGGCGCCGCGGGCGAAGCGCAGCGGGGCCTTTTCGGCCGGCTCCGCCCCGCCTTCGCGACGGGCTGGTGGTTCGGCTTCGGCTATTTCGTCGCCGGCCTCTGGTGGGTGGGCTCCGCGATGCTCGTCGAGGCCGACGCGTATGCCTGGGCGATGCCGATCGCGGTGGTCGTGCTGCCGGCGATTCTCGCGGCTTTCTTCGGCCTGGCGACCGCTCTCGCGCGGTTTCTCTGGTACGACGGCGCCGGGCGCATCGCGGCGCTCGCGGCCGCATTCGCGCTGACCGAATGGCTGCGGTCCTTCCTGTTCACCGGCTTTCCGTGGAATCCGGTCGGCTACGCCGCCATGCCGACGCCGCTGGCCATGCAGTCGGTCGCGCTGATCGGCGTCGTCGGCGTCAACGCGCTCGCCGTGTTCGTCTTCGCCGCGCCCGCCCTGCTCGGGGACGCCAGGTCGCGCAGGACGGGACTGGTCCTCGCGGTTCTGGTGACGGCGGCCCATCTCGGCTGGGGGGCGTGGCGGCTCAACGCTCCGCTTCCCGCCCAGACCGGCTCGCTGGTCGTGCGCATCGTCCAGCCGGCGATCGACCAGGCCGAGAAGTGGGACGCGGCGGTGCGCGACCGCATCTTCATCTCCCTCCTCGAACTATCGCGCGGCCGCTCGGTCGACGGCCAGCCGCGTCCCGACGCGATCATCTGGCCGGAGACGGCCATGCCCTTCCTCGTCACCGAGAGTTCGCAGGCTCTGGTGGCGTTGGGCGAACTCCTGTCGGAAGGCCAGACGCTGTTCGCCGGCGCGGTCCGCGGGGAACCAGATCCCGCCGCGCGCGACGGCGCGCGTTTCTACAACTCCGTCGTGGCGATCGACGACCGGGGCACGGTTGTCGACGCGGTGGACAAGGTGCACCTGGTTCCCGGCGGCGAGTATCTGCCGTTCGCGTCGGTGTTCGAGGCGCTCGGCGTCAGCCAGATCGTCGCCGGACCGAGCGAGTTCGCGGCCGGAGCGACCCGTCATGCGATGAGCGCCGCCAACGGGGTCACGCTGACGCCCTTCGTCTGCTACGAGATAATTTTTCCCGATGTGGTCTGGCGCGACATCAAGGGGGCCGACATCATTCTGGCGGTGACCAACGACGCCTGGTTCGGCGAGACGCCCGGCCCCTACCAGCATTTCCGCCAGGCGCAGATCCGTGCGGTCGAGACGGGCCGGCCGGTGGTTCGCTCCGCGAACACCGGCATATCGGGCGTCATCGATGGCCGTGGCCGCATCGTCGATGCGCTCGCGCTGGGCGCGCGCGGCGTGCTGGACGCGACCGTCGCCGTCCGCGACGACCGTGTGGCGCTGCCCTACGATCCGCGGCTCGCCGGGCTGGCGATCACGGTCCTGCTGGCGTCCCTGGCATTTGCCGCCCTGCGTCTCGGCAGGCCGAATTGACCGTGTATATTAGCGATTGGTAGTGTAAAGTGATTTGCTGGCGCGAACGTCGTTCGGCGGGTTCCGGGCCAGACAACGAAAAGCAATAAATTCCGTTCATATCTAGTTATGGTAGATGAGGGGGTTGCCGGCTTTCGGCGAGGATCAGATGAGCGACAACAAGAAGAAGCCCAATCCGATCGATGTCCATGTCGGGAGTCGGATCAGGCTGCGGCGGAATATGATGGGAATGAGCCAGGAGAGACTCGGAGACAAGCTCGGGATCACTTTCCAGCAGATACAGAAATACGAGAAGGGAACGAACCGGATCGGAGCAAGCCGCCTGCAGGCGATTTCGTCGATCCTCGAGGTGCCGGTCTCCTTTTTCTTCGAGGACGCGCCCGGCGGCGTCGGGACGCGGCCCGGCGGCATGGCGGAGGATGCGTCTGCCACCTATGTCGTGGACTTCCTGAACAGCGCCGAGGGCATCCAGCTCAACCGGGCGTTCACCCGCATCGCCAACCCGGCCGTGCGAAGGCGGGTGATCGATCTCATCAAGACGCTCTCCGAGGAAGCCGACCACTGAGCCGCCGCGAAGGCGCTCCCGCCGCGCGATCGCCCCGGCGCCGCCGATGCATCTCTTGACGGTCTGCGAGCGGATTCGCTAGAGGCACGCGTCTGGCCGGCGGGTGCGCCGGCCCTTTCTTCGAGAGGGGTCATCCCGTGGCGCGGCTCAATTACCTGTTCACCAGCGAATCCGTTTCCGAAGGTCACCCCGACAAGGTCTGCGACCGCATATCCGACGAGATCGTCGACCTGGTCTACAAGGAGGCCAGGAAGTCGGGCATGGACCCCTGGGACGTGCGCGTCGCCTGCGAGACCCTCGCCACCACCAACCGGGTGGTGATCGCCGGCGAGGTGCGGGTGCCGCCGTCGCTGCTGAAGAAGGACAAGAATGGCGCGATCCTGACCGACGCGGGCGACTTCCCCATCATCAATCCGACCAAGTTCAAGTCCGTCGCCCGCAAGGCGATCAAGGCGATCGGCTACGAGCAGCAGGGTTTCCACTGGAAGAAGGCCAGGATCGACGTGCTGCTGCACGGCCAGTCGGCGGATATCGCGCAGGGTGTCGACAGCGCCGCCGACCGGCAGGGCGAGGAAGGCGCGGGCGACCAGGGCATCATGTTCGGCTACGCCTGCCGCGAGACGCCGGATCTGATGCCCGCGCCGATCTACTACAGTCACAAGATCCTCGAACTGCTCGCCGCCGCCCGTCACGAGGGCAAGGGCGACGTCGGTAAGCTCGGCCCCGACGCCAAGAGCCAGGTGACCGTTAAGTACGTCGACGGCAAGGCCGCCGAGGCCACGTCGATCGTGCTGTCCACCCAGCATCTGGACGGCAGCTGGGACTCGGCCAAGGTCCGCAAGGTCGTCGAGCCCTATATCCGCGAAGCGCTCGGCGACCTGAAGATCGCCGATGACTGCAACTGGTACATCAATCCCACCGGCAAGTTCGAGATCGGCGGTCCGGACGGCGACGCCGGGCTCACCGGACGCAAGATCATCGTCGACACCTATGGCGGGGCCGCCCCGCATGGCGGCGGCGCCTTCTCGGGCAAGGATACCACGAAGGTCGACCGCTCGGCCGCCTATGCCGCCCGCTACCTCGCCAAGAACGTGGTCGCGGCCAAGCTCGCCGACCGCTGCACGATCCAGCTCTCCTATGCGATCGGCGTCGCGCAGCCCCTGTCGGTCTATGTGGACCTGCACGGCACCGGAAAGGGCGTGACCGAGGATCAGATCGAGGCTGCGATCCGCAAGGTCATGGACCTGTCACCCTCGGGTATCCGCAAGCACCTGGACCTGAACAAGCCGATCTACGCGAAGACCTCGTCCTATGGCCATTTCGGCCGCAAACCCGGCCGCGACGGCTCCTTCTCCTGGGAGAGGACCGACCTCGTGAAGACGCTCAAGGACGCGGTCGCCTGACCAGCAGGGGCCGGGCCATCCGGTCCAGCAAACAGCGCGAGGAGACCTCGCGATGAACGCGGATCAAACCGACCGTCCACCCGGCGCCTTCTTCGGCCGTCGGCATGGCAAGACGCTGAGGGCCACCCCGGCAGCGGCGCTGGGAGAAATCCTGCCGCGATACCGGATCGACCTTTCGGAGCCCGCCCCGACCCCTCTCGCCTCGCTGTTCGAAGCGCCGGTCAGCGCGGTGCGGCTGGAAATCGGATTTGGCGGCGGCGAGCACCTGCTGCACGAGGTCGACCGGTTCCCGGAAACGGGGTTCATCGGCGTCGAGCCCTTCGTCAACGGCATGGCCAAGACGGTCGCCGTGCTCGAGCGTCGCCCGCGCGGCAATGTCCGCCTCTACGACGAGGACGCCACGCATGTGCTGGACTGGCTGCCGGACGCCACGCTCGACGGCGTCGACCTGTTCTACCCCGACCCATGGCCCAAGAAACGCCACTGGAAGCGCCGCTTCGTGAGCACGGCGAATCTCGACCGCTTCGCCCGGGTGCTCAAGTCGGGCGGGGTGTTCCGCTTCGCATCCGACATCGACCACTACGTGAACTGGACGCTGCTGGCCGTGACCGCGCATCGGTCCCTTGAATGGACCGCGCGGCGGGCCGACGACTGGCGAACGCCCTACGAAGGATGGCCCGGCACGCGATATGAGGCCAAGGCGATCCGGGAAGGCCGCACCCCCGCCTATCTGGCTTTCGCCAGGCGCTGACCGCCCGGCCGGGTGGCGTCGACGGACGATCTTCGCCGGCTCAGTTCCAGCCGGGGTTTCTTAGTTTGCCATTCGTGGCATAGTGCTCCTTCATCAGTGGAGCAACGATCGCGGGCCGATGAGCCTGGTCAGGATTTCCTCGGACGGAATGCCGGCAGACCAGCGCACGTCGCAGTACTCGGACGTTCTCAATTCCGTGCTCGGTCTTGAACTGCTCAACCTCGGCGACGGGCCGATGCACGTCGCGGCGCAGTTGCGACGACTGCCTGGCGGTGTCGTCGTCGCGGCGTCGACGTTCTCGCCGATCTCGATGGTGAGGGCCGCGGTTCACGTCGCCGATGGCAATGACGACCTGGTCCTCTCGATTCCCCTCGAAGGCGGGGCGCTCTACCGTCAACGAGGGAGACCCGACATCGAGGGACGACCTGGCGGCGCCTACGTGCTTTTCAACGAGAAGCCGTCGGAAATCCGCAACGGCAACATGCGCCGCCTGTCGCTTGCGATTCCGCGGAGCGCCCTTTCGCCCGGACTCGCGAATCTGGATGTCGCCCTCGGCGGCGTCGTTGCCGCGACGCCGACCCTTGCGCTGCTCACCGATTATGTGCAGTCGCTCGTCCGCGGTCCCGAGCAGCTGGAGCCGGAGCTCGAGCGTCTGGCCGCGACCCATGTATGTGATCTCGTGTCGCTGCTCCTGGGCGCCGCCGGGGATGCTGCCGGGCTCGCTCACCACCGCGGCGTCAGGCAGGCGAGGCTGCAAGCCCTCAAGGCGGACATCGCGGCTGGCTTGCGGGATGCCGGCCTCTCGATCGACCGACTTGCTCGTCGTCATGCGATCTCGCCGCGCTATGTGCAGGCGTTGCTGAAAAGCGACGGAACGACGTTCCGCGATCTTCTTCTCGCCGAACGCCTTGCCAACGCAAGGCGGCTGCTTCTCGATCCCTCCTGCAACGGCATGTCGGTCAGCCGCATCGCCTATGCGTCCGGCTTCGGCGACCTGTCGCATTTCAACCAGACGTTCCGACGGCGGTTCGGCATTACGCCGACCGACATGCGACGAAGCGGCGCGCGCTAGGATTCGCGCCAGCCACCTTTTTGGTGCGTCCCAGCCCAAGAAGCCGCCCATCCGTTCGATCTAGTCTCACCTTGCGGAAGAACAGAAGGGGTCGCTCGGGGCAGATGGGCCTGAGCGTAGCTTGGGGTGGATGACATGCGTCAGATGATCCGGCGCGCGCTGGGACGCGCACGCGTTTTCTCCTTGGCGGGATGTGCCGGCGTTGCCGCGATACTGATCGCGGCAGACCATGCCGCTGCCGCGACCTGCATCCAATGGCAAGGGCGGGTCGTGACGGACAATGACGGCGATGTCGTGACCTCCACGCAGCAGACGGACACGGCGACGCTCGGCCCCAACGAAAGCTTGAACTTCAACATCCAGCCTGTTGGCGGAGGCGCCTCCGACTGGCTCCTCGAAGTCGACGCGAACCCGCAACTCGCCCCGCCGAACAACGATTTCCTGCTCTCGCACCCGGGTGGTCCAAACCCGGTCGACTTCAATATCAACGTCTTCCTGCACGAGGCGCGGCTCACGGTGACGGGCAACTGCAATCCGCCGCCGCAGCAGGGCGGCGGGCAGCCGGCGCCGGTTCCCACGGACCGCGTCTTCCTGACACATCAGCATTACGCGAGCACCACGCCGTTCTTCAATGGCATTCCCGGTCTGAACCCGGAAGCTCTGCCCGAGACCCGTCTGCCTTTCGAGCCGGAGATTCCCGGCGCCGAAGGCCGCCGCGACCAGGAGACCCTGCTCGACCTCCAAACCTGCGAGATCGATCTCCGCGGCCTGCAGATGCGCAGGGATGAGGCGCGTTCGCGGCTGACGATCGCGACACTTCGCGATGACGAGCGAACGGTGCTCATCGGCCAGATCGACGGCTTGGGACGTTCCATCGAGGAGAAACGCGGCATATGCGCCGGTCTTCGCAGACTGCTGGTACGCACCGTGGAGAGAACCGGCGGCCTCCTTCGTTATGCCGGGGAAGACCCTGTGCAGCCGCGGCCGTGGACCGTCATGCCGGCCGGAGCGTCGGCCTCGGGTTCTCCCAACTTCTCCGCCGAGCACCACGCGACGCTCGGCGGGCTGCCGGTCAATATCTGGGGTCGTCTCCAGGGCACCATCCTTGAAGGCCGCTTCGGCCGTTCGGGCGCCGTCGGCGCGGGTCAGTTCGGCGTCACCGTCGCCGTCACGCCGTCGCTCGACGTCGGCGTCGTCGGTCATCTGGCCGTGGGCGAGGTGAAGACCGGGGCGTGGAACGGCGAGGTGGATTCGGTCGCCGGCGGACTCGGCGCCTATGCGATGGCGCGGATGGCGAACGGAATTCGCCTGGGCGCGTCGACATCGCATTCATGGGGATCCCACGACATCGCGCTCAACGGCGCCACGGGGTCGTTCCGCTCGTCCTACTGGACCGTGGACGGTTCCGCGGCGATACCCTTCCATGTCGGCGGACTGGTCGTCACCCCCATGGCTCTGGCGACCTGGAAGCAGCTGTCGCTCGGCGGCTATGTGGACTCCAACGGCCTGGCCATGCCGGGCATCGCCGATTCGACCCTCGCGCTGTCGGGTGCGGTCGACTTCTCCTATCCGATCGCGCTGGATGGCCCTGTCGTCACCTCCGTGACCCCGCGGCTGAGCGTGCGCACCAACGTCTATGTCAAGGATGCGCAGACGCTGATCGTCGGACCCGGCTTCACGCTGGAATCGAGAAGCCTGACCGTCGACGTCGCAGGCGGCCTCGGCGCTACCCTTTCAAACGGCGGGAGCATCGACCTGACGCTTGGCGTTTCGGGCCTCGCCGGCGACATACAGGCCTATGTCGGCCGGTTGGGGCTGAGCATGCCGCTGAACTGAATGCGGCAAGATTGGCGATCTCGGAGGTCGCCGATCCCGACGGCAATACACGAAAAACCCGGCGGCCATGACGGCGCCGGGTCTTCTTTCGTTTCCTTGCCTCCTGCCGCCGGGCAATGCCGAAAAGTCAGGGACTTGTCGGCGCCGGGCGCCTAGAAGCGGCGAATTTCGCGGAACTGGTCCGGGTCGATCCCGAGCCTGACGAGATTTTCCGAGCGGGGGGTCCGGCCTTGCCGAACCGCCGCCGCCGCGGCGATCGCGTCGCCCATGACCGAGAGAACTTCGCCCAGGAACGACGGTTTCGTCCTGGTTGACATGACACACTCTCTCTTTGGTGCAACGACGCGGATATAGTGCACTGCACACAAACGAGGCAGGGGCCGCCGCGCATTTCAGCCATGCGCGGCGCGCATTTCTCCGGGGCGGTCAGGCGGCAACCGTCAGCGCGCGGTCAGAAGCGTCGCCGTGAACCGGGCGGGGTGGTTCACGTCTCCATCGCTTGCGTCATACATGACCGCTTCGGCGAGGCTGGGATCCACGGGTGTGCCGTCCAGCCGGACGACCGCGACGTCGCCGTTGAGCTCGATCGCTCGCGATATCTCGTCGATCACAAACGGGCTCTTAGAGGAATTCTGGCTCCAGAAGCAGACGATCCATCCATTCGCAGCGGCTTCTGCAATTTCCGCGTCGAAGTCGTTCAGGTCGCCAAATGCCGTGGCGGCCGCTTCGAAGACAGCGAAGCCGGTCCCGGTCAGCGCAGTGATGAATGGATCGCTGCGTTCGCGGTCATGACTGGATGAAGACACGAACACCCGCTGCTTGCGCAGGAATGCGTCCAGGGCATCCCGCTGCGCCGTGTCGAGTTCTCCGATCGCGCTGTCCTGCGTGACCCGTACCATGCCGATCCGGATCGCGCGCTCGGCGGCCAGCTTCTCGACCGCGGCGCGTTCCTTCCGCACCCAGTCCGATGCCGCCGCAGCCGGGCTGTCGCAGTAGAGGAAGAAGTTGCGAGCCTTGAGTTCGGCTTCGATCACCGGCCAGAACGCCTGGGGCTCCATCAGTGAGCGCAGGTGGAACAGGAGAGGTGCCGCTCCCTTGCTCTCCAGATAGTTTCTGACAAGACGGACAACGGGCAGGTCCTGGCTTGCATGCGATACGAATATCCATGCCTGGGCACCGATCTTCGAATTGTCGTCCATAGCGCTCCCCATACGAATCCCTGGCGATCCAGGTGTTGCATTCAACGCTGCTACAGACTATATCCGCGTGAAATTCTTGGTCGGCACGACGAAGAGTGGGTCCACCCGGTCCCGCTCTTTTTTGTTACCCGGCCGCCGGAGACCGAATGGCCGAAACCGACATGATTGGCGAGGACGACCGCATCATCCGCGAGAGCGGCGTCGATGCGCGCGTCGCCGCGATCGTGGCGCCGCTGCTCTCGGCGATCGGCATGCGGCTCGTGCGTGCGCGCCTCTTCGGCCAGAACGGGCTCACGCTGCAGATCATGGCCGAGCGTCTCGACGGCACCATGACCGTCGAGGATTGCGAGGAGGCGAGCAGAACGATCTCGCCGGCGCTCGACGTCGAGGACCCGATCGAGAAGGCCTACCATCTCGAGGTCTCTTCGCCCGGCATCGACCGGCCGTTGGTGCGCAAGTCCGATTTCGAGACGTGGTCCGGCCACCTCGTGAAGCTGGAGACGTCGGTGATGGTCGCCGACCGCAAGCGCTTCAAGGGCAAGATCGCGGATGTCGGCGAAGATGGCTTCACGCTCGTCCGCGACCAGGCGAGCTACGGCGACGCGCCGGAAGTGCGCGTCCCGTTCGAGACCGTGTCGGACGCCCGGCTGGTGCTGACCGACGATCTGATCCGCGACGCGCTGTCCAAGGACAACCGCGCCCGCAAGGAAGCCAAGAAGCGCCGCGGCGAGGACGTCGGCGGCGAAGACGAAGCACAGGACCAGGCGGGCTGACGCTCGCCATTTCGAAGAGTGGGCGGGCAGATGCGCCGCCAAGGGAGACAATGATGGCAGTCAGTGCGAACAGGCTCGAGCTCCTGCAGATCGCCGACGCGGTGGCGCGCGAGAAGTCGATCGACAAGCAGATCGTCATCGCCGCGATGGCGGACGCCATCCAGAAGGCGGCGCGCTCGCGCTACGGGCAGGAGACCAACATCCGCGCCGACATCAATCCGCAGACCGGCGAGATGAAGCTGCAGCGGCTGATGGAGGTGGTGGACGCGGTCGAGGACTTCGACAAGCACATCCTGCTCGCCGATGCGCGTACGCGCAACCCCGACGCGCAGGTCGGCGACTACATCGCCGAGCAGCTGCCGCCCATCGACTATGGCCGCATCGCCGCCCAGTCGGCCAAGCAGGTGATCGTGCAGAAGGTGCGCGAGGCCGAGCGCGACCGCCAGTACGACGAGTACAAGGACCGCGTCGGCGAGATCGTCAACGGCACGGTCAAGCGCGTCGAGTACGGCAACGTCATCGTCGACCTCGGCCGCGGCGAGGCGATCATCCGCCGCGACGAGCTGATTCCGCGCGAGAACTTCAAGTATGGCGACCGCGTGCGCGCCTATGTCTATGACGTTCGCCGCGAGCAGCGCGGCCCGCAGATATTCCTGTCGCGCACGCATCCGCAGTTCATGGCGAAGCTGTTCACCATGGAAGTGCCGGAGATCTATGACGGCATCATCGAGATCAAGTCGGTCGCCCGCGATCCGGGCAGCCGCGCCAAGATCGCTGTGATCTCCCGCGATTCATCGATCGACCCGGTCGGCGCCTGCGTCGGCATGCGCGGCTCGAGGGTGCAGGCGGTCGTCGGCGAGCTCCAGGGCGAGAAGATCGACATCATTCCGTGGCGCGACAATGCGGCCGAGTTCATCGTCAATGCGCTGCAGCCCGCCGAGGTCGCCAAGGTGGTGCTCGACGAGGACGCCGAGCGCATCGAGGTCGTGGTCCCCGACGACCAGCTCTCGCTCGCCATCGGCCGCCGCGGCCAGAACGTCCGCCTCGCCTCGCAGCTCACCGGCTGGGACATCGACATCCTGACCGAGCAGGAGGAGAGCGAGCGTCGTCAGAAGGAGTTCATCGAGCGTTCCAAGCTGTTCATGGACTCCCTCAACGTCGACGAGATGGTCGGCCAGGTGCTGGCGTCCGAGGGCTTCACATCCGTCGAGGAGGTGGCGTTCGTCGAGGAAGGCGAGATCGCCGCGATCGACGGGTTCGACGAGGATACGGCCCGCGAGATCCAGAACCGGGCGCGCGAGCACCTCGATCGCATCGAGGCCGAGAATGACGAGAAGCGCAAGGCGCTGGGCGTGGCGGACGAGCTGCGCGAGATTCCCGGCGTTACGACCGCCATGATGGTCGCGCTCGGCGAGGACGGCGTGAAGACGAACGAGGACTTCGCCGGCTACGCCGTCGACGACCTGGTCGGTTGGAAGGAGCGCAAGGACGGCGAGACCAAGGTGTTTGCGGGCGTGCTCGCCGACCACGGCGTCTCGCGCGCCGACGCCGAACAGATGGTCATGTTCGCCCGCCTCAAGGCCGGCTGGATCACCGAGGACGACCTGGTCGCCGAGGAAGAGCCGTCGGCCGAGACGGCCGGCGCGTGACGTGATGGGCCGGGTCGGAGATCCTCGTGGACGACGCGATGAACGAGCGCACCTGCATCGTCACGCGCATCCGCGCGGAGCCGGACGACCTCATTCGCTTCGTCGCGGCGCCAGACGGGACGATCGTTCCTGATCTGAAGCGCAATCTTCCGGGCCGGGGCTGCTGGGTCACGGCCGGACGCGATCATGTCGACAAGGCGGTCGCGCGGAAGCTGTTCGGACGCGCGCTGAAGGCGGACGTCGTCGCACCCGCCGATCTGGGCGCCGTCGTGGATCGTCTTCTGGTGCGTCACGCGCTGGGGTCCGTCGGCCTCGCACGCAAGGCCGGCGCGCTCGCTCTGGGTGCGGCGAAGGTCGAGGCGGCGGTCCGTTCGGGCCAGGCGCTGTGCGTGGTTCATGCCCGGGAGGCGTCGCCCGACGGTGTGCGGAAATTCGACCAGGCGCGCCGCGCCACCGAGGCCGCAGGCGGGCCTGCAACACCCGCCTACAATCTTTTCGGCGAGGCCGAAATGGGTTTGGCATTGGGCGGCACAAATGTGATACATGCTGCCGTTCTCGCGTCCGACGCGGGAAAGGCGGCGCTTAAGCGCATCGTTGCGCTCGACCGCTACCGGGGCGGCACCCCGGCGCCCCGGGCAACGCTTGCGGCCGTTGCCGACGACCTGAACGCCGCAGAGGATACGGAATGAGTGACACCAAGTCGAGTGACGACAAGACGTTGAGCGTGACCCCGAAGAAGACGCTGAGCCTCAAGCCGGCCGGCGTCTCCCAGGGCACGGTCCGCCAGAATTTCAGTCACGGGCGCGTCAAGTCGGTCGTCGTCGAGACCAAGAAGCGCAAGTTCTCGCTGCCGGGCGAAAAGCCCGAGATCGCGGCGGGCCAGGCGCTCTTCAAGCCCAAGCCGCAGCCAGCGGCGCCGGCCGCGCCCAAGCCCGTTGTCGCAGAGGCGCCGCGCGCGCCCGCGGCGCCGGAGAGGTCGGCGGCCAGCGGCGTCGTGCTGAATGAGCTTTCCCAGGGAGAGATCGAGCTTCGCCGCCGCGCCCTCGCGGGTTCCCAGGCCCGCGAGGTCGAGGATCGGCAGCGCGCCGTCGACGACCAGCGCCGCCGCTCCGAGGAAGAGGAGCGCCGTCGCCGCGAGCGCGACGAATCCGCACGTCGTCAGGCGGAAGAGGAGGCCCGTCTCAAGGCCGAGGCCGAGTCGCGCCGCCGCGCCGAGGAAGAGGCGCGCCGCCGTGCGCCCCAGACCGCCGACGCGGTCGCGGATGAAGACGAGGCGCCGCGTCCGCGACGCCCGGGCGGACTCCCCGGCGCGCCGCTGCGTCGACCCGCGACACCCGAGGCCGCCAAGCCTCAGCGCACCAAGGGCGAAGATGACCGTCGCCGCGGCAAGCTGACGCTGAACAGCGCGCTTTCGTCGGAAGACGGCGACGCGCGCGCCCGCTCGTTGGCGGCGATGCGCCGCCGGCAGGAGAAGTTCAAGCGCGCCATGCACCAGGAGCCGCGCGAGAAGATCGTGCGCGAGGTGACGCTGCCGGAGACGATCACCATCCAGGAGCTGGCGCAGCGCATGTCGGAGCGCGCGGTCGACGTCGTGAAGTTCTTCATGAAGCAGGGGCAGATCATGAAGCCCGGCGACGTGATCGACGCCGACACCGCCGAGCTGGTGGCGTCCGAGTTCGGCCACACAGTGCGTCGCGTCGCCGAGTCGGACATCGAGGAGGGGCTGTTCAACATCCCCGACCGGCCCGAGGATCTCGTCTCCCGGCCTCCGGTCGTCACCATCATGGGCCATGTCGACCACGGCAAGACGTCGCTGCTCGACGCCATCCGCAACGCCAACGTCGTGTCGGGCGAGGCTGGAGGCATCACCCAGCACATCGGCGCCTACCAGGTCGAGAAGAACGGTCAGAAGATCACGTTCATCGACACGCCGGGCCACGCGGCCTTCACCGCGATGCGCGCGCGCGGCGCCCAGGCGACCGACATCGCCATCCTGGTGGTCGCCGCCGACGATTCGGTGATGCCGCAGACCATCGAATCCATCAGCCACGCCAAGGCTGCGAAGGTGCCGATCATCGTCGCGATCAACAAGATCGACAAGCCGTCGGCCGATGCGCAGCGGGTACGCACGCAGCTTCTGCAGCACGAGGTGTTCGTGGAATCGATGGGCGGCGAGGTGCTCGACGTCGAGGTGTCCGCCACCAAGGGCACCAACCTCGACAGGCTCCTTGAGGCGATCCTGCTGCAGTCCGAACTGCTGGACTTGAAGGCGAATCCGGACCGCACGGCCGAGGGCGTCGTCATCGAGGCGAAGCTCGACAAGGGCCGCGGGCCCGTGGCGACGGTGCTGGTGCAGACCGGCTCGCTGATGCCGGGCGACATCCTCGTCGCCGGCAACGAGTGGGGCCGGGTGCGCGCGCTGGTCAACGACACCGGCGAGCAGATCGACGAGGCAGGCCCGTCGATGCCGGTCGAGGTGCTGGGTCTCCAGGGCACGCCGCATGCGGGCGACCGCTTCGCGGTGGTGAACAACGAGGCGCGCGCCCGCGAGATCACCGAGTATCGGCAGCGGCTGGCGCGCGAGAAGGCCGTGGCCCGCCACGCCGGCCAGCGCGGCTCGCTCGAGCAGATGATGTCGCAGCTCCAGACCAGCGGGCTCAAGGAGTTCCCGCTGATCATCAAGGGCGACGTGCAGGGTTCGATCGAGGCGATCATCACCGCCCTCGACAAGCTCGGCACCGACGAGGTCAGGGCGCGCATCGTCCATGCCGGCGCCGGCGCGATCACGGAGAGCGACATCACGCTCGCCGAGACGTCCGGGGCGGCGGTCATCGGCTTCAACGTACGCGCCAATCCGCAGGCCCGGCAGGCAGCCGAGGCGATGGGCCTCGACATCCGCTACTACAACATCATCTACAATCTCGTGGATGACGTGAAGGCGGCGATGTCGGGCATGCTGTCGCCCGAGCGCCGCGAGACGTTCATCGGCAATGCCGAGATCCTGGAGATCTTCAACATCACCAAGGTTGGCAAGATCGCCGGCTGCCGTGTCACCGAAGGCAAGGTCGAGCGCGGCGCGGGCGTGCGCCTCATCCGCGACAACGTGGTCATACACGAGGGCACGCTGAAGACGTTGAAGCGCTTCAAGGACGAAGTGTCCGAGGTTCCGGTCGGCCAGGAATGCGGCATGGCCTTCCAGAACTACGAGGACATGCGCGAAGGCGATGTCATCGAGTGCTTCCGCGTCGAGATGGTGACGCGCACGCTGTAACAGGCCCATGCTTAGATTGGCTGGATAGAGGCGGAACACACGGCAGGTAGCGATCATGTCTAGTCATACGGCCATGGGCGTTCAGATTCAGCCAAAAGCGGTGGCTTCGCCACAGAGCAAAGCAGGCAGGGAATTCTTGGAGAAGCTCGAATTCTCCCACGCCTGCTTTGCGCTATCCCAATTGAACGGCGATCTGGCCGCCGTGGGTGGAGAACAGTTCCTCAACGCCAGCCACATTGTGCGCGCGTTGGATGACACCGTTCCCGTTCTGGAGGCCGTTGCCGATCGACTGGAAGGTCAAGTCCGTGATGTCGGCGCGTGGAATGTCGAGGCTGCGGGCAGGAATGAGATCATCCTTAGCGACATCGAAAGAAACTGGTCGCTCCTCGAAAAGCTGACATCAAGACTTGGCGATGCCTGAAACGTCGCCCAAGCCAGCCGAGGGTCCGGCGGAGGATTCAGCCTTTGGTTGGAAACGGGCCGCGGAGTTTCTCAAGAACATCCTTCGTCTTGAGCGATCGGTCACGCGCCTTGAAGAAGAGAACGAACGCCTTCGGCAGCGAGTGGAGGAATTGCAGCGTGCGGTCGACGATCACAACGGTCAGCTGAAGGCGATTCTCTCGACGTTGAACTCTGTAATAGACCATAGTGTCGAAGCCCGCGCGGAGCGGATTGCCATCGACACGGTCGTTCGGCTTCTGGATAAGAAGATCGACAGATAATCGGAGAACTTTTTGCCAGCCGGTCCATCCCAGCGCCAGCTCCGCGTCGGCGAGCAGGTCCGCCACGCGCTGTCGGACATCCTCCAGCGCGGCGACGTGCGCGACGATTTGGTCGAGGCGACGGTCATCTCCGTCAACGAGGTCCGCATGTCGCCGGATCTGAAGATCGCCACGGCCTTTGTCTCTCCGCTCGGCGCGAAGGACGATGCGGCCGTGATCGAGGCGCTGAACCGCAACGCCAGGTTCATCCGGGGACGGCTTTCGCCGGCGCTTCGGCAGATGAAGTACATGCCCGAGGTGCGCTTCCGCATCGATACGAGCTACGACAACATGGCCAGGATCGACGCCCTGCTGAGGTCGCCGGAAGTGGCGCGCGACCTCGACGACGACAAAGACCAGCGGGGCGATTGATGTCCCGCCCCCGCCGCAAGAAGGGCCGACCGGTTTCCGGCTGGCTGATCCTCGACAAGCCCGTGGGCATGGGCTCGACCGAAGCCGTGTCGAAGGTGAAGTGGCTGTTCCAGGCCGAGAAAGCCGGGCACGCCGGCACGCTCGATCCGCTGGCGTCCGGCATGCTGCCGATCGCGCTTGGAGAGGCGACGAAGACCGTGCCCTATGTCATGGACGGGACCAAGGTCTACCGCTTCACGATCGCCTGGGGCGAGGAACGATCGACCGACGACCGCGAGGGGCCGGCGACGAAGAGCTCGGATATCCGGCCCGGACCCGATGCCGTCCGCGCGCTGCTGCCGAACTACACCGGCGTCATCCTACAGAAGCCTCCGCAGTTCTCCGCCGTCAGGATCGGCGGCGAGCGGGCCTACGACGTGGCGCGGGATGGGGGGACACTTGATATCCCCCCTCGCGAAGTGGAAATCGACCGGCTGGAGCTGATCGAAACGACCGCCGACGGCCACTCGGTGCTGGAAGTCGAGTGCGGCAAGGGCACCTATGTGCGCAGCCTCGCCCGCGACCTCGGCCGCGATCTCGGCTGCTATGGTCACGTCGCCGAACTCAGGCGCGAACTTGTCGATCCGTTCGCGCCGGAGGACCTGGTCACCCTCGAGCAGATGGAGGCCGCGCGCGGAGAGGACATCGAGGCAATCGACGTCACGCGCCTCGACGCGCTCCTCCTGGACACCGGATCGGCGTTGGAGAACATGCCGTCGATCGCCCTCGGCGACGACGCCGCGGCCCGCATTAGGCTCGGCAACGCCGTCATCGTGCGGGGCCGCGACGCGCCTGTCGAGGCCGATGAGGTCTGCGCCACCGCCCGCGGCCGGCTGGTCGCCATCGGCGCGGTGGAGGCTGGCATGTTCAAGCCGAAACGGGTCTTTGCGGGCTGAACCGCTCCTGCGGTAGTCTGCCCCGGGAACGGATGTCGAGCGAGGCAGCGATGGCTAGGACCCCGGCGCCGAAGCGGGTTCGGACGAAGACCAAGCGGTCGCCCATCGGCGCCTCGCCGGGGACCCTCGTCGCCGATCCGAACGCGCGGCAGTCGGCGCTGACGCTGACGCTGATCGCGCCCGACCGCACCGAGACCATCCAGAACGCGAGCCTCGAGGACGTGAACGCCAACTGCGATGACTGGCCCATCGTGTGGCTCGACTGCATCGGGCTCGCCAACATCGACCTGATCGCCGACATCGGCCGCATCTTCAATCTCCACCCCCTCGCGATCGAGGACACGATCAACACCGGCCAGAGGCCGAAGATCGATTTCTTCGAACATCACGCCTACGTCGTGCTCTCGATGATCGACGACCACGCGACGCATCGTTACGAGCAGATATCGGTGTTCTTCGGCGAGGGCTTCGTCGTGACCTTCCAGGAGCGCGAGGGCGATCCGTTCGGCCCGGTGCGGAAGCGCATCGAATCGTCCGTGTCGAGCCGCATCAGGACCCGCGACGCCGACTACCTTGCCTACGCACTGATGGACGCGATCGTCGACAGCTACTTCCCGCCGGTCGAGGTCATCGGCGAGGCCATCGACCGCATCGAGGACGAACTTCTTGAAGAGCCGCAGAAGCACCAGGCCCGGCAGCTCCACGAACTGCGCCGCTCGACCAACGTACTGAACCGTGCGCTCTGGCCGCTGCGCGATGCCCTCGCGGGGCTGATCCGCGCCGAGGTCGACTACCTGAGGGGGGAGACGAAGACCTACCTCAACGACACGCTCGACCATGCGGTCCGGCTGATCGAGATCGTCGACACGCAGCGCGACATGCTCACCGGACTGATCGACATGCACCTGTCGCTCAGCCAGGCCAAGACCAACGACGTGATCTCCTTCCTGACCATCGTCTCGGTCATCTTCATCCCGCTCACCTTCCTCGCCGGCATCTGGGGCATGAACTTCTCGCCGGACGCATCGCCGTGGAACATGCCTGAGCTCGCGACCTATTTCGGCTATCCCGTCGCGCTTGGCGCCATGATCCTGGTCGGTGCGATCATGGTGCTGATCTTCAAGCTGAAGCGGTGGCTCTGAGGTGGGGTCACGCTTTTGGCGGAATGCGCCCGTTTCCTGACCGCGGGTTGGCTGGAGGCGTCCTTGATGCGACACACGGTCCCTTTCCTTGCAGTGATGATGGCCTTCGCCGCCGCCGAGGCGTCCGCGTGCGGGGGTGCGCCGGTCTGCACGGTCGTTGATCCGACCGGCACGCCGCTCAACGTCCGCGACGGGCCGAACGGCCGGATCCTCTCGACGCTGAACCGTGGAGCGGTCGTCGAGTTCATCGAGCATCGCGACCAAGCCGGCTCCCGCTGGGCGCTGGTGTCGCGCTATGCCGAGGCATGGGGCTGGGTCTTCGGCGCCTATCTGACATGCAACGGCAAGGACGAGCTGGGTCCTTTCTGCACCGTCTCCGACCCGACCGGCACGCCGCTCAACGTGCGCGAGGAACCGAACGGAAAGATCCTCGGGACTTGGCAGAACGGCGTGAGGGTGCGCCCGTATGATGAGAAGACGCACAACGGCAAGCTCTGGTACGCGGTCGAGCGGCTGGCGGAGGACAATGCGGAAGGCTGGGTCTTCGACGCCTATCTGAAGTGCGAGGAAGACAGCCACTGAACCGGCGCCAGGCCCGCCCGCCGCCGCTTTCCTAAATGGGCTGGCTTTTCCTTCGGAGTTCAACTATATGCGCCGCAGCATTGCGCCTGGCGCGATGTGAATGGCCCCCGCTGGACGACATCCCGGCCGTGGGCGTCCCCCAAGAAGAATAGAAAGGATGTTCGATGTCGATAACTGCGGAGCGCAAGCAGGCGCTCATGGGCGAATACGCGACGAAGAAGGGCGACACCGGTTCTCCGGAGATCCAGGTCGCGATCCTGTCGGAGCGCATCAAGAACCTCACCGAGCACTTCAAGGACCACGTGAAGGACAATCATTCGCGACGCGGCCTCCTGAAGCTCGTATCGCAGCGCCGCCGCCTGCTCGACTATCTGAAGTCGAAGGACGACGGGCGCTATTCGACGCTGATCGAGAAGCTCGGCCTGCGTCGCTAACAGGAATTCGATCGGCGGACACTCGAACGAGGTCCGCCGTTCGCGCATCCGGGTCCTCGTTGTTGCGTGGCCCGACAGGCTCCCGGCGTTCAAGGGGAACGCAAGAGCCGCCCCTGGACAGTCATGGGGCAGGATTGCAGGACGCCCGGCGCGTCCGACAAGGACGCCGCTCTACCCCGGACCTCCCGTTGTCTTGCCCGTGGCTCGTCCTAACGAAGCCCAGGGACGGTTTATCGCGCCGCGTTTCGCGGCGCACCGGCCCGCATATTGAAGGACAGGACATGTTCAACAAGCACAAAGTGGAAATCGAATGGGGCGGTCGTCCGCTCATCCTGGAGACCGGCAAGATCGCGCGTCAGGCCGACGGCGCGGTGCTGGCCACCTACGGCGAGACCGTCGTGCTGGCCACGGTCGTTTCCATGAAGCAGCCGAAGCCGGGCCTCGATTTCTTCCCGCTGACGGTAAACTACCAGGAAAAGACCTTCGCGGCCGGAAAGATTCCCGGCGGCTTCTTCAAGCGCGAGGGGCGCCCGAGCGAAAAGGAGACGCTGACGTCGCGCCTGATCGACCGTCCGATCCGTCCGCTGTTCGCCGAAGGCTACAAGAACGACACCCAGATCGTCGTGACCGTCGTACAGCATGATCTGGAGAACGACCCCGACGTGCTCGCCATGGTCGCGACCAGCGCGGCGCTGACGCTTTCGGGCGTGCCCTTCATGGGTCCGATCGCCGCGGCGCGCGTCGGCTACATCGGCGGCGAATATGTGCTCAACCCGCACCTCGACGAGATGCCGGAATCCAAGCTCGACCTCGTGGTCGCCGGCACGGCGGACGCCGTGATGATGGTCGAATCGGAGGCGCACGAGCTTTCCGAGGACGTGATGCTTGGTGCGGTGATGTTCGGCCACAAGGCGTTCCAGCCGGTCATCGACGCGATCATCAAGCTTGCCGAAGTGGCGGCCAAGGAGCCGCGCGACCATACCGCGCCGAACCTCTCCGAGCTCGAGTCGACGATGCTCGGCCTGATCGAGGATGAACTGCGCTCCGCCTACAAGAATACGGACAAGCAGGCCCGTTACGCGGCCGTCGACGCCGCCAAGGCGAAGGTCAAGGCGACGCTGCTGCCAGAGGGCGCGGAAGTGACCGCATGGAGCCCCGAGCAGGTCGGCTCGGTGTTCAAGGAACTTCAGGCAAAGATCGTGCGCTGGAACATCCTCGACACCGGCAGCCGCATCGACGGCCGCGATCTCAAGACCGTGCGTCCGATCGTGTCGGAAGTCGGCATCCTGCCACGCACCCACGGCTCGGCGCTGTTCACCCGCGGCGAGACGCAGGCGATCGTCGTCGCCACGCTCGGCACCGGCGAGGACGAGCAGTTCGTCGACGAGCTGACCGGAACCCGGAAGGAAGCCTTCCTGCTGCACTACAACTTCCCGCCCTATTCGGTCGGCGAGACCGGCCGGATGGGTTCCCCCGGCCGTCGCGAGATCGGCCACGGCAAACTCGCCTGGCGCGCCATCCATCCGATGCTGCCCGCGGCCGAGCAGTTCCCCTACACGCTGCGCGTCGTCTCCGAGATCACCGAGTCCAACGGGTCGTCCTCGATGGCGACCGTGTGCGGTACCTCGCTGGCCCTGATGGACGCCGGCGTGCCGCTGGCGAAGCCCGTCGCGGGCATCGCCATGGGCCTCATCAAGGAGGACGAGCGCTTCGCGGTGCTGTCCGACATCCTTGGCGACGAGGACCACCTCGGCGACATGGACTTCAAGGTCGCGGGCACGGCCGACGGCATCACCTCGCTGCAGATGGACATCAAGATCGCCGGCATCACCGAGGAGATCATGAAGGTGGCGCTGGATCAGGCCAAGGGCGGCCGCGTGCACATCCTCGGCGAGATGGCCAAGGCCATTTCACAGGGCCGCGCGGAGCTCGGCGAGTTCGCGCCGCGCATCGAGGTCATGCAGATTCCGACCGACAAGATCCGCGAAGTGATCGGCTCCGGCGGCAAGGTGATCCGCGAGATCGTCGAGAAGACCGGCGCCAAGATCAACATCGAGGACGACGGCACCGTGAAAATCGCCTCCTCGAACGCCAAGGAGATCGAGGCGGCGAAGAAGTGGATACACACCATCGTGGCCGAGCCCGAGGTGGGCGAGATCTACGAGGGCACGGTGGTCAAGACCGCCGATTTCGGCGCCTTCGTCAATTTCTTCGGCCCCAAGGACGGCCTGGTGCACATCTCGCAGCTTGCCTCCGAGCGCGTCCAGAAGACCACCGACGTGGTCAAGGAAGGCGACAAGGTCTGGGTCAAGCTGATGGGCTTCGACGAGCGCGGCAAGGTGCGCCTCTCCATGAAGGTCGTCGACCAGACGACCGGCAAGGAGCTCGCCCGCGAGAAGAAGGCGGAAGCCGAAGACGCGGCTTGAGCGGCGCGTTCCGACGATTGAGAAGAGGCGCGGCATGAGCCGCGCCTTTTTCGTTTGACCCGCCACCCGGCCGACTGTTCTTGGGACGTGATGGTGCCTTCTTCTCCGACCCCCCTCTGGCCTGCCGGCCATCTCCCCCTCAAGGGGGGAGATTGGCTGTCGAGGCGGCTTCCGCCAATCGCCGGCTTTGCAGGATGGGTGACCCGACCGAACCTGCCGATCTCCCCCCTTGAGGGGGAGATGGCCGGCAGGCCAGAGGGGGGTCGGGTCCGAGCGGCGGGGCGCGGTCGATGAGCGCCGCCAAAACCCTCTTCCACCCTTTCGAAGCGGGCCTACTCGAAGTCCCTTCACGGAACGCCCCCGCGCTGTTCCTTGGCGCGGAACCGGGATTCCGGTTGCCCGACGGCCTCGCGGCGGACATCCGCTGCGTCCAGGGGTTCCGACCGGATTTCCTCGCGCTGCAACGCGCCGGCCACGCCGTCAAGCCGCAGCCGGAAGGCGAGAGCCACGATCTGGCGCTCGTTCTCCTCGGTCGGCATCGCGGCCGCAATGAACTGTTCGTGGCCGACGCGATCGAACGGACCCGGCAGGGCGGCCTGGTCGTGGTCGCCGGCGGCAAGGAGGACGGCGCGGCAAGTCTGCGGCTGAGGGTTGCGAAGCTCCTGCCACTGGACGGTCATGCCCCGAAGCATCACGGTGTGGTCTTCTGGTTCCGCGTCGGGACCGGGTCCGCCGAGGCCGCGATCAGGCTCCGCGCCGACAATCCGGCTGTCGTGGTCGATGGCCGGTTCGAAACCGCTCCTGGCATGTTCAGCCACGACCGCGTCGACGCCGCCTCGCGCCTGCTCGCCCGGAACCTGCCCGCGGACGTCGCCGGCGATGTCGCCGATTTCGGGGCGGGCTGGGGCTTCCTCGCCGTCTCGGTCGCGGAGCGCTTCCCCGCGGTTCGCCGCGTCGATCTCTACGAGGCCGACTTCGAATCGGCGGCGGCGGCGCGCTCCAACATCGCGCGTCTGACGCCCCGCATCGATTCGCAGACCGTGTGGGCCGATCTCGAGACCGAGCCGCCGGCGCGCCGCTACGACCTGATCGTCATGAACCCGCCATTCCATCGCGGACGCGCCGCCGAGCCGGCGATCGGGCAGGCGATGATCGCGGCCTCGCACGCGGCGCTCCGGCCGAGGGGCCGGCTGGCCATGGTGGCGAACCGGCAACTGCCCTATGAGGCGACGCTTGCCGCGCGCTTCTCCAGCGTCGCAGAGGTCGCGCGGGATACCGCGTTCAAGGTGTTCCTGGCGCGGCGCTGACGCGCTCAGTGCGCCATGCGCTGAGTGACCGGCCGCGCCTGGCCATTGTCGATGACCAGCGGCGCCGGCCTGCCGAACAGGAAGCCCTGCACCACTTCGCAGCCGGCGGCCCTGAGCAGCGTCGCCTGGTTCTCGGTCTCGACGCCTGAACCGGCCCCCATTTCGACCGGACAGTCGGCATAACGCGGGAGGCTTGAGGCTATCCTCAAGCACAGGCTTATGGCTGACGATTATCGACGTATCGAACTGATCACCGGCGAGGCACGGCGCC
>JBFXAF010000019.1:0-48959 GCA_050184585.1 Rhizobiaceae bacterium | reverse complement strand
ATCGCCTCGACATGCTCGAAGGCGGCGGCCTCATCGTAGAAGTAGGGGCGGGACAGGACGGACATGGCGGTAACTCCTTGTCCCTGTTATCCCTCATCCCGTTGGGTTTGTCAAATATATAATCGCCGGAATGTTGCAAGAACAATAGGGGAACACTATCAAGCGCCGGTTGCAATCCGGTTGCAGCGGGTTGAAATCGATCACCATGCTCGCGCCAAAAAGCGGATGCGAGACGCCCCCGCCGGCGGAGAGCCGGCGGGTCAGCTGCGCTTCGCCTCGACCGCGTCCCAGAACAGCGCCGCGATGTCGGCGCCGCCGAAGCGCCTCACCTCGCGCACGCCGGTCGGCGAGGTGACGTTGATCTCGGTCATGTAGTCGCCGATCACGTCGATGCCGACGAGGATGAAGCCGCGCTGCTTCAGCGACGGGCCGATGCGGTCGCAGATCTCGCGCTCGCGGCCAGTGAGCTCGGTCCTCTCCGCCCTGCCGCCGACATGCATGTTGGAGCGGGAGTCGTGCTCGGCCGGAACGCGGTTGATGGCGCCGACGGGCTCGCCGTCGATCAGGATGATGCGCTTGTCGCCCTTGCGCACATCCTTCAAGTAGCGCTGCACGATGAAGGGCTCGCGGAACATCTGGCCAAACATTTCCAGCAGCGAGGCGAGGTTCCGGTCGGCGTCGTGCAGGTGAAAGACGCCCGCCCCGCCATTGCCGTAGAGCGGCTTGACGATGATGTCGCCGAACTCCCTCCGGAAGGCCGCGACCTCCGCCGGGTCCTTGGTGATGAGGGTCTCGGGCATCAGGTCGGAGAACTCGGTTACGAAGATCTTCTCAGGGCTGTTGCGCACCCACGCCGGGTCGTTGACCACCAGCGTGCCTGGGTGGATGCGCTCCAGCATATGCGTGGTCGTGATGTAGTTCATGTCGAAGGGCGGGTCCTGTCTCAGCAGCACCACGTCCATCTCCGAGAGATCGCGGCGGACGGGCTCGCCGAGCGTGAAGTGATTGCCCTTCTCGTCGCGAACCTGCATCGCCTCGACGCGGGCGAAGACCTTGCCGTCGCGCATCGAGAGCCGGTCCGGCGTGTAGTGGAAGAGCCGGTGGCCGCGCCGCGCCGCTTCCAGCGACAGGGCGAATGTCGTGTCGCCGGCTATGTTGACGGTCGAGACATGGTCCATCTGGACCGCGACGTTGAGCGGCATGGTTTCCTCCGGCGCGACTGCGCGCAAGCGATGTAGCGACTCGCCGTCGCACTGCCAATCCGGGGATTCGTTAACGGCGCACCAAGGTTTTTCGCCTTAGGGTCCGGACGATGCCCGCATCCGGCCCGCCGCACCGGCGAAACCGAAAGATGCGGGTGATGGAGCTTCGATGAACGCCATGCCGCCGCGCCCGCGAAACGACGCGCCGCTCGAACTGACGATCCTGATGCCCTGCCTCAACGAGGCCGAGACGCTGGCCGTCTGCATCGGCAAGGCGATGGCGTATCTGGAGCGGTCGGGGATCGTCGGCGAAGTGCTCATCGCCGACAATGGCAGCACCGACGGGTCGCAAGCCATCGCCCGTGATCTCGGCGCGCGTGTCGTGCCTGTTTCGGAGAGGGGATACGGCGCGGCGCTGCAGGGCGGAATCGCGGCGGCGCGCGGCCGCTACGTCATCATGGGCGACGCGGACGATTCCTACGATTTCGAGGCGCTCGACGCATTCATGGCGCGGCTGCGCGCCGGCGCAGACCTGGTGATGGGAAATCGCTTCCGGGGCGGCATCGCGCCGGGCGCCATGCCCTTCCTGCACCGCTATCTCGGCAACCCTGTCCTGAGCTTCCTCGGCAGGCTGTTCTTCGGGATCGAGGCGAGGGATTTTCATTGTGGCCTGCGCGGCTTCGTCGCCGACAAGGTCCGCGCCCTCGACCTGCGAACCACAGGCATGGAGTTCGCCAGCGAGATGGTGGTGCGCCCCGCGCTCGCGGGACTTCGCATCGAGGAGGTCCCGACCACATTGCAACCCGACGGCCGCAGCCGCCCGCCCCACCTGAAGACATGGCGCGACGGATGGCGGCACCTGAAGTTCCTTCTGATGTACAATCCGCGATGGCTGTTCATCGTGCCGGGCCTGTCGCTGTGCGGGCTTGGCGTGATCCTGGCGCTCATCCTGTTCCTCGGACCGCTCCAGCTCAATTCGACCATGGAACTCGACCTCAACACATTCGTCGCGGCGTGCTTCATGATCGTCGGCGGGACGCAGTTGATCAGCTTCGGCATCCTGTCGCGCTACTACGCCGACATCACCGGCATCCTGCCGGCCAATGCGCGGTCGGAGCGTCTGGGGGGCTGGATCAGCACGGACCGAATGGCGCTCAATGCCGGCATCCTGTTCCTCGCCGGGCTGCTGTTCTTCGGCTACGCGCTGTTTTCGTGGGCGAAGCTCGAATTCGGGGCCCTGACCGACTCGGAGATCCCGCGTATCGCGGTGCTTGGTCTCACCCTCGCGGTCATAGGCCTCCAGGGTTTCTTCTCGGCCTTCCTGCTCGGTGTCCTGGAAATCCCGGTCCGACGCCAGCGCGCGGCCGCGGAGGCGGCGACGGTCGCCGCGCCCACGCCGTGACCGGCGCCCGATCGCATCGCGGCCGCAGGCTGATCCGATTTGTCATCGTCGGCTGCGCCGCGGCGCTGCTCCTCTTTGCCCTGACTTGGCTGTTTCGAGCGGCGGGCGCGCCGCCATTCGCCGGCAGCGCCGTGGCCTACGGCATCGCCATCGTGTTCGCGTACAGCGCACAGCGCGGCTGGACGTTCGGCGGCAGCCACAGCCACTCCGCCGCGCTGCCCCGCTATCTCGTCGTGCAGGTCGCCTGCGCGCTGCTCGCCGGCGCAACCGCGCATCTGGCCGTTGCGCTGCTCGACCTGTCGGCCCCCGCGATGTCGGCGGTGACGACGATGCTTGCCTCGGCGGCCAGCTACCTGCTGTCCTCCCGCTGGGTGTTCTCCGACCGGCGCGCCGGGGCCGGGGCATGACCGGCGTCGGCGCAAGCGGAACGGGCATCGCCGCGCTCCCCTCGGGTGCCGCCGGACGCACCGGCGTCCGAAATCTCCTGGCGGCGCTGGCCGGCATGGCCTTCATGCTCGTCTTCCATATAATGCAGGGCTTCCCGACCCTCGACGCGTTCGGTGGCGACAACGACAGCCTGCTCAGACTTGTCGAGGTGCGCGACCTGCTGGCGGGACAGGCATGGTACGACCTGACGCAGTACCGCATGGGTCCGGAGGGTGGCTTCGTCATGCACTGGTCGCGTCTGGTCGACGCGCCGATCGCCTTTCTCGTGCTCGTCGGAACGCTGCTCACGGGCAGCCAGTCCTCGGGCGAAGCATTCGCGCTGGTGGCCTGGCCGGCGTTGCTCTTCGCCGCGGCGCTCTGGCTGATCCTCACCCTGGCGCGCCGGCTGGGCGGCGAGCCGGCCCTGCTTCCCGCACTGGTGGTAGGCGGCGCGGCGCTGCATTTCCTCGCCATCTTCGCGCCGGGCGCGATCGATCATCACAACATCCAGCTCGTGCTGACGCTCGCCGCGGCCGCGGCGCTGATGAGGGGCGGTTTCGCGGCGGGCGGTGCGGCGGGCGTTGCATCGGCGCTCATGCTCGGCGTCGGCATGGAGGCGTCGCCCTATGTGGCTGTCGCCGGCGCCGTGGCGGCCGGACTGATCCTGTGGGGGCGGGAGTCGGGGCGAGCAACGGCGATCGGCTTCGGGCTCGCCTTTGCGCTGGCAAGCGCGGCGACACTCGTGGCAACGGTGGGGCCCGGCGCGTGGACCGTGGTCGCGTGCGACGCCTTCTCCGGTGTTCATTTCATGCTTGCCGCGGTCGCCGGGTCCGGACTTGCGGCGCTGGGCCACTGGCTCGGTCGCGCACCGCTCCACATCAGGGTCGGAGCGATGGCGGCGCTGGCCGCGGCGCTCGTCGGGCTCATCGTCCTGCTGATGCCGCAGTGCCTGGCGGACCCCTATGCCGCCCTCGACCCGCGGCTGAAGACCTATTGGCTCGAGCAGGTGACCGAGGCGCAAAGCCTGCCCGACATCATGAAGGGCGCGCCGCTCATGGCCGCCGGCTACTATGCGACTCCCCTCATAGGCCTCATCATCGTGGCGCTGGGGCTGCGCCAGGGCGCACGCCGCGAGACGCTGGTCGCGGGCGCATTCCTTGCCGCCGCGATCGCTGTGAGCGTCTGGCAGGTGCGTGGCGCGATCTTCTCCATACCGCTTGCCGTCGCCCCGCTGGCGGCCTGGATCGGCGTGTGGCGCGAAAGGGCGGCGGTCGGGGGACGCCATGCGTCGCTGGGAATGGCGGCGGCCTGGCTGGTGTCCGTGAACGCCGTCTGGACCGGCGCCGCCAACGCGCTGGCGCCCGAGAGGCCGACCGATCGAACCGCCGCTCCAGCCGGGGTCTGCCAGTCCGGTTCGGATTATGCCGAACTCGCGGCGCGACCGGCGGCGTCGGTGATGGCGATCTCCAACCTCGGCGCGCCGATCCTGCGCTTCACCCCGCATCGGACGCTTGCCGGGCCGTATCATCGCAACATCGCCGGCAATCTCGCCGCACTCGATGCGCTGATGGGAGCGCCGGACGCGGCGCGCGAGTCGATGCGGCGGTGGGGCGCCACGCTCCTCGCGGTCTGCCCCGGCAATGACGAGACGACCGCAATCGTCGAATGGGCGCCGACCGGCCTGCTGGCGCGCGTCGTCGCCGGCGACGTCCCCGACTGGCTCAGACCGCTCGACACTGGCGCGGGTGCGCTCCGCGTCTATTCAATACATTAGACTGTCGAAATCTATTCACTCCTATACTCTAGATCGACCCTGGCGGCCGCTGGTCCGACCAGGGTCAAGACTGGTATGGAAGATTACTATTCCTAAACCCTTTTCTGGCATTCTTGCCTGCAACGCAAGAACAAGGCAGGGAGAGCGATGCATCGGCCGGCCGGCGCAGACGGTTTTTCGAAGGACGGCACGGATCTCGCTTTCACCGATCCGCTGACGGGCCTGGGCAACCAGCGCCGCTTCTTCGACAAGATCGACCGGTTGATCGCCGACCGCGCGGATGATCCCGCGCCATTCGCCGTCGGCATACTCGACCTCGACGGCTTCAAGCCGATCAACGATCTCTTTGGCCGCAAGGCCGGCGACGACATCCTCGTCCAGGTGGCGCTCCGCCTGCGCGCCGCCATGGACGGCCAGTCGGCGGTGACGCGCATCGGGGCGGACGAATTCGCCTTCCTCTATCCCATGGTGTTCAGCGAGGAGGCCGTCACCGAGAAGGCCAAGATGCTGATCGAGATCCTGTCGGCCCCCTATGACGTCGGCGAGCGCACCGCGCGGCTCTCGGCCTCTGTCGGGTGCTCGCTGTTCTATTCCGGCGACGAGACCACCGAACTCCTGGTCAACAAGGCGGAAACCGCCCTCTACCAGGCCAAGCGCTCCGGGCGCGGCAAGGTCGTCGTCTACACCCGCGAGATGGAGGAGGCCGCCAAGCGCGTCACGCGAATCGAGCAGGCGCTCCGCCGAGCCGTATCCGCCGGCGAGGTCGAACCGCATTTCCAGCCGATCGTCGACCTCAAGACGAGGGACGTCATCGGCTTCGAGACGCTGGCGCGGTGGCACGACCGGGATCTCGGCAGCGTATCGCCGGGCGTCTTCATCCCGATCGCCGAGGAGCGCGGAATCATCGGCCCGCTGTCGCAACTGGTGCTGCGCAAGGCGGCCGAAGCGGCGCGAAACTGGCCCGATCACCTGTTCCTTTCCTTCAACCTGTCGCCCTCGCAGCTGGTCGACCAGAATACCGGCCTGCACATACTGGCGATCCTCGACCGCACCGGCTTCGACCCGCGCCGGCTCGAGATCGAGATCACCGAAACCGGCCTGATGAACGACCCGTCCTCGGCGGAGAAGATCGTCAACGACCTGCGCCGTTGCGGTATCCGCGTATCGCTCGACGATTTCGGCACCGGGCAATCGTCGCTCGGGCGGCTGCGCGAGTTCCACTTCGACAAGCTGAAGATCGACCGGGCCTTCGTCTCCTCGATCCTCGAGGACAAGCCGTCCGAGCACATCATCCGCGCCATACTCGCCATGTGCGAGGGGCTTGGCATGGATGTCGTGGCGGAAGGGATCGAGCACGAGGAGCAGGCCGACAAGCTTGTCGAGTTCGGCTGCGGCGGTGGTCAGGGTTACCTTTTCGGCAAGCCTGTCGACGCCGACCGGACCCTCGGTTACCTGCGCGAAGCCGTTCGCGACGCGACGCGCATCCGCGCCGTCTGAGGATAAGCCGCGGCGCCTCGCGCAGGCGGCGTGACATCAGCCCCCGAAACCGTCTATCACGCGACGTCGATCTGGTCCGACCAGATCGCGGCAGGAAGCGGCAGGAAGACGTGCCTACGGGAGACGACGCCATGATGCCCTCAGCCCGGTTTCCGGACCTAGCCGGCGCTTCGGTCCTGATCACGGGAGGCGGGTCGGGCATCGGCGCCGCCTTGACGGAAGGTTTCCTGCGACAGGGGTCCAAGGTCGCCTTCGTCGACATCGCCGAGGCGCCAAGCATCGCGCTGGCCGACCGGCTCGAGCGTGAGGCGGGGCGGCGGCCGCTCTTCATCGCTGTCGATCTGCGTGACGTCGAAGCCCTGAAAGCCGCGATCGGCAGGGCGGCGGTCGCCCACGGGCCGATCACGGTGCTCATCAACAACGCCGCGATCGACGACAGGCACGACATTGCCGATGTGACCGTCGACTATTGGGACGACAACCAGGCGATCAACCTCAGGCCGCATTTCTTCACGGCGCAGGCGGTTGTGCCCGGCATGATAGCGGCGGGCGGCGGGTCGATCATCAATTTCACCTCGACCTCATTTCTCATCAACCACCCGGACATGCCGTCCTACACCGCGGCGAAAGCCGCCATCATCGGTCTGACCAAGGGGCTCGCGGGTCGGCTCGGACGGCACGGCATCAGGGTGAACGCCCTGGCGCCCGGCTGGGTGATAACCGAACGCCAGCGCGACAAATGGGTGACGCCCGAAAGCCTCGCCGCGCATGTCGCCAAGCAGTCGATCCGGCAGGTCATGAAGCCACAGGACGTCGTCGGAACCTGCCTGTTCCTTGCCTCCGACTGCTCGGCTATGCTGACCGCCCAGACACTCATCGTCGATGGGGGATTTCTTTGACGTCAGCGGTCGTCGCCGCAGTCGACTGGGGCACCAGCTCGCTGCGTGTCTGGCTGCTCGACCGGGACGGCGGCGTGCTGGCCGGAACGCGCTCGGCCGAGGGGATGGAGGCCGCGAGGGAGACCGGTTTCGGCGCGGTGCTCGAGCGGATGCTCGGCGAACTCGGCGCCGCGGCGGACCTGCCGGCGATCATCTGCGGCATGGCCGGCGCAAGGCAGGGTTGGATCGAGGCGCCCTATGTCGACGTTCCCTGCCCGCTCGACTCCGTTCTCGGGGGAGCCGTGCATGTATCCGGCATCGATCGCGACGTCCGCATCGTGCCGGGCCTGGCGCAACGCGACCCGCACGCTCCCGACGTGATGCGTGGCGAGGAGACCCAGCTCGCAGGGGCGGCACCGTTCGGATCGGAACCCACGCTGGCCTGCCTGCCTGGAACCCACTCCAAATGGGTTTCGATCCGGGACGGACGGGTGACCGGTTTCCGCACATTCATCACCGGCGACCACTACGCGGCCCTCGCCGGGCACACGATCCTGAGACATTCGCTCGACGGGGCGGCCGCGGTCGACCCCGCTGCGCCGGCATTCGCCGACGGGGTGAGGCGCGGGATCGGGGCAAGCGGCGACGTCGGACCCTCGCTCTTCGCGGTGCGGGCCGGCGGGCTTCTCCACGGCCAGGACGCCGATGCCTCGGCATCCCTGCTCTCCGGCCTGCTGATCGGAGGCGAGATCGCCTCGGCGCTACGCCTGTTCGGCGCGGTCGGGACAGTCACGCTGATCGCTTCCGGGCGTCTCGCCGACCTCTACGCGGCCGCGTTCGCCACGGCCCGCATGGGAAACTCGATCGTCGACGCGGACGAGGCCGTACGGCGTGGCCTCTTCGCCGCGGCAGGGCAAGCTGGCTTGATCGGAGGGGGGTGGACATGAGTGCGGCGCTGCTTACGGGCCTGAAGCGGGGTCTCGTCGCGATCCTTCGCGGCATCAGGGCCGACGAGGCGGTTGCGGTCGCCCAGGCCATCCACGGCGCGGGGATCGACGCGATCGAGGTGCCACTCAACTCGCCCGATCCGTTCCGCTCCGTCGCGTCGATCGCCGGGGCGCTGCCCGGGAGCGCGCTGGTCGGCGCCGGAACCGTGCTGACCGCGGACGAGGTGGACCGGCTGGCGGATGCCGGTGGCCGCCTGCTGGTCAGCCCGAACGTCGATCCCGCAGTGCTCGACCGGGCGGCCCGGCATGGTATGGCGACGATGCCCGGCGTGTTCACCGCCACCGAGGCGTTTCTGGCGCTGCGCCACGGTGCGTCGGCGCTGAAGTTCTTCCCGGCCAGCGCTTTGGGAGCGGGCGGCATCGCCGCAATCCGCGCCGTTCTGCCCCGCGAGACCCTCATCGCGGCGGTCGGCGGCGTTTCGGAGAAGGATTTCTCCGGCTTCGCGGCGGCCGGCGTCAGGCTGTTCGGCCTCGGCTCGAACCTCTACCAGCCGGGCGCCCCGCCGCAGGCGGTCGAGGACCGCGCACAGGCGGCGGTGACTGCCTGGGACAGGGTGTTCGGGGGGCGGGCGTGAGCGAGCCGGCGGTCTCGGTTCTCTCCGACGTCGCGTGCCATCTCGGCGAGGGGCCGAGTTACGATCCGACAACGGACACGCTTCACTGGTTCGACATCCTGGAGCGAAAGATGCTGTCGTGGCGGCAGGGAGGCGCGACGGAGATCACCGTGCTGCCCGAGATGGCGAGTGCGGTCGCCATTGACGGCGAGGGCCGCCAGGTGCTGGCGACCGAGACGGGCCTGCACCTGCGGAACAAGGCGAGTGGAAGGCTGACGCGGATCGCGGCGATCGAGGCCGACGATCCGGCGACACGCTCCAACGATGCGCGCGTGCATTCCTCCGGCGCCTTCTGGATCGGTACGATGGGGAAGAAGGCGGAGCGCAAGGCCGGCTCGATCTGGTGGTACCGGCGCGGTGAGCTCAGGCGGCTTTTTCCCGAGATCACCATCTCCAATTCGATCTGCTTCTCGCCCGATGGCGGCACGGCCTTCTTCGCCGACACGGCGAAGAACATCCTGTTCCGCGTCGACTGCGATCCCGCGACCGGACTGCCGACGGGCGAACCGAAGGTCTTCCTCGACCATCGCGGCCGCCCGGGCGGCATCGACGGCTCGGTGATCGACGCCGAAGGCATTCTCTGGAACGCACGCTGGGGCACGGGCACGCTCGACGCTTACGACATGAATGCAAAGCCGGTGCGCAGCATCGCCATACCGGCGCGGCAGACCTCGTGCCCGGCCTTCTTCGGCAGGGATGCCTCCCGCATCGCCGTCACCTCCGCCTTCGAGGGCATGGACGCCGCAGCGCGGGCCGCAGACCCGAAGGCCGGCTGGACCTTCGCGGTCGACATGCCGCTCAGGGGCAGCTTCGAGCCTCGGCTGGCGATCTGAGCCGGCCCATGTCCGAGAAGACGCTCCTGCTCGTGTACGAAACCGAGGACGCCGGCCGGAAGCGGCTCGCGGCTGACGGTATCGACGCGGATCGCGCTTTCGAGGTTTCGTCCTATCTCGCGCAGTCGACCGACCTCGCGCCTGAGTTTGCCGCCATCGGCAAGGCCTGCGCGGCGCGCGGGCTCGCCTTCCGGCCGGTCGAACTCGACGCCGCCGCGACCGCCATCGCCGCGTGCCATCCCGCCTCCACGATCGTCTGGACGCTGACCGACGGCATCGCCTATTTCCGCGGCGGCGCGGCGCCGGCGCTGGCGCGGCTGTTCGGACTGCGGACCTTCGGCGCCGAGGACGCGCTGTTCGCGCTGTGCCAGGACAAGTTCCGCGCGGGTGCGACGCTCGCCGCGCTCGGCCTGCCCGTACCGGCCGCCGGGCTGGCGCGCGACGGACGCTGGATCCTGCCGCCGCCGCCGAGCGAGGCGGGCTGGTTCGTCAAGCCGAACCGGCTGGGCTCCAAGATCGGCATCTGGCCGGATTCGCGCTGTCGGCGCGAGGCCGATGCGCTGGACCTTTCTCGTCGCATCTTCTCCGGCTATGGCGACGACGCGATCGTGCAGCCCTACGTTTCGGGCCGCAACGTTCGCGCCAGCTTTCTCGCGGTCGAGTCCGGAGCAGGCCCCGAAGCGCTCGGCGTGTTCTTCGTCGACTCCGGCGCGGACTTCCAGACCATGGCCGATTCGCTGGCGCTCTACGGCGAGACGGGCGAGGCGGCCCGGGCGGCTGGCGCCTATGTCGAGCCGGAACTCATACCGGTCGCCACCGTCCAGCCCGGCGCCGATCGCGCGATCCGCGCCCTGGCAGGCCGGATGATGGACGGGCTCGGGCTGAGGGACGTGTTCTCGATAGACCTGCGCGTCGGGTCGGACGGCACCGTCCACCTCATCGAGTTCGAGGTGGCGCCCGGCCTGCCCTGCTTCGACTTCCGCGCCTACTGCCGGACGCAGTGGGGCATGACGCTGGCCGAGGCGATGGCCGCGGCCGCCGCCCTGAAGCTTTCTTCCTGAACGCTACAGGCGTTCCATGCAGATCGGCGCATGGCCTGAGCGGATCATGCCGATGCTGTTCGCGGCGGCCTTGGAGAGGTCGATGACGCGGCCGCGGATGAAGGGGCCGCGATCGTTGATGCGCACGACGACCGACTTGCCGTTGCGCTTGTTCACGACCTTGACCTTGGTGCCGAAGGGCAGCGAACGGTGCGCGGCGGTCATCGCCGCGGGGTTCATGCGCTCCCCCGAGGCGGTCTTTGAGGTCAAGGCGTACCAGGAGGCCTTGCCGCACTGGGCCGCGGCCGGAGCGGCCGCGAGCGTGGAAAACGCGCACGCGACGGCGGCGGCGACGAGGAGTCTCTGCATGGAATGTCCCTACTCACGAACTGACTTCCCGCCGCCTAGAGAGGATAGGCGGAACGAAATGTGGCCGTGAACTGGCGATTCCGTGGCGACGGCACACGTTTGGCGACGCGCTGAAACGCCGGGTGAGGACGACGCTTCAGTTTTGGCGGGAGCGGGAGAGGCGCTTCGTCGCTGCGCCGACCAAGGCGCAGGGGCGTTCAGCCGCGTCGGAGAGGCGCTGGAACCCGCCGTACGTCGCGCGTCCGTGGATGACGAAGAACGATGCCTCGCACCGCCGCCAGACCAGCCCGGAAACACCTGCCCTGGTGCGACGACGAAGGTGAGCTGGCGGAGAGAAAGGGATTCGAACCCTTGATACGGTTTCCCGTATACACGCGTTCCAGGCGTGCGCCTTCAACCACTCGGCCACCTCTCCGCGGAGGCCCCGTGCGGCGCTGAGGCCGCGACGGCGCGGGCTTCATCTAGTCGATAGCCAGGCAAATGCCAAGCCGCTTCGGGCAAGCTCCGTCGCGATCCGCGCATCGCCTTGAAAGCGGCCAGTTTTGCCGGCCAAGCGGGCCTGGTAGAAAGCGGGTACCATCAGGGTGGGGCGATGAACGAGGCAGACCGGCAGGCGACGAAGTCGACGGCGTGGGTGGCCGCGTTTCCGGCCGCCTGGCTGACGGTCGAGTTGGCGCTCGACGCCTGGACCATCTCGCAGGCATGGCAGTCGGCCGGCATGTCCGAGCTGCCGCGGACGATCGTCTTCTATCTCTACGGGCTCATCGGCGGCGCGTCGATCTCGATGATCTGGGGGCTGGGTGTGCTGTCGCTGGCCTGGTCCCGCTCGCCCTCGTTCCCGCGCGCCTTCATCGTCTGGCAGGGGGCGGTGATCGCATGGACGGTGGCCAAGCAGGCCTGGGCCTTCTCGATCCAGGAGTTCGTGTTCACCGCCGCATCGTTCCTCTGGCCGGTGGCCGAGATCGTGATCGGCCTCATCGCCATCGCGATCGCCGCCGGGCTTGCCAGAAGACCCGCCGTGGCGGCGCCGGCCGCCCCGCGCCCCGTCTCGGGGCTGGCGATGGCGCTGTTCGCGGTCCTGGGCGTCGTCGTGGGCGCGGTCGTGGGCGCGGTTGGCGGATTCGCACTCGGGGCGCTGATCTCCAGCACCACCGACATGAGCTGCTTCGAGGGCGCATGCGGCTACTTCGCGGCGGCGATCGGGCTCCTCGGCATGGCCATCTTCGCCGTCGCGGGGGGTGTTCTGGCCATCTTGCGAATCCGCCGCCGGCATATGTCCAAGGCGGGTTGAACGGGTTGCGGCGAATGCCGCCGCGCCATATGTGAAGGAAGCCGGCGGGGGCCGGCATCGAACGGCAGTCTGTGCGATGTTGCGTTTCCTGTTCCGTATGCTCGGCCTGTTCACGCTGGCGCTGACGGTGATCATGCTTGTGGTCGATGCGACGCGCACGATCGCTGCGGGCGCGCCGGTGACGACGCCGCTGATCGAAAGCTGGGCCGCGGTCTCGCCCGAGACGCTGTCGGCGCTGCGCGCCATCGTGGAGGCAGGCGTCCATCCGGCCGTGTGGGCAGGGCTGTCGACCTATGTGCTCGGCCTGCCGGGCTTCGCGGTTTTCGGGGCTCTGGCGCTGGTCTTCGGCATTCTCGGACGCCGGCCGGAGCGCAAGATCGGCCGTTTTGCCGTCGAAGGGTAACGAAAGGCCGTCCACCAGCGAATGGAGGGCGACCACACCAGAAGAAGGGAGTGCGCCAGATGTTTTTCCTGGGCGACCTGATGAACAAGAAGATCCAGATGCCGAAGCCGGCGGAGGCCCTGCCCGGCCGCGACCGGCCGATGCCCACTGCCGCCAAGCACCATGTCAGCAAGCGTCCGCTGAAGGGCCCCTATCCCGAGGGTCTGGAGACGGCGATGTTCGGGCTGGGCTGCTTCTGGGGCGCCGAGCGGCTGTTCTGGCAGACCGACGGCGTCTGGGTGACGGCCGTCGGCTATTCGGGCGGCCTGACGCCCAACCCGACCTATCAGGAAACCTGCACGGGGCTGACCGGCCACGCCGAGGTCGTGCTGGTGGTGTTCGATCCGAAGGTCGTTTCCTATGCGGAACTGCTCAAGATATTCTGGGAGGAGCACGATCCGACCCAGGGCATGCGCCAGGGTAACGACGTCGGCACGACCTACCGCTCGGCGATCTACACCTTCGGCGAAGCGCAACTGCGGACTGCCCTCGCATCGCGCGACGCCTACCAGGCGGCGCTGGGGAAGTCGGGCCGAGGCAAGATCACGACCGAGATCGCGTCGGCCGGCACGTTCTACTTCGCCGAGGAGGACCACCAGCAGTACCTGGCGAAGAACCCCTATGGCTATTGCGGGCTGAAGGGCACCGGCGTCGAATGCGCGCTGCCGACCGCGGCGGCGGCCTGATCCAAAAGGACGCTGACTTTCCGCGCCGCGCGACTATCTTTCCTCCACGAGAACCGGAGCGGCGCTATCGCCGCTCCGGCACGATTGGCGGGTCGCCCATGCAGGCGGACCTCGAGGAGGAACGATGGAAATCAGCGTCAGCGACTACGCCAAACAATGCGCCGAACAGGGTCTGCGCGGAGACTATACGGCCTGCCGCGCGGATTTCACGGTTGATCAGGGCTACGACTACGGCCCAGCCGAACAGGACGTCTGGCGCACCCTGTCGGAGCGCCAGACGAAGCTCACCAGGCGCCTCGCGCACGAATCCTATCTGGCCGGCGTCGAGGCGCTGGGGCTCATGGAGCGCATACCGGACTTCGCCGAGGTCAGCGGGAGGCTCGGCCGGCTGACCGGCTGGACGATCGTCGCCGTGCCGGGGCTCATTCCGGCCGGACCCTTCTTCGACCATCTCGCCAATCGACGCTTCCCGGTCACCAACTGGCTGCGGACCAGGGACGAACTCGACTACATCGTCGAGCCGGACATGTTCCACGACTTCTTCGGCCATGTGCCGGTGCTCGCCCAGCCGGTGTTCGCCGATTTCATGCAGATGTACGGCGCCCGCGCCGCCGAGGCGATCGAAGCCGGCGGCGGCGAGATGATCACCCGCCTCTACTGGTACACGGCCGAGTACGGGCTGATGCAGTCGCCGGGAGAGCCGCTGAAGGCGTTCGGCGCCGGGCTGATGTCGTCCTTTGGGGAGATCCAGTTCGCGGTGGAGGGCGCGGAGGCCCATCGCGTGCCGTTCGACCTCGAGACGGTGATGCGGACGGGCTACGAGATCGACAAGTTCCAGCGCGCCTATTTCGTGCTGCCGTCATTCGGTGCGCTGAGGGACGCCTTCGCGAAGGCCGATCTGAAGGCTCTGACGGCACGCTGGAAGGACGCACCGCCGATCGATCCGGCGACGGCTTGAATTCAGCCGGTTCCCAGCAGCACGAGGATGCCCAGCACGATCAGCACGCAGCCGGCGACCTCGAGGCGGTTAATCGCCTCCTTGAAGACGAAGACGGAGGCGGTGAAGGTGAAGATCATCTCGATCTGAGCGAGAGACTTCACGATGGCGGCCTGCTGCAGCGTCATCGCCATGAACCAGCCGAAGGAGGCGCTTGCGCCGGCGAGCCCGACCAGCAGGGAAGGCCGCCAGGCCCGCGCGATCAGAGCGAATTCGCCGCGCTCGCGCCAAGCCATCCACGAAGCCATCAGCACCGTCTGGAAGACGATCACCACCGCCAGGGTGGTGGCCGCCTGCATGAGGTAGTTGGGGCCGCCGAGCGAGAGCGACGCCGCGCGGTAGGCGACCGCGGAGATGCCGAACAGCGTGCCGGATGCGAGCCCGATCAGGGCATTGCGCGAGAAGAGCGAGGTGACGAGCGAACGCGGGCCGACCGCCGTGTGGGCGACGGATATCAGCATGACGCCGAAGACCGAGATGGCGATCGCCGCGACCACGCCCCAGGTGACGGTCTCCGACAGGAAGACCAGACCAAAGACGGCGGCCTGCGCGGGCTCGGTGCGTGAATAGGCTGTGCCGACCGCGAAGTTGCGGAAGGAGAAGAGGTGGATCAACAGGAACGTGGCGCCGATCTGGCCGAGCCCGCCGATCGCCGTCCAGGCGATGAAGGCGGGGGTGGGGTCGGGGACCGGATAGCCGGCGCCGAAACGGAGCAGCACGACGAAGAGCAGCGCGAAAGGCACGCCGAAGCCGAAGCGCACGAAGGTGGCGCCGGTCGTGCCCATGACGCCTTTGAGGTGCTTCTGCAACGCCGACCTGAGGTTCTGCAGGAAGGCGGCGGCGACGGTGATCGGGATCCAGAGTTCCATGGCGGTTCCGCGCCAGTCGTGGTGCGGCGCGGGACGCGTTTACAACCGGGAAGCGACCTTGTGCAATCGCGCGCGGCAAACCGGAGGTCAGGCAGCCCGTCGATCGGGGGCGAAGATAGCCAGATTGCGGCCGTTTTCCTTGGCCTCATAGAGGCGCTTGTCGGCGGCCCGCATCAAGTCGGATACGCTGGCGTCGATCGTGCAGGCGGTGCCGCCTATGGAGACGGTGAGCGGCAGCGTCTCGCCAGCCTGGGGGCGGAAACGGATCGCCTCGACCTCGCGGCGGATGCGTTCGGCCACATGGACGGCCTCGGCATCGGTCGCGCCGACGAGCAGGACGCCGAATTCCTCGCCGCCGATGCGGCCGAGGACGTCTCCGCTCCTCACCGCGCGCGAGACGGCGGCGGCGATTTTCAGGAGCGCCTCGTCGCCGACAAGATGCCCGTAGGAGTCGTTGATCCGCTTGAAGTGATCGGCATCGATGATGAGCAGCGCGCCGCGGTCATCCTTGCGGCGGGTCGCGTCCAGCGTCGAAAAGAAGGCTTCGCGGTTCAGCATGCCCGTCATGTCGTCGCGGCGCGCCTTTTCCCTCAGTTGCCGGTGCGCAGTGGCAAGCTCGGCATGGGCCCGGGCAAGGTCATGATGCGCGCGGCGGATCCGTTCGGCCTGCCACGTCGTGTAGGCGCTGGCCGGCCATGCGATCAGGATCGGGCAGAGGATCGACAGAACCACCGCGCTGCCGGTGAAGGCGCTTCCCGTCGCGGTGAGGAACCCGGCCGTCAAGAGCGCTGATGCGAGCGCCGAGACGCCCGCCACGACGGCCGACCGCCAGATGATCTTCTTCATTGGAACTCCCCGCGACTGACCATGGAGGAGAGGATTGAAGGCGCGGTTTAGGCGATGGCTAAAATTGTAACGGCCGTGCGATTTTCGCCATCAAGGGTGGTGAATCTCGTCGCTTCGCGAGCTCCCGAGCCGCCCGTTCCATGCCATAAGGCCAGCATGACAGACCTGCCCGACCCCCGCCGATTCGACCGCGTCACCGACTGGGTCTTCGACCTCGACAACACGCTCTATCCGCACCACTCCAACCTGTTCTCGCAGATCGACGTGAAGATGACGGCGTACGTCTCCACGCTGCTGTCCCTGCCCAAGGAAGAGGCCCGCAAGCTCCAGAAGGAACTCTATCTCGAATACGGGACGACGCTTAACGGGCTGATGGAGCGACACGGCATCGATCCGGACGAGTTCCTGAAGCAGGTGCACGACATCGACTATTCCTGGCTGTCGCCCGACCCAAAGCTCGGCGAGGCCATCGCCACGCTGCCGGGCCGCAAGTTCATCTTCACCAATGGCGACAGGGGCCATGCGGAGCGCACGGCGCGCCAGCTCGGCATCCTGGACCATTTCGACGACATCTTCGACATCGTGGCCGCCGGGCTGACGCCCAAACCGGCACGGCCGACCTACGACCGTTTCGTCGCGCTCCACAAGATCGTGGGTGAGAACGCGGTGATGTTCGAGGATCTCGCCCGCAACCTCGCCGTGCCGAAGGCTCTGGGCATGACCACGGTGCTGATCGTGCCGAACAATTTCGAGCCTACCTTCGCAGAGATCTGGGAACGTGACCCGGCCTTCGACGACGACGTCGATTTCGTCACCGACGACCTCACGGCGTTCCTGACCACGATCAACGGAGCGCGCGCCGCTTGAAGCGCTTCACATCCGTCGAGGCGCGGATCGATGCCGCCGCCCATAGCGTCCTCGACCGGCTGCCGGCGCACGGGCTGTCCGGCGCGCTCGTCGAGTTCGCGGTGTTCGGGCTGAAGCAGGGCTGGGCCTGCCTGTTCGGCGGTGCGATGCTGGGGCTGATCCTCGCGACCAAATGGTTCTGGCCGGCGGAAGCGCCGCTCGCGCGCTATGATTTCCTGTTCCTGGCGGCGCTGGCGATCCAGGGCGGCATGCTGCTCGCAAGGCTGGAGAAGCCGTCGGAGGCGCTGGTGATCCTGATCTTCCATGCGGTCGGCACCGCGATGGAGCTGTTCAAGACCGCCGCGGGTTCGTGGATCTATCCGGAGGAGGCGCTGTTCCGCATCGCCGGCGTGCCGCTGTTCTCCGGTTTCATGTATGCGGCGGTCGGTTCCTACATGGCCCGCGTCAGCCGTATCTTCGATATGCGCTACACCGGCTATCCGCCGCCCTGGGCGACGGCGTTCCTGTGTATCGCGATCTACGTCAACTTCTTCGCCCACCACTTCCTGCCTGACGTTCGAGTGGCCCTCTTCGCCGCCGCCGGAGTGCTCTACTGGCGCACCTGGGTGCATTTCCGCGTCTTCCGCTTCACCCACCGCATGCCGCTGCTGCTTGGCTTCCTCCTGGTGGCGCTGTTCATCTGGTTCGCGGAGAACATCGGCACGTGGTCGAGGGCATGGCTCTATCCGAACCAGACGGCGGCATGGACCCCGGTGTCGATCGGCAAGCTCGGTTCGTGGTATCTGCTGATGATCATCTCCTTCGTTCTGGTCACGCTGGTGCACCGGCCGCGGGAGCCGGACGCGGGCGCGAAACGATGAAGTCTGGGATCGAGGACGGCTTCTTTGCGGGCGACGCTTTCGTACCCTGGGGCATGGAAGTTGGCGCCGTGGCGGCGCTCGCCGGCGAGCCTGTTCGCCGCGACGATTTCGCCCGATCGCTACAGCCGTCCTATCCAACCGGGACAGCCTTCGGTCTGCCGGCGATCGTCGCCAGCCTGCAGGGGCCGGCCGATGACCGGCCGGTCACGATGGTGGACTACGAACTCGTCTCGGCGGGATCGCCGGACGAGAACGAACGCCGCTGGATGCCGGTGCTGACGGTCGAGTTCGGTCCACCGGCGGAGGCGGGACGCGCAGACCTCGCCGACCGGCCGGTACCGTCATCCGGCGTCACCCGATGGGCGTCGTGGCGGTTCGGCGACGTAATGGTCGGCCTTTCGATCTACGGTGCGGATCGATGGGTCGGCAAGAAGCGTTCGGGCGGCATGGCCTGGCTGCGGTGGTCGGACGCGGTCGCCGGCGCGCCCTATGTACCGGCCTGGCGGATAAGGGTCGAGGCGCTTGCCGACGCCGCGACCGACATCGAACGATTCGAGTCGTTCCGGATCGGGGCGACCGCCTATCCGGCGTTTCGAGTGCTCACGGGCGAGGGTGAAGACGGCGGCGGGCGAGCGGCCCAACTCGCGCTGTACGCGCCGGACGTCCTCTTCACGCCCGCAGGAATCGCATCCCGGCTAAGGGCGGATTCCCTGGCGCTCTGGACCAGTCGACGCGCGCCAGTCTGGTGCCTGTCGACGAGGCACGACAGCATCGCCTTCCCGGTCGGTCAGCAGGTCGACGTCAGATTGACCGAAGCCAAGCCGGCGAAGGGCGGCGGCTACACCGTGATCGCCGCCGGGCGCTGGTGGGTCCAGGGAGGCTACCCCTCAACGGAACTGCGCGCGGCCGCCGATGCGCTCGCGACCATGACGGGCGTCGGCGTGACGCGCGTCGAGGAATACGACTGCTGATGAGGTCCATGCGCTTGAAGACCATCCTCGCCGCCCTCACGGTCCCGGCACTGCTCGGCTGCGCGCCGGCAGACGCCGAGCCCGTCGCGATCAGGCTGCGCATCGTCGACGAGAACGGCGGGGCCATTGGCGGCCTGGCGCTCAGCGTGCTCGTGGTTGCGGGCCCGGATTCCCTCCGGGAGGAGGCCGGAGAGGAGGTGGTCACCGATGCGCAAGGACGCACGGCGCTCGACGTCGACGCCGAGGTGGATACGCGGCTCATGACCCTGGACAATCCCCTCATGCCGCACCGCGCCACCCACCTCGGCATAGGGATAGAGATGGACCACGTGGGGCGGCGCGCGCTCTACATCGTCGAACTCGACGCCGTGTCCGGCGGCACGGTCGGCAAGCTGACCGCCAACGTGGCCGGGCCGGACGGCGTCTTCGACGATCCGCTGACCTTTCACCCCGACAATCACGCCTGGAGCTTTCCCGACCAGCCCGACGGCATGCTGATGACGAGCATCGGAGCCGACTTGAACACGCATGCGCTCGAACGACGCGACGGAATCTGGACGGTCGAGATCGAACTGGAGAAACAGACGTTTACCGTGCGATGAGCGCCTTCGGTTAACTTGACTTATCCAGTTTAGAATAATTCCAAGTTATTGATTTTCAAATGTCTTTTGGTGAATCCGGTTGACTTTCACGTTCGAGGGAGTGATTAAGCGGCATGCCGCCCGGCACGAAGCCTTTGGTGTGAGGGCCTTGAACCCTTTCGATCGGAGGTCGATCCGGCCCACAATCGGCGCGCCTTCCCGGCGGCCGCTCGCGGGTCTCCTCGACGCCTGAGACGCCTCACCCATCGCCTCTCTACCGGCCCGTCAAACGAGCAAGGAGCGCCCGATGCTGTCAACGAACGTGCTGCCAAGGACGACGACGAAGGTCGCAGCCATCGTTGCGACGGGCGCGCTGACGCTGGCGATCTTCGTCCTGCCGTCGAAGGCCGATACCGACCCCAAGGCAGTGCTGACGACCTATGCCGACATAGCGCTCGCCGGATATGAGGATTCGCTGTCGACGGCCAAGGCGCTGAATGTCGCGGTCGACGCGCTGATCGCCAAGCCGTCGGCCGAGACGCTCACGGCCGCGAAGGAAGCCTGGAAGGCCGCGCGCATCCCCTACCAGCAGACAGAGGTCTATCGTTTCGGCAACGCCATCGTTGACGACTGGGAAGGCCGGGTCAACGCCTGGCCGCTCGATGAGGGGCTGATCGACTATGTCGACGCCGGCTATGGCACGGAATCCGACGAGAACACGCTCTACACGGCCAACGTGATCGCCAATCCGTCGATCGAGATCGACGGCAGGGCCGTCGACGCCTCCAGGATCACGCCGGAGTTCCTGTCGGGGACCCTGCAGGAGGCCGGCGGAATCGAGGCGAACGTCGCCATCGGCTATCATGCGATCGAGTTCCTGCTGTGGGGCCAGGACCTCAACGGGACAAAGGCCGGGGCGGGCGCAAGGCCGCACACCGACTTCGACACGGCCAACTGCACCGGCGGCAATTGCGACCGCCGCGCCGCCTACCTGGCTTCCGCATCCGACCTGCTGGTCGCCGACCTCGAGGAGATGGTGGCGAACTGGAAGGCCGACGGTGCGGCGCGAATGGGGCTGCTGGACGGCGACGCGGGCGCCGGCATCGCCACGATACTGACCGGCATGGGCTCTCTTTCCTACGGCGAACTCGCCGGCGAACGGATGAAGCTCGGCCTGATGTTGCATGACCCGGAGGAGGAGCACGACTGCTTTTCCGACAACACCCATATCTCGCACCTTTACGACGCGCTCGGCATCCGCAACGTTTATCTCGGCCGGTACAAGCGCGTGGACGGCTCGACGGTCGAGGGGCCGTCGGTGTCGGCGATGGTGAAGGAGAAGGATGCCGAGCTGGACGCCGAGATCTCCGGCAAGCTCGACGCGACAGTGGGCAGGATGGAGGCCATCCAGGCGCGCGCCGTGGGCGGCGAGGCCTACGACCAGCAGATCGGCGAGGGGAATGCCGAGGGCAACGCAACCGTGCAGGCGGCCGTCGATGCACTGGTCGACCAGACCCGCTCGATCGAACGGGCGGTTGCCACGCTGAAGCTCGACGCCATCGAGTTCGAGGGCTCCGACAGCCTCGACGATCCGGACAAGGTTTTCGAGTGATCGATGCGGCGCCGGGCCGCGTTCAACGATCCAGCCAGACGGCGCCCGGGAGAGCGCCGCCAGCCATGAGACCGAAATGCTGATCTGTCACTGCAATCTGATCACGGAAAGGGAGATCGAAGACACGATCATCGACCTGCTCGAGAAGGATCCCTGGCAGCTGATCGTCCCCGCGAAGGTCTATCACACCCTCGCGAAGAGGGGACGTTGTTGCGGCTGCTTTCCAAATGTGGTGGAAACGATCATTCGGGTCACCGAGAGTTTCCACGCAGGCTCGACCGCCGAAGGCGTGGACGTCGTTTCACACCTGGACCGGGTCAGAGGCCTGCGAGTCCAATTCGGGAGCAGCAACAATGAAGGGCGAAAAGCAGGTCATCGAGCGGCTTAACGAGGCGCTGTTTCTCGAACTTGGCGCCGTCAACCAGTACTGGGTCCATTTCCGGCTGCTGGAGGATTGGGGCTTCACCAAGCTCGCCAAGAAGGAGCGGGCCGAATCGATCGAGGAGATGCACCACGCCGACCGCCTGGTGGCGCGGATCATCTTCCTGGAGGGCCATCCGAACCTGCAGTCAGTCGCGCCGCTGAGAATCGGTCAGAACGTCAAGGAAGTGCTGGAGTCCGACCTGGCGGGCGAATACGACGCCCGCACCTCGTACAAGAAGTCTCGCGAGATCTGTCACGAAGTGGGCGACTACGTTTCCATGGAACTGTTCGAGGAACTGCTGAAGGACGAGGAAGGTCACATAGATTTCCTCGAGACCCAGCTCGCGCTCCTGGAATCGCTCGGCGAGAAGAAGTACGGCCAGCTGAACGCGGGTTCCGCGGACGAGGCCGACTGAGCATGACGGATGCGGCGCGCCCCTGAAACGACGCGCCGCGCGTCATCCCTGGCGCTGGTCGCGTTCGCGGTCCTGCTTTCGCCGTCGCACGGCGACGACGCGCCGCCCGGACTTGCCACCGAGCGCACCGACCTGACGGAAAAGGACCGCGCGCGCGTCACCGAGGTGACGCGGCCGGCGACCGACTTCTCGAAGCCTGAACCCTTCGAGGCGTCGCCCGGCGGCGCGGCGACTTCCAGGAAACGCGTCAACCAGGACGCTTTCTCGCAGTTCAGCGCAAACCTGACGTTCGAGGAGGAATCGGACTTCAAGCTCGGCAATGCGCTGTTCCGCAAGCTCTGGGTCTCGTCGCCGTCCTCCACGCAGGCCTCGGACGGGCTTGGACCGCTGTTCAACGCGCGGGCCTGCCAGAGCTGTCACCTGAAGGACGGGCGCGGCCACCCGCCGGAAGGCGCGGCCGACCAGACCTCCATGTTCCTGCGCCTTGCCCGCGACGCGGCGACGGACGAGGAGCGCGCGGCGGTCGCCGCGCGGACATCGCTCAATTTCCCGGATGCCATCTATGGCGGACAGCTTCAGGATCTCGCCGTGCCGGGCCTCGAGGGCGAGGGGCGCATGGCGATCAGCTACACGGAGGAACCCGCCACGCTCGGCGACGGGACGGTGGTTTCGCTGCGGCGCCCGACCTATGCCGTCGCCGATCTCGCCTACGGCCCGCTCGACCCGGCGACCACGCTGTCGCCGCGCATGACGCCGCCGATGATCGGGCTCGGCATGGTCGAGGCGATCCATCCCGCCGACCTCCTGGCGCTCGCCGACCCTGACGACCGCGACGGCGACGGCGTCTCCGGCAGGGCCTCGGTCGTGCACGATCCGCTTTCCGGCGAACTCACGCTCGGCCGATTCGGCTGGAAGGCTTCCGTTCCGACGGTCCGCCGGCAGAGCGCGGAAGCCTTCGCCGGCGACATCGGCATCTCGACGCCTGACGTCCCGCGCCACTGGGGCGACTGCACCGAAGCCCAGACACGCTGCCTCGGCATGCCGGTCGGCGTTCAGGAGCGGCTTGGCCCGGTCGAGGCCCCCGACCCGGTGATCGAACTGGTTGCCTTCTATTCGCGCAATCTCGCCGTGCCGATGCGCCGCGACATCGACGATCCCGTGGTGCTCGCCGGCAAGGAGGCTTTCTACGATCTCGGCTGCACGGGCTGCCATACGCCGAAATTCGTCACGCGCAGGGATTCGCTCGAACACGCCCAGTCGTTCCAGCTCGTATGGCCATATTCCGATTTCCTGCTGCACGACATGGGCGAAGGGCTGTCTGACGGACAGACCGTGGGCGACGCGACCGGCTCGGAATGGCGTACGCCGCCGCTCTGGGGCATCGGACTTACGAAAACCGTCAGCGGCCACACCTTCTTCCTGCATGACGGGCGCGCGCGAAACCTCGCCGAGGCGATCCTCTGGCACGGCGGCGAGGGGGAGAAAGCGCGCGATGGCTTCGCGGCGCTGTCGACCACCGAGCGGGACGCACTGGTGAAATTCCTGGAGTCGTTGTGATGCGTACCGCCCTCGTCGCGATCCTGCTGGCGGCAACTGTTCCCGCCCACGCCGAGAACGCAACGATCCGAAACGTCATCGACGGCTTCGTGCGGCCGGCCTATGCGGATTTCGCGGCGACGACGACCAACCTCGAAACCCGTGCGGGCGAGCTTTGCACAGCGCCATCCCAAGTTTCGCTCAAGGCCGCCCGCGCGGCCTTCCGCGACGCCGCGCGCGCCTGGTCCGTCGCCGAGACGGTGCGTTTCGGCCCCGTCACGGAGGAGACGCGGCTGGAACGCATCCTTTTCTGGCCGGACCGCAAGAGCATTGGACTGAAGCAGGTGCAGCGGGCGCTGGCCGAGGAAGACCCGACCGCCATCGATGCGACAGCACTCACGAAAAAGAGCGTCGCCATGCAGGGCTTCGGCGCGCTCGAATTTACGCTGTTCGGCGCCGGCGCGGACGATCTCGCGGCCGGCGCCGCCTATCGCTGCGCCTACGCGTCGGCCATCGCGACCAATCTCGCCGGCATGGCCGAGACAATCGCGAGCGCATGGGCGGAGGAAGACGGCATCGTCGGCTTGTGGGCGAATCCCGGTCCGGACAACCCGTTGTTCCGCGAAGACGCCGAGGCCATGACCGAACTGCTCGACGTGGCGGTGCACGGACTGGAACTGGTGCGCGACGTGCGGCTGGGGGGCTTCCTCGCCGATAAGGCGGAGGACGACAGGCCGAAACAGGCGCTCTTCTGGCGTTCCGAGATGACGGTTGCCGCCATCCGCGCCGACCTCGACGGCATGCGGACACTGTTCGAGGCGGCGGATTTCGGCACGCTCATCGCCGACGACATGGACTGGCTGCCCGGCTCGGTCGCCTTCGAGTTCGCCAACGCGGCGCGCGCGCTCGACGGGCTGGACGGACCGGTCGAGGCGATGCTCGCCGACCCCGAGCGGCGCGGCAGGCTCGAATACCTGGCGATCGTCACCTCCGGGCTGTCGGACACGATCGGCGGGAAACTGGCGCCGGCGCTCGGGCTGACCTCCGGCTTCTCCTCGCTGGACGGCGACTGATGGCGCGCCCGGGCCTGATCGACCGGCGCACGTTCATGGCCGGGGCCGGCGCCGCCTTCGCGGCGGGCCTGAGCGGCCGCGCGACGGCGGCGCTGGCTGGAACCGACGCGCTCTTCGCCGCCGCCTTCAGGGGCCACGACGGGGCGTGGGGCGTCGGTATCCTGACCGAGCAAGGCAAGGTCGTGCACACGGTCGCGCTGCCCGCGCGCGGCCATGACGTGACCTTCGACCCGGTGTCGGGACGCTCGGTGGTGTTCGCCCGGCAGCCGGGCGCCTTCCTGGTCGTCTTCGACCACCAAGGCCGCGCCGCACCGGTGACCATCGCCAGCATCGCGGGCCGGCACTTCTACGGGCACGGCGTCTTTTCCCCGGACGGCGCGCTGCTCTACGCGACGGAGAACGACTTCGACAACGCCGCGGGCATGGTCGGCGTCTACGACGCGAGCGACGCCTTCCGCCGCGTCGGCGAGTTCCCGACCTACGGGATCGGCCCGCACGAACTGCTTCTGCTCCCCGATGGCCGGACGCTCGCGGTCGCCAATGGCGGCATCGAGACGCATCCGGATTTCGGCCGCGCGGAACTCAATCTCGCAACCATGCAGCCCTCGCTGACGCTGGTCGACCGGGTGACGGGGGATCTGGTCGAGCGGCATGTTCTCGAAACGGCGCTGCACCAGCTCTCGATCCGCCATATGGACATCGACGGGAGCGGCGCGCTCTGGTTCGGCTGCCAGCATCGCGGGCCCGACGCCGAGCGCCCGCCCCTGGTGGGCCGGCTGAAACGCGGCGACGGACCGGACCTCATCGTGTTGCCTGACGACGCGCTCGGCGCGATGCGCAACTATGTCGGCGCGGTCGCGGCCAATCGCCAGGCGGGCACCGTCGCTCTATCCTCGCCGCAGGGCAACGCTTTGCTGGTGCTGGAGGCCGCTTCGGGCCGCCTCATCGCGCGGCGCGATCTCGCCGAAGTGTGCGGACTGGCCTCGGACGGTGCCGACTTCCTCGCCACGACCGGCGCGGGCGCGATCGTGCCTGCGGCGGGCGAGGCCGTGATGGACGCGGAGCATTCGTGGGACAATCACGTTTTGAGGGTCAGGTAGGGAAGCGCCCGATGCAAGGCCAAGCCGATCGGTTTCGACGGATCTGCGTGGCGATCATTCTCCTGTTCTCCTGTCGGGCCTCCGCACAACCGCAGATCGAAGCGCTCACCGCCGGACTGCCCGAGAAGGTGCATGACGCGCTTGCCCGGATAGACGGCGACGGCCGCCGGCTGCTCGCCCTCAGAAGCTACCTCCGAAGCGCACGCAGCCTCGACAGCCGCTGGAGCTGGACCCGCGCGGAGATCGAGGCCTATGAGGGTTCGGAGGCGCATGGGCAGGCGCTGCGGGCCATCGAAAAGGTCACCGCCGCATTCGAAGAGCGCAATCCCGGCTTTACGCTGCGCGTCAACAACAACGTGCGCAGCCTGGACGAACAGATCGCCAACTGGAACAGGAACGCCTCCGTGGCCAGCGGGGCCGCGGAGATCGCAGCGGCCGTTTCCTACTGGTTCTCGGAGCAGCCAAGGGCGAGCGAGAGGGAGTTCCGCGCCTTCCTCTCCGCCTGGAAGCCCTCCGGCGCCGTCTTCATCGCGGCCCCGGGTCTCTCGCCGCACGGCCGCGCGCAGGCCTTCGATTTCCAGATCGCCAGGGCCGGAGCGGTGATCGCGGCGGCCAACACCAGGATCATCGACAGCGTCTGGGACGCCGATGGCTGGACCGAAAGACTGAAGGACGCCGTTTCCGCGTCAGGCGAACCGTTCGAGGGGCCGTTGGAGAACCCCCGCGAGCCCTGGCACTACGAGTACAACCCTGTAAGGCCCTGAGCGCCGTCGCCTGGGAGGCTTGCGTCCATCCCTCGCACCGTCATCGCGGAGCCGATGTCGGAAACGACGAACCAAACGGGAAATGGTGCCCAGAAGAGGACTCGAACCTCCACGCCTCTCGGCGCTAGTACCTGAAACTAGTGCGTCTACCAATTCCGCCATCTGGGCACGGCAGGCGCTGACATAAGGGCCGTGACCGGGAGTGTCAACGCGTTTGTCGGCCGGCGCGTGACGCCGGCCGCCGCTACTCCAGCACCGTCTTCGACGCCACGGTGGAATCCGGGTTCAGGCGGTAGACGTATGGCACGCCCGTGCCGATCTCGACCTTGACGATCTCCTCGCCCGACAAACCGTCGAGCGCCATGATGAGGGAGCGCAGCGAATTGCCATGGGCCGCGACCAGTACGGTGCGGCCGCGCAGGACATGCGGCTGGATGGTGTGCATGTAGTAGGGCCAGACGCGCGCCCCGGTGTCGCGCAGGCTCTCGCCGCCCGGCGGCGGCACGTCGTAGGAGCGACGCCAGACGTGCACCTGCTCGTCGCCCCATTTCTTGCGCGCATCATCCTTGTTGAGCCCCGACAAGTCGCCGTAGTCGCGCTCGTTCAGCGCCTGGTCGCGGATCGTCTCGAGGTCCGGCTGGCCGACGCCGTCGAGGATGTGCTGGCAGGTCTTCTGCGCGCGCTTCAGCGCCGAGGTGAAGGCGATGTCGAAGTTCAGCCCCAGCGCCTTCAGCTTGTCGCCGGCTGCCTTCGCCTCCGCATGGCCCAGTTCTGTCAGGTCGACGTCGCGCCAGCCGGTGAAGAGGTTCTTCAGGTTCCATTCGCTCTGGCCGTGGCGCACGAGCACGAGTGTTCCAGACATGGCGTTCCTTTCCTTGCTGGTCAGTCCGAGAGCCCGAGCACATCGCGCATGGAGTAGAGGCCGGGCTTGCTGCGCCAGGCCCAGAGCGCGGCCTTCAGTGCGCCGCGCGCGAACAGCGAACGGTCCTCCGCGTGATGCGAGAGCACGACGCGCTCGCCCGGACCGGAGAGGAAGACCGAGTGTTCGCCGACGACCGAGCCGCCCCTGAGCGTCGCGAAGCCGATGGCGCCGCGCGGCCTCGGTCCGGTGATGCCGTCGCGCACCCGGACGCTGTTTTCGGCGAGCGCCAGCTCGCGGCCCTTCGCGGCGGCCTCGCCGAGCAGCAGCGCGGTGCCCGACGGCGCGTCGACCTTCATGCGATGGTGCATCTCCAGCACCTCGATGTCGAACTCGGCCGGATCGAGCGCCCGCGCGGCCTTCTCGACCAGCGCCGCGAGCAGGTTGACGCCGAGGCTCATGTTGCCGGACTTGACGATCGCGGTGTGGCGGGCGGCAGCGGCGATCCTGGCGTCGTCATCGGGGGCGCAGCCGGTGGTGCCGATGACGTGAGCGATGTGCGCCTGGGCCGCGTAGCCGGCGAAGACGACGGTCGCCGCGGGCACGGTGAAGTCGAGCACCCCGTCGGCACTGGCGAAGACCGGCAGCGGATCGTCGGAGATCGGGACGCCCAGCCGCCCGACGCCGGCGAGTTCACCGACATCGCGGCCGAGCTGCGGCGAGCCTTCGCGCTCGACGGCGCCGGACACTTCCACGCCCTCGGCGCCATGGACGGCGCGGACGAGCGCCTGCCCCATCCGGCCGGCCGCGCCGACCACAACGAGGCGCATGGGTGCGTTGTTCAAATGGTCCTCCTCGATTGGGTTCCGGCGGGCATGCCGCCTGTCTAGAGCAAGTGCCCGCCGGGTTGAAGGGGCTGCCGTGCGATCAACCTGTTCCTTCGAACCGGGCCGCCGCGGGCTCGGCGTCTGATGCAAGCACGGCGAAGAAGGTCGCCGCCGCCTCGGCCCATCCCGGATGCCGGTAGTGGCGGGCGAGCGCGGCTTCATAGGGCGCGCGGGCGGCTGGATCCTCGATCCAACGCCGCAAGGCGGCAAGCCAGGCGTCTTCGTCCCGCGGATCGAGCTGCGGCGAAAAATCCCCGATCACTTCGGGGAGAGCGCCCGCCGAGGACGCCAGGACGGCCTTGCCGTGCCTGAACGACTCGACGACCGGAAGCCCATAACCCTCGTCGCGGGAGGGAAAGAGCGTGAAGGCGGCGCCCTGGTAAAGGGCATGCAGTTCATGGTCGTCGACCGAGGAGAGCACAAGAAGGGACGAACCGAACGACGGGTGCGCCTCGATGTCAGCCATCAGCGCATCGACCATCCAGCCGCGCCGCCCGACGAAGACCAGTCTGAAGTCGGAGCGGCGGGGCACGCCTTCGGTCTCGAGCCGCTTCCAGGCATCGAACAGCAGGCGATGGCCCTTGCGGGGCTCGATCGTGCTGACGAACAGGGCGTAGCGACCTGCCTGCAGGCCGAACGGGAGAACAGTCGGCGCGACGCCGGCGTCGACGAGGTCGGAGCCCGGCAGGAAGAGACGCGCCTGCGGGGCCACCATGCCGTGCGCCTCGCAGTAGCCGGCGATGTCGGCGGCCACCGAACGCGCCGTCACCATGACCACGTCGGTCATCGCAATGACCGCGTCGAACATCGCCTTGAACGCGGCTGCCCTGTCAGCCACGAAGAAGTGCGGCGACTTCAGCGGAATCACATCGTAGCTGACGAAGGCCACCCGCAAACCGGATAGGGCCTTGAGCGCGGCGACCGCTTCGCAGGTGCGGGCCGACCAGTCGGAACCGGCATAGAGGAGCGTATCCTCCGGACCGAAATCATAGGGTTCGCCGGCGGCCAGATCGAACGGCAGCAGCATCCTCCGCCCGCCGTCGGGCCCGACCAGCTCGACGGTCTCGCGCGCGGAGAGCAGCCGCCGCACGAAAGGCTCGGTCCAGGCGCGGCGTGCCCGGCCAGCCAGGCGCGCCCGCTCGAGGGCTACCACCGCCTGCCGGCGCGGACTTCGCAGCCAGTAACCGAGCCCGCGCAGCGCCGACGGGAGGCGCTCGGGAAGGGTCCGGCGCGACCGGCCCGGATCCGGGAGCCGCGACATGTCGATCAGCGCCCGCCCGGCGACGATGTCGTCGAGGTGCTCCGGCATGATCCGCCGAAACACCCCGAGCGCGCGATCGAAGAACACGAAGGCGACGTCGGTCCGGTTGGCGCGCGCCCAGCGCGCCAGTTCGCGCATCACCCTGATGATGCCGACGGCATGGCCGCCGTGAAGGGCAAGAAGCGATATGTCGAAGACGACGGCCTCGCGCGTCGCGGCCGGAGCATCCATCAGAGAGCGCTCTGCGTCCGCCCGGTCACCGGCTGTGGAGGCTCGCCGTCGACATCGTCGGCGAGCCCGAGGCCACGGTTGTCCTGCATGTTGTAGTAGCGCGCATAGACACCGTTCTTGCGGGCGAGGAGCGTCCGGTGATTGCCCTGTTCGACGACGCGGCCGAACTCGAGCACCACGATTTTGTCGGCGCTCATGACCGTCGACAGCCGGTGGGCGATGACGATGGACGTGCGACCCTCCATGACGTCGGAGACGGCTTGCTGCACCTTCGCTTCGGACTCGTTGTCGAGAGCCGACGTCGCCTCGTCCAGGATGAGGATCCGGGCGTTCCGGACGATGGCGCGGGCGATCGATATCCGCTGCCGCTGGCCGCCGGAAAGCGTGGCGCCGTTCTCTCCGATCGGCGTATCGTATCCCAACGGCTGGCGGAGGATGAAGTCGTGCGCTTCGGCGTGCTTCGCGGCCGCCTCGATCTCGGCGTCGGTCGCGTCCTCGCGGCCGTAGCGGATGTTGTCGCGGATCGTGCCCTCGAAGAGATAGGGCTGCTGCGAGACGTAGGCCATCGAGGCGCGCAACGAGGCCTTCGAGACGAGGGCGATGTCCTGGCCGTCGATGGCGATGCGCCCGGCGTCCACGTCGTAGAACCGCTCCAGCAGCGCGACGAGAGTGGACTTTCCGGCGCCGGAACCGCCGACGATCGCGGTCATCCGACCGGCCTCGGCGACGAAGGAGACGCGGTCGAGCACGGGCGTGCCGTCGACGTAGGCGAACGAGACGTCGTCGAAGGCGACCCGCCCCATCGCGACCTCGAGTCGATGCGCGCCAGGAGCGTCGGCCTGCCGCGGCACGGTATCGAGGAGTTCGTAGATCATGCGCGCGTTGACGAGGGAGCGCTCCAGTCCGACCTGAACGCGCGCGAGGCGGCGGGCTGGGTCGTAGGCGAGCAGCAGCGCCGTGACGAAGGCGAACACCGTTCCCGGCGGCTGGTCGGCGCCTGCGGCGCGAAGCCCGGCATAGGCGATGACCCCGGCGACGGCGAATCCCGCCAGCATCTCGGCGACGGGTCCGACGCGCTCGGAGACACGGGCGATCTTGTTGTTCTTGGCCTCCGCATCCTCGATCAGCGTGGCGACGCGACGGGCAAGCTGGCTTTCCATCGTGAAGGCCTTGACGACCGAGACGCCCTGTATGGTTTCCTGGAAGGCGCCGAGGAGACGCGAATTGATCTCGACCGACTGGCGGGTCACATCGCGCAGCCGCCGCATCAGATAGGCGACCGAGTATGCGAGCGGCGGCGCCACCAGCAGCGCGATCGCCGACAAGATCGGATCCTGGACGATCATGACCGCCACAAGCGCGACGAGGCCCACCATGTCACGGGCGATCGACGTCAGCGTGATGTTGAGGAGGTCGCGGATGCCGCCGACGTTCTGCGCGATCTGGGCGGCCAGATAGCCTGACCGCGTGTCGGAGAAGAACCCCATGTCCAGAGCCAGAAGATGCTCGAAGATGCGCTTCTGGTAGCGGGCGACGAGGTTGTTGCCGATCTTTGCGAGCAGGACGGCCTGCGCGTACATGGCGAAGCCGCGCAGCGCGAACGCGACGACGATCGATCCGCAGATCAGTGCGATCAGGTCGGTCCGGCGCGCATAGAAGACCTCGTCGATGACGTCGCGCATGATCCAGGCGCTGAATGCGGTGGTCGCGGCGACGGTCAGCAGGAAGAACGCGGCGAGCACATAGGCGCCGACATAGGCGCGGCCGTTCTCGGCGAAGACACGCCGGATGACGGCGACGATCTCGCCGGACGATTGCAGCGTCGTGTTGTGTCCTGGCAGGCTCAATGCGCTGTTCCGGTGCTCCCGCCGCCGCCCTGGGCGGCGCGGCACCCTCTTACAGTCCCGATCCGCATTTGCCTATGGCGTCGGGTGCGACGGTCTGCCCCTCAGGAAACATCCCGCCAGCGGCGGCCGCCCGTCTCCACGCCGAACCGTCCCGGGGTTCGCGCATAGGCGGCGAGCCCGGCGAGCGCCGCGAGCGGATGGGTGATGACGTAGACGGGCATCGAGCGCATCAGTGCACTGTGCGGGGCCTTGTCCTCGAATGCCGCGCGGAACCCGCCCGACATCAACGCCGGCACGATCTTCTGGGCGATCCCGCCGGTGAGGTAGACGCCGCCGCGGCTCATGAACACCAGCGCGAGGTCGCCGGCCGTGCGGCCGAGGCATGTGACGAAGAGGTCGAGCGCCTCGACGGCGACCGGATCGCTCCTGTCGAGCGCCGCCCCGGTGATCTCCGCCGGCGTCTGGAAACGCGTCACGGCTCCGTCGGCCTTCGCCACGGCCCGGTAGAGATTGACCAGCCCGCGGCCGCACAGGATCTGTTCTCCCGACACCCGGCCGTCGATGCGTTCGATATGCGGGAATATCTGATGGTCGCGCGCTGTGCGCGGTCCGATGTCCATGTGCCCACCTTCTCCGGGCACGGGGATCCAGCGGTGGCAGGCATGAATGAGTCCGGCGACGCCAAGGCCGGTACCAGGGCCCAGCACCACCCGGCCAGCCGTCGGCTCAGGCGTCCCGGGGCCGATCTTTTGCAAGTCCCCCTCACCCAGCGCCACGACGGCAAGCGCCTGCGCCTCGAAATCGTTGAGGACCACGATGTCGCTCAGTCCCACCGACGCAAACATCTCTCGCGGCTTGACGATCCAGTTGCAGTTGGTCAGTTCGATCTCGTCCCCGTCCACCGGACCGGCGACGGCGAGAACCGCCGAACGCGGCTGGATCGAAGTGTGGTCGAGGATCGTGGCCTGGATCGCATCATCGATCGTGGGGAAATCCGCCGTCTGAACGATCGGGAACTGCTTCGGATCGGCGTAGGCGTCGACGAGCACCGCGAAACGCGCATTGGTGCCGCCGATGTCGCCGATCAGGATCGGGAAGTTCAGAACCGTCTCCCCCTCGTTCGCGGCCATCAACGTCCTCCCCACGCGGCCACCAGCATCTCCGCCGTCGCCCGGTTGAGTGCGAGGGGGACATCGTAGACGGCGGCAAGACGCATCAAAGCCTTCACGTCCACGTCATGCGGCAATGGCGTAAGAGGATCAACGAGGAAAATGACCGCGTCGACCGCGCCGTCGGCGATGAGGGAGCCGATCTGCTGGTCGCCGCCGAGCGGCCCGCTCTTCATGCGACGCAGGGTGAGGCCGGGACAGGCGTCAATGATGCGCTGGCCCGTCGTTCCGGTGGCGACGAGTTCGCAGGTGGCGAGCCAATCGCGATGCGCGTCGGCGAAGGAGACCATGTCGTCCTTCTTCTCGTCGTGGGCGATCAGTGCGAGGCGCAGGGGTGCGGTCAACTGGACTTCCGGACGTCGATCGATTGCATCACGCTATAGAGCAGGATGCGCCGTACCGGGAGGGTGCGCCGCCGCAGCCAACAGTTTTCGCTCACTCAGTCGGCCGGGCGGGGCCTGGGGATCGGAATTGCGTTCTCCGGTGTCGCGGCGAACGCGCTGGCGGCGACCGGCAGGGTCGATTCGATCGTCGCGAAAGCGGAGGGCTCGGCATTCGACGCCTTGCCGGATGCGAGCATCGTACCACCGGCGCCCATGGTGACGGCGGCTTCCGAAACCGGGTCGGCGGCATCCAGGACCGCACGGCAGGCCGCCGGAAGGCTCGACATCGTCATGACGTCTCGCGCCTTTGGTTTCGCCGGGCCCGTCGCGGGTCGCCAGGGCTCCTCCGTGAACCACCAGGCGAGCGACTTGTCGCATCCATCGCTGGCGGGCGTCGGATCCTGTTCCTTGCAACCGCTCGATCCAGGCTGGCAGCCGATGCGGACGTGGAAGTGGTAGTCATGGCCCCAGAAGGGCCGGATCTTTCGCAACCAGGATCGGTCGCCGGTCGTCGTCTCGCAGAGCTTCTTCTTGATTCCGGGATGGACCAGGACACGCTCGACCTCCCGATAGGACGCGGCGCGCTTGAGGAGCCGCGCGTGCGCCGGCGTCCAGATGCGTTCATCCACCGTCAGGCCGTTCTTCTTGATGACGGAGACCGCGCTCATGTTCTCGCGCTCGGTCGGCGTCAGCTTGCGGTCGGGCATCGGGGTCAGCCAGATGTCGGCGTCGAGGCCGATCTGGTGCGACGCATGACCGGTCAGCATCGGTCCGCCGCGCGGCTGCGAGAGATCGCCGATCAGCAGGCCGGGCCAGCCGTCCGCGGTCGCGTCGCGAGACAGCTTCTCGACGAGACGGACCATGGTCGGATGGCCCCAGCGCCGGTTGCGGGACAGCCGCATCGCCTGCCATGTCGGGCCATCCGTGGCGATAGCGACGCCGCCGGCGAAGCAACCCTTGGAGTAGAAGCCGTAGGACTTGGCCGCCGCCGCCGCCGGCAGCTTCTTTGCGCCGAAGAGGTTCTTTGCGAGCGGTTCCTTGGCGAGCGCAGGTCCGGCATCGGCGAGGCCCAGCGCCAGGACCAGCGCCAATGTCGCCCATCGCAAGAAGTGCATCGGTCGCATTCCTGGTCTCCACGCCGCCGCTCGACGGGGAACGATCCTTTGTCCTGGTTACCGACAGGTTAACCGTTCGATGGCGCGGATGCCAGTCCGCCGCGGCTTTCCGTGGCAAGCGAATCCGAAGCAACACTGGCCCTATGGCGGTATCGTGACAGGCCAGCGGCTTTCGACTATCGCTCACTCCATGTCCCTGCCGGTCGATCCTGTCGAAAATCTCGCGGAGCTCATCCGTCGCCCCTCGATCACGCCGGCCGAGGGCGGTGCGCTGACGACGCTCTGTGCGATGCTCGAACCGATGGGGTTTTCGATCGATCGGCCGGTGTTCTCGGAAGCCGGAACGCCTGACGTCGAAAACCTCTATGCGAGACTTTCCGGAAATGGTCCGCACCTGATGTTCGCGGGACACACGGATGTGGTGCCCCCGGGCGACCTGGCGGCCTGGACGCATCCGCCATTCGCGGCGGAGATCGCCGGCGGGCAGATGTTCGGACGCGGGGCGGTCGACATGAAGGGCGGCATCGCCTGCTTCGTCGCCGCGGTGGCGCGCGAGATCGAACGAAGCGGTCCGCTCAAGGGTTCGGTGTCCCTGCTCATCACCGGCGACGAGGAAGGCCCGTCGATCAACGGCACGGCGAAACTGCTGGACTGGGCCGCGGCGCGCGGCGAGACCTGGGACGCCGCGATCGTCGGCGAACCCACCAACCCCGAAGCGATCGGAGACGCGATCAAGATCGGCCGGCGCGGGTCGATCTCCGGCATCCTCACGGTCAGGGGCGTGCAGGGGCATTCCGCCTATCCGCATCTCGCCGACAATCCCCTGCGCGGGATGGTCGCGCTGCTCGAGGCACTGCTCCATCCCGCGCTGGACTCGGGAACGGAGACCTTCCAGGCGACGACGCTCGAGGTGACGTCGGTCGACGTCGGCAACCCGGCGGCGAACGTCATTCCCGGACGCGCGACGGCGACCTTCAACATCCGGTTCGGCGACCTCTGGTCGACCGAAACGATCCAGGCGGAGATCCACAACCGGCTCGATCGCGCCGCCAGGAAGAGGAAGCTGCGACCGGGCAAGTCGAACCCCGTCGACTATGAACTCGTTTGGCGGGACCGGCCGAGCCATGTGTTCATCACGCGCGACAACCGCCTGGTCGCCGCTCTGTCGGGCTCGGTCGAGACCGTCACCGGCAAGCGACCCGCCCTCTCCACCACTGGCGGCACGTCGGATGCGCGCTTCATCAAGGATTTTTGCCCGGTCGTGGAATTCGGGCTGGTGGGCAAGACCATGCACATGGTCGACGAGCGGGTGCCTCTCGATGACCTCGAGACCCTGACCCGCGTCTATCAACGCTTCCTGGAAGACTGGTTCGGCTGAAGCGTCATGCCATCCGCCTCCGAAATCCAGAACTCGATGATCGGCGCGTGGCGGCTCCTGCTCGGGCGCAGGGAAGGCATGAGGCAGCTCGACACGACGGCCGACGGCTTCTGGGACTCCTTCTTCGCCATGCTCGTCGCCCTGCCGGCGCTGCTGATCGGCTGGGTCGCCTTCGCCAATGACCTTGTCGCCCTGCCGGAGGTCTACGGAAGCCGTTCCTCGATCATCGCGCGGCTGTTCGTCGCCGAGGCGGGGAAATGGGTCGTGCCGATTGTGGCGCTTGCGATCGCGGCGCGACCGCTCGGCATCGCCGATCGGTTCGTCCCCTATGTCGTCGCCAGCAACTGGGCGACGGCCGTGCTGGTCTGGCTCACGCTGCCATTGCCGCTTCTGCGCCTCGCGCTCGGCTCCGGCAGCGAGATCGTCATGGCGCTCTCGCTCGGCGTGTTCATCGCCACTCTGGTGCTGTCGTGGCGGCTGACCAACGCCGTCCTGGAAAGAGGCCCGGGAACCGCGACCGCGGTCGTCGTCGCCATGGTCGTCTTCTCGATTCTCCTGGCTCTCTGGCTGGAGACGGCGCTCGGGCTTTATGTACCCGACGCGTCGCTGGAATAATCGACCGCAAGCAGGAAGAGTCCGTCGGGAGGCGCAACGGGCCCGCAGGCCGCGCGATCCCGCGCATCAAGCGCGGTGGTCACGTCGTCGGGGGTCCAGGCCCCCTCGCCGACACGTTTCAGCGTGCCCACCATCGAACGAACCTGATTGTGGAGGAACGACCGGGCGGAGGCGCAGATCTCGATCGATTCTCCCCTGCGCGTGACGTCGAGGCGGTCAAGCGTCCGGACGGGGCTCTTGGCCTGACAGTGGACGGCGCGGAAGGTCGTGAAGTCGTACCGGCCGACGAGGCGGCCGGCGCCCGCCTGCATGGCCGATGCGTCGAGATGCGGCGCAACATGCCAGGCACGGCCGGCGTCCAGCGCGAGCGGCGCCCGCCGATTGACGATCCGGTACACGTAGTGGCGCGCGATCGCCGAAAACCGGGCGTCGAACGTGTCGTGCACGCTCGACGCCGCCAGTATGACGACGGTCTCGCCGGCCTTCCTCAGATGCGCGTTGACCGCATCGCGCACCGTATCGGCGGGCCAGTCCCTGATGAGGTCGAGATGAGCCGCCTGGCCCAACGCATGGACGCCGGCGTCCGTGCGGCCTGCACCGCGCAGCGAGATCGTCTCGCCGCTGAAGGCATGAACCGCCTGCTCGATGGCCGCCTGCACCGAATGCTGCCCGGCCTGCCGCTGCCAGCCTGAATAGCCGCCGCCGTCATATTCGATGTCCAGGCGATAGCGGGGCAAGCCCTAGAGCCCCGAAAACGCAGGTGCGTAGACGAGACGTCCGGCCGTCGGCGCCTCGCCCCATGCAAGGGCCTGCAACGCATCCCCCTGGTAATCGCTCTCGAACCCCGCCGCGGCGGCGCGATTGTAGCCGAACCGGCCGTAGTAGGACGGGTCTCCAAGCACCACCGACAGGCGCTCGCCGGCATGCTTCAGACGGCCGTGCGCCTCGCGCACCAGCGCGCCGCCTATTCCGGCCTTCTGGAAGGACGGCGCGACGGCGAGCGGCGCGAGCGCGACGGCGGGGAACGCATCTCCGCCGTCCTGCACCTTGAGGCGCGAGAACAGGATATGACCGACGACCGCGCCCTCGTCGACGGCGATCAGTTCCAGCACGGCATCGCCCGCGTTCACCAGCGCATCGACGAGCCCGGCCTCCTCCGCCTGGCCGAACGCATGTTCCTGAACGCGACGAATGGCCTCGCGGTCCTGCGGCGTGGCAGGACGAATGGACAGCATGCTCATGACAACACCATACCTTTGACGAGTTGAGTTCCGCGCAGGAACTCGGCCGCCGGAACCGGGCGTCCGCCGGCCTTCTGAATTTCGATCGCCCGGATGGCGCCGGAACCGCAGGCGACGGTCAGTGCGTCGTCCAGTATCGTGCCCGGCGCTCCCTCCCCCGCGGCAATCGTCGACCGCAACAGCTTCAGGCGTTCCGCACGGCCGCCGAGGGACATCTCCGTCCATGCGCCGGGGAACGGCGAGAGGCCGCGCAGCCGGTTGTGAACCTCCCCGGCCGGAAGCATCCAGTCGACCCGCGTCTCCTCCTTGGCGATCTTCTTCGCATAGGTCGCGCCGGCGCCCTGAGGAACGAAGGTGAGGGCTCCGGCCTCGAGCCGCGACAGCGCTTCGACGACGAGGCGCGCGCACATCGGCATCAACCGGTCGTGGAGGTCGCCAGCGGTCTCGATCGGCCCGACCGCGAGGCGCTCGGTAAGCGCGACGGGTCCGGTGTCCAGCCCTTCGTCCATCCGCATGACCATCATTCCCGTCTCGGCGTCGCCGGCCATGATCGCCCGCTGGATGGGGGCCGCTCCGCGCCAGCGGGGCAACAGCGAGGCGTGGCCGTTGAGGCAGCCGAAGCGCGGCGCCTCGAGAACCGGCTTCGGCAGCAACAGGCCGTAGGCGACGACGACCGCGACATCCGCATGGAGTGCGTTGAAGCGCGCATGCTCGGCCGCCGATTTGAGCGAGACCGGCGACCGTACCTCAATGCCCCATCGCTCCGCCTCGCGTTGCACCGGAGATGGCGTCAGTTCGAGCCCCCGCCGGCCGCCCGGCCGCGGGGGCTGGGTGTAGGCGGCGACGACGTCATGGCCGGCATCGGCCAGCGCCGCCAGAGTCGGCGCCGCGAAATCGGGCGTTCCCATGAAGACGATGCGAAGGGGCATCGGCGGTCCAGCCTTCCTGATTCCTGCGTCGATGACGCGACGGAGCGTCTATCCGACCAGCCGCCCCGGCGCCTTGTCCTTGGCGAGCTTGCGGAACTTGCGGACCACCATGTCGCGCTTCAGCTTTGAGATGTGATCGATGAACAGCACGCCGTTCAGATGGTCGATCTCGTGCTGCAGGCAGGTGGCCATCAGGCCATGGGCGGCGATCTCCTGGGTCCTGCCATCGAGGTCGACATATCTGACGCGCACGGACGCCGGCCGGTCCACCTCCGCGTAATAGTCGGGGATCGACAGGCAGCCTTCCTCATAGACGGAGCGTTCGTCCGAACGTTCGACGATCTCGGGATTGAAGAAGACCTGCGGCGCTTTCGGGTCGCCGTCCTTTGCGAGGTCGATGACCAGCAGCCGCAACGGCTCGCCCACCTGGATGGCCGCAAGGCCGATGCCGGGTGCCTCGTACATGGTCTCGAGCATGTCGGCGGCGAGCTTGCGTGCGGCCGCATCGACGCGCTCGACCGGCTTCGACGCCTGACGCAGGATGGGGTCCGGCAGTATGATCAGGGGCTTCATCGACATCGCGCTCACCTATGACGGCGGTCCGATGGCGTCAACGGCGGCGCGCGCGTGCGTTCCCGTTTTGATCTGTCGCGCTGTAGCGAATCGTCTATGCTGGCCGGCATGGACGACATCGCCTCCCTCCTGTCCCAGCCGATCCTCCGCCTGGGCGCCACCGACATCACGCTGGGCGCAATCCTGCTGACGGCGGGTGGTCTTTTCGCCATCCTCCTGTTCGTCCTCATCGTGTCGTTGTGGCGCACCTCCAATGCTCGCGCCTCCGCCGCGGCGGAAGCCGCCAGCCACGCCCGCGACACGGAGGAGCGCATCGGCGCGCTGCTGACGGCGCAGGCCGAGATGCAGGGGCGGCTGGGCGCGGTCGCCGAGGTCTTCGGTGCGCGGCAGGCCGAGATGAGCCAGTCCATCGCGCAGCGGCTGGACGCCATGACAGGCCGCATCGGCCAGACCATGAGCGATCAGACCAAGTCCACGCATGAAAACCTCGCGAAGCTGCAGGAGCGCCTGGCCGTCATCGACACGGCTCAGGCAAACATACAGTCGCTGGCGGGCCAGGTGGTGCAGCTCCAGGCAATCCTGTCGAACAAGCAGACGCGCGGCGCATTCGGACAGTCGCGCATGGAGGCGATCGTCGCCGATGGTCTGCCGCAGGGCGGATACGCCTTCCAGGCGACGCTGTCGAACGGCAGCCGTCCGGACTGCCTCATCCACATGCCCAACGGGGCGCCGGCGCTGGCCATCGACGCGAAGTTCCCCCTGGAAGCCTGGAACGCGATCCGCGCCGCGGATGGACAGGACGCCCAGCGCATCGCCGCACAGTCCTTCCGGCGAGACGTCGAGGTCCACATTCGCGACATCGCCGAAAAATACCTCGTGCCCGGCGAGACGCAGGAGACGGCGTTCATGTTCGTCCCGTCGGAATCGGTCTTCGCCGAGATCCACGAAAACTTCGAGGCGGTGGTCCAGCGGGCTCATCGAGCGCGCGTCGTCATCGTCTCGCCGTCGCTGCTCATGCTGTCGATCCAGGTCGTGCAGGCGATCCTGAAGGACTCGCGCATGCGCGAGCAGGCGCATCTGATCCAGGGGGAGGTGGCTCGCCTGATGGACGACGTGAACCGGCTGGACGACCGTGTGCGCAAGCTGCAGGCTCATTTCGCGCTGACCCAGAAGGACGTCGAGATGATCGTGACCTCGGCGGACAAGGTGACGAAACGCGGGCAGCGGATCGGCGCGCTGGAGTTCGGCGCCGCCGCGACCGATGGCGACGCGGCCCGCGACGAGCCGCATCGCGGCGTCGAGACCCGGTCCGGCCAGTTGCGGCTCAAGGTGGTGGACGAGGACTAGCGCAATGTTCGACCAGCGGTGAAAGTTGTGCCCGGTCGGCGCGATCTCACTTGCGCACCGGCGAATCTGCTGATTCTCTGCCCGCATCATTCCTGGAGGAACGTCATGGCCAAAGGTTCGATGAGGCCCGGCAAGGAAACGCGCAAGCCAAAGAAGGACGCCAAGAAACCACCGGCGTCGGTCAAGGTGCCCGCGCCGCCGGTGAAGGCGATCAAAGCCAAGGACAAATAGAACCAGCCTGGCATTGAGATCGAAGCCCGCACGGCCTATCTGAGGCGCGCGGGGACGACCTCGCCATGGTTCAAGCGGCCGGGACGACCCGATGCTACGGAGTGTCCCATGGCTTGGATCTATCTTGTGCTCGCCGGCCTGTTCGAGGTCGGATGGGCGATCGGTCTGAAGTACACCGAAGGCTTCACGCGGCTGACGCCGACACTGCTCACCGCAGGCGCGATGATCATCAGTCTGGGCCTTCTCGGGATGGCGCTGAAGACCCTTCCGGTCGGCACCGCCTACGCCATCTGGACAGGCATCGGCGCCGTCGGCACGGCGGCGCTCGGCGTCTGGCTGCTCGGAGAGCCGGCAACCGTCGCCCGAATGGCCTCGATCGGCCTCATTGTGGCGGGAATCGTTGGCCTCAAGCTCGCCACATGACCATTCGCCCGGCTCCGAAGGGTAGCCGGGCGTCGTCCTGATCCAGCGGGATCAGCCGAACGGCTTTGGCGGCTGGCGGCCGACGCGTGACTTGCGGGCTGCGTAGCGGGCGTCACGCTTGGCCTTGCGGGCCGCTTCGTCTGCGAGGGTGAGCGCGAGGCGCTCGTTTTCCTCGGCCTCGCGGAGCCTGGCCGCTTCCCGTTCCGCGGCCTCGCGGGCTTCGCGCTCCAGAGCTTCGCGGGCTTCGCGCTCGGCGCGCTCCTTCGCTTCGCGCACGAGGCGCTCCTGCTTGAGCCGCTCGCGCTCGGCCTCGCGCACCGCGCGGGCCTCGATGATCGCTTGGCGCTCGGCCTGCCGCGCGGCGACCTTCGGGTCGTCGGCTCCTGGACGGGCCTTGAATTTTGCGAGAAGCGCCAGCTTGGCCTCGTTCTGGGCGGAAAGGCGCTCGTGGAAGTCTTTTTCCCTGTAGATCGGCACTATCGATGATCCTGCAATGCTTCGCGCCGTTTACATACTGACGCGACGGGCGGATTCAAGCCATTTGGCTGCATTGGACCCATGAAAATTCGCTGAGGATGCGCCAGAAAGGCGCACGCGAGCGGGAACGCGGCGGAACCTTCGGGCCGTTGCGCACGTTCATTGCGGGCTCGCGACGGCGGGCCTTGAGGGAATCGTCATGACGCAAGCCAGACCTCGCGCCGGCGAAACGACGGAACGCGACAGCATCATCGACCTGAAAATCGTCAGGCGATTGCTCACCGGCCTCTTCCTGTTCGCGCTGGCCTATGCGCTCTATTTCGCGCGCGACTTCTTCCTGCCGGTGGTGCTCGCCTTCCTGCTCGCGCTCATGCTCACGCCGATTGTGCGGTTCCTGCGCAAGCAGGGGGTCTCGGAGGCCGTTTCGGCAACCCTGCTGGTGCTCGTCTCGGTGGTCGTGATCGCCGTTGCCGGCTATCTCCTCAGCAGTCCGGTAACCCAGCTCATCAACGAGGCGCCGGAGATCGGTCGCAAGCTGCAGGAACGGGTCGCCGAGATCCGAACCCCCCTGGATCATTTCCTCAGAATCTCGGAGCAGGTGGACGACGTCGCTGAAACCGCCCGGGAGCCTGGCGTGCAGAAGGTGGTGGTCCAGCAGCCCGGGATCATCTCGCAGGCTGCCGGCAACCTTCTCTCCGCGAGCACCACGATCGCGATCACATTCGTCCTCTCGCTGTTCCTGCTGGCGTCCGGCACCATGTTCTACGAAAAGATCGTCAAATCCTTCGCCAGGCTGAGCGAAAAGAAGCGCGCGCTGCGCGTGGTCTACGACGTCGAGCGCGAGATATCGCGCTATCTCTTCACCGTGGCCGTCATCAATGGCAGCCTTGGCGTCGCGGTGGGACTTGGCCTGTGGGCGCTCGGGATGCCGAACCCTTTCGTTTTCGGGGCGCTGGCCGCGCTACTCAACTTCCTCCCCTATATCGGATCGCTGGCCACCGTCGTCATGGTGGCGGTGATCGCGCTCGTCAGCTTCGACAGCCTGGCCTACGCCGCGCTTCCACCGGCCTTCGTCGTCTTCTGCAACGTGATTGAGGGCCAACTGGTCACGCCGCTCGTCGTGGGGCGCAGGCTCGAGATCAACGCCGTGGCGATCTTCATCGCCGTCGCTTTCTGGTCGTGGCTGTGGGGCTTCATCGGGGCGCTGATCGCCGTTCCGCTGCTGGTGGTCGTCAAGGTGTTCTGCGACCATTTCGAAGGTTTGCGGCATGTCGGCACCTTCCTCTCGGCGCAGCAGGGGCCGGAGGTCGACGAAGGTGCCGGAGACGACGAGGCACGGCCGGCGAAGGCATAGGTTTGCGCGGGCTTGCCCGCTCGCCTATATGCGCCCGGTCATCGAAGCGAAGACGGACTGGTGCTGGACCTAGACGCCTATCTTGAACGTATCGGCTATTCGGGAAACCGCGCGCCGACTCTCGAAGTTCTGAAGGCGTTGCATCGACTCCATCCGGCGGCAATTCCTTTCGAGAACCTCGACCCGTTGCTGGGAGTCGCGGTCAGCCTCGATATCGAGGCGATCGAGTCGAAACTGGTGCGGAGCGGTCGCGGCGGCTACTGCTTCGAGCACAACATCCTCTTCATGCGCGCGCTCGCCGCCTCGGGCTTCGACGTGACGGGGCTTGCCGCGCGGGTGCTGTGGGGAAGGCCGGAGAACGCGGTAACGCCGCGCAGCCACATGCTGATCCGCGTCGAACTCGACGGCCAGACCTGGATCGCCGACGCCGGGTTCGGCGGCCTCACCCAGACCGCCCCGCTGCTGCTCGAGCCGGGGCTGGAACAGGAAACGCCGCATGAGCGATTCCGAGTGGTTGCCGCCGGAGCCGTCTTCCGGATGCAGGCCGAGGTCAGCGGCGACTGGCGCACGCTCTACGACTTCGACCTGCAACCACAACTCGACGTCGACTATGGAGTCACCAGCTACTTTCTTTCGAACAGCCCGGTATCGCATTTCGTGACGTCGCTGATGGCGGCGCGCTCCCTCGATCACCACCGGCTCGGGCTGCGAAACGGGCGGCTCTCCATCCACCATCGCGGCGGCAGGTCCGAACAGCGGCGGATCGCGTCGGCCGAGGACCTCATCGACCTGCTGGAAGGACCGTTCGGCATCGCCGTGCCGGATCGATCCGCCTTCGCGGCGGCAGTGGCCTCGAAGCGCATCCTGGAGGCGGACCATGACTGAATTCTCCGTCCTCGATCTCTCGCCGGTCCCACAGGGCGGCGGCGTGGGCGAGTCGCTCCGAAACTCGATCGATCTCGCCGGACACACAGAGGCGCTCGGTTACAAGCGGTATTGGCTGGCGGAGCATCACAACATGCCAGGCATCGCCAGCGCGGCGACCGCGGTGGTCATCGCGCATGTCGCGGCCGCCACCTCGACGATCCGCGTTGGGGCAGGCGGCATCATGTTGCCCAATCACGCCCCTCTCGTCATCGCCGAACAGTTCGGCACGCTCGCCGCGCTCCATCCCAACCGCGTCGATCTTGGTCTCGGCCGAGCGCCCGGCACCGACATGGCGACCGCACGGGCGCTGCGCCGGAATCTCGAATCCAACGTGGACGGCTTTCCGCAGGATGTGGTCGAACTCATGGGGTGGTTCCGTCCCGCCGATGAAGGGCAGCGCGTTCGCGCCGTTCCCGGCGAAGGGCAGGACGTCGAGATCTGGATCCTCGGGTCCTCGACCTACGGCGCCCAGCTCGCGGCGATGCTGGGGCTTCCCTATGCATTCGCATCGCATTTCGCGCCGGCGGAACTCGAACATGCGCTGGACATATACCGGTCCCGCTTCCAGCCGTCGGAACGGCTGCAAGCGCCGAAGGTGATGCTCGGAGTGAATGTTTGCGCCGCCGAAACCGACGAGGAGGCCCGCCTGCTGTTCTCGTCGCTGCAGCAGGCGTTCGTGAACCTCCGCACGGGGAGGCCCGGCAAGCTGCCTGCTCCGGTCGAGGGCTACGAGGCCAGCCTCGACCCCGCTGCCCGCGCAATGCTCTCCCAGGCGCTTTCCTGCGCGGTCGTGGGTTCGCCGGAAACGGTGCGACGAGGCGTGACGGACTTCGTCGAGCGGACGGGCGCGGATGAACTGATGGTGACCGCGCAGATCCACGACCACGGAAAGCGAAAGCGTTCGTTTCAGATCCTGTCCGATGTGGCGACTAAGCGCGTGGCGGGCGTCTCAACGCCTCAATAGTCCTTGTAGGACTTCTCCTCGACGATGCGGGAACCGGTGAGCATGTTGATCTCGCGCTTGATCGCCGCGCGCCGGTCGTTCGTGCGGTAGACGGAACGGGCGAGTTCGATGAAACGCTCGCCGAAACGCCCGGCCGACTCCTCGCCGCGGATGGCGTCCTCGATTTCCCAAAGCTCCTCGTTGACGCGCTTGAGCCCGGCGTAGAGCGCCGACAGGTCGGCATCCTCCCGGATGTTCTCGGCGCGGGCATGCGTCACCATGTCGAGCTCGATCAGGACATTGGCGCGCTTCATCGGATCGGCGATACGCTCGGCCTTGATCTCCAGGATCGACTGCTTGTCCAGCAGTTCTCCGGGGGCGATCTCGACCTTGATCGTTTTGGACATCGGGCACTCGCCGTTGCAATGGCCCAGCCTTGACCGGGCGGAAGCGGGCTGTATTAGCAGGTCCGGGCGTCGCCGCCAGTGCCCGCGAACGACGCAGGCCAGACGAGGCGGCGCGGATCGGAGCAATGACCCCTTCCCGTCCCGTGCTGGTCTTCTATTCCCGCATCGATGCGTTCGGCGACGCGCTGCTGCGCCTGCCGGCGCTACGGGCCGCGCGCAGCGCCTTCCCGGATCATCGCGTCGTCTACGGCGCGTCGCACCGGACGATGCTTCAGATCGCGCTGCCGCAGCATGTGGCAGGGCTCGTCGACGCCTTCCGTCCCGACGCGCCGCTGGAGCAGATCGTCGGCGAGGAGCAGGCGTCCGGGGGCCCGGTGACGGTGATCGACCTGCGCAACCTCGCGCCTGCCATGGCGAAGGCGCGCATGCGGCTGGCGGGCAAGGGCGTGACCTATCTCGCAAACCTGCCCGGCTTCCTCCTGTCGAGCGACTTCGGCAGGCCGTTCGAGACCAGGCCCAGGCACAATGCATGGCGATATCATCGGATGGTCGAGCGTCTGGCGAAGCGCATGCTGCCCTTCGATCACAGGCTCCTTCCATCGGCGGCCGCGCGTGAACTGGCGCGGTCGATGGCCGCCGACGGTCGGCCCGTCGCGCTCGTCAGCGGCAATGCCGGTCCTGAAAAGGCGATGACCGACAAGCAGGCGGCGGCGATCGGGAGCATGCTGATCGCCTACGGTTTCAATCCGATCTATCTTCTGACGCCGGGACCGGGACCGACGCGAGCCGGCCTGGAAGCCATCGAGCCCCGCATGGCGATCGTCGAACACGGCCCCCGGATCGACCGCGCGAGCGTCGACGATCTGACGCTGGCGCTTGGCGAGATCGCCGAGGCGGCGATCTCGATCCACAGCGGCATGATCCACTTCCTGTCCTGCGTGATGACGCCACTGGTGGTCATCAACAACGGGTTCAACATGACCCGCTGGCGGCCCCTCTGCGGCGCGGCCGAAATCATCGAGGCGGGCGACTTCAACCCGGAACGGCGCGCGGCGGACATCCCGCCCGATGCGATCATGGCTGCGTTCAGGCGCCTGGTCGCAGCCGGGAGGCGAGACAGGCCGTCAGTCTAGAGCAATGTTCGACCAGATTGAATCGTTCTGCCGGAGGGAATTCGGGCCAGGGTCGAGGGCTTCGGCGACGGTCGATGTGGTGCATCGGCCGAGCCGGAGACCGAAGGATTTGGCCCGAATTGACCCGGCCCGAAGGGTTTCCCGCTGGCGGGCACCCGGTTCGTCGAGCCGCTCGGACGATGGAACCCCATCGCCCGTCGCGTCTCTCCTGCCGGATCGCCTCGCCATCGGGGAAACAGAACTGGTTCAATCTGGTCGAACATTGCTCTAGCCGAGCGCCTGGACGAGCGCCTTGTCCGGGAAGCAGGTGGGCTCCTGGCCGTTCCTTGCCTGCCAGTCGCCGATCGAGCGGCGGGTCCGGAAGCCGGGCAGGCCGTCGGCGCCGCCAACGTCGTATCCCAGCTTCTCCAGCCCGCGCTGAAGGGCGGCGACGTCGGAGCGGTAGAGGCCGCCGACCTTGCCCCACGCACCGGCGAAGGTCTTGTCGCCATAGGCGATGCGGTCGGCCGCATGGCCGATGAAAAGCGCGTAGAGATCGCTCTCGTTGTATTCCTTGAGCACGTAGAAATTCGGTGTGACGACGAAGGCCGGTCCGCTGCGCCCGGCGGGCATCAGCAGGTAGCCATCGGCCCGCGCCTCATGCGCCGGAAATGGCTTTCCGCCGACGCGTTCGATGCCCATCGCCGCCCATTGCGAGATCTTCCGGCCCTGGTCAGGACCCTCGAGCGCGCAGGAAACGCTCGGCGGTACGGTGACCTCGAAACCCCAGTCGCGACCCCTTACCCAGCCATGGTCGGCCAGATAGCGCCCGATCGAGGCCAGCGTGTCGGGAACCGAGTTCCAGATGTCGGCACGCCCGTCTCCGTCGCCGTCGGCGGCGTACTCCAGGAAGGACGTCGGCAGGAACTGCGGCTGGCCGAGAGCCCCGGCCCAGGACGATCTCATCTCGGCACGGGTCGCGTAACCCTTCTCGATCATGACGAGGGCCGCAAGGACCTCCTCCCGGAACATCTCCTTGCGCGACGCCATGAACGCCTTGGTGCCCAGGACCTCCAAGGCGTCGTGCGGAATCTTGGCCGCGCCGAAACCGGATTCGCGACCCCAGATCGCAAGCGCCACGCTCCCCGGCACGCCGTAGGCCCGTTCAACTGCGGCTAGCACGCCGGCATGCTTCGCCGCCCGCGACCGCCCGCCGGCGGTCACGGCGCCGAGCGTCTTTTCGGCGAAATACGCGCCCGGCGAGCCGAATTCGGCCTGGTGCTGTTTCTTCGGCGTCTTCGGCTTCTCGCCGGGCATGACGAGGTCGGGAAGCTTCAGGTTGGGCTTCACGCCCTTGAAGGCGGCGTCGAAGGTCGCCTTCGACACGCCCCGCGACTGGGCGGCGGGCCACAGGTCGGAGGCGAGCCACGCACGGAAGAGATCGTCGACGCGCGCCGCCGAAGCGGGGGAGACGAGAACGCAGACCAGCAGCACGGCAAGAAGAGAACGGAACCCCATCCCGCCCTTCTCTCCGCCAATCATGTCAAAACGCGGTCCGCGACTTGAGGGCCGCGGCGAGGGTTCCCTCATCGAGATAGTCGAGTTCGCCACCGACCGGAACGCCATGTGCGAGACGGGTAACCTTGACGCCGCTGCCGGCAAGCTGATCGGTCAGGTAGTGCGCGGTGGTCTGACCCTCGACGGTCGCGTTGACGGCGAGTACGACCTCGCGCACGCCGCCTTCAGCGACCCGCGACACCAGGCCACGGATGTTCAGGTCCTGCGGGCCGACGCCGTCGAGCGGCGACAGCGTGCCGCCGAGCACGTGGTATCGCGCCTTCATCGCCGACGCGCGCTCGAGCGCCCACAGGTCGCCGACATCCTCGACCACGATGATCGTGGCCCCGTCCCGCGCCGGATCGGAGCAGATCATGCAGGGATCGACCGTATCGACGTTGCCGCAGATCGAGCAGACGCGCACCTTGTCGACCGCGTCGGCGGTCGCTGCGGCGAGCGGGGCGAGAAGCTGTTCCTTCTTCTTGATCAGATGCAGGGCAGCGCGTCGCGCCGAGCGGGGACCGAGCCCCGGCACCTTGGCCAGCAGCTGGATCAGGCGTTCGATCTCGGGACCTGCGATTCGCTTCGACATGGAAAAGCTCTATCGCCGTGCGCACGAAATGGGTAGCGCGTCACGCCGGGCGCCGCCTACCCTGCGACGGATGGAAGATTCGGGAGGAGTTCGCATGCCGGAACCGGTCATCACGATCCGCGTCGCCATGCCGCGGGACGCCGAGGCTCTGTCTGCGCTGATCGCAGCGTCCTACGCGACGCTGGCGCGCGCCGGCTACGATGCCGACGAACTGACGGCGGCGCTTCCCAGCATGTCGATCGCCAATCCGAAGCTGCTCGCCAGCGGCACCTACTACGTCGTCGAGGTGGACGGTGAGCCGGCGGCGTGCGGCGGCTGGACGCGCGAGGCGCCCGGCAAGGCGCCGATGACGGACGGCGTCGCCCACATCCGGCATTTCGCAACGCATCCCGCGCATCTCAGGAAGGGGCTGGCGAAGATGCTGCTCGATCGCTGCGTCGCGGAGGCCGCCGCCGCCGGCCTGAAGGCGCTGCAGGCCCAGTCGACGCTGCTTGCCGAGCCTTTCTATGCGGCCGCGGGTTTCAGGCGGATCGGGCGCGGCCGGGCCAGGATGGGGCCGGAGGCCAGCCTGCCGGTGGTCGAGATGGAGCGGAAGCTGCCCTAGGCTGAATCGACATTCAGCGCATCCACAGTATTGCGGCGGCGAGTTGCAGGAAGCCGAGGAAGTGGACGGCGAGCCGGTCGAAGCGGGTCGCGATGCGTCTGAAATGCTTGAGCTTGTTGAA
>JBFXAF010000018.1:0-53279 GCA_050184585.1 Rhizobiaceae bacterium | reverse complement strand
CCGAGCGCACCGTCGAGGGCCTGTGGACCGCCGTCGGACGCATCATCGATCTGTTCACGCCCGCAGAATGCCGAAACTTCTTCAAGGCCGCCGGATACGATGCAACGTGATCGGATTCCGCTCTAAGCATTGGTGATGGCGCGGCGGCTGGCGACAGCGGCCGGTCGACGGTGCGGTTTCGGTGAGATTGCGCAGAGCTGCGCCATGCACGGCGGCTCGGCCCGGGAGCAAACGTCCCGCGCCCCAAGAACCCGCCGATCGCAAGGAGCGCGGTCAGCCGCGTGTCGAGAGGCGACGGATGGGCTCGGCGCTCCGCATGGGCTGCGCCACGCGCGACGGGTCGACGGCCGATCGCTCGCCGGCGATGTCATCCAGCAGGATCGGCCGGCCGAAATAGTAGCCCTGAGCAAGGTCGATTCGCGTGGCGGCCTGCAGATAGGTGAGTTCCTCGACGCTCTCGACGCCCTCGACCACGATCGTCATGCCAAGCGAGTGGCCGAGCGCCTCGATCGCCTTTAGGACGCTCTGGCTGCGTGGCCGCCGGTGCACGTTGGTGATGAAGGATCGGTCGATCTTCAACTCGTCGGCGTCGATGTCGGCCAGCGCGGCGAGCGAGGAGAAACCGACGCCGAAATCGTCGATCGAAATCTTGGCGCCCACGCCGCGGATCATCGGCAGGATCTGGTCCTGGAACTCGCGGCGCGAGAGGAAGGCTTCCTCGGTGATCTCGACCGTGAAGCGGTGGGCGAAGCCGGTCGCCTGAAGCGCGTCGACGAAGGAGCGCATGAAGCGGCCATCACCCGCCTGACGCGCGGCGACGTTGACGCTGATGCGCGCATCGCGCCCGAATGTCTCGTTGATGCGGTCGATCGAGGCGACGGTCTCGGCGAGGATGAAATGCGTCAGATCGTCGATCAGGCCGAGTTCGACGGCCAGTCCGATGAAATCGCCCGGTACCTGAATGACGCCGTCCTCGTCGCGCCACCGCATCAGAACCTCCAACCCGACCACCTTGCCGGAGCGCAACTCCGCCTTGGGCTGATAGGCGCAGCAGACGCGCCTGTCGCGGATCGCCAGTCGCAGGCGCTGCTCCAGCCGGCTTCGCTGGTCGGCTGCGTGACGAATCGCGCCGTCGAAGAAGCGCAGGGTGCCCTTCGCCCGCCCCTTGCCGTCGTACATGGCACGATCGGCATTGCCGCGCAGATCGTCATAGGTGCGGCCATTGTCCGGGTAGAGGCTCACCCCGATCGAGGCGGAAGTGCAGATCTCGTAGCTGTCGACGACGAACGGCTCCTTCAGGCGCTCGCCGAGCAATGTCAGTTTGCGCTCGAGTTCGGCACGGTCGGAAACAGGCGAGATCAGCAGCACGAATTCGTCGCCGGAAAGCCGCGCCAGCAGGTCGGAACGGCGCAGTCCCGCGCCGAGGCGCTCGGCGATCCGCGCCAGCAGGCGGTCGCCGGTGCCGTGGCCGTAATAGTCGTTGACGTGCTTGAAGCCGTCGATGTCGATCAGCGCCAGTGCAAAGCCGTCTGGCTGGCTCGCGATCAGCGCCTCGAGGCTGCGCTCGAAAAGGCTGCGGTTGGCCAATCCCGTGAGGTCGTCGAAATAGGCGCGCCGGATCAAGTCGCGCTCGCGCTGGCGCTGCTCGCTCTCGTCCAGCGTCAGGCCGACCGAGTAGCGCGTTCCACCGACCTCGGCCGTGAAGCTGCGGGTCGAGGGTTCCCCACCCGCCGGCAGCTTCGACGAGAACAGCGCGTGGCCCGCGCCATCCCTGATGTCGAGCCCGATCGGTGTCGACGACAGGACCCTGGCCAAGGGAGTGATGGCGAGCGGGGGCCGATCCAGGCGAGCATCGGGCAGGCCATTCGTCAAGGCGATGTCGAGGGGCGGCTGCATCTGCTTCAAGCTCAGCGCTTGAGGATAGAATAGCGGGCCGGATCAAGCGGCACGCGCCGGGATTCAGGGGCCCGTTCGACGATCGACTGGAGCCCGCGCTCCAGCGCATCCTGCTGTTCCGCGACGCCGGAGGGCGCGGACGCCTCACGCGCCTGATCCTCGTCGTGACCACCCGGCTGGCTGGTCGTCGCCTTGCGCCAGCGTTCGATGGCCTGCCGCACCAGGGTTCCGCGCGACAGATTGCGCGCATCGTTATTGCCTTGACCGGCCGTTTCGCTGGCGGGCAAGAGGTTCCGTGGAAGCATGCGGAAGACGAGGCGGGCGGGCAAGGGCATGCCCTCGCCGATGCCCACCACCTCTCCAGTGCCGAGCGACGGCACGAAAGACAAGAGGTTCGCGGCCGCGTCCGAAACCACCGATCGCAGCAGGGTCTGATCCTCCTCATTGGCCATGCGCATGACGAAGAGCGTGCTGCATTGGGAAATGATGGTGGGATCGAGCTCGGCCGGCCGTTGCGTGACCAGGCCCAGATAGACGCCGTATTTGCGGCCTTCCTTTGCAATGCGGGAAAGCGCGCGCCGCGCCGGCGCGAAACCGGTGGAGTGGTCGGCCGCCGCGTAGCGGTGGGCTTCCTCGCAGGTGATCAGCAGCGGCGCGGCGCCATCGCTCCACAGCCCGAACTCGAACGCCAGGCGGCAGGTTACGCAAACCACCGCGTCCAGCACCTCGCCCGGCAGGCTGGCCAGCTTGAGCACGGTGATGCCCGCGATCTCGGATTCGAGCTGGAAGAGCTGGTCAAGCACCGCCGCCATGGTGTCGCCGCCGACATTGGCGTTCTCGAACATGAACGCGTAGCGCGGATCGTTCTTCAGCCCTTCGAGCCGCATCATGAGGCGGTGATGCACCATGCGCGTGGAGCGGTTTTCCAGCTTTCCCATGCGCTCGTCGATGAGCGAGAGAAGGTCCTGCAGGAGGTAGGGGGAGGGCGTATCCGCGGTGAATCCCATGTGACGCGGCCCCTTGCGCGCCAGCAGGGAACGCTCGCCGGATGTCTTCATGGACATGTAGGTGGCCTTGGCGACCGGAATGAGCTCGGCCAGGATCTCGACTTCCTCCGGTACGGCCGGCCGGCCCGCATAGACGACGTCGGTGAACTCCTCGAAATTGAACAGCCAGAAGGGCAGCTTCAGATTGTGGGCGCCGACGGTGCGCCCCTTGTCGCCAAAACTGTTGCCATACTCGTTGTGCACGTCGAGCAGGAGGATGCGCACATCCGGCCGCGCGCGCAGCACCTCCCCCAGGATCACCGCGACGCCACTCGACTTGCCGACGCCGGTCGAGCCCAGAACGGCGAAGTGTTTCGACAGCAGGCTGTCGACATCGACGTAGGCAGGGATCGTCGCGTCCTGCTGCAGATGGCCGATCGCGATGGAGTGGTCGCCGGTGGCGGAATAGACCAGCCTCAGATCATCGCGGCTGATCATGACCGCCTCGTCGCCGATCGCGGGATATTCGCGTACGCCGCGGCGGAAGCGCGAGTCCCTCGCCCCGCGCGTGATCTCGCCCATCAGGTCGACGCGGGCGACGGCCCGGCATCCCGCCACCGATGTCTCGTCATGGGCGGCCGACACCTCGGCGATGATGCCGAGCAGCAGGTTTCCGCCGGAACGGATGGCGATGAACTTTCCCACCGTCGCGCGGTGCTGCGCCAGCGGCCGTGCGTCGGTGAGGCCGATCCTCGCCTCCGAGCCACGGCACGACAGGACACTGCCGATCACGCTTTCCTGCCCGCCTTCTGCGGAAACTGGCGGCAGCTCGGATGACAGGTTCACTCTAGTTCTCCCAACGCGCATTTCTCCCGTTCATACCAGCGCGCAGGTGCAACGGCGGTTAAGGCGGCATGGCCGAATGCGGTATGGTGAACGAATTGCCACCATCGCGGCTGCTCCGGCCCGATCGGGGGCAACAGGCGCGACGCGGCGAGGGCAGGAAGGATCGCCGCGCGGCCGATTCCGAGGGCTTTATTCATATCGGCTTCATTGATACAAATCGTTCGCCTTGATCCGTGCGGGGAGCCATGTCGAACCAGATCGTCGTGATCGATCCGTTGGAAAGGATCGACCTGCTGAAGAGTCTCGCCAGCGAGGTGCGGGTCCGGATACTCGACCTCCTGCATCGGCACGGTCCCAAGAACGTGAATCAAGTCGCCGACGAACTGGGGCTTCCCCAGTCGACCATCTCGGCGAACATCCAGGTGCTCGTCGATACCGGTCTGGTGCAGACGAAGTCTCAAAAGGCGAGGAAGGGCAGCCAGAAGATCTGCTATCCGACCTTCTCGGAGTTGTTGATCGCCTTCAAGGAACCAGGCATCGCCCGCGACAAGGGCGCGATCGAGGTCGCGATGCCGCTTGGTCTCTACACGCGATGCGAGGTGTCGGCGCCGTGCGGGCTCTGCTCGAAGGACGGCGTGATTGGCCTGCTCGACGTCCCCGACACATTCCTCGACCCCGACAGAATGCGGGCGGGACTGCTCTGGTTCACGCGCGGTTTCGTCGAATATCAGTTCCCAAACAATGCCACACTGGCCAACACGAGGGTCGCCGCGCTGGAGCTCGGACTGGAACTGTCCTCGGAGGTGCCCGGCACGTCGAAGAACTGGCCGTCCGACATCACCATCGCAATCAACGGCCAGGAGATCGACACCTGGACCGCGCCAGCCGACTACGGGGACAAGCGCGGCAAGTTCACCCCCGACTGGTGGAAACTCGCAGGATCCCAGTACGGCGACCTGAAGAACTGGCGCGTCACGTCGGAAGGCACGTTCCGCGACGGACGCAAGATATCCAACTGCGCGCTACCCGACCTCCAACTCGATGCGCACCGTTCGATCCGCTTGCGGATCGGGGTGAAGGATGACGCGCGGCATCCCGGCGGAGTCAACATCTTCGGCGGCGGGTTCGGCAATCACAGCCACGATATCGTGCTTCGCCTGATCAAGAGCTGACGCCTTCCCAACGCCTCCGGCGCGCCGCCACGCGCTCTTGACGGGTGGCACACCTACACGTCAATCTACCCAGAAGTCCGATATGGATCGGAAGGGCGGATTGTATTGCCCTCCGGGGAGGGAACATGAAAGCACGGGTCACTGCTTCCGCGGCTTATACGATCGCCGACGTCGACAAGCGATTGTACGGGTCGTTCATCGAGCATCTGGGACGGGCGATCTATACGGGCATCTACGAGCCCGGCCATCCCCTGGCGGACGCGGGGGGCATGCGCAGGGACGTGCTCGACCTCGTGCGGGCGCTCGATACGCCGATCTGCCGCTACCCGGGTGGAAACTTCGTGTCGGCTTACAACTGGGAGGATGGGATCGGTCCGAAGGAGAGCCGTCCCAAGCGGCTCGACCTCGCATGGCGTACGACCGAGACCAACCAGGTCGGGATCCATGAATTCGCGGACTGGGCCGAAAAGGCCGGCACTGGGATGATGCTGGCCGTCAACCTCGGATCGCGCGGGCTCGACGCCGCGCGGGCCTTCGTCGAGTATGTGAACCATCCCGGCGGCACCTACTGGTCCGATCTGCGCGCAAGGAACGGGCGCAGGGATCCTTGGGACTGCCGGCTCTGGTGTCTGGGCAACGAGATGGATGGGCCGTGGCAGGTCGGCCACAAGACGGCGGCCGAATATGGCCACCTCGCCAACGAGACCGCCAAGGCCCTGCGCGGTCTCGATCCGACGCTGGAGCTGGTCGTCTGCGGCTCGTCGCACTCCAACATGCCGACTTACCCGCAATGGGAGGCGACGGTGCTGGAAGCGACCTACGATCAGGTCGACTACATCTCGCTCCATATGTATTTCGAGAACTACGACAAGAACACCGCCGAATATCTCGCGCTCCCGGCGAAGCTCGACCGCTACATCGGCACCGTCTCAGGCATCATCGACTACGTGAAGGCCAAGACACGTTCGAAGCGCGAGGTGAGAATCTCCTTCGACGAGTGGAACGTCTGGTACCACCGGCGCAGGCAGGACGCGGAGCGCATGCGCACATGGGACTGGCCCGAGGCGCCGCGCCTGCTCGAAGACATCTACAACTTCGAGGACGTGCTCCAGGTCGGCTGCATCATCAATACGTTCCTGCGAAGGTCCGACGTGGTTCGCGTCGCTTGCATCGCCCAGTTGGTCAATGTCATAGCGCCAATCATGACCGAACCGGGGGGGCCGGCCTGGCGCCAGACGATATACTGGCCGTTCATGCTGGCGTCGAAACATGGTCGCGGAACCGCGCTGCAGCTCGCGGTGGAATCGCCAACCTACAACGCCGCCGTCGCGGACAAGGTGCCGTGGCTGGACATCGCTGGCGTTCATGACGCCGACACGGGCACACTGACGTTTTTTTGCGTCAACCGGCATGCGACTGAAATGATCGATGCCGACGTCGCGCTCGAACGCTTCGCCGCGAAGTCCGTCGATCATGCGATCATCGTACACGATGACCTCGAAGCGACCAACACGGCCGATGCCCCGGACAACGTCGCGCCGAGGGCCGGCGGCGGCTCGCGACTCGACGGCGGCAACCTGGCGCTGCGACTGCCGCCGCACTCATATTCCATGATCAGGGTCACCCTTTAGTTTTCATATCCGTGTGACAGATACATATCGCAGAGTCGGTTGCACTGATCTTCATTTGGTATAGCATGTGGTCTGCGACAGCGGCTTTGGCCGCCGCAATCGGGAGGAAACGGACATGAACTTTCGCAGGTTGATGGCGACCGCCCTGGTCGCCACCGGCGGCCTATGGGCCGGTGCAGCACATTCCGAAGAGACCGTCGTCTGGTGGGATTTCCTGGGCGGCGGCGACGGTGTGCGGATGAAGCAGATGATCTCCGATTTCAATGCGGCTCATGCCGGAAAGGTCAAGATCGACGCGACGACATTGGACTGGGGACTGCCCTTCTACTCGAAGGTCCAGACCTCTGCGGCGGTTGGCGAGGCGCCCGACGTCATGACCTACCACGCCAGCCGCATTCCGCTGGCCCTGACGCAGGGCCTGCTCGACGAGATCACCGCGGACGACTGGTCGAAGATGGGGCTTTCGCAGGCGGACTTCGCGACTGCGACCTGGGACGCCGTCACGAGCGACGGCAAGCAGTATGCGGTGCCGCTCGATACGCATCCGATCGTGCTCTACTACAATCGTGACCTGCTGCGGAAGGCGGGCATGCTGACCGACGACGGCAAGCCGAAGGGCTTGGGCAGCGGCGCCGACTTCAACGCCACGCTGAAGGCCTTGAAGGATTCCGGCGTCGAGTTTCCGCTGGGCAGCGTGACGGCGAGCGGCGATTTCATGTTCCGCACCATCTACTCGTTCATGTGCCAGCAGGGCGGCGAGCTGATGACTGGGGACGAGTTCCTCGCAGGCGACAACGCCGACAAGCTGAAGAACACGCTGGCCCTGCTGCAGGGCTGGACCAACGATGGGCTTCAGTCGAAGTATACAGACTATCCGGCTACCGTCGCCCTGTTCACCTCCGGCAAATCCGCCATGATGATCAATGGCGTGTGGGAGGTTCCTACGATGACCGACCTCGCCAAGCAGGGCAAGCTGTTCGACTGGGGCGCGATCGAGCTGCCGGCGGTGTTCGGCAAGCCGTGCACCTACGCGGACAGCCATTCGTTCGCCATCCCCAAGAACCAGGGTAAGGAGATGAGCGCCGAGAAACGCGCGGCGGTTCTCGAGGTGATCTCCTGGATGGAGAAGAACTCGCTGTTCTGGGCGACTGCCGGACACATCCCGGCCTACGGACCAGTCACCGCCTCGGCCGAGTACAAGGCGATGGAGCCCAATGCGACCTACTCGCCGCTGACGGCCAACATGATCTTCGATCCCAAGTCGCCGCTGGCGGGAATTGCTGGCCCGATCTTCGACGTCATGTCGACCTATTATGTGCCGACGCTGAATGGTGAGATGGATCCGGCCACAGCGGTCGAAGGGATCAAGGAGGAACTGAACGCCCTCTAGCTCTTCCGGGGCTGTCCGGAGCCGTCCCCGCGCGGGGACGGCTCCATCCATCTTGGGAACCTGATCATGGTCGAAGACAGGCGCACGCCGATCCTGATCGCACTGGTTCTGGTCGCGCCGTTCGTGGCGATCTACGCGCTCGTCTTCGCCTATCCGACCGTGCAGATGTTCCTGCTCTCGTTCACCGATGCGCCGCTGATCGGGCCGGGAAAATGGAAGGGCATCGACAACTACACGCGTCTCGACAATGACCCGCTGTTCCGCCGCGCCGTCTGGAACACGCTCTACTTCGTCGCGATGACCGTCGTTCCGGGCACGGCGATCGCCATGGCCATCGCGCTGGGCGTATCGCGCCTTGCGGGGCGGATGCAGTCGCTGGTGCTCGCCCTGTTCTTCCTGCCCTACATCCTGCCGGTTTCGGTCGTCTATCTGCTGTGGGACTGGACGTTGAACTACCAGTTCGGCATCGCCATGCATGTTCTCGACTGGCTGGGCATAGAACGTGTGCCGGTGACCAAGTCGGCGGTCTGGTTCATGCCGGCCATGGCGGTCGTGACCATCTGGTGGACGGCCGGCTTCTCGATCCTGCTATTTCTCGCGGGGATGCGGACAATCCCGCAGGAGATCTACGAGGCGGCCGCCCTGGACAACGCCAACCGCTGGACCACCTTCCAGCGCATCACATGGCCTCTGCTGAGGCCGGTCACCGCGCTCGTGCTGACCATCCAGTTCATCATGCAGCTGAAGATTTTCGATCAGGTCTACCTGTTCTCGTATGGCGGCCGGCCCAACGACAACATGGTGCTGGTCTACTACATCTTCCTGCGCGCCTTTCAGCAGAACCAGGGCGGCCGCGCCGCGGCGGTGGCGGTCACCCTGTTCGTGCTGGTGGTGATTTTCTCGGTGCTTCAGTTCCAGCTGCTTCGCTATGCCGAAAGGCGTCGGCAATGACGGCCGCCTCCGCGCGACGCTGGAACTTCTGGGGCGGGCTCATAACGCTGGGAACCCTCGCCTGCGCCATATTGTGGGCGTTTCCTCTCTACTGGGGCGTCGTCTCGTCGATCAAGCCCGAGGACGAGGTGGTCAGGCCCTACATCGAGCTGTGGCCCGAGACGCTGACCGTCCAGCACTACGTCCACACGCTGACCTCGACCCAGATCGGAACGTGGTACCTGAACTCCGTCGTGGTCGCCGTCGGAGTTACGGTGCTCTGCGTGTTCAGCTCCAGCCTGTGCGGCTACGCGATTTCCCAGCTGCGCTTTCCCGGCCGGACCGCGTTGTGGTGGTTGATCCTCGCCTCGTTCATGGTGCCGACGCAGGCCCTCATCATCAATCATTTCGTGCTGGTTGCGAATCTCGGGCTGATCAACACCTGGGCCGGCATCATGCTGCCGCAACTGATCCACCCGGTGATTATCATCGTCTACAAGCAGTTCTTCGATCAGGTCCCGCACGAATTCCGTGAGGCGGCCGTGATGGACAACGCGTCCGAGTTCGCGATCCTGTTCAAGGTGTACCTACCGATGAACTGGGGCGTGACGACGGCGCTCGCGATCGTCTGTTTCATCTGGACGTGGAACGCCTTCCTGTGGCCGTTCCTGTCGGTGACCCGCACCGAGATGATGACCGTCACCGTCGGCATCGCGCAGGTCAACGACGCTTTCGGCATCTACTACGCGCGTGAACTGACCGCCGCCGTGCTGGCCGGCCTGCCGGTGGCGCTGGCTTACCTGTTCTTTCAGCGCCGGGTGACCGAGGCCATCACGCTTTCAGCCGGCATCAAGGGCTGAGGGCCAGGCAGTCGTCCTTATCGCGCGTGCCAGGCCGACCCGTCCGCGGCGAAGAGATGCAGCGCGGAACTGTCAAACTGAAGCCGGACCGTGGCACCGGCATCGACCGAAGAGAGGCCGCGATCCTGCGCGGTCACCTGGGTGCCGTCGGCGAGCCGAACATGCACCAGCGTGCGCTCGCCGAGACGCTCTACCACGGTGGCGGTGCCAGTGGTTTCGCCGCCCTCGGAAACGACGTTCAGCGCCTCGGGTCGCACACCGAGTTCGCGCCACGCGGTACCCGCGGGCGCCCCGCGCAGCTCGATCAGGGATCCGTCGGGAAGCTGTGCATGCAACCTATCACCTGCTCCGGACAGCGTGACCGGCAGCAGGTTCATGGCCGGTGACCCGACGAAGGTGGCGACGAAGCGCGACGACGGCTTCGAATAGACCTCCATCGGCGTACCGACCTGCTCTATGCGGCAGTCGTTCAGGATGACGATGCGGTCGGCCAACGTCATCGCCTCGACCTGATCATGGGTGACGTAGACCATCGTCGACCTCAGTCGCTGGTGCAGTTCGGCGAGTTCGACGCGCGTGCGAGCGCGCAGCGCGGCGTCGAGATTGGAGAGCGGCTCGTCGAACAGGAAGGCCTTTGGCTCCTTGACGATGGCGCGACCGATCGCGACCCGCTGACGCTGCCCCCCTGACAACTGCGCCGGTCGGCGCTCCAGCAGCGCCTCCATTTCAAGCATGCGCGCGGCATTGGCGATGCGTTGGCGGATTTCATCGGCGGGAATGCCGATGTTGCGCAGGCCGAAGGCCATGTTCTCGGCGACCGTCATGTGCGGGTAGAGCGCATAGTTCTGGAACACCATCGCCACGTCCCGCTTGCCGGGGTGCAGCGTCTCCGAACGCACGCCGCCTATGGTCAGGGCGCCCGCATCGATGCGCTCGAGGCCAGCGATCATGCGAAGCAGGGTGGTCTTGCCCGAGCCCGAAGGCCCCAGGAAAACGACAAGTTCGCCCGAGTCGATGTCGAGACTGAGGTCGCGGATCACGTCCACCGCTCCGAAGCGCTTCCAGACATGCGACAAGGAAATTTCAGCCATACTGCCTCCCTATTTGTTCCATCATTCCGGATAAGTATCCGGTGTCAAGGTAGGTATGGGGAAAGGGCTGGTCATGGCCCCTCATGTCAGCTGAGGGTTCGTATACCCGGCGTCGCTGCGTAATGTGCACAGGACTCGCCGCGGTCGATGCGCGTGACGACTCCTGATCGTATCAGATAGTTCAAATGGGCTATAGTTTCAGAAAGTGCCAGCCTGCCTTGTGACTGTATCTTGTCTCTACCAAAAACGGACTCGCATAGCTGAAATGAGGTAAGAGGGGTTTTCAAGAGATTATTGAAGATCGACAATCGATCCTGGTGATGGTCCGCGATACGCGCACACCTGGCCCCTATGTCACGGAAGGGCATGCCATGCCCCGGCATCACAAGCGTATGCCGAGGCAACCCGCCGAGGGACGCCAGGGAGTCGAGATACGCTCCAAGCGGGTTTCCGAAAGGTTCCGCCGCCGACACCGGTATCAATGGAGAAATGCCGGGCAGGACTTGATCTCCCGCCAGCAGGAGACCTGCCTCCTCGCAGTGGAGGACGAGATGCGCCTCGGCATGGCCGGAAAAGATCATTGCCTTCCAGCTTCGTCCGCCCAGGGCGACCGTGTCCCCGTCTTCGATCTGCAGCAGTGAACCGGGCTGCTCGCCGAGATACCTGACCGCGTCCTGGTAGCTGGCGGCGAACCGCCGCGCGGTCTCCGGGTCGCAACCATGAAGGCGCGCGAAACGGATGTAGGTGTCGTCGTCGACACACCCCCTCTCGAGATATCTGATCCGCGCCGCCTGCCATTCGATCAGCGTTGTTTCGTAGCTCGCATCCGCCTTGCGCCGCAGGTGCGTCGCGGCCCCGACGTGGTCGGTATGGCCGTGGGTGGTGATGAGGCGTCTCAGCGGGCGGCCGCCGAAGAACCCGGCCAGCAGCCTGTCCCAAATGCCGAGGATTTCGTCCGTGGCGTAGCCGCAATCGACGACGGCCCAACCGTCGGCTTCTTCAAGGACGTAGGCATTGACGTGGCCGAGCCTGGAAGGAAGCGGAAGCCGGACCATCCAGATGCCATCGACGACCGGCGCCGCATGGCCCACGGGAGGAGGGGTGCTCAAGGCCGTGCGCCCGGATCAGCTCGCGAAACGCGGCGGCCGCTTTTCGAGGAACGCATCGACGCCCTCGACGAAGTCCGCGCCGCCGGCACAGTTGAGGAATGAACGCTTCTCGGCGTCCAGATGGACGTCCAGGGCCTCCAGTTCTCCGCCGCTCAGCAGCGACTTGGTGCTCGCCGCGGCCGGAGCCGAGTTGCGCGACAGGCTTGCGACGACCCGTTCGAGTTCCGCTCCCGTACCCGACCTGTCGAGCACCTGGACGAGGCCGATCGCATGCGCCTCCTCGGCCCCGAGCGTATCTCCCGCCAACAGCAGCCGCGCCGCCATGCGCTGGCCGACGAGCCGGGGCAGGAAGAACGTGCCGCCGCCGTCCGGTGTCGTGCCGAGCATGCGGTAGGCCGGTGTGAACTTCGCCGTCGCGTCCGCCACGATGATGTCTGCGGCGAGAGCGAGGGAGAACCCACCCCCGGCCGCAGCGCCGCTCACGGCGCTCACCACCGGCTGGGGAATGCGCCTCAGCATGCGGATGAAGACGTGGAAGCCGTCGATCAGTTCATCGAGCGTTCGCAGCCGGTTCTCCGGCGTGTCCTTGAAGATGCGGATGTCGCCGCCGGCCATGAAATGGCTGCCCGCGCCGCGCATCACGACGACCTTCATTCCCTTGACGCCGTCGATCTCCCCGGCCAGCCGAACCATCGCCCTCGACATGTCGAGGTTGATCGCGTTCAACGCGCGCGGCCGGTTGAACGTGATGGTTCCGACGGGTCCGTCGAGTTCGAAGCGCAGGATGTCGTTCACGGTCGAGACTCCGTATTCAGCTCGGCGAAGGCGCCAGGTCGCCACCGAGAAAATGGCCGATGACCGCGGGATCCGCCAACAGGCTGCTGCTGGCGCCCTGCTGGACGATCCGACCCTGCTCGAGGATGTAGGCGCGGCTGGTCGCGGCGAGCGCGCGGCGTGCGTTCTGTTCGACCAGGAAGATGGAGAGTCCGGCGCGGTTCAGCAGCGCCAGCGCGTCGAATACCTTCTCCGTCATCAAGGGGGCGAGACCGAGGCTCGGTTCGTCGAGCAGCAGCAGCCGCGGCGCCCCCATCAGGGCGCGGCCGATCGCCAGCATCTGCTGTTCGCCGCCGGAGAGCGTGCCGGCCTTCTGCCAGCGGCGCTCCGAGAGGATCGGGAACAGCTCGAAGACCGCCTCCAGCGAATAGGTCTGGGGGCGGTCCCCAAGCGCCAGCATTCCGAGCAGCAGGTTTTCCTCGACGGTGAGTTCGGTGAGGATCAAGCGTCCTTCGGGAACCTGGAGCAATCCCGACCTAGCGATCAGATGCGGAGCGCGTGACGAGATGTCCTGCCCGGCGAAGGCGACCGTCCCGGCTGTCCTGCGCACCACCCCGCTGATGCAGTTGAGCAGGGTCGACTTGCCGGCGCCGTTCGGCCCGACAAGGGCGACCATCTCGCCTTCCGCGATATCGAGTTCGACGCCCTTCAGCGCGACGATGCCGTCATAGCTGGCGGACAAGCCGCTGACCTTAAGCATTCCACGATGTTCCGAGATAGGCGCTGATGACGGTTGGGTCGTTGACCACGGCATCCGGTGAGCCACTGGCGATCATCCGGCCGCTGTTCAGGACATGCATACGGTGGCAAATCCTCTTCATGAAGCGAATATTGTGCTCGATCAGCAGAAGCGCGATGCCGTCCTTCGTGAGTTCGGCGAACACCTCGCCCAGCGCGCCGGCCTCGACGTCGTTCATTCCGGCCACCGGCTCGTCGAGCAGAAGAACCTGCGGGCGGACCGCAAGTGCCCGGATGATCTCGACGCGTCTCTGATCCCCGTAGGAAAGCGCGCCCGCCGGGTGCAGGGCGAAGCGTCCCATCCCGAAGCGCCCGAGCAGGTCTCGGGCCATCTCGCGATACTGGCGGGTCTCGCGGCGGGACGAAGGCAGGCCGAGCAGGTGCGCCGCAAGCGATGCACGCTCATGCCGGTGAAAGCCGATCGCGATGTTCTCGATCACGCTCGCCTGAGCAAGCAGCCGTATGTTCTGGAAGGTCCGGGCGATGCCGGCCCGCGCCCGTCGTTCGGCCGTAACCGTGGTGATGTCGCTCCCGTTGAAAAGGATCGTACCCGATGTCGGGGCGAGCAGCCCGGTGACAAGGTTGACGACGGTCGTCTTTCCGGCGCCGTTCGGGCCGATCAGCCCCGTTATCGTGCCGGCTTCGACGTCGATGGACACATCGGAGACGGCCTCGACCCCGCCGAAGCGCTTGGTGACCTGTTCAAGCCGTAGTGACGACATCCGCCCGTTCGTCCTTGGATGACGCGCGCTCGGCACTGCGGCGGCGGAGATAATGGACCGTGCTGTCGACAAGGCCGCTGGGAAGGAAGACCATCACCACGATCAGCAGTGCCCCGTTGATCAGTTCGCGATACTCTCCCAGTGGCCGCGAGATCTCCGGAAGGGTCGTCAGCAGTGCTGCCCCCACCACCGGACCGAGTATGGAGACCCTGCCTCCCAGGACCACGAACGCCAGAACCGTGACCATCAGGTGGAACCCGAACTCGTGCGGGTTGATGGCGTAGCTGTGCAGCGCGATCAGGCCGCCGAACGAGGTGGCGATCCCCCCGCTGATCGCGAAGGCGAGCACGTGGTGGCGCACGATCGAGACGCCGAGCGACTTCGCAACGACCTCGTCCTGCCTGATCGCGTCGAGCGCGCGTCCCGCGCCGGAACGCCCCACCGCGAACACCAGGTAGAATGCGAGCGCGAAGACGACGAGCAGTTCCGTCGTGCCGACCAGTTTCGGGATGTTGTTGAGCCCGAGCGCGCCGCCCGTCAGGTCCTCGAAATAGTAGGCAAGCGTCGCGACGATCTGCACGAAGGACAGCGTCGCGATCGCTGCGTAGATCCCCCTCAGACGCAGCAGCGGCACGGACAGCAAAGCCCCGATCCCCGCGCCCGCGATCGTCGCGCAGAGCAGAGCGACCGACGCGGGGAGATCGAGCCGCATGACCATCAGCGCCGTCGAATAGGCTCCGAGCGAGGCGAAGCCGACGGTAGCGATCGAAAACACGCCGGCCCTGAGCACGATGTATTGGCTGAGCGCCAGTCCTGCATTGATGAGGACGAGATTCAACAGGGCCTGGTAGGCATAGATGGTCATCGGCGGTCGGCCCCCAGCCCCTGAGCGTGCCGGGAGAACAGCCCCTCGGGTCGCATCAGCAGCACCAGGAAGAGGCAGGAGAAGATGATGACGTCTCCGAGGCTGGACGGCAGGTAGGCGGCGGTCAGGGTTTGCGCCACCCCGAGCAGCAGGCCGCCCAGCACCGCGCCGGGTATGTTCCCGAGGCCGCCCAGCACGATCACCACGAAGGCGCGCAGCATGTAGGGCTCGCCCATCAGGAAATAGACCGAGTTGAAGGAAAGGCCGATCAGCACGCCCGCCACGCCGGCGAGCGCGCCGGCGATGAAGTAGGTCTGGAAGTAGACGACGCGCGGGCTGACGCCCAGCAGGACGGCCGCTCTTGGATTGCCCGCCACGGCGCGAACCTGTCGCCCGTAGCCGGTGTAGTAGAGATACCAGACGACGAGGCCAAGCAGGACCGCGACCGTCAGGACGATGACGATCTGCAGCAGCGAGATGCGCAGGCCGAGGACCGTGAAGAACAGCACCGGGAAGGTCCCGAACGGGAAACGCATGGTGGTGGTGTTCGAAAGGTGCTGCGCGATATTGATCAGGATCTGGTTCACGCCGATCGTCGACACGACCACGGCGAACTCCGCCTCGTGGCGATGGCCAAGCGGCCGGATGGCGACAAGGTCGATGAGCACTCCGAGCAGGCCGGTCGTTAGCACCGCGCAGATCACGGCCAGCCACAGTGGAAGGCCCGAGAGCACGCCGAACAGGCCGGCGAAGGCGCCGACCATGAAGACCGCGCCATGCGCAAGATTGAGCACGCGATAGACGCCGAGGATGAGCGTCAGGCCAAGGGCGAAGAGCGCGTAGACCGAACCCGAGACGAGACCGTTCAAAATCTGCTGGGCGATCATGCGATGCTTCCTCGATCGCTCAGGTGGTTAACACCGTTGGGCATCACGGCACAAAGAAGGTTGAGGCGGCGCGGCGTGCGACCAAGTTTCGCAGCGATCGCGGGTCAGAGGCTGAAACGGCGGGACGTGGGTCCCGCCGTCTGGCGCGTTTCGTTGAAATTCGGCTGCTCACTCGGCGCCAACGAACGCGCCATCCTTCACCGTGAGAAGGCTGACGCCGTAGTGGGGCAGGCGCTCCTCGTCGAGGCTGAAGGTGCCGTCGCCGAGCACGGTGGGCGCATCCTTGATGGCGGTGAGCTGCTCACGCAGCGATTCGCGCGTGACGCCTTCGCCGGCGTTCTTGATCGCATGCGCCGTCAGGTCGAGGATGGTGTAGGCGACCGCCGCGTAGTTGTCCGCCGGCATGCCATAGGCCTGCTGATAGGCCTCGGCGAACGCCTTCCCCATGTCGTTGGAGCCGCCTGGCACGAAGTCGGCGGGGAAGTAGGTCCCCTCGGCCGCGGCGCCCGCGGTCTGCAGATAGGATCTGGTCGCCATCGACGTCGTGCCGACGATCTTCACCGTGTCGGCCAGTCCGGCCTGCCGGAGCTGGATGATGATGTTGGCGCTCTGCGGTCCGAGTTCGGCGACCAGGACGCAGTCCGGATTGAGCGACGCGACCTTGGTCGCGACCGCGGAATAATCCGTATCGCTGACGAGCACGCCGTCTTCCGAGACGATTTCGACCCCGCCTTCCTTCACGGCGGTCTCGAAGACACGCTTCGCCGAGACGTGCGCGTCGTTGTCGCGGCCGAAGATCAGCGAGCAGGTCTTCACCTGCAGCTTGCCGACCGCATAGTCGGCCATGCCCTTCATGAGATCGCTGGTCGGCGCCGTGCCCTTGAACACCCAAGGTCCCGCCTTCAGGACCTCGGCGGAGATGGCTGTGGTGAACATCGGCACATTGAGGTCGTTGGCGACCGGCGAGGTCGCAAGACCGTCGATGCTGCTCGTCGGTCCGAGGATCGCGAGAAAGGAGGGATCGCTGCCATAGCGCGTGATCAGCGTTACCGCCTGACCCTTGTCGCTCGCGGTATCCTGGACCTCGAGGACGATCTTGTCGTCACCGAGCAGGCCGCTTGCGTTCACCTGGTCGGCGGCGAGCTTGATGGCGTTGACGACGGGCACGCCGACCTGGCCGACGTTGCCGGTCAGGGAGTGCACCACCGCAATCTTGTAGTCTTCCGCCGCTGCGTAGCTGGCCATAAGCGCGCAGCTCGCCGTGGCCATGGCAACGATGTAGGCCTTCATCAAATCCTCCCATTGCAGTCAAAGTTGCATGCAGTTCTAAATGCATAGTGGCGGGCTGCCGAGGTGTCAACGGGAATTGGCTCCGGCGCGAGGATGCACGGCTGGCTACGCGGGTCCGTCATGCTGCCAGACGACAATTCGCCGTCCCGGGCGAGCGCGGAACTTGCATGAAATTTCGTATCCAAATAAGGGTTGAGAACGACGCAGGACCCCGAAGGAAGAGTTCGAATGGCGGACAAGAGTGGCGCGGCGCACTTCATCGATGGGCGCGATCATCCCGGAGACGGGGCGACGTTCGAGACAGTCGATCCGGCGACCGGCGCGGTGACGGCCGTCTACGCAAGGGGGACTGTCGCGGATGTCGCGGACGCCGTGCGGGCCGCCGAAAAGGGCCTCGAGGCATGGCGCGCGCAGACCCCATATCAACGGTCCCGCTGCCTGCTGCGTATCGCCGAACTTCTGCGCTCCAACGTCGAAGGGTTGGCGCTGCTGGAAACGATGGAGACCGGTCACCCCATTTCCCGAAACCGCAGGGATGTCGAGGCGAGCGCGCGCTATTTCGACTACTACGCAGGCGTAGCCGACAAGTTCCTCGGCGAAGTCATTCCCACCACCGAGCGTCACCTCACCTACACGGTGCGTGAGCCCTACGGCGTCACCGCGCAGATCACCCCTTGGAATGCGCCGCTTCACCAGATGGCGCGGGGCGTCGCCCCGAGCCTCGCCGCCGGCAACGCGATCATCGGCAAGCCGGCGAAGGAAACCCCGGGCACGTCTCTCGCGCTTGCCCGGCTGGCGGTCGAGGCAGGTGTCCCCTCGGGTGTCTTCAACGTCGTCACGGGCTACGGATCCGAGGCCGGCATGGCGCTCGTCGAGCACCCCGCGGTGCGTCAGATCACCTTTACGGGTTCGGTGGAGACGGGCCGATTGATTCTTGCTCGGGCGGCCGAGCGGATCGTGCCGGTGACCACGGAACTTGGCGGCAAGTCGCCGTTCATCGTCTTCGCCGACGCCGACCTGGAAGCGGCGGCCGCGGCCGCAGTTCCCGCCTTCCTGACCTTGTCTGGCCAAACCTGCTCGGCCGGCGCGCGTTTCCTCATCGAGCGGCCGGTCGTGTCCGAATTCGTCGAGCGCATGATCGAGATCATCCGCCGCACCATCACCATCGGGCCGGGCATGGACGACCTGGTCATGGGCCCGGTCATCTCTCGCAGTCAGCTCGACATGATCCTTGGCATGGTCGAAGTCGGCAGGCGCGAGGGGGCGACGCTCACTTTGGGCGGCAACCGGTTGACCGAGGGAGCGCTTGCCCGCGGAAATTTCATGGAGCCGACCCTGTTCACAGATGTCCGGAACGATATGCGTATCGCCCGCGAGGAGATTTTCGGGCCGGTCGGCGTGGTGATTCCCTTCGACGGTCTGGACGAGGCGGTGCGGCTCGCGAATGATTCCGACTACGGCCTCGTGTCGGCCGTCTGGAGCCGCGACTTCGCCAAGGCGCATCGTGTGTCGACGCGCCTGGAAGCGGGGCAGGTCTTCATCAACAACTACCGCGGCGTGGGCATGGAGGCGCCATTCGGCGGTTACAAGATGAGCGGCCATGGTCGGGAGAAAGGGCTGGAGGCCCTGCGCTACTACCAGCAGGTCAAGACGACGATCGTCAGCGTCTGAGGCGGCGCGGTTGGACCGCCGGCCTCAGGCTATCTTCCAGGAACTCCGTTTCGACGCGATCTTCTTCAGATAGGCCATCTGCCGGTCGCGCGCGTTGCGGATGTGCCCCGACAGCGCACCGACCGCCGTTTCGACGTCGCCCTCGCCGATTGCGTCGAGCATGCGCTGATGTTCGGCAAGCGGCGTGGCGCCCGAATTCGTGTAGCCATCGACGCGCCGCTTGAGGATCAGGCGGTCGAAAATCGTCTTCAGGGCCTGCACGAGATACTCGTTGCCGCCGAGGGCGGCGAGTGCGAGATGGAACTGGCTGTCGGCGATCAATCTTTCGCGGCCAAGTTCATAGCCGATCAGTTCCTCGTAGCGCTTCTGAAGCTTGTTGAGCCGCGCCAACTGTGCGGGCTTGATGCCGGATTCCATGCTGCGCCGCAGCTGGAAGACCTCGAGCGCCTCGCGCGTGTCGTAGAGTTGCACCGCCTCGTCCTCGGTGATCTCCGCGACGTAGTAGCCGCGGTTTTGCAGGCGTATGACCAGCCCCTCCTGGAGAAGCCGTTCCAGCGACTCCCTCACAGGGGTCCGCGAGACACCCAGCAGTTCGGCGAGCATCTGATGCCCGAGCTTATTCCCGGGGCGCAGCTCATTGCTCAGGATCAGGCCCTTCAACCGGTCGTAGACCGCGAAGGCCTTGTTGCCATCAGCCGGAGCTCCTGTGACCGGTAGAGCCATCGTGACGCCTTTCCGACAGAGCAAACCAACTGGTGGCCAACCGCCTTTCTTGCATGCCCATCCTGCATGCAAGACTATCGATCGACCTCACCTACACCAGCGGATCGCAAGCAGCAATCGGCGCGCGCCCGCCCTGATGATTGGTCAGGCTCGCATATCGTGTGGCATGGCGAGCGACATCAAGGCGCGGGCGATGTCGGGATCGCCTTCCCTGTCCAGTCCGCGCAGCAAATCGAGAATCCTACCGGCTGCGACCGCCACGCCGCCATGGCGGGCGCAGTCGAAGAATTTGGCGCGGATGTCCGCTTCCGCCATCCAACGCGCCGGCTTGCCTTTCGCCAGTTCGACGAGAACCTCGCGCCGGGCGCCATCCGTCGCGGTCACGCCAACCACGGTTGCGAATTCGAGGCTGTCCCGTACCCTCCCGTCGACGTCGACCGTCATGCCTCGGATAAGCCGGGAGACCTCAGACCGGTCGACTTTCTCCTGGGTGAAGCTGCCAAGCCCTATCTGGCCGTCGAGGAGCGCGGCCGAGGCGCAATACTCCATGCTGAACTTTGCCTGCAAAGGGGTGGCGGGCGCTGGAAACATCAGCGGATTGCGCGCCATCTCGGAATAACCGACGCGGACCGAGGCGATGTCTCGGCCATCGAGCCAGCCATGCAGTTCGCAGCAGGCCTCGATGCCGGGATGGGTCGCCCCGCACGACGGATATGGCTTCAGCGCCAGGCCGAACTCGGTCAGGATTTCCAGGGGCGTTCCGGGAGTGATCGCTTCGGTCACCGGCGCCGTCTCGCCGCGAAACGACGCCAGATAGCCGAACCGGTTCTCGAAGACGTCCGGCGCTCCGTCGAACCCGTTGGCGGCAAGCAACGCGGCGGTCACGCCGGCGCGCGCGGCGAGCCCGGCATGGAGTGGCTTGATCATGGTTCCGAAATTGGCCCTCAGGCCGCCGGCCTGCGACGCGGCGATGGCGAGGGCCACCTCGATCCGTGGCTCCGGCAGTTTCAGGAGATGGCAGGCCGCAAGCGTCGCGCCGATGGCGCCGAAGGTGCCCGTCGGATGCCAGCCGCGGGCATAGTGGGACGTGTTCAACGCACGGCCGAGCTTGCCGATCGCTTCGAAGCCGACGACGTAGGCGGTGACGGCGTCTTCGCCGGTGCAAGCCGCGAGCGGCGCGACCGCGATCAGGGCAGGGACGATCGACGCGCTCGGATGGGCATAGCCGGGATGGTTGGTGTCATCATAGTCGAGCGCGTGCGCGGCCGTTCCGTGGTAGAGCGCGGCATCCATCGGGGAGGCGTAGCCTTGACCGACAACGTAGGATTCGGCGAGCGGCGAAGGCTCGCGGGAAAACCGCAGCGTCGCCGCCACGGCCCGGGCGCTCGCCTCGGCGGTGCCGGCCAGGATGCAGCCGACGCAATCGGTGACGGCATCGACGGCTCGACGTCGAGCCAGGGGAGGAAAGGTCGAGCGGTCAGACTCGCTGGCGAATCGGGCGAAGCGTTTGCTGACCAGTGCGTCCAAGGCTGGGATGCTCCTGCGGTCCCTTGACCAGAATGTCGGCGGCCACAACGCCCGCGCCTCGCGGTCCAACGAACAGCGGGTTGATCTCGACTTCACCGATCTCCACACCGGGAGCGGCCACGAAGTCGCCCAACCGGCGGGCGGCGCCAACCAGCGCATCGATATCAGCCTTGGGCTTGCCTCGGAAGCCGTCGAGCAAGGTCCCCAGTCGAAGCCGTGCGATCGTTCGCCGGATGGCGTCGTCGTCGACCGGGAGGGAAAGAAACCCGATATCGTCCCAGAGTTCGACTCCGACCCCGCCGCTGCCGATCCCCAGGATCGGCCCGAAGTCCGGGTCGGTGACGACGGACAGAACGACTTCGACGCCCGAGATCATCTCCTGAACCAGAAGCGGAGCCGCGTCATCCCCGAGCAGGGCGCGGATCCGCCTCATGCTGGATCGCGCCTCGTCGAGCGACCCAATCCCGATCTCGACGAGGCCGAGTTCGGTCTTGTGTTCCGCCTGATCGGGAAACGCCTTTATGACCAGAGGAAACGACAGGGAAGCCAGGTCGGCCTCGAGTTGGGTTTCTGTCCGGTTGGTCGCCTCCGGCGCCGAGCGTATGCCGACGCGGGCGAGCATCGCGGTCATCTCCGCCCAGCCGACAGGCCTTGCGGAAGCCGCGTCGGATGCGATGGCAGGCGGGGCGGCGAGTTCGAGATGCTCCGCAGCCCGATAGAGCCAGGTCAGTATGCGGACCGCCTCGGCGGGATCCTCGGCGACGGCGATGCCCTTGCGGAGCATCTCCACTTTCCTTGCCTGCGGCAGTCGATCTCCAAGCATCGATACGACCACGGGAATTCGCCGCTCCCGGGCGACCGCGGAGATCAGATCCAGCTTCTTCTCGAGGTCATGAGGTCCACGGTTTCCGAACTGGATGACGAGGGCCCCGCAGTTGGGATCGCCTGCGACGACCGTCAGCGAACGATCGAAGAGTTCGGGAGATGACAGGACCTGGCCGGTCAGGTCGGTCGGATTGCCCACCTGTGCGAAGCCGGGAAGGATCTGCCTCAGCTCAGCCTCGGTGGCGGGGGCGAAGCGCGCCATCGGAATGTCCTGGCGCTCGCAGTGGTCGGCCGTGAGGGCGCGCGTGCCGCCCGGGACGCTGAACACCGCGACGCCCGCGTCCTCGTCGGCGCGACGTTTCGGATGCGGCAAGGTCGTGAGAACGCCCACCGCGTCGATGAGTTCGGTGATCCCGTCGACCTGGACGATTCCCGCCTGGGAGAATACGTCGCGATAGATCGCGTGAGGGCTGGCGACCTTGCCGGTATGCGAGGCGACCGCCAGACGGCCGATCCTCGAGTTGCCTGACTTCAGCGCGACGATCTGGATGCCGCGTGAACGCGCCTCCGCCGCCAGGCAGACCAACCGCCTTGCGTTGCGAAGTCCTTCGATGAACAGGGCGACCACCTTCACATCGTCGCGCCCAATCATCCACTCCAGCACGTCGAGCGTGTCGATGCATGTCTCGTTGCCGACGCTGACCATGTAGGCGCAGCCAAGGCCCGAATCCTGCAACTGCCTGCTGACGCCGCCCGCTACCGCCCCGCTCTGCGAGATGATCGCGACCGGCGCGTGGTGGAAGATCGGGCGATTCGCCGCCGACCCGAAGGTGAGGAACGCTTTCTCGCCGACGGACCAGACACCTTCGCAATTCGGGCCGATGAGCGGCAGCCCGTATTCCGCGGCCGCGGCCCGCAACGCGTCGGCGAGCTGGCCGCCGTCCGATTCCTCGAAGCCGGAACTGAACACCACGACAGCGCGCACGCCCTTGCGTCCACAGTCGCGCACGACGTTGGGCACGTCCTTCGCGGGCAGCATGATGATGGCTACGTCGGGCGCCTCGGGCAACGCCGATACGGAGGGGTAGCATCTGAGGCCGGCCATCTCCTCGTAACGGGGATTGACGGGGTAGACGGTCCCCTGGAACCCGCCCTGGACGAGGAGGCGCAGCGGCGCGCCCGTGAGCTTCGCGGGATCGCCCGAGATGCCGATCAGCGCCACGGAGGAAGGCTTGAAGATGGGATCAAGCGCTGCGCGCCTGTCGTCCGTCGAATGGTGCGGAAGTCCGTGCATCGGTGCGGGAATCTTTTGTGGATGTCGGGCGGATCAGCCGACCGGTTCGGATTCGTCGCCGTGCTGGAGCGCCGCGATCTCGGCGTTGCTCCAGCCAAGCAGCGCGGCGAGGACTTCCTGGCTGTGCTGTGCGAGTTTCGGCGGCGGCGTGAAGACCGCGCCATCGGAGCGGCTGAACACGAAGGGACTCCCGACCATGGAGATCCGGCCCGCCGAAGGGTGCTCGACGTCCACGACCATGTTCGGCGAACTCCTTTCGAGCTCCTTGTATGCCGCGCTCATGTCGTTCACCGGGGCGCAGGGCACGTCGGCCGCCTCGAGGATCGCCAGCCACTCCGCCGTCGTGCGCTTTCGCAGCGCCGCCGAGATGTCCGCGACCAGAGGCTCCCGGTTTCGCACCCGATCCTGGTTCTTGAGGTAGCGTTCGTCGGAGCCGAGGTCGGGCCGCCCAATGGCGGCGCAGAATTCGCGATAGATCTTGTTCGTGCCGGCGCTGACGACGATGTGGCTGTCGGCAGTGGGAAACGCCTGATAGGGGACGAGCTGCGGATGGCCTGAGCCGAGCGGGCTCAGCTTCGCCCCGCCCGACATCACCGCCACCGAATAGTTGGTCAGCATGCTCATCGTCGCATCGAGCAGCGAGACCGAGATTTCCTGTCCGCGCCCCGACCGCTCGCGCTCGAACAGGGCCGCGAGAACCGCGGTCGCCAGATAGATCCCGCCGCCGAAGTCGGCGAGAGAGACACCCGGCCTGATGGGTTCGTCGGAATCCGGGGCGCCGGTCAGCCGCATCACGCCCGAGCGCGCCTGAACCGCGACATCCATGCCGGGCTTGTCGGCGAGTTCACCCTCGCCATAGGCGGAGATGCCGGCATAGATCAGGCGCGGATTGACGGCGCTCAGCTGCTCGTAGTCGAGACCGAGGCGTTTCATCACGCCGGGCCGGAAATTCTGGACCGCGAGGTCGGCCCACTTCGCCAATTCACGACAGGCGTCGCGCCCCCTGGGGGTCTTCATGTCGATGCCGACGCTCTTCTTGCCACGGTTGATGGCAAGGAAGTAGTCGCCGCCCGTTTCGGGAATGTCGCCCCCGAAGCGCTCGCTGACGTTCATGTAGCGGGTGGGATCGCCGCGCCGGGGCTTCTCGATCTTGATCACCTCGCAACCCAGATCGGCCAGCACCATCGTGCAGTACGGGCCGGCCACCCCATGCGTGAAGTCGAGCACCTTGATGCCTTCGAGGGGACGCTGCATGGGAGTCATTTCCAGATCTTCGGGTCGCGGCTGGGCAGTCGGATCGACGCCGTGCCGTCGCAGTTGCGCTCGCCGCGCTGGTTCGTGCCCCACCACTCGACGTCCACCAGCGCTTCGCCGTCGGCCTTGCTTTTCGACACCACCTTGCCGGTGAGTTTCGTCAGGTCGCCGACGAGATTGGGCAGCGTCACCCTGCCGCTGAACCGCCTGACGAAGCCATTGTCGCCGGCCCAGTTGGTCATGAGGTGCGCGCCCCAGTTCATGCGCTGCCACCCCTGGTCGTAGGCGCCGGGCATGCCGATCTCGCGGGCGATCTCGACGTCGAAGTGCCCCGCGGCCGGATGCATGGGGATGTTGGTGGAAGGGGCGACGTACACGTTGAACGGATGCCGGTCGCGCTCGAGGAACGCCAGCTTGAGCACGTTGTAGACGGTCCGGCGGCCGGAATAGAAACCGACGATGTCGACCAGCGTGAGAGGTCCCTTGTAGAGGACCGGCAGGCTGTCGCCGACATTCACGTCATCCCAGTACTTGGGTTCCGAGCCCTGCCTGAACTCGTTGCGGTAGGCCGCGGCGATCTCCTCGATCTCCTGGTCGCTGTAGCGATAGACCTTGGATTCGTTGGCGCTGTTGTAGCGAAGGCCCTTGCCGCTTCGCGAGCGGGGGATGCGGAAGATGTCGCCCTCGTAGCGGGAGACGATCTGGTTGAGCTGATTTTCGAAGATGACCTCGCCGGTCTGTTTGGCGAACCGTGGCGCGGCCCGACCGCTCTTGATTTCGACCGAGATCAGCCGCGCCCTCGCAGTGACGGTGTCTCCGACCCTCACCGGCAGGAAATTTTCCCATCGCCCTCCGGCGAAGATCCACTGGATGCCTCGCAGGCCCGGCGCGACGATGCCAGTATCGATGGAATAGAGGAAGGTAGGCGGCGCGACATTGGCGCCCCAGCGCGTCTGCTTTGCGTACTCGACATCGAACCAAAGCGGATTGTCGTCGCCCACGCTGTACTGCGCCCAGCGGCGGATATCGTGCAGGCTGACCGGTTCGTACTTGGCGGCGACGTGGACGTCGCGCCTCAGCCACACGCCGATGAGCGCTTCGGTCTCCGCGACGGCAATGTCGCTGAGTTCGGGCGCCATGTCCTTGACGCCGGTCGGCCGCTTTTGGCCAGAAGTCATGGATGCGCTCCGTCCGCTGACAACATGCGCATCCTTTTTTGCATGCAACTTTGCCTATTTCAAGCCCTGCGATAGTCGAAGCCGGGGAGCCGTGCCAGCCTGTTCCGTTGTTTGGGGCGAGAGTTCTTCTTACCAGCCAAGAACCGTTGTACTCAAACGGCAGGTGGATATCGATGGCAAGCAGATTTTCTTAGTAACGAAACAATGGAGGCTGATCTATTCGAGCCGGATGTGATCGTAGTAACCTTTTTGAGCAATTGTGTCGGCCCAAGCGCGATAGTTCGGAGCCGTGCCTCGATAGAGGATAACCGAGCGCTGGGTTCTGCCCTCGATGTTGGTGTTGATGCCGGTCATCCACGAATCGACCTTCATCGACATCAGCCCGTCAGCGATCGACTTCACGTAATCCACCCATTCCTCGACCGCCTCCGGGCGCGCCTCGACGCGGGTCATGCCGCGGTCGCGCAGCAGCCTGACGAAGTCGGTGATCCAGTCGACATTGTACTCGATGCTGCGCGGCACGTTGCCCAGCGCCGTGTAGGGGCCGAGGACCGTGAGGAGATTCGGGAACTCGTCCACCAGCATGCCGACCAGGGAGCTCAGCCCGCCGGACCACTTCTCCTTCAGCTTCACGCCCTTGTGGTTGCGGATGTCGATGGCGTCGAAACTGCCGGTCACGGCATCGAAGCCGGTCGCGTAGACGATGATGTCGAACGCGAAGTCGCGCACGCTCGTGCGGATGCCGGTTTCCGTGATCTCCAGGATCGGCGTCTCGTTGACATCGACCAGCGTCACGTTCGGCTGATTGTAGACTTCATAGTATCTTGTCTCGAGCGGCACCCTGCGCGTGCCGAAGCCGTGGTTCTTAGGAACCAACTTGTCGGCGATCTTCGGGTCCCGCACGCGCTGGCGGATCTTTTTCTCGACGAAGGCCGACACGACGGCGTTGGCTTCCGGATCCGTCATCATGTCGCGGAAGTTGCCCTGCCACAGCCCGAAGCCGGGAGACCTGTAGCGCTCCTCGAAAAACGCCTCGCGCTCCTCCTCTCCGACCTCGAAGACGCTGCGCGGATCGGTGGTATGGATGAAGCAGGCGGCCGACGCGTTGCAGCGTGCGAAGACCTCGTCGTAGCTGGCCTTGATCTCTTTCTGCGTCTGCTCGTCGTCGATGCGACTGTTGTTCAGCGGCACGGCCCAGTTTGGCGTGCGCTGGAAGACGACGAGTTCGGCTGCAGTCTTCGCAGATTCCTGTATCACCTGGACGCCGGTCGACCCGGTGCCGATCACCGCCACCCTCTTGCCCTCGAAGCTCACCGGCTCCCTCGGCCAGCGCGACGTATGGCAGGACAGCCCCTTGAAGGAATCGACGCCCTTGATGCGCGGCTTGACCGATGCCGAAAGAGGGCCGAGCGCCGTGATCAGGAAACGCCCGCGGTAGCGGCGGCCGTCCTCGAGCGTGACGTCCCATGCCCGACGGCCGTCGTCGTACTGCGCCGCGGCGACGGTGCTGTTGAGCTGTATGTCGTCGCGCAGCCCGAACCGGTCGGCGAAATGGTTGAAATAGCGCGACAGTTCCGGCTGGGCGACGAAACGTTCCGACCAGTCCCATTCCTCCAGCAATTCCTTCGAGAAGGAATAGCCGTAGGAGTAGCTTTCCGAGTCCAGCCGTGCGCCGGGATAGCAGTTCCAGTACCAGACCCCGCCAACCCCGCCGCCTGCCTCGAACAGGCGGACATGCATGCCGAGCTGGCGGAGCCGGTGAAGCTGGTAGAGCCCGGCCGTGCCTCCGCCGATGATTATGGCGTCGAATTCCTCCACGTCGGTCAGCATGCATGGTCCTCGGAAACTCGGTCGGCCGCGGGCAGGGGCCCGCCACGGGAAGCTGTTCCGGGCTTGCCGGATCGGATCAGAGGACGCGCGGCGGCACGTCGAGCCGCATGACGATGCCTTCCAGTTCGGGGGTCGGCGGCGGGTAGAGCTTCGTCACCAACGGGTCGTGGCCGGGAATGACGTGGTCCTCGGAGTCCGCGAGGCGCACGATCGTCTTGTGCCCCTCCAGCATGTCGCCGATGTTGTAGACGGCCGGGAACGGCTTGCCTTCGCGCATGTTGGCGTAAAAATGCGTCGCATCGGATGCCACCACCACCCAGCCGCGCCTGGTGAACACCCTGACGACCTGCAGACCGGCGGTGTGGCCGCCGATCAGATGCACCGACAGGCCGTCCGCGAGGTTCTCGACGCCGTCGTGGAAGCAGAAGCGGCCCGAATAGAGTAGCCGCACATAGGTCACGATGTCCTCGACGTCGAAGGGGAAGCGCAGCGTCTGGTGGCACATGCAGCGGCCGGTGGCGTAGGATCCGTCGCGGTCCTGGAGGTGGAAACGGGCCTTTGGAAAATCGCCCATCGTGCCGGCGTGGTCGTAGTGCAGGTGCGTCAGGATCACGTCCTCGATCTGCTCGGCCTTGATGCCGAGATGCGCGAGCGCATCCTTGGGCAGGCTGTAGAGATCCTTCCGGCGCGCCTTGGCGGCGTCGAGCCCGAAACCCGTGTCGATGAGGAAGACCTTGTCGGACCGCCGCGCCACCCAGACGAAATAGTCGAGCGAGGAGGAGGGGTCGTCGTGCAGATCGAAGGCGATGAAGTTGTCGTAGAGCTTCCTCCCGCCCGACCAGGCGTAGCGTATGGCGAACAGCTCGAAGGGCTCGATCGGAAATCGTTCTTTCGTTTGAGCCATGGGATGCTCCTGTCGGCGAAAATGTCGGTCGGCCGCCGGAAGTACCGTGGCCTGCGTCTTTGGCTATGCCGTCGTGCCGCCGTCGATCGACAGCACGGCGCCGGTGATGAAGGAGGCCTCGTCCGAAAGCAGGAAGAGCGCCCCGTTGGCGATTTCGTCGGGCTGACCGAGACGGCCGAGCGGGTTGACCTTGCCGCGGCTGGCGACGAGCTCCTCCACGTCCTTTCCCCTGGCCGCGGCGTCGTCCGGCCGCTGCATGAAATGACGGATCATCGGCGTGTCGGTCGCGCCGGGGCATACGACGTTGAAGCGGATCCCGTCGCGCCCATACCTCTTGGCCAGCGATTTCGTCATGCCGATCACGCCGAACTTGGCGATGCTGTAGACCGGGCTGAGCGGCGAGCCGACGAGTCCCGAAGTCGACGCGGTGTAGAGAACACTGCCGCCGCCCGTCTCGCGCATGAAGGACACCGCACCCATCGTCGCCACCAGGGCCGAGCGGACGTTGAGTTCCATCGCCAGGTCGTAATCGGCCATGTCGAGGTTCTCGAACTCGGCGGGACCGGGATGACCGCAATGGTTCCACAGGAAGTCCAGCTTGCCGAACGCATCGACCGTCGACCTGCCCAGACCCTTCGCGAACTCGTCCCCGGTGAGGTCGCCGACGATCGCTATGGCTTCGCCGCCCTGGTCGAGAATTTCCTTCGCCACGCCATTGGCCCTGTCGCCGTTCACGTCGACGACGGCGACCTTCGCTCCCTCGCGGGCAAAACGGATCGCACCCGCCCGGCCGATGCCGGATGCCGCCGCAGTTACAATTCCGACCTTGCTGGCGAGACGCATTCTTCCTCCCTGCACGCACTCCGCTTCGTGAAGGCGGCCGCGCCGGTCACGTTATTGCATGCAAGATTGGATGCTTCAAGGCCTTCCTTCGCGGCTCCGAGGTCTCGGGTTTTCGACGCTCGCTCGACCCGATGCGGTTCGGGCGAGGCTACTGGCTAAGCCGCTTGATCATGATCTTCTCTTCACCCGAGAACACCTGTTCGCCTTTCTGGTTGGCGAGTTCCAGGCCGAAGGTGATGATGCCGCGATCCGGCTTCGAGGTCTCCTTCTTGGCCACGACGGTCTGAACCACATGCACCGTGTCCCCCGGACGCAGCGGACCTGTGAACCGGCAGGTGAATTCAAGCAAGCCCATGGCGGTGTCCTCCATGGTTCCCAGTTGGGTGATCAGTCCGGTGGAGATCGAGGCGCCCAGCATTCCATGACCGACACGCCCGCCGAACATCTGCTTGCGTGCATATTCCTCGTCGAGGTGGAGGCGCGTGAAGTCGCCCGAGAGGCCGGAGAACAGGATGAGGTCCGCATCGGTGATCGTGCGTCCGCCCGTGGTGAAGCGCTGCCCGAGTTCGAACTGTTCGAAGTAAAGTCCCGCCATCTTCTCCTCCTTACGGTTTCGCGAGCTAGTCCGCGTCGTGGAGCCGGATGCGGGCATCGAGCGCCACGATACCGGTCTGCGAAGCGAGCAGCGGATTGAGTTCGATGTCCGCGATCTCGGGCGTGTGACCGACCCTCGCAACCTGGCCAAGCACGCGCACCAGCGCTTTCATGTCCACCGGAGGCGACCCGCGATGCCCTGACAGAAGCTGTGCGGATTTGAGCTCCGCCAACATGGTCCCGATCTCGGCTTCTGATACGGGCAGGAGCCGGATGCTGACGTCGCGCATGATCTCGACTGCGACGCCTCCAAGTCCGACCATCAGATATTTGCCGAACTGCGGATCGTCGGAGACGCCGCAGATGAGCTCGACGCCCTTGGTCGAAACCATGGGCTGAACGCTGACGCCGTCGAACCGGCCTCCCGGAACCTTGCGGGCAAAGGCATCCGCCATCCTTTCGAACGCGCCGCTGACGGCCTCGGGATCGGCGAGGCCAAGGGCGACGCCGCCGATGTCGGACTTGTGCGTCGCATCCGGAGACTGAAGCTTCAGCACCACCGGGAAGCCGACCTCCGACGCCAGCTTGCAAGCCTCTTCGGGCGTGGTGGCCAGCCGCGAGGCAGCCACGGGAATCTGCTCGGCCTCGAGAATGGCCTTTGATTCATGCTCGGTCAGGATCGTCCGGCCGGACGAATGCCTTCCAGCGATCGACAGCCGCCGTTCGTCGACGACTTCGGCATCCCGCGACACGGCAGCCAGAAACCGGCCGCGTTCCACAAGCGCCGCGATGATCTCGACGGCTTCCTCGGGGAAAGGGCAGATCGGTATGCCGAGCGGATGCAGCCGGGAACGAACCTCCGCGATTTCGCGGCCCTCCGCCTCGTCGCTGACCCATTGCATCGCGCAGGCGACATCGAGGCCTCTGGCGAAGGCGAGTGCGTCGGCGCAGGCGTCGGCATAGGCGACATTGCCGAATTCCCTCGAACCCGGCACGCCCATGACCAGCGGAAGAATGCAGTCGAACTCGCCGCTGTCAGCGACGGCGCGGATCGTCTCGGACAGCATCTTCGGGGTCACGTCACCGGTCAGGTCGATCGGATTCCTGGTGCTTCCCTTTTCCGGGATGATCGCCCGGAGGGCCGACGCTAGGCCCTGCGAAGGCTCCGGCACCTGAAGGCCGCGTGTCTCGCAGGCGTCGGCGGCGACAACCCCGACACCCGCCAGGCTGGTCACGATAGCGACCCGGCCGCCGCGGGATCCGCCCTGCGCGGCAAGCGCCATTGCGCCCGGCGCGAGCACGCCCAGCCCTTCGGCCCACACCACGCCCGCCTTGCGAAAGGCGGCGCGATACATCGCTTCCGGGCTCGAAATGCTGGCGGTGTGGGAAAAGATCGCGCCTGTGCCGGCCGCGGTCCGTCCACCCTTGAGAGCGATCACCGGTTTTGTGGACGCGACGCGCGAGGCAACGTCGAGAAAGCGGCGGCCGTCCCGGACACTCTCGAGATAGATGCAGATCGCGCCGACGCCCGGATCGCTGCCGAGGTATTCGAGCAGATCCGATTCCGACAGGTCGACCTGATTGCCGAAGCAGATGAACCTGCCGAACGGGATGTCCTGGCGGGCGGCATTGCGCTGGAGCAGATAGGCGATCGATCCCGCCTGCGACAGAACGGCGAGGTTGCCGGAGCCCACGGCGCCGCCGGCGAACGTGGCGTTCAGATCGCAGGCCGCGTTGATGAACCCCGGAACGTTGGGCCCCAGGACGCGCATGCCCGTCGCTTCCGCGATGGCCCTGATTTCCGTCTGGACGGCGGCGCCGGCCGACCCGGTCTCGGCAAAACCTCCCGCGGGGATGACGACGCCACCCGTTCCCTTTGTCGCAAGGGTCTTCAGGACGGCCGGTGTCTTGTCGGCGGGGAGCAGGACGATGGCGAGATCGAGCCCGTCCGGAAGATCGGAGACATCGGCGACGGCCTCCAGCCCCAGAATCTCCCTGGCATTCGGGTTGACGGGAAACACGCGCCCGCGGAAGCCCCCTTCGAGAATGGTCTTTACCTGGGCGTACCCCAACTTTCCGGGATTGGCCGATGCGCCGACGACAGCGATGGTCCGCGGGTTGAAGAACCTTTCGAGCTGAGGCGTTCCGACTTTTTCTTGCATGAGCGGGTTCCGTTGGGTTCGTGGAGCCGCGGAAAAGGCCGCCAGCCGATCTGAGTTTTCGGTTTACATTGTGAACTGCTAGTTCATAATACGCATATATCCGGCCCTGATCGGAGCCTTGTCAAGTTGAGGCGGTTCCCCAGGGCAGGGTCGTACCGGGATCGTCGAGATGGCTGGCAGCGCCAACCCCAAAGTTCACGATCGACCTGCGACGGGAGAGCACCCGGAACGCGGACCATGGACGATGCCGCCGCGGTTTCGCGCGCCGCCTCTGATCGTCCTGCCCGCCTTCGTTCTGATGATCGGCTTCTTCGTCGTGCCGGGCTTCGCGATGGCGGCGATGGCGTTCTTCTCGACCTCGTTCATGGGCATAGACTGGACCCCGACGCTTCAGAACTTCGACCGGCTGTTCAACAGCAACGTTGCGCTGCCGGTGCTTGGCCGGACGCTGCTCATCGCCGCGGTGACGACCGCCGTGGTTCTGGTGCTGGCGTATCCGGCTTCATACTGGATCGCGACACGCAACTCGCGCATCCGCAATCTCCTGCTGCTGCTGATCCTCCTACCCTACTGGATCAGCTACGTGGTGCGGACCTACGCCTGGTACCCGCTGCTCGGGACCAATGGCGTTCTGAACACCATCCTCGTGGGGACGGGTATCCTCGCCGAACCGAGCCCCGTCTTCCTGTTCTCCGAAGTCTCGGTCTATCTCGGCCTCATCTATGTTTGGTTCCCGTTCGCGGCCGTGCCGATCTATCTCGCGCTCGACCGCATCGACCGCAGCTATCTCGAGGCGTCGGCCGATCTCGGCGCATCCCGGCTCCAGAGCTTCTGGACCGTGGTGTTTCCGCTCTCGCTCCCGGGCGTCGTCGGTGGCGGGGTACTCGTCTTCATCCTGGCAGCAGGCTCCTACGTGACGCCGAAGCTCCTCGGCGGTCCTTCGTCGATCGTCTTCGGCGAAATCATCGTCGACCAGTTCGGCGGAACCTTCGACTGGGGCTTTGGCGCGGCGCTGGCGCTGGCGCTCACATGCACGGTCGCGGTGATGCTGACAGTGATGGGGCGATGGATGCGGCTTCGCCAGATTTTCCTTGGCGACGGAGGCCATTGATCATGCGTGGCGCTTCTGTCCCGGGACTGACCTATCCCGCTCGCTCTTCGACCGTCACCGCGGCCATGTGGACCGCCTATGCCAGCGCGATCTACGTCTTCCTCTATGCGCCGCTGGCCGTGCTGATGGTGCTGTCCTTCAACGACACGCAGAACGTGACGCTGCCGTGGGTCGGCTTCACCTTCAGGTGGTATGCACGACTTGCCAACAATTCCGAGCTGCTGGTCGCCTTCCTGAATTCGGTCAAGCTCGGCCTTCTGACGGCCCTGATCAGCGTGCCGACCGGCGTCCTCGCGGCATACGCGTTCCGTAGGCGGTTCGCGGGAAGGGGATTTCTGTTCAACCTCTTCCTGGTGGCGGTCATCGCGCCGCCCATCATCGTCGGGGTCGGGCAGGGGATTTTCTGGAACTTCGCGGGCGTGAGGTCCGGGCTCTACACCACGACGCTGGCGGCCCACGTGATCTACACGATCCCCTTCGTCTTCATCCTCATCTTTCCGACGCTCGAGCGCTTTCCCGCAAGCCTCGAGGAAGCTGCGATGGACCTCGGCGCCAGCAGGCCGCGGATGTTCATGACGATCGTCGCGCCGATCATCCGACCGGCGGTCATCGCCGCCGCGATTTTCGCGTTCATGCTGTCGTTCGACGAATTTATTCGGACACTTTTTGTTATAGGAGTAGACAATACCCTGCCAATTTACCTTTGGTCGATGATTATGAGCAGTGTTTCACCCGAGACGAATGCAATTGCAAGCATAACAATAGTTGTAAGTCTGGCATTGATGCTTCTGGGATACAGGGTGATGTCCCAGGGGTATCGAGAGTAGCGATCCTTCTCTTCAGGGGACAAATGTCCAAACATGGGAGTCTTCAGATGAACGTAATTGACAGGCCATTGAATCGCCGGCACCTCCTCGGAGGCGCGATGGGGCTCGCCGCAACCGCGGGGATCGGCGGCGGCGCCCTATCCTTCGGATCGGCGTTCGCACAGGCCAAGCTTCCATCGCCCCTCGTGTCTCACTGCATCTGCTCGACATGGTGCCGCGAGCAGGACATGGCGATTTTCGAGAAGCAGTTCGACGTCAAGGTGGAGCGCTCTTGCTGGACGTCCCATCTCAACACGCTCACCAAGATGGCCACCGGAGGCGGCGGGCAGTGGGACGTGGTGATGGGCCACCACGCCTTCCTCAATCCGCTGATGCGCCGCGAGCTCCTGCATGAGCTCGACGTTTCGCAGATCCCGAACATGTCGGAACTGTTCCCGCAATTCGCGGAGATGAAGCACGCGACCTACGAGGGCAAGACCTACGGTGTGCCGTATGTCTGGACCTTCGATTCGGTCGTCTACAACGCCGACCATATCTCCGACGTCGATTCCTGGGGCGTGCTCTTCGACGAGAAGTACGCAGGCAAGGTTGCGCTCCGCGACGATCCGCAGAATGCGATCCAGCTCGCCGCGCTCTATCTCGGCCACAAGGATCCCTCCTTCCTGTCGACCGAGGATCTCGCCGAGATCAAGGACTTCCTCATCGCGAAGAAGCCGGTCTTCCGGCGCTTCTGGAGCGGCTACGCCGAGGCGATCAGCATGCTCAGGAGCGGCGAGGTCTGGGCCCTGTCCGGCTGGCGTCCGATGTGGTGGGAACTCGAGCGCGAGGGCCTCAACATGAAGATGGCGGTGCCCAAGGAGAAGGCGATCGGCGCGCTGCTCTACAACATCGTGTCGGCGGAGACCAAGGTTCTGCCGACCGCATACGCCTATCTGAACTGGATGATCGACACGGAGTGGGGGGCCGCCACCGGCCGCGACCAGGGCTACTTCTCGACCTCCCGCAAGGCCCTCGCGGGGCTCGACGAGAAGCTGATCGAGACGCTCGGCTACAACAACATCGACAACGTGTTGAAGGACGTCCACTTCCTCGAGTACCCGATCAACCTCGGCGAGTGGCTTCAGGTCTGGACGGAAGTCAAGGCGGCCTGACGAACAAGGCGATGCGGCTGGCTGACGGCCGCATCGCCTCTTCCCATATGAAATCCCATCGAGACAGCGAGACCGACATTGCAAAACGGCACCGCCGCCGCCGGCAACATCCTCGAGCTGCAGTCCATCACGAAGCGATTCAATGGCCTGGCCGCGGTCGAGGACCTTTCCCTCGACGTTGCCGCTGGCGAGTTCCTGTCGCTCCTGGGACCCAGCGGTTGCGGAAAGACCACGACGCTGCGTCTGATCGCGGGGTTCGAGCATGCCGACGAGGGCCGGATCATGCTTCAGGGAAAGGACATCGCCCGCTTCGCGCCGAACCAGCGCGACGTGAACACCGTGTTCCAGCACTACGCCCTGTTTCCCCATCTCGATGTCGCGCAGAACATAGGCTACGGGATGCGCATCAAGGGCGTCGCCAAGGCCGAAATCACCCGCAGGGTCGGCGAGATACTTGAAGTCGTTCAGATGAACGGGTTCGAACAGCGGTTCCCGCATCAGCTTTCCGGCGGGCAGCAGCAGCGCATCGCGCTTGCGAGGGCGCTGGTCAATCGCCCGTCGGTTCTCCTCCTCGATGAACCGCTGGGAGCGCTCGATCTCCAGGTTCGCAAGAAGATGCAGATCGAGCTGAAGAAAATCCAGCGGGAGGTGGGCATTACCTTCGTCTACGTCACGCATGATCAGGAGGAAGCGCTGACCCTGTCAGATCGCATCGTGGTGATGAATCGCGCCCGGATCGAACAGATCGGCACGGCGCGGGACGTCTACGAGGCGCCCAGTTCGCCATTCGTCCTGAATTTCGTCGGCTCCTCCAACTGGTTCACCGGCCGCGCGAGCCGAAAGCGGGACGGTATTGCATCGGTCGAGATCGCTCCGGGCCTCGCGGTCGCCGCGCGGTCACTGTCGGATCCCGGACCGAGCGGCGGGATCGGTATCAGGCCGGAGAACATAAGCCTGGCGGCGAAAGAGGGCGGCGACAACAGCTTCGAGGGCAGGGTCGTGGACACGATCTTCCAGGGTGCGCACGCGCTGACGGAGGTGGAGCTCGCGCCCGACGTGGTCTTGACCCTCATGACGCCGGCGTCTGCGGAGATACCCTCACGGGGCCAAAGTGTATGGGTCTCGTGGGCGGCCGAGGATGCAATCTACTTCGACGTCTGACGCAGGGATTGCCGCCCCTTAGCCTCGCAAGTCTGCGGGAGGATTCCTCCCCTTTTCCGCCGCATAAGGTTCTCCATGCCAGGAGAGACCCCGAAAGCGAAAAGGACTTGCATGGCGCTGGACAATTGCGGCACTGAGAACTCAGGACCAAATCATCGGCTCCTCCTTCGACTATGGCGTGGGAGACGTAACCCAATTCCAAGGCCGCATTCCTCGTGTCCAGTCTGGATAAAGTCTTCACGATCCTCGAGGTGATGGCCGCTCGCGACGAGCCATACGGTCTCACCGAACTGGCCCGCGCGACCAGCTTCGACAAGGCGACCACCTATCGCCTGCTCGAGGCCCTGATCCGGCACGGTTATGTCACCAAGCTCGAGAGCGCGCCGCAGTACGAGCTGTCTCTCAAGCTCTGGATGCTGGGCTCGCGGGTCGTGGCCCGCAGGTCGCTGATGCAGCATGCCCAGAATGCGCTGCGCGAACTCGCTGACCTTTCCGGAGAGACCGTCTACCTCGCCATCAGCGACAAGACGGAGGCGGTCTACGTCGCCAAGGTGGACAGCCGCTACCCGCTGCGCGCACACACGCCCATCGGAGGGCGGGTGCCGCTCTACTGCGGTTCCACCGGCAAGGCCCTCTTGGCGTACCTCGACGAAGACCAGGTGGACGCCGTGGCGAAGACTCTCAGGCCGTTCACCCCCAGGACAATCGTCACGCGCAAGGGGCTTCTCGAAGAGTTGGCGCGCATACGCGCCCGCGGTTTCGCGCTTGCGGAAGGCGAATGGGACCTGAGCATCTCGGGCGTCGCGGCCGCGGTGTTCGGCGCCGATGGGAATCTTGCAGCGTCGATCGGCGTGACGGGACCGATCGAGCGTTTGGGACATGCTCGCTTGACCGAGCTTGGGCCCAGAGTAGCGCAGGTCGCGTGGCGTCTTTCCAAGACGCTCGGATGCCCGGCGGATTCGCCGACGGAGCTGGCTTATGGCTGATCGGCGATCCGCCTGACCGCCGCTTCCATGACCTGGACCGCCTGCTCCGCATAGGCCCAGTCGGTGTGCTCCTGCGGGCAATGGCTTCGCCCGTCTTTCGAAGGCACGAACAGCATCGCTCCCCGTACCTGGCGCGCAAGCAGACCCGCGTCATGGTTGGCGCCTGATGGAAGCCGCATGGAGCGGATGCCGAACTCCGCCGCGCTCGCCTCAAGCGCCTCAAGCATCGATCCGTCCATCGCGACGGACCTCTCCCGATAACCGGTGCGGCAACTGGCCGATACGCCAAAAGTCCTGGCCGCCTCATCCGCCAGCCTTTCCGTCGCACGGCCTGACCGGTCGATCGCCTCGTCGTCCGCGTCCCGTATTTCGAGATTGAGGCGCACATCATCGGGAACGACGTTCCCCTGGTTCGGCGAAACCCTGACGATGCCGATCGTGCCACGCAACGAAGGACTTTCGTCCGACAGGATCATGTCGCGAAACCGGTCCGCGAAACGCGCCGCCGCGGCAAAGGCGTCGCGACGCAGTTCCATCGGGGTCGTGCCTGCGTGGTCGGCTTGCCCGAGGAACTTCACGCTCATGCGCTCCTGCCCGACGATAGCTGTGACGACGCCGAGCGGCACGCCGGCCCGCTGAAGCACCGATCCCTGCTCGATATGCAGTTCGAGATAAGCGTGAACCGTCGCCATGTTGCGTATGGCGTCGGCCGCCTCGCCGGGTTCGAAGCCGGCCTCGCGCATCGCAGCAGCGAGCTCGACGCCATCGGCCGAGCGCATGTCCCCGATGCGGTCGAGCGGCAGCGCTCCAGTGAAGGCGCGGCTTCCGGTGAAGGGTCCGAAGCGGCCTTCCTCGTCCCGGAAAGCGATCACTTCCAGCGGCCGGCCAATCCCACCGGATTCCGAAACGCGGCGGAGGACTTCGAGGCCGGCGATCACCCCGAGCGCGCCGTCGAAGGCGCCGCCATTCTCCACGGTATCAAGGTGGGACCCGATGACCAGCGCGGGCATATCCGCGCCGCCGGCAGTCTCCATTCGCACAACGGCGTTGCCGAAGGGGTCATAGGAGGCGGAGAAGCCGGCCTCTCGCGCTCTGGCCAGAAATCGCTCGTGCGCCTCGCAGTCGTAGGGGGAGAAGGCAGGCCGCGACATGCCTCCGTTCGCGAGACGCCCGATCAGGGCGAATTCTTCGAAATCGCGCCTGAACCGATCGGCGGCATGCCCGATGAGTTCCGCCGTCATGCGAGTTGCGGCCGATCCGGAGAGGCCCGCGCGATGAAGCGTCCCTGTCCCCGCTCGCCGAGGAATTTTCCGTCGCGCACGACCACGCGTCCCCGGAATATCGTCGCCACCGCCCAGCCAGTCAGCTCCATGCCGTCATAGACCGTATAGCCTATGTCGCCATAGTCGGATGCTGGCGACATCGTGCGGGTCGTCTCCGGATCGATCACGACAAGATCCGCGTCAAAGCCAGCCGCGATCTTCCCCTTCCGGTCCCCGAAGCCGAAGATCTGCGCCGGCCAGGTGGAGAACACCTCCGTGAACCGCGCCAGCGACAGACGTCCCCCGGCGACACCGAGTGTATAGAGCACCGGCAGGCGCGCCTCGATTCCCGTGCATCCATTCGCGACCGTGGCGAAGGAGGGGAGGCCGAGCGCCTTCGCGGCGGCCGAATAGGAGACTTCGTCGGACGTCACGGCGGACAGCACGCCGTTCCGCAGCGCATCCCACAGGGCCGCCTGATTGGCCGCGTCGCGCAGGGGCGGGCTCATGATGTAGTTGTGCCCGTTCTCCCGCTCGAGCGCGTCGTTCGTGAGGGCAAGGTAGTGGGTGCAGGTCTCGGCGGTCACCGGCAGCCCGCGCCGTCGCGCATTGGCGATGATGTCGGCGCCGCGCGCGGCGACGAGGTGCAGGATGTGAAGGCCGCATCCCGTATCCTCGCTGAAGGCAACGGCGCGCTGGATGGCTTCGATCTCGGTGATCGGCGGGCGGGTGAGCGCATGCCATCGCGGGTGTGTGTTACCAGCCGCGACTGCCTCTGCCCGCAATCTCTCGACGATCCCTGCGTTCTCCGCGTGAAGCACGATCATGAGATCGTCCCTGGCGGCCTGCTGCATGAGCGCATGGAATGCGCCGTCTTCGAGCTTCAACCCGTCTTCCTCATAGACCGAATAGACCTTGAGGGAGGCCACGCCTTCCGCTCGCAGTTGTCCGAGTTCCGCCAGCGTCTCCACGTTCACGTCGGTCGCGATGAGGTGGAGGCCGTAGTCCACGGTCGCGGCGGCGTCCGCCTGCTTGCGCCGATGGGAAAGACCCGCCAGCATCGAGCCGCCGCGGCGCTGCAGCGCGAAATCGACGATCGTGGTGGTGCCGCCGCGCAGGGCCGCGATTCCGCCGCTCTCGAAATCGTACACGCTGCGCTGTCCCATGAAGCCGACCATGAGGTGGACATGGGGATCGACGCCCGCCGGGAGGACAATCCGGCCCAACGCGTCCAGCGTCTCGGCGCCCCGGCCCGAACCGGGATCGACGACATCGACGATCTTCTCCCCGCGGATGACGACGTCCGCCCTTCGCGGTCCCTCCGGCAGCACCACCATTCCGTTCGCGATGACGAGGTCGCTCACAAGGGTGCCTCCAGTGCCTGGGCCAGATCCGCGATCAGGTCTTCCACATCTTCCACGCCGGCCGAAACCCTGACCAGCGTGTCGGAGATGCCCATCTCGCGCCGACGCGCGGACGGCACGGAGTGATGGGACGTGTTCGCCGGCTGGCTGATCAGGCTCTCCACGCCGCCGATCGAGGGACCGATGCCGAAGAGCCGGGTCCGGTCGACAACGGCCCGCGCCCGTGCCGCATCGCCCACCTCGAACGCGAGCAGGCCTCCGAAGCCTGTCATGATGCGCTGCGCCAGCGCGTTGTCGGGGTGATCGGGTAGTCCGGGATAGTGAACCCTGCTCACGGCGGGATGATCGGACAGGAAGTGCGCGATCACCATGCCGGCCTTGTTGTGCTGGGCCATGCGCAGATGGAAGGTCGAGAGGCCGCGCATCGTCAGCCAGGCGGCATGCGGGTCGAGGATCGCGCCGGTCGCCTGTTGTTGCGACCGGATCGTGCGGGTGAGCTTCCGACCGCCGACGACCGCGCCCCCGATGACGTCGCCATGACCGTTGAGATATTTGGACACGCTGTAGACAATGAGGTCGACGCCGAGGGTGAGCAGCCGCTGGTTCATAGGCCCGCCAAGGGTACCGTCGACGGCAAGGAGCGCCTTCGCGTCGCGCGCGATCTCAGACAGACGTTCGATGTCGACCACGCGCACCAGCGGATTGGTCGGCGTCTCGGCGTAGATCATTTTCGTCCGCGGGCTAGTGCAAGCGCCCACGTCTTCCGGCGCGATCGACCGCGACCAGCGGACGGTCACGCCCTTGCGCGGAAGGACCTCGCTGAAATATCGGATCGAACCGCCATAAATGTCCGGCAGCACCACGATCTCGTCGCCGGCGGAGACGACGCTCTCGACGGTTGCGGCCACGGCAGCCATGCCCGAGCCGAACACGACGGCCGACTCCGCGTCCTCCAGCGCCGCGAGGCGCTGTTCGAGGGCGAGCACGGTCGGATTGCGGATGCGCGAATAGACGAAGCCGCGCTGCCGTCCGTCGTTGATGCGCTCCAGTTCCTCCGTATCGGCGGATACGAAGGTCGCGCTCTGGTAGATCGGCGGCACCGCCGCTCCGAGGTTTTCCGCCGGCTTGAAACCGGCATGCACTGCTTTCGTGCCGATGCCGTCCGCCGGTCGATCGCTCATCTCGTGAGCTCCCGCGAGATGATGATGCGCAGGATCTCCGACGTGCCGCCGCCGATCTCCGCGAGCTTGGAATCGCGGAAATGCCGCTGCATGTCGTACTCCATCAGATATCCCCAGCCGCCCATCAGCCGCATGCCGTCGAGCGAGGCGCGGACATAGGTCTCGGAACTGAAGAGATTGGCCATGGCGCTTTCCTTGTTGTTGGGAATGCCACGGTCGACGAGATTCGCGCTGCGATAGAGAAGAAGCCTGGCTGCCTCGATCTCCATGTCCATGTCGGCGAGCTTGGCCCTGCTCAACTGGAAGCTGTTGATCTTCTGGCCGAACTGTTCGCGCTGCGCCGTATAGGTCAAAGCGAGGTCGAGGCACGCCTGGGCGGCGCCGACATTGACGGCCGACAGGCAGCACCGTTCGTAGTCGAGGGTCTTGAGGGCGTTCGTCCATCCAGAATTGGCCGAGCCGATGATGGCGCCCTTAGGCAGCCGCACGTTGGTGAGGAATATCTCGTTGAGGTCCATCGGCTTCAGGCCGAGCTTCTTGAGTTTCCTGATCTCGACACCTGGCGTCTTGGTGTCGAGCAGGAACATCGTGATGCCTTTGTGCTTGGGCGCATCGGCGTCTGAACGCGCCATCAACAGGATGTAGTCCGCTTCCTGCGCGCAGGAGCAGAACATCTTCTGGCCATTGATGACCCATTCGTCTCCTTCGAGGACGGCGCGTGTCCGCAGCGAAGCAGCATCGGAGCCGGAGTTGGGTTCCGAGAGGGAAAACGCGAAACGGATTTCGCCACGCGCCAGCTTGGGCAGCAATTCCTGCTTCTGCTCCTCCGTGCCGAAATGGGTGATTGCGTCGGTGGCGATCACGATCGTGGTGTAGAAGATGTTCGCCGCTGCCTCGAAATGGCTCGCGAATTCCTCGAGGAACACCGCGAGATCGGTGCAGCTACCGCCCATGCCGCCATACTTCTCGGGGATGGGCAGGCCCAGCCAGCCCTCGGCCGCCAGCTTGTCGTAGAGTTCGAACGGGAACCGCTCCTCTTCGTCGCATGCCCTCACATACTCGATCGGGCACTCCTTCTTCAGGAAGGCACGCAGAGAGTCGCGCATCAGGCGTTGCTGCTCGCTGATCTCGAAATCCATGAAATCTTCCTGTCGTTGATATGGCGATGATTGGTTGAGCGTCCGCCAGTTCATCCGCGAACGCGACGGTGGCGAAGCTCGGAAACTGTGCGCAATGGCGACGTGTCGATGACCGGGCGAACCTTTGCCTGCAACATCCTCACGACCTTGCCATAACATGATGGTTCATATATCAAACCAACGGTTCATTATTTTTAGATGCTTGTCAACAAGGACGCCTCGCCGTCCCCTGCGCCAACGGGAGCTGACGAATGCCTTCAAAGATCCACCTGGGCTACAAAGCCATGCTGGAGGCGGCGAACGCCGCCGTGCGCAACGTCTCGGCCGAAGAGGCGATCGCGATGCGCGGCGGTGGCGACGTTGTTTTCGTGGACCTTCGAGATCCCCGCGAGTTGGCGCGAGAGGGCAAGATACCCGGCGCCTTTCATTGCACGCGCGGGATGCTGGAATTCTGGATCGATCCCGAAAGCCCCTATGCCAAGCCGATATTCCAGGAAGACAAGACGTTCGTCTTCTATTGCGCTTCCGGCTGGAGGTCTGCGCTCGCGGCAAAGACAGCCCAGGACATGGGGCTGAAGCCGGTGGCCCATGTGGCCGGTGGCTTCAGTGCGTGGCGAGAGGCGGGCGGCGACGTGGAGAAGGTCGAGCCTAAGTCTTGAGCTTCAACCCGCGTACCGAGCGCGGGCGACCATGGAGACAAGATGTCCGACCGCACCAAGCGCATCCTGACGGCCTCTCATTGGGGCACCTACTACGCAGAGGTGACCGACGGACGGCTGACCGGTGTCTCGCCCTTCGAGCACGATCCCGAGCCTTCGCCCTTGATTGGCGGCATGGTCGACGCGGTCTATTCGTCGCGCCGGGTGGCGCGCCCGGCGATACGCGAAGGCTGGCTCAAGCACGGACCACGGGACCCTGGCCGCAATCGCGGCGGCGACCGGTTCATCGAGGTTTCGTGGGACACGGCGCTTGATCTGGTCGCGCGCGAGATCGATCGCGTGCGGACCGATTTCGGCAACGAGGCCATCTATGGCGGTTCATATGGCTGGGCCAGCGCTGGTCGGTTTCACCACGCCAAGACACAGCTCGGCCGCTTCCTGGCGGGCGCCGGCGGCTACACCGGGTCGGTCGGCAACTACAGCATGGGCGCCGGCATGGTGGTCGTGCCCCACATACTGGGCTCCGACCAGCCGATCTGGGGACCGATGACGGGATGGGATGTGCTCGCCGAGAATACGTCCCTCTTCGTGTGTTTCGGCGGGCTGCCGCAGAAGAACACGCAGATCGAGGCGGGCGGCCTTGCCGAGCACAGGATCAGCGGTTTCCTGCGGCAGGCCCGGTCGAATGGCGCCGAGTTCGTGCTGATCAGCCCGATGCGCTCCGACATTCCTCAAGATCTGGACGGGAAGTGGCTGTCGATCGTCCCCAACACCGATACGGCCCTGATGCTCGCCATCGCGCATACGCTTCTTGCCGAGGGGTTGCACGACGAGACGTTCCTCCGCGACTACACGGTCGGCTTCGACAGGTTCCGTCCCTATCTGTCGGGCGAACGGGACGGTCTCCCGAAGGACCCCGAATGGGCGTCGGCGATCTGCGGCATCCCCGCCGATGAGATCAGAAAACTGGCGCGGCGGATGGCGGCGGGCCGCACCTTCATCTCGCTGAGCCTTTCCGTGCAACGAAGCTCGCATGGCGAGCAGACGTTCTGGATGGGCGCGGTGCTGGCGGCCATGATCGGACAGATAGGCATCCCCGGGGGCGGAGTCGGTTTCGGCTACTCGCATGTCCATGGGATCGGCAATCCGGTGGCGCGCTTCACGCCGCCGACGCTGTCGAGTATTCCCAATCCAGTATCCACCTACATCCCGTGCGCCCGCATCGCCGACATGCTGCTCCATCCGGGCGAGCGCTTCGACTATGACGGCCATGAACTGAGCTACCCGGACATCCGCGCGATCTACTGGTGCGGTGGAAACCCTATGCACCATCACCAGGATCTCAACCGCTTTCTCGGAGCCCTCCGCGCGGTCGAGACCATAATCGTCCATGAGCCCTGGTGGACGTCATTTGCACGCCATGCTGACATCGTTCTGCCGGCAACGACCACCCTCGAACGCAACGACGTCATGGCGACCCGTCGTGACCGGTTCATGGTGGCGATGAAGCAGGTCATCACGCCCGTAGGCGAAGCGCGGAACGACTTCGCCATGTTCTCCGATCTCGCCGAACGGCTCTCGTTCCGCACGACGATCACCGAAGGTCGTGACGAGGAGGCATGGCTGCGAGCCCTCTATGGAGCATCCCGCGAGGCCAACCGGGTCGACGGCCTGGAGATGCCGGACTTCGACCGGTTCTGGAACGAAGGCTTCTTCCGCCTGCCTGACAGTGCCGGCCGATACGAGATGTTCGCTGATTTCCGCGCCGATCCCATCCGCAACAGGCTGGGAACACCGTCCGGGCGGATCGAGATCTTCTCGGACCGGATCGCCGGATTCGGCTATGCGGACTGTCCGGGGCATCCGCTTTGGCTGGAGCCTGCGGAATGGCTGGGGTCGACAAAGGCCCACCGGCATCCTTTGCACCTCCTGTCCAACCAGCCGCGCTTCCGCCTCCACAGCCAGCTCGACAACACGGCGGTCGGACGAACCCAGAAGGTAGACGGCCGCGAGCCGGTGTTCATCCATCCGCACGATGCAGCCGAGCGGAATCTGGCGGACGGTGACACCGTGCGTGTCTTCAACGACCGCGGCGCCTGTCTTGCGGGCGTGCGGCTGACGGAGGACGTCAGGCCCGGTGTCGTGGTGATCCCGACCGGCGCCTGGTACGAGCCACAGGAGCCGGGATGTGTCGGCACGCTCGAATTGAACGGAAACCCGAACGTACTCACGCTCGATCTGGGAACATCGAGACTTGCCCAGGCGACATCGGCCCAGACGGCCCTGGTCGAGATTCAGATCTGGGGAGGATGAGCGCGGTTCCGATGAGGCGCTCAGCCGCTGGAATGAGCGACCTGCAACTGGCCGTCAGGAAAGTGTGCAGCCCTCTTCTGGCAAGGGCCGCATGCAACCTTTGGCTGTCGGGTCATGAAATGTCGGCGCAAGCAGGTGACCGCGCACTATCGGCAATTCCGAGAACTGGACTCACGGGCTACAGGCTGACGCGCAGCCGCCGCGAAATGTTGCCGACGATGCCCTCGCGGAACAGGAGCACGATGCCCACGAAGATCGCACCCTGAACGACCGTGATCCACGATCCCCAGCTGATCAGCATCGTCTCCATCGCGATGATGAGCGCCGCGCCGACGACCGGCCCGAACACCGTCCCCAATCCTCCCACCAGCGACATGAGCACGGGTTCGCCGGACATCGACCAGTGGATGTCGAACAGCGATGCGCTTTCGAAGACGATCGCCTTGGTCGAGCCGCCCATGCCGGCGATGGTCGCCGAAAGCACGAAGGCCAGGAACTTGTAGCGGTTGACGCTGTAGCCGAGCGAGATGGCGCGCGGCTCGTTCTCCTTGATGGCCCTGAGCACATGGCCGAAGGGGGAGTAGATGATCCGGTAGACGGCGAGGAAGCCGGCGAGGAAGATCACCGCGACGAAGGCGTAGAGCGCGGGTTCGTAGGAGAGGTCGACCAGCCCGAACAGGTGGCCGCGCGGCACGCCCTGCTGTCCGTCCTCGCCGCCGGTGAAGCCCGGCGTCCTCAGCGCGAGGAAGTAGACCATCTGGCAGAAGGCGAGCGTGATCATGGCGAAGTAGATGCCGTGCCGGCGTATGGCCAGCGCACCGATGGGAACGCCGAGTGCGCCGGCGGCGAGTGTGCCGGCAAGCACCGCCACCTCCGGCTGGGCGATGTAATACTTGGCCGTGTAGGCGGCCACGTACGACGCCAGGCCGAAAAACGCCGCATGGCCGAACGACATCAGCCCCGCATAGCCGAACAGCAAGTTGAAGCTCAGCGCGAAGAGCGCGAAGCACATCACCTTCATCAGGTAGATCGGGTACACGCCGAAGGGCAGGACGACGACCAGCAGAAGCATGACCAGCATGATGACGCGGTGCAGGCCTCTCGTGCGGTCGTGGTTCGACGCCTGCGGGACGGACGACGGGGTATCGATCGCGCTCATCGCTCTAGCGTCCGAAGAGGCCGGACGGCCTCGTGAGGAGGATGATGGCCATGACGACGAAGATGACCGTCGTCGACGCCTCGGGATAGAAGACCTTGGTCAGAGCCTCGATCACGCCGAGGCCGAGGCCGGTGAGGATCGCCCCCATCATCGAGCCCAGCCCCCCGATCACCACCACCGCGAAGACGACGATGATCAGGTCGGCGCCCATGTTCGGGTTCACCGAATAGATCGGCGCGGCGAGTACGCCGGCGAAGGCGGCGAGCCCGACGCTGACGCCGTAGGTTGCGGTGATCAGCACGCCGACATTGACGCCGAAGGCCTCGAGCAGCGTCGGGTTCTCCGTGGCGGCCCGGAGATAGGAACCGATCTTGGTCTTCTCGATCAGGAACCACGTGCCGAAGCACACGGTGAGCGAGACCGCCATGACCCACAGCCTGTAGTTCGGCAGGTAGACGAAGCCGAGATCCTGCCCGCCCGCCAGTTCCGGCGGCGGCGCATAGGGCGCGCCCGTGCTGCCGAAATAGTTGCGGAAGACGCCCTGGATCATCAGCGCGATTCCGAGCGTCATGATGAACGCATAGAGATGGTCCAGCTTGGCGATGCGTCCGATCAGCGTCTTCTCCAGCACGATGCCGATCAGCCCGACGACGACTGGCGCGATGAGCAGCGCCCACCAGTAGCCGAGGCCGAGATAGGCCAGCGACAGCCAGGCCGTGAAGGCGCCCAGCATGAAGAAGGCGCCATGCGCGAAGTTCACGATGTTCAGCATGCCGAAGATCACCGCCAGCCCCAGGCTGAGGATGGCGTAGAAGCAGCCGTTGACGAGGCCGAGGGCCAGCTGGCCGGCCAGAGCCGCGAGGGGCACGCCGAACACGGTCATCATGGTCATACCCCCAGGTAGGACTGAACTTTTGCGGTGTTGGCCTGGAAGCCCTCGCGGTCGAAGACGTCGACCACCCGGCCCTGCTCGATGACGTAGTGGCGGTCCGCGTAGCGCGAGCAGAACTGCATGTTCTGTTCGACGATCAGGATGGTGAACCCCCTGGCCTTCAGATCGGCGACGATCTCGCCGATCTTCTGCACGATGACGGGAGCCAGACCTTCCGTTGGCTCATCGAAGAGAAGCAGCGAGGCGCCGGTCGTCAGGACGCGGCCGATCGCCAGCATCTGCTGTTCTCCGCCGGAAAGCTTGGCGCCGGAATTGCCAAGACGTTCCCTGAGGTTCGGAAACAGATCGAGCACCGCCTCGTTCGAAAGACCGCCCGGCGCCACGGCCGGGGGCAGGAGCAGGTTCTCCTTCACGGTCAGGCTGGCGTAGATGCCGCGGTCCTCGGGCACGTAGCCGAGGCCCAGCCGCGCGATATCCTTGGAGCGCATGGCGATCGTCTCGCGCTCGCCGATGCGGACCGATCCGCTGCGCTTCTGGATGATGCCGATGATCGACTTGAGCGTGCTGGTCTTGCCGGCGCCGTTGCGCCCGACGAGCGAAACGACCTCGCCGCGCCCGACGAACAGGTCGACGCCATGGAGCACCTGGCTTTCGCCGTACCAGCCCTTGAGATCGGAGACCTCGAGCAGCCGTTCGGAAACGCCTTCGCGGCGCGCTGGCGCGTCAGTGGCCATGAGCCGTCCCGATATAGGCTTCCTTGACGAGGGGATCGGCGGACACGGCCTCGTATGGACCTTCCGCGATGACTTTGCCGCGCGCCAGCACGGTGATGGTTTCGGCAAGCGCCGCCACGACCGAGAGGTTGTGCTCGATCATCAGCACGGTGCGCCCCTTGGCCACGGTCCTGATGATCTCCACGATGCGCTCGATGTCGCCGTGGCCGATCCCGGCCATGGGCTCGTCCAGCAGGATCACCTTCGGCTGGAGCGCGATCGTGGTGGCGATCTCCAGCGCGCGCTTGCGTCCGTAGGAAAGCTCGCCCGCAAGAAGGTCCTTCATGCCGTCGAGGTCGATCATCGCGAGAAGCCCGAGCGCTTCCTCGTCGAGCCGGTTGAGCACGACATTGGATCGCCAGAAGTCGAACGACATGCCGCGTCGGCTCTGGATGGCGATCCTGACGTTCTCGAGAACCGAGAGCTTCGGGAAGATCGCAGAGATCTGGAACGAACGCACCAGCCCCATCCGCGCGACGGCGGCAGGCGGCGTGCGCGTGATGTCCCGGGTTTCGTAGGTGATGGTGCCCGAGGAGGGCGGCAGGAACCTCGTGAGCAGGTTGAAACAGGTCGTCTTGCCGGCGCCGTTCGGGCCGATCAGCGCGTGGATCGAGCCGCGGAGAACGCCGATGGATACGTCGTTCACGGCCTTGAAGCCGGCGAAGTCCTTGGAAAGTCCATCGGCCCGCAGGACGATGTCTTCGGTTGTCGTCGGCTCCGACAAGACCTGCCTCCGCGCTGGCGCCAATGATCGACCGGTTGGAAAGGATGCCCCGGCGCCATCGACGCCGGGGCTGAGGCGCGCTGCTACTGGTTCGCGACCATCTTGCAGAGTTCGGGGTTCATCGCGATGACCGCCTTCTCCGCCGGCACGGCGCTGACGAGCCGGTAGAGATCCCACTCCGACGTGCTCTCTTCCGGCTTCTTCACCTGGAAGACGTACATCGGCTGGAGCTTGCGGCCGTCGGCGCGGATCGTGCCCTGACCGAACAGCGGATCGTCGGTCGGCAGTTCCTTCATGTGCTTGACCACAGCCGCGCCATCGTCGGTAGCGGGCATGTCGGCCAGGGTCTTCAGGTAGTGGAGCACCGAGGAATAGACGCCGGCCTGGAGGAAGGTCGGCATCTTGCCGTTGTGCCGCTCGGCGAACCGCTTCGAGAATTCGCGAGTGCCCTCATTCATGTCCCAATAGAAGGACGCCGAAAGATAGAGCCCCTGGGTGACCTCCAGCCCGAGCGTATGGATGTCGGTGAGGAAGATCGTCCCGCCCACCAACTTCTGCGTGTCGGTGATCTTGAACTCGCGGGCCTGCTTGATGCCGTTCTGGAGATCGACGCCGACATTGATGAAGCCGATGACCTTGGCGCCCGACGCCTGGCCCTGCAGGAGGAACGAGCTGAAATCAGGTGTGTTCAGGGGGTTCAGGACGCCGCCGAGGACCTTGCCGCCATTGTCCTCGATGACCTTGGTCATGATCTCCTGGGTGACGTGACCGTAGGTGTAGTCGACCGTGATGAAGAACCAGGTGTCGCCGCCTTCCTTCAGGACCTCCAGCGGTGTCGAAGCGGAGAGACCGTAGCTGTCCGACGGCCAAAGCACAGTGTTCGGCGAGCAGGAATCGCCGACCAGCTTCGGCGTGCCGGCGCCGGCGACCAGCAGCACCTTGTTCTTCTGGCGCACCACTTCGTTGACCGCGAGCGCGACAGCAGAATTGGGCACGTCGGCGATGGCGTCCACGCCTTCCTGGTCGATCCAGCTACGCGCGATCTGGGAAGCCTTGTCGGTGTTGTTGCCCGTGTCGGCCGAGATGATCTCGATCTTGCGATCGCCGACCTTGCCGCCGAAATCCTCCACCGCCATCTGGGCTGCAGCGATGCTGCCATTGCCGGTGATGTCGGCCGAGAAGCCGCTGAGGTCGGTCAGAACGCCAATCTTGACCGAGTCTTCCTGGGCATGGGCCGTGAACGATGCGGCGACAAGCAGGGTCGACGCGGTCAGGGCTTTCAAGAATCGATGCATGCGAAGTTCCTCCCGTTGCGATGCATGAAGACGTCGTCGGCGGGTCACCGGCATGCGTCCATCGCCGCCGCCGCTCCTCCAGCGCGGATGGACCAAACCAAATAGCCGAACTTTCATCGACTTTATTGAGCTATGTTACAGATGTCAATTGTCGCCGCAGAGGCGATCTTGAACGGCCTCCCAGTCAGAAGATTCCTTATAAAATATTGTAATCAAATGATTTTATTGGCCGAGTAGTCGCCAGTCCCCGCGACAAAGCTATTTTGTGTGGCCAGTTGACCGCAGAAAAAGCTGCGATAAAATCCAAACCTGTTCGGAAATTTTCGATGTCATTTCCGACGGGAGGAAACCCTTTGGATTTTTCGCTGCCCGAGCCCGTCCGCTCGTTTCAGTCCGACTTGCGTTCGTGGGTCGATCGAGAGCTCCCGAAGAGCTGGACCCGCGAACTCGAACGCGCCGACCGATACCCTCTCGAACTCTGGGACAAGCTTGCCGCCCGCGGTCTCCACGGCGTCGCGGTACCCAAGGCCTATGGCGGGCACGGCGGCGACAACCTTCTCCAGATGGTGGTCGCCCGCGAACTGGGGCGGTCGCTTTCAGGCATGCTCTGGGTCTGGGGATCGACGTCTTTCGCCGGCGCGAACTCGATCGGCCTCTATGGCTCGGAAGAGCAGAAGAAGCGCTTCCTGCCGGACATCGCGCAGGGCAATGCGCGCTTCACCATCGGCTTCACCGAGCCCGGAGGGGGCACCGATCTGCTCGGTGGATTGAAGACGACGGCGGTCAAGGTGGACGGCGGCTGGCGCATCAACGGTCGCAAGACCTGGTGCGCCTCGGCCGACGCGTCGGACTACATCCTGCTCCTCGCGCTGACCGACCCCGACGCGAAGAAGCGGCACGGCGCGGTGTCGCTGTTCGTCCTGCCGGCCAAGTCGAAGGGGATATCGCTGAAGCCCCTCAGCACGCTTGGCATGCGGGGCCTCGGAGCGTTCGACGTCTTCCTCGACGATGTCTTCGTGCCTGACGACCTGCTGCTCGGCGAGCCCAACCGCGCGTGGTACATGCTCCTGCCGACGCTCAACAACGAACGCCTCGTGCTTCTCGGGCTATGCTGCGGCATCCTCGACGGAATTCTCGAGGATGCGCTTGCCTATGTGAAGGAACGCACGGCCTTCGGCAGCACGATCGGCTCGTTCCAGTCGATCCAGCACCATCTGGTCAACATCGCCATCGCGCGGCGCCAGACCGAACTCGTCGCCAACCACTGCGCCTGGCTCGACATCACGGGACAGGAGGCGTTCCAGGAACTCACGATGGCGAAGGTGATCGCCACGGAGCACGCGGTCAACGCGGCGGACATCGGTATCCAGCTGCTTGGCGGTCAGGGCTATTCGGGCGACACCGACATGCAGCGCTATTGGCGCGACGCACGCCTCTACCGCATGAGCCCCGTCACCAACGAGATGGCGCGCAACCTCGTGGCCGAGCGGTTCGGCCTGCCGCGCTCTTTCTGACTCAATGGTCAGACAACCGGCAAACGTAACAACGGTTTTCGGGCTCGTCGACGAGATGGGTCGGTCGAGGCCTCGGGCCAGGGCATTCTTCGCGCCGGACGGCATCCTCAACTTCGAGGCGCTGGCGGAAGCATCGCTTTCGGCCGCCCGCTGGCTGCATGCGCGCGGCGTCAGGTCGGGCGACAGGGTTGCGCTTCTCATCGCAACCGCCGATCGCGATTACCTCGCCTTCGCGATCGGAACGATGAGACTCGGCGCGGTCGCCGTCTGCGCCAATGCGCGCTACAAGGCCGGCGAGCTTGCCTATCTGCTCGGCAAGGCGCGGCCCGTCGTCCTGATCGCCTCTCAACGCTACGCCGTCCTCATCGAGGACGCCGGGGTCCCGGACGGCTGCGATGTCGTTCTGCTCGGCGATGAGACCCTCCGCTGGGAGGGGCCGCTGTCGACCGTTGCGAAGATCCGCGCGGCCGAGGCGCTCGTCGACCCCGACGCGCCGGCGCGTATCATCTTCACATCGGGCACGACGGCCAATCCGAAGGGCTGCATCCACAGCCAGGCAGCGATGCTGCATCAAGGCAGGGCCGTCGCGGAACGATTGGGCATCACGCATCAGGATCGCTTCTGGACGCCACTCCCGATGTTCCACACCGCCGGATGGTCGTCGATGCTGGCGGCGTTCAGCAGCGGCGCATCGCTTCATCATCCCGGCATCTTCGAGGCGAAGGTCGCGGTCGACCAGCTCCACGCGGAGCGCTGCACGATCGCGTTCCCGGGGTTCGAGACGATCTGGCTGCCGGTGCTCGACCATGCCGAGGCGACGAGCGCCGACCTCGGCAGCGTCCGGCTGGTGATCATCGTCGGCATACGTGAGCGGCTTGAGGCCATGCAGGCGCGATTGCCCAACGCCATCCAGGTCGCGAACACGGGCTCCACGGAGGCGTGCGGATGGCTGGCGATCGGGTCTCCGGACGATGACGAAAACTCGCGCTGGATGACATGCGGGAAGGTGCTGCCGGGCATGGAGGTCCGCCTCGTCGACCAGGGGACGGGCCGGGACGCGGAGGAGGGCGAGCTGCTGTTTCGCGGGCCGGGAAGGCTGAGCGGCTATTTCGACGATCCCGAAGGTACGGCCGCCGCCATCGATCCCGGAGGCTGGTTCCACTCGGGCGACCTTATGCGGCGTACGGGAGAGGGCGAGCTGGTCTTCGTCAGCCGGCTCAAGGACATGCTCAAGGTCGGCGGCGAGAATGTCGCGGCGGCGGAGATCGAAGGGCATCTGCTGCGCCTGCCGGGCGTCCGCATCGCGCAGGTCGTTTCGGCGCCCGACGGGTACTATGGCGAAGTGCCGGCCGCCTTCATCGAGACCGAAAGTGGCATGGCGCCTTTGGATGCCGACAGCGTCGTTGCGTATTGCCTGGGTAAGATATCGACATTCAAGGTGCCGCGTTACGTCAGGTTCGTCACCGAGTGGCCGATGTCGGGGACCAAGATAAAGAAAGCGGCGCTGAGGCAGATGATCGCCGACGAACTGCGCCAGGCCGGCATAACCACGGCTCCCCGACCGGGAACATCTTCATCCCAGGAAACGATCTAGGACCAATCGACATTCAGGATTCAATTCTGCGGCGATGTGTGATTCATCGGGTGCCAGGTCTGCTGATCTGGAGCCCGATGATGGCTAAGCCGAAGCGTTACGAACTGACCCCTGATCAATGG
>JBFXAF010000017.1:0-53708 GCA_050184585.1 Rhizobiaceae bacterium | reverse complement strand
ACATTCCTTGCGCTGTGCTTCATTGGACTGAGGTCGGGTAGGACTGTCGGCCGTGGCCGGGATCGGGGACGTATGGTTTCGCGGGTGCGCACGGTTGCGTTCCAGGGCATCGAGGCAGTGCCCGTCGACGTTCAGGTCATGGTCGCGCCGGGCAAGGTCGGCATGCAGATCGTCGGCCTGCCCGACAAGGCGGTGGCCGAGAGCCGCGAGCGGGTGCAGGCGGCGCTCCACGCATCCGGCCTGTCAATGCCCGCCAAGAAGGTGACGGTGAACCTGGCGCCCGCCGATCTTCCCAAGGAAGGCAGCCACTACGACCTGCCGATCGCGCTTGGCCTGATGGCCGCGCTTGGCGCCGTGCCCGGCGACGCGCTGAACGATTTCGTCGTGCTGGGCGAACTCTCGCTGGACGGCACGATCGCGCACGTCGCCGGCGCCCTGCCCGCGGCCATCGCGGCCAACGCCGAGGGCAAGGGCATGATCTGCCCCCACGCGTCCGGACCGGAGGCTGCGTGGGCGGGAGAAGACATGGACATCATCGCGCCGCGCAGCCTGATCGCGGTGGCCAACCATTTTCGGGGCACGCAGGTCCTCGCGCGCCCTCAGCCGGCCGTGCATGCAGGCGCGCGCGATCTGCCGGACCTCGCCGACATCAAGGGCCAGGAGAGCGCTCGCCGCGCCCTGGAGGTTGCCGCCGCCGGCGGCCACAATCTCCTGATGGTCGGGCCGCCGGGCGCCGGCAAGTCGATGCTCGCGCAGCGCCTGCCGTCGATCCTGCCGCCGCTGTCGCCGCGCGAACTTCTGGAAGTGTCGATGGTCGCCTCGATCGCCGGCGAACTGGCGGGCGGCAAGCTGTCGGACCGGCGGCCGTTTAGGGCGCCGCATCATTCGGCTTCGATGGCAGCGATGGTCGGTGGCGGTCTCCGCGCCCGGCCGGGCGAAGCCTCGCTGTCGCACAATGGAGTGCTTTTCCTCGACGAACTCCCCGAGTTCACGCCGCAGGTGCTCGATTCGCTGCGCCAGCCGCTGGAGACAGGCGAATGCGTTATCGCCCGCGCCAATCATCGCGTCGCCTATCCGGCCCGCATCCAGCTGGTCGCGGCCATGAATCCGTGCCGCTGCGGAATGGCGGGCGAGCCCGGCTATCGCTGCGCGCGCGGCGTGCGCTGCCAGGCCGACTATCAGGCCAGGCTCTCCGGTCCCTTCCTCGATCGCATCGACCTGAGGGTCGAGGTTCCGTCGGTGAGCGCCGCCGATCTGATCCGTCCGGGGCGGGCCGAGGCGAGCGCGGCGGTTGCCGCCCGCGTCGCGGCGGCGCGCGACATCCAGCGGGCGCGCTATGAGGCGCTTTGCGTGCCGGCCGCCGTCACCAACGCCCATTGCCCGACGGCGCTGGTCGAGGCGGTCGCCGAGCCGGACACGGCGGGCCTGGCGCTGGTCCGCGACGCCAGCGAGAAGCTCGGCTTCTCCGCGCGCGCCTATCACCGCATCCTGAAGGTCGCGCGGACGCTGGCCGACCTCGATGGCGTCGAGCGGGTCGGCCGCATCCATCTCGCGGAATCGATCTCCTATCGCATCGCCGGCGAGCGTCTGGCGCAGGCTGCGTGAACGTCGGGTCGTTGCCCGCGCAATCTGTTATCGTTGACCGATCATCGGTACGGGGCAGACAGCATGACAGCACGAACGATGCGCCTGACGCCCGAACTCGTCTCCAGGGTTCCGCCGGCATCCGGGAACTACTCCGGCGACAATTTCGCGGCCGGCCGCAGGCCGGCGACGGAGGACGACCACGATCGGATTGCACGCGACATCCTGGCCCAAGCGCCCGATCCGAACTCCGTATGGCTGTTCGCCTACGGTTCTCTGATCTGGAACCCGTGCTTCGAGTTCGTGGAGCGGAGGGCCGCTCTGGCCAACGGCTGGCATCGGTCCTTCTGCCTCGGCTGGGACCATTGGTTTCGCGGATCGGTGGAGCGGCCGGGTCTGATGCTGGCGCTCGACCGTGGCGGCCGGTGCAAAGGCGTCGCCTTCAGGCTGCCGCCCGACGCGGCCCATGCCAATCTCATTGAACTTGCCAGGCGGGAGGTTCACCTGCTTCCCCATCCGTTCCCGCCGCGCTGGATCGATCTCGTGACCGGCGAGGGACCGATCCGCGCCGTCACCTTCGTCATCGACCGGCGATCAGGCGCCTACATCGCCGGTCTCTCCGCCGGCGAAGTCGCGGGCGTGCTGTCGGTCGCCGCGGGTCAATGGGGCTCGATGGCCGAGTATCTCTTCAACACAGTGTCGAAACTCGAGGAACTCGGGCTCCGCGACCGGCAGTTGTGGCGGCTTCAGGAACTGGTCGCGGAGAGGATCGAGTCGTCCGCGACCAGGCCCTGATGTCGCGACGATCAGGCGCCGGGACTGTCCTACTGCACCGAGCCGACCAGATGTGTCTGGCCTTCGCGGATCGACACCCAGCGACCGGTGTGGTCGCTCGCCTGCCGCTTGAGGAAGCGGTACCCGGTATCATCCCAGGTGCGTACGCGATTGGTGAGATTGTCGAGCACGAAGTCGCCGCGGTCGGTGCGAACCGTGAGAATGGCATGGCCCTCGCCGTCCGGCTTGCGGACGACGGTGATCAAGAGGTTCGACAGCGACAAGCCGCGCGCCTGGAGCTGGCGCCGCTTCTCGAGCACGTAGTCCTCGCAATCGCCGACACCGTCGCCCGGATAGGCCCAGACCTCGTCCTTGCCGTAGATGTCGAAATCGTTCATCGGCTTGACCGCCTTGTTGACGGCGGCGTTGATCCTGACGACGGCTTCCCACAAATCCTCGGAGAACGCCTCGGGTCCATTGTCCTCGGTGCGGATCGCGCATTCCCTCGGATTGGCCTTGCAGAACTCGTAGTGGCCGATCGGCTGGGAGGTCAGGCCGCCGGTCATCATCTGGCCGCCGGCAAAGGCGCCGGTCGCCACGACCGCAAGGGCCGAGGCGGTCGTAACCGCCCGCAGTATCCCCGCGCGTAGGAGTGAGGTTCCCATGCCCCGGCCCCGAAGCCCTTTGTTTCGTTTCTTAACAAAACGTTAAAGGGTTATTCGCCGCGGGTGTCAATTCAAGGATGTGGGACGATGACGCGATGGTTACCGATCGCCCGGCCGGCGCGGCGATTATGCAACAGGATGCCTCTCAGGCCTTCGCCGCCCGCACGACCCTGGGCTTGAACGCCTTTGCGTCGCCACGGCCGTAGCTTCCGATGAAATCGACGATGCGCGGCACGATCTCGGAGCGGAAGCGCGACCCGTTGAAGACGCCGTAGTGCCCGACCTTGGGCTGCATGTAGTGCGCCTTGCGATCCGTCGGCAGATTGACGCAGAGATCGTGCGCCGCCTGGGTCTGGCCGAGGCCCGAAATGTCGTCGTTCTCCCCTTCGATCGTCAACAGCGCCGCGTTGCGGATCGCAGCCGGGTCGACCGGCTCGCCGCGATGACGCATCTCGCCCTTCGGCAGGGCGTGGCGCACGAACACCGTCTCCACCGTTTGCAGGTAGAACTCGGCGGTCAGGTCCATGACGGCAAGATACTCGTCGTAGAACTCGCGGTGCTTTTCCGCCGGTTCCCCGTCGTTCTTGACCAGGTGCAGGAAGAAGTCCTTGTGGGCGATGAGGTGACGGTCGAGGTTCATACCCATGAAGCCGGACAATTGCAGGAAGCCGGGGTAGACGGCGCGGCCGAAGCCGGGGTTCGGCCATGGCACCCGCAGGATCACGTTGTCGCGGAACCAATCGATGCCCCGATCCTCGGCGAGCAGGTTCACCGCCGTGGGGTTGCGGCGCGTATCGATCGGCCCACCCATCAGGATCATCGATGCCGGCGCGCAGGGATCGCGGCGAGCCTCCATCACGGCGACCGCGGCGAGAACCGGTACCGATGGCTGGCAGACGCCCATCACATGCGTGTCGGGTCCGAGCAGCCCGAGCATGTCGATCACGTAGTCGATGTAGTCGTCGAGGTCGAAGCCGCCGTCGGCGACGGGCACCACGCGCGCGTCGACCCAGTCGGTGATGTAGACTTCGGCATGCGGCAGCATGGCTTCCACCGTGCCACGGAGCAGCGTCGCGTAGTGTCCCGACATCGGTGCGACGATCAGCAGCTTCGGATCCTTGCGGCGGCTGCTGGGCAGGTCGCGGGCGAAATGGATGAGCTTGCAGAAGGGATGCGACCAGACCATCTGTTCGCTCACGGCCACGGTCTGGAAGTCGACCTTCGTCGAGGTCAGCCCGAACGTGGGCTTGCCGTATCGCCGCGTGGTCCGCTCGAACAGTTCGGCGCTTGCCGCGACGGAACGGCCGAACGGGGTCTGCGACAGGGGATTGAGCGGGTTCGTGTAGAGCAGCTTCAGCGAATCGGCGACCGCCCTGAAGGGCTGCAACGCCGCGTGGTTCAATTCGTAGAGCTGATAGAACAAATGCGTTCTCCGGAGCTCGGGCCGGCTGATGGCCGCGCCGGTCCGGGCATGTTGTAATGCAGCAAAACTAACATCGTTCCGCTGCGGCGCAACGCTCACCCTGCGTAATCCAGGCAAATTGAGCGCAACCCGTTGAGATTCCGTATCTCTTGTTAGGTGCGCCGCAGCATGAGCACCCGGCTCGACGCCTCAACCCCAGCTGGCAGTTCGTTGGTCAGGAGTTCCCGAAGCCCCTCCGGCGCGTCCGTGCCCGCGTCGGCGAAGCCGAGTTTCACGTAGAAGGGCGCATTGAACGGCACGTCGCGGAAGGTCGTCAGGCTCACGCCCCTGAGTTCGGCCTCGCGCGCCGCGTCGACCACCCTGGCGACCAGCATGCGGCCCAGCCCGAGCCGGCCGTGGGCGGGATCGACCGAAACTTCCTTGAGGTGCAGCCAGCCTGCGAGGGGGACTGCCACGGCAAAGCCGGCGGGCGCTCCGTCCGGCGCCGCCGCCACCCAGCATCGCGCGCCCGAGACCAGACGCTCGACGGCGGCGGCGTCGGGCAACGGGTCGTCGGCGACCTGCGGATATCCATGGTCGCGGAACAGCGCGGCGGCGCGATTCTCGACCGCCAGCAGGGCGGGCGCATCGTTATCGCGATACGCCCTCAGCGAATAGCCCTTCGAAATCGCCTGCAGGATCAGACGCCCTCGACGATCACCATCTCGGCGGTCGCGCATTCCTGGCGGATCGCGACCGCCTTCTGGTACTGGGGCGAGTTGTAGCAGGCCTTGGCGCGCTCGACCGTATCGAACTCGATGACGACATTGCGCCCGCGCGCCGTGCCCTCCATGGCCGTGTAGGCGCCGCCGCGCGCGATAAATCGCGCGCCGTGCTCCTCGAACGCCGGCTTGGCCGTCGCGACATAGTCCTTGTAGCGCTCGGGATCTCTGACATCCACCCGTGCGATCCAGTAGCCCTTCGGCATGGGGTCTCCTCCTCTTTGTCCCTGTCAGGCGCCCGCCATTTCGGCGAGAATCGCCTGGGCGGCCGCTCTTGGGTCGGCTGCGCCGACGATTGGCCGGGCGACGACCAGATGGCTGGCGCCTGCCTTGATTGCATCCGCGGGCGTCATCACCCTCTTCTGGTCACCGGTCTCGGCGCCGGCCGGACGGATCCCTGGCGTGACGACCTTCAATCGCTGGCCGACGACCTTGCGCACCGCCGCCGCTTCGGCGGCCGAGCAGACGATGCCGCCCATCCCCGCCGCCAAAGCCTGTTCCGAGCGCCGCAGGACGAGCGTATGGGGGTCGTATTCGTAACCGGCGGCGGTCAGGTCCGCCTCATCCATCGACGTGAGCACCGTGACCGCGAGCAGTGTGAGCGGCGTGTCCCGTGCCGCCTCGACGGCGGCGCGCATCGCCTTCGGATAGGCATGCAGCGTCAGCATCGTGACACCCATGCGCGTGATCGCTTCGACACCCTTGGCGACGGTGTTGTCGATGTCCAGGAGCTTCATGTCGAGGAAGACCTTCTTGCCTTCCGCGACGAGCTCCTTCGCGAAGTCCAGACCTCCGGCGAAAGCAAGCTGATAACCGATCTTGTAGAAGGCCGCCGCGTCGCTGATCCGCGCCACGGTCGTCTCGGCCGCTGCGACCGTCGGCACGTCGAGTCCGACGATCAGACGATCGCGCATCGCCGTCATGGCTCGATCCTCCGCGACAGCAGGGCCACGCGTTCGATCAGCGTCGTGGCGAGCGCCGTCATCTGGTGACGGATCCTTTCTTGCTCGAACTGCCCCTCGTCGTCGAACGCATCGTGCGCGTTCGGCACCAGAACCTGCGGCGTGATCATCTCCACCCGGCATTTGATCAGCACCTGGCGCAGATGCTGGATCGCGTAGTTGCCGCCGAAATTCCCGTCGGACGACGAGCACAGCCCCGCGACCTTGCCCTCGTAGGGCTTGAGCGGCCTTCCTCCATCGCGCTTCACGCGGCTCAACCAGTCGAGCGTGTTCTTCAGCAGCGGCGGCAGCGAGCCATTGTACTCGGGCGTGCAGATCACGAGGCCGTCCTGTCCGGCGAAGACACGCGCCAGCCGCATGGCGTTCTCCGGCACGCCTTTTTCGCGCTCGAGATCCTCGTCCATCAGCGGCAGGGGATAATCGGCGAGCGAGATGCGCGTCGTCTCGGCGCCCTGCAGCGCGAGTTCCTTGATGGCCGCATCCGCCGTGCGGCCGCTATAGGCGCCGCTTCGGATCGAACCAGCGAAGACGAGGATGCGTGCAGGCATTTGGGACCGTCCGGCGACCGCTCCCTAATAGCGGATGAACTGACTGGGTCAAACCGTTGCGTCGCTTCGCCGGTGGTTAACGAACCCTTCGACATTGCACGCAAACCACAACCGTCGGGTGAACCCGATCTTTGCAACTTGTGCGCTAAGTGAAGACCATGAGGCAACGGAGGTTTCCGGACATGCTGAACTTGTTGAGGGACCGGCGCGGCAATTTCGCGGTCATCGCGGCCGTGGCGGTCGTCCCCGTGATCGGCGCCGCCGGCGCGGCGATCGACTATTCTCGCGCCACGAACGTGCGCGGCTTCGCGCAGGCGCAGGCCGACATGGCGGCCCTCAGCGGAGCCCAGCTCGGGCCCGACGGCAACGCCAAGCCGTTCCTCGACTATGCCAAGGCGGTGACCAAGCAGCGCTATGGCGGCGATGCGGGCTGGGCCGACAAGGTGAAGGTCAAGGGCAGCTGGATTTCCGATGTCGACTACCGAGTGAGCATCACCGGCAAGGTTCCGGTCTCCATTCTCGCCGGCGTGCCGGGCTTTCCGGAGGCCGTGCCGATCAGCGTCGACGCAACGGTGCGCGTCGCCGAGCCGAAATACGTGTACACGCCGCCGACACTCACCGAGCTGGACAATGAGGCGGGCGACTACAATCGCATCTACGTCTACTGCTACGACGAGGCCGACAAGTACGACCCCAAGACCAAGGGTCGCACCGACATGACGGCGATCTCCGACAATGCCGGCACGAAGTACAAGTACACGATGCCGCAGTGCGAGGCCGATCAGACGCTCAGTTACCGCATGATGAATGTGCGCCTCGTCCGCGACCAGCCCTCCAAATGGGAGGATCCGAAGTCGCAGCGCTTCGACTATTATACCGACACGGTGATCGACAAAGGCCTCGAGACCTTCGACCTCGGCGGATGGCCCGCGGTCGAGACGGTCCTCTGCAAGAGCCTCAAGGAATGCAAGCCCAAGAGCCAGGGCGGCATCATCCCCGAGGGCAAGGACCGCAAGCCGCAACTCGCCAAGAGCACCTGCACTCCCGGAAAATACATGTACTACGGATGGGAAGACCGCCCGCCGGGCAGGCCGGGCCCATCGGCCGACTGGACCGACATCGCCTGGACGGACAGCGACTACGACGACATTCGCATCGTCATCGGCTGCCCTCAGCTCGAGGCCGTCGAGGACCGGCAGATCAGCCTGGTCGACTAACCGCTGCCCGCCGGTAGAGCCAGACCCTCGCCGGCGGGATGTTCATGAGCACATTGCAGAAGTGCTCGACCTGGTAGTTGCCATGCCCCGCCGGGACCGGCGGAAAGGGCTGGTAGCTGAACTGCACCATCGGCCTTCCAGCGGGTATCCGCGAAAGAAGATCCTCGACGAGCGCAACGCGGCGCGGCAGGGGAAATGACAGCAGCGGCAGGCTCGAGACCACGCTGTCGAAGGTGAGCCCGCGATGCTCGCCGAGCGTGGCGTCGAGGTCGAACGCGTCGCCGTGGATGACGTTCGCTTTGGGAAAGTCGGCCCGCAGCCTTCGAACGAAATCGGCCGAATACTCGATCAGCCAGAGCCTCTCCTGGGCAATGCCCAGACCAACGAGGGCGCGGGTCATCACGCCCGTTCCCGGGCCGATCTCCAGGACGGGCAGCGACGAGGAGGGGTCGGCGACCGACGCCATCTTGCGCGCCATGACGCCGCCGCTGGGCGCGATCGCACCGGTCGTGCGCGGGTTGTCGAAGAGATTGCGCACGAAGCGCCATTGCTCGGAGGCCGTCTCGGCGATCGAACGGACGGCTGTCCGGATCGACGGCGGGCTGAGAATGCCGCCGGAGCAACCGTCCTTGGCCACCGCGGATGCCCCACGATTGCGCCGTCCCGGATTGCCCAATCGAACCTCCTATTGGCCGCCAAGCTGCTCGAAGAAGTCCTTCATCCGGGAGAAGAAGCCCGTCGACTGGGGGCTGTTCTCTTTCGACGACAGGGTTTCGAACTCCTGCAAGAGTTCGCGCTGGCGCTTTGAAAGGCTTTGCGGCGTCTCGACCGACACCTGCACGATCAGATCGCCGATCTGCGGCTGTCTGAGTACCGGCATGCCCTTGCCCTTGAGGCGGAAACGCCGCCCGTTCTGGGTGCCTTCCGGCACCTTCACCCGGGTCTGGCTGCCATCGAGCGCCGCGAGTTCGAACGCCCCGCCGAGAGCGGCGGTGGTCATCGAGATCGGTACGCTGCAGTAGAGGTCCGCTCCGTCGCGCTGGAAGAACTCGTGCGGCATCACGGACAGGAAGATGTAGAGGTCGCCGGTCGGTCCGCCGCGCAAGCCCACCTCGCCCTCATTGGCCAGCCGGATGCGCGTACCGTCCTCGATGCCCGCCGGTATGTTGACCGAAAGCGCCCGTTCCTCGGTGACGCGGCCGTGGCCCGAGCATTTCTGGCACGGGTCCAGGATAGTCTGTCCACGACCCTGGCACTGCGGGCAGGTCCGCTCGATCGAAAAGAAGCCCTGCGCGGCCCTGACGCGGCCCGAACCGGAGCACATGCCGCAGGTGGTCGGAGACGTGCCGGGCTTGGCGCCGGAGCCCGAGCATTCGGCGCACGAGACGGAAGAGGGTACACGGATCTGCGCGGTCTTGCCGAGATAGGCCTCCTCGAGGCTGATCTCCATGTTGTAGCGCAGGTCGGCGCCGCGCTCGCGCCCGCCCGAGGAGCGCCGCTGGCGCCCCATCATGTCCCCGAAGATGTCCTCGAAGATATCGGAGAACCCGCCGCCTCCGGCGAATCCGTTGGCGCCGAAGCCATTGGCGCCGCCGCCCTGTTCGAAGGCGGCATGGCCGAAACGATCGTAGGCCGCCCGCTTTTGCGGATCCTTGAGAATCTCGTAGGCCTCGTTGATTTCCTTGAAACGGAATTCGCAGGCCTTGTCCCCAGGATTGCGGTCGGGGTGGAACTGCATCGCCAGCTTGCGGAACGCGGTCTTGAGTTCCTTCTCGTCGGCGCCCTTCTGCACGCCGAGCGTTTCGTAGAAGTCAGCCTTCATCGGGTCCCATCGCAGCCTTGTCGCGCCCACGCCCCACGCGGTGGTGCGCCACCTTCCGCGGTTGGCCCCGATTTAGTGAACCGCCGTGCACGTTACCATAGGCGATGCGCTGAATGGCGTGTTTTTCTGTGCCTTACGCCCAATTCAAAAGAAAAAGCCCGGGCCTTGGCCCGGGCTTTCGCACGGTTAGCGAAGGGACTTCAGCGTCAAGCCGACTTCTTCTTCTCGTCCTCGTCGATCTCTTCGAAGTCGGCGTCGACCACGTCCTCGCCCGCCTTCTCGGCGTCAGCCTTCGCGTCGGCATGAGCCGCCTCGGCCTGGCTAGCCTCGTACATGGCCTGGCCCAGCTTCATCGACGCTTCGGCCAGAACCTGCACCTTCGCTTCGATCGCCGCGGCGTCGTCGCCATCGGCCGCGCTCCTCAGCCCGGCTATGGCGTCGGAGATCGCATTGCGGTCGGCCTCCGAGACCTTCTCGCCATACTCCTTCAGCGACTTTTCCGCCGAATGGATCATCGCCTCGGCCTGGTTCTTGGCCTCGACCAAGGCGCGCCGCTTCTTGTCGTTGTCGGCGTTGGCTTCAGCCTCCTTGACCATCTTGTCGATGTCGGCGTCCGAAAGACCCCCGCTCGCCTGGATGCGGATCTGGTGCTCCTTGCCGGTGCCCTTGTCCTTGGCCGAGACGTTGACGATGCCGTTGGCGTCGATGTCGAACGTGACCTCGATCTGCGGCACGCCACGCGGCGCCGGCGGGATGCCGACAAGGTCGAACTGGCCGAGCGCCTTGTTGTCGGCCGCCATCTCGCGCTCGCCCTGGAACACCCGGATGGTCACCGCCGACTGCGAATCCTCGGCCGTCGAGAACACCTGGCTCTTCTTGGTCGGGATCGTCGTGTTGCGCTCGATCAGCCGCGTGAACACGCCGCCCAGCGTCTCGATGCCGAGCGACAGAGGAGTTACGTCGAGCAGCAGCACGTCCTTGACGTCGCCCTGCAGGACGCCGGCCTGGATCGCCGCGCCCATGGCGACCACCTCGTCGGGATTGACTCCCTTGTGCGGCTCCTTGCCGAAGAACTGCTTAACCACTTCCTGGATCTTCGGCATGCGCGTCATGCCGCCGACCAGCACCACCTCGTCGATCTCGCCGGCCTTGAGGCCGGCATCCTTGAGCGCCGCCTTGCAGGGCTCGACGGTGCGCTGAACGAGATCGTCCACCAGCGACTCGAACTTGGCCCGGGTGAGCTTCATCGTCAGATGCTTAGGCCCGGTCTGGTCGGCCGTGATGAAGGGCAGGTTGATCTCGGTCTGGGCGCCCGCCGACAGCTCGATCTTCGCCTTCTCCGCGGCTTCCTTGAGCCGCTGGAGAGCCAGCTTGTCGTTCTTCAGGTCGATGCCCTGTTCCTTCTTGAACTCCGACGCCAGGTACTCGACCAGGCGCATGTCGAAGTCCTCGCCGCCGAGGAAGGTGTCGCCATTGGTCGACTTCACCTCGAAAACGCCGTCGCCGATCTCGAGCACCGAGATGTCGAAGGTGCCGCCGCCGAGATCGTAGACCGCGATGGTCTTGCCTTCCTTCTTGTCGAGGCCGTAGGCGAGCGCCGCCGCGGTGGGCTCGTTGATGATGCGCAGGACCTCGAGGCCGGCGATCTTGCCGGCGTCCTTGGTGGCCTGGCGCTGGGCGTCGTTGAAGTAGGCCGGGACGGTGATGACCGCCTTCTCGACCTTCTCGCCGAGATAAGCTTCCGCCGTCTCCTTCATCTTCTGCAGGATCATCGCCGAAATCTGGCTGGGCGACTGCTTCTTGCCGCCGGCTTCGACCCATGCGTCGCCATTGTCGCCGTTGACGATCTTGTAGGGGACGAGCTTCTTGTCCTTCTCGGTCACCGGATCGTCGTAGCGACGGCCGATCAGCCGCTTCACCGCGAACACGGTCCCTTCGGGATTGGTCACCGCCTGCCGCTTGGCCGGCTGGCCGACGAGGCGCTCGCCATCACCGGAAAATGCCACGATCGAAGGCGTGGTGCGTGCGCCTTCCGCGTTTTCGATGACCTTCGCGTCCTTGCCGTCCATGACGGCGACGCAGGAGTTGGTCGTCCCGAGGTCGATACCGATTACTTTGGCCATGTCTGTCTCTCCGCTGAGCAGGCCGCCCGGACCCTCTGCGAGGCGTTCCTCTGGGCTGCCCCTACTTACCTTGGATTTCCGCACCTTGCCGGGCTTGGCCGGCCTCCGCGCGGATGTGCGGCGTATATAAGAACAGCCTCTTTGGGCTGCAAGCGCTTGCTGGCCTGTGAATAATCATCCTCGCTTGCACGGAGCTTTCAGCCTGTTGAGAAGCGGGGACTCGGCAAAGCCCGGTCGCCACGCCATATTTTGGCGCATGGCGACGCCTCCCTCCCTCGATCATTTCACCGAGCGCCGGCACCGGGCTCTCAACACAATCCACACATGGCTGCTGGGCGCCGGCTCGCTGCTGCTGCTGGGCGTCACGGCCTGGGCGTTCGGCGGCCTTTCGGGCGTCATCTACGCGACCATCTTCGGCGTCATTTCCATGGTGGTCGCGCGCCGCGTCAGTCCCCAGATGGTGCTCGCCATGTACAAGGCGCAACCGGTCTCGCGGACCCAGTTTCCGGACGGCATCGAGATCATGGAGGAACTCGCCCGCCGCGCCAGCCTGCCGTCGGTCCCGAGGCTCCACGTCATACCGTCGAAGATGATGAATGCCTTCGCCGTCGGGCGGCGCGAGGATTCGGCGGTGGCCATCACCGACGCGCTCGCACGAAACCTGACGCTCCGGGAACTCGCTGGGGTGCTCGCCCACGAGGTCAGTCACATCGCCCATGAGGACGTGAAGGTCATGGCCTTCGCCGACATGGTCTCCCGTTTCACCTCGCTGATGTCGACCATCGGTCTGCTCTCGCTCTTCCTCAATCTCGGCGGCCTGTTCGGCGGCATGGGCGAGGCGGTGCCGTGGCTCGCCGTGCTGGTGCTGATCGCCGCGCCGACGGTCGGAGGCCTGCTCCAGCTCGCTCTGTCGCGCACCCGCGAGTTCGATGCCGACCTGGGCGCGGCCCTGCTCACCGGCGACCCCGACGGCCTCGCCTCGGCGCTGACCAAGCTGGAGAAGGCGCAGGGGAAGCTCTGGGAAGGCATGATGCTGCCCGGCAGCCGCCTTCCCAATCCCTCGGTCCTGCGCTCGCACCCGCCGACCGCGACCCGCGTCGCGCGCCTGATGGCGCTGAGGGCCGGCGTCGGCCCGGATGCCGGCGCCGTCGCGCGGGCGAGGGAACTGCGGCCCCGCCCCTCGCTCGTCCCGCGCATACGTCCCGCCAATCCGACCTTCGGCATGGGGCTGGTCGAGATGCCCGTCGAAGCCGATTCGCCCGACCATGCCGGCCCGGCCTGCGATACCCATCTCGCCCTGCCCGACAGCGACCCGCGCATCCGCGTCACCCGCGGCGGGGTGTGGTGGTAGGCCGTTCAAGCCTCCGCGACGCAAGGAGACATGATCACTCCTGCCTGATATGCAGGCGCAGACAGGGCTATGGGGGTTGCCGTGTTCATTCACACCGACGACGCGAGCATCATGGTTTCCGCGTTCGGGCCAGGTCCGCGCACATTCGTTGCACACGGCGGCTGGGTGGGAAGCGGAGAACTCTGGTTCCCGGTTTTCGAGCATCTCAGCCGTTCATGGCGTACAGTCACCTACGATCATCGGGGCACCGGAGCCACGATCGATCGATCGCCGAAGATAAGCTTCGAGGCGCTGGTCTCCGACCTTTTCACGGTCCTCGACCGCCTGGATATCGAGCGTTGCGTTCTGGCTGGTGAGTCGGCCGGCGCTTCCATCGTCGTGGAAGCGGCATTGAGGCATCCGCAGCGATTTGAAGGACTGGTCCTCGTCGACGGGCGCACTCGGGGCAACCGTTCGCCCCAGCTCGACAGGATGCTGCAGGGATGCCGCGTTGATTTCCCGCGCACGATGGACGCGTTCATCGACGCCTGCATTCCGGAAGATGACTGCGTGGCGGAACGCGCTTGGGGAAAACTCATCACCAATCGATCGACCGCCAAGGCGGCCGTCGAACTCATGGAATGCCTCGACGGCTTCGACGTCGATCATCGCCTCCCCGGCCTCGATATCCCGACATTGATCCTGCACGGCAGCCGCGACGCGATAACGCCGCTCGCCGCTGCGGAGCGGCTGGCGGCGATGCTGCCGCGCGCCCATCTGGAGGTGGCGGATGGCGCCGGGCATGTTCCGACCGTTACCCGGCCGGAATGGGTCGCTGCCCGGATCGGAACGTTCTTCCTACTTTAGGAGGCGGACCGCTCGTTCAGCCTCAGACCTGGAAGTTTTCCACTCCGTACTTCGCCCTCGCCGCCGCTGCCTCATCGGCACGGCCAAGCATATCCAGCGATGCTGCCAGCACGCTCGCGGCGCGTTTCGGCCAGTCGTGGGAAGCGCCGAGCGACTTTTCCAGCATCGCCAGCGCCGCTTCGGCTTCCGCCAGCGCCGCCGCCGCGTCACCCTTGATGAACATCAGCCGCGCCAGCGAGGCCCTCGCGTGGTTGGTGCTCGGATGCTCGGGCCCGTATCGCAGGGCATCGATCGCCGCCGCCCGCCGGTAGGCTTTCTCCGCGCCGTCATAGTCGGCGGTGTCGCGCAGCAAGTGTGCATAGCTGTTCAACACATAGCCGGTGGCGAAGTGCTCCTTGCCGTGTACGCGCTCGCAGATCTCGATCGAGCGATCGTAGAGTGCGCGCGCCGCGTCGTACTCCTTCCTCAGATAATGCAGATAGGCGAGGTCGTGGATCGAGACGACCGCCTCCAGCGACTCCGGCCCATTCAGCTTTTCCCGGATCGCCAGCGCCCGCTCGATCAGCGGCTTCGCCTCATCGAACTCGCCGAGGTCGCGCTTCATCCGGGCGAGGTTGTTCAGCGAGTTGGAGACTCGCGGGTCGTCCTCGCCGAGCAGTCTTTCCCGGATCGTCAGCGCCTTCGCATAATGGTCGCGCGCGCCGCTGTCGTCGTTCATGAACTCGAGCAGGTAGCCGATATTGTGCAGGACGCCGCTGGTGTCGACATGCTCCGGCCCGTTGAGCGCCGTCACCGCGGCGAGCGCCTTCTCGTAGAGGGTTTTCGCCTCGGGGTAGCGGCCCAGCGCCGCCTTCCGATAGCCGGCCAGCGCGCTGTAGAGGCGCCAGACATGGTCGGACGGCGGCAGGCTCGGCAGCACCGTCTCGACGAGTTCGGCGGCGATATGGTCGAGCCTTCGCGCGGTCGGCCAGGCTTCCGGGTCGACGAGCGCCTGGGCCGGATAGGCTTCCGCCACCGCTTCCGACAGCGACCTCAGCGCTCCGGCTCGCTGCGCCTCGCCGAGCCGCCCGGCGGCGATCTGCCTGACCAGCCGGTGCAGCCTGATGCAGTCCGTCTCGATCTCAGGGTCGCGCTCGTCCGGAATGCGCTCGCGATCGACCAGCGCGAAGGCGCGCAGCGCCGCCACGGCCTCGTCGAGCCCGTCGCCATCGAGCGCGGAGGCCAGCGGCTCCCCGAGCTTCTCGCGCGCGCCGGAAAACAGCGAGAGCGGGATTGGCTCGGGCGCGAGCAGCGCGGCGTGGAGGATCAGCGGCTCGGCCGCCGGGTGGAGCTTCGCCGCCTCGCCGATCGCCAGCGCGTAGGTCTTCGCCACGGTCAATCCGTCATGATACTCGGCCGGCGCGTCGCCCGCCGCGTCGAGGTATTTGGCCGGCGAGGCGCGGAAACGCTTGAAATACTCGCCGAGCCCGATGTCGAGCCGCTCGCAATAGGCCGCCGCCTGTTCATGCGCCAGCGGCAGTCCGCCGAGCGTCTCGGAGAGTTCCAGCGCCTGCGGGCGCTCCTCGGGCCGGCCGGTCCGCACAACCAGATATTCCGCGCCGATGTCGGTCGGCCACAGCCGGATCTCGACCGGCGAGGCGACGCCGCGCCATGACGGCGCGTTGGACGTGACCAGCACATGCGCGCCGCCGCCGAGCGGCAGGCATTTTCTGAGAGACTTGGCATCGACGGCATTGTCATAGACGAGCAGGATGCCTTCCCCCTCCTGCCTGAGCCTTTCCATGATGGTGGCGAGGGCCGGCTCCTCCTTGTCGTCCGCGGCGACCCATTTCAGTCTGACGCCGAGGCCGACGAGGTCGGCGCGCATCGTCGCATCGTCGGCGGCGCGCACCCACCATGTCGCCCGGTACTCCTCCCGATGCCGCTCCGCATAGGCGGCGGCCAGCGTCGTCTTGCCCACGCCGCGCAGCCCGTGCAGCGCGCAGATCGCGACGCGCCCCTCGTAGCGGGTGAGCGCGGCTCGGATTTCCTTGATGTCGTCGTCGCGGCCGAGGAAATGTTCGGGCAGGCGGATCGGAATGTTGGAGACGGCGTAGGTTCCGGGAAAGAAAGCCGCCTGCGCCTCCGCGCGCTTCTCCATGAAGGCATGGAAGCGCTTGCGGGCGTCGTCCTCCGGGATGCCGTGCAGTTCGCAGCGCTTGAGGTGGTCCGACAGCGTGGGCAGGCGGCACGGCTTCACCACTGCGAAGAGCACGAAGCCCGGGCGGTTGGATGCCGCCTGCCAGAGCGCGGCGTTGCGCTCCAGCGTCGAGTAGGGGGCCTTCAGATAGGCGTCCGAGACGACGCAGAGCACATGGTCGGCCGCGTCGTGACGCTCCTCCATCCAGGCGTAGATGTTCTCGCCGCCGGCGATCTCCCATTCGTGGATGTGCGCGACGTGGCCGAGCGCCTTCAGCTCGCGTCCGATCCAGAACGCCCAGTCGCGATCGCTCGACGTGTAGGAGACGAAGATGTCGGCCAAGTTCTTGGCTCCCTCCCGGCCATCTACCCGCGCCGGCGATCGTGGCGCAAGGGATGGGCTCTTGCGCGCCAGCCGCGCATTGGCGAATCTGGTTCGTCACCGGTTCGCCTTCATGCCTTCCTCCCGCCCGCCCCGTCCGATGCGCCTCACCGAGGCGCATGTCGCGCGCCTTGCCCGCGAGATCCCCGACCCTGGCCCGCGCCTTTTGCCGGGCTACCGGCTCGCGACCGACGCCGACTACGAGGAGATCGTCGCCCGGCTGATCGCGGAGGCCCCTGAAACTGGCTTCTGGGTATTCGCCTATGGTTCGCTCATCTGGAATCCCTGCTTCGACATCGCGGACCGGCGCGTCGCGCTCGCCCGCGGCTGGCGTCGCTCCTTCTGCCTTGGCTGGGACTATCGCTTTCGGGGCAATGCCGAGCAGCCCGGACTGATGCTGGCGCTCGATCGTGGCGGCCAGTGCCGCGGTGTGGCCTTCCGTCTACCCGACGCCGGGCTCGAGGCCAATCTCGACAGGCTCATCCGCCGCGAGATGAGCATGGTGCCGTCGGCCTTCCCGGCGCGCTGGATCAATGTTGGGACGACAGACGGTCCGCTCAGGGCGCTGACCTTCGCCATGAACCGCGCCAGCGGCCGCTACGTGACCGGCCTCGACGACGACCAGCTTGCCGACATGCTTGCCACCGCGTGCGGCTTCAGGGGTTCGATGGCGGAATATCTGCACGCCACGGTGAGCATGCTGGAGAAACTCGGCATCCGTGATCGCAGGCTGTGGCGCCTCCAGGACATGGTCGCGGAACGGATCGACGCGCGCTTCGGTGCCTGAACCTCAGACCTCTTCCCACCCTTCATGCCCGCCGGCGCGGAGGATCGCGTCGATGACCTTCTGGTTCTTCACCGAATCCTCGAGGGGGAAGACCGGCACGTTCTCGCCCTTCGCCGCCTTGGCGAAGGCCTCGACCTCAAGCCGGTACTGGCTGGTGCCCGGGAAACGGAAGACAGTCGCCTCCGTGTGGCCCTGGTTGTGAAGTTCGATCCGGTGATGGTCGTAGATGCCGGCATTGAACGGCGCGTGCACCTCGATGAAGCCCTTGTCGCCGTGGAACACCATGAACTGCCGCAGCGCCATCTGCGTCGAGCAGTAGAAGGTCAGGTGGAAGTCGCCGAAATCGGCCTTGGTCGAGGAATAGATGTCCGTCCCGAACTTAACGTCGCGCTCGACGGTCGCCTGCAGCCGGCGCGGCTCCTTGCCGGTGACGAAGCGCGTCGCCACCGTCGGATAGACGCCGATGTCGGGCAGCGCCCCACCGCCCAGCTCCGGCTTGTTGCGCATGTTGTCGGGATCGACGTTGTGGTAGGCGAATGCGCCCTGCACATGCCGCAGTCGCCCAATCGCGCCCGACCGCACCAGTTCCCGCACCTTCATCCACTGCGGGTGGTAGGTGACCATGAAGGCCTCGCAGACCAGCACCTTGTTGCGGTCCCGCGCGGCGATCACCGGAGCGATGTCCTTGGCGTCCAGCGCCAGTGGCTTCTCGACCAGTACGTGCTTGCCGGCGTCGGCCGCCTTCACCGCCCACTCGACATGCTGCGACGTCGGCAGCGGGACGTACACGCCGTCGATCGTGTCGGACGCGAGCATGTCTTCGTAGGAGCCAAACGCGTGCGGCGCCCCGAAGCGCAGCGCCAGCGCGTTCGCCTTGGCCTGGTCTCGGCTGGCGATTGCCGACAACACGCCGTTCTCGCTGTCGAGGATCGCCGGGATCAGGAAGTCGCGCGCGATCTTGGCCGTCGAAAGGACACCCCACCGGAACATGCCGCCCCCTTATTTGTCAGACAATATGAAAGCCAACATAGATATCCGCCCCTTGCCCGCAAGGGAAGCCCGGCGAATGTTGTCGATGGCGAACCTGTTGCTGAAATGCCGCATTCCAGCAACGGATTCAACTGTCGCAAGAATTCGATGGATTCAAGGTTGCGCAGCACGTTAAGGTGTCGCGAGTGTGGACTGTTGGTATTGGGGGGGCTGTGGCAGGATCTCTGTCGATCCGGCTTTTGTCTGTGGTTGCGTCAGCGGCCCTGGCGCTCGCCGCGACATCGTCCGTTTCCGCGCTCACCTTGCGGGAAGCGATCGCGATAGCGACCGAGTCCAATCCCGAGATCGGGCAGGCGATCGAGAACCGGGAAGCGATCGAGTTCGAACTGCGCCAGGCGCGGGGCCTGTATCTTCCGACCGTCGATCTCGAGGCTTCGGCGCACACGCGGCGGCTCGACACCCCGTCACGCCGCCTTGATGGCGTTTCCGATACGGCGCTTAACGGCGGCGAGGTCGGTCTCGTCGTCACCCAGAAGCTGTTCGACTTCGGCGCGCGCCGCGCGGAGGTCGACTACCAGGCGGCCCGTGTCGATGGCGCGTCGCTGCGCGTGCTGGAACGCAGTGAGTACATCGCGCTCGCGGTCGTCCAGGACTATCTCGAATACATGCTGCAAGGCGCCATCCTCGAGGAGGCGAAACGCAACCAGGGCTTCCATCAGGGCATCCTCGGCGACATTCGCGAGGGCGTCGCCGGCGGTGTGCTGACGGATGCGGACATGCAGCAGGCCGAAGAGCGGGTCTTCGCGGCCCGGGTTCGCGTCCAGGAGGCCGCCGAGGAGCTCGAGGCCGCCAAGATTCGTTTCTACAAGACGATCGGCGTGCCCCTGACGAAGCCGTCGCGGCCGCCGTCCGTGGCAAGCAAGCTCCCGAAGACGCTCGAAGAGGCGTTGGGGCTCGCACGCACCAACAATCCCCGCGTCAAAGCGACCGGCGCCGACATCGACGCGGCGCACGCGCTCGTGGCCGGCGCACGCGCCAAGATGGGTCCGGAGATTCTCGCCGAGGGTCGGGCTCGCGCCGGCTACGATATCGATGGTCAGGAAGGGCGCGGCACCGACCTTCAGGCGCGGGTCGTGATGCGCTGGAACCTCTATCGCGGCGGCATCGACAAGGCGAACGAACAGGAGCAGATTCGCAGGGCGAGCGAGCAGCGGCTCGTGCTGCACCAGGTTCATCGCGAGCTCGAGGAGACGGTCCGCCTCTCCTGGGATCGGCGTTTCCGCCAGGCCGAGATCGCGCGCACGCTGAAGGCCCAGGCGGCCGCCAGCGAGCGTCTGGTTGGGTCTTACCGCGAGCAGTTCAAGGTCGGGCAGCGGTCGCTCCTCGATGTCCTGAGCGCCCAGAACACCCGCTTCAACACCGACACCCTGGCGGACACGGCCTCCTATGCGGCGCTCTTTGCCGAATATCGCCTGCTCGCCGCGACCGGGCAGCTCCTGGCGTCGCTCGATATCCAGCCGGCACGCCAGTCCGACGGCTATGCGCGGCAGGAGTTCGACGTTCCGCCGACGCCCGAGACCGAGACTTACGCGCGCACGCCGTCTGAACAGACAAACACGCTGCCGTTCGACCTGCTTGCGCCGATCCGCAAGAAGTAGGTCCGCCGCGTGGCCCGCGTGGCGTCGACGAGCGCCTGACCGTGAACCAGCCCACGCCTTCCCTCGCGGGTGACGACACCTTCCGAACCAGCTTCGCCGCGGTCGCCGCGTTTCTCGGGCGGCCGAGCGCCGAGACGGTGATCTTCGCCGGCGTGCCCGGCGGCGGCGGCGTCATCGCCTTCGAGGAGATCGAGCACGTCGCCGGAAGGCTGGGCATCGAGGCGACCCGCCACTCGGGTACCGAATTGCGCCTCGGGCAGGTCGACCTCCCGGTCATCTGCTTCCGGCGCAACGCGCCGCCGATCGCGCTCCTCGCGGAGACCCCGGACGGGCGCGGCTATGTCACCGACCGCCAGTCGGATGGATCGGCGGAAATGCGCCGCAACGACATCGCGTTCGGGGAGATTCAGGCCGTCGTCGCGTTTTCCCTGGTCTATGGCAACGCCTCCGAAGAGATGCTCGTCGGGACGGCGCAGACCATCGACCGGAAGCATTGGCTCGGCGGAACGGTCGCCCGGTTCTGGCGCTCCTACCTGCGCGTCGTGCTGGCCGCGGTGTTCATCAACGTCATCGCGCTCGCCTCGCCGCTGTTCGTCATGAACGTCTACGATCGCGTGCTGCCGAACCAGGCGTTCTCCACGCTCTGGGTGCTGGCGCTCGGCGTCAGCGCCGCGATGCTCTTCGACCTTCTCCTCAAGACCGCCCGCGCGGCGGTGATCGATCACGCGGGACGTCGCGCCGATCTCAGGCTGTCCTACCTGCTTTTCGAGAAAGTCCTGAACACGAGCATGGCGGCGCGCCCACCGTCCACCGGCGAGTTCGCAAACCGTGTCACCCAGTACGAATTCGTGCGCGAATTCTTCACCTCGAACACGCTGGCCGTGCTGATCGACACGGTCTTCGTCGTGCTGTTCCTGGCCGTCATCTACTGGCTGTCCGGCTGGATCGCCATCGTCCCGGCTTCGGCTTTCATCCTCGCCGTCGTCGTCGGCCTGGTCGCCCAGCAACGCATCGGCAAGTGGGTCGCCGCGTCGCTCAACGAATCCGGCCAGCGCCAGGCCCTGCTCGTCGAGTCGATCGGCAGCATCGAGACGGTGAAGTCGTTGCAGGCGGAAGCCTATCTGCTGCGCCGCTGGCGCGAACTCTCGAAGAACGCCGCGCATACGTCCGAACGCATCAAACAACTCTCGTCGGCGGCCGCGAACGTCACCCAGTTCATCCAGCAACTCGTGACGGTGGCCATCATCATCGCCGGCGCCTACGCATTCGCCGAAGGCGACATCTCGACCGGAGCGATCATCGCGACGGTGATGCTGGCCAACCGCGCGGTCGCCCCGCTCGGCCAGATCGCCGTGACGCTGGCGCGGTTGCGCCAGGCCCTGCTCTCGCTCAGGGTGCTCAATTCCATCATGAGTCAGCCCGAGGACCTCCCCGTCACCACGGGCTTCGTGAACCGGGCGGTTGCGTCGGGGGCCGTCACGTTCCGCGATGTCCGTTTCCGCTATCCGGGAAGCGAGCACGACGTCATCGACGGCATGAGTTTCGCGATCCGTCCCGGCGAACGCGTCGGACTGATCGGGCGAATCGGTTCCGGCAAGACGACCGTCGGCAGGCTGGTCGGGTGCCTCTATCCGCCGACCGGCGGCGATGTCTTGGTGGACGGGATCGACGTGCGCCAGTACCACCCCGCCGAGGTGCGGCGCGCCGTCGCCGTGGTCGGCCAGGCTGGCGATCTCTTCAGCGGGACCGTCAAGGAAAACCTGCTGATGGCGAAGCCAGGCGGCACGGACGAGGAGATCCTGAAGGCCGCGCGTCTGGCAGGCGTCGACGAGTTCGTCTCGCGTCATCCCCGCGGCTACGACATGCCGGTGGGCGAGCGCGGCGGAAACCTGTCCGGTGGCCAGCGTCAGGCCGTCGCCATCGCCCGGCTCTTGATGTCCCGTCCGAAGGTCGTGTTTCTCGATGAGCCGTCCGGCTCGATGGATCTCGCCACGGAACGCCGGCTCATTCAGCAACTGGGCAAGGCGTTCGAACCCGGGACGACCCTGATCATATCGACCCATCGCTTCAGCATGCTGGAGCTCGTCGACCGGCTGATCGTGATCGAGCAGGGCAAGGTGGCGATGGACGGGCCGAAGGCGCAGGTCATGGCTGCCCTCCAGCAGGCGGCGACCTGACTTGTTGTCGCCGCGATTCGTCTGCACGAAGGCCGAAGGTCGCTTGGGGTTGAAGTGATGAACGTCCTTGAGGATCGCCCGCCCTTCCTGGTCCGGGCCACGATCTGGTTCGTGGCCCTTGGCATCGTCGGTTTCCTGGTCTGGGCCGCTCACGCGGAGGTCGAGGAGATCACGCGCGGCGAAGGACGCGTCATTCCCGCCTCAAGGACCCAGCTTGTCCAGGCGAGCGAGGCCGGCGTCGTGGCGGAGATCGCCGTGGCGGTCGGCCAGGTCGTTCACTCCGGCGACCTCATCGTTCGTCTCGACGACACGACCACCGCGTCCTCGCTCGGCGAACAGGAGGCGAGGGGGCGCGCCCTGATGGCTCGCGTCGCCCGGTTGCGCCAGGAGCAGGAGGGAGACTTCGACAGTCCACTCGTCTGTCCCGATGCGCTTTCGGATCTCCCCGCCATCTGCGAGAACGAGCAGCGCCTGCTGACCGCGCGCCGCGACAACTTCCGCGCCAAGCTTTCCGTGCTCGAATCGCGTCTGGAACAGCGCCGCAAGGAACTCGACGAGGCGATCCTCAACCTTGGCCGCCTCAACGAGAACCTGACCGCCGTGAAGACCGAGGCCGAACTCGTGACCTCGATGGTGAAGCGTGGATTGATGGCGCGCACCGAGCAGCTCCGGGTAGACCGCGAGCAGGCGGACCTGGCCGCGCAGGTCGGGCTTGCCGGCGAGGCGATCGCGCGCACGCGCGCGGCCGTGAACGAGGCCGAACTCCAGGTTGGGGAACTCGCCCTCCAGCTCAAGCAGGAAGCGTTGAACGAGCTGACCCAGTCGCTTGCCGAGCTGTCTGTCGTGCAGGAGAGCATCCGCGGCGCGAGCGACCGTGTGAAGCGGACCGACATCCGGTCGCCGGTCGACGGTATCGTCAACACGCTGGAGCTCAACACGATCGGGTCATTCGTGCAGCCCGGCGCCGTGGTGGCCGGAATCGTGCCGACGTCCGGGACGCTGCTGGTCGAGGCGCGCATTTCGCCCAAGGACGTGGCGTTCCTGCGTCCCGGCCAGCTCGCGCTGATCAAGATCACCGCCTATGATTTCTCGATCTTCGGGGGCCTCGGCGGAACGGTGGACAACATCTCCGCCGACAGCCTCGTCGACACCGAGACCGGGGAAGCGTTCTACCAGGTGCGCGTCAAGACCGACACGGCCGCCCTGGAGCGCAACGGCCAATCCTACCCGATCATCCCGGGCATGGTCGGGACGGTCGAGATCATGACAGGATCGAAGACCATCCTCGACTATCTCATGAAGCCGATCAACAAGGCGCGGGACGAGGCGCTTCGTGAGCGGTGACGCAACCAGGAGCCAGGGTCGTGATGCGTCGCTCGCTCTCAATGCGGCGGATTTGGAGACCGAGTTCCGCGTCGTCACCTCGGACGGGATCCGGCGCGGTCTGCGTCTTGAGCGGCTGTTCTGGAGGACCTTGCGCGAACGGGCGCGACGCGACGGCGTCACGATAGGGCGGATGGTCGCCGACCTCGTCGCCGCGAATCCTTCGGCCGCGAACGTTTCCTCCCTTGTCCGTGGCGCCTGCGTCGACTGGCTCGCCCGCGAGAACGGCCGGCTCGGCCGGCTGGTTTCGAAGATCAGCCTGGGCGCCATCCTCTCCGCGTCGGCGGCCCCCACCTTCGTGCTTTCCGCCGACAGGCGCATCGTCGCATTCAACGCCGGCTTCCAGCTCCTGGTCCGGCGGCAGTTCCCCGAGGCCGATGGCCGCGTTCAGGCGTCACCGCGGCTTGCGCTCGATGTGCCGATCGCCGATATCGCGGCGCGGCTCGTGGCCGAAGGGGCGTCGCCCGTTCGCACCGGTTTCGCGATCGGTCTCGCCGAACGGCGGTTGCGTGGAGTCCTCAATGTCGTCCGGGCGCCGTCGCTCGAAGGCGATCTGCTGCTCGCCTTCGTGGCGGCCGTCGAACCGGCGTGAAGATCGCAGGCAGTCGGATGCGAGGATGGACAGCGAAGGCGCGAGTGAGCATTATGCTTCCGGGAGGACAGGTCATGAGGGGCGTCAAACTTTTTCTCATCGGGCTGATCGGCGTTTTCTGGGTATCGTCCACTACGGCCGCGGACCTTCCCGGAAGCTGGAGCCACGCCTTCTGCCTCGCCAGCGACGCAGCGTCGGACTTGTCTGGCTACGACGACGCGACCCTCAGGACCGAGGTCGTCCGTCTCATGGACGAGGCCGTGGCCGCGGCCGCGAGCGAGCGCTGGATCGTATCGAAACGCCCAGTGTTCGTCTGGGCCAACGAAGCGAAGGCGGCGTGCGGCAAGGCCTACGGCTATCTTCAGTCGAGTGTTCGCGACGCGGACTATCTGGCCAAGTGCGCCTGCTTCCACAGCCGCATGACCCACTACATGCACTGACGGATCCGGCGGGCGGAACATGCGGTTCGCGGCATCGCGTCGCGCCACGATCCGGTGGCCGCTGACCGCACGGATCGCAGGCGCCGTCTGGACCGTGGCGTTGACGGCGTTTCTCGCCGCTTGCCAGACCGACGGCGTCGAGGTGCTGGATCTGGCTCCCGAGCCTTCCGCTCCGGTCGAGACCGTAGGAAGCGGGGCGACCCGCATTGCGATCCTCCTGCCCGCCGACTCCGCGGCCGCGTCGGCGACGGGCGATGCCGCCCGGCTCGCCGTGCAGGACCTCGGCTCCGACGCCGTCACGGCGGTGCTCTACGCCGGCTATCCCGGGACGCTCACCGGCGCGCAGATCGCGGCCGTCGCCAAGTCGGCGGGCGGCGTCGTCGCGATCGGCCCCCCTGCCGCGAACCGCATACCATTCGCCCTCGCATCCGGGGGCGCCTATGAGTTTCGTCTGACCGAAGCGGACAGCGCCGTCGCGGGCGTCGTCGGGGCGGCGGGCTCGCGTGCCGCCGCCGTTGCCCTGCTCGTTGCCGAGACGCCGGCCGCGACCGGCATAGAGCAACTGGTCGCCGACCGGGTCGCCGTGTTCGGAGGGCGGGTGGTGGCCAGCGCCCGCTTTGGCGATGACGGCGCATCGGTCGACGCCGCGGTGGCGCGGCTGGCGTCCGCCGAGAAGGCGGACATCGTGCTGATAACCGGCGGGCGGGCGTCACCGGCCGCCGTGATCGCGGCGCTTCGATCGAAGGCGGTCGCCGGGCGGGCCACCAAGATCGTCGGCACCGATGCCTGGCCCGACGCCGCGCGGGGCGACAAGGCGTCGGAGGGCGTCTACATCGCCACGCTGGATCGCGGCGAACTCGGACCCATGGCCGCGCGCTACAAAGCTGTCTACGGCCGCGAGCCGGACCTCCAGGCCGCCTATGTCTACGACCTCGTCGCTCTGTCCGTCGGGCTGACGCGCACGCTGGGGACGAGCGCATTCGACCGGCGCGTGATCGAGAACGAGAAGGGTTTCAGGGGCTCGACCGGCGTGTTCCGTTTCCGCGCCGACGGTGGCAACGAACGTCTGCTGGCGCTCTACAGGCTGCGCGGCGGCTCTCTCAGGCTGGACCGCAAGGCGTTGCCGTCTTTCTGAGCGTCAGAGCCTGATCGTCCGCAGCCTCAGCGCATTGCCGATCACCGATACCGACGAAAGGCTCATCGCGGCCGCCGCCACCATTGGCGACAGGAGCAGGCCGAAGGCCGGGTAGAGAACTCCCGCCGCGAGCGGCACGCCCACCGCATTGTAGACGAAGGCCAGGAACAGGTTCTGCCGGATGTTGGCCATCGTCGCACGCGACAGCTGCCGCGCGCGCAGGATGCCGCCGAGGTCCCCCTTCAGCAGCGTGATGCCAGCACTCTGCAGCGCGACGTCCGCGCCGGTGCCCATGGCGATGCCGACGTCGGCTGCCGCCAGGGCTGGTGCATCGTTGACCCCGTCGCCCGCCATCGCGACTCGCGCGCCGGCGGCGCGCAGTTCCTCGACGAGGGCCTGCTTGGCTTCGGGCAGCATGTCGGCGCGCACCTCATCGATTCCGAGTTGCGTCGCCACGGCGGCGGCGGTCACGCCATTGTCGCCGGTCGCCATGACGATCCTCACGCCGTCCGCGTGCAGTGCGCGGATGGCTCCGGCGGCGTTGTCTTTGAGCGGATCCGTCACCGCGATCAGCCCGGCCGCCCCCGCGTCGACCGCGACGAAGACCGCGCTGCGCCCGCCATTCCTGAGCGCGTCGGCTTTCACGGCGAGTGGACCAGGCTCGATTCCGAGATCGCGCATGAACCCTGCATTGCCGATCGCCAGCCGCTTTCGGTTCACGGTGGCGGACACGCCCTTGCCGCTGTGGGCCTCGAAGTCGGCGGCTTGCGGGAGGGTCAGTCCGCGCCGTCGGGCGCCCTGCACGATGGCTTCGGCCAACGGATGTTCGGAGCCTCGTTCGAGCGCCGCCGCGAGCGCCAGCAGTTCGTCCTCGCCGAAGCCCGCCTCCGCGATCACCTCGGTGAGTTGGGGCCGGCCTTCGGTCAGCGTGCCGGTCTTGTCGACGATGATGGTGTCGATGGTCGCGAATAGTTCCAGCGCCTCCGCGTCGCGCACCAGCACTCCGGACTGGGCGCCGCGCCCGGTAGCGGTCATGATCGACATCGGCGTCGCCAGCCCCAGCGCGCAGGGACACGCAATGATCAGCACCGAGACGGCGGCGATCAGGCCGAAGGCCATGCGCGGCTCCGGGCCCACCAGCGACCATGTGACGAAGGCGAGAACAGCGACCAGCATGACCGCTGGCACGAACCAGGCGGACGCGCGGTCGGCCAGTCTCTGGATGGGCGCGCGGCTCCTTTGCGCCTTGGAGACCAGCTCGACGATTCGCGAAAGAACCGTTTCCGCGCCGACCTTCTCGGCCCGCACCACCAGCGAACCGTTGCGGTTCATCGTGCCGCCCGTGACCGTATCGCCTTCGGCCTTCTCGACCGGCAGCGGCTCGCCGGTCAGCATCGATTCGTCCACCGACGAGTGACCCTCGACGACGGTTCCATCCACCGGCACGGCTTCGCCTGGCCGGATGCGCAGCCGGTCGCCCACGCGCACATCCGCGAGGGGAGCGTCCGTTTCTCGGCCGTCTGCATCGACGCGGCGAGCTGTCTTCGGGGCAAGGTCGAGCAGGGCCCGGATCGCCGAGCCAGTCGCCTCTCTCGCGCGCAGCTCGAGCACCTGTCCGACGAACACCAGTGTGATGATGACGGCAGCGGCCTCGAAATAGACGGGCACAGCGCCGCCGTGGCCGCGGAACTGGTGCGGAAATAGGTCCGGGAAGAGGACGGCTGCGACGCTGAAGAGGTAGGCGGCCGCCACGCCGATCGAGATCAGCGTCCACATGTTGGGACTGCGGTTGGCGATCGAGTTGACCCCGCGGCGGAAGAAGGGCAGCGCCGCCCACAGGACCACGGGCGTCGCCAGCGCGAGCTCGACCCAGGCTGCCAGGGGCTCGCCGATCCAGTCGCGGAAGGGCAGTCCGAGCATGGGCCCCATGGCTATGGCGAGCAGTGGGGCCGAGAGTATCGCGCTGACCCACAGCCGGTGCGTGAAGTCGACGAGTTCGGGGTTCCGCCCCTCGTCGAGGCTCGGAGTCGTCGGCTCGAGCGCCATGCCGCAGATGGGGCAGTCGCCCGGTCTGTCGCGCACGATCTCGGGATGCATGGGGCAGGTGAATGTCGTGCCCTTCGGCGTCGGCCCGGGCGCGGTGCTGTCGCCGAGATACTTTGCCGGCTCGGCTTCGAACCTGTCCTTGCAGCCCGCCGAGCAGAAGTAGAAGCGTTGGCCTTCGTGCTTCGCCATGTGGCGCGCCGAAGCCCGATCGACCGACATCCCGCAGACCGGGTCCTTGGCCGTCAGATAGCGCTCTGGCTCGGCCGCGAACTTGTCGCGGCAGCCTTGGCTGCAGAAGTGGAACAGACGCCGTTCGTGCTCGACGCTCGGCTTGCCCGCGGCCGGATCGACCGTCATCCCACAGACGGGATCGCGGGCAATGGTCGATGCCGCCTCGTCGGCGGCATGTTCATGGTGCGGATTAGGATCGGTCATCGCGGGCTACCCCTTGGATGACTCGAAGATAGGCGTTCCAGTAACTGGAAGGTCAAGAGCAGGGACCCTGTCGCGGGTCGCCCGTTCGGTTCAGCCAGTCAGGTCGAACTTCGGCTGGTCCGAAGCGACGCCGCGTCAGGTCGCCGGGCCGGCCATGGGTCTGCGCGGGGTGATCGCCTTCTTCTTCGGCGCGGGAAGCAAACCTTCGCGCTGCGCCTGCTTGCGCGCGGCCTTGCGGCTCCTGCGAACGGCCTCCGACTTCTCGCGCGCACGTTTCTCCGACGGCTTCTCGTAGGCCCGGCGCGCCTTCATTTCGCGGAACACGCCCTCGCGCTGCAGCTTCTTCTTGAGGACGCGGAGCGCCTGGTCGACATTGTTGTCGCGGACGAGTACCTGCATATGGTCTCTTGACCCTCGCTGTAAGTTTCGAATCCGTGCGTCGATGTTCGGCGCCCCGCCTTGGAGGCGCGTCGGTTGCGACGCTATGTGTTGAAGGGCGGAATCGAAGGTTTCGACCTGCCGCCCGGCTCAGTGCGCCCATATAAGCTGCAAATGCCGCATGGACAAGCCACCGCGGCCCATCCTGTCGATTTGTCCGATCCGCCCGTAGCGGGATCGCACGGAGCGCGGCGGGCGACACTCCCCCGTGCCGCCAAATCGCGCTATAGACCGCCCCCGATGCCTCCGACCGCGACCCGTCGATGAAGAAGATCCCGCTCAAGCTCGACGAGATCGTCGATGGGGAGGCATTGCGCCGCTCCCTGACCGCGCTGACCGGCGCGGACGGCGACGGTTCGTCCCAGAAGGTGCGGGCCCGGGCGCTCGCTCTCTTCAAGAAGACCAGCGCGGAGGGACGCCGTGCGGCGGAGATCATGCTGCAGGCCGACGGCGGCGGCACCGCCTGCGCGGCGCGCATCTCGCACCTCATGGACGAGATCATCCGCGCGCTCTACGACTTCGCCGCAACCCACGTCTACCGGTCGAAGAACCCGTCCGCGGCCGAGCGGATGGCCGTGGTCGCCGTGGGAGGCTACGGGCGGGGCACGCTGGCCCCCGGCTCCGACATCGATCTGCTCTTCGTGCTCCCCTACAAGCAGACCCCCTGGGGCGAGCAGGTCGCGGAATACATGCTGTACATGCTGTGGGACATGGGCCTGAAGGTTGGCCACGCCACCCGCACGATCGACGAATGCGTGCGTCTGTCGCGCTCCGACACCACGATCCGCACCGCCATCCTCGAGGCCCGCTTCCTCTGGGGCGATCGTCCACTGTTCGAGGATCTCGTCACTCGTTTCGACCGCGAGGTCGTGCGCAACACGGGCGCCGAGTATGTGGCCGCCAAGCTGGCCGAGCGAGACGAGCGCCACCGCAAGGTCGGAGAAAGCCGCTATCTGGTGGAGCCCAACGTCAAGGACGGCAAGGGCGGCCTGCGTGACCTTCACACGCTGTTCTGGATCGGCAAGTACTTCTATCGCGTGCGCACAGTCGAGGAACTGGTCGACAAGCAAGTCTTCACCCGCGACGAGCTGAGGCTGTTCCAGAAGTCCGAGGACTTCCTGTGGGCGGTGCGCTGCCACATCCACTTTCTCGCCGCCAAGCCGGAGGAAAGGCTGCACTTCGACATCCAGAGCGAGATCGCCCAGCGCCTCGGCTACACAAGCCATCCGGGCCTTTCGGCCGTCGAGCGCTTCATGAAGCACTATTTCCTCATCGCCAAGAACGTCGGCGATCTCACCCGCATTCTCTGCGCCGCGCTCGAGGAGGAGCAGGCCAAGCAGGCGCCGGGGTTCAACCGGCTGTTTCTGTCATTCTCGCGCCGCCGCCGGAAGGTCCCCGGCACGTCCGACTTCATCGTCGACAACGATCGCATCACCATCGCCGACGAGGATGTCTTCGCGCGCGACCCGGTCAACCTTCTGCGACTCTTCTGGTTCGCGGACCGCCACGGGCTCGAGTATCATCCCGACGCGTTGAAGCTCCTCACCCGCTCGCTCAAGCTCGTGACGCGCGCATTGCGGATGAACGCGGAGGCGAACCGCCTCTTCATCGATGTGCTGACCTCGGACCGGAATCCCGAGCTGAACCTGCGGCGCATGAACGAGTCCGGCCTGCTCGGGAAGCTGATCCCGGATTTCGGCAAGATCGTCGCGATGATGCAGTTCAACATGTACCACCACTACACGGTCGACGAGCACCTGTTGCGCTGTATCGGCGTGCTATCCGAGATCGAACATGGCGACGGCGAGGCGCTCCACCCGCTTTCCCACAAGCTGATGCCGGGATTGAGGAAGTCGCGCGAGGCGCTTTACGTCGCCGTTCTCCTGCACGACATCGCCAAGGGACGGCCGGAGGACCATTCGGAGGCGGGCGCCCGCATCGCCCGGCGCATCGGTCCGCATATGGGCCTCTCGGCTCACGACGTCGCGACCGTGGCCTGGCTGGTCGAGAACCATCTGGTGATGTCGATGACGGCGCAGACGCGCGACCTCAACGACCGCAAGACCATCGAGGATTTCGCCGCCGTCGTGCAGTCGGTCGACCGGCTGAAGCTCCTGCTCGTGCTCACCGTCTGCGACATCCGCGGCGTAGGGCCGGGCGTCTGGAACGGTTGGAAGGGCCAGCTTCTCAGGACGCTTTACTACGAGACCGAATTGTTGCTGACCGGCGGCTTCTCAGAGGTCTCGCGCGCCAAGCGTGCCGCCGAGGCGCGCGAGACGCTGGCGCAGTCGCTGGTCGCCTGGCCGGAAAAGGAGCGCAAGCGAGCGCTCAAGCTCCACTACGACAACTACCTCCTGACCGTCGATCTCAAGGACCAGATCCGCCACGCCGGCTTCATTCGCGACGCCGACGCCGGCAAGCGCCGGCTCGCCACGATGGTCGAGACGCGCGCGTTCGAGGCGGTCACCGAAGTCACGGTGCTCGCTCCCGACCACCCGCGCCTGCTATCCGTCATTGCCGGCGCCTGTGCGGCGGCCGGCGGCAACATCGTCGATGCGCAGATATTCACCACCTCCGACGGCCGCGCGCTCGACACGATTCTGATCTCGCGCGAATTCGACATGGATGACGACGAGCGCCGCCGCGCCGAGCGTGTCGGCCGCCTGATCGAGGACGTGCTGGCCGGTCGGAGCTGGCTACCGGAAATGATCGAGAAGCGGACCAGGCCGAAGCGGGCGGCAAGGGCGTTCCGCATCGAACCGCTCGTCGACATCCGAAACACGCTGTCCAACCGTTTTTCGGTCATCGAGGTCTCGGGCCTCGACCGGCCGGGCCTGTTGTCGGAGATCACCGGCGCTCTCTCCGACCTGTCGCTCGATATAGCATCGGCGCACATCACGACCTTCGGCGAGAAGGTGATCGACACGTTCTACGTCACCGACCTGACGGGTCAGAAGATCGAGAGCCCCAACCGGCTGGCGGGGATACGCAAGCGGCTCGTCGCCGTGCTGGAAGGCGAGGCCACGCCTTTGGCGCGCGCCCGTCAGAAGCTCTCGGCGGCTGAGTAGCGATGATGCGGTGTTCGAGCCTCGCCGTGCCGGGCCCGCCCCTTGGGACGTGCAAGGGTGGGGAGCGTCGACCCGTCTCCGGAACCTGGCAAGCGTGCAACGGCGCAAACGCACCTCATGCCGAGGCGCGGGCGAAGCGAGCCTCGAAGGACGCACGATACCCATGAGCCTCGTCAGGAAGTTTGCGACCGTCGGATCTGGCACCATGCTCAGCCGCCTTCTGGGCTTTGCGCGGGAGATGATGATGGCGGCCGCGCTCGGCACCGGCCCGGTGGCCGAGGCGTTTTATGCCGCATTTCAGTTTCCCAACACGTTTCGGAGACTGTTCGCCGAGGGCGCCTTCAACGCCGCCTTCGTGCCGCTCTTCGCTCGCGAGATCGAGGCGGGCGGCGTGGCAGGCGCGAAGAAGTTCTCCGAGGAAGTGTTCGGCGTCCTGTTCACGGTTCTCATTGCACTGACGATCGTCATGGAACTGGCGATGCCGTTCGTGATCCGTTACGCGATCGCGCCGGGCTTCGCGGACGACCCGGAAAAGCTCCTGCTGACGACCGGGCTGGCGGCGATCATGTTCCCCTACCTGATCTGCATGTCGCTCGCGGCGATGATGGCCGGCATGCTGAACTCGCTGCGCCGCTATTTCGCTGCGGCCATCGCACCCGTCTTCCTCAACGTCATCCTAGTCGGCGTCCTCGTCGTCGCCTGGTATGGGGGCCACGCCGGGCCGGAGGTCGGAACCTCCCTCGCATGGGGCGTTCTGGCCGCCGGTCTCCTCCAACTGGGCATCGTCTACTTCGCCGTACGCCGCGCCGGCGTTCCGGTCGGTCTGCGCATGCCGCGCCTGACGCCGAGCGTGAGGCGCCTGCTGTGGCTCGCTCTGCCCGCCGCCATCACCGGCGGCATCACCCAGATCAACACCCTCGTCGGCACGGCGATCGCTTCCGGCAGGGCCGGCGCCGTGCCGGCGCTGAACCTCGCCGACCGTGTCTACCAGCTGCCGCTCGGCGTCGTCGGTGTCGCGGTCGGCGTCGTCCTGTTGCCCGAACTGGCGCGCGCCCTTCGGGCCGGCCACAAGGTCGAGGCCAGCAACCTTCAGAACCGGTCGGTCGAGTTCACGCTCTTCCTGACCCTGCCGGCGGCGGCGGCCCTTCTCGTCATGGCGGAGCCGATCGTGCGTGTACTCTACGAACGCGGCGCCTTCACGCCCGGCGATACGGCGGTGGTGGCCGAGGTGCTGGCCATCTTCGGAATCGGTCTGCCAGCCTTCGTGCTCATCAAGGCGTTCACGCCCGGCTTCTTCGCCCGCGAGGACACCCGGACCCCGATGGTCTTCGCGGCTGTCTCGGTGGCGGTGAACATCTCGACGGCCCTCTGGCTGTTCCCTTCGATGGGAGCCCCGGGCATCGCGGCGGCGGCCGCGACGGCGGGCTGGATCAATGCGCTGCTGTTGCTCGGAACGCTGATCTGGCGCGGACATTGGGGAAGCGACCGGCCGCTTCTCATGCGCGTTCCCCGTCTCGTTGGGGCGGCTTGCCTGATGGCGTTGGCGATCCATTTCGCGAGACAGCCGATGGCCCACTTTCTCGTTCCGACGGCGTCGCTGTGGGAGCAGGTCCTCGCCCTCGGCGGCCTCATCATTGGCGCGATGGTCGTCTATTTCGTACTCGCCTTCGGCAGCGGCGGCGCCGACATCGGCATGATCCGCCGCAATGTGAGGCGCGGCGGCTCTGACGAAGCGCCACCGCTTTGATGATCCCTCCATTTCTAACGATGACACGGCCCGGCCCTTAACGAACTTCGTGCAGTATGTGATGGCGCGGGGACCGGATAGCGGCTCCTCCGCCTGGGTACGGACGGGCGGGAATGCAGGACAGTGGCAGGCTCCACTATGTCGACCACCTACGGGTGGCCGCCTTCGCGATTCTGATCGTCTATCATGCCTCCGTCGCGTTCTTCCCGGACATGGCCTGGCTTATCGAGAGCGTCGACAAGAGCGCGCTGCTGTCGACGGTGATGAAGTTTCCGCGGGCGTGGCGACTTGCGCTGCTCTTCTTCATCGCCGGCATGGGAACGTGGTTCGCCTTCCGGTCCGTCTCCGGGCCGGCGTTCCTGCGTGAGCGCATCGTCAGGCTGCTGGTGCCGCTGATCTTCGCGATGTGCGTCGTCGTCGCGCCTCAAGTCTGGCTGGAGCGTGTGCGCGAGGACGGCTACGGTGGGTCGTTCCTCACGTTCTGGATGCAGCGCTACTTCGCCGAGGGCAAGTATCCCGATGGCCAGTTCACCTGGGCCCATATGTGGTTCGTCGCTTACCTGTTGACGATGACCGTGGCCTGCTACCCGGTCTTCCGCCTGCTGGCCGACCCCCGCCTGCGGCGCGTCGGGGTCTGGTTCGAGCGCCTCGCCGCCTCGAACTGGATCTATCTGCTCTTCCTGTTGCCGCTCTCCCTCAATCTCGCCTTGACGCCCTGGTTTCCGCGCCAGACGAATGCACTCTACAACGATGGCGCGTGGTTCGCGGTCTGGGCGTCCTGGTTCGGCCTCGGCTTCCTGTTTGCGAGGCACCACAAGGCGATCGTCGGCTTCCTTGTCGAGCAGCGTTGGACGAGCCTTGCGCTGGCTGGCGGCCTGACCGCGTTCCTGTATCGCTACTCTTGGGCCGGGACCGGCGCGATGGGCACCTACGAAACCATGACGCCGTTCTACAAGGGCATGGTCTTCGCGCTCGCCTGGACGATGATCCTAACCCTCGTCGGTTTCGCTCGCCGCCATCTCGATCGCCCGGTCGCCGCGATGGCGTGGCTCAATCGCATGGTGTTCCCTCTCTACCTCGTCCACCAGACGATCGTCGTCGCCGCCCTCTATCTGCTGCTCCCGCACGACCTCGGTGTCGGCTTGACCTATGCCCTCGTGCTCGTCGCGACGGTCGGTCTCTCGCTGGCCTTCGCGATGCTCGCGGATCGGCTGCCGTGGCCGGCGCGGGCGCTGGTCGGGCTGGGGGAGCCGCCCTCGTCCCGCGAGCCGCAGGTTGGCGGGGGAGTGCCGGCCCTCGGGAAGGTCGGGACGCTGCCCGGAGCCCGATAGGCAGGGCCGCTTCCCCTCATTGGCAGGGTGATTCGCGGAACTCCTTGCGAGGACCTTGATCCGCAACAGGGGTTCCGCCATAAGCGCGCCCGTCCGCAAGGACTCTCGCCGCGTGCGAGACGGCCCTCCACCAGCCACGAGGATTTAGCGATGTCCGCCTTCAAGCCGCTCGTCTTTTCGGGCGTCCAACCCACCGGCAATCTGCATCTCGGCAACTATCTCGGCGCGATCCGCAAGTTCGTCGCCCTGCAGGCGCAGTCGGACTGCATCTACTGCGTCGTCGACCTGCACGCGATCACCACCTGGCAGGATCCCACCGCGCTCATGAAGGCGACCCGGGAGGTGACCGCAGCCTTCCTCGCCGCCGGCATCGATCCGAGCAAGCACATCGTCTTCAACCAGAGCCGCGTCGTGCAGCACGCCGAGCTCGCCTGGATATTCAACTGCGTCGCCCGCATGGGCTGGCTGAACCGGATGACCCAGTTCAAGGAGAAGGCCGGCAAGGACCGCGAGAACGCCTCCGTGGGTCTGTTCGCCTATCCGACGCTGATGGCGGCGGACATCCTCGTCTACCGGGCCACCCACGTTCCGGTCGGCGACGACCAGAAGCAGCATCTGGAGCTCACCCGCGACATCGCCCAGAAGTTCAACAACGACTTCTCGGCCCGCATCGCCGATCTCGGCGTCGGCGTCGAGATGAAGGTCGGCGACGAGACGATCAACGGCTTCTTCCCGCTCACCGAGCCGATCATCGAGGGTCCTGCGACGCGCGTCATGAGCCTGCGCGACGGGGCGAAAAAGATGTCGAAGTCCGACCCGTCCGACCTGTCGCGCATCAACCTGACGGACGACGCCGACACGATCTCGAAGAAGATCCGCAAGGCCAAGACCGACCCCGCCCCGCTGCCGTCGGACCTTGAAGGACTGAAGGAGCGGCCGGAGGCCGAGAACTTGGTTGGCATCTTCGCCGCGCTCGCCGATACCACGCCCGAGGCCGTGATCCGCGACTACGGCGGTCGCCAGTTCTCCGACTTCAAGCCGGCGCTGGCCGATCTCGCGGTGGAAAAGCTGGCCCCGATCGCCGGCGAGATGCGCCGCATCACCGCCGACCAGGCCTATGTCGATTCCGTGCTCTCCGAAGGCGGCCGGCGCGCCTCGGCGCTCGCCGAGGCCAACATGAAGACGGTGCGCGAGATTGTTGGTCTCCTTGGCGGCTGACGCACCGTCAGACGCCATCGCTTGCCCCCTGGGGGGCGTTGGTGGCAGATTGCCGCCTGTGCGGGGCTAACGAGGGGTCTGCATGGTATCGAAACGGCTGAGCCGGGAAGCCGGTCATCGGCGCAAGTTCCTGGCGATCATCGACGATACGCCGGAATGCGAGCGGGCGGTCGCCTATGCGTCCCGCCGTGCGCAGAACACCGGCGGCACGCTGGTGCTGCTCTACGTCATCGATCCGGTCGACTTCCAGCAATGGCTGGGCGTCGAGAAGATCATGCGCGAGGAGGCGCAGGCGGCGGCGGCGGCCGCGCTCGACGCCCAGGCCGTCAAGGTGCGCGAGGGGCTGGGCATCGAACCCGAACTGGTCGTCCGCGAGGGAAAGGCGTCCGAGGAGATCCACAAGCTGATCGAGGAGGACCAGGATATCGCCATTCTTGTTCTGGCCGCCAGCGCGGCCAAGGAGGGCCCCGGGCCGCTCGTCGCCTCGATCGCCGGCAAGGGCGCGGCCTTCCCCATCCCCGTCACGGTCGTCCCCCAGAGCCTGAGCGACGACGAGATCGAGAGCCTCGCCTGAATCAGGGCCCGGACGGGCAAAGAGGTTCCACGAGCGCCGCTCCTGGAGCAATCGGTTTCGCTTGAACGCCGATCGGAACGCGACTATTTAGAACCATTCCAAAATGGCCTCATCGGGAGGCGGGAGTACCCCATGTTCATCCAGACGGAAGCCACTCCGAACCCGGCGACCCTCAAGTTCCTGCCAGGCAAGGAGGTGCTCGCCGACGGCACCGCCGATTTCCGCGATGCGGACGCCGCGCGCGAGGCCTCCCCGCTGGCCGGCCGCCTGTTCGACGTCCCGGGCGTCACCGGCGTGTTCTTCGGCTATGATTTCATCACCGTCACCAAGGACGGCCCCGACTGGCAGCATCTGAAGCCCGCGATCCTCGGCGCCATCATGGAGCATTTCATGTCGGGTGCTCCGGCGATGAGCCGTGGCGCCCAGGCTGAAGGCGACGCGGCCGAGCGCGGCGAGGAGTTCTTCGACGCGGCCGACGCCGAGATCGTCACGACGATCAAGGAACTGCTCGATACGCGCGTCCGCCCCGCGGTTGCGCAGGACGGCGGCGACATCACCTTCCGCGGCTACGAGAACGGCACGGTCTTTCTCAACATGAAGGGCGCCTGCGCCGGCTGCCCATCCTCCACGGCCACGCTGAAACACGGCATCCAGAACCTGCTCAAGCACTTCGTGCCCGAGGTCCAGCAGGTCGAGCAGATCGCCTGATCCACCGCGCCGGGCTGCTTCGAAACCGCCGGCCTGACCGGCGGTTTTCGCTTTTGGCGGCGACGATCCCGACTCGCGGCCTGGGCCCCGAGCCCTTATGGTCGCGCGGATCGCCACCGAACCTGCCGGGTGCCGCATGACACCGCCCTTCACCTTCAACACCGTGAGAAGCATCGTCTTCGGCGAGGGCGCCGCCGCGCGCCTCGGCGCGCTCGCCGCCGAGCGCGGCTGGTCACGCGTTCTCATGGTCACCGATCCAGGCATCGTGCGCCTTGGCATGGCGGCGTCGGCGGAGGCCTCGCTCGCCGCCGCCGGCATCGCGGTCGCGACCTACGCCGAAGTCGAGGCCGATCCGCCCGAGCATGTCGTGCTCGCAGCCACCCGGGCTGCCGTCGACCATCGCGCCGACGCCGTGATCGGTCTGGGGGGCGGTTCGTCGCTCGATGTCGCCAAGCTCGCCGCTCTTCTGGCCGTGGGCCGCGAGGAGCTTGCGGGCGTCTACGGCGTCGGCAACGCCAGGGGCCCGCGCCTGCCGCTGATGCTGGTCCCCACCACCGCGGGCACCGGCTCCGAGGTCACGCCGATCTCGATCGTCACCACCGGCGCCTCGGAGAAGATGGGCGTCGTGTCGCCCGTGCTCCTGCCCGACGTCGCGCTGCTCGACCCCGAACTCACCTACGGTCTGCCGCCTGCGGTCACCGCGGCTACCGGCATCGATGCGATGGTCCATGCCATCGAGGCGCATGCCTCGGCCAGCGCCAACAACAATCCCGTCTCACGCTCGCTTGCCCGCGAGGCGCTGCGCCTCATGGGCGGCGCCATCGAGCGCGCCGTCCACGAAGGCTCGGACCGCGCGGCGCGGGCCGACATGCTGCTCGGCTCGATGCTGGCCGGACAGGCCTTCGCCAATTCGCCGGTCGCCGCCGTCCATGCGCTCGCCTATCCGGTCGGCGGCCATTTCCATGTGCCGCACGGGCTCTCAAACGCGCTGGTGCTGCCGCATGTGCTCCGTTTCAATGCCGAGACGGCCGGCGAGGCCTATGCCGACATCGCCCCCATCGTCTTTCCGGAACTCGCGGAAATCGGCAGGCAGGCGCGCGGCCCGGCCTTCGCCGAGGCGGTTGCCGGGCTTTCGCTGCGTTGCGGGCTCTCCCCGCGGCTGCGCGACGTGGGCATCCCCGAGGACGCCATCGGCCTGCTCGCCGCCGACGCGATGAAGCAGACGCGGCTTCTGGTCAACAATCCGCGTCCGCTGGCCCATGCCGACGCGCTGGCGATCTATCGCGCCGCCTGGTGAGAATGCGGCTTAAGAATAAAATTTGATCTATTTCCTTCATTGATAATAAGCCAACAGTCTTTGCTGTTTCTTTGACTGTTTATCCTATCGTCTGCTTCGAACGGGGCAGGCGAAGAAATGTTCGGCGCGCTTATTTTTCCACTGATTTGCGGAGTATTGTTTTCAGCAATACTGTCGACGTCTGGTCAGGCATCACCGGCTTCCGGGACGTCCGAGATGTTTCTGGGCGGCGTGCCGCTTTCCGGCGTCGCCGGGCTGGCCTCGCCGGCGCAACGCTCGCCCGTCGCCCTGATCGAACCGCGCATCTGGTCGCCTTTCGTCGACGACATGCTGCCGGACGCGACGATCCGCACCGGCGCGATCTCGCGCAAGGACGCCGGGCTCCGCTCGGCCCAGCCGGCCGGCGAGTTCGGTTCCGTCAAGTTCCGCATCGCCGCCTTCCCCGCGGCCCGCCGCTGGGAACGCGTTCGCGCCAGCCTCTCCGGCTGCGAGGGATTCGGCTGTCCGAAGGCCGAGACGACATTGTCGGCGCTGGCGGCCGAGGTGAAGCCCATGCGCTTCGTCGCGCGGCTCGACCACGTCAACCGCAGGCTCAACGCAGCCATCACCTATACGCCGGACAGCCGCAACTACCGTCAGCGCGACTATTGGGCGACGATCGGCGAGATCATCGGCCGTGGCCGCGGCGATTGCGAGGACTATGCCATCATCAAGATGGCCGCGCTGATCCGCGCCGGCGTACCGGAGCGCAGCATGTCGGTCGTCGTGCTTTATGATCACGGCAACCGCGCCTTCCATGCGGTCCTGTCGGTCGCCACGACCAGCGGCAACTACATTCTCGACAACATGCGCGACGAGGCCTACCGGGACGTGTCGCGCCCCGACTATCAGCCGCTCTATTCGCTGAGCGCGGACCGCGCCTGGATCCACGGGATACGGAAGCCGTCGCTCGTGGCCGCCCGTGCGCTGAACGACCTTGTCGCGATCGCGCCGGGTGAAGGCGTGCGCGCCGACTGACCTTCGGGCTCAGTAGTCCGTCGAAGGCTCGGGCAGCGGATCGAACGTCCATACGGCGAACGCGCCAGTCTCCGCGATCCCGGTCGATGGAGACGGTGCGACAGCCGTCGCGCCGAGCAGCGCGTCGAGCGACCCGTCGTCGGAAAAGACCATCTGCGACCACAGGCCGGCGAGTTCGATCATCTCGCCCGCTGGCGCCTGGGCGGGCGCGATCGGAAGATCGAGTTCCTGCCCGGCCAGGACCGACGCGAGGTCGATCTCCGCGTCCGCCTGTGACGCATTCTTCGCCGTTGGCTCGTTCATCGCCCGCTCTCGCCGTTCCGCAAAGCCGACTCAGACACTGTAGGTCGTTTCGTTGTCGCCGTCGAACAGCACCCGCACCGGGTCGGCTCCGGGCGTGCCGTAGCCCGGCAGCGTCGCCACATCCGCCCATGCGCCGGCGCCGGTGATGTCGACCTGCAGGGTCACGTCGCTGCCGTCCTGCGTCAGCCGCACCCGATCCGCATCATTGCCGAATGCGGCCGTGAGCACGCCTCCGAGATCGATCGTGTCCCCTTGCGTGAAGCTGTAGTCGGCGATGATGTCCTTGGCGGTCAGGCCTGCGTCGAACACACGGAAGGTGTCCGCGCCTGAAGTGCCGGTCAGCAGGTGCGCGCCGAGCCCGCCGGCGATGATGTTCTCGCCGTCGTCGCCGGTCATCGAGTTCTGCTGCGGCGCGGCGTCGTCGGCCTGCTCCGCGGCGTCACCGGCCTGCGTCTCCTCGTCGTCGCCCTGCGCATCGGCATCGTCTTCGTCGCCGGGCACGTCGGACGTCAACGTCTCGGCTTCCTCGCCAGCGCCGGATACGGCGTCGAGTTCGACCTCGATGTACTCGCCCGTCGAGCCGTCGGTGCGGGTGAAGCTGCCTTCGCCGATCACTGCTTGGCCGTCGATCACCTCGTCGGCTTGCGATGTCTCCACCGAGATGCTGGCGATGCCGTGGTCGGCAAGGCTCTTCAGCTCGCCCTCGTCGGTGACGCCGTCGCCGTTCAGGTCCTGCCAGACCGAGAGCCTGCCATAGGCCTCGTCGTTCTGGTCGATGACGCCGTCGCCATTGCCGTCGAGCGAGGCGAGCGCCTCGCCGCCGGTGGCGAAGCTGCCGCCGTTGAAATTAGGCGTGAACAGTTCCCTGCCGTCGTCGATCGCGCCGTCGCCGTTCAGATCCATGGCCAGCATGCCGTCGCGCGACGAGTTCCAGGCGACCTTGTCTTTGGTCCCGTCGGCGTCGAGGTCGAAGGCGACGCCGTCCTCGAGCGAGGCGAAGGTCACCCCGTTGCCGTCGAGGTCGAGGATGATCGGGTCGGCGGCGACGGCGAAATTGCCGGCGCCGAGATTGCCGAAGCCGACATTGTCCAGGGTCATCACATGTTCGATCGTGAACTGCCCGGTGGTCAGGTTGGCGCTGCCGCCGGCTTGCACGGTCATCGTGTAGATGCCGGCGTCCGCATTGGAGGTATTCGGGCCGGTGTAAACGATGACCGTGTACGTCCCCTCTCCGACCGCGCCAATTGCATCGGCGATCTCCGTTTCGATGGCGCCGTTGTCGCCATCGGCCGTCAAGCTGCCGCTGGTGAAGTCCGTGTGGTGCAGCTCGATGACCTCGGTCCCAGCGAGGATCGCGGTGCCGCCGGTGCTGTCGATGGTCTGGAACCCGCCGTCGGTGATGCTCGTCCCCGCCAGCGCAATCGCCACCTTGTCGTGGCTGACGTTGAACTGGTTGACCGTCGCCAGGGTGTTATGACCGATGCCGACATCGGCATGGTTGAACACGACCTTGTCCGCGCTGGAGTCGACGCCGAGGTTGACGGTCCAGTTGCGCGTGGCCGTGCCGGCATTGATCACGACGGTATCGCCGCCCAGCCCCGCATCGATCGTGCCTCCCCCGCCCGCGGTCGTGAGCGTATCCGCCCTGGCGGAACCAGTGAGGTTGGCCGCGATCGACGTGCTGCTGTTGGTCAGCGACCACCCGGCGCTGCCGCCGGCGGCCAAGACACTCATGGCGAAGCCGTCCGAGGTCAGCGAGGCGGTCCCGTTGTTCACCGTCTCCGCGCCCGCCGTCCAGCCCGACGTCACCGTCGCGTTCGCCGTCGCTCCGGCCGAGACGACCAGGACTTCCTGGCCGGATCCGGTGGTACCCAGGTCGGTGATCGTGTCGATGCCCGCGTCGACGACGAACCTGTCGAGGCCGGCGCCGCCGGTCATCGTGTCGTCGTCGGCGCCGCCGACCAGCGTGTCGCCATTGTTGCCGCCGTTGAGCGTATCGTTTCCGGCGCCGCCGACGAGCAGATCGTTTCCGTCGCCGCCGTTCAGCGTGTCGACGGCGCTGCCCCCGAAGAGCAGGTCGTTGCTGCCGAGCCCGTTCAACGTGCCCCCGGCGCTGGTCCCGACGATGAGGTCTTCGCCGGCGGTGCCCTCAAGGCCGGTCGACACGAAAGCGTAGGAGGTGGACGGCGACGTGTAGCCGTGGAAACTGCCGCCACCTGAAATCGTAAGGAACTTGATCGGCGCCCCGTCATACTGGTTTACCACCGTGATGGTCTGCCCATTGTAGCGGATCCGAAGGTCGTCGGCCCCGTCGGCATCAATGTCGACACGCTCGAAGTCGAATTCGGAAAAAGCCTGACCCGAGGCCGCGATGCTGATTGTATCGTTGTTGCCGCCGCCGGTCGTCTCGTCGATCGTATCGTGACCGTCGCCGGTGAACCGGAACAGATATCGGTCATCTTCGCCGCCGCCATAGAGGAAGTCATTGCCCTCGCCGCCGGTGATGAAGTCTACCTTCGCTCCACCGATCAGCGTATCGGCGAAGTTGCTGCCGGTGACAACAAAGCCCTCGGCCGACTGGCTGGACAGGTCGATCGTGACGCCTGCGGCGGCTGTCGAGGCCGAGATGGTTTCGACACCGCTCAAGTTGCCGTCGCTCATCCCGTTCAGGCCGGCCGAGGTCGACGTGATGCTGATCGTGTCGGTCCCGGAGCTCAGCGCGATCGACGTGAAGGCGTTCAGCTGTTCGCCCGTCAGCGTGATCGAGTCGTTGCCGGTCGTGCCGTTCAGCTCCACGCTGTTGACGTTCGAAATCGCCGGCAGGCCGAGTCCCGATATGTCCCCCGCGGGGCCGCCCAGTTGCACGGTGACCGTGTTGGCGCCATTGCCGAGGTCGATGCTGTCGAGGTTCGCCCACTGCTGCGCCGTCAGCGTGATGTTGTCGGCCACGCTGCCGGTCGTCACCGCGATGTGCTCGACGCCGGAGAAGGTCGAGGCGGCGAAGTTGCCGAACGTGCCCGTGATCGCCGTCGTCAGGATCAGCGTGTCGGTGCCGCCGCCGAGGTTGATCGAGCGGTTACCGCTGCTGGTGAAGGTCGACAGCTGCTCCGCCGTCATCGTCACGGTGTCGTCGCCGCCGCTGCCCACCAGGTTTCGCGAGTCGACGTCGGCGAGAACCGTCGGCGAGGTGAGGCCCGAAATGTCGGTCGGTCCTGCCACAACCACGTTCAGGACGTCGCTGGTGTTACCGCCGAGCCCGATCGAGGTGAACGACGCGAACTGGGTGGCGGAAAGCGTCACGGTGTCGGCGTTGGTCGAGCCCGTGAGGTTGCGGGTCTCGATGGCGGCATGCGAGGGCGTGCCGGCCGACGAGATGTCGACCGTGCCGCTGGTGGTGACATTGAGAATATCCCCCGCTCCGCCGGCAAGATCGATGCTTGTGAAGCCCGTCCACTGCTGCGCCGTCATCGTCACGGTGTGGTTCACCACACCCGTATTGGAGACGACGAGATTGCGGTTCTCGATTCCGTTCATCGTTGGCGACGACAGGCCCGTGATGTTGACGCTGGCGGCGCTCGCGACGACGTTGAGCGTGTCCGCGCCGTCGCCGAGGTCGATCTCCGTGAAATTGTCCCACTGATCGGTCGTCATGCTGACCGTGCTGTTTCCGCCCGGTGCGCCGGTAAGCCGCTCGACGCTGTTGAACGCCACGGATGTCAGGTCGACCGATCCGCCGTCGGCCAATGTGACGGTGTCGCTTCCGCCGGCCAGGTTGATGCCGACCGTCGTGCCGCCCGTGATGAAGGCATTGAGCTGGGCCGTCGTCAGCGTGAGCGTATCGTCGCCCCCCGAGCCAGACATGCCGCGTGATTCCACGCCGGTCAGGTTCGTGATTCCGAGCAGGGAGACATCCTGGCTGCCGGTCACGTTCACGTCCAGCGTGTCGCTGCCGCCGCCGAGGTCGATATCGTTCAGACCGGCCCACTGCGCCGCGGTGAGCTGCACGATCTGGTTGTTACCGAGTGCCGTGAGGTTCTCGATATTCTCGATCGTCCCGATCGTGAAGTTGTAGGTTGCGTTGTTGGATGTCGACGTGATCGCGATCGTGTCGGTGCCGTCACCGCCGTTGATCACCTCGCCCGACGCGAACTGCCCCGTGCCGCCGATGTTGAACGTGTCGTCGTCGGCTCCACCGTACAACTGGTCCGCACCGCCGCCGCCGGTGATCGTGTCGTTTCCGGTGCCACCGAAGATCCAGTCGTTCGCCGCTCCTCCGGTCAGCGTGTCGTCGCCACCGAATCCGTAGATCGCGGTCGAGGCGGCGCCTGCGCCGAGCCCGTCGGCGCCATCGGTGCCGATCATAACCAGGTTCACGATCACCGAGGACGAAGCCGCGCCATCCGTCACGAAAAGCGTGCCGGATATGGCCGATGGCTGCGGTACCGGCGTCAGCGTGACCGGCCCGTTCGCAAACGTCGGACTGCCGAAGCCGGCCGCGAGCGGCCCTTGAACGGTCAGGTCGGTGCTGTCCGGGTCATCGACGATGAAGCTGATGCCCGACTCGGTGACAGACAGGCCGCTCACCAACGGCGCGTCGTTGCTGGCGTTGACGGTGACCGTCGCCGTGGCGGTCGCGGTGTCGGCGCCGCCGTTCGCCGTCCCGTCGCCGTCCACCAGCGTGTAGGTCACGGTGCGCTGCGCCGTGCTCGGGTTGTCGGACGTGTTGGAGAAGGCGATGCTCTCGACCACGCGGTCGACGGCGGCGACGGTCGCGTTGTCGTTGATGAAGGTGATCACGAGCGGATCGCCATTCGTGCCGCCGGTGAAGGTGGCGATGTTGTTGCCCGCGACGTTGTTGGTGCCGAGACGGATGTAGTTGATGCCGCCGACATTGGCGACGTGGATGGTGTTCGCGCCACTGCCGTTGCCGACGACCGACAGGACGTCTTCCGGTGTGCCGTTGCCGGTTACGGCCACGGTCAGCGAGCCGCCGTTCATGTTGGTCGAGTCGATGTCCGCCACCGCGACGGCGGTGTCGATGCGCGTTGCGGCTGCGTTCTCCGTGTAGGTGATCGGTGCGTCGCCAAGGTCTCCGATCGTCGGCGCGTCGTTGACCGGCGTCACAGTCAGGCTGACCGTGTCGGTCGTGCTGGAGAACGGCGTTGTGTCGCCATTCGTCGCCGTGCTGACCTTCGTGCCGGCCACGCCGGCTCCCGATTCATCCCACGCGCGGAAGGTGATGGAGGCGGCTCCCGTGGCGTTGGCGCTCGGCTGGAAATAGAGCCGCGCGTCGTCCGGCAGCAGCAGTGCGCTGGCGTTCGTGACTGTGCCGACGTCGGTCCAGCTGGCGCCATCGTCGAGCGAGTACCACCACGTTCCGCTGCCGGTCTTTCCGGTCAGCGCGATGCCGACACCGGGCCCGTCCGGGTCCGTCACATTGTTCACCCCGCCGCCGCCCGCCGGGTCGACGAGGTCCGACACCAGCGTGCCGACGGCGTTCACCGGCGCAGCCGCGTCTTCCAGAACCGGAGCGAGCGCCGGCGACGCACCGTTGTCCAGCGTCGGCGCGTCGTTGCGCGCCGTCACGTTCACCGTGGCGGTGCCGATCACCGTGTCCTGACCGCCATTGGCGGTCCCGTCGCCGTCGTTCAGCGTGTAGGTCAAGGTGCGCTGCGCCGTGCTCGGGTCGTTGGACGTATTCGAATAGCCGATGCTCTCGATGACGCGGTCGACCGCCGCCGGCGTAGCGTTGTTGCTGTTGAAGGTGATCACAAGCGGGTCGCCATTGGTCCCACCGGTGAAGGTCGCGATATTGTTGGCGGCGGCGGTGCCGCCGAAACGGATGTTGTTGCCGTTGACCGAGATCTGGTTGCCGCCGCTGCCGTTGCCCACGATAGACAGCACGTCGTCCGTCGACGGATTGCCGGTGACCGCGACGGTCAGGCTGCCGCCGTTCATGTTCGTCGAGTCGATGTCCGTCACCGTGACGGCGGTGTCGATGCGCTGCGCGGTCTGGTCTTCGGTGTAGGCAAGCGGCGCGTCGCCGAGGCCGGCGATCTGCGGCGCGTCGTTGACGGGCGTCACGTCGATCGTCAGCTTGTTCGGCGTCGGGTCGGTGTCCAGCCCGCCGTCGTCGGTGCCGCCGTCGTCGATGACGCGGAACGAGACTGTCGCGTAGCCCGCGCCGTTGCCGTTCGCCGCCGGCTGATAGGTGAGATCGCCGTTAGCGATCTGCTGCGCCGTCACGTCGACGGGGAAGTCGGGGATCGGAGTCGTGCCGAGGAACAGCGTGCCGCCCCCGGTCAGCCCCATGATCCTGACGCTGTGGAAATCGTCGGCCGGGCTGTTGTTCGGATCGCTGAAGCCGAAATTGGCGGCCGTCAGCGCCACCGGGGCGGCGTCCTCGTTGATGGCGAGCGTGCTGTCCGTGCCCTGCGGCGGCTGGTTCGATTCGGTGACGTCAATCGTCAGCGTCGATGTGGACCTGTCGCCGTCGCCGTCGACCAGCGTGTATTCGAAGACCTCCTGCACGCCGGCCTGCGTCGGCGCGATGTAGCTCCAGGAGCCGGCTTCGTTGGTGCCGAACGCCTCGAAGAAGAAGGTCAGCGTGCCGCCCTCGGGCGTCGGGATCTCGGCCCATGTGCCGTGGTCGACATAGCCCGGTGGTGGCGTGCCGGTTTCCGCGATCGTGTTGGCCGTGTCGTCGAAGGTATAGGTGACGTCGCCGACCTTGATCGACTCGACGTGCCCGCCATCCGCGCCCGGCCGGTAGACCGGAGTAGGGCCGCTCTCGTCGACGAGCAGGTTGCCCTGCACGCTGGAAACGGTGCCGACCAGCGCGTCGGTCAGCTGGTTCAGGTTGTTGACGCGGATGCCGTTGATGTCCTCGCCGTCGCCGCGGCCGTCATAGGCGACGCGGTTGAGGTTGGCGAGGCCGGCGTCGCCGATGCCCAACGCATAGGACAGGATGTCGTTGTCGTTGAGGAACTCCGTCCACGCTGCTTCCTGCGGATCGCCCCAGCCGCCGGTTGTGGGGTTTCCGTCGGAGATGAAGTAGGAAACGGTTTCCGCGCCGTCGATCTTCGGCTCGTTCTGCACGTGATCCCACGCTTCCATCGCCCGCTGCGTGCCGGCCGTGTAGTTGGTTTCGCCGAAGGGGTTGGGCAGGCCGTCGGGAGGCTGCTGCGTGCTGTTGATGTAGTCTATCGCCTCCTGGCCGCTGTTCCAGCGGATCGGGCTTCTGATCGCATCGCCGTTGCGCATCAGGACAATGTTGACCTTCACATCGCCGAGTTCGTCATAGGCGTTGATGAGCGCGACGGCGGCCGCCTTGGTCTGTGCGAGCTTCGAGCCCTGGTCCATGCTCCCCGACATATCGAGGATCAGCATGATGTTGGTGTCCTTGCCGCCGGCCGGCACGCCCACCTCCACCGGCGTCGCCGCCGGCGTGTCGTCGATCACGTTGACGTCGAATTCGGCGATCGTCGTCGCGTTGCCACCCTGGTCGGCCACGCGCACGCGCCCGCCGAGATCGATGCCGATGATGTCCTCGACATCGTCGGCGCTGCCGACCGTGTGGTGGTCGACATTGTCGAACTGCGTGAAGGTCCACTGGCCGTCGGCCGGCTCGTTGACTTCGAGCGTGAACACCTTGCGGTCGGTCGCCTCGTTGAAGCCGGTGCCGGAGCCTTCCACATAGCCGATCAGAGTGTCCCCGCTCTTGGCGTAGACCACCTGCTGGCCATGCGAGGTCAGCGGCGTGCCGTCCGACTTCATCACCGCCATCCCGGTGGTGACGGGCGCGACGCTGTAGCTCAGCGCGCCGTCCGCGCCGGTCACCGCCAGTCCGGAGAAGTCGCCGACCTGAACGTCGGTGGTGTTGTCGAGATCGCCCGGAACGTCTTCGTCCTCGTTCGGATCGGTCGATTCCGACGTGGTGTCGTCGTTGCCCTGCGCCTGGGCCGAATCGATATGCTCTTCCTCGACCTTGCCGGTCACGCTGCCGGTGACCGTGAAGTCGGACCCTGCTTCCTGGATGGCGATGTCCTGTTCCGCCTCCGACGGATCGCCGTCACCGTCGGTAATGCGGTAGGAGAAGGTGACGGTCTGGCCGCCCGCCGCGGGATCGGGGTCGAACGTCCACTCGCCATTGGCCGCGAATGTGAAGGTTCCGACATCGGCCACGACAATCGGCGCGCCGCTGATCGCCTGCCAGCCGCTGCCGAGGTTGACATGGGTCAGCGTCGCACCGTCGGCGCCCTGTACGTCGTTGTCGAGCAGGTTTGCGCCCGCCGTCGCGCCGTCCGCGTCGGTCACGGCAAGTATCGTGTCCTCATTGGCGGTCGGCGCGTCGTCGTTGATCGCGATCGTGAGACTGCTCGCCGGCGCGCTCTCGCCGTCGAGGTCGGTCACGACGACCGGGAAGGCGACGCTGCTCGGATCGCCGGACGTGTTGTCCTTGAGCGTATAGCGATACGCGATCGTGCCCTGGCCGGTCGCCTCGTCGTATTCGTAGCCGATGACCCATAGCGTGCCGGTGTCATCATCATTCACCGGAACTGGCGCGCCCGGCGTCGCCGCGGCGAGCGTCGTCAGTTCGCCGGGATTGTCGAAGGTCGTCGTGCCGATGGTGATCGCGCCGACGCCGTCCGGCGAGGTGAAGCCGATCGTGCCTTCGGCCGTCTCGTCGTCGGAGGCGGAATCCGAGCCTGCGGGCTCGCCGGAGCGCACACCAAGCGCCGCTTCGTCCACCGTCGTGGTCGGCCCGTCCGTCGCCGGAACCGTGACCGACGGCGTCTCGTCGTCGAGCGTCACCGTGAGCGTCGCGGTCGACGGGTCGCCGTCATTGTCGCGGATCGTGTAGACGAACACATCCTCGACGCCGCCGGGCGTATTGCCGTCGCGCGTATAGCTGTAGGAGCCGTCGGCATGGAGGATCAGCTTGCCGTACTGGCCCTGGATCACCTCTCCGACACCCCCGGTCACAGGCGCCGAATCGTCGTCGCCGGCCTCGACGCCGGTGACGACCGGCGGACGCGGCATGTCGAAGATCCGCGAGACGATGTGCGCTTCCGAGTTCGCCGTGACGGCCGGCTGGCTCGACCAGACGACGGCGATCGACCCGTCCGCCAGTTCGACGATCGACGGCGAGCCGCCGTTCTGCATCTGGCTGCCGGCGGTCGTCGTGTTCAACTGGAACTGTTCGCCGACCGGCTGGCCGCCGGCGTCGAAGCGCTGTCCGAACACGCCGTAGGAGTTGCCGTCCTCGTTTGACGATTCCCAGGTCACAACGAAGCCGCCATCGGCGAGGCCGGTGACATTGGGATTCTGCTGGAACGGGAACGTGTTCGGCACATTGACCGAAATCTCGCCGTCCACTGGGGTGCCGTCGGCCGCGAAGCGCTGGGCGCGAATGTCGAAATCGGCGCCGCCGAGTTCGATGCGCCAGGCGACGACGAAGCCGCCGTCCGCCAGCGCCGCGATCGACGGCACACTCTGTTCCTCCGCCGTCGTCGTATTGACGACGAACTCCACGCCTGTCGGCGTGCCGTCAGCGCTGAAATGGCGGGCCCTGACGCCGTAGCCGTCAGGGTCGCCCTGCGCGGACGACCAGGCGATCACGTAGCTTCCGTCTTCGAGCGTCGCGGCGACGACGTTGCTGTCGATGCCCGCGAGGGTGTCGTTGACTTGGAACTCGCCGCCCTCAGGCGAGCCGTCGGCGTTGAAGCGGCGCGCCATGATCTCCCGGTTGCCGCCGCCGAGGTCGGTATCCCACACCACCAGGAAATCCCCGTCGGGAAGGCCGATCACCGACGACAGGAGCTGATTGCCGGCTGTTGTCGTATTGACCTCGATCTCCGCTCCGGGCGTGCCGTTGGATTCATAGACGCGGGCGAACAGTTCTTCGCCATCCGGCGCCCCGAAACTGCGGTTCCAGGTAACGACAAAACCGCCATCGGCGAGCGCCGCCACCGACGGGTTCATGGAGTTCGTCGATGTCGCCGAGCTGACGGTGAACTGCGTGCCGACCGTGTTGCCGTCGGTGTCATAGCGCTGGCCGACGACGCTCCTCGGCGGGGTGCCGAAGCCCTCCGCCCGGCTCTCCCAGATAACGACATAGCCGCCATCGGGCAGCGCCGTCACGACCGGCGCGGTCTGCGCCAGTCCGTCGGTGTCGGAGACGACGATCTCGTCGCCGCCGTCGGGCGTCATGTCCGGTGCGCCCGGCAGGCCGTCCGCGCCGCCTTCGTCGTTGGCGAGCACGCCTGCGTCCGCGCCGACGCGGATCGTGCGCTGCGAGCCGAGTTCCGCCCCGTCCGGATTGGCCGTCGGCGTGTCGTCCTTGACGTTGATGCTGACCACGCCGCGGGCCACGTCGCCGTCGGTGTCGGTCGCCTCGACCGTCACCGAGCCGAGCGGCGTCACTTGGTCGTCCAGCCCGTCCGGATGCGGCAGCGCCTTCAGGATCGTCGCCGTCACCGTGACGTCGCCCACCGTATACTGCCCGATCGACCCGGGAGCCGAAAGGGTGAGTTCGACCGCCTGATCGGTCATGGCGGCGTCGAGATAGCCGCGGACTTCGCTGCCGTTGGCGTCGCGCTGCCACCAGACGTCCTGGTTGCCGTCGCCGTCGAAGTCGGTCTCGAGCCCCGAGACGTCGCTCGCGAAGGCGAACGCGACCAGCGCGTCGTCGCCGGCGATGAAGGAGAGCGCGGGCGTCGCGTCGGTCTCGGCATCGCTCGCCGGTTCCGTGCCGCTGGCATCGATTGCCGCCTCGTCGAGTTCCAGCGTGACGGGGGCGGCGTCGGCGGCCGGTATGCCGTCATTGACGGTGATGGTCAGGAACGCATTGGACTCGGTGCCGTCGGCGTCCGTCACCGTATAGCTGAACTCATCGAGAAGGCCCGCCTGATTGTCCAGGTTCGGGTTGGCGATATAGGTATACGAGCCGTCCGGCCGGATCGTCAGCATGCCGTACTGACCGAAGACCGTCGCGCTGACCACGACTTCTAGCTCGGCGCCGCCGTGTAGCGCCACGATGTGCGAGACCACGCTCGGCGCGTCCGCGCTCTCTCCGTCATTGGCCAGCACACCGCTGGCGGCGTCGACCGACAGCGTCCGTCCCTCGTTCACGTCGCCGGTGTCGTCGCGGGCCAGCACGCCGTCATCCGTGATCTCGATCGAGATCGTCGCCGTCGCCGTATTCCCGAAGGCGTCCGTCACTTCGTAGGTGAAGTCGTCGCTCACCGGCCCGCCCGAATGATCGGCGGGCGAGGTCAGCGTGTAGACGTAGTTGCCGAGATGATCGATGCGCAGCTCGCCGTACTGGCCGCTGATCGTCACCGGACCCGTGTCGTCGACATCGTCGCCCGTCGCGCCCTGGATGTGGGAAACCGTCACGCCGGTGCCGATGGCGGCTTGCCCGGCGACCGTCTCGCCGTCGGTCTGGGCATCGGAACCGTCGACCGTTCCCGGCGCGAGATCGTCCGGAGCCGGATCGTCGCGATCGTCGGCCACGCCGTCGAGCGCGGCTTCGGAGACCTGGTTCGATGCGTCCTGCGGCGCCAGCGTCACGTCGGCCACGTCGATCGTCAGCGTGGTGGTGGAAGTGTCGCCGTCGCCGTCGGTGATCGTGTAGACGAAGACGTCTTCCACGCCCGTCGTGGTCGAGTTCTGGTCCGCGACATAGGTGTAGGACCCGTCGGCGTTCAGGGTCAGCCAGCCATAGGCGCCCTGGATCGCCACGCCGACGCTCCCGCTCGCCGGGTTCGATGTGTCGCCATTGGCCGCGCGCACGCCCGATATCTCGGCGCCGTCAGTGCCCTCCGTGTCGTTGGACAGCACGCCGCCCTCGGCGTCGACGACGAGTGTTCCGCCCTCCGATGTTCCGCCTGTGTCGGCCAGCGCCACCGGGCCGTCGTCGCGGAAGGAGAGCTGGATCGGCGTCTCCGACACGGCCGAGGCGGCGTCGCCGTCCGCGTCGGTCGCGGTGAGCTTGACGTGGATCAGGCCGGGCAGCGTCGATTCGACGTCGTCCGAAGCGCCATCGTCGCCATGCGCGATGGGCTCGAACTGCACGACATGCATCTTGCCGTCCACGCCGACATGCGCGGCGAAGACGCGGGTGCCCGTATCGAGGTCGTCGCCGGCGACGCCCCATACGATGTTGCCGTCGCTGTAGAGCTTGATGTCGTCGCCGCCGAGCGTGTCGAGGCCGCTGTCCTCGCCGTCGAAGGCGCCGCCGTCGGCCTTGACCAGTTCGTAGGCTCTGGAGCCTTGCCGGTCGGCGCCCATCGAGACGTCGAACAGGATGCCGAGCGACCCTTCGGACCTTGCCCTGCCGATTTCCGTCAGGCCGCCGTCGGTCGCGATGGCGTCGGCGAGCACTGTCGGAATCGGACCGGCCGAGTCGTCGGACTGCGCCTGCTCGCCTGCCGTCTCGTCGTGGAGGACAGTCAGCGATGCCGGAACGGACTGATACGCAGTCGGTGAATCGATGCCGAAGTTCGCCGCGCCGCTGCGCGACACGACGGATGTACCGTTGTTGAACGGCGTGCCGTTGAAGTTCTGGATCGCCACCCGCTCGAAGGCTTCGGTGCCGGTGACGGTGATCGTCGCGCCCTGCGGCACGCCCGACACGACATAGCCGACGATAACGCCGCCGACATGGTACGCTTCGATGGTCGGGGTACCCGCGCTCACCTGGATGTCGGCGATTTCGACCGTCGGGTCGTCATTGAAGTTAGCCGTGTCGTTCGAATTGTCTTCGCCGGCATCGACATCGTAAAGTTGGATGAACATCACGGCTTCGCCGCCGCCCATGACGAAGGGCACGTCGAAGGAGACCTGCTCTGTCGAATAGTGCTCGTCGGCGGTGAAGGTATTGGTCGGATTGCCCGTCACCGCCAGGTTCTTGACGAAGTCGAGCCTCAGCCGTTCGCCGACCGCGATGCCGGGGCCTGACCCGACGTGGATGCCTTCACCGGTATCGGTCGGGTTGACGTTCACATCCGATGCGCCGGACATGCCGGTCAGCAGAATATCGAAGCCGTCCTCTCCCTTGGCGTCCTGGTAGAGCCGGTTGCCGTCGCGCTCGATCGTGTTGGCGATCGGCTGGAACTCGAACTCAACCGGCAGCGCCTCGACGACCGGAATGTCGTCGTCGATCTCGACGGTGAAGTCGACGGTCGCCTCGCTGCCGTCGGCATCCGTGACCGTGGCGGTCACGTCGATGGATAGATTATCCTCGAATGCGGTCTCTTCGTCGCCGGTGCCCGAATCATCCTGGTCGGGATGCTTCACAGGCTGCAGCAGGTTGACCTCGTAGGTCGCCTGCGCGTTGTCGAAGCCGGTCACCGTGACGGTGAAGACCTGGTTGGCGGTCTGGATGTGGTCGCTGTCCCTGACATAGCCGATGAGCTGATTGCCCACCCAGATCGTGTCGATGGGATCGTCGTAGAGCGTCGTCAGCGAGGTCGTGTTGCCGGCCGTCGACAGCACGACGCTGGCGACGTCGTCGGCGCCGAACGCATAGTCGATCGCGCCCGAAGCGTCCGGATCGTCGTCGCCGGCCATGTCGTCGTCGTTGCCGTTCGGCAGGTCGTCCTCGTCGACCAGCGTATCGGTCGCCGAGATGCTCGTGACGCCCGTATCGTCGATCGTCAGGGTGAACTCGGCCGTATCCTCGTCGCCGTCGGCGTCGGTGATCGTGTATTCGAACGTCTCGGT
>JBFXAF010000016.1:0-61780 GCA_050184585.1 Rhizobiaceae bacterium | reverse complement strand
CGCTTCCGAAGATCGACCGACAGAGCTTTCGACATGGCTGCCGGCCTCCAATCCGGCAACCAGCTTGAATCATCTCAACGCTGATTTGGGAATCCCGATTCAGTCAGGTCGGATGTCGCTCTAGAGCAATGTTCGACCAGATCGAATCGTTCTGCCGGAGGGAATTCGGGCCAGGGTCGAGGGCTTCGGCGACGGTCGATGTGGTGCATCGGCCGAGCCGGAGCCCGAAGGATCTGGCCCGAATTGACCCGGCCCGGAGGGTTTCCCGCTGGCGGGCGCCCGGTTCGTCGAGCCGCTCGGACGATGGAACCCCATCGCCCGTCGCGTCTCTCCTGCCGGATCGTCTCGCCATCGAGGAAACAGAACCGGTTCAATCTGGTCGAACATTGCTCTAGGCCCCGACATGAATGAGGCCCGGGTTCGACCGGGCCTCGAGCTTCGATGGACGCCAGCCGGCGTTACTGGAAGCTCTCCAGCTTCTTGATCAGGTCCTCGCCGACCACATCCTTGTACTTGTCCCAGATCGGCTGAGCCGAGGCCCGCCATTCCTTGGCCTCCTCGGGGGTCTGGACGTGCAGGTTGACGCCATTCGCCTCGAGGACGGCGATCGTGTCTTCCTTGATCTTCTTGATGCGGTCCCACTGGTTGGCGTTCACCTCGCGGACGGCATCCTGAATGATCGTGCGATGCTCCTCGCTCAGCCCTTCCCACCATGCCTTGTTGACGATCCACGGGAAGAAGGTCGCGCTGTAGGTCGCGTAGTTCACCTCCTTGAGGGTGTCGTAGAGCTTCAGGTTCGCGTAGACCTCGATCGGCACGTTCATCCCTTCGATCAGTCCCTGCTGGAGCGCCGGCAGCACCTCGGTGAAGGTCAATGAGACCGGCGTCGCGCCCCAGTTCTTCAGAATCTCCAGATTGACGGTGCCGAGGCTGCGCAGCCGCAGGCCCTTGAAGTCGTCCGGCTTGCGGATCGGGCTCTTGGTGCCGGGAACGAGATACTCGTTGGGCAGGACGCCGAGCACGACGCCGCCCTTCTCTTCGACCTCCGCATAGGCTTCGCGCAGGAAGTCCGCATCCTCGGTCGACTTGCGGAACACATCGATGCTCGGGAAGGCGTAGGGCAGTTCGAAGATATAGAGGCGCGGGCTGATCGCCGGCCAGTAGGGCGAGATCAGCGTCGACATCTCGACGTCGCCGCGCAGCACCGCCTGCAGCAGGTCGGTGCCCTTGTAGAGGCTGCCGTCGAAGAAGAACTCGACCTTGATGTCGCCCTTCGACTTCTCTTCGACGATCTTCTGGAACTCCAGATTGGCGAGTCCCGCCGGCAGCGTGTTGGAGTACTCGCCAGGGAAGCGGATGTTCACCGACTGCGCCTCGGCGCTCCCGGCCATCACCATCGCCGCCGCGCCGAACGCGGCGGCCTTCAGAAACTCAAGTCTTGTCACCTCTAGATCCTCCCTTGGCTTGCCTTTGGTTCGGCGATTGGTGAACCATTCCGAACAATGGTTGCGCTGATTGCGAAGGCAAGCAACCATACCGCAACCAATTGGTCAACGGTCAATTGCATTTTCGGCCCGGAACGGCCTAGATCATGTGACGGAGACGGACCCGCCGCGCATCAGTCTCGTCACGTTGTCGAGATGGCGCTGCATGGCTTCGCGCGCGGCGGTCGCATCGCGGGCGAAAAGGGCTTCGACGATGGCCCTGTGGTCTCGGGAGTGGATTTGCCGGCGAGCCTCGGTGGCGGTCACCACGGAGATCTTGCCCCATTCGGCCGAGCTGCGGATCTCGTTCACCGCATCCATGATCAGCATGATGAAGGAGTTGTGGGCCGCGGCGGCGATCGCCGTGTGCATCTCGCGGTCCCAATAGTCGAATCCGGCTGAGTCCGGCGCGTCCTCGCTCTTCAGCAGATAGTCCCTTATCCGCTCCAGATCGGCCATCGTCGCATGGATCGCCGCGTATTCGGTGAAAACGGGCTCGAACAGCGTCCGCGCCACCGCGAGATCCGCCGGGCTGACGTCGTACCGCCCGGATGACGAGGTCGGCGAGGCGACGAGCGGCTTGGCGCCTCGCGGCGCGGGATCGGCGACGAAGGTGCCGCGGCCGACGTGCCGGATGATCCGACCGTTCCTTTCGAGCGATTCCAGCGCCCGCCGCACGACGGCGCGCGATGCCTGGTATCGACCGGCCAGATCACGCTCGGTCGGAAGGCGGTCTCCCGCCCGCAACTGACCCGATTCGATCAATTGCGTGATCTCCGCGGTCAGCGCCTCGACGACGTCGTTACCATTGCCTCGTGGCACGATTCGCTCCCATTGGTCTGAACCAATCTAGTACGCGAATCTCTACGTGCAAGCTGCGGAGGCCGCAATACAGCCTTCGGCTATGCTTTGGCCGGAGCGCGGGAACCTTACGGCGCCAACCTGCGGGGGCCGGGATGCGCCGGGCGGCTTCCCTTGTCGGGAAAGCGGATGCCGCCCGGCGCCACCGTTCAGGCATGGACGATCTCGTTGCGCAGGATGCCGATCTTCTCGACTTCGCTCTCCACGACGTCACCCGGCAGGCAGTACCTGTCGGCGCGCACGAGGCCGGGATAGTTGCCCCACTTGCCGCCGAGTTCGGGATCGGCCGACCAGGCCGTGCCGCCTGGCGTGCCGGTGAGGATGATCATGCCCGGCCTCAGCGTGAAGCTGATCGAGAAGTGATGGATGATGTCCGCGCAGGTGAAGATCATGTTGCGGGTATTGGTGCTCTGACGCAGTTCGCCGTTGACGCGGGTCTTCAGGTCGAGGGTCTGCGGGTCGCCGATCTCGTCGGCCGTCACGATGCAGGGGCCGAGCGGAGCGGACGTGTCGAACGACTTGCCGCGGCCGGTCTCATACCAGACGAAGCCTTCGGGCGACTTGCGCACTTGCAGGTCGCGCGCCGACACGTCGTTGACGACCGTGTAGCCGAACACATGCTCCAGCGCCTTCTCCTTGGGGATATGGCGTCCCGGCTTGCCGAGCACGATCGCAAGCTCGGTTTCCACGTCCAGCTTCTTCGTCAGCTTCGGTTCGTAGACGATCGGCTCGTCGGTTCCGATCACGCAGTCGCCGGTCATCACGAAGAACTCCACCTCCTTGCCGCTGATCGGCAGGTTGGCCTTCTCCTGGTTGTGCTCGATGTAGTTCGAGCCGCTGCCGAGGATGGTCGACGGGATGATGGGCGCCCCGAGCTTGACCGCCGAGCGCTTCGTCATCGCCGTCTTCGGCGCGGAGGACACGATCTTCCTTGCCGCCGCGAGGCCCTCGTCGCCCGAACTGATGAAGCTGATCGTGTCCTTGAACCATGCCGGACGGCCGACGCCCAGCGCCCGGGCGGCCGCCAGCGCATCGATGATCGAATCGCCCTTCTGGAAGCCGAGGCGGAGACCGCCACCCCTTTTCATGACGTTGACGACCTTCATTGCCCTCTGCCTCCACTCGATGGATTGGTTGTATCTCCGGCGCCCGACCGCCTCGCCCGCTCACGGAAGAGAAGCCGCAGCCACGCTGGCGGAACCATTGATGACCAAAAAACACATCCTTGGTCAACCAATATTTTGACTTACGTGAACCCGTTCGCGAATCATCCACCTGGCGGCGTCCGCTGCGGGAGACGTGCCGGCGTCATGTTGACCACAAGGCGATAACGGCCTATCATACTGCAATATATACATAATTTTTATCATTCCGATTCCAGGCCGCGATATCGGTGAACGCCTGTCGAGGCTGGCCACTCGAAATTCAGTCAAACCGGGGACGCCGCCTGGCGTCTTTTGGTTGCGCGCCGGTGGCTCATTTGACATCTTGGTTTGAAGCTTGACGTATTGGTTTCGATATGGTCGGCTGTCATCACATGCAGCGTCGGTGGAGGCCGGCGCGGGTGGGGAGGAACATGCACCGCTACATCACTTGGCTTGGCCGCAACATCGACGGGCTGGTCGCGGGACTGGCGATGGCCGCCGCGCTCTGGGTCTTCGCCCAGGAGATGGTCGCCCGATGGGTCTTCAACACGAGCCTGACCTGGAGCGAGGACCTTTCGCGCGTGCTGCTCGTCGTCATGGTCTATTTCGGCGCGGCTGCGGTGGCGGCGGAAGATCGGCATATCCGGGTGGAGTTCGTCCTTGACGCCCTGCCGTCGAACATCCAGCGGGTTGTTCGGCTGCTGATCGACATCGCCTGCCTGGCCTTCGCGCTCATGGCGGTCTGGCTTGGCCTGAGGCTCGTGCGGGATACGGCGGCGATCGGGCTCTCCTTCGCCCATTCGGGCTTTGCGCTGCCGGTGTGGGTCGCCCAATCGTGCATCCCGGTTTCCTTTGCGATCATGTCGGTCCGCATCGCGATGAGGATCGCCGGCTACGGCCACAAGGCGGCGTCCGAACCCGCCCTGCAGCGGGAGGGCTGAGATGGTCGCGCTGCAGATTCTCGCGATGATGCTGGTGTTCCTCTTCATCGGCGTGCCGATCGGATTCGCCCTGTGGTTCACCGGCCTGTTCGCGGTCTTCGTCTTCAATCTGTCGTCGCTGACGCAGGTGGCGCAGTCGCTCTATTCGACGCTCGACAGCTTCGTGCTGCTCGCCATCCCCTTCTTCATCCTCGCCGGCAACATCATCGTGCGCGGCGGCATCGCGACGCCGATGTTCGGCCTGATCCAGAGCGTGACGCGGCGGCTGCCGGGCGGCGCCGCGATCGGCTCCAGCCTGGGCTGCGCCGCGTTCGGGGCGATGACGGGATCGTCGGTCGCCGCCGCCGCGGCGCTGGCCAAGACGATGATGCACGAGCTGACCCGCCTCGGCTATGGGGCGGGGTTCGTCGCCGGATTGCTCGCGGCCGGCGGAACGCTGGCGATCCTGATCCCCCCCAGCGTCTCCCTCGTCCTCTACGGCGCGCTGTCGCACACGTCGGTCGGCGACCTGTTCCTGGCGGCGGTCGTACCGGGTCTGATGACGGCCGGAGCGCTCACGCTGACGACCTGGTACGTCGCGCGCCGGCGCTACCCGGTCGATCCGAACATGCAGCCGCTTGAACGTGGCGTGGTGTTCAGGCATTTCCTCAAGGCGATTCCCGCCCTGGGCATTCCCGTCATCATCCTCGGCGGCATTTTCGCCGGCCTGTTCACGCCGACCGAAGCCGCGGCGGTCGCCTGCGTGTACGCCGTCGCGCTGGTCCTGTTCCTCTTCCGCAACGTCGGCGTCACCGAACTGGCGCTCGTCTTCTCGGAGAGCGCGAAGTCCACGGCGTCGATCATGTTCATCGTGTCGGGAGCCATCTTCGTCGGCCATGTCTGCACGCTCGCGGGCCTCCCGCGCACCATCGTCTCGCTGCTCGAATACTACGAACTGACCTGGTGGCAGTTCCTGATCCTGATCAACCTCCTTCTGCTCGTGCTGGGCTGTTTCCTCGACGGCTTCACGATCACCACAGTGATCACGCCGCTGATCCTGCCCTCGGTGTTGGCGGTGGGAGTGGACCCCATCCATTTCGCCATCGTGCTGGTCATCAACATCGAGATCGGCGCCGTGACGCCGCCGATCGGGTTGAACCTGTTCGTGCTGAGTTCGGTCGCGCGCATTCCGGTGGGCGTCGTCGCACGCGGAGTGATGCCGTTCCTCGGCGCACTCATCGCCATGCTTCTTCTGTTCACCTTCGTGCCGGAGATCAGCCTGTTCGCAGTGAGATGAAGCGGTCCTCCCAAGATCGCCGCCCGGCCGGACGTCAGGTGTCCGGCCGGGCCAAGAAATCCCCCCAAGGAGAAGACGATGCTCAAGGTGATCGATTCACACCACCATATCTGGCGCAAGGCAGACCTGCCCTGGATGGCCGGGAACAAGCCGCGTATCTTCGGTGACTACACGGCGCTGAAGCGCGACTACCCGATCGAGGAGTTCAAGGCCGACGTTGCTCCCGCCAACGTGGTGAAGTCGGTCTATCTCCAGGCCAACTGGGACTATGGCCGCTCCGTCGAGGAGGCCAGGTGGGTGAGCGACACCGGCGACGCCGCGGGCATGCCCAACGCCGTCGTCGCCAACGCCGACCTGCGCTTGCCGGACGTCGAGAAGCTCCTCGACGCCTATGTGAAGATCCCGCGCGTCAAGGGCGTTCGTCAGCACCTCCACTGGCATAAGAATCCGAAATGGTCCTATATCGATGCGCCCGACGTGTACGATCAGAAGGACTGGCGGCGCGGCATGCGTCATCTCGCCGACCGCGGCTTCTCCTTCGACCTGCAACTGTTCCCCAGCCAGCTTGCGGGTGCGGTGGACATGCTCAACGAGTTCTCGGGCACCAGCTTCGTGCTCAACCACGCAGGCATGCTCGACGCGCGTGACGACCAGTCGATCGCCGTCTGGCGCGACGGCATGGCGGCGCTGGCCAAGTGCCCGAACGTCTATGTGAAGTTCACCGGGCTCGGCACGTTCGACCACCGCTCTTCGCCGGAACTGATGGCGCCGATGATCCCGGTCTCCATAGAACTCTTCGGCGCCAACCGCTGCATGTACGGGTCAAACTTCCCGATCGAGAAGCTGTGGACCACCTACGCGACCTATTTCGACAATGTGGTGAAGGCCGTTGGCGAGGTTTCGGACGTCGACCGCCACGAAATCTTCTACGGCACGGCGAACAGGGTCTACCGGCTCGGCTGAGCCGACCCCGTCCGGGCATTTTTTTGGGAATATGGCGGCCATCGCCGCCGTCAGAGGAAAGGCGTTTCATGGCGGGGAAAACGGACAAACGGGCCGTCAACGGGCTCGACTTCAACGGGCAGGCCGCGATCGTCACCGGCGGCGGTCAGGGCATCGGCTTCGCCGTCGCGGAACGCCTGCTCGTCTCCGGCTGCAAGGTGGCGCTGTGGGACCGCAATGCCGACGTGCTGGCGGGCGCGGTCAAGCAGCTTGCTGACCGTTTCGGCGACCGCCAGCTCCACGGGGCGACGGTCGACATCACCTCCCCGGCCGCCGTCGCGGCAGGGACTGAGAGCACGCTCGCCGCGTTCGGCCGCATCGACGTGCTGATCAACAATGCCGGACTTGTCGGCCCCAACTTGACGCTTGTCGACTATCCCGAAGACGAGTGGGCCGCCGTCATGGAGACCAACATCAACGGCACGTTTAATTGCTGCAAGCGGATCGTGCCGGTCATGCAGGGGGCGGGCTACGGCCGCATCGTCAACATCGCCTCCATCGCGGGCAAGGAAGGCAATCCCAACGCCTCGGCCTATTCGACCTCCAAGGCGGCGGTGATCGGGCTGACCAAGAGCCTCGGCAAGGAACTCGCCGGCCAGGACATCGCGGTCAACTGCGTGACGCCGGCGGTTGCCGCGACGCCCGGCGCGATGCAGCAGGCGCCGTCGCATATCGAGTACATGCTGTCCAAGATTCCGCGCGGGCGCTTCCTCGAACTCGACGAGGCGGCGGCGATGATCTGCTGGATCGCTTCGGCCGAGAATTCCTTCACCACCGGCGCCGTCTTCGACCTTTCCGGCGGCCGGGCGACCTATTAGGAGAATCCCCTTGAAGCTTCTGCGTTATGGAAAGCCCGGCAGGGAAAAGCCGGGTCTGCTGGGTGCGGATGGCAGGATCCGCGACCTGTCGGGCGAGATCGACGACGTCGCCGGCAAGGCGCTCGACCCGAAGGTGCTGAAGCGGCTGGCCAGGCTCGACCCGGCCTCGCTGCCGGTTGTTCGTGGAAATCCACGGATCGGCCCATGCGTCGCCGGCACGGGCAAGTTCATCTGCATCGGGCTCAACTATTCCGACCACGCGGCCGAGACCGGCGCCACCGTGCCCTCGGAGCCGATCATCTTCATGAAGGCGACCTCGGCCATCGTCGGCCCGGATGACGATGTGCTGATCCCGCGCGGCTCGAAGAAGACCGACTGGGAGGTCGAGCTCGGCGTCGTCATCGGCAGGACCGCCAAATACGTCACCGAGGCCGAGGCGCTGGACTACGTCGCCGGCTACTGCGTCGCGCATGACGTGTCGGAGCGCGCCTTCCAGGCCGAGCGGCAGGGCCAGTGGACCAAGGGCAAGAGCTGCGACACCTTCGGGCCCATCGGCCCGTGGCTGGTCACCAAGGACGAGGTCAAGGACCCGCAGGACCTGAAGATGTGGCTGAAGGTCAATGGCAAAACCATGCAGGACGGCTCCACCAAGACCATGGTCTACGGGGTGAAGCACCTCGTGTCCTACCTGTCGCAGTTCATGAGCCTCAATCCCGGCGACATCATCTCGACGGGCACGCCGCCCGGCGTGGGCTTGGGCATGAAGCCGCCGCGATTCCTCAAGGCCGGCGACACGGTCGAACTCGGCATCGAGGGCCTCGGCACGCAGCGCCAGACCATGCGGGCAGACGCCTGAGGGATGCGCTACTGTGCGCGGGTCAGTTCGGCGGCTCGGGCCAGGGCCGATGTGAACCCTGACAGGGATACGGAGAAGGCGACGTCCTGGCCACCCTCGTTCGCGGTCGCGGCGACGCCGAGCTTCGTGCCGGCAGACAGCCGCTTGACCGCATCGGCGTCGAAGGCGAGCGGCACGACGCATCCCGCAGGCACGCAGGTCGAGAATCGCAGAACCGGCGGCTCGGCCTTGTCGTCGATCGCCAGCCGCACGCCATCGTCGAGCCTGAGACCGAACGGAAGCACCAGCGCGCCATTGGCCGCCTTGCCCCCTTCAGCCGCCGCGAGTTCGACCGCGAGCAGGCGTTTGCGGTCCTGCCCGGTCACCTGGGTCTGCGAAATCGTGCAGCGGACGACGTTCTCCGGCGTCGCGCAGGCGACCTGCCAGTCACCATGCGTCTCGTTGAGCGTGGATGCCCCGCCGGGAAGCCCCGTCTGGGCGGCGGCCATCGAAGGCGCGGCCGCCAGCAGCGCGACGAAAAGAGCAAAACGGATGTCAGCACCAGCCAATCGAAACGCCCTCCCGGCAGCGATCACCTTCAGAACTTGACGCTGATGCCGCCGCTCGCGTCGTGGCTCTGCTGGCTGCCGGAGAACACTCCGTCATAGCGGGCGCGCAGCGTCAAGCCGTCGTCCACCTCGAACGCCAGGCCCGCACCGAGGCGCAGCCGATCGCGTCCCGCACGCGGACCGCGCACCTCGAAGCCTACGGGACTGCCGGCGAAGGCGAGGCTGCGGCTTGGCGTCACGTTGGCGAAGGCGTGCTCCCAGACCGCCCTGCCTTCGAGGGTGACCTTGCCGCTCTCTGTCACGAAGTCCTTCCTGAGCGCGACGCCCAGCCCCGTGTCCAGACGCACGCGGTTGCGTGTCGCGCCGGCGAGATCAAGTGCCCCCGCGCCGGTCTCGGCGAAGCCGCCGTGGCTCGACCAGCCCGCGTCCAGCGTCGCCAAAGGCGACAGCGTCGCGCCGGCGCCGAGGTCGAAGCCATAGGCCACCTCGCCCGAAGCCCCTACGCCATGGCTCCAGTAGGTCGCCTCCGCCGTGCGGTCGATGCCGCCAATGATGATGCGCCGCTCCGTTGCGATGCGGCTCGCACCGTAGGCGAGCGACCCGGAGAACGCCCACGAGCCCTGCGCCCAGCCGGCATGGAGGCCGGCGAAGAAACCGTCGACGTCCATGCTGGAGAGGCGCGCGTCGATTTCACCGTGGCTCCTGACATAGCCCATGCCGAAGCCGGCGATCCCGCGCTCGCCGTCGAAGGCGTGACTGTAGCCGCCGGCGACGCCGGCCGACCACCAGTCGAGCCTCGCCGCATTGCCGTCGCCCGCGATGCTGCCGCCGCCGCCGAGGGGCGCGAGCCACGCCTGCCGCACACGCCGGTCGGCGTTGGCGGAGGTCGTGAGTTCGTCGATCGCGGCCGACCCGACGGAACGCGGAGAGAGAGCATAGGCCGCGACGCCGGCCGAGCCGGTCCCGCCAGCGCCGATCCCGGCGCTTGCCTGGCCGCCGAGCGCGTTCAGGAACCCTCCAAGGGTATGGTCGACGACGTGCTGGCCCGATGCGTGGATCTCGCCCGAGGCGAGGTCCAGGGCACGGCGGGCGGCGTCGGCGTCGGTCATAGAAAGCAGTTGGTTGAAGACGGCGAGCGCGTCGCCCGTCTGCGCGAGACCGCCGAGGCCGGTCGCCGCCTGGAACTGGTTGTAGGTCCGCGCCACGCTCGTGAACCCACCGGCGCGTCGCGCCAGCGTCAGGTCGACATAGCCGGCCCCGTAGTCCAGGCCGAGGTCGAGGAACAGGTAGGGTTGCGGCAGGTCGAAATCGGCATTGCGCTGGACGCCGCCGGCCGCGTCGATGATGCGGTAGGTTCGCGCGGTCTGGTAGCTCGCCGCCGGATCGAGCAGCAGCACCGCGAGGGTGCCGCCGTTGATCGTCACCGCGCCGGATGCATCGATCCGGTCGCTGGCGCCGGCCGCGTCGACCTCGACCTCGTAGGTCGAGCCCGGGTTGAAGACGACGTTGCCCGCCACGGTGATCGTGCCGATCGAGTTGCCTGGGGCGATCGTGCCGCCAGCGTTGATGTTGAGGCCGCCGAAGGCGCCATTGCCGCCGAGCACGCCGCCGGTGTTCACATCGAAGGTAGCGCCAGTCGCGCCAGTGAAACTCCACGCCCCACCCTCGACCGCGAACATCTCGAAACCGCGGTATTGTTCCGTGTCGGCGCCGGTATCGATATCGCCGAGGTCGAAGACGCCCGCTCCAGTGCCGCCGAAGGCGAGCGTGTCGTCGGCGCCGGTGCCGGCGAAGACGGTGCCGTTGATCGTGAAGCCGGGCCGGAGTTCCAGCCGGTTGGCGAGCGTCGGGTCGAACGGGTCGAAGCGGATCGCGCCGCCCGCATTGCCATTCACGGTTCCGGCGACGATGACGCTGGCGGGACCGCCGGCGATCTCGATGCCGACATGGTCGAGCGTGCTGCCGTTGCTCGTCACCGAGCCCTGCGGGCCGACGGTGATCACGATCGGCTGACAGGAGCACTGGGAAGCGTAGATGCCATCGCTGGACTCGCCGGTCACGTCGCCATTGACGGTGATCGCCAGGGGCCCGGTGCCGAGGTTGATGGCATAGATGCCGGTTCGCCCGCCGGTCACCGTGCTGCCCACCCCGGTCGTCAGCGTGAGATCGGTGCCGTAGTTCATCGCGACGATGCCGAAATCTTGGTCGCCGTCGACATCGCCGTTGACGGTCATTGTCAACGCGCCGCTGCCCAGGTTGTACGCGGCGATCGCCGTGTAGCCGCCGGTGACGCTCGTGCCCGCACCGGTGGTCAAGGTCAGGTTGGTGCCATAGTTCCGGGCGGCGATGCCATTGAATTGGGTGCCCTCGACGTCGCCGTTGGCTGTCAGGGTCAACATACCCGTACCGCCATTGATGGCGAGGGCGCCAAAATAGTCGCCGCTGACGGCGCTGCCAGGGCCTGTCGCTACCGTGAGGTCGGTTGCGGAATTCCCGTTGAGCGCATAGATGCCGGCCCGCGCGATGCCCTCGACGTCGCCATTGGTGGTGATCGTCAGCGAACCGGAGCCTGAATTGTCGGCGTAAATGCCACGACTGCCGCCCGTGACGGTGGTGCCCGCGGCGGTGGTGATCTCCATGCCGCCCAAGGCGGAGTTGAAGGCATATATACCGGCATCGGCGGTGCCGGTGACGTCGCCTCGGGTCGTGATCGTCACCGTTCCGGCGCCGAGGTAGGCCGCATTCACGACCGAGAGGCCGACATTGCCGCCGGTCAGATCTCCATTGGTGTCGACGACGATGCTGCCACCGGCGGGAGTCGGCGCTTCGAGCACCAGCGCCGTGTCGGCCGCCTCGAGCGAAGACCCGTTCTGGTCGATGTAGGAGATCGTGCCGTTGCCGGTGATGGTGACGGCGAAGGGATCCGCCGTGTTGACGCTGAAGCCGGGATTGGTGGTGACCGTGGCGTCGTCGATCGCGATGGTCTGCTGGGCGGTTTCAGCGTTCGAGCATTCGAAGACGTTGGGTGGCGTCGTCACGACGCAGGCCGCATAGGCGCGGCGGCCATAGAGCGCGAACGCGCTCACCAGCACGGTGCCGGACATGAGCAGCCGGCGTCCCGCCAGCTGGCGTCGCCTCCCGCCCGGGGTATCCACCCGATCCGTCATCTGCAACTCCCCCAGTTGCTGAACCTCCAACTTCTAGCGCTTGGGAACGCCGCCGCAAGCCCCATCTTCTCCATATGCTGGCGACAATCCTTTCGGCGAAGGCGGCGACGACGGGACATGGCAGAAGCCCTTGAATTGTGTCGTCCGAGGCCACTTTCTCGACCAGCCGACCACCGCCAGGCCCATGTCCCAGGCGCGGGGTCCGTGTCCGCCAATTGTGCTGGGCCGACGCCGGGCGTATGCGAATCAGGCAAGAGGGAAGCCATGCCGACGTCTCCCGACAACCCGACGGCCATACCCCCGGACGGCGATCCATTTCCGGCGGCGGGGGGCGCGGCCCAACAACCGCCGGCCGCCACCTATTCGATGTCGGCAGGGCTGCCGGGCTTCCTCGGCGCCAACGGGATCGCGCTCGCGGTCTCGTCCTACCAGTCCGGCAAGTTCTACCTGCTCGGCCAGAACGCCGACGGCGGCCTGCTGGTCCACGAGCGATTCTTCAGAAAGGCGATGGGAATCGCGGTCCCCGAACCCGGCACGATCATCCTCGCGACGCTGTTCCAGCTGATCACCTTCCGCGACGTGCTCGAGCCGGGGCAGCGGATCAACGGCTTGCACGACGCCTGCTACGTGCCACGCGAGATGCACGTCACCGGCGAACTCGATACCCATGATGTTGGTCGGCTGGCCGACGGGCGCACGCTGTTCGTCAATACCGGCTACAACTGCCTCGCGACGCCGTCGCCGCGCCACAGCTTCACCCCGGTCTGGAAGCCGCCCTTCATCTCCGCGATCGTCAAGGAAGACCGCTGCCACCTCAACGGCCTCGCTATGGAGGAGGGCGCGCCGCGATACGTCACGGCGGTCAGCCGCTCCGACACGATCGACGGGTGGCGCGATCGGCGCGCCGACGGTGGGGTGGTGATCGACGTGGCGAGCGACGCAATCGTGGCCGGCGGCCTGTCGATGCCGCATTCGCCGCGGCTCCATCGCGGAAGGCTGTGGCTGCTGAACTCGGGCACGGGCGAACTCGGCTGGGTGGAGCCCGGCGCGACGCAGGCACAAGGGCGGTTCCACGCGATCGCCTTCTGCCCCGGCTTCCTGCGCGGACTGGGCTTTTGCGGCCGGTACGCCTTCGTCGGCCTGTCCAAGCCGCGCCACCAGCGCTTCGAGGGGCTGGCTCTGGACCAACGCCTTGCCGATTCGGATTCGGAGCCCTGGTGCGGCGTGCAGGTGATCGACCTCGACACGGGCGCCTGCGTCCAGTGGTTCCGCATCGACGGGGTCGTGACGGAACTCTACGACGTCGCGGTGGTGCCCGGCGCGGTCAGGCCGATGGCGCTCGGCTTCGCGTCGGGCGAGATCATGGGATTCGTCACCCACGATCCGCTTGGTCGGGCCGCCGCGGATCGCTCCGGTTCGGACCCGAGGTGATCGCATCCAGGCGAAGGGCGACGTGCAGTTCGAGCGCCCGCACCGGATCGTCCCACCCGCCCGTCGTCTCGCGCAGTGTGTCCAGGCGCTGGCGGACGGTGTTGATGTGCAGTCCGAGCGCCTCGGCCACACGCTTGATGTTGTACTGGTTGTCGAAGAAGCTGAGCAGCGTCTGCTTCAGCTGCGCCTTCTGCCGCGGCGCGGTGGCATGGATCGGCGCCAGCGTCTCTTCGATGTATCGGGCGATGCGCGAGGCGTCGCCCGCCTCGAATATCTTGGCGAAGAGGTTCACCTCGGACTGCTCCACGAAGCGGTCGAGACGCGTCATGCGGCGGATGACCTGAAGCGCCTGGTTGATGCGCGAGAACTGTCCGGGCGCGGCAGCGATGTCGGCAAACGGCTCGGAAAGGATGCCGCCCGCCTCCCAGCCGTTGCGGCTTGCGGTCAGCTTCTGGAGGAAGCTGCGGACCGAGCCCTGCGGACCGACCGCCAGGTAGGTGTCGTCGAGCAGGTCGACGAGCAGATCGACGCTGGACGCGCATTTGCGGATCACGGCCGTCTGCGCGTTGCGGTCGAGGCCGGAGAGCGCCACGAGGCAGAGCATCACCGGTTCGTCCGCGCCGAGGCCGAGGCGGTCCCGGACCGCCGATATCGTCGACGGATCGGGCGGGGTGACGAGCACCAGGTGGCGCAGCAGCGTCGACGAGGCGATCAGCTTCTCCGTCTCGCGCTTCTCGTTCCACAGCTTGGCGATCGACAGGGCGACCGCGTTTCGCTCGAGGTTGCGGATCTCGATCGCGTCGAGTTCGCCCTGATGGCAGATGACGAGGCTGCCGGCCGGACCGGTTCCGCCATGCAGCGCGATGGCGCGGCACAGTTCCTCGCCGGTGTTCATCATGATCACCGACCGTCCGGTGTGCTTCGACTGCGAATTGGCGGTGATCAGCAGCGCGGGATCGACGGCGCCGGACTTGAGTTCGTGCGCCAGCCGGCCGCGATAGGCGCCGGAGATGAACTCCTCGCCGATCTTGAGCGCGTCGTCGAAGAGGAAGATCGCCCCGCCGATCTGGTTGGCCATCTGCTGGAGAAAATGCTGGAGCTCCGCGCCGGAAGCGAGCAGCGACGTCATCTCGTCATGGGCGGCGGCGGACGCCTCGACGCGCTGGATGTGATCGATCAGCGCCCTGCGGTTGCGTTCCGCCTCGTCCAGCGCCTCCGACAGCTGCCTGAACGCATTCGCGTTGCGCATGGCGACGCCGGCATGCAGCGCGAAGGAGCCGAGCACCGATATCTCGCGTCCGGTGAGCTTGCGGCTGTACCGGTCGGCGACGAACAGGAAGCCGTGCACGTCGCCATCCGCCAGCATGGGGAAGCCGGCGAGCGACGCGATGCTCTCGGTTCGGAACACGCGGTCGAGTTCAGGCAGGTGCCTGAAGCGCGTGTCGTTGAGATAGTCCTGCGTGGCGAAGAAGCTCTTCGACTTCATGATCAGGCTGACCGCGCCGTAGTCGATGTGGCTCTTCATCTCGGCCGTGGCGGGCGACAGATATCCCTCGGCCGTGACGGTGCGGAAGAGCCCGCTGTTCTCGTCGAGGATCGTCACCCAGGCGACGTTCGCGCCGACGAGGCTACGCGCCCGTGTGACGATGGTGTGCAGCAGGTCCTCGATCTTCAGCGTGCTGGAAAGGTCGTGGGTGGTGTCGATCAGGAGGTTGAGCGCCTTTTCCGCGCCGACGCTGCCTTCGACCAGCCGCTGTATCCGCTCGATGTATTCGCGGAACTGCCGCATGGCGGCGGGGTCCGGTTCATCCACCGATCCCGCGCCGACCGCATCGACGCCGGCCTGCAGGCTCTGATCGTCGGCGCCGGCGACGATCCTGCCGAGGAGATCGACGAGCGCGGAGAAGGAAGCCTGCTGCATTGACCTGTTTCCACCTGGGGCCGCAATCCCCTCCATAAACGGCCTGGCTGTCAACCGGTCGGGTTCCAGCGTCCGTCGACGGCGTCGGCCATCGAAGGCTCAGTGGATCGCCGCATGCAGGATACGCTCGGCGCTCGCTTCCGCGCGCGAGAATTCGGCGGCGATGGTGCCGCTCTTGGCGACGAGTATGCGGTCCGAGAGTTCCAGGATCTCGGGTAGGTACGACGAGATGACGATCACGCCCGCGCCGCTGGCCGCGAAGTCCCGGATGATCTGGCGGATTTCGGCGATCGCCCCGACGTCGACGCCGCGCGTCGGTTCGTCGAAGATGATCAGTCGGGGCTGCTGGACCAGCGACTTGGCGATGACGACCTTCTGCTGGTTGCCCCCGGAGAGATGGAGCACCGGCTGGTCGGCGCCGATGCGCCGGATCGACAGCCGGTCTTCCAGCGCCTTGGCCAGCGAGCGCATCGTCGCGAGCGGGGCCAGCAAGCGCCGGCGTCCGAACTTGGCGAGCCAGCCGAGGCCGATATTGTCCGCGACGCTGAGCGTTTCGAAGAAGCCGTCGAGCTTGCGGTCCTCGCTCACATAGGCGATCCCGTCCGCGACGGCCTGCGCCGGCAGGCTGTAGCGGACCTCGCGTCCGTCGAGCCAGATGCGGCCGCCGCCGAAGTTGCGCTTGGTGTGACCCATGATCACCTTGGCGATCTCGCTCCTGCCCGATCCGATCAGGCCGGCGATGCCGGTGATCTCGCCCGGAAACACGGAGAAGGACATGTTGTTGACCATGCTGCCCATGCGCACGTTGTCGACGCGCAGCACGGGCAGCGCGGAAGCCGTCGTTCGCCTGGCGGTCGGCGCCCTGCCCTCGCCCTTCAACTCGTCGCCGATCATGTGGCGGATGATGAGGTTGCGGTCGAAGTCGGCCGCCGGCCCGGTCGCGGTGATGCGGCCGTTGCGCAGCACGGTGATCCGGTCCGCGTGGTGGAGCGCCTCCTCCAGCGCATGCGAGATGAAGATCATCGCGACGCCGCTGCCGCGCAGCGTGCGCATCAGGTCGAACAGGTGGTCGGTCTCTTCCGGCGTCAGCGCCGCGGTCGGTTCGTCGAGGATGATCACCCGCGCCTGGTTGAGCACCGCGCGGGCGATCTCCACCATCTGCCGCTTCGCCGCCGAGAGCGACCCTGCCAGCTGCGAGGGATCCACCTTGAAATTCAGCCGCTGGAGCACCTGGCGCGCGGCGCTGCGGACCCCGCGGACCGAGTTGAACACCCGCTCTCGCCCCAGCACGATGTTCTGCGCGACGGTCAGCTGCGGAACCAGGCTCGTCTCCTGGTAGACCATGGAGATGCCATGCCGGCTCGCATCCTTCGGCGCGGCGAGCGTGACGATCTGTCCGTCGATCCTGAGCACGCCGTCCGATGGGCCGATCACCCCGGCTATCAGCTTGCAGAGCGTCGACTTGCCGGCGCCGTTCTCGCCGACGAGCGCGTGGATCTCGCCCGGAACCAGGTCGAAGTCGGCATTCGCCAGAGCGGCGATGCCGCCATAGGTCTTGGTGACGTTCTCGAGGCTGACGATCGGCTGGACGGTCATGACGCACCCGCTCCCGCCCCAAATCGCAGAAGCTCGCCGCTCGCCTTGCTCACCGCGACGAGGTCGCCGTTCCACGCGGTGACGTCGCTGATCGCGTGCCTTGCGCCGTTCGCCCGCGAATGGGCCGATGCGACCGGCATGAGCTGCTCGTCGAGCTCGATCACCAGGCCATAGGAGAATGACGGCGCCCACGGCTTGATCTCGCCGAACAGGCGCGCCGCGCCGAGCTCGATCGGGAAGTCGTGGGTGAATTCGGGCTTGGCGCGCGGCGAGAGCCAGTGCCTCGGCTCGATCGTCGCCTTCATCTCGGCAATGAAATCCGGCTCCGTCTTCAGGAACTCGATCAGCGGGTCGCGCCGCGAAAGACAGGCGGCGAGATAGCCGCCGGGGGTTCGACGAATGCGGCCGAGATAGGCAGGGTATCCCGACTGGCGAACCTGTCCCGCGCCGTCGACGACGTTGGCGCGCTCGAGCTGCGACAGGAGCAGGCCACCCGAGGCGTCGCGCGCGACGCCCATCGGACAGTGCAGGCGATCGGCGAGCACGCGCGACCCGCCGCCCCGGCTGATCGCGAGCGCCTTCCCGCGCGGAACGTCATCCCACGGGGCGATGGCAAGCACACTCTCGTCGGCGCCGTATCCGTTGTCGACGACGACGATCTCGTCCTCGGACAGGAAGGCGCAGTCGGTGACGGCGACGACGCCAGCCGGAAGCGCCCAGCCTTCGACCGGCTTCCCGTCCAGGCCGAACACGGCGAACCCGCCGCCTTCCAGTCCCGCCGCGACCATGCCGCCCTCGCTGACGGTCAGTGCGCTGAGGGTCCGGCCGAGCTTCGCCACCGGTTCGGGCTTCCCGCCCCAGCGGACGAGGGCGTGGACGGCGTCGCCGGAACTGAAGAGAAGCCGGCCATCCGGCGCGACGCACACCGCCTCCGGCGCGTCGACGGCGACGCCGTCGGCCTCGTCGAGCCGGTCGTTCGGCCCCAGTATGCCTTCGAGCGTCATGGCCGGCGGTTCCTGCCGACGCCTCCGGAAGAACATAATCTACCCCTTGCCCCAATAGCTGCCCGGACCGTTCCAGGCGTAGTCGGCGCCGTCGAGCGGCAGACGCCCGATCTTGTTGTTGGTCACGCCGCCGAGATAGAGCGCGCCCTCGTGCTCGCGCATCGAGGTGATCATGTAGAGCGGCCCGTCGGGCGCATCCCACAGCGCGTCGACGATCCTGCCCCCTCCGTCGATCTTGAGCACGCCGCCGATGTTGAGGTTGCCGAACAGCCAGTTCGTCGGCGGCACGCGGCGGGTCATGCGGCGGCGCAGCCCGGGATAGCGCATCGCCAGGTCGAACAGCGGGTTGCGCATGCCCGCGAGCGCCACCCAGTAGCCCCCGTCGGACGCCCTGTTGATGTTGTCCGGGTAACCGGGCAGCCCCTTGAGGAACGTTCGCGGGCCGGCGGCGAGGTTGGCGAGATCGAAGATCATGATCGCGCATTCCCAGGTGCTGGCGACCAGAATGTGCTTGCCGTCATGGGTCAGGCAGACCCCGTTGGGGAAGAGCATGCGGTCGCAGACGGTGCGCGTCTTCTTCGATCGCGGATCGTAGCTCAGCAGGCGGCCGTTGGGCCGGGCCTCGAGCAGGTCCAGACCCCAGTTCTCGATGTCGTAGCGTTTGCTTGCGTCGGTGAAATAGATCGTGCCGTCCGGCGCGATGTCGAGGTCGTCCGCCATGCGGATCGTGGTGTCGTCCTGGATCGAGAAGAGGCTGCGCTCCGTCTGGTCGGTCAGGAGTTCGACGGCGCCGTCCATCGTCACGCGCACGAGGCCCATGCCGGCCACGCAGACGAGAATCCTCCCTTCGCGATCGAAGGCGAGCCCGAGCGGGCGGCCGCCGATCTTGGCCAGCACGGTCACGTCGTTGTGGTCCGGCCCGGCGATCTTGAGCAGGCGGCCATCGCGGTTGCCGCAGTAGAGATTGCCGTCCGCATCGAGGAGCACGTCCTCGGGCCCGTCGAGCTTCCCGGTGGCGAGCAGGCCCGCGCCCGACAGCTTGGGGCCGAGCTGGTGCGGCATCAGGCCGTCCATGCCCTCGACGGGGCCGGCGTCGAACGCCACGGGATCGAGATAGGTCGACGCCAGCAGGCGGTGGCGATTCTTTCGGAACTTCACGTCGATGGCGAGGATCAGGATGATGATCGCTCCCATCGAGAGCAGGACGAAGTCGCCGCGGAATCCCGCGTTGATCATCGCATTGTTCAGCATGTAGATCGTGGCGAAGCCGATGAGCACCGAAACCACCGCGCCACGGCCGGGGACGAAGCCGCCGAGGCCGACGACCAGCGCCGTCAGCACGAAGAACTCCATGCCGATGCCGGTATCGGCGCTGATGCTGTTCTGGCGCGCGGCGAACAGGAAACCGGCGAGGCCGACGATGATTCCGGCCAGCAGATAGGCGAGGAAGACGGTCGACCTTACCCTGATGCCGCCGTGGCGGGCGGCCTTGCGGTTGCCGCCGACGGCGAGGATGTGCCAGCCGAAACGGAGCTGGCGAAACATCACGAACACCAGGATCGAAACCGCGAAGAGCGCCCAGAAGCCGATGGGAAGGGTCAGAACCTTCTCGAACCCGATCCAGTCCCACAGATCGTCGATCCGGCTGCTGGTCGAGATTTCAACGAGCTGGGCCTGCGAGGCCAGCGTGTAGAGGCCGCGGGTGGAGATCATCGTGCCGAGCGTGGTCAACAGCGCGCCGCAGCCGAGCAGGCCCGCCACGACGCCGTTCGCCGCCCCCACGGCGGCGCCTGACATCAGCGTCGCGACAAGGACCACGGGCACCGGCAGTTCGAGGATGTGGAAGCAGAAGAGCGCCACGAAGGCCGACATGGCGAAGTTCGAACCGACCGAAAGGTCGATGCCGCCGACCGCGACAACGATGAGCAGGGCGAGCACGACGAGCCCGCCATCCGCCGCGTACTGCGAAAGGTTCCTGAGGTTGGTGGCGGTGAAATAGTCGTCCGTCGTCAGCACGATGCCGATGACCACGCAGACGAAGGCGAGGAAGGGGATGGTGCTCTCGACCCACCCCTTGGACAGGACGTCGGCGAGAAGGCGGCGCGGAGACAGCACCACCGGGGGCACACGCTTCTTCGGTAGCCTGGCGAAATCGATCTCGGCGGACATGGCGTACTTTCGGCAAATCGGGAATGCGGGGCCCCGGAGGGCCCCGCGCCGCCCGCTCGCGCGGGCGTCAGTGAGGTCCGCCGCTCACATCTTCCAGCACAGGCTGGCGTCGTAGCCGTCGCCCGCCTTGATGATCTTCATCGGCGATTCGACGATCAGCATCGAGCCGTCGGCCGCCGCTGCTCCCTGCAGCAGGAGGTCGATCATGGTGCCCGCGTCGCGGCCCTGGCCATCGGCGTCGTAGCTCCAGATGCGATCCTGGACGCCGTCCTCCACCGCCTTGCAGGCGACGTCGTCGCCGCCGCCGGTCGAATAGACAAGCACGTCATCGGCCTTGCCGGAGTCCTTGACGGCGTTGCCCGCGCCCATCGTGTGGACGTCCCAGTGTCCGAACACCGCGCAGAGGTCCGGATGCTGCTGGAGCACCGTGGCGGTGATCTGCCTGGCCTTCTCCGGCTCCCAGTCCGACGCCTGGTTGGACACGACCTCGATCTCCTTGTGCTGCTCGAACACCTTGAACGCCGCGTCGTTCATGATCACGCTGTCGGCCGCCGTGAGCTGGCCGGGAATGATCGCGACCTTGCCGGACTTGCCGCTGCCAGCGCCGCACTCCTTGACGATGTCCTCGGCGATCTCGCGCCCGATCCGCTCCCAGTTGGCTCCCACGAAGCCGGCGGAGGTCTGGTTGGACTGCAGGTTGATCTGCAGCACCTTGATGCCTTCCGACTCCGCCTGCTTGATCTGGCGCGCAAGCAACTGGACGGTCGGATTGTGGACGACCAGCACGTCGGGCTTTTCGCTGATCGCCTTGGCCAGCAGTTCGGCCATGGCGCCCGTGTTGAAGGCCGCATCGCGAACATCGAGCGTGTAGCCGTACATGTCGGCGTGCTGTTGCATGCGGCGCGCCCATCCTTCGGTGAGCGAGATGCCCATGGCGATCGGCACGAAGATCACCTTCTTGCCGGCGATGTTGCTGTCGGCCTGCGCGGGCGCACAGACGCCCAACGCGGCGACCGCGCCGACCAGGGCTCCCGTTGCAATGCCGCGAATCCTGCTTCCCAATTCGTATGCCATGTTCTCCTCCTTGGTTTGAACGATAGTCAAAGGTCGCCGACGGTGTCGGTCTCGGTGTCCCTGGGGTTCATGAAGTTGTCGACGACGATGGCGGCGATGAGCACCAGCCCCTTCAGCATGTCCTGGGTCTGGGTGGTGAAGTTGAGCAGCGTCATGCCGTTGCGCAGTACGGCGACGAGCGCCGCCCCGATGATGATGTTGCGGACCCCGCCTCGACCGCCGCGGAGCGGAATGCCGCCGAGCACCACGACGAGGATGACGTCGAACAGCAGCGTGCCATGCGTCGCGGTCCGGAAGTCCACCGCGCCGCTCGCGGCGGACGTCACCAGCCCCGCGACCAGCGCGGTGAGCGCGGCGAACACGTAGACGACGATCGTCGTGGTGCGGACAGGCAGCCCGCTGAGCCGGGCGGCCTGGAAATTGTCGCCCATGGCGTAGATGGTGCGGCCCGCGGTCGTGTGGGTCAGCAGCAGCCAGGTGAACGCGAGCGTGACCGCCATCAGCGCGACCGGAACCGGGACGCCGGGCAGGATGTCGCCGGCCAGGAAGGTGACCGTCGGGTCCGACTTCGGCAGCAGGATCAGGAACCCGCCGCCGAGGATGGCGAAGCGGAAGAGGCCGGTGACGAGCATGGCGGAGGCGAGCGTCGCCAAAATCGCCGGAATCTCCACATAGGCGATCAGCCAGGCGTTGATGAGGCCGACGAGAGCCATCGCGCCGATGGCCGCGACCAGGGCCAGCGTCGCCGGCGTCCCTCCCGCGACGAGCACGCTGAACGTGGTCGCTCCCGCCACCATCTGCGCGACGAGGGAGAGGTCGAGGCCGCGCGAGACGATGACGACGGCCATGCCGCAGCTCAGCATCACCAGGGAGGCGGAGTTCGAGAGGATGACGCCCAGATTGCCAAGGGTCGCGAAGCCGTCGATCGTGATCGAGAAGACGGCGATCAGGGCGATCGTGGCGACCATGACGACCAGTTCGAGCATGTTCGTCACACGCCGGCGCGCGATGGGGACCGTGGCCGCGTCAGCCATGGAACGCCGCCTCCGCCGTCCCCTTGGTCTGCAGGATCGCGCGCGCCTCGTCCGGCGTGGCGATCTCCAGCGAAAGCTCCTCGAGGATGCGCCTGATCTTGAGGACTTGCGCGGAGCACGAGGTGGCGAGCAGGCCGCGACCGAGAAAGAGGCTGTCCTCGAGCCCGACGCGGACATGGCCGCCCATGATCGCGCCCATCGTCACCAGCGACATCTGGTGGCGGCCGGCGCCGAGGACGGAGAACTCGTAGTTCTCGCGACCGAAGAGGCGGTCCGCGGTGCTGCGCATGATGAAGAGGTTCTCGGGATCGGAACCGAGGCCGCCCATGATGCCCAGAACGCACTGGATGAACAGCGGCCCCTTGATCAGCCCTTCCTCGACGAAGTGCGCGAGGTTGTGCAGGTGGCCGACATCGTAGCACTCGAACTCGAAGCGGGTCCCGTGGGCGTGGCCGAGCTGCACGAGCACGCTCTTCATGTCGCCGAACGTGTTGCGGAAGATCAGGTTCTCGGTGCCCTCGACATAGTCCTTCTCCCACGGGAACTTCCATTCGGACACGCCGCGCGCGGACCGGTGAAAGGCGAAGTTCATCGAGCCCATGTTGAGCGAGCAGAGTTCCGGCCGGGCCTTGAGCGGATAGGCGAGGCGCTCCTCCAGCGTCATGCGCGTGCTGCCGCCGGTCGTGATGTTGATGATCGCGTCGGTCTCGGCGGCGATCCTCGGCACGAAACGGTCGAACACCGCGGGATCCGGCGTCGGGCTGCCGTCCGACGGATCGCGGGCGTGCAGATGGAGTATGGCGGCGCCGGCCCTGGCGGCTTCGATCGCCTGCCCGGCGATCTGTTCGGGCGTCACCGGCAGATAATCCGACATCGAGGGGGTGTGGACCGAGCCGGTCACCGCGCAGGTGATGATCACCTTGCGCTTCTCGATCTTCATCGTCGTTGGGCCGGGCCTCGCGTTCATAGGTATTCGACGTTCCCGTCGACGCTGATCGCCTGACCGGTGATGTTGCGGGCCAGGTCGGACGCCAGGAACAGCGCCAGGCTGGCGACGTCCGCCGCGTCGACCATGCGCCGCAGCGAAATCTTGCGCAGGTAGGACTCGCGCATGTCCTCGAAGCTCACGCCGGACGCGCGCGCACGCTCGGCGATCACCTTGTCCATGCGCTGCCCGTTCACCACGCCTGGAAGGATGGCGTTGGCGCGGATGCCCTGCGGGCCGAGCTCGACGGCCAGCGACTTGACGAGGCCGACGATGGCCCACTTGGTGGCCGAATAGGGCGTCCGCAATCCGTAGCCGAGGCGCCCCGCCACCGACCCTATGGCGAGGATCGACGGGTTTGCCGAGGACTTCTTCAGCAGCGGCACGAAGCGCGCGAGGAAATAGAAGTGCGACTTCAAATTGACGTCGATCGTCCGCTCGATGTCCCCGTCGGCGTAGCTGTCGATCTCGCCGGTCGGTCCGGCGACGCCGACATTGTTGACCAGGATGTCCAGCCCGCCGAACCGGGAGACGACATCGTCGAGGACGCGGTCGGCGTCGCCGGCGAGCGCCGCGTCGCCCAGCGTTCCGCTGACCTCGGGCACCTTCGCGACGGCGTCGGCGATCGCCGCTTCGACGAGATCGGTGACGTGGACCATGGCGCCGGCCGCGGCGAATTCCTCGGCGATGGCGCGGCCGATGCCCGCGGCGCCGGCGGTGACGAGCACCCTCTTTCCACGCACATCCATGGTGCGGGGCGCCGCGACTGGACCCAAGGTTTCCTCCACCCGGACGCGCGGTTATGGTCCCACGCTCCAACAGTGCCTAGCTGATCGCAGAGGCCTGTTGTATGTATGGACTGTCTATTCCAATGATGGTGTTGTGTGCTCTGCGCACATTGGTCAGTGGCGCTTAGGCCGGGACGGCGACGCAATGCCGACATTCCAGTTCCACGGGACGCCGCCTGTCTCCCGCCGCCGCCGCACGACCTCCTCATGCAGCGCGGACCTGCCGGGAAACAGTTCGGGCGCAGGCAACGGCTTGCCGTCGAAACGCAGGCCGGCGCGATCGGATCGATAGGGCGGCCATACTGCGCGACCCTCGGCCTCCGGGATGCCGGTCGCGGCGAAGCTCGCCCAGTAGCGTCCCATCGCATCGGACAGCTCGCGCTCGCCAGCGGTGCCGGGAATGGCCGGCCACCGGGGCGGGGTGCGGTCCATCGTACCGAACACATAGGGGATTTCGGCTGCGTGGAAGCCGTGCAGGCCCGCCTCCGTGGCGGCGGGATAGCCATGGTCGAAGAGATAGAGATAGGCCGGTGATCCGGCCGCGGCCTGCGCGGCAACGAGGCGTTCGGCGGTCCAGCCGTACATGGCGTCGCGGATCGCGCCGAGCGTGCCCTCGAGGGGATCGCTCGACGGATAGAATCGCAGGAACGAATCGGCGAGATCGCCATAGGCTCTCCTCACCAGACGCTCGTACCCGGCGGCGTCCGGCAGCGCGGTCGGAGCGAGGAAGCGCAGCGAGCGTATCTCTCCGCTGTTGAAGCCGGCGAGCAGCGGGACGGGCGCCTGCTCGCCCCGGTCGAAGACGTCGACCAGCTGGCGCGGCAGGACATGGCCGTCAATGGTGCCGGACGCGACGAAGCCGGCCTCCGCGGCGACGTCGATCAGCCTGCGGGCGTCGATCGCGCGCAGCGCCTCGATGTCGCGCGCTCCGAGCGCGCGGGCAAGGATTGCCCCCGCTGACTCGGCGGCTTTCTCGCCGTGGCTTTCGCTCCTCAGTTCGGGCGCCGAGATCATGTAGGCGCTCTGTGCGATCGCCCGGGCGAACAGGCCGCGCGCACGCGGCGAGGCCATGAGATAGACGACGCTGAGCGCGCCGGCCGACTCGCCGGCGATCGTGACGCTCGCAGGGTCGCCGCCGAAGGCGGCGATGTTGCGCCTGATCCATTCCAGGGCCGCGATCTGGTCGAGCAGCCCGTAATTGCCGGAGACGCCTTCCGGTGACTCGGCGCTCAGGTCCGGATGGGCGAGGTAGCCTAGGACGCCCAGCCGGTAGTTGATCGTGACGACCACCAGGCCGAGCCTTGCCAGCGCCGCGCCGTCGTAGATCGGCTCCCCGCTGGAGCCCCGCAACAGCGAGCCGCCGTGGATCCAGACGAGGACCGGCGCGGCGCGCGCCTCCCGCGGCGCCCAGACGTTGAGGGTGAGGCAGTCCTCGCCCATTGCGCCGAGTTCGGTCGCGTAGATGCTGCCCGCGCGGTAGGCCGCCTGGATGCAGGCCGGGCCGAAGGCGGTGGCGTCCAGGATGCCGGGCCAGGGCGACGGCGGCGCTGGCGGCCTCCATCGCGCGGATCCGACGGGCGGCGCAGCGTAGGGAATGCCCCTGAAGACGTGCACGCCGTCCCGCGCGATTCCCCGCACAGTGCCTGCGGGCGCGCCGACGACGGGCGGCAGTTCCGATGTGCTCCGTCCAACCATCGACGTCTCGCTGTCAGTGCACCGCCGCGTACATGATCTTCTCCTCCGTCGCCTGGTCCGGGCGGAACTCCTCGACGATGCGGCCGCGCTGCGAGACCAGGATGCGGTCGGACAGGTTGAGGACCTCGGGCAGGTAGGAGGAGATGACGATCACCGCCAGTCCCTCGTCCGCGAGGCGATTGATCAGCTGATGGATTTCGGCGATCGCGCCGACATCGACGCCGCGCGTCGGCTCGTCGAAGATGACGACCTTCGGCTTCTGCACCAGCGACTTGGCGATGACGACCTTCTGCTGGTTTCCGCCGGACAGTTCGACCACGCGCGCGTCGCCGTCGACGGCGCGGATCGAAAGTCTGGACGTCCATTCGTCGGCGAGCGAGCGCAGATCCGACATGCGCACGACGAAGCCGGGCGACTGCCGCGACGCCAGCTGGCCGAGATACAGGTTCTGGGCGATCGACATGGTCTCGTAGAAGCCCTCGACCTTCCGGTCCTCGGTGACATAGCAGATCCCGTCCAGCACCGCGGCGCGCGGCACGCGATAGCGCACGGGGCTACCATGGAGCCGGATCTGGCCGCCGTGGAAGAAGTCCCGCTTCAGCACGCCGGCGACGATCTTCGCCGTCTCGGTCCGGCCCGAGCCGATCAAGCCGAAGATGCCGGTGACCTGCCCGGCATAGATCGTGAAGGAGTTGTTGCGCACGACCTTGCCCAGCGACAGGTTCTGCACGCTCAGCACGCGCTTGCCGGGCCGCCTCGGCCCCTCCGCGCCGCCGCGTCCGTAGATCGTTTCCGACAGGCTGCGCCCGACCATCGCGCGGATGATCCGGTCGCGGTCGAAGGCGGACGTGGCGTCGGTGACGACGTGCCCGCCGTCGCGCAGGACGGTGATGCGGTCGGAGATCTGCAGCGCCTCCTCCAGTGCGTGGCTGATGAAGACGATCGACACGCCGCGCTCCCTGAGGCGGCGGATGAGGGCGAAGAAATGATGCTTCTCCTCGGGCGTGAGCGACGCGGTTGGCTCGTCGAAGATGATCACCCGGGCATTGTGCCGGACGGCGCGCGCGATCTCGACCATCTGCTTCTTCGCCGCGCCCAGGGTCGCGACGGTCGCCCACGGGTCGACGTTGAAGTTGAGCGATTGCAGGAACTGCTGCGCGGCGATGTAGAGACCGCGCAGGCGGGTGAAGAATTTCTCCTCGCCGAGGAAGAGGTTTTGCGCGACCGTCATCGACGGCACGAGGCTGTTTTCCTGGAACACCATGTTGATGCCGTCGCGTAGCGCATCGGCGGGGGTCGCATAGTCGACCGGCCGTCCGTCGACGAGGATCTGGCCGCGCGTCGGCGTTGTCACCCCGGCGAGCATCTTGGCGAGCGTCGACTTGCCTGCGCCGTTCTCGCCGAGCAGCGCGTGGACCTCGCCACGCTCGAGCGTGAAGGTCACCTCGTTCACGGCCGGCACGCCCCGGTACTCCTTGGCGACGGCGCGCATCTCGACCATGGCCGTCATCGGTTCGCCCCGCGCCCGTCGGCCGCGAGCGCGATCGAGACGATCACGTCGCCGCCTTTGCTCGTTGCGATGAGCCGCCCGCCGAACTCGACGCTGCTGGTGACGCCGTGGCGCTGGCCGTCGGCCCTGCTGTGGAAGCTCGCGACGGGTTCGCTGTCGGCATCGAGGCCGATGACGAGCCCGTAGGAGCGGGTCGGCGCCCAGGCCTTGAGGATGCCGAGCTGCTTCAGGCCGCCGACCTGCATCGGTTCCAGGAACGATCGGCCCGCGCCGAGCGACGGCGCGATCCAGTATCGGGGCTCGATCTCCTCCATCATCGTGTGGCGGTAGTCATGCTCGCGCAGCACGAACTCGACGAGCTGGCTGCGCGGCGCGAAGACCGAGAGCCAGGAGCCCACGCCGCCCGGCTTGGGCGCCAGCCGCGCCGGGTAGCCGACGATGTCTGCGAGCACCGTTTCCGGCGCCGCGCCGCCGCGCAGCCGCACCAGCCGGCTGCGCCAGCTTTCGGACACCGTGACGCTCCCGTTGGCGTCGAGCATCAGGCCGCAGGGCCATGCCATGCGGTCGCCGAGACAGGACGCGCGGCCGGATTCGAGGTCGATCGTCCAGACGGAGCCGCTGGCGCCGCGCTGCATCAGGTCGTGCTTCCACGACTGGGGTCCGTTCTTCTGCGAACCGAGGGCGACGAGAAGCGTGTCCGAATCGACGAAAAGCAGCGCCGTCGGGCATATCATCGCGCGGTCGCCGGCGGCGGAAAGCGATCTGCCGTCGTGCCGGCCGCCCTTGAGCAGGACGCGTCCGTCCTCAAGCCCGACCGCGACCGCTCCGTCCCGATGCAGCGCCAGCGCAGACACTGGCGTCTCGAACCGGGCGAACGGCGTCGACGCGCCGTTGCTCCCGTCGGTCGCGAGCGTCATGACCGATGCTCCGGACGAGAAGAGGATGACCCGTCCGTCCGACACCAGATTGTCCGGCGCCTCGACGGCGAGCAGCGCCGGCGCCTCCTCGATCGCCTGGTTCGGGGTCAGAACGCCGTCCATCGGCGGCACTGTGGCGGAGCCCGCGCCTGCGGGCCGCCAGTCGAACAGCCGTCTCAGGCGCGACATCATCGGCGACCCCCCCAGTAGGAGCCCTGATTGGTGAAGGACGGGTCCGCGCCCGGGATGCGGTAGCGCCCGACCCGGTTGTTGAAGATGCCGCCGAGGTAGAGGTAGCCCTTGTGCTCGTTGCAGGAGGTCAGCATCGGGTGGCTGACGCCTCGCTTGTCCCACAGGCAGTCGACGATCTCGCCCGCCTCGGTGAACTTGACGACGTTGCCGACATTCATCTGCGGGAACAACCACTCGTCGGCGGCGATCTGCTGCACCATGCGGCGGCGGAAGCCCGGCTTGCGCAGCGCGAGGTCGAATGCCGGCGTGCGCATGCCCACCATCGCCAGCCAGTAGGTTCCGTCGGAGGCGCGGTTGATGTTGTCGGGATAGCCCGGCAGGTCGGCGATCACGGTCTCCGTCCTGCCCTTCCTCGGTCCCTCCAGCCAGTAGCGCTCGACGGTGCAGCTCCATGTCGAGGCGTAGAAGATCGACTTGCCGTCATGCGCGACGCAGACGCCGTTGGCGAAACGGACGCCGGGAACGACCGTTCTTGTCGACTTGTCGCGCGGGTCGTAGCAGATGATGCGCCCGTTGCCCCTGGCCTCCAGCGCGTCGACCATCCACTCGTGCATGTCGAAACGGATCGTCGCCTCCGAGAAGAAGATGCGGCCGTCCGGCGCGATGTCGAGGTCGTCCGGGAGGCGCAGGCGCGAATCGTCGATGATCGAGGTCCAGCTCCGGTTGGTTTCGTCGGTCAGCTTCACCACCTCGCGGCTGTCCCGGACGATCTTGTACAGGCCCATGCCGGCGATGCAGCAGACGAGGTCGCCGTCGCGGTCGAACGCCATGCCGAGCGGCATGCCTCCGACATGCGCGTAGACCTCCCACCTTTTGTGGTCGGGGCCGAAATAGCGGATGATGTCGCCCTGTCGGCTGCCGAAGAACAGGTCGTCGTTGACGTCGAGGATCGGATCCTCGGCGGCGTCGATCTCGCCGAGCCCGATCGCCTCCACCTCGCTCAGCCGGTCGTTGACGGCATAGGGCGAGGCGGAGCCTTCAGCCGTGGACGGCAGCGGCGGCAGCCTGAAATAGGCCGGCGAGACATAGACGCGCGACAGCACCTTGACGCGGTTCTTCAGCCAGCGCACGTCGATCGCCACCGCCATCAGGAGCACCAGCCCCAGCACCAGCGCGTTGGTGCCGCTCCTCAGGCCGAGCTGGATCAGGCTGTTGCTGATGACGAGGATGATGGCGGCGCCAAGCAAGGCCTTGGTCACCGAGCCGCGTCCGCCGCCGAGGCTGTTGCCGCCGAGCACGGCCGCCGTCAGCGCGGCCACCTCGAGGCCGACGCCGGTGCTCGCCGAGGCGGCGCCGAGGCGCGAGGCGTAGAACACGCCGCCGGCCGCCGCGAGCGTGCCCGAGATCACGTAGGTCATCGCGACGGTGCGGCGGACGGCGAGGCCCGCATTGTAGGCCGAGCGCCGCGAGCCGCCGACGGCGAGGATATGCCAGCCCGGCCTCAGCCGCGTCAGGAAGACGTGCCCGGCCGCGGCGGCGATCGCCGCGACGATGAACGCGACTGGCAGGCCGAGGATGTCGTCGTAGCTGATGAAGTCCCAGGTCGGCGAGCGCGTCGCCGGGATGACGACCTTCATCGAATAGCCGAGCACCAGCGTGTCGACGATCGCCCTCACGATGATCAGCGTGACCAGCGTGGTCAGGAAGGCGCGCAGCCTGAGGTAGCCGACGAGGACGCCATTGAGCAGGCCGACCAGCGCGCCGGCGACGAGCGCGACGGCGATGGCGGCTCCCGCCGGCCACCCCTGCCAGTTGATCAGCGCCAGGGTGATGAAGTTCGCCAGCGCGAAGGTGGAGCCGACGCTGAGATCGATGCCGCCGGCGAGCATGACGATGGTCATGCCGAGCACGACCAGCGCGATCTCGCCGTACTCGCGCGCCTCGTCGGTCAGGTTGCCGAACAGGAAGAAGTTGGGGATCAGCGAGCCGAAGACGAAGACGACGAGGATCAGGAAGGCGACCGGGATGGCGTTGTCGATCCAGTTCTTGGACAGGATTTCGCCGACGACGTGATCCGGCACCAGCCGCGTGCGCCAGCGCGCATAGACCTCCGACGCCCTCATCGATCGCAGCTCCGGTCGGGAATAGATGCGACGGCACGGCGGGGCCGTGCCGTCGGGTTGGGGGGACGGGTGATCAGGGACCGTTCGCCTTGATGTCCTCGATCGTCCAGCACGAGCCGGCGATGTTGTCCTTGGTGAGCGCCGTCACCGGGCTGTAGAGGCCGAAGGGCCGCGAGGCCGGAGCGCTCGCGCCGTCCTGCAGGAGCATCTTCACGACGTTGGCCAGGTCGCGGCCCTGACCGCGGCCGTCATAGCTGAGATAGGCCGTGAAGTTGTCGTTGGCGATGTTGTCGCACGCCGCCGCCAGCCGTCCGCCGCCCGAGGAGACGAGCACCACCTGGCCGGTCTTGCCCGCTTCCTTGATCGCCGCCGCGGTGCCGACGTCCTGTCCGTCCCACACGCCATAGAAACCGCACAGATCCTCGTGCTGCTTCAGCATCGTCGAGGCGATGGCGTGCGCCTTCGTGGGATCGAAGTCGGCCGACTGGTTGGCCACCAGCTCCAGGTCGTCCTTGTAGCGCTCCAGCCCGTCATTGATCGCCTGCATGCCGATGAGCATGCCGGGATTGGTCGGTGTGCCGCTGATCAGCGCGATCTTGCCGGACTTGCCGGCGCCCTTGGCGCAGTATTTGTGCAGCATGTCCATTCCGGCGCTGGCGATGCCGTACCAGTCGGCGCCGACATAGGCGTCGCTCTTGGTGAGCGACTTCATGTTGATCTCGACGACCTTGATGCCCGACTGCACGGCCTTGTCGATCAGCCGCACGTAGGACTGCGGGTCGGCCGGCTGCACGACGATCATGTCCGGCTTCTCGTCGATCAGCTGCGACAGGGCCTGCACGCCGGCGGCGACGTCCCAGTTGGGATCGCGCACGACGATCTCGAAGCCCCATTCCTTGGCGGCGTGCTCAAGCGCGGCCGCCCAGGCCTGGGTCAGATCGAAGCCCATGGCGATCGGCACGTAGCCGATCTTCTTTCCCTTCAGCGCCTCGGCGGTGGTGGTCCACTGCCCGTCGTCCGGGCGTTCGGCCCGGGCGATTCCAGTCGCCGTGGCGGCGATGGCCAGCACGGCGGCTCCCGCGATCAGATACTTCCTCAGCTTCATGTCGGTTCCTCCCGTTTGATGACGCAATGCTTCCAACCCCGCCGGGACGCGTCAGATGTCCCCCTGTTGCGAGGTCTGCTCGTCACGCGGGTTCAGGATCGAATCCGCCACGATGGCGACGAGCAGGATCAGGCTCTTGACGATGTTCTGGAACGTGTAGGGCACATCCATGATGGTCATGCCGTTGAGCAGGATTCCGATCAGCAGCGTCCCGACGATGACGTTGCGCATGCTGCCCTTGCCGCCGCTCAGGCCGACGCCGCCGATCACCACGACCAGGATGACGTCGTAGACCAGCGTCGAGGCGACGACTCGCGTGTTCATGGAATCGACCAGCGTCGCGGTGATCACGCCGGCGGCGAAGGCGATCAGCGACGACATGGCGTATTGCAGAACCGTCATCGGCCGCACGGGCACGCCGGTGACCCGGGCCGTGAGCGGATTGTCGCCCATGCCGAAGATGAAGCGGCCCGGACGCGTGAACGTCAGGAACGCCGAGGCGACGAGCGCGATGACGGCCAGCCAGAGCACCGGGCTGGGCACGCCCCATACGGTCGAACTGCCGATCGCCTTGAACCACGTCTCCGTGCGCGGCACGAAGATGACGTCGCTGTCGACCAGCATCGACTGGCCGAAACCGTACACGGCCGTGCCCATCGCCAGAGTTGCGAAGATCGCCGGTATCTCGACATAGGCGATCAGCACGCCGTTGATGAGGCCGATCGCGAGGCTGAGGCCGAGGCCGTATAGGACGGCCAGCGACAGCGGCGTGCCGTGGTTGGCGAGGAAGAGCACCCACGCGACGGAGATCGCCATGTTGGCCACCATCGACAGATCGATGCCGCGGCCGATGATGGTGACCGCCATGCCGACGCCGAGCACGCCGAGGATCGACACGTTCTGCACGAGCGAGACGATGTTGCCGGTCGTCAGGAAGCCGTCGAGCACGATCGCGAACAGGGCGAACATCGCCAGCGCGATGGCCAGCACGATCCGTTCCTGGTTGAACTCCATGGCCTTGACCGCGTGCATCCTGCCCGTCCGCCCCGTCGATATCGCATCCGGCCGGGAGCCAGATATGTTTTCAACATCCACAAATCCCATTGGATTGTGTTGTTCATGCATATCGAAGTGCTGGCATGTCGCGCATCGCGACGCCGCCCGGGCCGTGCCGATGGCGAAGGCGTCGGCGACTGTCGCCGGATGCGGCCGTCAGGCCTTTCCCCAGCCGCCGCCGCTGGCCGTGGTGACGAGGATTTCGTCGCCGGGCGACACCGTCAGGCCGCTGACGAAGGCATAGTCCTCGCGCTCTCCCGCCGCGCGTCTCACCGAGAGACCGTTGGTGCCGCCCCGCTCCCCTCCCGCCAGCCCCCACACCGGCACGCGGTTGCGGCTGTAGCCCGCCGACAGCACCACGGCGGAGCGCGGCCGGTAGCTCACCTCCAGCCCGCGCCCACCCGTGTGCTTTCCCCGGCCCGTCCCGGTCTCGCCGAGCCGCTTGTGGCCGACCTCGATGCCGTAGCGCGCCTCGCAGATCTCGACCGGACAGTTGAAGGTCTCGCCGTGGCTCGTCGAGTACATGGCGTCGAGGCCGTCGCGGCCCGCCGTCGCGCCCCAGCCGCCCATCTGCGGCTCGACCATGGTGAAGCGACGCCCCGTGTCGGGATGCGTTCCTGCGAGCACTGTCCCGCAGATCGAGGCGAAGTGGCCGGCCGGGAGGCGGTCGGGCATCGCCTCGGCCATGCAGCGCCAGAGCATGTCGTAGAGCCTGATGCGGGTCTCGAAATAGTAGCCGTGCGGCGCGTTGCCCTCGGCGTGGAAGATGGTGCCCGGCTCGGTCACCACCTCGAGCGGCCGGAACGAACCCTCGTTGGCGAACAGGGCCGGGTCGGTCAGGGCCTTGAAGATCATCTGGCAGGAGATCACCGCGCCGTCGCGGCTGGTGTTGTAGGGCGCGGAGCGCTGCTTCGGGTTGCCGGTCAGGTCGACCCGGAAGCGTTCGCGCGAGATGTCGATCGACGCCCGCCATAGGGCACCGTCGTCCTGTTCCTCCTCGATCCGGTAGGATCCTTCGGGCAGCGTCGCCAGCCCGGCCCGCGCACGCCCCTCGCCTTCCTCGAAGAGCGATGCGAGCGCCGCGTCATAGGCCGCCGCGCCATAGGCCGCGACGAGCTGGCGGATGCGAGCGGCCGCCTTGCGGCTCGCCGCCACCTGGGCCCAGAGATCGCCCTTGACGAATTCGGGAAGGCGGGAGTTCACAGCGATGATGTCGAACACCGATCCGATCGGCCGGTCGTCCTCCATCAGCTTCACCGCCGGAAGCCGCAGCCCTTCCTGGAATATCTCCGTCACGTCGACGGCCATCGATCCCGGCGTCTTGCCGCCGACGTCGTTCCAGTGGGCGATCGAAGCTGCCCACGCCACCAGGCGTCCGTCCGCAAAAACGGGCATCGCCACCACCACGTCGTTGAGATGGGTGACGCCGCCATGGGACGGATCGTTGGTGATGAAGCAGTCGCCCTCGCGGATCGCCCCTGCCCGGTTGAGTTCGATGATGCGTTTGACCGCCTTGTCGAGCACGCCCACGAAGGTCGGGATGCCGGCGCCGGAGCTGATCAGCCGGCCGCCCTCGTCGGTCACGCCCGTGCCGACATCCAGAACCTCGTAGATGATCGGGCTCATCGCCGTCTTCTTCAGCACGGCGAACATCTCGTCGGCCGCCGCGACGAGCCCGGCCTGGATGACCGAGGCGGTGAACGGGTCGGCGGCCGGCACGATCACGTCCTCGCGACGTGCAGGTCGCGCGGCAGCGACGACAGGATTTCCGGTCCGTCCTCGCGCAGGATGACGATATCCTCGAGGCGGATGCCGAAGCGGCCGGGGATGTAGATGCCCGGCTCGATCGAGAACACCATCCCCTCCTCCAGCACGGTCTCCGAGGTGGCGGTGATGTAGGGCGGTTCGTGTCCGTCGATGCCCATGCCGTGGCCCGTGCGGTGGACGAAGTACTCGCCATAGCCGGCGTCGGCGATGACGTTGCGGGCGGCCGCGTCGACCTCCTTCGCCTTGACGCCCGGGCGCGCGGCCTTCAGCGCCGCCTGCACCGCCTTCTCCACGATGGTGTGCATCTGGCCGTAGCCCTCCGGCGGACGCCCGACGACCGCCATGCGCGTGATGTCGGACGGGAAGCCGGACTTGCGCGCGCCGATGTCGATCACCACCGCGTCGCCTTCTTCGAGCTTGCGCCCGCCGGTCTGGTGATGCGGGAAAGCGCCGTTGCCGCCGGCGCCGACGATCCAGAACGCCGGCGTCGCGCCCTCCGATGCGAAGTGATCCTTCACCACGGCGGCCAGCTCCAGCTCGGTCATGCCCGGTCTGATGGCGGCGAGCGCCTTCTGCATGGCGCGATCGGCGATGCCCGCGTTCGCCTTGAGCGCCTTGAACTCGGCTGCGTCCTTCATCATCCGCAGTCCGCCGAGCGTCTCCGGCGTGAAGGTGTGCGTCGCGTCGGGAAGCACGCCAAGCAGCAGCAGCGCGAAATCGGCCCGCATCGTCTCGTCGAGCGCGACCTTCCGCGCACCCGCCGCGCCGATCTCGGCGAGCGCCGCTGCCAGCGCCGCGTCCGGACCCTCGGCGTCGGCCCATGTGTTGAAGGAGATGTCGGTCTGTTCCCGCGTGCCCTCCGCATTGAGCGCAGGCATCAGGAAGGTCTCCTTCTCCGGCCCGACGAGAAGCAGGCAGGGCCGTTCATCGGGATGCGGGTGGAAACCCAGCAGCCAGTCCATGTGCGAACCTGGCGCCACGGCGAGCAGGTCCGTGTCCGTCGCCTTCATGCGCGCCCGCACCGCCGCGAGCCTTTTGCCTGTATCGACTGTCATTCTCGGTTTCCTTCCTTCATTTATTCGAAGCTGCCGCCCCCTCCACCGCCTACAGCGGTCCCCCTCCCCCGTGAACGGGGGAGGATCAATGCTGCGGCCGTCCGCGGCCCCGGATCCTCCCCTGCGGAGCGGGGGAGGTGGCCGAAAGGGCCGGAGGGGGCGATTTCCTACGCCGCCTTCCGCACCGGCGCCGCCGGCTCCGCCGGCACGACGATGCGGCTGCCAAAGGCCTCGCCCTCGTCGAAACCGCCGAAGCGGGCGATCTCCTCCTCGGACGGCGATTCGCTCGACCAGCGGCGGCTCGGTCCCCAGCCACACTGGCGCTTCAGCACCGCCGCGTATTCGGCGCGTTTCAGCGCCGCCACCGACGGATCGATCACCGGCACGCCGAGCCGCTTCTCGAGATCGCGGTAGAAGCCGATCTCCATGGTGCAGCCGAGGATGACCGCTTCCGCGAAATCCTCCTCGACGGCCTTGCGCCCCGCCTCGGTCAGGCGGCGCTCGGTCTCGGAATGGTCCTTCTGGAAGTCGTTCACGCCGAGTTCGACATGATAGAAGCCGGACAGCCGGTGCTCGTGGCCGTGTTCGCGCACCGTCGCGTGCATCTGGTGCACCCATTTGCGCCGGCCGACGATGATGCCGAAACGGTTCGACAGGCTGGCCGCGATCTCGCACGACGCCACGCAGGGCGCCGTGACGATCATGCCGCCGGAGATTTCGCGGGCATCGTGCAGCGCTGTGTCGTAGAAGCAGCCGATGGCCAGCGCGTCGAAGCCCTCCTTCGCCGCCGCCCGCACGGCACGGATGATGCCGCGCGTCACCATCGCCTCGTAGGCGCGGAACTCGATATGGGTGAAGCCGCCCTCGCTCTCCGGCAGCGACGCGACATGCACCTCGGTCTGCGGCAGCTTGTGGGCGCGCGCCATGTCGGCGAAGATCGGGTCGTAGCTCGCCGACGACGCCAGCGGGTTCAGGTACATGATCTTCAGCGGTTTGTCGGTCATGGTCTGCTCTTCCTTCCTCCGTCGTTCCCCGCCTGTTCAGGACGGGACAATGTCGTGCCGACCTGCCCCAACCCCTCAAAGGGTGGAGGGAGACCTTTGCGGCCGCGTCCGGCGGCAAACTTCGAACTTCGTCGGCCGTTGCGGCATCTGCCTTGTTCCCCTCCTACTCGCTGGGAGGGGCTATGGGCGAAATCCTGGCCGCCTCACCCCATGCCGTAGACTTCCCTCGCCCGCTCGGGCGTGATCAGCCCGTTCCTGATGTCGTCCTTCACCAGTTCGGGATCGCGGTCCTTCGGATTGCCGATGCCGCCGCCATTGCCGGTGACCACGCGGATCACGTCGCCGGCGTGCGTGGTCAGGCCCGACACGAAGGCGTAGCGCTGGTCGGTGCCGTCCTTGCCGAGGTAGCGGACATAGTTCGGTGTGCCCTCGTTGCCGCCGTCGAGCGCCCAGGCGGGGAACTTCGAGCGCGTATAGCCGACGGTCAGGAAGCCGTTGTCGGCGCGCAGGCGGTAATCCATGACGATGCCGCGTCCGCCCCGGAACCTGCCCTCGCCGCCGGGCTCGAGGTTGAGCTCCATACGGTCGACATAGAGGCCGTTGCGGGCCTCGTTGATCTCGGCCGGGCAGTTGAACGTCTCGCCGTGGAAGCCGCAGAACATCGCGTTGTTGCCGTCGCGGCCGCGGCTGCCGCCCCAGCCGCCGATCTGCGGCTCGATGATCGTGTACTGGCGGCCGGTGTCGGGGTGGACGCCGCCGATGAAGGTGCCGCAGACGGAGGCGAAGTGGCCAGCCGCCAGCCGCTCCGGCATGTACTGCGCCAGGCAGCGCCACATCAGGTCGTACACCCTCAATTCGATCTCGTAGTAGAAGCCGAGCGGTGCCGGCTCCGCCGCCTCGAACACCGAGGCCGGGCGGGTGAGAAGGGTGATCGGCCGGAACGAGCCTTCGTTGGCCGGCGAGTACGGGTCGGTCAGCGACTTGAAGATCATCTGCGCGCAGACCATCACGCCGTCGCGGCTGGTGTTCACCGGGTTGGTCGACTGGTCGGGATTGTCCCTGAGGTCGACGATGAACTCGTTGTCGGAGATGGTGATCTTCACGTTGAAGAAGCGGCCGTCGTCCTGTTCCTCCGTCAGCTCGAACGTTCCCTTCGGCAGCTTCTTCAGTTCCGTCAGCGACACCTGTTCGCCGAATTCCATGAACGCCCCCATCGCGTTCTCGAACGTGTCGACGCCGTACTTTTCGGCGAGTTCAACCAGCCGCTTGGAGCCGATGCGCACGGAGGCGATCGCCGCCCACACGTCGCCTTCCAGAACGTCCGGCATGCGAGAGTTGACCTTGATGATGTCCATCACCGAGCGGATCGTCTCGCCCTTCGAGATCAGCTTGATCGCGGGAAGCCTGAGGCCTTCCTGGAAGATCTCCGTCGCCTCGCCGGTGAGCGAGCCCGGCGCCATGCCACCGACGTCGGAGTTGTGGGCGATGTTGGCCGTCCAGGCGATGATGCGGCCGCCGGCGAAGACAGGCATCGCCACGATGATGTCGTTCAGGTGGGTGACGCCGCCATAATAAGGATCGTTGGTGGCGAACACGTCGCCCGGCTCGATGTCGCCGGGCTTTGCGAACTTCTGGACGATCACCTTCACGGCCTTGTCCAGCACCCCGACGAAGGCCGGGATGCCGGCGCCCGAGGAGGCGAGCGCGCCCTTCGCGTCGGTGATGCCGGTGCCCATGTCGAGCACTTCGTAGATGATCGAGCTCATCGCCGTCTTCCTCATGACGGCGAACATCTCGTCGGCGGTCGCCTGGAGCGAGTTCTGGATGATCTCCAGCGTGATCGGGTCGTTGGCGTATTTCGTCATCGCGCCGCTCCTCACGACAGGTGGATGTGGAAGTTGCCGAAGCCGTCGACCTCGACCTTGTTGCCGGGGTGGACGACGACCGTGGTGCCGGGATCCTCGACGACCGCCGGGCCGGCGAAACTCATGCCGGGCTCGAGCTTCGTGCCGTCATAGATCGCCGCCCTGTGGACGCCCTCCAGCGCGTAGTCGACGTCGCGGTGGCCCTTCAGCGCCGTCTCCGCCTTCGCTCCGGTCGCCTCGCGCGTCCTCATGGTGAGCTTGCCCACCTCGGCGGAGGCGACGAGGTGGATGCCCACCATTTCGACCGGGGCGTCGAGCCGGTAGGTGTATTCGCGCTCGTAGGTCTCGTGGAACGCCTTCTCGATGCCGGCGAGCTTCTCGTCGGTGATCGGGCGCTCCTCGATCAGCACCTCGGTCGTGTGCTCCTGGTTCTGGTAGCGAAACTTCCCGTAGCGCAAGAACTTCACCTTCTTTCCATCGACGCCCTCGGCGGCGAACTGCGATTTCGCCAGATCCTCGGACTCGGCGAAGACCTTCTCGATGCCCGCCGCTGCGCCCTTCTTCAGGTCCGCCAGTCGCGTGACGAAGTAGTCGCGGCGAAGGTCCGACATCATCATGCCCCAGGCCGAGAACACGCTGGCGCCGGCCGGCACCACGACCTTCTTCACACCCAGTTCGACGCCCAGCGCCACGCCGTGCATGGCGCCGCCGCCACCGAACACGACGAGCGTGAAATCGCGCGGGTCGTGACCGCGGTTGAGCGAGACCAGCTTCAGCGCGTTGACCATGTTGTTGTTGGCGATGCGCACGATGCCGCGCGCCGCCTCGTCGACGCCGACGCCGAGCTTCGTGGCGACGTCGCCGAGGGCAGCCTCCGCCGCCTTCATGTCGGCGACGATCTCGCCGCCGCAGAAATAGTCGCGGTTGATGCGGCCGAGCCAGAGATTGGCGTCGGTGGTGGTGGCGCTGGTGCCGCCGCGGCCATAGGCGGCCGGGCCGGGCATGGCGCCGGCCGAGCGCGGCCCGACATGCAGCTTGGCGAAGTCGTCGACCCAGGCGATCGAGCCGCCGCCATTGCCGATCTCGACCAGGTCGACCACCGGCACCATGATCGGATAGCCGGACGAGGTGCGGTCCCGCTCGATCCAGTAGTCGGTCTTGATCTTGACCTCGCCGTTCTCGATCAGCGAGCACTTGGCCGTGGTCCCGCCGATGTCGAGGGCCAGCACGTTGGGCTCGCCGACCAGCTTGCCGAGCTCGGCCGCGCCCCAGAAGCCCGAGGCCGGGCCGGATTCCACCATGGTGATCGGGATGCGCGACACCGATTCCAACGAATCGACGCCGCAGTTCGACTGCATGATGTAGGGGCTGCCGCCAAAGCCCTTCTCCTTCAGCCCTCCGGCAAGACGCGACAGGTAGCGCTGAGCCGTCGGCTGGACATAGGCCGAGAGCACCGCCGTGTTGGTGCGCTCGTATTCGCGCCATTCGCGGGTGATCTGGTGCGACGACACCACCGACACGTCCGGCCACAGCTTCGCCACCTCGGCCAGCGCCGCCTGTTCATGGCTTGGGTTGGCGTAGGAGTGAAGGAAGCAGATGGCGATCGCCGCGACGCCCTCGGCCTTGAAGTCCTCGATGATCGCCGGCAGGCCCGAAAGGTCCAGGGGCTTCAGCACCTCGCCCTTGTAGGTCACGCGGCCGGGCAGTTCCCGGCGCAGATAGCGCGGCACGAAGGGCTTCGGCTTCTCGTAGTGGAGGTTGAAGAAGTCCGGCCGGTTGCCGCGCGCGATCTCCAGCGTGTCGCGGAAACCTTCCGTGGTGATCAGCCCGACCTTGACGCCCTTGCGCTCGGTCAGCGCGTTGATCACCACCGTCGTGCCGTGCGCCAGGAAGTCGATCGACTTCGGATCGACGCCGCCCTTCTCCAGCACGTTCAAGACGCCCTGCTCGAAGTTGGGCGGCGTGGTGTCGGACTTGGCCGTCACGATGCGCTGTTCGCCGGTCGCATGGTCGGTCTCAAAGCAGACCAGGTCGGTGAAGGTGCCGCCGACGTCGGTCGCCACCCGGATCGTTGTCTTGGCCATCAGTGGGCTCCCTTCAGTTCGTTGAGCAGCAGGCAGACCGCGCCGGGCAGCTTCAGCGCCTCGGCGGCCTCCACCTTGTCGGCCGTGTAGAAGCCCGCCTCGTGCAGGCAGTTGATGGTGCCGAGCACCTCGCCGCCGACGACGATCGGCACGTTAATGACGCTCTCGCAGCCCAGCGACTTGATGAGCTCGTGGTCGTAGAAGACCGCCGCGATGCCCTCGATGTCGTTGGCCACGAAGGTGCGCTTCTCGGCGATCACCTGCCGCGACCAGTCCGTCTCGTTGGCGGGCTTGGTGCCGGAGACGGGATAGGCGTCCGGCATGTTGGAGTAGACGCGGCTCGCCACGCGCTTCCTGCCGTCGTGGGTCATGACGGTGAAGAGTTTCGCGCCCACCACGTCGCGCGTCAGGACGCACAGCGCGTCGAACGCCTTTTGCGGGTCGACGCCGTCCGCCGCGACGGAGCTGGTGAAGGCGGCATAGTCAGGCACTTGCATTCTGGTTCTCCATGATGCGTCCGCGCAGTTCGGCCTCCGCCGTCGTCACGACGGGCACGGCGGCGATGAGCCGGCGGGTATAGGGATGCCGCGGATCCTCGAAGATCGCGGCGGTGTCGGCGAGTTCGACCAGCCGTCCCTTCTCGAAGACGGCGACGCGGTCGGCGATGTTGCGGACAACCGAAAGGTCGTGGGTGATGAAGACGTAGGTCAGGCCGCGGCGCTTCCTCAGGTCCGCGAGCAGCTTCAGCACGCGGGCCTGGACCAGCACGTCGAGCGCCGAGGTGGGCTCGTCGAGCACCACGAGTTCCGACTGGCAGGCGAGCGCCCGCGCGATCGCCACGCGCTGGCGCTGGCCGCCGGAGAGCGCCGCGGGCGAGCGTTTGCGGAAATCGGCGGGCAGCCCGACCTCCTCCAGGAGTTGGCCGGCGCGCTCGGCGCGACCGCTCTTCTCGCCGATGCCGTGCACGTCCAGCGCCAGCCTGAGCGACGCCCCGACCGTGCGCCTCGGATTGAGCGACGACAGCGGGTTCTGCTGGACGAGCTGGATGGCGCGCCGGTGCGGGAGTTCGCGCCGGCCCGGCAGCGCGGCCCCCTTGAACGCAATCTCGCCGAGCGTCTGCGGGTAGATGCCGAGGATCATGTTGGCGATGGTCGACTTGCCCGAGCCGCTCTCGCCGACGATCGCCAGGCACTCGCCTTCGGCGACGTCGAACGACACGTCGTCCACGGCGCGCACCTCGCGGCCGTTGACGTGGAAGATCTTCGATACCGAGCGGAGGGAAAGGAGGGGCTGGGTCATGTGGAGAACCCTCCGACGGCAAACCCGACGCCCCCTCCACCACGCTTCGCGTGGTCCCCCTCCCCCGTAAACGGGGGAGGATCAACGTCGGCGACGGCCGCGACCTCGGATCCTCCCCTGCGAAGCGGGGGAGGGGGACCGCCGAAGGCGGTGGAGGGGGCGGGGTAAAGCAATGTCGACCTCATCCCCCCACCCCCGGTTCCGCATACCCCTCATGCACCTCCAGCGGCGCGAAGTAGTTCTCCGATGCGTCCTCGATGTCGGGAATGCCGCCGCCGGTGATGCGGGGAACCGCCTTGAGCAGCGCGCGCGTATACGGATGGCGCGGGGCCTCGAACAGCGCCGCGGTCGGCCCCTGCTCGGCGATGCGGCCCTTGTAGATCACGTAGACGCGGTCGGCGAACTCGCGCACCACGCCGAGATTGTGCGAGATGAACAGGACCGACGTGCCCTGCCGGGCGACGAGGTCGCGCATCAGGCCGAGCGTCTGCGCCTGCACGGTCACGTCGAGCGCGGTGCCCGGCTCGTCGGCGATCAGCAGCGACGGCTCGTTGGCGAGCGCCATGGCGATCATGACGCGCTGGTTCATGCCGCCGGAAAGCTGGAATGGGTAGGAATCGAGCACCCGTTCCGGCTCGCCGATCGACACGTCGGCCAGCATCTCGGCCGCGCGCCGCCGCGCATCCTCGACGCCGATCCCCGGCGCGGCGCGCTGCAGGACCTCGTGGAACTGCGCGCCGATGCGATAGACCGGATTGAGCGACGAGGTCGGATCCTGAAAGATCATCGACATCCTGGTGCCGCGCAGCGCATGGCGCTCGCTCGCCGACATCGTGGACAGGTCCCGGCCCTCGAAGTCGACCCGGCCGGAAACGCGTGCGCTCTTCATCTGCTGGATCAACCCGAGCACGAGGCGCGCCGTCACCGATTTGCCCGAGCCGCTCTCGCCGACCAGCGCCACACGCTCGCCGCGGCCGATGTGCAGCGAGATGCCATGCAGCACCTCGACGACGCTCGACCAGGATTTGAAACCCAGCTTCAGGTCGCGGATCAGGAGGGTCGGGGCGCTCATTGCTCGACCCCGAGAATTTCGCGCAGCGCGTCGCCGATCAGGTTGAAGCCGAACACGGCGACGAGGATCGCCAGGCCCGGAAACACCGTCAGCCACCAGGAATCCGGCAGGTATTTCGCGCCGTCGGCCACCATCGAGCCAAGGTCCGGCGTCGGCGGCTGAACACCAAGGCCGAGGAAGGAGAGCGAGGAGGCGATGAGGATGACGAAGCCCAGGTCGAGCGTCATCTTGGTCAGGATGGAAGGCACGCAGTTCGGCAGGATCTCACGGAACATGACGTGCAGCCTGGACGCGCCGATGACCTCGGCCGCGAGCACGTAGCCCTCCTCCTTTTCGGAGCGCGTCAGATTGTAGACGAGGCGCGTGTACCAGGGCCACCACATGGCGGTCACCGCGATCATGCCGTTGGTCAGCGTCGGCTCGAGCAGTCCCATCATCGACATGGCGAGAACCAGCGGCGGGATCGACAGGAAGACGTCGGTCAGCCGCATCAGCCCGTACTCGATCCAGCCGCCGAGATAGCCGGCGGCGAGGCCGATGGTGACGCCGATCGGCACGGCGATGGCGAGCACGACGACGCCGAGGATCAGCGAGATACGGTAGGCGTAGATGATGCGCGAGAAGAGATCGCGGCCGACGAGGTCGGTGCCGAAGATGTATGGCCAGGCCGGCGCCCTGTTGTTGTTGGCGAAGTCGACCACAGCGCCGGCATGCGTCGGGAACGGCGCGATGAGATCGGCGAGGAGGGCCGACAGCACGACGAAGCCGACGAGGATCACGCCGAGCAGCGACAGCGGGTTGCGGAGCAGGATGGCGAGCGTGCGCTTCATGCTCGCACCTGCGGTTGAGACAGTGCTGCCCGGTGCGCCCGCCCCCTCCACCACGCTTCGCGTGGTCCCCCTCCCCCGCTTCGCGGGGGAGGATCAAACGTCGCGGCCGGCCGCAGCCTGGATCCTCCCCCGTTTACGGGGGAGGGGGACCGCCGAAGGCGGTGGAGGGGGCAAAGACCCATCGCCATCTGCACACACCCCCTCATGCCGGCCTCTGCGAATGGCGGATGCGCGGATTGATGAAGGCTATCAAGAGATCGACGATGACGTTCACGATCAGGAACATCGCCGAGATGATCAGCACGGTGCCGACGATGGCGTTCAGGTCCTTCCTCAGGATCACCGCCACCCCGTAGCGCGACAGGCCCGGCCAGGCGAACACCGCCTCCACGAGGAAGGCGTTGCCCAGCATCGCCGCGAAGTCGAGGCCGATTATGGTGAGCGACGGGATCAGCGACGGCTTGAAGGCGTAGCGGCGGGCGATCCGCCTTTCCGGGAAACCGTAGGACTGCGCCATCTCGATGTAGGGCTTGTCATAGGTCTCGACCATGTTGGAACGCGTGAGGCGCGCGGCCTGGGCGATGCCCGAAAGCGCCAGCGCGAAGGCCGGCAGGACGATGTGCCATGCGGCGTTGCCGAAGGCGCGAAAGTTTCCGGCGGCAAGCGTGTCGACCAGCAGGAAACCCGTCAGGGTTGGTATCGAGTAGCTGTCTGAGATGCGTCCGGCGATCGGGAACAGCGGAACGAAATAGGCGAAGAGGAGCATCAGTATGACGGCCCAGACGAAGCTCGGCGCCGAGACGCCGAGCAGCGTCACCATGCGGATCGAATGGTCGATCCAGGAACCGCGCCAGCGGGCCGACATGACGCCGAGCGGAAGGCCGAGCGCCACCATCATGATGCCGGCGACGAGCACCAGCTCCAGCGTCGCGGGCAGGAACTGGGCGATGTCGGTGGTGACCGGTCGGTTGGTGTAGAGCGAGACGCCGAGGTCGCCACGAAACAGGTCGGAGATGAAATGGCCGTACTGCACGATGAACGTCTGGTCCAGATGCAAGCGCTGGCGCAGCGCCTCGACCGCCTCGGCCGTGGCGTTCGGCCCGAGCGCGATGCGCGCCGGATCGCCGGGGATCACCCGGGCGATGGCGAAGATCAGCAGGGACACGCCGATCAGTACGATCAGCGAAGTTCCCAGCCGCTTCCCTAGGAGGCGGAGGACAGGCGGCATCGTAGGCCCTTTGGGCGTTCAGGTCAGGTCGTCCGGGCCGGCGACCACTCGCCGGCCCGCTGCCGGAAGTCCGGCTACTCGGTCATTTCCATGAAGCGGAACGAGAAGCCGAAGCCCGAAAGGTTGAACGCCTTCGAGGCATCGGACAGCGCCGGCACCGAAACCCGCTTGGAAGCCGCGAACACCGCCACCTGGTCGTAGGCGTAGATCGACGGGGCGATCTCGACGAGGCGCTTGTTGAGCGCCGAATAGGCGGCCGCGCGGCCTGCCTCGTCGGCCGTGGTGCGGCCCGCGTCCAGTTGCTTGTCGACCTCGGCGTCCTCCAGATATTCCGGCGACTGCCAGGTGCCCTTCGCGGTGGAGTGGTACATGCCGTAGAGTAGCGTGTCCGGGTCGCCCGTGACCGAGCTGACGAAAAGCTGCGAGATGTTCGGCGTGTTCTCGGGCTTGGAAACCTGCTCCGAGAACAGCGCCCAGGGCAACTTCTTGATCTCCGACTTGACGCCGATCTCGGCGAAGTTCGCCTGCATCAACAGCGCGAACCGCTCCTCGAGCGGCACCTCGCCGATCCACGACAGTTCGAGGTTGATGTCCTCGGGCTTGTACTTGCAGTTGGCGAGGTGGGCCTTGGCGGCGTCCAGGTCGCGCTTCATTCCCATGTCGGCCGGGTTTGCCCCGAGCATGCCGACGAGCACGGCGCCCGTCGACGGTTTGCCCTGCGAGACCTCGTCGGTGATCGCCACCATCTTGATGCCGGCGTCGTAGTCGAAGGCCGCGGCCAGCGCGAGACGGCAGTTGACGTCGTCGAGCGGCGCCTTGGTGGTGTTCATCTTCACATAGAAGCCCGACGTGCCGGCCTCGGTGAGAAGCTGGGCGCCCTCGCCGGCCAACGACTTCAGCACCTCCGGCGGCATCCACTGCGAGGAGATGTCATGCTCGCCCTGCGCGATCAGCGTGCGCACGGTCGCGGCCTCCAGGCCGTAGCGCAGCCGAACGGTGTCGGGCGCCTTGGCCGGTACGGACAGGAAGTAGTCGGCGTTCTTCGCCATCACCGTTTCCTGCTGCGGGTTGTGCGCGGTCACCTTGTAGGCGCCGGTGCCGGCGTCGTTGCCCGACAGGAATGCCTGGCCCCAGTCCTTCATGTCGCCGTCGCCGGCGCCGAGGTTTTCCATGACCAGCTTCTTGTCGACGATCGGCAGGCGGACCAGCGAGGCGACGAAGGGCGAATAGGCCGAGGTCAGCGTGAACTTCACTGTCGAGGCGTCGATGGCCTCCGCCTTCTCGACCACGCCGAACAGGTAGGAAAGGCCCTGCCCGAGCGCCTTCGTGCGGTCGAGCGAGAACACCACGTCGTCCGCTGTCAGCGGGTTGCCCGAGTGGAACTTCACGCCGGAGCGCAGCTTGAAGGTGTAGGCGTTGCCGTCCACCGTCCAGCTCTCCGCCAGATGGCCCTGATGGCCCGGCGCGCCCTGGTTCGGAATGACCAGCGTGTCGTAGACATTGAACATCAGGATGGAGTCGGCATAGTCCGACGCCTTGCCGGGGTCGAGTTCGCCGACGGCGACCTCGTCCAGCCTCAGCACCGTCTCGGCCGACGCGGTCGTGACCGACGCTGCGGTCACGGCGGTCAGGGCCGATGCCGCGACCAGCGCGGCGGCGAATGTCTTCAGTATGCTTCTCATGACAACTTCCCCTTTTTTATCTTGCGTTGCTTTGGCGCGCTCTTCAGGCCGGCGTTGCGCCGCACGGCCAGGCCGGCGCCGCGCCCGCCGGCCTTCGTCTCGTCGCCGAACACATCCATCGTGCAGGTGTGCAGGATGGTGGTCGCGCGCGTGGTGTGGTTCCAGGTCGAATGCACCCGCGTCGACTGGAAATGGATCGAGTCGCCGGTCTGCAGGATGACCTGCTCGCCATCGACCTCCACGGTGATCGCCCCGTCGAGGATGAAGAAGATCTCCTCGCCCTCGTGCGCGATCGGCTCGGATCGGTAGCCCGGCGGCTCGTGGATGACGACGCTCCGGAGCACATTGCCCGGAAAGCTGGTCGACAGACGCTCGTAGGTGAGCGAATGGCCGCCGATGGCGTAGTGCGGGCGCTGGTCGTGACGCGTCGTTGGCGCGGTCACCTTGGGCTGCGCGAGGAAATCGCTGACATGGGCGCCGAGCACGCGCGCCACCGACACCAGCGACGACAGCGACGGCGTGGTGATGCCGCGCTCGATCTGCGAGATGAATCCGACGGAGAGGCCGGCGCGGTCGGCCACTTCCTTGAGGGTGAGGCCGAGAGCCAGCCGACGGTCCCGCAGGCGCTGGCCCAGAGGCTCCTCGCCGGGGGATGCGGTCGGGCTCTGAACGGCCTGACTCATCGCTTGCTCCGCGTTTTAGTCGGCCTAAAATTGTAGTAATGCTAAAACGTCGTCAAGCGGAATCTTGCGGCGCCGGGATTCGCGCCGCCGACGCAGGCCGCGCCTCCTGCGGATGCCGCCCTTGCGCAAGGTCGCGATACGCGTGCTACGACAGGCCGGGGAGGACGGCATGAAGACCCGCCATATCGACCGCATGGGGACGGCTCTCGGCTTCACGGAGCTGGGCTTCGGCACGGCGCCGCTCGGCAATCTCTATCGGGCAGTCGCGGACGACGACGCACAACGCGTGCTGGAGGCCGCGTGGGATGGCGGCTGCCGTGTCTTCGATACCGCGCCGCAATATGGCTACGGCCTCGCCGAGACCCGTCTCAATCGTTTCCTGCGCGGCAAGCGGCGCGACGACTATGTCCTGTCCACCAAGGTCGGCCGCCTGCTCGAGGCCTGCCCCCCACGGGAACGCGCCGGCATCGGCAAGTTCTTCGACACCCCGTCGCGCCGGGAAGTGTTCGACTACAGCCATGACGGCGTGATGCGCTCGTTCGAGGCGTCGCTCGAACGGCTGGGGGTCGACCGCGTCGACATCCTGCTCGCCCACGACCTCGACGTCTTCACGCATGGGTCGCAGGCCGCGCGCGACGCGTGTCTCGCCCGGTTCATGGCCTCCGGCTACGGCGCGCTGCTGTCGCTGCGCGACCAGGGCGTCATCGGAGCGTTCGGGGCCGGCGTCAACGAATGGCAGGCGTGCCAGTGGCTCGCCGAGCGCGGCGATTTCGACGTCTTCATGCTCGCGGGCCGCTACACGCTGCTCGAACAGGAAGCGCTGGAGAGCTTCCTGCCGCTGTGCGAAAGGCGCGGCATCCTGCTCGGCGGCCCCTACAATTCCGGCCTGCTGGCGACCGGTCCCCGCCCGGGCGCCTTCTACAACTATGAACCCGCGCCGCCGGAAATCCTTGAGCGCACCGCCCGCATCGAAGCCGTCTGTTCGCGCCACGGCGTGCGCCTCGTCGAGGCGGCGCTGCGCTTTCCCCTGCTTCACCCCTGCGTCGTCTCCGTCGTTCCGGGCGGGCAACGGGTGGAAGAGGTCCGCGCCAACCGGGCGATCCTCGACACGGTCATCCCCGCCGCGCTCTGGGCCGATCTGAAGGCCGAGGGGCTGATGCGCCCCGACGCGCCGACGGGCTGATCCCATGACGGAGACCATCGACGCCCATCAGCACTACTGGCATCCCGCGCGCGGCGACTATGGCTGGATGCCGAAGGACGATCCGATCCTCTCCCGGCCCTACGGCCCGGCAGACCTCGCGGCGACGCTTGTCGACACCGGCGTATCCCGAACCGTGCTCGTGCAGGCGGCGCCCAGCGTGGAGGAGACCGAGTACCTGCTCGGCATCGCCGACGCGACGCCTTCGGTGGCCGGCGTCGTCGGCTGGATCGACTTCGAGCGGCCCGGGGACCTCGTCCATCTCGTTCGATGGCGAGAGCATCCGAAGTTCCTCGGCGTCAGGCCGATGATCCAGGACATCGCCGACGTCGACTGGATGCTCCAGCCGCATCTGTCCTGGGCATTCGAGGCGCTGATCGAGTTCGACATGACCTTCGACGCACTCGGTTTCCCGCGCCATCTCGCCAACTTCCTCGCGCTCTTCGGACGCCACCCGAAGCTGCGCGCCGTCGTCGATCACTGCATGAAGCCGCCCATCGGCGACCGCACGGCGTTCCCCGCCTGGGCCGACGGCATTCGGCGCATCGCGGGCGAGACGGACGCCTTCTGCAAACTGTCCGGGCTCGTCACCGAGACCGGGGCGGACTGGACGGTCGACGCCCTCAGCCCCTATGCGGAAACCGTCATCGCCGCGTTCGGCCCGGAGCGCGTCATGTGGGGCTCCGACTGGCCGGTCTGCCGCCTGCGCTCGGAGTATGCCGGCTGGCACGCCGCCGCACTCGAACTGACGGCCGGCCTCTCGGAACCCGACCGCGCCGCGATCTTCGGCGGCACGGCGAAGCGCTTCTACCGCCTTTAGAGCCTTTCATCTTTTGATGGAAACAGCTCTGTTTCTCCGATGGCGAGGCGACCCGCCAGGAGGACGGCGAAGGTCGATGTGGTGCATCGGCCAAGTCCGTTCGACGAAGCGGGCGCCCGCCATCGGGAAACCACCCGTTGGTTTGCTTTGCAAACCAACAAAGCGTTCTGGGGGGCCGGGTCAATTCGGGCCAAATCCTTCGGTCTCCGGCTCGGCCGATGCACCACATCGACCTTCGCCGAAGTCCTCGACCCTGGCCCGAATTCCCTCCGGCAGAGCGATTCCATCAAGAGATGAAAGGCTCTAGCGGCCGGCTGACACGGCAATCGCGCCGTGCCACAGATGGTGCTCGCGATCCTCTCCTTCAGGAACCACATCATGCTGCCCAACGGCGTCCGCGGCACCGGCATCTCCGCCCACAAGCGCAAGCACGATCTCTCCGACTTTTCCGACGAGCTCGACATGATCGAGGCGCTCGGCGTCGAGGCGATCGAGCTCCCGACCTTCGACATGGACATCGTCGTCGGCGGCAGGGTCCGGCGACCGCAGCTCGAGGCGCTGAAGCGCGCCGTCGCGAGCCGTTCGGTCGCGTATTCCGTCCACGGGCCGCTGGCGATCAACTTCATGGACGAGGCTTATCGGCTGCCAAGGCATCTCGAGGTGCTCGAGGCGTCGCTCGACGTTGCGGCGGAAGTCGGCGCCGGCAACTACGTGATCCATTCGGGCCTGGTTCGGAGCCAGCAGGCCGCCGGCGTCGAATCGGCCTTCGAACGCCAGCGCGAGTGGCTCTTCCGCGGCGGCGACATTGCCCGCCAGCGCGGCCTCACCCTCTGCGTGGAGACGCTGTTCGGCGAGTTCGACGGGTCGACCGTCGCCGCCTCGCCGGCGCGGCTGGCGGCCGAGCTGGCCGCGATCGCACATCCGAACGTGATGGCGACGATCGATTTCAGCCACTCCTACCTGAAGCTGGACTATGATGGACGCCGCGCCGATTTCGTCTCCGAGATCAGCCAGCTGGCGCCATGGGCGAGGCATCTTCACATCCATGACAGCTTCGGGCGACAGGACGACGTCTGGATGTACACCGAGGGCGAGAGGCTGGCCTACGGTCACGGCGACCTGCACCTGCCGGTCGGCTGGGGCGATATCCCGTGGGACGAACTGATCGCCGAATGCGTCTTCCCCCAGGGCGTGCTCTTCAACATCGAACTCCAGGCGCGCTATTGGTACGCCGCCCAGGACTGTGTCGACGCGACGCGGCGCCTCGCGGCCGGCGCGCGCACCAAGGCACGCGCCGAGGCGGCCTGACCCGGCCTGTCAGCCGGCCGCGGCGGAGAAGTCGGCCTCGGCGCCGCGGTCGGCCCGGTCCTGCGCGGGGATATGCTCGCGCGTGAAGTGGGTGAGCAGATAGCTCGCCATGTCCGTCTGGCTGAGCGGGCGGGCGAAATAGTAGCCCTGAAGCTGGTTGCAGGCGATGTGGCGCAGGAATTCCACCTGCTCCGACGTCTCGACGCCTTCGGCGGTGATCCTGATCTTCAGCGTGTTTCCGAGCGAGGCGATCGACCTCAGTATGTCCTTCGCGACCGAATCCTCGCTCGACGCCGTGACGAACGACTTGTCGATCTTGATCTTGTCGAACGGGAATTTCAGCAGGTAGGAGAGCGACGAGTAGCCGGTGCCAAAGTCGTCCATGGCGATGGTGACGCCGAGTTGCTTGATCTCCGCCAGTTTGCCGATCACGTCGTCGGGCCGCTCGATGAGCAGGCTTTCCGTGATCTCCAGTTCGAGGCGGCGTGGGTCGAGCCCCGAGTTTTCGAGCCCTTCGCGCACCACTTCCGTGATGTCGGAGAGCTGGAAGTGTTTCGCCGACAGGTTGACCGCGACGATCAGGTCGTCCGGCCAGTTCGCGGCGGCCAGGCACGCCTCGTGGATCGTCCAGTCGCCGATCTGCTTGATCAGTCCCGTCTGCTCGGCGATCGGAATGAATTCGGCTGGCGGCACGACGCCCCGGATCGGGTGATTCCAGCGGACCAGTGCCTCGAATCCGGTCGGGCGGTTGTCTTCGGCCGAGATGAGCGGCTGGTAGTAGAGCATGAACTCGCCGTCCTTGAGCGCCTGTCGCAGCTCCAGTTCGAGCATGCGTCGCTCGCGGACGTCCGAATCCATCTGCGATTCGAAGAATCGATATGTCCCCCTGCCCTCGGCCTTGGCGCGGTAGAGCGCGAGATCGGCGTTGCGAAGGATCTGGTCGGGCCGCGTGCCGTTGATTGGGGCGATCGCGACGCCGATCGAGATGCCGATCACGATCACCTCGTCATCGAACTCGTAGGGCTTGCTGACCAGTTCGATGATGCGCGCGGCCAGCAGGCTCACTTCGTGACTGTCGCATCCATTGGTCAGGATGATCGCGAACTCGTCGCCGCCGAGACGCGCGGCAATGTCGGACTCGCGCAGGGCCGAGCGGATCCGCGCGCTGACCTCGACCAGGAGGCGGTCCCCGACCAGGTGTCCGCGGCTGTCGTTCACCGCCTTGAACTGGTCCAGATCGAGGTAGAGCACGACGAATGGCGAGCCGTATCGCTCCAGCCGCGCGACGCACTGTTTCAGGTGATCGGTGAACTTCGCGCGGTTGAGAAGGCCGGTCAGCGGGTCGTTGTGCGCCAGGTAGTTGATGCGCCGCTCCGCGCTCTTGGCTGCGGTGATGTCCGATCCGGTGCCTATGTAGCCGGAATACTCGCCCTTCTCGTCGACCACCGGCTTGCCCGTGAGGCGCCAGTGGTGATCATGGTCTCCGACGGCGATGAGAAGCTCCACGCCGCTGATCGTCTGGCGGGCGGCGATGCTGGTCTCGACCTCGTCCACGATCGGTTGCGATTCCCGGCTCACCTCGTTGAGGAACTCGACGAAGTTGAGGCCTACCATCGCACCGCGTTCGGTGCCGGCCGCCGCCGCGAAACGTTCCGAAACCCGTCGCAGGGTGCCTTCCCTGTCGAACTCCCAGAGCCAGTCGCTCGAATTCTCCTCGAACTCCTTGAGGAGCAGGCTGATGATGTCGTTCTGCTCGCGAATGGTCGATTCCTGAACCAGGTGGGACACCAGGTTGCGCGAGTAGCGGAGCGAGATCGCGGCCATCACGAACGTATAGATCGCCAGCATCGCCGCGAAGGCGGTCGCCTCGACGCCATTCTCCATCGACAGGATGGATAGGATCGATCCGGCCAGGATCGGCGCGCAGAATGCGAGCGCGGCCTTGGGAAGGACCAGCAGCGCGAAGCCGGCGACGAAGAGGACGCCGGCGATGACCACGGCGACGGACAGCTCGAGCACATGATCGTGCGCGGGTAGCGCGAGAACGGGTAGGACGCCCCAGACCGATCCGGCGACGATGCTGTTGAGAACCGCCCGGCGTTCGTTGGTGTGGCCGCCCTTGCCGCTGGCCCGGCGGCCCCTCGACCGCCACCAGCCCTGAATGCCGACGACCTGGAGGAGGTTCAGGACGAGCGCCCAGCACAGCACGGCGGCGAACTGGTCCGCGCCGTAGGTCAGGGCGAGAATCAGCAGCGAGGCCGCGAGGTTCCCCGCCACCGTGATGGGGGTCATTTCGGTCGCTGTCCGGATCTGTTCCGACAGCAGTTGCGAGCGCATCGCCGGGCTGAGCCCGTCGGCCCCGATCGCGCGATTCATGCGCGCATCGATCGATCTCATAAGCATGGCTGCGGAACCCACCCCCAAATGCGCCCACCCGCCGAGACATAGCCGCGACAGGTTTACATTTTGGTTTCGGGTCCCCTCAGGCAAGGCGTCCATATGGACCCGGAGCGTCGTCCGGCGCCGTTCGCACACCGTCTTCAGCCGATGTGGTTAGCGCAAGGTTTAGGGCCTTCGACGGCTGCGCTGGGGCGGTCGGGAGGAACTATTTCAGCGAAACCGAAAATAAACCCTCCCCCTTAAGCAGGAATTCAGGCGCGTTGATTAGGGTCCTCGACATAAGGCCGGGCAAACGGTCGGACAACGGGGCTTGGGGGCACCATGATCACGAACGACATCAATCGCGCCGCTGGCGCGATCCCTGAAGGCGCGCTCACGGGTAGCCTGCGCGACTTCAAGCAGCCGGCGGGCAGCGACCTGCTTGGTCGCGTCGAAGGTTTTTTCGCCTGGCAGGAAACACGCCGCCGGCACGATCTGTGGCCCTATGCGAAATCGACCTCGACCGCCCCGCGCACGCATTGCACCGCACGCTCGGATTCCGGTTCGGAGATCCGCGGCGTCAACTTCGCGTCGCAGGACTATCTCAGCCTGTCGTCGCATCCCTACGTGAAGGAGGCCGCGAAGCGGGCCGTGGACGAATATGGGGTCCACAGCGCCGGATCGGCCGCCCTGCTCGGCAACACCCGCCACTCGCTCAAGCTCGAGAAGATCATTTCCAGCTTCATCCACGGCCGCGAGACCGTGCTGTATCTGACCGGCTGGTCGGCGGGGTTCGCCGCCGTCCAGGGACTGGTCCGTCCCGGCGACCACGTCGTGATGGACGTGCTTGCCCACTCGTGCTTGCAGGAAGGCGCACGAGCCGCCACCCAGAACATCCACTTCCACGGTCACCTGAATGTCGACGGCCTGCGCCGGAGACTTCAGAGAATCCGCGCCGCCGACACGAAGAACGGCATCCTCGTGGTCACGGAAAGCCTCTTCTCGATGCACTCCGACACGCCTGATCTGGCAGCGCTTCGCCAGGCGTGCGACGAGTTCGACGCCAGGCTGCTCGTCGACTGCGCGCACGACTTCGGCTGCATTGGCGAGGACGGACTCGGCCATCTCGGACTGCAGAAGATGGTCGACCAGGCCGACGTGATCATCGGCAGCTTCTCGAAGACGTTCGCGTCGAATGGCGGCTTCGTCTCCGTGAGGTCCAAGGCGGTCGCCGAATACATGAAGTACTATAGCGCCACGCAGACCTTCTCCAACGCTCTATCGCCGGTCCAGGCGGCTGTCGTACTCGCCGCTTTCGAGATCGTGGCGTCGGACGAGGGCAAGCGCCGGCGTCGCGCGCTGATGGACAACATCCTCTACATGCGCGCCGAGATGGCCAAGGTCGGCCTCGAGGCGCTGGGCGACCCCTCCGCGATCGTGCCCGTGCGCGTCGGCGCCGAAGGTCTGGCGCGGATCGCCTCCCGCGAACTCGCCTCTCTCGGCGCCATCGCCAACCTGGTCGAGTATCCGGCTGTCCCGCAGGGCGGCGCCCGCTTCAGGGTGCAGGTCATGGCGGACCACACGCGCGAGGACGTGAACATCCTTGTCAGGCTGATGCTGCAGGCGATGCGGACGGCCGATCTCGAATACCGGACCTACCGCGAGGCCGACGGCGCCAACAACGTCCTGGCCATGCAGTGGGATCTGGCCGCCAACGCCGCCTGAGGATCGCCATGTCGAACCAGCATTTGCGCCTGCTCGCCGTCGACGACGACGCGTCGTCGGCCGAACTGATCGTCAGGGTGGCCGAACGTTGCGGCTACGAGGCGTTCGCGACGTCGGACTCGCGCGGCGTCGTCAGTCTGGCCAAGGCTCTCAATCCGGAGATCATGGCCGTCGACATCAACATGCCGAACGTCGATGCCGTTGGTCTGTTCGGCCTGCTGGCGGAAGCACGCTACGCGGGCCGCATCCTGATCGTCAGCGGCGAGGACGAGTCGGTGCTGCGCGCCACCCAGGCCAGGGCGGAGGCGCTGGGACTCAGGGTGCCCTACGTCCAGCAGAAGCCGCTCGACTTCAAGAAGCTGCGCGACATGCTGATGGATCGTGACGTCAGGAGCGTTTCGGCCTCAGCGGCCTGACCAAGCCGCCAGACCCCGAATGACGCGGGCCATGCCTCCCGTCGCAAGACGTGGTCGGCATGCGTCCCGCCTTTCGGCGGATTGACGGAGCCCCTTGCGTCGACGAACCTTTCGACTGGCGCATCTCGGGGCGTCTCCAGGCGCACTTCCGCGTAATGCCTGTTCGTGCTGTCGTGAAGGACTTGGCGGAGATCTCGCAGCATGGCGACGCTCGTCTTTGGAATGAACCAGTCCCTGGACGGTTACGTCGACCACCTGGAAATGCGGACAGGCCCCGCGCTCTTCCGCCACTGGACGGCGCATGTGCACGACCTTGCAGGCAGCGTGTACGGTCGCCGCATGTACGAGACCATGCGTTACTGGGACGAAGACCGTCCGGAGTGGGGCGCCGAGCAGCACGAGTTCGCCGCGGCGTGGCGGCGTCAGCCGAAGTGGGTCGCGTCGCGCTCGTTGAAATCGGTCGGTCCCAACGCCACTCTGGTCGGGGATGATGTCGGGACCGTGGTGCGGGGGCTGAAGGCCAGGCTCGTCGGGGAGATCGCGGTTTCCGGACCTGACCTGGCGCGAAGCATCACCGACCTCGGTCTCATCGATGAGTACCGGCTCTACCTCCACCCGTTCGTGCTGGGTCGAGGCACGCCATTCTTCGCCGGGCCTCGGCCGCCGCTCCGCCTCGCGGCCAGCGATCACCTTGGCGAGGACGTGGTCAGGTTGACCTACGTCCCCGCCTGATCGCGTCTGGCGCGGCCTCAGGCGGCGAGCAGGCTCTTCTCGATCTTGCCGAGCAGCCTCGGCAGGTCGACCGGCTTGGTGTCGAAGTCGCAGCAGCCGGCGGCGTAGCTCTTCTCGCGATCGGATTCGAAGGCGCTCGCCGTCAGCGCGATGATCGGGATCGTCATGGTGGTCGGGTCCGACTTGATCCGGCGCGTCGCCTCCCAGCCGTCCATCTCGCCGAGGCCGATGTCCATGAGGATGACGTCCGGGTTCAGCTCCTTCGCGGCGCGGATGCCGGACGGGCCGTCCTCGGCGAAGCGGATGTTGAACCCGCGCCGCTCGAGGCGACGACCCAGCACGTCGCGATTGATCGGATTGTCCTCGATGATGAGCACGACGGTCATGGCCGTCTCCCCTCCCTCGTCCTTTGCTATCCCGCCGCGGCGCGTGAGGCCGCCTCGGCGAGGCGCGGTTTGCGGGCCAGTGTCAGCGCGGCGCGCAGCTTGGCGCTGTCCAGCGGCTTCTCGATGAGCGCGGCCGCCCCGTTGTCGCGGGCCGTCGCCTGGTCGTCGAGCACGCTCATCATCACCACCGGAATCTGCGCCGTCGCCGGGTCCGACTTCAGCGTCTGCAACACGTCCCAGCCATTGAGGCCGGGCATCATGATGTCGATCATGATGACCGCCGGCCTGACGGTGCGGGCGATCTGCAGCACCGATTCCGGCGCGTCGGTCACCAGCGGGCTGAAGCCCTCCTTGGAGAACAGCCGCTCGGCGAGCTCCAGGAAGGCGTGATCGTCGTCGACGATCAGTATCTTCTCGCGCGCCTGATGGTTCTGCGCGTGGCCGCTGAGGCCGGCATTGCCTTCGTCGCGGGCGCGCAGGTCGGCGACCGCCTCGCGCAGCATGTCCTCGTCGCCGGGCCCGCCCGCTTCCACGGCCTCGGCCGGCATATGGATCGTGAAGCAGGAGCCCTTGCCCGGTTCGCTCTCCACCGTGATCGCGCCGCCCATCAGCCGGCAGAGGTTCTGGCTGAGCGAAAGGCCGAGGCCGGTGCCGCCGTATTTCGCCGCGATCGACGGGTTCGCCTGCGCGAAGTTTGCGAACAGGTTCGACTGCTGCTCCTTGCTGATGCCGACGCCCGTGTCGGCCACCGCGATGGTGATCCACTGTCCGGCCTTGCGCTTCTCGCGGTTCACGATCAGCCGGATCTGGCCGTTCTGCGTGAACTTGGCGGCGTTGCTGAGCAGGTTGAAGATCGCCTGCCTCAGCTTGGTCGCGTCGGCCTTCACCACGCCGAGATGGGCCTGCCGCTCGACGACGAAGGCGTTGGTGTTCTTCGCGGCCAGCGGGCGGGCCGTCGCCTCGACCTCGTTGACCAGCTTGTCCATGTCGACGGCCTCGACGTTCAGCTCCATCTTGCCGGCCTCGATCTTGGAGATGTCGAGGATGTCGTTGACCATGGCGAGCAGGTGCTTGCCGGCCCCGCTGATCTTCTGGAGATCGGAGATCTGCTCGCCGCGGCCTTCCAGCTCGGCGTCCTCGAGCAGGATCTCGGAATAGCCGAGCACCGCGTTGAGCGGGGTCCTCAGCTCATGGCTCATCTTGGCGAGGAAGTCCGACTTGGCGCCGTTGGCGCGCTCGGCGTCCTCCTTGGCGTCCGTCAGCATCTTCATCGTCAGCTGGTGGCTGTCGATCTCCTTCAAGAGCTCCGACTGCGAATCCACCACGCTCGAATAGTAGCTCGCCATCAGGAAGACGTACGTCGCGGCGCAGAAGGCGGAGATGACGCCGATGCCGACCATCTGCTGGATCGGGATGTGCGAGGGGAAGCTGTTCTCGGACAGGTACGCCGCGTAGAAGGCGGCCAGGCCGAAGGCGATCTGGGCGAAGATGATGATGCGCGTCTTGTTGCTCGACCCCAGATAGAAGAAGGCGAGCAGCGGCATCACCAGGAACCACATGAGGAACGGCGAACTCGCGCCGCCATAGTGGTAGGAGCCCCACAGAATGGCGAAGGACAGGTTGAACACCGACGTCAGCGCCAGCGTCGTGTAGTGGTTCGGCAGCAATCTCAGCGCCAGCGGGAACAGCCAGAACGCGCCGATCGAGGCTGCCAGCAGCGGTACGTGCGGCCAGGGGCTCGGATCGGCCAGGTAGAGGAAGATCGGGATCGGCGCGCCGAGCACGGGTCCGAACAGGTGGCTGATCAGGAACATGCGCACGCGCTTCTTGGCGTGGGGATCGTTCTTCACCTCGGCCGGGACGAACCAGTCGATCACCGCGTCCAGCCTGCGCACGATTTCCATGTCGAATCCCCACCCGGATCGGAAGCCCGCGGATTCTGTTCGGGACTATTTTAAAAGTCGTTAATAAAGCCGAAACCAAACTCGGCGCGGCTGATTAATCAATTGGCAACCATGAACCGATAAATCTCTTGACGAGTAAGTTTACCCGCTTGTCCAGGGACCTATCCGATGCGCACGACCGCCTTGCTTGCCGCGGTGCTCTTCAGCAGCGGCGCCTTCGCAGCCGACCCCGCCATTGTCGTCGACGCGCCCGCCGAACCCTCGCCGCAGCGTTTCGGATGGGACGGCGTCTATTTCGGCGCCTCGGGCGGCTATGCCTGGCTCAGGGACGTCGACCGCCAGTTCAATCCGCCGCTCGAGGATCAGGGCGAGGATTGGGTGTTCGGCGGCCACATCGGCTACCTGTTCGGCTTCGGCAACTTCGTCGTCGGACCGGAATTCGAGGCCATGCGCCTCGACATCGACTACGAGGTCTTCAACTTCATCACCGTCGATAACTCCTATGCGGCGAAGGCGCGCTTCGGCTACGCCTGGGACAGGTTCCTGTTCACCGGACATGTCGGCGGCGTCTACGCCACCACCAATGTCGGGCTGGAAGACTGGGGATGGACGCTCGGCGCCGGTATCGACTACGCGATCACCGATCGTCTGACGGTCGGCGGCCAGTACTCGCGTCACATCTTCAAGAATTTCGACGGCACCCAGATCGACGCCGACGTCGACGTGCTGACGGCGCGGTTCGGCGTCAAGTTCTGACCTGACCGGCCCTCCGCCCGCCTTCGTTGCGGGTGGCCATGCAATAGATGATCCGGGAAGCACGCTTCCCGGATTTTTCTTTCGCGGCCACCCGCGCGCACGACCGTCCGTTGCTTTCTTCGAGCATTGCGCCTTTCGATTGGACGCGCCTGCCCGCGCGTGGCTAAATTCCCGCGCGCGTCAAGAACCGCGCTGCCGGGAGGTTGTCGATGGCGGAAGGCGGCAAGCTGAGCCTGCATGTGCCCGAGCCCGAGGTCAGGCCCGGCGGCACGCCCGACTTCAGTCATGTGAAGATCCCCCAGGCGGGCAGCGTCGAGCGCCCGCCGGTCGATGTCGACCCGCGCGACATCCGTGACCACGCATTCTCGATTATCCGCGTGCTCAACCGCGACGCCGAAGCCGTCGGTCCCTGGGCGGGCACGCTGACCGACGAGGAGCTTGCCGAGGGCCTGCGCCACATGATGACGCTCAGGACCTTCGACGCGCGCATGCAGATGGCGCAGCGACAGGGCAAGACGTCGTTCTACATGCAGCATCTGGGCGAGGAGGCCGTCTCCACCGCGTTCTCGAAGGCGCTCTCGAAGGGCGACATGAATTTCCCGACCTACCGCCAGGCGGGCCTGCTGATCGCCTCCGGCTACCCGCTGGTCGAGATGATGAACCAGATCTATTCCAACGAGCGCGACCCGCTGAAGGGCCGCCAGCTCCCCATCATGTACTCCTCGAAGGAGCACGGCTTCTTCTCCATCTCGGGCAATCTCGCCACCCAGTACATCCAGGCCGTCGGCTGGGCCATGGCGTCGGCGATCCGCAACGACGACAAGATCGCGGTCGGCTGGATCGGCGACGGCTCGACGGCGGAGTCCGACTTCCACGCGGCGCTCGTCTTCGCTTCGACCTACAAGGCGCCGGTGGTCTTGAACATCGTCAACAACCAGTGGGCCATCTCGACCTTCCAGGGCATCGCCCGTGGCGGCTCCGGCACCTTCGCCGCCCGGGGTCTCGGCTTCGGCATCCCCGCGCTGCGCGTCGACGGCAACGACTATCTCGCCGTCCATGCTGTGGCGAAGTGGGCGGTCGAGCGGGCGCGAAGAAACCTCGGGCCGACGCTGGTCGAGTACGTCACCTACCGCGCCGGCGCGCACTCGACCTCCGATGATCCGTCGGCCTACCGGCCGAAGGCGGAGTCCGACGCGTGGCCGCTCGGCGACCCCGTCATGCGGTTGAAGAACCATCTGATCGTCAAAGGTCTCTGGTCGGACGAGCGCCACAAGCAGACCGAAGCCGAGATCCTCGAAACGGTGATCGCCGCGCAGAAGGAGGCCGAGAGCCACGGAACCCTCCACGCCGGGGGCAAGCCGTCGACGCGCGACATGTTCGAGGGCGTCTATGCCGAGATGCCGCCGCACCTCCGCCGCCAGCGCCAGCGGGCGGGGGTGTAGGATGACGTGCGAGATCGTCCTCTCCCCCCCTGCGGGGGAGATGTCGCCGAAGGCGACAGAGGGGGTAACCTCAGGAGGGACCGCCATCAGGCCGTGCACTGCCGCTCCTACCCCACCCGGCCGCTTCGCGGCCACCCTCCCCGCGAGGGGGAGGGAAATGCCAGCGCCCCGGAGCCACCACTAATGCCCCGCCGCTCCATGATCGAGGCGATCCGCGACGCCATGGACGTCTCCATGGGCCGCGACGAGACCGTCGTCGTGTTCGGCGAGGATGTCGGCTTCTTCGGCGGCGTGTTCCGCTGCACCGCCGGCCTCCAGCAGAAATACGGCAAGAGCCGCTGCTTCGACGCGCCGATCTCGGAGCTCGGCATCGTCGGCGCGGCGATCGGCATGGCCGCCTACGGACTGAAGCCCTGCGTCGAGGTGCAGTTCGCCGACTATGTCTATCCCGCCTACGACCAGATCGTCTCGGAAGCCGCCCGCATCCGCTACCGCTCGGCCGGCGAGTTCACCTGTCCGCTGGTCGTCAGGATGCCGACCGGCGGCGGCATTTTCGGGGGCCAGACCCACAGCCAGAGTCCGGAATCACTGTTCACCCACGTCTCGGGCCTGAAGACCGTCGTACCGTCCAACCCGCACGACGCCAAGGGTCTCCTCATCGCCGCGATCGAGGACCCGGACCCGGTGATCTTCCTCGAACCCAAGCGGCTCTACAACGGACCCTTCGACGGTCACCACGACCGGCCTGTCTCGTCCTGGGCCAAGCACGAACTCGGCGAGGTGCCGGACGGCCACTACACCGTGCCGCTCGGCAAGGCGGTGGTGAGGCGGCCGGGATCAGCGGTGACAGTCCTCTCCTATGGTACGATGGTGCATGTCGCGCTTGCCGCGGTGGAGGAGACCGGCGTCGACGCCGAGGTGATCGATCTGAGGACGCTGGTGCCCTACGACCTCGACACTATCACGGCCTCCGTGAAGAAGACCGGGCGCTGCGTCGTCGTGCACGAGGCGACGCTCACCTCCGGCTACGGCGCGGAACTCGCCTCGCTCGTCCAGGAGAACTGCTTCTTCCACCTCGAAGCGCCGGTCGCCCGCGTCGCCGGCTGGGACACGCCCTACCCGCACGCGCAGGAATGGGACTACTTCCCCGGCCCCGCGCGCGTCGGCCGCGCGCTCCTTGAGACGATGGAGGCGTGAGGATGCGATCTCCCGATCTCCGGCATAGGCCCCCTCCACCATGCTTCGCATGGTCCCCCTCCCCCGCTTCGCAGGGGAGGAACCGAGGTCGCGACCGGCCGCAGCGCCTGATCCTCCCCTGCGAAGAGGGGGTGGGGGACCGCCGAAGGCGGTGGAGGGGGCGGCTTCCCGGAACCCAGCCGAGGCACGCCCAAGGGTGTGCAAGTCATAAAGCTTCCAGACGTCGGCGAAGGCGTCGCCCAGGCCG
>JBFXAF010000015.1:0-62491 GCA_050184585.1 Rhizobiaceae bacterium | reverse complement strand
CGGCGCCGTGCCTCGCCGGTGATCAGTTCGATACGTCGATAATCGTCAGCCATAAGCCTGTGCTTGAGGATAGCCTCAAGCCTCCCGCGTTATGCCGACTGTCCGGTCGAAATGGGGGCCGGTTCAGCACCAAGGACACCTGTTTGCTGCTCTCGGCAGCGAGCGGTTACATGGAAGGCATATCAGCCGGACACGGGAGGTTCTCATCACACGCTCCATCGATGCGGCGCATCAGGCCGCAGGAGTAGACCGCAATGTATTCGATAATTCCCGGAGCAGGCTTAGGTGCGGGATTCAGGGTGAGGCAACATGCTCCGGGAAGGGATGCGCCCGTTCCCGGTAAGCCTCGACACCCTGATGAAATTCTCCATGCACATGTCGCATATGTAAGCTCACGCTGTGGGCTTTCCGAGGTGACATTATGCCGCCCGTGCTACGGTTGCTATCGCACAACACGTTGGATGTGTCCGCTTGGGTCGCGACCCGGGCGGACCAAGCAACCTCACATCCGGCGTTGCCCTGTGAAAACGGGCAAGGCTAAGCTATCGGTGACGGGCGTTGTGTTGGTTCGGCTCGGGCTCAGAAGCAGGACGACATCCGGGTGATGAACGCGCTTCTTCGCCGCGAGCGTCCTGGGTCTCCCGCGACCGCAACCGTCTCGCGATGCGGCATGCCGCATTTGCGGGCATCTCCGTTAATGCCGCGGCGATCGCCACGACGAAAACATCCGGTCGCGTTCGACGCGATTGACGACGGTTACGTCGAGCTGCTGCTCGACCTCCTGTGGCCGAGCAGCTTGGGAGCGCTCCTTCACTTCCTGTAGTAATGGACCGAGTGACCCGTCGCCAAAGCCACCGGAATGTCTCCGCAGGCGGCCTCGCGGGCCGAAGCCCGCCCGGATTACTCGCCCTCGCGCCGATCGGAGCAGGCCATTTGGACTGATCCGGCATCGGGACGTGGTGAGAGCGGAGTGCTCTTTCCTAGCCGATCTTCAGTCCTGAAGGATCACGGCACCCGGTCGTTCGCGACGATTCCTCCTTCGCCCTCCAGGCGAGCGATCCGCTTCGCCTCCGATTCCGTGAACTTCAGCCGAACGCCAATTCCGCCGCCGTTCTCGTCGATGAACACCGCGCCGAGCTCTTCCAGCGCCGTCTTGAGCGCGTCGATGGTTCTGTCGTCCGGCTTGTCAAGCTTGCGTTCGAAGTCTTGGATGACGGTCTCATCGATGCCGGAACGGATACAGAGTTTCCCGCGGGTGATCTCTACGAGCGCTCTTGCTGCCCGACACTGCGACCCGGTTATCATGCTGTCCTCCTTCGTTTCCTTGTGGCCGGCAGTCTTCTCCCTGCGCTCTCTAGTTGCAATGGAGACGCGGGATCGGCTGGTGACGGTGGCGAGCCATCGGAGGGCTCGCGGTAACGTATCAGCGAGCAATTCCGATGCAGCGTCGAACGCTTTCCTTTGGTCGTGCGCCTAGCAAGAGGTCGCTTGTCCCCAAGCAGGTCGCCGCGCTTCATGACAGCCTCGGTGCCATGTTGCGCCCGCGCGGATCGCGGTGCGGGATCGGTCGGTCCAGCAGCGCCGCCGGCACGACGATTGAATCGATGCACCACGGGCAACGGGACGCCGCTCTCGGAAGGGATCGGTTGCAGGAAAGGCAGACGCGCTTCGACCGGAATATTCTCATGTCACGCTCCATCGTGCGGCGAGATGGGGCCGCGGGAATGAACCGCATTGTCGGGGGTAGTGCCGGAGCAGGGCGTTGCATGCGGGATTGAGGGTTGGACTGCCCGCTCCGGCGAAGGATTCGGCCTGTCCCGACAAGCCTCGAAATCCTGATGAACGTTTCAGTGCACATGGCGATGTCCTAACTGCCTGCCTCTCGAGACTGCGTGCCTTCGCCGGAGGCTTGTTTCGTTCAGATCACCAGGAACGCGATGATCATCATGCTGAGGAGGCCTACGGCCACGATCGTCCTTGTCGTCATATCCATCTCTGCCTCCTTCACTGGTATCGGGCTGCCCTCAGGAGCCTGGCGGCATGCGCCGAGATCCGGGCGTCCTGTGTCGAGGTCTCGATGTTCGAAGGGACGAGGCCTGCCACGACGTGGGGGATGTCGTTCCGGGAGATGCCGATATCTTCCAGCTGCCTGTCGTCGAGGCGATGAAGCGCGGCGGCCGCCTGGTTGCGATGCCAGCGCTCGACGGCACGGGAAACTAGACCTGCCACGGTCGCGCGAAAACCGGGGCGCAGACCTGATGCGGGAAGGGTTACTGATTGTTTGAATTCGGACATGATTGCCGCTCCATTCACGATGTTGATCGAGCCGCGCGCGCAAGAATGCGAAGGCGGCGTGCATGGGCGTCTGGTGCTTTCCCGTGGGGAGCGCGCCATCGCGTTTTGCAGTTTGTCGTCGTGGGATCCCCGAGGCGGCGAACGCGTGCGTTCGAGCCGCTCGGGGCTAGGAGCGGGTCAGGGATGGCGCTATCGAAGCAAACCAGTTGTTCTTCTGTATGAAGTTTAACATAGGAAAGATGTAATCATTTCAGATAGATATTTCAAGACGTAAAGCTTGAGTGCGGCCTTCCGCCGCTGTTGGAGGCGTTCTTATTCTGTTTGACTTTATTTTTATATTCTCCATGATGCCCGCCATGACTAGAATTCCTTCATACGGACTTTCCTTCCGTAGGCGGCCCAAAGCAGGCTTGTAGCCCTGGTCCGCGGCGAGCGCCCAGGACCAGGGCGGCCCTTTCCATAGATCGAAACATTCCCACCGACGGGGCTCGAGCGTTCAGACGCGGCCCGGGCGGTGGGACATTGGAAGAAGGAATGCCGAAATGGCGACAAGAAGAGGCAACCGCGAGGTCCGCAAGCCGAAGCAACCCAAGGAGAAAAAGGCTCAGGCTGCGTCGACAGTGTCGGCGATCGCCGCGCCGGGGCCTGGAGCAAAGCGGCGTTAGCGTTCCGGAACGGGCAGGGCCGCGCGAATGCTGCCCTGCCGCCCCGCCGATGTCTCCGGATCGTGATCCGGGGACATGCCGTCAGTCCGTTCACGCCACGAGCCTCCAGAAGAACGCCGCGCTCATCGCGACGCCGACCGCGATGACTCCCGCTCTCACCATCCACGCAGGTAGGGCCCTTGCGACAGGTGCGCCGAGGTAGCCGCCAAGCGTAGCGGCCGCCATCATCACCACCGCTTGCGGCCAGGCCACGAGGCCAGCTGCCGCGAACGTCGCGACGGAGATCGCCGACACGATGAAGGACAGGCCGTTCTTCAGCCCGTTCATCTGGTTGAGGTCGCGCATTCCCCAGAGCGAAAACAGCGCAAGCAGCATGATCCCAAGACCACCGTTGAAGTAACCGCCGTAGATCGCGACGGCGATGGTTCCGACGTGTCCGGCAGCACCGGCTCCGACGGCATGCTTCTCCATCACGTTCTTGAGGCGGTCGCCGAACGCGAAGACGAACGTGGCCAGCGCCAGAAGGAACGGAACCACGGCCGCAAAGGCTTCGTTGGAAGACACCAGAAGCAGCGGCGATCCGACAAGACCGCCCAAGGCAGTGGCTGCGGTGGCCTTCAACAGGCGGCTCCGGTCGAATGCCCGGATTTCCCTATGAAAGCCCGCCGCCCTGCCAAGATACCCCGGAAAGACGGCGACGGCGCTGGTCGCATTGGCGGCCACCAGCGGCACGCCCGTGTAGACGAGGGCGGGGAAGGTAAGGAACGTGCCTCCGCCCGCCACCGTGTTCAGCATGCCTGCGAGGAAGGCCGCAACGGCCAGCAGCAGATACTCAGTCATCGTGTGCTTCTCGAGTTCACGACGCTGCCGTCATGCAGCCGAAGGGCCGGGATCGTCGAACCCGTCCGGGGAGACGGCGACGAGCGGTTCACGATCGTAGAACGCGCCGCGGATCAGTCTCAGCGAAGGTTTGCCGGGAGCTTGTCCAATCGAGTGTCTCTCCAGGGCTTCCTTTTCCCGTCGTGCCGCTTCCGGCTGGTAGTGGACCTTCTCGAGCAGAATCCGCTCTTCGATACCGTCGCTGTTCGTGAACACGAAGTGCTCGCCCTCGGCGAGACCGAGAAGCGCCAGCCCGCGCAAGGTGGTGACGGGCAGGAACATCCCGACCGGAGACGTCATCCGGTCGTGCGAGATGATCCTGGTATCGGGATCGCGCCCGTTCACACTGAACGTGACGCGGCTGCTCATGGTGGCGACATCGTCCGGAACGTCGTCGCGGAACATGACGATGGCGGATTCGAGCTTCCGCTTGAGTATCGGCGCGAGCGGATCGTCCTTGCCGAGGCAGCGGTCGCGCATGACCTCGACGATCGTGAAGTCCTTCGTGGTGAGGATGCAGGTTTCTTTTGACATCGTAGTTCTCCATTGCTCCGCCTGGGAGCGGGAAAGTCGGGACGAAGTGGAGAACCCCTGGCCGCGCGGGTGCGGCACAGGGGGCTACGAGCCTGCGATGAGACATCCTCCGTAAAGCGAGAGGCGGCTGAGGGGCACCGACATGGTCATGCCGTCCGAAGTTCCGGCTGCGGCCGTGGCGGTCGTGCGACATCGTTCTGTCCAACGTGCTCGACGGTCAGCCTGTGGACGCGGCCGTCGCGCGACGTCCAGTCGATCGACTGCGAGGCGGACAGGCCGATCAGGGCCGCGCCGATAGGCGTCAGGACCGAGACCTTGCCCATGGCGATATCTGCCTCCCCAGGGAACACAAGCGTGACGGTCCGGTCTTCGCCCGTGTCGGTGGTGAACCGCAGCGTCGAGCCCATGCGGACGACGTCGGCTGCGATGCGCCTGTCCTCAACCACGCGGGCGCGGTCGAGTTCGGCGAGGAGCTGATCGGACATGTCCGGATCCCTGGCAGCGCGGGATTCCGCAAGACGCGACAGGCTCAAATGGTCGGAGCGAGTCATCGTGATGGCAGGCTTGCGCCCGCCCGTGGTGGTGGCCATTTCAAAACTCTTTCAAGATTATCCAACCGCGCCGCAACAGGCGGCCAACGGATTGTATGTGTGGATTGGTTTGTCGCTGTTCCTACATCGCCGCGTTTCGCAGCGCGTGTAGCCCTATGCCCCGCGGCCGGGGCGCGACGCGACCGAGCCGGGGGTTAGGTGCCCGCGATAGGGAATGCCCGTTCAAGCGGGAGGAGGCAACGATCGGTCAACATGCGGGAGAACGTGGGACACCCTAGACATAAAGTCAAGCTGGGCGAATTCCTGCATCGCACAGGACCTGTCAGATGCCCGCCGCTGCCGCGACGGATGCTTGACAAGCATGGCGAGAACGCCCACCTCATCAGGTATGACCAGCGTCTTCCCCATCGGCGGAATTCTCTTCAGGGTGTGCCCCATCGCGGGCAACTAGCCCCCGGTCGGGACGCGTTGCGCCCGGCTGTGGGGCGCAACGCTGGTGGCGGCCGATCGACGCCGCGCAGGCAATCTCTTTTTCTCAAATGATGATCAGGACCGTCGACACGCCTTGGGCGCGGGGCGGTTATCTCACGACGTAGGCCGGAAACGGATCCGTCCCGACAAGCGGCTCAAGCCGCTGATCGCGCCGACGCGCGACAAACCGGACGCGCATCCGCGTCCAGCGATCTCCCCGCGCACTCAGAACAGCGCGCCGAACAGGCGCAGAATTGAAGATTGGACAGTCTTATGAACAACAACGAATGGCCGATCCACGGCAGGATTACGGGACCCCTCGTCATGATCGGGTTCGGCTCGATCGGAAAAGGCATGCTGCACCTGCTGGAGCGCCATTTCGAGTTCGACCGCTCGCGCTTCGTCGTCATCGATCCGAACGACGCGGACCGGGCGCTCCTCGACGCGAATGGCATTCGCTTCGTCCATGCGGCTGTCACCCGCGACGGCTATCGTGACCTCCTGACGCCGCTGCTCACCGAAGGCGGCGGGCAGGGATTCTGCGTGAACGTGTCGGTCGACGTCTCGTCTCGCGCCGTCATGGAGCTCTGTCGGGAAGTCGGGGCGCTCTACATCGATACCGTCGCCGAGCCCTGGGCGGGCTTCTACCTTGACGAAAGCGCCGGGCCGGAGGCACGCACAAACTATGCCCTGCGCGAGATCATCCTCGAGGCGCAGGCGGAAAACCCCGGTGGCCCGACAGCCGTGAACTGCTGCGGCGCAAATCCGGGCCTGGTCTCATGGCTGGTCAAGCAGGCGCTGCTGAACCTCGCAACGGACACGGGCATCGAAGCTCCGGAGCCGAAGACGCGGGATGAGTGGGCCGCGCTTATGCAGCGTGTGGGCGTCAAGGGCATCCATATCGCCGAGCGCGACACCCAGCGTTCCCTTTCCCCGAAGCCGGTCGGAACATTCGTCAACACCTGGTCCGTAGAAGGATTCGTCGCCGAAGGCCTGCAGCCGGCCGAACTCGGCTGGGGCACGCACGAGACATGGATGCCGGAGAACGGCCGCAGGCATGAGAAGGGCGCGCGGTCCGCGATCTACCTTTTGCAGCCCGGCGCCGACACGCGCGTCCGTTCCTGGACCCCGACCGCTGGCGCCCAGCACGCTTTTCTCGTCACCCACAACGAGGCGATCACTCTGTCGGACTACTTCACCGTGCGCGACGAGCACGGAACGGCTGCCTATCGCCCGACCTGCCACTACGCCTACCATCCGTGCGACGACGCGGTGCTGTCCCTGCATGAGATGTTCGGCAAGGCGGGAACGCCGCAGAAGACCTTCCACATTCTTGGCGAGGACGAGATCGCCGATGGCGTCGACGAACTTGGCGTGCTGCTCTATGGGCACGGCAGGAATGCTTACTGGTATGGTTCGACGCTTTCAATCGAAGAGGCGCGCGCGCTCGTCCCTCACCACAATGCGACGGGCCTTCAGGTGACTTCCGCGATACTCGCCGGGATGGTCTGGGCACTGGAAAATCCTTTAGAGGGTATCGTCGAGGTGGAGGAGCTCGACTTCCGCCGCTGCCTGGAGATCCAGACGCCCTATCTGGGGAAGGTCTCCTGGAGTTACACCGACTGGACACCGCTTGACGGCCGGCCCGGGTTGTTCCCGGAAAACATCGACGCATCGGATCCCTGGCAGTTCCGCAACGTGCTCGTCGGCTGACGGCTTGGGTGCACGATTATGCGGCAACGGCGGGAAGGGTTCTTCTCGCCGTTGCCGACAGTCCGCCGTCGCTGCTGCTGCCTGATCGGGATCCAATGGCCTCGCACGACACTTGTTTGTGTCACTGGAGGAAGCAATGGACCGCCTCGAATGCGACCGGATGTTCATCGCGGTTATGGAGACTCGGCGCACTGGCGGTCTTCGGTGACCAGCTCGTCGCCGCGGCCGGCGGTGCCGCGCTCGCAGCTGTCCTGGCCAGCCGGGAGATGCTTCATGGACTTCTGGGTCGCCTGACCTGGATCGAACTGCGCTCGACCATCGTCCTTGCAGCGATGACCGCGATCGTCTTGCCCCTCCTTCCGGACAGAACCGTCGATCCCTGGGCGGGCTCAACCCGTTCGAGATCTGGTTCTTCAGCGTCATCGTCGCGGCGATATCCTTCGGTGGCAATGTCGCCGTGCGCTTGCTGGGCGAGACGCGCGGATTGCTCGTCGGATCGATCGCCGGCGCGCTGTTTCGTCTATCCGGACGCCCGCAGGTGGCGCAGGAACGTGCGCAGATTGGTGAAGTGCCGTCGCACCGCGTCGACGGAGAGGCCGACAGGCTTACCCTGGCGCCGGGCCAGATCGCCTCTCGCGCGCAGTTGTGTCGGCGTCGGCACGGGCATGCCCTTCTTCTTGGAACGCCCCCAAGCCGACGGCATGTCGTTCATCAGGCTGCGTAGCGCAGCGAGATGATGCTGACGGATCTGACCGGAGTGGGCAACGCCTTCCTCGACCAGCACGTTGGTGAACAGCTCGACCAGCGTAAGAGCGTGTTTCCGGCTTTCGGGTTCCCAGTCCGCCTTCTTGTTGTCGGACATGGTCAGCGCTGCCTGCGCGAATTCATTGACCCGGAGGACAGGCTGCTCCTTGTTCTTGGACGGCGGTGCCTTCGGACGGGAGCCAGGCACAGGCCGGGCATCGGTTCCGGAGATGATGGCTTCATCACGCTCGGGAAAACCGCCGCTGCGGAGCCGCTCGATCTCGAGCGCTTGGCTCACGACCAGCTTTTCTAGGGCGGCGATCCGCGCTTCGTAGTGTGACGCGTCTGGCGGGTTCGATGATCCGGACGTGAAATGGCGTCCTGTCTTTTGGTTGGCTCTAATCATTGCGCCGGACTACGGCGTCCGGCCACGGCCGGCATAGCCGGCTTTAGGCTAATGCTGCCCCGTCCACAGCCCAAGGTCGCTGAGGAATTTCATTGTGGCTCAACTGCTCGCTACGCATGCTTCGAGCGGCCAGCCTTCCATCTATGCGCGTCGCTGCCTGATGGTGATGATTACCGTCAAGCCACTGGCCGCCCTCGTAGCCAATACCCCTTGCCAACTGGCTCGAACGTCTTGTCGTTCTTCCGCAGCACCTTGCTAACGAGCGAACCGAGGTCCCGCGAGACGGGGCAAGATTCAGAGGCCTCCAAATAGTTCACGATCTCTGTCCGGCTAAGTGGTCTTGAGGCCTCCGATATCGCTTCCTTCGCAAGATGCAGGATAATGTCTGAGGCGGTGCTTTTCCGCTTTCCTGCGCCAGCTACCGCTTCTTCTGATCGCTTAAGCACCTTCCCTCCCGCATCGCGCGCAAGTCTAAGGTGCTCAAGGGTTGCTTCTTCGGCATGCAACTTTGCACGCAGTCCACGGACTGTCCGCTCTTGATGCGCGATAAGGTCGTCGATCGCTCCACGTAGATCACCGTCCTTCAGGGCCAACGATGGTCTGGGGTCATTACCCATGGCAGGTGCGCTCTTTTCCAAGTCCGTCATGCTCCTGGGATTTCAGATGCGAATACTCCGAACTCCAATGCCAGGCATCGGCTGTCCATTCGATGCCCGCGCTCATGCATATAAGCACGGAGCGTTGAGGAACGAAGAGCGGTCAGTACAAGCGGAGGCGGGCGCGCGCCATCTTGGGAAGAAGATGGAATTTCCTGGGATTTTCCCAAGGCTATTCCCAATCGCGGGGAATGTGATAGATTGCGATTCGGTGTCGAGGGCCACCCCGCTGCAACGGGATGGCCCTCAGCGACCAACACCCTTTCGTTTTTCCGACGCAAGCAAGGGAGTGGCCGAAACAATGTCCTCACCATAACATAACGCCCCAAATGGCGCCAGCCGGTCTGTTACTTCGGACCTAGGCTATGGCCCTTCACGTCTGTCAGTTCACAACGCGCGTCCGGAACTTAAGGTATATGCCCGGACGTCTCGGGAAGTTCCGTCCGGAATTCCGCGAGAACATGACCCCGTGATGAGGCTGTAACCACACCTGAATCAACCGACCGCTAACGGAATCCTTGGTTGGGACCTTGGAGCTTCCGGCGTCGCATGTCCAGCGAAAGCCAATCGAATCCTTGGGAAAATCTCACGCCACGGCCCGTCCTGCGGGCGTGGAAGGATTCGTCGGTGGAAAAGCATTCGAGGAGACCCAGCATGGGAAATTACCGGATCCCGTTGAAAGGATTCGACGGAGTGGTCGCAAGGATTGTCACCTCCAACGACGGCGGCCCTATCAGGCGGATCATAAATGGCCGGTCTCGAAGGCCGACGGGCACTTTCACAAGCCTCAAGGCGGGTGGCCGGGCGATGCCCCATGAATCCGTAGAGGGCGAACGTTATGCGATGTGGATTGCTGAGACTGCGACGAGCGTAAGGAAAATGCTCGCTCAACCGCATCGACTTGAGATCAAGGTGAGCAGTCGTTCGGAGCCGCTCAAATACTATCCGGATCTGCTGCTGGAGATGGACGAGGCGGCAGCCACCCGGATGGCGGGTAGGCAACATTTCTCACAAGCCGTTTTCGCAGCACCCGGCAATAGGGGCGGGGACTGGACGAAAAGCGTAGTGCTGGAGATCAAGACCAAGTCTGACCGACGAATGGAAGATGCCGACTACCGCCTGAAACTTCGCTTGGCACGTAAGGTGTACGAAGGCCTCGGGGTGGTATTCGCTGTGGTGCAAGCCGAGACCGACCTGCTGGCGCCTGACCCTTCCGCTGTAAAGCGAATTGTCATGAACCGGCATGTCGCGATCGACAGCAGGGATATCGAGATCGCGACTTCGAGGGTCGAGGATGGGCCGGTCCCGTTGGTGGACCTGGCAGCCTCCCTTGGATCGGGCCACCATGGAATGTCGAAGGCCTTCGCGCTTCACGTCCGGAGGGTGATCTCCATCGATCTGACCCGCCCCCTGACAACACTGACTGCAGTGCATCGCATTTACAGGACTTGGGCAAGTCGGACCCCTGCCAGCCCAGTCTGGCCGATTGAACGGTTCGTCGAGATCTAGGGGCGAACAACAACAATATCGCGAAGACATCCAACGACCCATTTGACTGGAGGCATCCATGAGGATCTTCGACTTGCGGACCGGCACAGCGACGGTCGATGACCACCCACCGTCGCGTCGACTGCGATCCAGAATCTCCCAACAGAAAGCCGACTCGCTCGATTTTCTGACAAGCCGACACGGCGAGTTCGGTGGTTCCCTGTCAACGAAACAGCTGCAACGATTCATCGAGGAATGCTGGGGCGAGATGCAAGCACTCGGCCTTACCTGGAAGCCGTCAGTCAGCACGTTGCGTCGGGCTTTGACGTTGCTCCACCGCGAAGCCCGCTATCCGCGCCAACAGGGAATGCTCTTTCAACCGCGCATTATGAGCCGCCTCGCCAGCTTTCGGTAAGTGCACGGCCTAGCTAAGTGCGGACCTCGTTCACCGAAGTCCGGAAGCTGATTACACGAAAGATCACCGGATGGATCATCTCGATACACGTCCCGGCGAAGTTTACCTCCTCCCGAAGATCGACGCTGAAGCCTGCTTCGAGCTGAAAGGCAAGAAGCGGGATGGAACCTATGTCCTGAGGCACGAGCGGACTGGTCGTCAGCAGACCTTCAAGCCTGCAGAATTCAGGGCGATGCGGTTCGACGGGCGTGCAATCCGCATAGGGAAAGCAGCACTTGCCGCAGCTAGAGCAATGTTCGACCAGATTGAACCAGTTCTGTTTCCCCGATGGCGAGGCGATCCGGCAGGAGAGACGCGACGGGCGATGGGGTTCCATCGTCCGAGCGGCTCGACGAACCGGGTGCCCGCCAGCGGGAAACCCTTCGGGCCGGGTCAATTCGGGCCAAATCCTTCGGTCTCCGGCTCGGCCGATGCACCACATCGACCGTCGCCGAAGCCCTCGACCCTGGCCCGAATTCCCTCCGGCAGAACGATTCAATCTGGTCGAACATTGCTCTAGGGAGGGACTCCCGCCCGACATTGATCCCCGAGCGCTTGCAGAAAGAGACGAAGAAAAACTCACCCCAACTGAGAGGCTGGCGAGAACGAAGGCACGAGAGTTTCTGGACGAATGCATGTCGCTTCGCTTCCTCACGATTGAGCATGATCGGTGGGAGGAGCCATCGAGGTCGACAGCGCCCCTCCAGAGGTTCATCGACGACCATTGGGACGACATGCAGGCCCGGGGCCTGACGTGGAAACCGTCACCCAGCGCGTTGCGACGTGCCCTGGATCGCTATGGATGCCACGGGGACAGGCCGCTGCAGGCGTTTCTGGACCGACGTCGCAAGCACAATCAATCGTCATTCTGGCACAAGGCGGTCATTGACCTAAAGGGTGAAATGATCCGCTACTACTGGTCGGACAGGAAAATACGGCACAAAGATGCGAGAAACTATTTCTTCGCGCAATTCGATCTGATCTCTCGACAGAGGCAGGATAGTGGCGAGGCGCCGCTTAGGCGCCCGACGAAAGAGATATTACGTCTCTGGATCCATGCGACGCAGAACAGAAACAACTGGGCTACGAAGTATTCTGAGCGAGAGGCCAACCGAAAGTTCCGCGGGCGCGGACGTGCTTACATTGCCGATCACATTCTCGAAACCGTCATCATTGACCACACCCCGGTTGATGTTTGGGCGAAAGTCTTGGACGATGACGGCAACGAGATCATGGCTGAAAGGCCGTGGCTGACGATCGCGATAGACGTGCACTCGCGGGTCATTTTGTCGGCGATCCTGACTTTTGAATTCCCATCGATCGAGACGCTAGCCGATTGCGTGCGCGAGATACTCGTTCCGAAACAATGGTTGATCGATCAATACGGTGAGCAGTGGGGTGCGAACGCCTGTGGCAAGCCCTTCACTCTCGTTCTCGACAACGATTGGGCGCACGTCGGCGTATCCTTTCAAGTCTGGGCTGAAGCGATGGGCATCGATGTCCTGTACGCCCCAGTCAAGAGTCCTGAGTACAGGTCAATTGGCGAGCGCATTTTCCGCACTGTGAACGAAGAATGTATTCATCGTCTGCCTGGTGCGTGCCTGTACACAGCGGGCGAACGATCTGAGCTGCAACTCGAGCCACGCGCAGAGGAACTGTTCTCTGTCGACGAGATACGCGATCGCATCTGGCGGTTTATCATCACTCAATACCATACCGACGTTCATGAAGGTATCGACATGCCTCCGGCCCGTTCCTGGGACCGAGGTGTCGCGCGCGGCGAATGGCAAACCGTCGACGACATAACTGCCGCCAGCAAGTTTCTCGGCCAGATAAAGCGATGCACCCTTGATGCTACGGGCATCCACGTTAAGGGCCACCATTTCCATGATCAAGTGGCCGTCTCGGCACTTCTTGACAATCTTCTTCGCTACACTGCCGGCCGTCGGCGCCGAGAGAAGCGACTCGCCAGCGGCCGAGTTCCCGTTGTCGTCACGCTAGATCCCACGACATGCGAGTATATTCACGTCTGGGACTACCACGCGAAGCGCAACGTTACGCTGCACAACATGGACCGGCGGTTCGCCAAAGGCTGTTCATGGCGGCTGGCCGAAGCCATTCGAGACCAGGCAAAAGCAGAAAACCGAGCTTTCATCACTGACGCGGAGAAGTGGGAGGCGCGGCGCGTTTATGAGGCTTCGCTCGTGCCAGCAATCACTGGAGCGCCCCTCCGCGAGCAACGCAAATTATTGCGCAAGTACAAGCGCCGTCCTCCCGGCCTGGCAATGGGCAACACGGTGCACACCGCGGAAGTAGCACCCTCCGCCTCAGGAATGAATCCCGCCAGCATACCCAATGCATTCCCCGCGTCATCCCGGGTTGATGACCGCATTCCGCCTGCCGGACCGCAGCGTGGCGGTGCCAAAGGCAGTGGCAAGTCAAAGAAAACAGCGCAGCCAAAGGTCACCACGATCCGCCAGAGCAGTCCAGAAGCCAGCCCCGTCGCGACCGGTAACCCGATCATCGGCCGACCCGGAAAAGTTGTCCCGTGTCTGCCTGATACCGAAGCCGACGCTCTTCTCGCGGCACTAGCAGCCGATCTCGATTGAACTTCAACCAGTGGAGGAAAAGTCATGAAATTCAACAAGATAGTGAACGGGGATGGACTCAACGAGTCAATCGACATGCATGTCGCGTATCGAACATCTGAACCACGCAAAGAGGAGAAGGCGGCCGCCCGGGGGCAGGCGCTTCACGTGGTGCTGGACGAGCCTGCGACCCCGGCAAGCGTAGCGGCGGCCGTCCTTGCAGCCTTCGGCCGCGACTGAACTTTCAACGTACGGAGAGATGACCATGGCTATTGCAACCACCAACGGACAAATCCTCGACGCATTCAGCAAGATGCGGATCAAGCATTCCTTGCTCGATAAGGTCCACCAACTCATGGACGACCTGCGGGAGTCTAAACGCTCGTCGAACGGCCAGCCGCAGAAGTTCGGCGCGCTCTTCGCCCCGTCACAGTCTGGGAAGTCCATGAGCGTTCGCTACTACATCGAGTCGCGCGTGGTCGACGAGGCCATCGCGCGCGGCCTGTTCCCCGCCGAAATGGACCGCGCAGAGATAGCCCGGCAGCAAAAGCTGGTGCTTCACGTCACACTGTCGGCGAAGGCGAGCATGAAGGGGCTGGCAACCGATATCCTCGCCGCTTTCGGAGACCCTGCCTCTCCGCGAGGTACAACGCAGACGCTTTTCCGGCGTGTTTATGATTTCGCCCGCCATCATGGTACGGAACTCATCGTCATCGATGAAATCCAGCATGTCGCGGACAGCTTTACGCAATTGGAAAATCAGCCTTGGATCGGTCGATCGGGGATTGTCCATAGCACTGCTGTCACCGACACACTGAAGACATTCCTTATCCAGGGACTTGTCCCCTTGATGTTCATCGGCATCGTCGAGGCAAGACATCACATCTTCAACGATATTCAGCTTGCGTCCCGCTGCTACAAGGAGCTGGATTTTTCGGCGCTCGATCTCGCGGACAAGAACGAGAAATCCACGTTCTTTGAGTACATCGGTCGGTTGGGTCTGAAGCTCCAGCAGCACGGGCTTTTCGAGGAAACGACGAACCTCCTCGTCGGAGACATCCCGCCGTATCTCCATGCTGCTGCCGGCGGCCGTCTCGGGATGGCAACAAACATCATTCTCGCCGCAGCTATCGTCGCGCGGGAAGAGAACGCGACCAGGGTGACAAGGGACCACATATCACAGGCTATCGACGACTGGGCGATCCCGCTGAACATCACCGACCACAACCCGTTTCGCAGTGGCCTGCGGGCGCTGGACGTGAGGGCGGCAGCATGAGCACGAAACCCAGCTACCTCGACACATTTCCAGCCGTATCGCCGGGGCGGCCGCTCGTCATACCGGTCTCCCCACAACCCGGTGAGGGGCTCCCTGATTTGGTGCTGCGAGCGGCTTCCGTGAATTCCTACACCGCCACAAGTACCATCTTGCTCGTCTCAGGGCTTTCCGGACGCTACGCGGCCGGAGTTGCCACCAATGCCATCGGACATGAGGAGGAGCTGTCCCGCACGCTAGGCGTAGCTGGCGGGAAGGAAACCATCGTTGAGCTGGTCTACGAGCCCGTTTTTGGGCGACCGGGTTGGCACATGTTCTTCGACACGCCTATGCGCATCGCTCATCGCGAAGTGCTGAGGCGCCGGGTTTCCCCCATGGCACTGCGTCGCTCCAACCACGCGCGTGCCATCTGGTCTGTGAAGGTCTTCTCTTTCGACCCCGAGACGAAGGAATGCCTCCTCGACAAGTGCCCGGAGTGTGGAAGTTGGCTGTCATACGGTCTGAGTTATGGCGTGAACTGCTGCGGCGTCTGCTTGGGCGAAGACGGCGAGGGGTTTGTCCGAAGCAAGGTGGACTTTCGGGACTTCCCGCAGCCCGTCGTTGAAGTCGAAGACGTTGAGGCGCTTGATTTCGTGACCGGATTGGTAGACCCCAATCCCGAAGTGCGGGCCCGATTTCGACCGGCGATCCCTCACGCGCTTGAACCCTATTCCAGAGGCGACTTGTTTGAGTTCGTTATCGCGCTCGCCTGCGGGATCACGGCTGATCCGGCAAAGGTCACTGCATTTCTGCCGAGGCCAGCCGCGCGGCAGGATTACTCCCGCTTCACACCTGAGGTGCTGGCGCTCGCCGGAAGGACCGTCCTGTCGTGGCCGAGGGGTTTTGATCGGCTGACATCGCTTGCGCGGGTAAATGCGTATCTCCGGAAAGGGCACTTTGGGATAAAGAAGGAGTTGGGTGCCTTACTCGCGCTCAGACAAGACCCTCACATCGAACCGGGCCTGCGCGAAGAATCAAGAAAAGCGCTTGAGCAAGACATGCGTGAAACGGCGACGGGGCACACAATGGTTCGTCGAAAGGAGAACCTCTATCGTGAAGACCTGCTGACGATCGAACAGGCATCCAAACGAATTCGTCTCAGCCGGAAAACGATGAGGAGGTTGGTGGGCGACCATACGATTTCAGCGCGCCGAGCAGGAACTGCGGAGAGGGCACCTATCCTGGTCTCACGAACAGAAGTCGAAGCAGTGCTGAAGGCAAGAGAAGACCTGATGCCAGCCCCATCGGCCTCAAAGACACTCGGATTGCCTGTCGCCGTCCTTCACAGCCTGGTCACTGCGGGGGTGTTGCGAGAAGCGACCAATCCGGGTGGCTTTGCCCCGGGTTGCTACTTCGTAAAGCAATCTGTCGAGGGCCTGCTTGACACACTAAGCACGCGTGCGGAGCCAGTTCAGGGGCGGACCGATCTTGTTGCCCTGCGTCGAGCAGCCGTGCTAGCCGGCTCGCCATGGAAGAACCCTTGGCCGGGAATTTTTTCCGGAGTCCTAGAGGGGCAGCTTCACCTCTTCTCGCGTGATGCCGGACAAGCTCCACTCGCAGGGTATTGCATCGCAAAGGATGATATTTCACGCATTTCTGCCGAGGCGCTGCCATGGCCTGAACCCATGGACTTTCCCCCTCTGACGCGTGCTGACATCGGCTTCCTTCTCGACATTCCAACTCCGTCAGTCTACGCCCTTATTCAGGATGGTATTCTGAGCCCGCGGCCCACGCTTCAGGAGGTGCAGATGTTTCATGACGAGTTCGTCATGAGCAGCGAGGCTGCCCGCCTCCTCAGCGGTCGCGAAGATCTCGCTGACTGGGATGCCTCAAGCACCTTGTCGAATTCGGGCCTCCAGCCGGCCTACACAACGACATACAAAATGAGGCGCGTCTGGCGGAGGAGCGACGTCCTTCGACAAGCGCGACTGAGACTTGGCGGCGATAGCGCCGAGCAGGTTGGCGCAGCCGGCGGTTAATCGCTTTTTCAACAACTACAAGGATAGTAGCCTGGGGCTGATGCCCCGGGTTTTTTTGTGCACTGTGTAGGGCTTGATAGACGCCGCATTAGGCGTTTGAATCGCATTTGTTTGGCGGCTGAATCGCGGCAATTTGGCAGGTCTTTTGATTTCAAGCACTTAGCTGAATCGCTCAGAACTTGTCTCTACACATATGGCAGTTCGCTTCGCGCGTGCAGTCAGTGTGTGGCGACGCAACCGTCGGCGCCTCAAGCGGCGCTGCGGGCTTCAGCCTGCGCGGGGAAGACCAGTTCGGACGCGATTTCCGGTCGCTTCAGCGCCATGTGAAGGTTGGCGTTGACGAAGCCGGGCGGCGAGCCGCAGTCGAAGGTCGAACCCGAATAGACGAACGGGCGGATGGTGGAACCCTTCATCAGGCCGATCAGCGCATCGGTGAGCTGGATCTCTCCGCCCTTGCCGGGAGCCTGGTTCTCCAGCAGGCCGAAGATTTCGGGCTGGAGGATGTAGCGCCCGGAGATGAAGAGGTTCGAAGGCGCGGTTCCGGGCGCCGGCTTCTCGATCAGCGCATCGACCACCGGACCGTCGGCGGTCGGATGAAGCGACACGATGCCGAACTTGTGGGCGTCCTCCGGACGGCATTTCTCGACGGCCAGCACATTGCCGCCATGCTTCCCGTAGAGCTGCACCATTCCCGCGAGGCAGGGCTCGTCGCTCGCCATCAACATGTCGGGCAGCAACACGGCGAATGGTTCGTCGCCGATGATGTGGCGCGCCGTCCAGACGGCGTGGCCGAGGCCACGGGCATCCTGCTGGCGCACGAAGGAAATCGCACCGGCGCCAGGCGTGCGGGAGGACAAGCTATCGGCCAGCGAGACCTTGCCGTTCCTGCGCAGCGACATGTCGAGTTCGACCGAGCGGTCGAAATGGTCCTCGATCGAGGATTTCATCCGACCTGTGACGATGACAACATGTTCGATCCCCGACCGAAACGCCTCCTCGACGATGTAGTCGATGACCGGGCGATCGACGACCGGAAGCATCTCCTTCGGCACGCTCTTGGTCGCCGGAAGCATGCGCGTGCCGAAACCGGCCGCCGGAATGACCGCCTTGCGAATTGATGGGTACATCGGAACTGGCTCCAGGATCGCGTATGGGAATGTGGGGCGACCGCGATGAAACGGGCTGATAGCGCAGGGGTTCCTTTGCGCTGCAATGAAAATCGTTTTGCGCTGCAACAAATGTCTGTTGCGCACTGCAACAAAACTTGTTGCCGCAAGGGCGGCCAAGGGTGGAACCGAAGCGTCTCGAACCGGTTTAAGGGTTTACCCTTTCTGCGACCACGGACATCCGCCCGACATGAACATCCAGACCGATCCGGCCCGGCTGCGCCCACCGTCCTTGCCGGTGCCGGGTCCTGTCGAGGCCCCCATCAGGGCGGCATTCTCCCACGAAGCCAATCTGCGTCGCCTTGGCGCGGCCATCGCGTCGGGAGACCTGGGTTCGGCGATCGGCATTCGCGCCTTCGACGTCCGCTCGCGAACCCATGAGAACGCGCGCGCGATCCTGGCCGTCGTGAAGTCGACGACGGTCGCGCAGGCCGAAGGCCAGATCATCACCCCGGCGGCGAACTGGCTGCTCGACAACCACTATCTGATCGAGGATGCGATCCTGCAGATCCGCCGCGATCTGCCAAGACGCTTCTACAGCCGGCTGCCTTCGGTGACGCTGCCCACGGGGGAACGCGTGCCGCGCGTTCTGGCCATCGCCTGGGCCTATGTCGCGCATTCGGACAGTCTGGTGTCGCTCGCCGCCTTCGAGGCGATCGTGGAAGGCTTCCAGGAAAGCGAACCGCTGAAGATCGGCGAGCTCTGGGCGCTTCCCTCGGTGCTGCGCTTCGTGCTGGTCGAGAACCTCAGGCGCCTGGCGCTTCGCGTCGACAGGGCGCGGCGGATGCGCAAGACGGCAAACGACGTGGCGGACCGCATCCTGGCCGCCCCGACCGGCGACGACGACCTCCAGACCCTCGAAAGCCACAGGTCGCACGCACGCGACACCACCTTCGCCACGCAACTGCTGTTCCGGCTCCGGGACGGATCACGCAGCACCGGGCGATCACTTGCCTGGCTGGAAGCGGAGCTGGAGGGATCCGGAAGCGACGCGGAGGAGATCACCCTTGCGGAGCACGCCACGCTGTCGACCGGCAACGTCACCACCGGCAACATCGTCAGGGGGCTGCGCCTCATCAACGACATCGACTGGACGGCCTTCTTCGAGGGCGCGTCCCGCATCGACGCGATGCTCAGGAACGCCACCAACTTCCAGGCGCTCGACTTCTCCTCGCGGGATCAGTACAGGCGCGCGATCGAGGAGATCGCCAAGCGCTCGGGCAAGAGCGAAAGCGATGTCGCGACGGCGGCGATCGAACAAGCCGCAGCCGACGGCAAGGACATCGGATTCGTGCTTGCCGGTCCGGATCGCCTCACCTTCGAGGCGTCGCTCGGCTACGCGGCACCGATCACGCAGCGGACATACCGGTTCTGGCGCAAGCTCGGCTGGGTCGGCATCGCCGGCCCGGTCGCCGTGCTTTCAGCGCTGTTCGTCGGCGTGGTGGCCGGCGGCCTGGCCAGCGCCGGCCTGTCCGGCTGGAGGCTCGCCCTGCTCGCCGCGCTCTCGGCCCTGCCCCTGACGGAGGCAGCCTATGCATTCTTCAACACGCTGGTGTCGCTGCTCGTCAAACCGGACCGCCTCGTGGGCTTCGAGTACAAGGAGGGACCACCCGAGGCGGCGCGCACGCTGGTCGTCGCGCCGACCCTGATAGGCTCGCGCGACGATGTCGAGGACGCGCTGCGCAACCTCGAGATCCACTATCTCGCCAACATGCATGGCGACCTGCATTTCGCACTCCTTTCGGACTGGCCGGATTCATCGTCGGAGCAGAGCCCCGCGGATGTCGAACTGCTCGACTTTGCGAGAAAGAGGCTGGCGGACCTCAACGCATCCTATCCGCGCGAGGCGGCGCCGCGCTTCCATCTGCTCCACCGCAGGCGGCTCTGGAACGACGCGGAAGGCTGCTGGATGGGCTGGGAGCGAAAGCGCGGAAAGCTGACCGAGCTGAACGGATTGCTGCGCGGCGACCGGGACACGACCTTCCTCGCCCCGGACAGACCGCTGCCCGAGAACGTGCGCTACGTCATGACGGTCGACGCCGACACCCGCATGACACGCGGCGCCGTGGCAAAGCTCGCCGGCAAGCTCAACCATCCGCTCAACCGGCCGGCGTTCGATGCGAAGACGGGGCGCCTGACCGCCGGCCATGCGATCCTCCAACCACGCGTCACGGCCTCGCTGACGACGGGCGACGAAGCCTCCTTCTTCCAGCGGGTGTTCTCGTCGAACCGGGGCATGGATCCCTATGTCTTCGCGGTCTCCGACGTCTATCAGGACCTGTTCGGCGACGGCAGCTTCACCGGCAAGGGTCTCTACGACGTCGACGCGATGGAGGTGGCCCTGGAGGGGCGCATCCCCGAGAACGCCGTGCTCAGCCACGACCTGATCGAGGGCGCCTATGCGCGCTCGGCGCTCGCCTCGGACGTGGAACTCGTCGAGGATTATCCGACCCGCTACTCGGTCGACGTCTCGCGCCACCATCGCTGGACCCGCGGCGACTGGCAGTTGCTGCCGTGGATCTTCGCGCCGGGTTCGGGCGTGCCGGCGCTGTCGCGCTGGAAGATGCTCGACAATCTGCGCCGGTCGTTGACGCCCATCTTCTGGGTTCTCGCCTCGGTCGCCGGCTGGACCCTGCTGCCTTTCTCGCTGGCGGTTCAGTTCCAGGCGCTGCTGATCCTCAGCGTCTTCTTCGGACTGACGTTCGACCTCATCCATTCCTTCCTGCCGCGCGACCCCGAGGTCACGGCGTCGGGACATTTCACGTCATTCGCGCAGGACGCGGCGTTCGCCTCGGCGCAGGTCGCGCTGAGAATTACATTCGCCGCGCATACCGCCTGGTCGATGGCCGACGCGATCGTCCGCACGGTCCACCGCATGTTCTTCAGCCGCAGAAAGCTGCTCGAATGGCGCACGGCAAGCCAGGCGGCGCGAAACGGGGCCAACACGGTCGGCGGCTACTACGCCATGATGTGGAACGCGCCGCTGATCGCCGCGATCGGGCTCGGCCTCCCCGTCGTCGCGCAGTCAAGCGGGGCGTGGGTGGGCGGCTTCTTCGCGCTGCTCTGGGCCGCGTCCCCGGCCATCGCGCATTTCGTCAGCCGTTCCGCCGAGACCGAAGACCGGCTCGACGTTGCCCCGGACGACGCGGTCACGCTGCGCGCCGTCGCGCGCCGGACCTGGCTCTACTTCGAGACGTTCGTGACGGCCGAACACCATCATCTGCCGCCCGACAATTTCCAGGAGACACCCACACCTGTCGTCGCGCCGCGCACGTCTCCAACCAATATCGGGGTCTATCTTCTCTCGGTAATCTCGGCGCGGGATTTCGGCTGGATCGGCCTGGACCAGGCAGCCCGTCGGCTGGAAGACACGGTCGGCACGCTGGAGCACATGGAGCGTTTCCGGGGCCACTTCTTCAACTGGTATGAGACGCACACGCTCAGACCGCTGCTGCCGCACTACATCTCGGCGGTCGACAGCGGCAACCTCGCGGGACATCTGATCGCCGTCTCCGCCGCCTGCTCCAACTGGGCGCAGGCTCCCGCAGCGCACCTGCAGGGCGATTTCGTCGGCATCGTCGACACGGCGCGCATCCTCGGCCAGACGCTAGAGGCCCTGCCGGACGACCGGCGCGCGCTCAGGCCGCTGAGGAAGCGGCTCGAGGAACGCATAACGGGCATGCACCGCGCGGTGGCGACGCTGCGCGCCGAGCCGGAGACCTCGGCGATCCGAACCATCAACCTCACCGTTCTCGCCGGCGACATCAGCAAGCTCGCCAAGGCGATCGACGATGAGACCGGCTCGCAGAAGAGCGCCGATCTGGCCCTCTGGGCCGAGAAGCTGTCCGCATGCTGCGAGGCGCATTTCTCGGATTCGCACGCCGACACCGCGGCGGCAGAGGCTCTTCGCCTGCGCCTGCTCGGCCTGGCCCGGCGGGCGCGCCAGATCGCCTTCGACATGGATTTCTCATTCCTCATGCGGCAGGACCGCAAGCTGTTGTCGATCGGCTACCGGGTCGCGGAGCATCAGCTAGACGAGGCCTGCTACGACCTGCTCGCGTCCGAAGCGCGGCTCACGAGCCTGTTCGCCATCGCCAAGGGAGACCTGCCGACCGAGCACTGGTTCCGGCTCGGGCGGCCCGTCACCGAGATCGGCTTCCGCGGCGCCCTGGTGTCGTGGTCGGGCTCGATGTTCGAGTACCTTATGCCGCCGCTGGTCATGAAGGAGCCGCAGGGCGGCATCCTCAACCAGACCAGCCGGCTGATCGTGCGCAAACAGATCAGCTACGGCCGCGCCAAGCGCATTCCCTGGGGGATATCCGAGTCGGCCTACAACGCCCGCGACAGGGAGATGACCTATCAATACACGAACTTCGGCGTGCCGGGGCTCGGACTGAAACGTGGGCTCGCGCAAAACCTCGTGGTGGCGCCCTATGCGACGATCCTCGCCGCGCAGTTCGACCCGACTGCGGCGGTGACCAACCTCATGCGGCTGAAAGCCATCGGGGCGATGGGCCGCTATGGATTCCACGATGCGGTCGACTACACGCCGGCGCGCCTGCCGTCGGGCGCCACGAGGGCAGTCGTTCACAACTACATGGCGCATCATCATGGCATGTCGATCGTGGCGATCGCCAATGTCGTGTTCGAGGGCCGCATGCGTGACCGTTTCCACAGCGATCCGGTCATCGAAGCGGCTGAACTGCTGTTGCAGGAGAAGGCCCCGCGCAACATCCCGGCGACGCAGATCAGGGCCGAGGCCGGGGAGCGGGTGCAGCCCGCGGAGGCGGAAGCCAGTCCGGACTCGCGACTGGTGCTCGATCCGGCGCGGGCAATCCCTGCGGTCAACGTCATGTCGAACGGCCATTACAGCGTCATGGTTTCCTCGACCGGCGCTGGCTCCAGCCGTCTCGACGAGCAAGCGGTCACGCGCTGGGCCGCCGATCCCACCGAAGATCGGCTCGGGACCTTCATCTTCCTGCGCGACGCCGAGAGCGGCGCCTGGTGGTCGGGTACGAGCGAGCCCAGGCAGGCGCCGGGCGAGGTGGCCGAGGCGCTGTTCCGCGACGATATCGCCACATTCGTCAAGACCGTCGGCATGCTCCGCAGCCAGATCGAGGTCGTCGTGATGTCGGAAGGACAGGGCGAAGCCCGGCGCGTCACACTCTGGAACGATGCCGACAGCGATCGGCACATCGAACTCACGTCCTTCGCCGAACTGGTGCTGGCGCCGGAAGCGTCGGACACGGCGCACCCGGCATTCTCGAAGATGTTCGTGCGCACGGCGATCGAGGACGACGGGCGCGTGGTTCGCGCGTGGCGGCGGCCGCGCAAGCCCGGCGAGCCCGCCATGCACCTTGCACATTTCATCACGACCGGGCCGGGCGTGACGCGCGCTTTCGAAGCCGAGACCGATCGGCGGGCCTTCCTTGGCCGAGGCCGGTCGATCGTCAACGCCGCAGCCTTCGATCCCGGCGCGCGTCTGGCCGGCGGACAAGGCGATGTGCTCGACCCTGTCATGGCGGTGCGCTGCCGCGTTCGGGTTCCGGCCGGCAAGAAGGTCGCGGTGACGTTCTGGACCATGGTCGGGTCCGACAGGGAACAGCTCGACGAGACGATCCAGCGCTGCGGCCATTCCGAGAGCTTCCAGCGCCAGGCCATGATGGCGTGGACGCGCAGCCAGGTTCAGACGCGGCATGTCGGCCTTTCGCTCGCCGAGGCGGCTGGCGTGCAACGGCTTGCCCGCTATCTCGTCTATCCGGACGCCGGCCTGCGGGCCGCGCCTGAAATCCTCGCCGAGGGGCTGGGACCGCAGTCGGCGCTGTGGCCGGCTTCGATCTCGGGCGACTTCCCGATCCTGGCGCTGAGAATCGGCGATGTCGCGGATCTGGAGATCGTCGCCTCGGCGCTCAGAATGCAGGAATATCTCAGAGCGCGTGGGCTGCTGTTCGATCTCGTGGTCGTCAACGAGCAAGCGTCGTCATACGTGCAGGACTTGCAGCAGGCGGTCGAGTTCCTCTGCGATTCCAGCCGCCATAGAGGCCGTGAACTCGGTCCACGCCAGCATATCTTCGCGGTTCGGCGCGACCTGATGGACGCGGCGACCTACCGCACGCTCCTCGGTTCGGCGCGCGTCGTCCTGCACACGCGCAACGGCAAGATACTGGAACAGATCGAGCGGGCCGAAGGCGCTGCGTCGGCGGCCAGGGTCGAACAGCGCCGCGCTGGCGGCGAAACCGGAACCGAACAGGGCGGACGCCTGCCCGAAAGGCCGGGGGCGGGGATGGTTCCTCCGAGCGGCGAGGACCTGGCGTTCTGGAACGGAATCGGCGGCTTCGCCGATGGCGGCCGCGAGTATGTCGTCAGGGTGGCGGGCGAGGACACCACCCCGCAGCCCTGGATCAACGTGATTGCAAATCCCGCATTCGGCTTTCACACGTCGGCGGAAGGCGCGTCCTTCACCTGGAGCCGTAACAGCCGCGACTTCCAACTGACCCCGTGGTCGAACGACCCCGTGACCAACCGACCGGGCGAGGGCATCTTCGTGCACGACCTCGGGACAGGCGCGTCCTTCTCGCCGTTCGCAGCGCTGCTCCGCGACCCGACCGCGACCTACGAGGCGCGCCACAGGCCGGGCCAGTCGACTTTCACGGTTCAGCACGGCCAGCTGGAACTCGTGGCCACGCAACTCGTGGACGAGGACGATCCGGTCAAACTGACGCGCCTGACAGTTCGCAACAGGGGCGAACGGCCCATCCGGCTGCGGGTCTATGCCTACGCAGAATGGGTGCTTGGCACGAGCCGATCGCGCTCGGCGACGATGATCGTCCCAGGCTTCGACAGAGATACCGGGACGGCGACGGCGACAAACCCCTACAGTCTCGACTTCGGCGATCGGGTGGCCTTCCTGGCGAGCGATGTCGCGCCTGATAGCGCCACAGCCGACAGAGGCGAGTTCCTTGGCATGGGCGGTTCCGTCGACCGACCCATGGCGGTGACCGGCGGTCGGCCCCTCTCGGGCGCGTTCGAAGCCGGTCGAGACCCCTGCGCCGCGCTTTGCCGCGACATCGAGGTCGAGCCGGGTCATGAGAGCCAGATGATCTTCCTCCTCGGCGACGCCGGGTCGGCGGCGGAAGCGGTGCAGACGGTGCTCAAGCACCGCGGGCGGGACTTCGACGATCGCATCGCCGCCAACCGGGCGACTTGGGATCGATTTTCGGGAACGCTCCAGGTCGAAACGCCCGATCCGGCCTTCGATGCGATCGTCAATACATGGCTGCCCTACCAGAGCCTCGCCTGCCGGATCCGCGCACGGTCAGCCTTCTACCAGGCCAGCGGCGCATTCGGCTTCCGCGACCAGTTGCAGGACACGCTTGCGCTGATGCTGCACGATCCCGCGCTGGCGCGCGCGCAGGTGCTCAACGCGGCGGGCCGGCAGTTCCGCGAAGGCGACGTGCAGCACTGGTGGCTGCCGCGCACCGGGGCCGGCGTGCGCACGCTCATTTCGGACGACGTGGTGTGGCTCGGCTACGGGACCCACCGCTATATCGAGGCGACGGGCGACCGCGCGATCCTCGACGAACCGATCGCATTCATCGAGGGCGCTCCCCTGGCGAAGGGCGAACATGATTCCTTCTCAACGCCAACCGCGTCGCAGGAGACCGCCCCGCTCTACGAGCATTGCGCGCGCGCGCTGGATCTCGCCATCGCACGCACCGCGCCGTCCGGGCTGCCGCTGATCCTTGGCGGCGACTGGAACGACGGGATGAACAATGTCGGCGTCGAGGGCCGTGGCGACAGCGTGTGGCTCGGCTGGTTCCTGCTCAAGACGCTGCGCGACTTCTCGCGCATCGCCGAGGATCGCGGAGACGCGACGCGCGCCAAGAAGTGGGCGCGGCACGCCGACAAGCTGAAGAAGGCGGTCGAGGCAAATGCCTGGGACGGGCAATGGTATCGTCGTGGCTCCTACGACGACGGTTCGCCGCTCGGATCGAGCGCGTCCGACGAGTGCAGGATCGATTCCATCGCCCAATCCTGGTCGGTGCTCTCCGGCGAAGGCGATCCGCTTCGCAGCCAGACCGCCATGACGAGCGCGGCGGCGACGCTGGTCGACAGCGACACCATGATCATCAAGCTGTTTGATCCGCCTTTCGAGAAGACCGCTCGCGAGCCCGGCTATATCAAGAGCTATCCTCCGGGGGTCCGCGAGAACGGCGGGCAGTACACCCATGCCGCCACCTGGTTCGTCTACGCGCTCGCGGAGATGGGCAGCGCCGAAGAGGCGTGGAGGGCGTTTTCGCTGCTCAATCCGGTCAACCACGCAATCGATCGCGCGGCCGTCGAACGCTATCGCGTCGAACCCTATGTCGTCGCGGCCGACGTCTACGCCGGCGACAAGGCCGGCCGAGGCGGCTGGACGTGGTACACCGGATCGGCCGGCTGGCTCTACCGCACGGCGGTCGAAGCAATCCTCGGCATCCGCCGCGAGGCCGAACGCATCGTGCTCAAGCCCTGCATTCCAGCGCACTGGGAAGGGTTCAAGGCCACGCTGCGCCTGGGCGACGCGACATACCGCATATCCGTCTCCCGCGGTGCAGCACACTCGATCACCTGCGACGGGACGTCCGTTGACGGTGGCGTGCCGATCTTCGTCGATGGAGATCACGACGTTTCCCTCGTCATTGGCTCCGAACCGCCGTCCACCAACTCCCCGGCTTCATAGTCCTTTTCGGAATGCCAAGGCAGATCAGCCAATTAGCAATCACGAAAGGTAACGCGTCGATTTCGATCTTTATGACCTAGAGGCAACAGTTGTAGCTCGCCGTCATTGTCTTGCCACCGGGGCCGCAATAGCGTCCGCGTAACTGTTGCACTGCACAAAATCCGGGTTGGTCGCTTGTCCCTGTTTGAAGTCTACGTCCGCGCGCTGCGCTATCTCGGAATGGCGCGCGCTAGGGTGGCCCTGATCTGCGCCGCGAATGTCGCGCTGGCCCTCGTCACCGTGATCGAACCGATCCTTTTCGGCCGGATAATCGATGCGATCTCGGACCGCACGGACTTCGTGCCGGTCCTCGCGTTGTGGGCCGGCTTCGGTGCCTTCAGCATCATCGCCTTCGTGCTCGTCGCGCGAGGCGCGGATCGCCTCGCCCACGAAGTCCGCGCGACCATGCTCGCCGACGGCTTCGAGAAAGTGCTGTCGATGCCACTGTCCTGGCATCACAAGCGCGGAACCTCGAACGCCCTGCACATGCTCCTGAGGGCCGCCGAGACGCTGTTCAGCCTGTGGCTCGAATTCATGAGGCAGCATCTGGCGACGGCCGTCTCGCTGGTGTTCCTCGTGCCGACGGCCTTGGCCGTGGACCTGCGCATGTCGGCGGTGCTGCTCGTGCTCGGCGCGTCCTACGTGGCGATCAACCGCTTCGTCATGAGGCGAACCAAGGATGGCCAGGCGAACGTGGAGCGCCATTATCATCGCGTGTTCGGCCATGTCAGTGATTCCGTCGGAAACGTGGCGGTGCTGCAGGGCTACGGCCGGATCGCCGAGGAGACCAGAAGCCTGCGCAACTATGCGGCCGAACTCGTCGCCGCACAGCGTCCCGTGCTCGACTGGTGGGCGCTTGCCTCGGCTATGCAGCGGCTCGCCTCGACCGCGTCGATGATCATCGTGCTCGTCATCGGCGCTCTCCTCGTCAGCCGGGGAGAACTCAGGATCGGCGACATCGTTGCCTTCACTGGGTTCGCGGCCCTGCTGATCGGCCGCCTCGACCAGGTGACAGGCTTCGTCAACCAGGTGTTCGACGCGCGCGCCCGGCTGGAGGAATTCTACCGGCTCGAAGACGCCAATGCGGAACGCGCCGAACCGCCTCACGCGACGGAAATGGCGCGGTCTGGAGGCAGCGTGCGCTTCGAGAACGTCTCGTTCCGATTTCCCGGAACCGGCGCCGGCGTCGACGATATCGGCTTCGAGGTCCCGGCAGGCAAGACGATCGCGATCGTGGGTCCGACCGGCGCCGGCAAGACCACGCTGGTCAACCTGCTGCAGCGGGTCTACGACCCCCAGCTGGGCGCGATACGCATCGACGGCGTCGATATCCGCAATGTCACCAGGGGTTCGCTGCGCAGGCAGTTCGCGACAGTCTTCCAGGACGCGGGGCTGCTGAACCGGTCGATCGAGGAGAACATCCGCATCGGCCGCTCGGACGCGTGTTACGACGACGTCCACGAGGCGGCGCGCGTCGCCGCCGCACACGAGTTCATCCTCGGCAAGTCCGAAGGCTACGACACGGTCGCCGGCGAGCGCGGCAACCAGCTGTCAGGCGGCGAGCGCCAGCGCATCGCGATCGCCCGAGCCGTGCTCAAGGACGCGCCGATCCTGGTGCTCGACGAGGCAACCAGCGCGCTCGACGTCGAGACCGAGAGACAGGTCAAGGACGCGATCGATCGGCTGAGGCTCAATCGGACCACGTTCATCATCGCGCATCGACTGACGACAGTGCGCGACGCCGACATCGTGATCGTCATGGACCAGGGCCGCCTGGTCGAAAGCGGTTCCTTCGAAGAGCTCGCCCAGCGCGGAGGGCGCTTCACCTCACTGCTGAGGGCAGGCGGGCTCGCCGGCGACACCGAGCAACGAACGCACCTTCGCCTCGCCCACTCCAACGCGGCGGCTTGAAGCAGCTATTCGGCCGCTTCGCGAGCGCCATTGGAAAGCCGCTCGAAGAGTGCACGGCGGTCGATCTTGCCATTGACGTTGACCGGCAGTTCGTCGACCAGCCGGATGTCGCCGGGGATCATGTATTCCGGCAGGCCCCTGCGCAGGCGAGCGCGGATCTCGACGGGCGAGAACGCCGAGCCGGAGCAGAAGCCGACGAGGCCTTCCGCCGAACCGTGGACGACGGGCCACGCGACGGTCGCGACCAGGTCACTGCCAGCCGCCGTGCGCAGATGCGCCTCGACTTCCTCGAGTTCGATGCGGTTTCCCTTCACCTTCACCTGGTTGTCGACCCGGCCGAGGTGGTGGAACACCCCGTCCGCGTCCACGCGGCCGAGGTCGCCCGTCAGGTACCAGCGCTTCCCACGGATAAGGCGGAAGCGATCCGCGGTCTGCTCCGGCGCATTGAAATAGCCGATGGCGAGCTGCGGGCCCGAGAGCGCGATCTCGCCCGGCTCACCGGCCGGAACCTGCTCGCCGGCCTCGTCGAGGATCGCCACCTCCATCGTGTCGTAGGGGCGACCGATGGCGACGATCCCGCGCTCGGGCGTCGCGACCGGCGGGTCGGTGAGGCCCTGGCGCATGCAGATAACGGTACCCTCGGTCGGGCCGTAGATGTTCTCGACAACGCCGTTCGGCGTCGCGGCCGCCCATGCCTCGGCCGTCGCGACGGGGAGGGGCTCGCCGCAGAAGATCGACAGGCGCAGGCTGGGCAGCACACCGGGTTGCAGAGCACCCGTGCGTCGCATGGTGTTCGCGATTGTCGGCACCGAGAGCCAGACGGAAATGGCGCTGGCGCGAATGAAGCGGGCGGGCGCCATCAATTCCAACTGTGACATGAGGTGGAGCGACGAACCCGAGCGCCAGGCGAGGAACATGTTGTGGACGGTCAAGTCGAAGGTCACGTCGCAGCATTCGCCGACCCGGTCTTCGGCGGTGAAGCAGGTCCAGGGCTCGGTCTTGTCGAGATAGTGGCGCAGCGAACCCGCGGCGATCATCACGCCCTTCGGGAGACCGGTCGTGCCCGAAGTGAAGATGATGTAGGCGAGGTGTTCGGGACCGACCGGCGCCGGTTGGGCCGACGATGCGACGGAGGCGATCGCTTGCGAAAGGCTGACAGCGCGTTCGGGAACGGTCGCGGCGTCATCGGCGACGACGATCAGATCCGGCGCCGCGTCGAGCACGGCCGGCGTCAACTGCGCCGCTCCGTTGCGGTCGGCGACCAGAGCGTCGAGGTCGAGCGCACGCATGAGGGCCACGAGGCGTTCCTCGGGCCACTTCAGGTTGAGCGGCACATAGGCGCCGCCGGCCCAGGCGGCGCCGAGGATGCCGGCATAGGCCTCGATGCTGCGCGTCGCGAGGATGCCGATGCGGCCGCTCTTGAGCTGCGGTGCGAACAGGGAACCCAGCCGCGAGGCGGTGTCAGCGAGTTCGGAATAGGTGATGCTCTTGCGCGCGGTGGCGATCGCGGTGCGGCCGGGGTGACGGCGTGCCGTAGCAGCGAAATCGGACGCGAGGTTGAAGTTCGTCGGCATGGGGCGGCTCCATGGTGATGAACGATGTCCCGATGCCATAACAATCACAGGTTCATCAAATCTTTCCGGAGATTAAGCCTAACCGGAACGCCAGCTCGCGCCCGTTCATGAAATGTCAACCGCGCAAAGCTTTCCTGTCGGCTGGATGAGCAGGGGGAAACGGCATGGACGGCACATCGATCGAGCCGCTCCGCAATCTCGTTGTCGAGAAGCTTGCCGCGCGCGGCGACTTGCGTCCTTTCGGCGACGGGGATTCCCTGTTCTTTTCCGGCCGCCTGGATTCGCTTGCAGCCACCGAGATCATGTTCCTGCTCGAGAGCGAGTATGGCATCGACCTCGCCGATGCGGATTTCGACGTCACCCGGCTCGACACGATGGACGATCTGAAGGTGCTGGTCGGCGGCTGACCGGGCCTCAAGCGCCGAACAGGCGAAGGAAGAAATCCGTCCGGGCCTCGAGGCCGATCGTGCCGGACTCGTCGGCGAAGATCTGCGCCAGCGCAAAAAAGCCCAGCACATTCAGGCGTGGCAGCACATGGTAGCGCAGCATGCCATGTTCGGGCCGCGGAGTTGCATTGCGCAACTGCGATGCGATGAGGGCAAGGGTGAGCGCCAAGGCGTAGACGGAATAGGAGCGTAGCGCCGTCGCCATCGCGGCCGGTCCATCGGCGAGAAGGTGCGCCTGCGAGACGACCGAGAAGAGAATGTTGCCGACGAACGCCGCGCAGAAGGTGGCGAATGCGATGCGCAGCCTCGGGCTCTTCTTGAACCAGCGCAAAAAGGCCGGATAGAAGAAGAAATCCACCAGCACTTCCTTGAAGTAGTAGACGTAGCGGTTCCAGAACTCAGCGATCGTGCGCGACGACAGCGGTCGCGCCATGTGACGGGGAATGCCGAAACCCGCCATCCGAACGATGGCGACGAGGGTGTGGGCGATCGCGCCGAACGACAGGATGTTCAGAACGAAGTTCTTGGCGACAACGCCCCAGCCCAGGCCCCGCGTGAAATCCTCGCCCGACGCCACGGCGACGATGGCCTGGTCGAGCGTCGGAAGGCCGGCCTTTTCGTAGAACGCGTGGCTGAGCGCGGCATGTGCGGCGACCAGCACCAGAGCCCAGATCGAGAGCTTCAACGCCCTCAGGCGGACCGCGGCGAGAGCCTGAGGGTCGTTCGCCTCGAACCGCTTCAGGAATGCCGGGCTCTTGAACGGCACCGACGGGCCGCTCCAGAACGGCCTCAGGAACCCCAGCCGGCCGAGCATCGGGGTATCGTCGCGCGATCGGTTGTCGGCCAACGCGTAGGAGAGGAAGAAGAAGGATGCGCCGAGGATCGTGAGTTGCGTCCAGAGGATCGAATGCGCGAGCGTTCCCTCTGACAGAAACGCTCCAATTGCCGCGAGCGTGAAGAACGCGAAGAACTGGGCAAGGACCGGTCGCCGGGCGCAGACTGAGGCGGGGAAGCGTTTCTGGAGGGCGAGCGCGATGGTGCAGAGAACCAGAAACAGAAGCACCATCGGCACCTGGAAGGCGAGCGACGGAAGTTCGGCCGCTTCGAAGCCGATAGGCTTCATGCGTTCGACAAACTCACTCTGCTGGTGACTGCGAAATGGCCGCAGGGACATGTACACCAAGCCGGCGCCGGCCATGATGGCTAGGCGACGGGTCGGTTGGAGCGCGCATCCCACGAGGGTGATCGCCACCATGGCGGTCGCAGCCCGGGAAATCTGGCCGCCGGCCAGGATTGCGGCAAAGAACACCAGATGAATGACGGCGACGCCGGGAAGTGTCCCGGCAAAGGAGATCGCGACAGGGTTCGCGTCCATGCCCAGCCAGGCGCGTCGCCAGCGCGCCGGTGAGAACGCCGCCCGATCGGTCGCGGTGAACTCCGTTCCCGCGATACTCATCGCGCCGAACCCGCAGTCAGGAAACGGCTACCTGTCGCCGCTTCACTTGCGCTCATTGCAAATCGCCCCCCGCGTCGCCGACAACGACGGCCGGGTCTACCTGCGGCAACCGTGTGGTGTCGACCTTCATGGTGAAGGTTGTCCGTCAATCGTCCGTTAACGTTACGGGGCGGATCGGTCCTGCCTGCCCGTCACGTCGGCGAAGACCTGGGGGTTGTCGAATGCAAATGCCTCAAGTTCGGCGAGGACCGAATCCAGGTGCGCCGCCATCGCCCGGCGGGCGACGAGCGAGTCACCCGACGCGATGGCGGTCACGATGGACGCGTGCTCGGCGTAGCTCAACTGGTGACGGCGCGGCGAGATGATCAGGCGGCGGGCGCGATCCAAGGCCAGCCGGGCCCACTCCACCGTCTGCCTGACGCGTCGGTATCCGACCGCCGAGACCAGTATGTCGTGGAACTCAAGATCGAGCCGATGGAAACCGGGCCTGTCCTCTGCGTCGAGGGCGACCTTTTGACTGCGCAGCGACCGCTTCAGATCGGCGATCAGCTCCGGGGAGGGGCTGGTTGCATGATGGGCAACGGCTTCCGTTTCCAGCGCCCGCCTGAGGAACATGTTCTCGCGAGCGTCGGCGAGCCGGAGCAGGGAGACGGTCGAGCCGCTCTGCGGGCGAATGTCGACAAGCCCTTCTGCCTTCAGGCGGTTCAGCGCCTCGGACACCGGGAAGCGGGAAACCCCAAAGCGGCCCGTCAACGCGGCCTTGTCGAGAAACGCGCCCGGCTTGAGTTCGAGCGTGACGATTGCTTCGCGAAGCGCGTCGACGACGCGTTCGGTGGCCCCCGAGCGGGTCTGGAGCGCGGCCCCGGATGGAATTGTGGGCGGCGAACCACGGGTTGATCTCATACTAACATGTTAGTAGAAAGGCGCCGGCAAGCAAAGCTTCCCGTCCGCGAGCGTTCTCCCAAGCGCCGCGGGCGGTGACGGGAAGGGTAGCCAGGCGATGTCCGTTCTTCAGTGTCCCCGGTCTTCATGCGGGCCGATCAGACAAAGGCGGGAGGCGGACCGGTGAATCAGGCGTCGCCCGCGCGGACACTGAGGCTGTCGGCCGACGACAACATCGTCGTCGCCGGAGAAAGGATCGAAAAGGGACGGTCGACGTCGGAGGGCGTCGCGTCGATGCAGGCCATTCCGTTCGGGCACAAGATGGCGGCGCGGCCGATCTCTGTTCGCGATCCGGTCAGGAAGTTCGGCCAGATCATCGGCTTTGCCTCGAAGCCGATCGCAGCAGGCGACTGGGTGCATGAGCACAATGTCGAGATGCATGATTTCGCACGCGACTATGCCTTTGGCGAGGATGCGCGGCCGGCGGACATCCTGCCGGTGGAGCAGCAACTGACGTTCGAAGGCTATCGGCGCGCCAACGGCAAGACCGGCACGCGCAACTATGTAGGCATCCTGACCAGCGTGAACTGCTCGGCCACGGTCGCGCGATTCATCGCGGAGGCGGCCAACCGCGCGGGCATCATCGACCAGTTTCCCCATGTCGACGGCGTGGTTTCCTTCGTCCACGGTACAGGCTGCGGCATGGCCAGTGCGGGCGAGGGCTTCGACATCCTGAAGCGTACGCAATGGGGCTATTCAGCCAATCCCAATCTCGGAGGCGTGCTGCTGATCGGGCTCGGCTGCGAAACCTTCCAGATCGGCAAGCTCAAGCAGCTCTACGGAATCGAGGAGAGCGAGACGTTTCGCACCATGACAATCCAGGACTCGGGCGGTACGCGCAAGACGATCGAGCAGGGGCTGGGACGGGTGAAGGAAATGCTGGCGGTCGCGGACAAGGCCCGCCGGGAGACGCTGCCCGCGTCCGAACTCATCCTGGCGCTGCAATGCGGCGGCTCGGATGGCTATTCCGGCATCACCGCCAACCCGGCGCTGGGCGTCGCGGCCGACCTGCTGGTCAGGCAGGGCGGCACCGCGATCCTATCCGAGACGCCGGAAATCTACGGCGCAGAGCACTTGCTGACGCGCCGTGCGAAGAACCGCGCGGTGGGTGAGAAGCTGGTCGAGCGCATCAAGTGGTGGGAGGACTACACGGCCCGCAACCACGGCGAGATGAACAACAACCCCTCGCACGGCAACAAGGCCGGCGGCCTCACCACCATCCTGGAAAAATCGCTTGGCGCAGCGGCCAAGGGCGGGTCGACCACGCTCAACGCCGTCTACGAATATGCAGAGCCGGTGACCGAGAAGGGCTTCGTGTTCATGGACACGCCGGGCCTCGATCCGGTTTCCGCCACGGGGCAGGTTGCCGGCGGCGCCAACATTCTCGCCTTCACCACCGGCCGTGGCTCGGCCTATGGCTGCAAGCCGGTGCCCTCCATCAAGCTCGCGACCAACACGCCGATGTACGAGCGGATGAAGGAGGACATGGACCTGAACTGCGGCGATATCCTCGCCGGCGTTCCGGTCGAAGAGAAGGGCCGGGAAATCTTCGACGAAATACTCGCCGTCGCCTCCGGCAAGCCGTCGAAGTCGGAAGAGCTTGGTTACGGCGACAACGAGTTCGTGCCGTGGCAGATCGGCGCCGTGATGTAGCCGCCGTCGCGGCTACGTCTCCAACGCATCCCGCAACCGGTTCCAGGCGATCGTCGCGGCGACGCCGAGATGGCGGATGGCGTGGAAGGGGATCGGCCGGACCGGAGTGACAGGAAAGGGCAGGGAGTCCCAGTCGCCGGTCGCGGCCCATTGCGCGATGTGGGGACCCAGCGCCGTCATCAACGCGACGCCACGACCGTTGCAGCCAGCGACGGCGAGCAGCCCGGGTTCCGGTTCATGGATGTGCGGAAGGCTATCGGGCGTCATCGCGACGCGGCCGAACCAGCGACGCTCGATGGGAATGCCGGCCAAAGCCGGGTAGAGCCTGACAAGGGCACGCTGCAGGTGCGCCCAGTCCGCATCCGACCGCGGCGCGCGCATCGGACCCCGTCCGCCCAGCATCAGCCGACCGTCCGCGGTCTTGCGGAAGTAGACAAGGATACGGCGGGAATCCGAAACCGCCTGGCCGCCGGGCAGGATGGTCGAGGCGATCGCTGGTGGAAGCGGCGCGGTGGCGATCTGGAACGAATGCAGCCAGACGATAGAGCGCGCCAGCCCTGACACGAGCGCGTCAGAATGGGCGTTGGTGGCAACAAGAATTCGAGGCGCGGCAACCGATCGACCGTCGGCGGTTCCCGCGGTCCAGAGGCCGTTCGCCCCTCGGATGGAGACGATCCGCGTGGTGGTGGCGATGCGTCCTCCCGCCTCGACCGCGAGACGCGCCAGTCCGCGCGTGAAAGCCAAAGGGTCGATGACGCCGGCGCGGCGGTCGATCCAGCCTCCCAGATAGCCCGTGGCGCCGGTCGACTTCGCGATGTCAGCCGCGTCGAGGAATCCGACGTCCGCGCCGCGCGCCTGCCATTGGCGCACCCGATCGCGCGCCGAGGCCAAGGCGGTCTCGGTGTGCGCCGCCTGGATCCAGCCGGCACGGGCATGCGGTACGGCAAGGCTTTCGGAGGCAATCAGGCTGAAGACGGCGTCCGCGGTCCCAGAAGCGAACGCCGCCGCGCGCTCGCCAAACGTTTCCGCCAGCCAGGCAGGAGCGTGCTTCAGGCCCGGGATGACCTGCCCGCCGTTCACGCCGGACGCGCCGGCGCCGATCTCGCCTGCCTCGACGATGCGGACGGCCAGGCCTGCACGGGCGGCGTACAGGGCCGCGGACAATCCCTGGATGCCTGCGCCGACGACGATCAGGTCGGCGCGCTCGTTCGCTGCCAGCGGCACCACCGGCGGAGCCGGCCCCTTCGCCGACCACACCGGGTGCGGTTTCATGCGCGTGCCGCGTCGCGGTCGGTCAGGGTGATATGGCAGCAGTCCGTGCCGTGACCGGGCGACCAGGTGACGTTGTCGAAGCGCACGCCCGTCGCTTCGAACAGCCCTCGATCAAAGGCGCCGGCGATGCGGCAGAGCGTCGTCAACCTTTCCTCGTCGACACCCGCCGCCATCCAGGCGTCCTTCAGGGGGCAGCGTTTGACACGGAAGGCGATGCGGCGTGGGTCGCGATCGACTTCGGTCGGGTACATGCGCCCGTCATCGGGGCTGACCGCGAGGAACGCCTCACCGATCCGTCGAGCATCGTTGGGGCCGAACCCCGAAAAGGCGGCGGCCGCGACTTCCCGACCTCGCTTCTCGATCGCCGCCTCCATGACCGCCTCGGCCCGCTCGGCGCCCAGTTCACCGGTCAGCTGGTCGAGGAACAGCCGGTAGAGGTCGGCGCGGTTTCGGAAGGCCGCTTCGAGTTCGCGGGCAAGGGTTTCGGCGCGCTCTGCGTCCGTCATGCAAGCTGTCCTTCTTCACGGTGCAGGATGCGCGGCATGGCCGCGACCAGCGCCCTGCCCGTCGCCGAGCGGGGGGCATCGACGGTCTCGCGGGCGGGTCCGGTCTCGACGATGCGGCCGGCATCGAGAATCGCCACCCGGTCGGCGAAGGTGCGGACGAGCGCGAGGTCGTGGGTGACGAACAGAAAGGCGATGCGATCCCTGTCCTGGAGATCACGGAGCAGGTCGAGGATCGCCACGCGGGTCTGGACATCGAGCGCCGAAACCGCCTCATCGAGCACGATCAGCGCCGGTTTCGTCGCGACCGCGCGGGCGATCGCCACGCGCTGGCGCTGGCCGCCCGATATCTCGTGCACACGCCGGCCCACCAGGACCGGGTCGAGACCGACGCGCGAGAGCAGCGCAGCCACGGCCGCGGGCCGTTCGGCGGCGGACGCCAGTCCGTGGATGCGCAAAGGGTCGGCCAGCACGCGGCCGACGGTGGCGCGTGGATTGAAGGCCGCATGCGGATCCTGGAACACCATCTGCCAGCGCGCGCGCATGGAGCGCAGGCGCGATCCGGAAAGGCTCACGATTTCGGTCCCGCCGAGCGTCACAGATCCGGCGTCCGGTTCCAGCAATCGCATGACGATGCGCGCGAGCGTCGACTTGCCGGAGCCCGAGGGCCCGACAAGCGCCAGCGTTTCGCCCACCGCAACGTCGAGATCGACGCTGTCGAGTGCGGCAAGGCGGCCACCGTCGCGACTAAACGTCTTCGACAGGTTGCGGACGACGAGAAGCGGCACGCTCATCGGACGGCACCGGCGAGCGATGCGGTCACGGCGGGGTTGTCCGCGGCGGTGACGAGGAGGCGCGTGTAGGCATCGCGCGGGCGCGAAACGATCTCCGCGGCCGGGCCGATCTCGACGAGCCGACCGTCGCGGAAGACGGCGATGCGGTCGGCGATTCCGGACGCCAGCGCGATATCGTGCGTAATGAAGAGCAGCGCCATCCGGCGTTCGGCGACGAGACCGGCAATGAGCTTCACGATCTCGGCCTGGACGATGGTGTCGAGCGCGCTCGTCGCCTCGTCGGCGATCAGCAGTCCAGGGTCGGCGACGAGCGCCGCGGCCAGCGCGACGCGCTGCTTCTGGCCACCGGAAAGCTGGTGCGGAAAGGCGCGCAGCGCCGAGGCGGGGAGGCCGACCTGTCCAAACAGCCGAGACGCAAGGTCGAGCGCCGCCCGGGCGCGCAAGCCGAGGTGGATTTCCGCGACTTCGGCAACCTGCCGCCCTGCCGCCATCACCGGGTCCAGGCTTGCGGACGGGTCCTGAAAGACGAAACCATAGTCGCGGCCGGGGCGGGGCGTTCCGCCGATTTCGGGCCAGTCGACCCTGCCGGTCGCAACGGCTCCCGGCGGCAGAAGACCGGCAACCGCCAGCGCCAGCGTCGATTTGCCCGAGCCGCTCTCGCCGATGACGGCCAGACGTTCGCCGGCGGCGATCTCGAAATCGACGCCGTCGAGCGCCGGGGCGCTGTCCGGACGGTAGCGGACGGAGAGGCGCTGGACGGAGAGGCGTGCGCTCATCCGCGCCTCTCACGCGCAGCGGTCGCCTCGACCGCGCCTTCGCCGAGCAGGTAGACGCCGAGCACGGCCAGGACGAGCGCGATGCCGGGCACAATCGAGAGGAAGGGCGCGGAGCGCAGCACGCTGCGACCCTCGGCGATCATGCCGCCCCAGGTGACCCGGTTCGGGTCGCCAAGGCCGAGGAAGGAGAGCGCCGACTCGATCAGGATGGCGCTGGCGACGATGACCGAGGAAAGCGCGACAACAGGCGGAAGGGCGTTGGGCAGGATGTCGCGAAAGGCGATCTCGGCAGGGTGCATGCCGAGCGCCCGGTTGGCGGCGACGAAGTCGCGTTCGCGCAGCGACAGGACTTCGGCGCGAGCGATGCGCGCGGGTCCGGGCCATGCACCGAGCGCTATGGCGAGCACGACGATGCCGGTCGAGGCGCCAGCGACCGAGACGAAGGCGAGCGCCAGCAGGAAGCCCGGCACGGTCTGGAAGGCATCGGTGACGCGCATCAACAGTTCGTCGATCAGTCCCCCCGAAAACCCGGCGGTGATCCCAACCGTCGCGCCCACGACGACGGCGGTGAGGGCTGCCGCCAGCCCGACAAGCAGCGAGGTGCGCGCGCCATGCACCAAGCCCGCGAGCACGTCGCGACCGAGCCGGTCGGTGCCGAGAGGATGGGCGGAGTCGACGAAGGGCGAAAGCAGCGGCGCGCCCGCGATCGACAAGGGATCGCGTGGAAAAAGCCATGGCGCAGCGATAGCGAGGGCGCCCAACGCACCGAGAATGACGAGACCCGCGAGACCTTCCGGCGTGCGCGCCAGACGTGCAAGAACGCTCACGCGCCGGCCTCCGATGCGCCGACGCGCGGATCGAGCAACGCGTAGGCGATATCGACCAGGAGGTTGACGAGGATGACCATCACCGCGCTGGCGAGCACCACGCCGAGCAGCAGCGGCGTGTCGCGGGCAGCGACCGCCTCCTGCGCCAGCCGCCCAAGGCCGGGGATGGCGAAGACGCTCTCGACCACGACGCTGCCGCCCAGCATGGTGGCCGACTGGAGTCCCAGCATGGTGACCAGCGGCAGGAGCGCGTTGCGGGCGACGTGGCGCAACACGATGCGGCGGCGCGGGATGCCGCGGGCGCGGGCGGCGAGCACGAAGTCGGAGCGCCAGACTTCCGTCATGCCGGCCCGCATGACGCGCAGATAGAGCGCGAAGTAGATCAGTCCGAGCGCCAGGACGGGCAGGACGAGATGGCGGGCGATGTCGAGCGCGCGGTCGAGACCAGCCTTGCCCGACGCGATGGTCTCGATGCCGCCGAGCGGCAGCCACCGCAGTTCGACCGAGAAGACGACGATCAGCACCAGTCCGAGCCAGAAGCTCGGGATTGCGTAGAGGGCGAGGGAGGCGATGGACAGCGCGCGGTCGGCGCCGCTCCCCGGCCGCGAACCGGCGACGATCCCCAGCGCCGAGCCCAGGGCGAAGGCGAGGGCCGTCGCCGAGCCCATTAGGAGCAGCGTGTTTGGCAGGCGCTCGAGGATGACGTCGAGCACGGGGCGGTTGAATAGAACCGACCAGCCGAGGTCCCCGGTGATGACCGACGAAAGGAATATCCAGAGGCGTGCGAGCGGCGAGCCGTCGAGCCCCCACTGCCGGCGCAGTTCCGCTATCAGCGCGGGGTCGCCGCCGCCGCTCTCGGCGAGGTAGGCGTCGACGGCGTCGCCCTCGGCGAGTTCGAGCAGCAGGAAGGCGCCGACCGCGACGATCAGCAGGACGGGGATGGCGGCGATGAGACGCCGGCGCAGGAGGACCAGAGCGCGGGTCATGGTGACGCGGCGCCAAAGATCGAGTTTGGCGCTGTACGTTGCCCCCCTCTGTCCTGCCGGACTCCGGGGCGCGCCACTTGTCTCGCCCGTCCTTCGGACCCCCCACGAGGGGGGAGATCGGCAGCTCCAACCTTGCCGCCGTGCCCGCCAGATCTGAGATTGGCGATAGCAGGGCGGCCGGTTGATCTCCCCCCTCGTGGGGGAAATGTCCGGCAGGACAGAGGGGGGCACGAAGAATTGCTCACGCCTGCGAGTTCATCATTCCGCAGGCACCCGAGCAAGCCTCGGCCTGGAAGCTCAATTCTCCAGATAGGTGTCCGCCCAGTTCGACACCGCCCAGCGGGGGTTGTTGGAGACGTTCTTCACCGAGGTTCGGGCCACCGTGATGAAGCCCCATTCCGCGACGTTGATCAGCGGCAGATCGGCCGCCACCTTCTCTTGGAACTCGTTGTAGAGCGCCGTGCGTTTCGCCTCGTCCAGCTCACTCGCAGCCGCAGCGATGATCGCGTCGATCTCCGGGTTGGCGTAACCGCCCTGGTTGGAGAAGGGCACGCCGTCCGGCACGCCGCTCTGGACCAGGATCGTTGTCGAGATCGCAGGATCGTCGCGGAAGACGGGCGGGCCGACCGCGATGTCGAAAGCGTGGTCGGTATAGACCGCCTTGATGTGCGCGGCCGCGTCGTTGTTGACGATCTCGGCGTCGATGCCGATTTCGGCCAGCGCCTGGCGCAGATAGTCGCCGAACTGGCGGGTCTCGTTGAAGTAGGGCGCCGGCAGCAGCTTCAATGCGAAACGCTTGCCGTCGGCGCCGCGTGCGTAACCCGCTTCGTCGAGCAGGGCGTTCGCCTTCGCCACATCGAAGGCATAGGTGGGCACGTCCGCCGAATAGAACTGCTTGCTGTTCTTCGGCACCGGGCCGGTCGCCGCGGCGGCATAGCCGAGGAACACGGTCCTGACGACGAAATCCTTATCGATCGCGTGGGCGATCGCCTGGCGGACCTTCAGGTCGGCCATTTCCTTGCGGCGATGGTTGATCTCGACGACGAGCTGGTAGGTAAGGGACTCGTATCCCTTGGACACCACCTCGATGCCCTCGACCCTCGAGATGCGGTCGAGATCTGCGAGCGGCACCATCGAGAAGGCGGCGAGCTGGATCTCGTCGGCCTCCAGGGCTCCCGCCGCCGCGGCGCGGTCCGGCAGCACGCGATAGATGATCTCTTCGAGGTAGGGCTTGTCCTTGTCCCAGTAGTTCGGGTTCTTCGCCAGGCGGAAATACTCGCCCGGCCGGTGCTCGGCGAACGTGTAGGGACCGGTGCCGACGGGAGCGTTGTTCGCCGGGTTGGCGGCAATGTCGGTGCCCTCGTAGAGATGCTTCGGCAGCACGGCGGTGAGCGCCGGCAGCGCATTGCGGATCAACTGGAACGGCGTCGGCCTGGCGAATTTCAGCACGGCCGTCAGGTCATCCGGCGTCTCGACCGCCTCGAGGTCCTTGAAGACGACGCGGCCGAGGTTCTGCAGCGGCTTCCAGACCTGGAGCGCCGAGAAGGCGACGTCAGCCGAGGTGAACGGCTTGCCGTCGTGCCAGGTGACGCCCCGGCGTAGCCTTAGCGTGACCGAAAGGCCGTCGGCGGAACCCTCCCATCCCGTCGCGAGCAGCGGCTTCAGACCGCCTTCGCCCTCGAAGGAGGCTTCCGCCAGAGGCTCCACGACCTTGCTGGAGACGAAGAAGACGCCGTTGGAGGCGACCATCGCCGGGTTGAGGTTGCGCGGCTCGGAATCGGCGGCGACGACGAGACGACCGCCCCGGGTCTGGGCGAAAGCCATGCGGGGAAGCGCGGTCGAGGCAAGCAGGGCGGCGGCGCCACTCATCAGGCCGCGGCGGGTGGTGCGAAGATCGATCATGTGACAACTCCGTCGGCGCCCGGCAGCGGGGAGCCGGCGCATTCGAAGCGGGACAATATCGTCCATCGCGACGCCATACCAAGCACGGATTTGCGAGCCGGCCGCGCAGGACCGGAAATCCTTTGCGCCAGCGGCGCCTGTCGCGTTCGCCTTTGGCCATCCACCATTTGACGGGCGAGCCGCAGGACCGTAATTTCGATGATCGATGTCATACGCGGTTTCAGGGCCAATGCGCGCGTCCCGCGCGATCCACAGCTTCATCATTGGTCTATGCCTCGTCGTCGCCGGCGTGACCGGCGCGGCGGCCGAGAAGCGCGTCGCGCTGGTGGTCGGGAATTCGGAATACGAGCACATTCCGAGGCTGACGAACCCGGCGAACGACGCAGCCGACCTGACCGAAAAGCTCAAGGCGCTGGGTTTCGAATTGTTCGGGGGGGTCGACCGAAACAAGGCGCAACTCGAGAGTGACTTGATCCAGTTCGGGCGGGCGACCCGCGACGCCGAGGTGGCGTTGTTCTTCTATGCCGGCCACGGCATCCAGGTGGACGGCGAGAACTACCTCGTCCCCGTCGATGCAAGGGTCGAGTTCGAGGACGAGATCGACATCTCCCTCGTGGGCCTTTCCACGGCGATGCGGCAGCTCCAGCGCGGATCTCGCACCAACATCGTCTTTCTCGACGCGTGCCGCGACAACCCGTTCGCCGACAAGCTGGCGGCGAGTTCGAACCGTTCGGCGATGTCGCTCAAGGGCCTCTCGCGGGTGCAATCGGGGCGCGGAACGTTCATCGCCTATGCAACCCAGCCGGACGCCGTCGCGTCGGACGGGGCGGGGCGCAACTCGCCCTTCACGGCGGCGCTGCTCAAGCACATCGATACGCCCGGCCAGACGATTTCGGACATGATGATCGAGGTGCGCAACGAGGTCATCGAGGCGACCAACAACGCGCAGATACCATGGGACTCCTCGTCGCTGACCGGCCGCTTCTCCTTCGCGGCGGCGGAGCCAGGCGGTGGCACCGGCGATCGCGCGGCGCCTGCTTCCGGTGGGGAGGCGCCCGACCGGGAGGCGTACGAGTTCGCGATGTCGGTGGACACGTGCGGGGCCTATGAAGCGGTCATCCGCCGTTTTCCGGGATCCTTCTACGCCGACCTGGCTCGCGAACGCTCGGCGGCGGTTTGCGCGACGGCAGGTGCCGTGGAGCCCGAGGCGGAGACGGCGCTGGCGCTCGCCGCTCCCGAGACGCCGGAGGAGCCGCTGTCGGCGACCCGCACGTTGAGCGCAAGCCAGAACTGCAAGACGACGGGCGGCGGCGTCAGCTACTGCGCCACCTCGGTTCTCGCGCCGCAAGGCAAGAACAGCTATGGCACGGACATGCTGTTCGATGCCAACCGTGCGACCGCGTGGGTCGAATCGGACGATGACGCCGGCATTGGCCAGTCGATCGTGCTCCAGTTCGACGACGAACGGGTTGTCTCCGGGATCGACATCCTCAACGGCTACGACAAGGACGAGAAGACCTGGACGAACAACTCGCGCGTGCGCGGCGCGACGGTGGCGCTGTCCTCCGGTGCGACTTTCCAGATCGAGTTGCCCGACGTACGGGACTACAACCGCTTCACGTTCTCGCGGCCGGTCAAGACGCGGTCGCTGTCGATCACCATCGATTCCGTCTATAGGGGCGCGCGGTTCGCCGACACGGCGATCAGCGAACTCTACCCGTTGTTCGAGGACTGAGCGTCAGTCCGTAACTGGAAAGTCGAAGCGCTTCCGCTGTGGCTCGTCGGCCAGCGTGAAGTGCCACCATTCGCGGCTGTAATTGACGAATCCCTCGGCCCGCATCGTTTCGACGAGGAGCCGGCGATTGTCGCGGGCGGCCGCCGGGATGGCCTTCGAGGCGGTCCGGCTCTCGTCGTCGAAGCAGTCGAAGCCGGTGCCGAAATCGAGCGTCGCCGCACCCATCGCGCCGCAGGTCGGGTCGGACGGAGCCGCGCGACCGAGACCGGCGATGGCGAGGTCGACCGTCGACCCTCGCGAATGGCCGGAACGCCCCGCAATGTAGCCTTCGGCTCTCAGGCGCTGGCGTGACACCCGCGGGTGCCAGCGAGCGTCGAACCCCTTGCCTCCACGCACCCAGGCCATGAAGTCGTCGACCGCGCGCTGCGGGCGATAGCAATCGAAGACGACGAGGGTGAGACTTTCCGCGGCCAGCCGCGCCTGAACGCGGCTCAGCGCGGACGCGGCCTCTTCGGTCAGGATGCAGGCCGGGGCTTCGTAACCCGCTGCCGGTCGGCCGAGGAAATTCAGCGAACCGGCGTAGCGCATGTCCTGGCGGATCGTGGCGTCGATGTCGGCGAGGCGCACGAAGCCGGCGGGCAGATCGCCGGCGATGGCGGGCGCGGTCACGAACAAAACGGCGATGGCTGCAAGCACGGTCTTCATACCCAAGCGGTAGCCGCCGCTCGGGGAAGAATTGTGTCCGCTATTCCACGAAGACGCTGACGCTCGCCGCGCGCCCAGCGGCGTCGATGACTGTCAGCGTCGACTGGCCGGCCCCATCCGGCATCCAGGTCACGTCGCGCCGGCGCGACGCTGCATCCAGCGGACGACCATTGGCCAGCCAGCGGAAGGGAGCCCTGCCACCCTGCAGTTTCAGCACAAGGGGCGAGACATTGCCGCCATCGAGGTCGACGCGCGCGCCGTTCGGCGGAAAGACGATGGCGGGCGGCGGTTCGGGTACGTCCGCAGAGGCGATCAGATCGTTGCCGGCCCGGAAGCGTATCTGCGTCACCGGCAGTTCGTCCCGAGCGGGCTTGTACGAACCGGAGGGCGGCTTCGGCAAAGGCACCGCAACGAGGCCGGAGCGCGCAAAGGCCTCGAACAGGACGGGCGCCGCGCTGTCGTAGCCGGAGAGGCCCGGCACCGGCCCTGAATCCGGCCGGCCGACCCAGACACCGAGCACGTAGCGGCCGTCGTACCCGACCGACCAGGCGTCGCGGTAGCCATAGCTGGTGCCCGTCTTGTAGGCGATGGCGCGGCGGGCCGCTCCCTCCGGCGGGCGAACGCCAGCGAGCATGTCGGCGACCTGCCAGGTGGCGTTGGCATCGAGCACCTCGACGCCCGGACCAGAGAGGAAGGCTTGATCGCCAGGCTCCGTCCCGTCGCGAAGCGGCTTCACTCGTCCGCCATTGGCGAGGCCGCAATAGAGCTGGACCAGATCGCGGAGCGACATGCCGACTCCGCCGAGGCCGATGGCCAGTCCCGGCGCCTCGCCGGCCGGCAGGCGGGGCGTGGCGCCGGCTTGTCGGAAGCGGGAGACGAGGCGCGCCGGGCCGATCGCGTCCAGCAGGGCCACGGCCGGCACGTTGAGCGAGAGCTGCAGCGCCTGGCGCACGCTCACGTCTCCCATGTAGGCCATGTCGAAGTTCTTCGGACGGTAGCCGGCGAAATCGTGCGGCCGATCCTCGATCGTGGTCTCCTGCGAGACCAGCCCCTGTTCGAAGGCGAGGCCGTAGATGAATGGCTTCAGGGTCGAGCCGGGCGAGCGGCTCGCGCGCGTCATGTCGATCCAGCCGGACCGCGCCGCGTCGAGGTAGCCGGCCGAGCCGACCGAGGCGAGGATTTCGCCCGAGCGGGAATCGGCCAGCACCATCGCGACCGAGACGTTGCGACCGAGCCGGGCGGCAGACTCCGCCGCGACTGTTTCCAGGTTCGCCTGCTGGGCGCGAGACAGGGTCAGGCGATGCACCGGCTCGCCCGGCGACGCACGCACCGCGTCATCCGAGACATGCGCCGCGAAGGACGGAAGTGGACGCCGCGTCGCCGAAAGCTCCTTGGCGCGTGCGCGATCGGCTTCGCGGCGGTCAATGAGGCCGGCGACCACCATGCGCTCCAGCACCCGGTCACGGGCGGCGCGTGCGCCATCGGGGTTGCGGTCGGGACGGCGCCGCTCCGGGAGCTGCGGCAGGGAGACAAGAAGCGCGGCTTCGGAGAGACTGAGCCGCTTCGGCTCCTTGCCGAAATAGGCCAGCGAAGCGGCGCGCACCCCCTCCAGATTGCCGCCATAGGGCGCCAGCGTCAGGTAGCGTTCGAGAATCTCGTCCTTGGAGAGCCGGCGCTCGATCTGCAACGCGCGGGCGACCTGGCGCAGTTTCGCGCCGAGCGAGCGGTCAGCGCGCGGCTCGATGAGACGCGCAAGCTGCATGGAGAGCGTCGAGCCGCCGGAGACGATGCGACCGTTGGCCACGAACTGGCCGGCGGCGCGCAGGAAGGCCAGGACGTCGACGCCGCCATGTTCGCGGAAACGCTTGTCCTCGTAGGCGACGAGCATGTCGACGAAGGCCCGGTCGACCTGGGTCAAGTCGGTCTGCATGCGCCAGCGCCCGTCGAGGGTGGCGTAGGCGCGCAGCAACGCATCATCACGGTCGCGGACTTCGACGGACACCGGCAGCCGCTCAGGCAGGGGAGGCGGAAAGGCCCTGTCCAAAGCGTCAAGGGAGAAGGCCGAGACTGCAATCAGTGCGGCGGAAGCGATCAACCCCAATGCGGCGAAACGGACAGCCCTTTTCGTCGGCCTCACAAGCGTCGGTCTACGGAAATGCAAGAGGTGGCGCATGGCTATCGCCAACCCTTGCCCCTCCCCACAAGGGGGAGGGCAAGGGCACAAGGGTTCGCGTTCACGTCGCCCAGCCCTGGTCCGGCCCCCTACGGGGCCGTGACTTCCATGATGCCGGCCGCGGTGCGGGCCGAGAATTCCGGCCGGTACATATCCTCCACCGTCGCTGCGGGGTGAGAGAACACGCCGGGCGTCACGGCGCGCACCACATAGGCGAGCGTCAGGTTGCCGGAACCGCCCTGATCGAAGGCCGCGATGAATCGGTCGTCGCGGAACTCGGTATGCGCGACCTCCGTCCGCTGCAGCCAGCCGAAGTTCGACAGTTCCGCGCTCGACATCAGTCTCGGATTGTCGATCTCGAAACCGGCGGGCAGGAGGTCGCTCACCACCACGCGCGCCTGCCAGTCGTTGTGCTTCGACACCTTCAGCACGACGACGTATCGCTCGTTCTGGGAAACCGAGCTGACATTCGCTTCGCTGCCGTCCATGTGGTAGTAGGCGCGCTCGATGGCGAAGCCGTTGCCGCCGGCGGGCGGCGGCTGGATCGGCGATGCGATGGTGGTCACGCTGACTTCCATCGGGTCGGGTCCGGGATTGACGATCTCGACGGGAGAAACCGCGATCTCGTCGCCGGTGAAGCGGGCCGAGTAGAGCCCGCTGTGCGGCGTGCCGTTGATCTCCAGGCGCACGCCTTCATTGCCCTTGGCGAGCGCTCGCGCGGCCAGCAGCATCCAGGCCTCATCCTGGGTGCTCGTCCACTTGTGCTTCGCACGCTCCGAGACGACGTGCTGGATCAGAGCCGGCACGATCGACGGACGCGGGGTGCTTTCCGCGGCGAGAGACAGCATGGCGGCTCCGTCGCGGAGGCGCGAGCCATAGTCGTAGCGATAGTAGTCGACCTCCTGGTCGCCCTCGGCGAGCGCCAGCGCTGCGGCAAACGTTCGTTCGGAACGGGCGGCGTCGCCGTAAAGCGACAGGCTGGCCGCCAGATGCGCCACCGCCATCGGGCTGGAGAAGGCCTCGAGCTGGGTGTCGGAGTAGTAGCGCAGATCACCGATCGACGCCTTGCCGTTGCGGGCGAGCACGTAGAGGGCGTAAGCGATCTCGCTGCCGCGTTCCTCGAGATCGAGATCATAGGCGAGCGAATTGCCGAGGTTCTCAACCGCCGCCCGCATGGCTTCGGCCGGAACGACATATCCCTTCTCGCGTGCGCGGGTCAGGAAGTCGGTGACGTAGGCATCGAGCCACAGATCGCCGGAACCCGGCGACCAGAGACCGAAAGCGCCATAGGACGACTGGTTGTCGACGACGCGGTAGATCGCGTCCTGGACGCGGCCTGCCACGTCCGGATCGTCGGGCAGGCCGTAGCCCTCCGACAACTCACTGAGGTAGAGCAGCGGCAAGGCGCGGCTCGTCGTCTGCTCGGTGCAGCCATAGGGGTATCGGCTGAGCGACATCAACATGGCTGGAACGTCGAAGGCCGCCGTCGGCGCGACGCCGATCGCAACGGTGGCGCCTTCAACGAGGCTCGCCGCAAGCAGGCCGCTGTCGACGGTAAGCTTGCCGCCTCCCGGGCTGAGCTTAACCAGCGTGCGCTGTGTCACCGGGGCGGTCGCAGGCCGAACTGGCAGGAAGAGCACCTGCTCGGCCGTGGTTCCGTCGGCATGGGCAAGCCGGACCGTGACCGTGGCGTCGCCGACGGACTGGGCGACAAGCGGCACGAAAATCGTGTCACGGCCGCCGATGCCGAGCGTCACCTTCTCCGGCAACGCGGCGCTGCCGGTCGACAGTGTGGGAGTGGCCTCGACGCTGAAAGCATAGTCTCCAGCGGGTCCGTCGGTGTTGGCGATGTCGAGCCGCATGAGCGCTGAATCGCCCGGCGCCATGAAGCGCGGAATGCCGGCGGTGACGACCACGGGATCGCGGACGATCACGTCGCTGCTTGCCTGTCCGACCGCGTCCTTGGTCCAGGCAACGGCCATGACGCGAACCGTGCCGTTGAACTGCGGGATGTCGAAGGCGATGGTCGCCTTGCCGGCGGCGTCGAGGCGTACCGGACCGGAGAAGAATGCGACGAGCCTTTCCTTTGGGGCGTTGCCCTGGGTGGACATCATGGCGCCGTCGCCTCCGGTCCGCAGGCGCCCGGTCGTGCCGAGCGAGCCATCGATCAGGCGACCGTAGAGATCGCGGATCTCAAGTCCGAGCCTGCGCTGTCCGTAGTACCAGCCGACCGGATCCGGGGCCTTGTAGTTGGTCAGGTTGAGGATGCCGACGTCGACCGCGGCCACCATCACGTAGGCCTCCGAAAGCGGCGCGGCGCCTGTCACGGTCACGGGGATCTCGAGCGCCTGGCGCGGCTCGGTCTTCTGTTCCGTGTCGAGCCGGATCGACAGAAGCCGCTCCGCCGGATCGACAGAGAGCCACTTGACGCCGATCGCGCGGGCCGGCATCCGCGTTTCCTGGCCTTCGCCGGGCCGGAACAGCGTTGCCGTCACATAGGCGCCAGCGCCCCAGTCGGCCGTCACCGGAATGTCGACCGTCGCACCGCCCTCCGGGACCGTCGCCATGAAGGTGGAGAGAAGCCGATCGGCTCCAACGGTGACCAGGAGTTCGCCGGCAAAACGTGGCGATACCTGAAGACGCGCGACATCGCCGATCGCATATGTTTCCTTGTCGAGGGCGATTTCCAATCCGTCGGGAGTCTCGGTCGAACTCGAGTCGACGTACCAGCCGGCGTTGAACTCGACGCTGCTGGCGGGCCCGGCCGGATCGGTACTCTCGATTTCGAGGCGATAGCGGCCCCAGTCGACGGAGGCCTGGATCGTCGCCTCGGCTTCGGCAAGCGTGTCGACCGTGCCGTTGGCGACGGCGCTGGTGACGGTGATCGGCTCGTAGTTCCAGTAGTTGCCGGAACGGTACCACTGGTATTGGCGCTCGACCTTGACCAGCTTCCACAGCAGACCGCCAGCGGCCTCGCGCGACCCATCCGGGCCTACCGAGATGACGCCGAACCTGACGTTTGCGCCTTCCGGCACGGCTTCCTCATCGAAGTCCGGGCGGATGCCAATAAGCGATCCCTCGGGCCGTACGCCGATATCGATGCGACGCTCGACGGCGCGGCCGCCACCCTCGCGCATACGCACCACGACATCCGCCTTGATCAGGCGGGTCGTCGAAGGCAATTGGGAAATGGTGACGGGAATGACCGCAATGCCGTCCTCGCCGACGGCCGGCAGGTTCTCGAGAGGTATACGGCTCGTGGTGGAGCCGTCCTCGTCGGCCAGACCGAACCGATAGCGGGGGAACCGAGCCCACTCGCGCGTGGTGGCGAGGTTGATCTCGCCCTCGAGGGCCAGGCCGGCGGCGGGAGCGCCGTACAGATAGCGCCCGTCGAGCGTCACGTTCGCCGTCTCGTTCAGCGCGATTTCCGCACGATCGGCGGTCAAGTCGAACTCGATCCGGTCGGGCACGAAGTCCTCGACCAGGAACATCATCGTCGCAACCGCGGGCTCCTTGGGATCTGTATGGAGGCGCACCTGCCAGGTGCCGCGCATCGCCGTTGGCGTGAGCGGCAACTCGACCGCGTGACCGCCGACGGCGCGGCCGTCGCTCATAAGCCGCCGGTCCTCGACGCCATCAGGCCGAGTGAAGATGAAGGTGAGCGGCAGGTTTTCCACCGCTACCGCCTTGTCGTCGCGGGCCAGCGCCGCGACATGCACCGTCTCGCCGGCGCGGTAAATGCCGCGCTCCGTCCAGGCGTACACGTCGAGAGCGCCGGACACGGCGCGACCATCGACGCCGCGGTCCGAAAGGTCGAAGCCCGCCCGCGTCATGTCGAGGAAAACGAAGTCCTGATCCGCGGCCTCGGCGGTCAATACGGCCGGCGCCAGGCCGCCAACGCCGCGAGTCAGGCCTGGCGTGAAGGTGGCGCGGCCCTCCGCGTCGGTGGTCGCCGTGCCCAGCACCTCGTTGTTGCGGGCTAGGAGGGTGAGCGCCGTTCCTGCGATCGGCTTCGCGGTCGCCAGCGAGCGGGCGAACACGGTCAGGCCGTCCTGGCCGGTGTAGGTCGTGAGCCCGATATCGGAAACCACGAACCACTGCGTCGCGCGGCTCTCCCAGCTGTCGCGGCGGTCGTCGATCGGCTGCGCGGTCAGCACATAGACCCCCGGCTTGCGCGCGGGCAGGGCCTCGTCGATCGGGAAGGACGTGGTTACCTCGCTGTTCAACTCGTTGGCGATCTCGACCTGACCCTGCCACACCGGCGCGCCCATCTGATCCGCGATGTTGGTGAGGTCGTAGCCGTCGAGCTGACGGAGGAACTGGTAGCCGGAAAGCAATTGCGCCAGCGAGCGATCGCCGATGCGGTAGAGCTTCACGTCGGCCGCGTCCATGTTGACGGAGACCACGGGAATGCCGCGGCGTCCGGCCGAGGGCAGCACGAAGCTGTCGCCGGTGAAGCGCAGAGACGGGGTACGGTCCCGAACGTAGACATTGAGGACGACCGGGTACTCGATCACCTCTCCAACCGCGGCCGGCAGGCCGGCGCGGAAGGTCACGCTGTAGCTCTTGCCGTGTTCGAGGCCCTCCACGCAGATCTGGCGGTCCTTCGCCTCGACCGCCTTCGGCGCGGCGCCGTCAACGGTGACGAAGTCGGCATAGTTCACCCCGGCCTTGACGAGCCCTTCCGAGAATTGGGCGCAGATGCGCGGCGAGGTGGCGTCCGAATCGACCGAATGCTCGACGATGCGGAAGCCCTTGCGCGCCTTGAGATCCTCGTAGGCGGCGCGCACCTCGGCCGAATTGACCAGCGCGAGGCTCGCCTCATAGGCTGACAGCGCAGGGCGGAACATGTCGCGGCGGTCCAGAGCGACGGCGAGAGCGGCCAGCGCATCGGCGCGGCCGGCGGCGGTGCGGGTCAACAGGTAGCCGTTGTAGGCGGTCGACGAGACCTCGCCCGTGATGAGCGCCGCTTCCTGGCTGTTCAGGGGCGGCACATTGTTCAGGGCGCGGGACAGCCTGATCCATAAGGCGTGATCATCCGGCAGGATCGCGACCGCCGACTTGAGATTGAGAACGGCAGTGCGCGGATCGCCGGCCAGGGAGGCCCGATCGGCTGCCTCGACGAGCGCCGCTAGTCCCACCTCGCCGACGGCGATCGAACCGTCCGTGAAGGTTGTGCGATACTGGCGGGCCTCCTCGGCCATCCAGTCGGGGAAGAAGGCCAGCGCCGGCGGCGCACCGATGTCCGGATCGCCGGAGAGGGGTACGACCTTGCCTGCAACCGCGCCGGGGAAGGGATTGAGTTTCGCGAAATCGGACTTCAGGAAACACCACTTCGCCTTGGTGTTGTAGGTGAAGGCGCGGCATCCCTCGTCGCGCAGGCAGGTGGTCGAGCACTGATCGAGGCTGACATTCTGCTCGGTACGAAGGTCGAAGCCGAAATAGTCGGCGTCGCTGGTGGTGATCACCTGCCGCGACTGCGCATGCGCAGACGCCAGGAGCCCGAAGATGAGGAAAATAGCCGCGCCGAGTCCGCGTACCGCCGAAGTCGTCATATCCGTCTCCCTCACCCAATCCGCGCGAGTTGACGTTCACCGCCGTCATCCTGTCAACCTGCCTCCGCGCCCTGGAATTGGCGGGTAACCGGCGGTTACAAGCGACGCGGAAGATTGTATCGTCATCGCGGCGACAAACGATGACAGTTCGATTGTGGCCCCTTTAGGAATGTTGGAGGAGTTCATTCCAAGTTTAATTTTGGGTGCGAAACTCGGCGCATGACGCCGCAGACCGACAGAGGACGGCACAGTGGACCGGCCGGGCGCATGCCCGTTCGCCGGACGCTGGCGGCTTTGCTTCTCGCCGCCTTGCCGCTGCTCGCTCCGCCACCGGCCGCCGCCTTCGAACTCTTCGGATACAGGTTGTTCGGGTCCGACGATGACGAGGAACCGGTCGTCGATCCGCTGAATTACACGGTCACAGTGGAGGTCGCGGGCGGCGACGAGGTACTCAAGGAGGCGCTGGAGGAGGATTCCGGGCTGGTGCGAGACGCCGAGAAGCCGGTGTCGGGTTCGCTTGGCCTGCTCTCCAAGGCTCGCGGCGACCGGGAGAACCTCGTCGCGTCGCTCTATGAGGAAGCCCGCTACGACGGCGTCGTCACCGTCTTCATCGGCGGGCAGTCGATCGACGACCTGCCGCCGGACGCTGAATTCGGAGCCGGACCTGTGCCCGTCGCGATCCGGGTCGAACCGGGCGCGGTATTCACCCTTGGCGCGGTGCGTCTCGACGGCGATGCCGCGGACCTCGCGCCTGCTACATTCGGCCTGTTCGAGGGAGGCGATGCCGGCTCCGATACGATCCTCAAGGCGGAGCGCGACATCGTCCGCGCCCTGAAGGAAGAGGGGCGTCCTCTCGCGGCCGTGACGGAGCGCGACATCGTCGCCGACCACGAGACCTCGACGCTGGACGTGACGCTGGTGCTCGCCGCGGGACCGGTCGCCGGCTACGGCGACACGAGCGTCACAGGCACGGAGACCGTCGACGCCGACTTCACCGGCTACATGGCCGGGCTCGAACCCGGCCGCACCTATTCACCCGAGGAGATCGAGGAAGCGCGGGAGCGTCTGCTTGCGCTGGGAGTCTTTTCAAGCGTCTCGGTGCGAGAGGCGGATGCCCTCGACGCCAATGGAGGCATACCGATCGATGTCGAGGTATCGGAGCGCAAGCACCGCTACTTCGGCGTCGGCGCTACGCTGTCGAACACCGAGGGGCTAGGCCTGGAGGGCTATTGGGGCCACCGGAACCTATTCGGGCGAGCCGAGAAACTCAGGGTGGAGGGGGCGATCAGCCGGATCGGCGACACCTCCGATTTCGGCGAGATGAACTACAACGCCGCCATCCTGTTCGAAAAGCCGGGGGTGCTCGGGCCGACCTCGAAGTTCTTCGCGAGCAGCCGGGTCGTCTACGAACATCCCGACGCCTACGACCGGTTCTCCTTCAAGAACAGCGTGGGCCTGGAGTACGGATTGACCCGCCACCAGACATTGTCCGGCGAACTCGCGGCGGAATGGTCGAGGGTCGACGACGTGTTCGGCACGAGCCGCCATCTTCTGGTCTCCATCCCGTTGCAATATGTCTACGACAACCGGGACAACAGGCTGAATCCGACGTCCGGGTTCCGCGTGCTGGCCTTCGCCGAACCGACCCACGACTTCGAGTCCGGGGCAAGCTTCGTGAAGCTCAGGACCGAGGCATCGGCCTATCTGGCGGCGGATGAAGACGGGAAGTTCGTATTCGCCGCGCGGGCGGCAGCGGGATCGATCCAAGGCGCCGGTCTCGCAGCAGTGCCGGCGGACCGACGCTTCTATGCCGGCGGCGGAGGGTCCGTGCGAGGCTACGCCTATCAAGGCATCGGTCCGCGGGATGTGTTCGGAAAGCCGACGGGCGGCTTGTCCTACACGGAGGCGTCGCTGGAGATGCGCATGGCGGTAACGGAGACGTTCGGGGTGGTGCCCTTCATAGACGCCGGCAGCGTGTCGACGTCCTCGATACCGGACTTCTCGAACCTTCGCTTCGGCGCAGGCGTGGGCATCCGCTATCTGACGCCATTCGGCCCGCTCAGGGTTGATGCGGCGGTGCCGCTCAACCGCCGTCCGGGCGATCCGAAATTCGGAATCTACGCCGGCATCGGCCAGTCGTTCTAGTTTGCCATGAAACTCGTGCGCCGTATTCTCCGGATCGCCGGCAGGCTCCTGATTCTGCTGGTTGCGCTGGGCGCAGGAGCGGTCGCCGTGCTGACCTTGACGGGGCCAGGCCGCGAACGGCTCGCGGCCTTCGTCTCGTCCGTCGCATCCACGCCCGAGAGCGGCGTGCGCATCGGCGGGCTGTCCGGCATCTGGGGAGGCCCACTGACCATCGACCACCTCGTGCTCACGGACGTCGATGGTCCGTGGCTGGTGGCGCGCGGCGTCGAGATCGAATTCTCCAAACTGGCGCTGCTTGGTTCGACTTTCCGGGCCGAGCGCCTCGCCGCGCGACGGATCGAACTGGCAAGGCTGCCCAAGGCCGGCGCGAGCGACGGGGAAGGAGGTTTGCCGGTGTCCATCGAGATCGGCGGCTTCGAGTTCCCCGACATCGCCCTGGGAACGTTGCTGGTCGGCGACGTGGCTGGTATCGCGGCGAGCGGCTCGGCCAGCGCGGCGTCCGATCTTTCCGCGATCGTCGCCAAGGCAATTGTGCAGCGCACTGATGGCAAAGCCGGCCGCGTCGATCTCGCGGTGGATTTCGACAGCGCCGCGGAACGTCTCGATGTCGATGTCGTGGCGAACGAACCGTCCGGTGGCGTTATCGCGGGGTTGCTGGGGCTACCGGGCATGCCGTCCGTCGATCTGGTCGTTTCGGGAAGCGGACCGGCGACGAAGTGGTCGGGAAAGGGCACATTCGCCATCGACGGCGAAACGGTGACCAGCGTCTCTGCCACCCACAGCCTGACCAATCGCGGCCGCAGGGTCGAGGCAAGGGGCGACGGGCTGTTCGAGCGTTTCCTGCCCGAAAGCGTTCGACAGCTTGCGGCGGGCAGCGCGTCGTTCGATTTCGCCGGGACACTGCTGGCCGACGGGGGGATCGACGTCGATCGCGCCTCGCTGAAGTCGGCCGCCGTCACGGCGTCCGCCCATGGTTCGATCAATCCCGAGAGCGGCAACGACTTCGCGCTGGAGCTGTCGGCGGCAGGTGCGCCGGTCCGGCTGACCTTCGGCGCCGGCCAGGAACCGGTCGCGCTCTTCCTGCGATCGGCGGCGTTGCGAGCCTTCGGTCCAGGAGCCACCCCGATGGTCGACGCCGTCGTCTCGCTCGCCGAGCTGTCCCTTCCCGGACATCGCTTCGAGACGGTCGAGTTGTCGGCGCATTCGGACGCGTTCGAAACCGCGACGATGACGGGGCCGGTCGAACTGACGGCGACGGCGGAGTCCGGGGGCTCCGTGAACGACACGGTCGCCGCGCTTCTCGCCGGCGCGATCCGGGCCGAGGTCGTAGCCGAGGTCGGCACGGACAAGATCGTCGTCCGGTCGGGGCGCGTCACGACCGGCACCGTCGAGGCGGACCTTGCGGGCGAGGCCGCGCGGGACGGCTCTTCGGTGACCGCCGCGATCGACGGCAGCCTCGCGTCCGCCGCGCTGCCGGGCGCTGCCCGACCAGTTCTCGGGGATCGCGTCGATCTCGAGGCCAGGGTGACGCGCACGGCCGACGGCAACCTGGTCGTCGAAGGGCTCGATATGAAATCGGCGGGGCTGGCGCTGGCGGGGTCCGCCACGCTGGCCGGCGACGACGTGCGCGCCGACCTCACGGGCTCACTCGCGGACGTGGCCACGCTGTCTCCCGCGGCGACGGGCGCGATGACGTTCGCCGCCAAGGTGAACGGGCCGATTACCGCGGCAAATTTCGCGGCGTCGCTCGAAGCCGAACGGATCGAGGCGGCGGGCCGCGCGATCACCGGCCTCGAACTCACAGCCGAGGGGGTCGCCGATCCGGCCCGCCCGATCGCGGCGATCAAGCTTACCGGCGATGTGGGGGGCGCGCGCCTGACCGGCAGCGCGGATGTGGTGACGGAGAACGGCCGTCGTCTTCTTCGCGAAATCGCCGTGTCGCTCGGAGAGAATCGCATCACCGGCCTTGTCGATTTCGATACCGCATGGACTCCCGAGGGCGATGTAACTCTCGATCTGCCCGACATCGCACCGCTCGCGGCTCTCGTCCTGGAAGAGGCAGCGGGAAGCGCCAAGGGCTCGATACAATTCCGGCGGGGCACGACCCCGTCGCTCACCCTGGATATGACTTCGACATCGGTGCGACGCGGCGACCTCATCGCGTCGGGGCTCGACGTGTCGGCGTCGGTCGAAGACTACTTCTCAGCGCCGACGGTTTCCGGGCGGATCCGCGCCGGGCGGGTCCTGTCCGGCGGGGCCGACATCGGCGCCGTCGATGTCACCCTGGCCCGCGACGGCGGCTGGACGGCCTTTTCTGGCGCGGCCACCGTCAACGCGATCCCGGCGACGGCCACGGGCAGGATACGTAGCGAAGGGGGGACGACGACGATCGAACTTGCCGGCGCCGAGGCGACGGTCGTCGGCCTCAAGGCCGCGCTCGCCCGTGCTTCGACGGTCACGATCGCAGGCGGGGTGACGACGCTGGACAACATGGCGATCTCGGCCGGCGGCGGGACCTCAACGGTTTCCGGCACGATCGCCGACGCGCTGGCGCTGGACGTGCAGCTCGGCGGCATGCCCGCCGGAGCGATCAACAAGTTCGCGCCCGGTCTTGGGGCAGCGGGGACGATTACCGGGACGGTGCGCGTCTCCGGGCCGCCGTCCGATCCCATTGTCGGCTACGCCCTCGACTGGAAGCGCGCCGAGACCAGCCAGACGCGCGAGGCCGGCTTTGGCGCCATGGCGATCAACTCGACCGGCACGTTCCAGAACCGGTCGCTCGCATTCAAGGCGTCCATAGGCGACGGGTCTGGCCTTTCCATGTCGGGGCGCGGGACGGTGGCGCTGAGTGGCGGCCCGCGCATATCGGTCGAATTCGGAGGCAAGGTTCCGTTCGGCTTCCTGACGCGCAGGCTCGCCGCCCAGGGCCTTTCGCTAGGAGGGGTCGCGGAGGTGTCGCTCACCCTCAGCGGAGCCGCCGCGGCGCCAACGGTCTCCGGCACGGTGCGATCGAGCGGGGCGCGGCTGGTCGATGCGCGCTCCGGTATCGCGATCAACGACATAGGCGCGGCCATCTCCATCGGCGCGGGCGTCGCCACGATCCGGTCGCTCACCGGCGTGTTGTCGACGGGAGGTTCGATCGCCGCCTCCGGAACCGTGGGCATAGACGGCAGCAAGGGATTTCCCGCGGACCTGACGCTCGCCCTGACGAATGGCCGCTACACGGACGGCAAGCTCGTGACCGCCAGCCTTTCCGGGCGACTCGCCCTCTCCGGCTCGCTTGTCGATTTTCCGCTTCTTTCGGGAACGATCGACCTCGGCAAGACTGTCATCACCGTGCCGGAAACCCTGCCCGCGTCGCTGTCGAGGCTGGGCGTCCAGCACCGCAACGCCCCTGCCGCGGTGCAACGGCAGGATGAGGCGCTGAGGCCGGCGGAGGGTTCGGGCGGAGGTGGAGGCCTGCGCCTCGACATCGCACTCAGCGCGCCGCAGCAGATATTCGTCCAGGGCAGGGGGCTGGACGCCGAACTCGGCGGCACGCTGAGGTTGACGGGCACGTCGGGCGCCCCGCAGGCGACGGGCGACTTCACGCTGAGGCGCGGCCGTCTGGCGCTGCTGGGACGCCGGCTAGACTTCACGCGCGGGACACTGAGCTTCTCGGGTTCGATGATCCCATACATCGACCTGGCGGCCGATTCCCGCGTCGGGGATTCGACCGTCTCCGTCCTGGTGTCCGGATTCGCGGACAATCCGAAGTTCTCGTTCTCGTCGACGCCCATGCTTCCGGAGGACGAGATCCTCGCCCGTCTCACCTTCGGTCGCTCGATGTCCAACCTGTCGCCGCTTCAGATCGCCCAGCTCGCCCAGGCCGCGGCGCAGCTTGCGGGCGTCGGCGGGTCGACGTCGCTGCTCGACACGCTGCGTTCGAAACTCGGCGTCGACGACCTCGACGTCAAGACGGACGACGCCACCGGCGACACCGCCGTGTCGGCCGGCAAGTACCTCAACGATCGCACCTACGTGACGATCGAAAAGGGCGAGAAGGCGGGTTCCGGCAAGGCAACGATCGACCTGGATGTCGGGAGAGGCGTGAAGTTGCGCGGCGAGGCCGGCGAGGACGGTCGCGCCAAAGGCGGCATCTTCTTCGAGCGTGAATACTGACCCGTCTGGCACAGGCCAACGCCGGTGTTGGAGCTTGCCCTGGCCACTGGGTACGTCACGCTCCCATGAAATCGACGCGGAAGATTCGACGGTGCACTAGCAATTTTGCGCCAAGATTGTCGCTTACGCGCGAACCGCCAGCCCCCCAAAATTGCAGATTTGCCTTCGGGCCGCCGACCGGCGTTTTTGACATGGCCGGCCGGATGCGAAATGGTAGTGGGAACCAAAAATAGGAATGGGAGAGTGATATGACGTTCTACAAGAGTAACGGCGATCGTGTTCCCGAGGCGATCAAGGGATACGCCGAGGAAGTACGCGCAGGCCGCATGGATCGCCGCGAATTCCTCGCGATGGCGAGCGCGCTCGGCGCGTCGACCGCGGCTGCGTACGGACTTGCGGGCCTCGCCGCGCCGACGAAGGCCCTTGCCCAGGAAGGCAAGAAGGGCGGCACCTTGAAGATGCAGATGATCATCAAGGAGATGAAGGATCCGCGCACCTGGGACTGGTCGGAAATGGCGAACGTCATGCGCCAGTGCAACGACTACATGGTTCGCTACACGCAGGACTTCACCTTTGAAGGGCACCTGATCGAGAGCTGGGAAGTCAACGACGACGCGACCGAGTACACGCTGAATGTCCGCAAGGGCGCCAAATGGTCGAACGGCGACGACTTCAACGCGGACGACATCATCTTCAATCTGGAGCGCTGGTGCGACAAGTCGGCCGAAGGCAACTCCATGGCCGGCCGCATGAACTCCCTGATCGATGCCGCGACGGGCAAGGCCGCGGCCGGCGCGATCACCAAGGTCGACGACCATACCGTCAAGCTCAAGCTCAACGCTTCGGACATCACCATCATCCCGGGAATGGCCGACTATCCGGCAATCGTCGTGCATCGCGGTTTCGACGGCGACATGCTGAAGACCCCTGGCACGGGACCCTACGAGGTCGTGTCCTACGAAGTCGGCAAGCAGGCGAGCGTCAAGCGTCGCGAAGGCTTCACATGGTGGGGCGGCGATCCATACCTCGACGGCATCGATTTCATCGATTACGGTGCCGAGGCGTCGGGTAATCCGGTGGTCAGCGCGCTTGAGTCCGGCGAGGTCGACGCCTGTTACCAGAGCGTCGGAGAGGCGGTCGAACTGCTCGACTCCATGGGCCTGGTGAAGCAAGAGGTCGTCACCGCGGCGACCATCGTGTTGCGCACGAACGTCGCCAACAAGCCCTACGACGACAAGCGCGTCCGCAACGCCATCCAGCTCGCCGTGGACAACGCCACGGTGCTCCAGCTCGGCTACAACAATGCCGGGTCGGTCGGCGAGAACCACCACGTCTGCCCGATCCACCCCGAGTATTTCGAGCTGCCGAAGGTGGCGCGCGACATCGCCAAGGCGAAGGCGCTCCTGGATGAGTCCGGTCAGGCCGGCTACGAGTTCGAACTGCTCTCATACGAGGCGGAGTACGTGAAGAACCCCGCCGACGTGATCGCGGCCCAGATGCGTGAGGCCGGGTTCAACGTGAAGCGGACCGTCATCCCGGGGTCGAGCTTCTGGAACGATTGGACGAAGTACCCCTGGTCGACCACCGAGTGGAACATGCGCCCGCTCGGCATCCAGATCATCGCAATCGCCTACCGCACCGGCGAGGCCTGGAACGAGGCCGCATACTCCGACCCGGCGCTCGACGCGAAGATCAACGCCGCGCTCGCGGTGGCCGATCCGGACAAGCGGCGCGAGCTGATGAAGGACATCGAATCCATGCTTCAGGATTCCGGCATCCTGATCCAGCCGTTCTGGCGCGCTCTGTATCGCCACCACGCCGACTACGTGAAGAACCTCAAGATGCACCAGACCTTCGAACTGCATCTCGAGAAGGTCTGGCTCGACAAGTAGTCATCGAAACCGGGAGGGCATCGCCCTCCCGGTAACGTTTTGGGCGCAAGGACGGGGACCCACCCTTCCCGCCAACGGCGAGGGGCAGGCAGCTATGATCACATTTATCCTGCGGCGGCTCGGCGTGATGCTGCTGACGATGCTGTGTCTCAGCTTCGTCGTTTTCATGTTCGTCAACCTCGAGCCGAACCTGCGAAAGCTCGCCATCTTTCAAACGGAGATGCGAGCAAGCGATCAGGACCTCGAGAACTGGCTGGTCCGCAACGGCTACCGCGACAATGTGATGCTCCGCTACGCGCGCTGGATCGGTCTCGCGCCGAAACAGCCGGTCATCGATCCTGCCACGGGTGTAGCGACGCCGAGGTTCCGCTACTGCAACGAACCGACCGAGCCGACCTACTCCGGCGTCCTACAGGGTGATTTTGGTTGCTCCACCGCGTTCAGGACGACGGTCAACGAACGACTACCCGAAGCGCTGAGCGCTACCGGGATACTGATGTTCTGGGTCATGATCGTCATGGTCCCGGTCGCGCTCCTGGTCGGCGTGCTGGCGGGCATGCGCGAGGGATCCCGGCTTGACCGTTCGCTCTCGGTCGGATCCATCGCATCGACCGCGACGCCGGAATACGTGTCTGGCGTGATCTTCACGGCGGTGTTCGCTTCGTGGCTAGGATGGCTCAACGGGTCTGCCGCCACGGCGCAGACGCAGGGGATATCATTCGCCAACTTCACGCTGCCGATCATTACGATGGCGATCTACGGCATCGGTTACATCGCGCGCATGACGCGTGCATCAATGGCCGAGGTGATGACCGCGCAATACATCCGGACCGCTCGCCTGAAAGGGTTGTCGTTCAGGTCGGTGGTTGTGAAGCATGCGCTGAGGAACGCGCTGATCGCGCCGTTCACGGTCATCATGCTGCAGTTCCCCTGGCTGCTCACCGGCGTGGTCGTCGTCGAAACCATGTTCAACTACAAGGGCTTCGGCTGGCTCCTGGTCCAGGCGTCGTCGAATAACGACATCGACATGGTGCTCGCCTGCGCACTGATCTCCGTGGTTCTCGTGCTGCTGACGCAGTTGATCTCGGACATCGGCTACGCCTTCCTTAACCCGCGCATTCGCGTCTCCTGAGGATCCGAAGATGGAAACAGTCGGCATCCTCGGGGTCGTGTTCGGGATCATCGCCCGCTTCTGGCCCGTATGGGCAGGGCTGGCAGCGCTCTACGTCGCGGTCTACCTCTACAAGCCTCGGCTGGGGCTGTTCGGGGAACTCTTCAACACCACCGTCGGCATCGCCGGCGTGTCGATCTGCTTCTTCTGGATCCTGACGGCGGTCTTCGCCCATCTCATCGCTCCGCTCGATCCGAGGGTTCAGGTGGCGATCATGAAGAACGCGGTGCCGGGCGCGATCGATTCCGCCAGCGGCATCGTCTTCCTGCTCGGCGGCGACCAGCTGGCGCGCGACGTCTTCAGCCGCATGGTGTACGGCGCCAGGATCGTGCTGACGATCGCGCCCGCTGCGACGCTGATCGCCATGATGGTCGGCGCGACCCTTGGGCTTCCGGCGGGATATTTCGGCGGCCGCGTCGACAACATCCTGTCGTTCCTTGCCAATCTGGTGCTCGCCTTCCCGGTGATCCTGCTGTTCTACCTCCTGGTGACGCCCGGCATCATGGATACGCCGATCCCCTATGCGATGGCAGGCGTCCTGTTCCTGTTTCCGATCGTGTTCTTCTCGATCCTGTTCTACTCCCGCTTCAAGTCGCGACCTGATCGGCTATGGCCGCTGCTCGCCATCACCATCGTGCTCGGCGCCTGGATCTATGTCGGTCTCGTCTTCGACGCCGACCCGCTCGGCATCGTGACGATCGCCCCGAACGAGCTCAACATATTCGTGGCCGTCGTGTTCGCATCCTCGCCGGGTGTCTTCCGAATCGTCCGGGGTCTGGCGCTCGACATCAAGACCCGTGACTACGTCTCCGCGGCGCAGACCCGAGGTGAGACGCCCTGGTACATCATGCTTTGGGAGATACTCCCCAACGCGCGTGGACCTCTGATCGTCGATACCTGCCTTCGCATCGGCTACACGACCATCCTGCTGGGCACGCTGGGCTTCTTCGGCCTGGGCATGGGGCCGGAAAGTCCCGACTGGGGGACGGCGATCAAGGACGGGTCCAAGGTCGCGCAGCTTCGCCTGTTCTTCTGGCAGGGCGTGACTCCGGCCGTGGCGCTGATGTCTCTCGTACTCGGCCTCAATCTTCTCGCCGACGCGCTCCGCGAAGAATCTCTCAGGGACTAGGACCAATCGACATTCAGGATTCAATTCTGCGGCGATGTGTGATTCATCGGGTGCCAGGTCTGCTGATCTGGAGCCCGATGATGGCTAAGCCGAAGCGTTACGAACTGACCCCTGATCAATG
>JBFXAF010000014.1:0-65533 GCA_050184585.1 Rhizobiaceae bacterium | reverse complement strand
GTCATCTCACGGCGTCGGAAAATCAAATGGCGCGCCCGAAGAGATTCGAACTCCTGACCCCCAGATTCGTAGTCTGGTGCTCTATCCAGCTGAGCTACGGGCGCGCTGCAGGCTGCCAAATCGCAACCAAGCGCGACCTGACCAATCGGCCGGCCGCGATGCGACGAGCTAGGTAGCGACTGCCCACCGGAAAAGCAAGACGCGACAAACCGGAAAGTTCGCCTTCAGGCAGGACGACGCAGGGCGTTGCGGGCGTCCTCCAGCCGCACGGGCTGATCGGGGATGGTCACGGCGAACACCGTGCTGCCGCCGCGGCTCTCGACGAGTTCGACCGCGCCTCCGTGGGCGCGGGCCAGTTCCTGCGCGATGGCGAGGCCGAGGCCGGTGCCGCCGATGCGGGCGGATCCCCGGAACGCGGCGAACAGGTTCTCCCTGGCGCGGGCGGGAAGACCGGGGCCGGTGTCCGTGACGAGGATGCGGGAAACCGCGCCCGCGCGCTCTGCTTCGACGGTCAGGCGGCGCACGAGCGACGGATCGGGCTCGGACGCCATCGCCTGCAGGGCATTGCGGCAGAGATTGGTGAGCACGCGGAAGAGCTGATCCGGATCCGCGTCTATCTCGAATGACGCCTCGACACGGTTCTCGAACTCGACGCCGGTCTCCTGGTCGAGGCCGAGCAGCTCGTGAACCTCGTCGACCAGTTGCGCGAGCCGCACGCGGCGGCGCGCGGGGGCCGGCTCCTGCGTGCGACCATAGGCAAGCACGCCTTCCGAATAGGAGACGGCCCTGTCGAGCGCGCGCACCAGCTTGGGCACGAAGGCCTGAACCGTCGGGTCCTTCACCGATCGCAGCCGATCAGACAGAAGCTGCGCCGACGAAAGCAGGTTGCGCATGTCGTGGTTGATCTTCGAAACCGCGAGGCCGAGATCGGCAAGATGCTTCTGCTCGGCGAGCATCTTCTGGAGCCGCGCCTGCATCGACGCCAGTTCGCGCTCGGCGACCCCGATCTCGTCGGTGCGCGCTTCCGGCACGATCACCCGCGCCGGGTCGTCGGGCGCCTCGCCGAAGGCGAGCATCGAGCGCGTCATCTCGCGCACGGGACGGATCATCACCCGATTGATCGCCCAGAAGACGAGGCTCGCGGCGATCAGCGAAATCACCAGCGACACGATCGCCACGTTGCGCGAATAGGCGAGCATGGCGCCCCGCAGCGCGCGATCGGGAATGATGAGTTCGTACTCCTTCTCGCTGGTTCCGACCTGGCCGAACACCCTCAGCATGCGATGGCCGCCCGATACGACCGTATCGATCGCGCCGGCCATCGCCATCAGCGGTCCCGTGGCGGCAAGGTCGATGTGCTCGTCGACCTCCGGCGGCATCTCGGCGACCACCAGCAGGGTGGACACCCCGCCGTCGCGAACGGCGATCGCCCTCGCGCCGATCGCCTTGAGAACCTCGTCCTGGGCTTCTCGCGACAGGCTGAGCGGATCGTCCTCCAGGAGCACCAATGCGACCGCCGCGGCAGTATTCAAGCGTTCCTCGAGCCAGCGCAGCCGGAAGTTCGCCACGGAAGGCATGAAGATCAGCACCTCGGCGATCAAGACGAAAAGGATGGTGAGCAGCAGAAGCTTGGTCGAGAGGCCCCGCGCCAGCGGCACCTCGCCCTCCGCAGCGCCGTCGGGCCGTTCCGTTTCCGCTCGGCGGTCCATTGCACCCCGACTGTTCGTTCCGCCAGCTCCCAGCCTTCAACCGAAAAGCTTGAGGAACCGGACCAGGCGACGCGTCGATGGCCGCCGCGCCGTCTCGGCAAGGTAGGGCACCGCGACCGATTTGCCAATTTCGCCGAATGAAGGTGAAGCCGGGGACCACGCCGCCATGTCCGCGAGCGTCAGGCCCTTCGCGACCGCCAGCGACCAGGCGCCGATGGCCTCGCCGGCCCCCGCGCCGAGGATCGACGCGCCGAGGATCCGTCCCCGCCCGTCAGCGATCACCTTGATGTGGCCAACGGCGCGGCCCTCGGCCTGGGCGCGGAGATTGTCGGCGTAGGGCCAGCGCAGGACCCGGATCCGGCCGGCCTTGGTCCTCGCCGCGATCTCCGAAAGGCCGACCTCGGCGATCTCGGGGTCGGTCATGACCTGTCGCGGCACCGCATCCACATTCTCCGACGCGGAGGCGCGGAACAGCAATGCGCGCAGGATCACGCCGACCTGATGGGCGGCGCGCGGCGGCGCCGACGATCCGCCGGCCGCCACGCCCAGCACGCGGATGCGTGGGTTGCTCGTCCGCAGCCTGCCATCCGCGAGAATGGAAGCTTCGTCCACCGCGACACCGGCGGCGGCCAGATCGAGGCCCCCTACGTCAGGCGCCTCGCCGCCGGCGACCATGATGTGGGTCGGGTCGATGCTCCAGAGCCGCGATCCGTGCTGAACATGCGCGCGCACGCCCGCCTTGCCGCGCCGCTCGACACCGGTCACCGATGCGCCCGTCAGCAGGTCGACGCCTTCGGCTTGCAGCCGCGCCAGGAGCAGGGCGACCAGTTCGTCGTCGAAATCCTGAAGGATCGGGCTGGTCGAGACCAATGTCACCTCGGAGCCAAGGCGGCGACAGGCCTGTGCCGCTGCGATCGCCTCCGGCCCTCCGCCGAGGACGAGCAGGCGTCCCGGTCCCCGCACCAGCCGCGAGAGATCGTCGAGGGACAAGGCATCAACCGTATCGAGTCCCAGGACCGGCGGTCGGACCGGAATGGAGCCGACCGCGATGACGAAACCGCGCGCACGTATGTCGAGATCACCCGCGGCAAGCGTACGCGGATCGCGGAAGCGGGCTGGCGCGCGAACGACGCGTACACCCGCGGCGGCCAGCCGCTCGGGCGATCCGTTGTGCGCCGCGGCGCGGGAGGTCTTCGCCATGTGTCGCCCGACGGCCCGGAAATCCACCACCGGCTCGGCCTGCGCCAGGCCGAGCGGATTCGGCGAGGACATCGTCCATGCGCGCATAGCCGAAGCGTTGAGCGCCGCCAGCGCGGCATGACGGTCGAACGGCGCGCCGCCGGCGAACTCGCCGTTGTCGACGAGCACCACCGATGCACCGAAGGCCACCGCCCCCAACGCCAGGGAAGCTCCCGCCTGGGAGGCGCCGATCACGCAGATATCCGGGGAAAGAGTGGCCAATGGCAGTCCTGTCGACAACGGACCGCCAGGCCCGACCAGCTACGTCCGCTCATGCGGGAGGACGACCTTTACGACGCCGATGCGCGGCGGCACAAGCGCCCGTCCAGTTCGACGCTCATCCGATCGTCGCGAGAAATGCGCGCATCGCCTCGAACATGAACTGTTCGGTCGGCTCGTCGGACAGCCGGCCATCCTTGACCTTCGCGTTGGCCTGGACGATCACGACCTCCTGCCAGACGAAGGTGCGCGCCAGCACCGCCCCCAGTATGTTCTTGAGGTGGGCCTGGGCGCGAACGCCGCCCAGGGCGCCGCCGGAGACGGACGCGATGAAGACGGGCTTGTCCTTGAGAACCGACGCATAGCCGGGACGCGACGCCCAGTCGATCGCATTCTTGAGCACGCCCGGAACGCTGTAATTGTACTCCGGCGTGACGATAACGAGACCGTCGGCGGCGTCGATAGCCTGCTTGAGGGCCGCGACCGGGGCCGGCAGCGGGTCGAGATCGGCGTTGTAGTGCGGCAGCGAACCGATGTCGAAACGCCGGAAATCGGCCTCTCCCGCCAGCTTCTCGCAGATCGTCTCGACGACCGCCTTCGAGGAGGAGGCGGCGCGCAGACTGCCTGACAGGCACAGGATCGAGGCCATCCTCAGAGCCTCGCAAGCCACACGGCGATCTGCGGAAAGATCGCCAGGATCACCAGGCAAACCAACATGGCCAGCACGAACGGCAGGGCGCCGCGGAAGATCTCGCCGACCTTCAGCGTGCGGTCGTCGATGGAGGCCTTGATGGTGAAGACCGAGAGGCCGAAGGGCGGCGTGAGCAAGCCGATCTCGACCGCCACGACCGTCATCACGCCAAACCAGATCAGGTCGAACCCGGCGGCCTGGGCGACCGGAAGCGCGATCGGCAGCAGGATTAGCATGATGGAGATGGAGTCGATGAAGCAGCCCATCACGATCACCAGCGCGATGAACAGCATCATGAAGCCTAGGGGTCCCAACGCGCCATCGATCAGGTGTTCGGCGAGGGCCGCCGGCAAGCCCGACATCGCCAGCATGCGGCTGAAGAATGTCGCTGCGACGATCAGGAACAGCACCGAGACCGTGATCTGTCCGGCCTCGACGAGCAGCGACCAGAATTTCGTCGGACTCAGCGATCGCCGCTGCAGCGCGATGCAAAGAGCGCCGAGCGCCCCGACGGCCCCGGCCTCGGTCGGATTGAGGAAGCCACCGTAGAGCCCGCCGAGCACGAGCGTCACCAGGACGACGATGGGCGCGCCCTTGCGCAGGATGTCGATTGATCCGGCAGGTTCGACTTCCGCCAGACCAGCCTCGCCGGAAAAGACCGATCCGGGCCGCCAGTAGGCCATGATCAGGATGGTGGCGACGAAGAGGCACGAGAGCAGGATGCCCGGCCCGACACCGGCCAGGAACATGCGGCCAACCGACTCCTCCGCGAGCACCGCATAGACGACCATCAACAGCGAGGGCGGGATCAGCATGCCGAGAACCGAACTGCCGGCGACGACGCCCGTGGCGAAGCCGCGTTTGTAGCCGTGACGGGTCATCTCCGGGACCGCAATGCGGGAAAACACGGACGCGGACGCAACGGAGATGCCGGTGATCGAGGCGAAGACGGCGTTGGCGAAGACTGTCGCGATGCCCAGTCCGGCCTTCACGCGTCGGAGCATTCGCTCGAAGAGATCGAAGGTGTCCTTACCGACACCGGAAATGGTGACCAGAAGCCCCATCAGCACGAACAGCGGAACGATCGCGAAGAGGTATTCCTCGAGGCTGTCATTGGCGACCGAACCCAGCATCCTCAGCGCGACGGTCTCGTTGCGAATGAAGGCCACGGCCCCGAACGAAGTGACCATCATCGCGACGGCGATGGGCATGCCGAGCAGTATCAGGATCAGTAGCGCGGCGATGGCGACGGCGCCAATTTCGATGCCGGTCATCGCGAGCCGTCCTCCTTGGCGATGCTTCGGAGCCGCCTTAGCGCAATCAGCACGAACTGAACGGCGGCGACCGCAGCGCCGAGGAAGATCAGCGCGCGAAATGGCGATGTCGGCATCGTCAGCACGCCGGTCACACCGATGAACTCGCGATGCTCGAAATCGCGCCGGAGGATGCCCCAGCTCGACCAGGCGATCCCGGTGCAGACGGCCGCGCCCAGCAGATCCCAGACGGCGCGGACCCCTGCCGCGACAGCCGGACGGCGGGCGCCGACGAACTCGAGGAAGAAGTCGGCGTTCGCCAGCCGGTCATTGCGCACGGTCGTGCCGAGCTGCAAGAACACGATGAGCACGACAGTCAACGCTCCCAGCTCGGCAATCAGCGGCAACGAAGCCCCGACGAGGTTTCGCACCACGACATCCGCCACGATCATGACCATGAGGGCCACGATCATGATCGTTCCAAGCGCGGCCAGCCCGTCGACGCCCCGGTTCCAGGCGCTGCCCCAGCCGGGCGCCGCCACGGGCGGGGGCGTGGCCCCCGCACCGTCTTTCTGCCTGTCGGCCGGCACGACTGCCGATCCCCGAGCCGCCTAGAGCGCCTTGTCCCAGTCCCGGGCCGGTTTCTCGCCCTTGGCGCGCAAACCCTCCATGTAGGCCTTCATGAACTCCTTCGCGGGAAGGCCGCGCGATTCGCCGTCCGCGGCCCATTCGCCCGCGATGTCCGGCAGCCCGTCGACCCATTTCTGCCGGTCGCCGTCCGGCAACTCGCTGATGGTGACCGGAGGGTTCTGACCCGCGCCGAGCTCGACCATCTTGGCGAAGGCGGCCTCGTGACGCTCCAGAAGATCTTTGGCGTGCGCGTCGGTGTAGAACGCGCCTGCGGCGGTCATGGCCTTCTGCACCTCTTCCGGCAGGCCATCCCAGCTGTCCTTGTTGATTGCCACGGCGCCCGAGAAGGCGGTGCCGATGCGCACGCGCGTGATGTAGGGCGCGACCTCGTAGAGTTTGGCCGGCAGCACGCCGAGCGCCAGCGACAGCACGCCGTCCGAAACCCCGGTCTGGATATCGGTGTAGAAGGTGGGCAGCGAGCCATCGACCGCGTTCGCGCCCGTGCCGCGCAGCCACTGTCCGAGCACACCGGGAGCAGACAGCTTGATGCCGTTCAGGTCGCCGATGCCCGTGATCGCCTTCTTGGTGTAGATGTCGTAGTCGTCAGTGCCGGTCAGCCCGAGCACCTTGAGATTGTATTGCTCCCATTCGTTCCTGAACGCCTCGTTGTTTTCGAGGAGATCGGCCATCACCTGAAGCTGCACCGGCGGGTTCGCCGTGGCGAAAGGAGCATAGGTCGACGCCTGGCTGAGCGGCAGCTTGGCGCCTTCGAGGAACGAGAAGACCCAGCCGATGTCGGTGACCCCTTCCTGTACCGAGGTCAGCGTCGCGTTCGCCTTGTAGAGCGATCCGCCGAAGGCTTCGTTCCAGGTGATCTTGTACTTGCCTGACTCGGCAAGGATGCGGTCTGTCTCCGCCATGAAGTGCGACTTGATCATCCCCACCCACGGAATCACCAGCGGGTGGCTCGAAGCGACGGTAAGTTCGATGGTTTCCTGCGCGCCCGCGGCGGACGGCAGAGCCAGCGCGCCCGCGAACAGCAATGCGGTAAGTTTCTTCATGTCAGTTCCTCCCTTGTTTCTTGCTATGCCAGCGTGAACTTCTGGCTCGAATAGTCGAGCCGGAGGGTCACGGTGCCTTCGTTGATCATCCATGGTCGGACGGTGAACGAGCGGGCGCCGCTGCGGTGCATCGGGTCACGCTCGGCAATGGTGATCGCCTCCCGGCGCGAACCCGCGCGCACCACGACAAGCCCATCGCCCTCCCAGGTCTTCTCGTCGTCCGTCCACATCGGACCGGCGGCGTAGAGCGTGCCGTCGGCTTCCAGGGACACCTGGAACTTCAAGTGCTCTTCGAGGATCGCGAGAACCGGGCCGATGCCCCCGACAGGCGTCGTGAAGATCGCGTAGAGCTGCTTCTGCAACATCGCGCTGCTGGCCGTCATGACATCGTCGACCGGGATCGACATGGCGCCTCCTTTCGCGGCTTCTCAACTCGCCCGCTTGCGCGCGAGTTCGGCTCTGATCTCCTCACCATGCTCATCGAGCGTCGGCGGCGGCAGGACCTCAAGATCCGGGCGGCCGTCGAAATTGTAGGGCGGCCGGACCGTCTTGAACCGGCCCATCTCGGCGTGGTCCGCCTCGACCGCGATTTGCAGGTGCTTCGCCTGCGGGTCCTCGAGCGCCTCGTTCGATTCGTATGCCGGCGAATGCGGGACCTCGTTCTCCAGGAGGGACGCACACCACGAGTCGCGATCGCGCGAGGCGAAGATCGGCGTGAGAATGTCGATGAGTTCCTGCTGATGGCGGATGCGGTTCTGCCGTTCGGCGAAACGCACATCGGCGAGAAGCTCGGGACGAGCGACCGCCGCGACCAGGCCTTCCCAGAATTTCGACGGCGACGACAGATGGATGGCGACCCATTTCCCGTCCGAACAGGCGAAGGTGTATGACTGCGAGACCATCGGCCGGCTCAGAGGCCCCATCACCTCGCCGACGCTGAAGTAGTGCGTGAAGCTGTCGAGGTTGAAGTGGCACATGGCCTCGAGCATGGAGATGTCGAGCCGCCTGCCCTTGCCGGTCTTGCCCTTTTCGAGGAGTGCCGCGACGGCTCCAAGCGCCGTGTAGTGCCCCGTCACCGCGTCGGCGATCGCGGGACCGATGACGCGAGGGTTAGCGGGCGGGGTCAGCAACCGCAGATAGGCGCTGGCCGCCTGCGCGACGGTGTCATAGGCGGGGCGGTCACGGGAGGGGCCGGTCTGGCCGAACCCGGATATCGCGCAATAGACCAGGCCCGGATTGATCCGCTGCAGTTCCTCATAGCCGGCGCCGATGCGCTCCGCGACGCCGGGCCGGAAGTTCTGGATGAACACGTCCGCCGTACGGATCAGGTCGTGGAACACGTTCCTGTCGGCTGTCTCGGCAGTATCGAGCGCGATGGAGCGCTTGTTGCGGTTGTAGGTCTGGAAGTGCGGCGAATAGAGGCCCCCCTTGAAGGCCCGGAAAGGATCGCCGGTTTCAGGCCGCTCCACCTTGATGACGTCGGCGCCGAGGTCGGCGAGGTGCATGCCAGCCGCCGGCCCCGTGATGTAGGTGCCCATCTCGATGACGCGGACGTCCTTGAGTATCTTCACCACCGCATCATCCTCGCGATGCCGCCGGTCCGTCATAGGCGACGGCAAGGTCGGCATGGTGGGAGAGGATGAACCCTATCGACCGCTGGGATTCCTCGAACAGATGGGCGACCAGCCCGGCGGCGCGCGCGAGCAGCGGAATGCCCTTCATCGCCTTGGCCGGCCAGCCGGCATCGAGCATCAGAGCCGGGATCGCTCCGGAGACATTGATCGGCAGCGGCCGGTCCATGATCGCGGGCGCCTGCATGCCGAGATCGCGCAGGCAGGCCACATGGTCGGCGGATATCCCGGTCTCATCGGCGAGGTTCAGCAAGGCAGTCGCGCGCGGGTCGCCTGCACTATGCTGCGGGTGCCCCAGCCCAGGCACCTTCGAACGCGACGCCTTGAGCCTTTCGAGGCTTTCGCGCACGACGCTGTTCATGTCCTTGCCTTCGGCCGCGGATGCGCCGACGAGTTCGACCAGATAGTTGCCGGCGGTTTCGGAGCTGCCTGCCACGACGCTGCCCATGCCGAGCAGGCCCGCGGACATCGCGCCCTGCCAGGCTTCCGGCGCCGCTGCCAGGGTCATGCGGGCCGCCTGCACGCTGGGCACCAGCCCATGCTCGGCGATCGAAACGAGACAGGCATCCGTCACGCGCCGCTGGATTTCGTTCGGGCGGGCGCCGGTGACGAGGAGCCAGAAATAGTCGGTGAAACCGATCCGCCCGATGAGCTCGTCGCAGAGATCGTGGCCCCTTACGGTAATGGTCTCGGCGTCGGACGACGCAATCGACGTGAAGGCGCCGTCCTGCTTCCCGATGCGCATTCCTGGTCGGACTCCAAATTTTCGCAATGCGAAGTTTTTTTCTCTTGTCGGAAAGTATGGCTCGCATTAGCGTCATGTCAAGCGGTTGGCGCGCCCGCTCCGGTGTGGCCGCGCTTTCCACAGCCAGACAGCCGGAGCGAGACAGCCGGGGAGGTCATTCGCCATGCGTGACATCAACCAGTTCACGATCACAGAAGCGGTCAAGAAGAGCTTCGCGACCGAGGAAGGTTCGCGCTTCAAGTTCCTGCTCGAGACGCTGATCGACCACATCCACGACTACACCCGCGAGACGAACCTTTCCCACGCGGAGTGGCTGCGGATGCTGGCCTTCCTCTACGACTGCGGGAAGATTTCGACGCCGGAGCGCCAGGAATTCATCCTGTTGTCCGACGTGCTTGGGCTGTCGGCCCTCGTCGACATGATCAATACGCGCGGGGGCGCGACGGAGGGAAGCAATCTGGGGCCGTTCTATCTGGAGAACTCGCCAAGGAAAGCTCTCGGCGCCGACCTTGCGGGGCCTCGCGAGGGAGTCAGCGTGCTGGCCCACGGCGTCGTGCGTGACACGCTCGGCCATCCGCTCGCCGGCGCGGAGGTGGACACCTGGCAGGCCGACGGCAGCGGCACCTATCCGATCCAGGAGCCGGGGCAGGACAAGTATGACCTACGCGGGATCTTCAGGACCGACGACCAGGGCCGCTACTACTACACGACCGTGCTGCCCAAACCCTACACCGTGCCCTATGACGGGCCGGTCGGCGAACTGCTGCGCGCCGGAACCCGCCATGCGTGGCGGCCGGCGCATCTCCACTACATGGTGCGGTCGCCCGGGATGCGAGGGATCGTGACGGAAGTCTTCTTCGCCAACACCGACTATGTCGACAACGACGCGGTGTTCGGCGTGCGCAAGTCGTTGGTGGCGAAGGTCGAGCCCTACAGGGCCGACAAGGCGGGCAGCCCGACACTGGAGCGCGCGCCTGATGCCATGGTCCGCTACGATTTCGTTCTCGCCCCGGCCGAGTGAGCCTGCGGAGCTTCGAAGGACATCTCATGCCGGGGAAGTTTGAGGAGTCGTCGCGGCCGCCCGAATTCGTCGAAGCGCTGGCCAAGGGGCTGCTTATCCTCGAGAGCTTCGATTCCGAGCATCCCGAAATGACGCTGAGCGACGTCGCGCGGCGTGTAGGGCTCAGCCCGGCTGCGGCCCGGCGGAGCCTCATCACCCTTCAGACGATGGGCTATGTCGGGCAGACCAACAAGCGCTTTCACCTCAGGCCCAAGGTGATGAGCCTCGGGTCGGCCTTCTACTTCTCGGCGCGCGTCGACGAGGTCCTCCAGCCGGAACTGAGGCATCTCGTCGGGCGATTCGGCGATGCATCCTCGGTCGCCACGCTCGAGGGGCACGACGTGCTGTACGTCGCCCATTATTCCGAGCAGCGGGCGCGGCGCCCGACGGCAGTGCTGGGCGCGCGCTACCCCGCTCACGCGACCTCGCTCGGCCGGGTATTGCTCGCGGGGCTGCCCGACGTCGACTTCGACCGCTACCTGCGGGAGGTCGAACCGGTGGCGCTGACCAAGAAGACGGTGACGGAGAAGGCCCAGATCAAGGCGATCGTCGAAGAAGTCCGCGACAAGAATTACTCGACCACGGTGGACCAGCTCGACTACGGCATCACCGCGCTCGCGGTCCCGATCCGCGGCGCGTCGGGCCGCACCATCGCCGCGCTCAACTCGTCGGGCTACTCGGGCCTGCTCACGGTGGAGGAGCTGGTGGCGAACCGCCTCCAGGAACTGCGGCTCTCGGCGGGGCGGCTGTCCCAGACGCTTTCCCGCTTCCCCGTCCTCGAATCGATCATCGGCACGCGGTGAGCGGATAGGCCATCGATGACGCAGCGCGACAAGGCGATCGTCCGCATCGCGGAGATCGAGATCGATCCGGACCAGATCGACGCCTATGTCGCGCCGCTTTCCGAAGTGATCGAAGCGTCGGTCGCCGTCGAACCGGGGGTGATGTTTCTCCACGCCGTTTCCATCAAGGACAGGCCCACCCTCGTACGGGTGATCGAAGGTTATCTCGATCAGGCCGCCTACGAGGCCCATCTCACCACGCCGCACTTTCTCCGATACAAGCGCGACGTCGCCGGGATGGTGTTGTCGCTGCGTCTGGTGGAGACGGACGTGATCGCGATCCGGGCGAAGGGCCGCGAAACCCGGTCACAGTCGGAGCAAGCCCCGCCGCGTTGACAAGACGATTCGACACGGCGTAACCTTGTGCGAAAATTTTTTCACATAGCGAAAACATGATCGACGGCATACCGTCGACTGAAACCATCGGGAGGGATTGATGTGCGGACCGTCTCAAGAAGGCCGTCCGCAACTTGACCGCGGCGAGACGTCCTGAAGGCCTCGATCGCGATCGGCGCCGTCGCGGTCGCCTCGACCTTCAAGGCGGCTGGCGTGGGCAGTCCAAGCATGGCGCGGGCGAGGCTGGGCGCCGCGTCCTCATCCAGGGCGGCTCGGTGCTGGTTCGGGTCCGAGCCTCGACACGATACGACAATCGCGACAAGCTACACCCACCGCTTTCGGGCGGTCGCGCCACGCACGGAGATAACATCATGCCGGCCCTGCCGCTTCTGCCGACCTCCCTCGTCGGCTCCTACCCGCAGCCCGAATGGCTGATCGACCGCAAGAAGCTCGCCGGCCGATTCCCGCCGCGCGTGCGCGCCCTCGAACTCTGGCGCGTCGGGCCGGAATGGCTGGACGAGGCGCAGGACGACGCGACGCTTCTCGCCATCCGCGACCAGGAACGCGCGGGGCTCGACATCATCACCGACGGCGAGATGCGCCGCGAGAGCTACTCGAACCGCTTCGCGACCGCACTCGAAGGCGTCGACATCGACAACCCCGGCACCGCGCTCGACCGCTCCGGCCACCCCAACCCCGTGCCGCGGGTGGTCGGAAAGATCCGCCGCAAGCACGCGGTCGAGACACGCGACGTGCAGTTCCTCCGGGCCAATACCGACCGAACGATCAAGATCACCGTGCCTGGACCCTTCACCATGTCGCAGCAGGCGCAGAACGACTTCTACGAGGACCCCGAGGCGATGGCGATGGACTACGCCGCCGCCGTGAACGAGGAGATCCGCGACCTCTTCGCAGCCGGCGCCGACATCGTCCAGATCGACGAGCCCTACATGCAGGCGCGGCCGGACAAGGCGCGCGCCTATGGCCTCAAGGCGCTCAACCGCGCGCTGGACGGCATCGAGGGATACACCGCGGTCCACATCTGCTTCGGCTACGCCGCGATCATCCACGAAAGGCCGTCCGGTTACAACTTCCTGCCGGAGCTTGCCGGGACGAGCGCCAGAGCGATTTCGATCGAGACCGCCCAGTCGAACCTCGACACCTCGGTGCTCGAGAAACTGCCCGACAAGACGATCATCCTCGGCGTGCTCGACCTTTCCAGCATGGAGGTGGAAACGGCGGAGACGGTCGCGGCGCGCATCCGGCGCGCGCTGCCTCATGTACCGAAGGAGCGGATCGTCGTCGCGCCGGACTGCGGGCTCAAATACCTGCCCCGCGAGGTCGCCTACGGCAAGATGAAGGCGATGGCCGACGGCGCCGCGATCGTCCGCGCGGAGCGGTAGCCTCTGCGCGAAGGCCGAGCCGGCCGCGCAACGAATGTCGCGTAGACATAGCGCGTGTCTTTCGGCGACGCGGCCGCTAACATCCCCGCATGGCTGGACGGTTCGCCCATCATGACGCTGAAAGGGTACGGCGAGGGGGGCCGAGGCCATGAGCACCGCGCAGGAGGGCGGCAACTACGACTACGTGATCGTCGGTGCGGGCTCGGCTGGCTGCGTGCTCGCCAACCGGCTGTCCGCCGATCCGCGCAAACGCGTGCTCATCCTCGAAGCCGGAGGGCGCGACAACTGGATCTGGTTCCACATTCCCGTCGGCTACCTCTTCGCCATCGGCAATCCGCGTGCTGACTGGATGTTCAAGACCGCACCCGTGCCGGGCCTGAACGGGCGCGCGCTCTCCTACCCCCGCGGCAAGGTGCTTGGAGGATCCTCCGCCATCAACGCGATGATCTACATGCGCGGGCAGGCGCGCGACTATGATGGCTGGCGGCAGATGGGGCTGACCGGCTGGAGCTGGGACGACGTGCTGCCCTTCTTCCTCAAGCACGAGGACCACGAGAGCCCGCCAAGCCCGCTGCACCGCTCGGGCGGCGAGTGGCGCGTCGAGCACCCCCGAATCCGCTGGGAAATCCTGGACCGTATCCGCGACGCGGCCGAGCAGGCCGGCATAGCCAAGGTCGACGACTTCAACACTGGCGACAATGCCGGTTCTTCCTATTTCCAGGTCAATCAGAAGCGCGGGCGGCGCTGGAGCGCGGCGCGGGGGTTCCTCAAACCCGTGCTCGGCCGCCCGAACCTGAATGTCGAGACGGGAGCCACGGTGGATCGGGTCGAGATCACCGGAGGCCGTGCGACGGCAGTTCTCTACCGCAAGGGCAGCCAGACATTTCGCGCCACCGGCGGCGAGATCGTGCTGGCCGCCGGCGCGGTCGCTTCTCCCGTGATCCTCGAACGGTCCGGCGTCGGTGACCCCTCCATCCTCAAGGCCAACGGTATCGAACCCGCCGTGGAATCGCCCGGCGTCGGCAACAACCTTCAGGATCACCTGCAAATCCGCCCCGTCTACAAGGTGACCGGGATCCGTACCTTGAATGGCGACTACGCAAACCTCTTTCGGCGGGCGATGATGGGGCTCGACTACGCGTTGCGGCGGCGCGGACCACTTACGATGGCGCCGTCGCAGATGGGAGCGTTCGTAAGGTCGTCCCCGGATTTTGAGACGGCCAACCTGGAGTTCCATTTCCAGCCGCTGTCGCTCGACAACTGGGGCGAGGGACTGCATCGGTTCGACGCGTTCACGGCGAGCGTCTGCAACCTCAGGCCGACCAGCCGCGGCTCGGTTCACGTTTCAGGGCCGGGCGCGGCCGATGCACCGGACATCCGGCCGAATTATCTGGCGACGGAGGAAGACCGGCGGGTGGCGGTCGAGTCGCTCGGTTGGGCGCGCCGCATCGTCATGCAGCCAGCTCTCGAGCCCTACCGACCCCGGGAATACAAGCCAGGCGCCCATGTCGCCTCGGAAGCCGACCTTCTTGTCGCGGCAGGCGATCTCGGCACGACCATCTTCCATCCCGTGGGCACCGCGCGCATGGGGGCGGAAGGAGATCGCAACGCGGTGCTCGACGAAAGGCTGCGCGTGCGCGGGGTCGAGGGACTGAGGGTCGCCGATGCCTCGGCGATGCCTTCCATCACATCCGGCAACACCAACTCGCCGACCCTCATGATCGCCGAGAAGGGCGCGACGATGATCGTCGAGGACGAACGACGTTGAGTATCAAGGGCGCTGGCCCACACGAACGAGGTCATGCGGAATGAAGAAGACGCGCCTGGCGATCGTCGGCCTCGGCATGGCGGTCACCCCTCACGCGAGAGGGCTCATGGACCTCTCCGACGAGGTCGAAGTCGCCTATGCCTTCAGCCCGAGCGCCGCGCGGCGCGAGGCATTCGCGGCACGGTTTCCATTCCCGCAGTGCGACAGGCTGGAGACCATCCTCGAGGATGAGAGCGTCGACGCCGTCGCCGTCCTCACGCCAGCCAACACCCATCGTTCCATCGGGCTCGCCTGCGCCCGAGCAGGCAAGCACGTGTTGATGGAGAAGCCGCTGGAGATCACGACCGCCGGAGCCGAGGAACTCGTCGAAGGCTGTCGCATGGCTGGCGTCAGAATGGGCGTCGTCCTGCAGCACCGTTTCCGGCCGGCGGGCGCGAAGCTGGCGGAAGTCCTGCGCGCCGGGCTGCTCGGCGAGATCGTCGGATGTTCGACCACCATCCGCCTGTGGCGACCGCAAGGATACTACGACGAGCCGGGCCGAGGCTCATTCGCTCGCGACGGCGGCGGCGTGCTGATCTCCCAGGGCATCCACACGCTGGACCTCATGCTCAGCCTCGCGGGGCCGATCATCGAGGTCGCGGGCTACGCGACGACCACGCCGGTGCACCGCATGGAATCGGAGGACCTCGTCTGCGCCGCCGTCCGTTTCGCCAATGGCGCGTTCGGGACCGTGGACGCGACGACGGCTGGCTATCCAGGCTTCCCCGAACGCATCGACATCACATGCGAGCGCGGGACGGCAAGCCTTGCAGGTACGGAACTGCTGATCCAGTTCCACGACGGCCGCACGATCGCCATGGAGTCCGACCGCTCGGCGGGCGGCGCCGGTGCGGACCCCATGGCCTTTCCCCACGAATACCACCGGGCCGTCATGGCCGACTTCGTCGAGGCGATCCGCGCCGGCCGTGATCCGCGGATCACAGGCGAGGAGGCGCTGAAGGTGCACCGCCTCATTGACGCGCTGATCCGGTCAGGGCGGACGGGAACGCGGGTCCGGGTCGAACAGTGAGGGGTGGAGGTTAGAGCAATGTTCGAAGCCGAACCAGGCCGCGTCCGCTGCCCGGCCTTTCGGCCGCTTTCGCGGAGCCAGCGATCGCAGAGAGCTTGCGGGGAGCGATTGATCGACGACCCATTTCAGTACTTCGCCATACGCTTTTCCAGGAAAGCCCTCGCGCCCTCCTGCGCGTCCTCGTGGGCGTAACAGAGCGCGAAGGCACGCGTCTCGCAATCAAGCGCCACCGCGGTCGGCGCGTCGATGGCGGCGTTGAGTGCAGTTTTCAGCTGCTGCATGGCGAAAGGCGACTTCGTGGCCAGGGTGCCGGCCAACGCTTCAGCGGCAGCCGCCAGTTGGTCAGGCGAATGGACGGATGCGACGATGCCAAGTTCCAGCGCGCGCGCGGCGCTGATCTGCTCGCCCGTCATCGTGAGGTGGCGGGCAACCGACGATCCCGCGACCTGCGTCAGCCTCACCGTGCCTCCTCCTCCCGGCAGGATGCCCAGGTTGATTTCGGGCAGACCGAACCGGGCAGTCGAGGACGCGATGCGGATGTCGCAGGCGAGCGCCAGCTCGAACCCACCGCCCAGCGCCAACCCGTTGACCACCGCGACCACGGGCTTGGGACAGGCTACCAGCGCGTCGGTCACCTTGCGAATGCGCGCAGCGATGGCGAGCGCATCACGCGGCGTCGCGCCGACGAATTCGGAAATGTCCGCGCCGGCGATGAAGGCACGCTCGCCCTCGCCGGTGAAAAGCACGACACGCACCTCGGGGTCGGCCGACAGTGCGACGATCGCCGGCAGGAGTTCGTCCAGCACCTGCGCGCTGAGCGCATTGAGCGCCTTCGGGCGACGCACGGTAATCCAGCCGACACGATCCTTCGTTTCGGCAGTGACGAGCGGTTCCGCGACCATGAGAACTCCAACTTGGGGAAGGATCAGGAGAGGCGTTCGATCAGGACGGCATAGCCCTGCCCGCCGCCCATGCAAAGCGCCAGGAGCGCGCGACGGGCACCCGCCTCGCGCAGATGCTGCGCGGCGGTAATCGCCATGCGCACCCCCGTCGCGCCCGGCGGATGGCCGATCGAAATACCCCCGCCATAAAGGTTGGTGGCGTCGCGCGGAATGGCGAGTTGAGCCTCGGCGTGCAGGTTCACCGCGGCGAACGCCTCGTTGACCTCGAAATAGTCGATATCGGAAACACGCAGACCCTGCCTTTGAAGCAGCTTCTCGATGGCGGGGACGGGCCCACACCCCATGATGCGAGGCGGCACGCCGACGATCGCGTAGTCGACGATGCGCGCCACCGGCTCCAGGCCGGCGGAGTCCGCCGCCTTGCGATCCGCAACGACGATGAAGGCCGCTCCATCGGTGACGCCCGACGAATTGGCCGGTGTCACCTTGCCGTCATTGCGGAAGACCGGCTTCATGGCGGCGATCTTCTCGGGCGCGATGTCGGGACGCGGAAACTCGTCGGCCGTGAAGGGCCGCGTGCCCCCCTTGCCGTTTGGCACGTCGATGGCGGCGATCTGGCGAGCCAGGAACCCGCTTTGCGCCGCCGCGCCGGACCGGCGCTGAGAGGAGAGTGCATAGTCGTCCATGGCTTCGCGGGTGTACTGGAAGTCCTCCGCCAAGTTCTCGGCGGTCTCGCCCATCAGTTCCAGAGACAACGGGTCGCGATAGGTCCAGTCCAGCGCGTCGATCATGGTTTGCGGACCGCGTTTCACGCCCCAGCGCACGCCGGTGACGATATGGGGCGCACGGGAGAAATTCTCGCCGCCGCCAGCAAGCGCGATGCCGGCATGGCCAGCGCCGATGTGCTCGGCCGCGGTGACGATCGCTTGCAAGCCGGAGCCGCAGGCGCGGTTGACATTCATGGCCGTGGAGTCCTCCGGTAGCCCTGCCATCAGCGCCACTGCGCGGGCCGCCAGATAGCCCTCCTGGTCGACCGGCAGGACGTTGCCCCAGACCAGCTCGTCGACCTTCTCCGGCGCCAGTCCGGCGGCGGCCAGCGTCGCGCGCGCCGCGTGGGCGCCGAGGTCGACCAGGGGAACGTCCTTCAGCGATTTGCCGAAGTCGCCGAAAGGCGTGCGCTTGCCACCGGCCAGAACGATCTCGGTCATGGTTTTCTCCCGTGATGTCAGGGGCTGGAAGCAAGAAGAGCGTCGCGCAGCTCGCGCTTGAGCACCTTGCCATTGGAGTTTCGCGGAAGCGCCGTCGCGGAGATGGTGATGGTCTCCGGCACCTTGTAGTCGGACAGGCGTCCGGCAAGGTAGGCTCTCAGCCCGTCGGCGGAACTCACGCCCTGCTTGAGCACCACGAAGGCATGCACCCGCTCGCCCAGAACGGGACACGGCTTGCCGAGCACGGCGCTCTCCACGACGTCGGGATGGCCAGCGAGAACGCTCTCCACTTCGGCCGAGAAAATCTTCAGCCCGCCGCGGATGATCATGTCCTTCTTCCGGTCGAAGACATGGACGAAGCCGTCAGCGTCGACCGAGCCGATGTCGCCCGATCGCCAGTATCCGGCCGCGAACGAATCGGCGGTTGCATCGGGCCGGTTCCAGTACCCTTTCACGACCGATGGCCCGGCAATCCACAGTTCCCCCGCTTCGCCCGTCGTCACCTGCCGTCCGGTCTCGTCGACGACAACGATTGTGCAGTTCGGTACGGGCAGGCCGACGCTGGCCAGATGCGCCGCCGTATGGCGGGCGGGCATGATGGTCGACGGCGAGGATGTCTCGGTGGCGCCATAAGCGTTCATGAGGCTCAGGCCGGGGAGCTTCCGGGCGAAGGCCTCGATGACCGGCTCGGGCATCGGCGCGCCACCGAAGCCCCCGATCCGCCAGGCAGAGAGATCATGTGCGTCGAAATCCGTCGCCATCAACAGCAGGCTGTACATGGCGGGCACGATGATGGTGTGGGTGGTCCTCTCCGCCGCGGCCAGCGCCAGGAACGCCGGCGCCTTGAAGGCAGGCAGGACGACCAGCGTCCCGGCGCAGGCCGCCATCGAAAGCACGTTGGCAACCAGGCCAGTCACATGCGCGAGTGGTACGGCAGCGATAGACCTGTCGGCCGGCGTCAACTCGAAACAGTGGCGAAAGACGAGGCTCGAGTTGACGAGGCCCAGATGCGAGAGCATCGCGCCTTTCGGGAGGCCCGTCGTGCCGGAGGTGTAGAGGATCACGGCGGTGGCGTCTTCGTTGACGGCCGGAAGGGGCGGAAGTGCTGTGTCCGCGATCAGGCTCGACCATGATGACGAACCCTCCGCATCGCCGCCAACGGCGATCCGCTGCTTCAGCGCCGGGACGTCGGCCGTCGGCGGCAGGCGTGGCGCGAGTTCGGCGTCGTGGAGGAGGAGGATTGCGCCGCAATCGTTGACCGCATAGGCGATCTCCGGCGTCTGGTAGCGGACCGAGAGCGGAACGACGATGGCGCCGATGCGGAAGCAGGCGTAGAGCGCAACGACGAACTCCGCGCGGTTACCTAAAAGGATGGCCACACGATCGCCGGCGGCGACACCCTGTCGCGCCAAACCGGCCGCCGTCCGGCCGACTTCGTCAAGCAGCGCGCGCCACGTCCAGCGATTGTCGCCGCAGACCAGCGCTTCGCCGTTGGCGTTGAACGCGCCCGCGGCCTCGACCATCGCCCACAGGTCAGCCGGACGGTCGACGAAGCACGCGACCATGCGGTCGCCGTAGTGCAGTTCCTGTCGGGTCGCCGGCAGTTCCGGTCCGGTCCAGTCGATCATGCCGCCTCGTCGACCACGCCGTTCACCAGCGTGCCCACCCGGTCGATCTCGACCTCGACCTTGTCGCCCGGCTCCATCCAGACCTTCGGGTCGCGGGCGAAGCCGACGCCGCCTGTCGTTCCCGTGACGATCACGTCGCCCGGATCGAGCATCGTGATCCCGCTGATGTATTCGATCAACGCCGGCACATCGAAGAGCAGATCGTCCAGTGACGCGGCCTGCATCACGTCGCCATTCAGGCGCGTGGTCAATGTCAGGCCGGAGGGATCGCCGGTCTCGTCGGGCGTGACCAGCCACGGGCCGAAGGAGCCCGACCGCCAGAACGCCTTGCCCGGCAGAAACTGCGACGTGTGAAGCTGGTAGTCGCGGATAGAGCCGTCATTGAAGCAGGCGTAGCCGGCGACGTGGCTCAGCGCGCCGTCCCTCGTCGCGTGCCGCGCAGGCGACCCGATCACGAAAGCCAGCTCCCCCTCGAAATCGAAGTCGATGGAAAGCCTTGGCCGCACCAGCGAGCCGCCATGACCCACCAGCGAGTTCGCAAACCGCGCGAAAAGCATCGGGCGCTTCGGCGCCGCGTAGCCGCTCTCTGCGATATGCGTGCGGTAGTTCAGCCCGACGCAGATGATCTTTCCCGGCATGGGGATTGGCGGCAACAGCGCGATATCGTGGAGGCGCAGCTCCCGTGACTTGCGATCGGCTGCGGCCGGAAGCGCTTTCATTCCGTCATGCGCCAGCGCTTCCGCAAGCGTGCGCGCGCCGGAAGGAACGACTCCGGTGAGATCGTGCAGCAGATCATCGCGGACCAAGCCGAATCCTTCGGCTCCTTCGTGGAGGAAGCTCGCTAGTTTCATGCTCTATTCCCGTTGAGGAGAGGCCCCGCCGAAGCGGGGCCTGACCGTCCTACTTCCACTCGCGGGCGATCTTCTTGACCGCCTCGGTGTCGACGCCCTGATTGGCCTCTGCGATCAGGCTGTCGTCGACGAGGTCGGCGACCGTCAAGTTCGAGGTGACGAGGCCCTCTTCGCGCATTGCGGAGACCAGCCTCTCCAGCGCGACTTTGTCCGGTGCGGAGATGCGCTCGACCTTCAGCATGGCATCCGTAGCCGGATTGAAGGTCAGCTCCAGCGTGCCAAGGCGGATGGCATCCTCCTCGCTGCCGGCGGGCTTCGCTTCCGGATGCTTCTTCCAGAAGATCGCGAGAGCCGCGCCGGGGTTCTCGCGGATGAAGATGTCGGACTTCACCATGGCCCGCAGGAAGCCGACGAGTTGCGAGCGCTTTGCGGCGATCGTGGCGTCCGAGGTAAAGTAGCCGTAGTTGCCGGCATCGGCGATCGTCGGGTGGAAGATGTAGCGGAACTCGAGCCCGGCCCGCACCAGCCCGGCATAGGCGATCCGGTTCAGCGCCAGCGCCTGGACCTGGCCCGACTTCAGGGCTGCGACCGCGGAGTCGCCGAAGCCCACAGGCAGGAACATGTCGGCGTTGGGATCCATGCCGGCGCTACGTGCCATGGACCGGATGTAGGGGATCGCCTGGCTCGCCATCGAGAGGACGCCAATCTTCTTGCCCTCCAGGTCCTTCATGGTCTGGATCGAGCTGTCGGCTGGAATGGCGAGGAAGTAGATGTTGAGATTGCCGCGCGCGCCGATGAACTTGCCGCGCATGCCTTTTTCGAAGCCCGAAAGGTAAGGTTCCATGCTGACGTCGCCGATGTCGCCCTGGTCGCTGGCGACAAGCTGCGTGGCCACCGCGCCGTTCTGCGCGAAGTCGGCCGGCACCGTCAGGCCCTCGGCTTCGAGGAAACCGGCCGCCTCCGCAACATAAAGGTCAGCCATGGAGATCGTCGGTGGCGCGCCCTCAATGAACTTCAGCGTGTCCGCGGCCGTGGCCGGCACGAGCGTCGCAAACGCCAGCGCCGCGGCGGCGGCGATACCCGATGTCAAAATCTTCGTCATGCGCATTGTCACCTCCCTGTTGCGTAAAGAATTCCCGCTGCGGAGGCGACTGCCTCCGCATTCCATTCGGCCATTCCCGGCGTGAGCCGGTGTGGACGTCAGCTGTTCAAGACCCTTTCGGTTTGCGCCCAGGCCGTGAAATGGCGGCCGATGGCGCGCAGCACGGCGTGCAGGACGAGCCCCATGATGGTGAGATAGACGAGCACGGAGAACACGCCGGCCACGTCGGAATTCGATTGCCGCTGGATGATCAGGCTGCCGAGCCCCTGCGACGCGCCGATAAATTCGGCAACGATCGCGCCCGTCACCGAAAAGACGATCGCTACTTCGAGCCCGGCGAACAGGTATGGTAGCATGCTCGGGAAGCGCACCTTGACGTATGCCTTGAGCGGACCAGCACCGAGCGCGCGCATCAGTACGAGCCGGCGTGCGTCGACCGTAGACAGGCCGGCGATGACGTTCACCAGCACCGGGAAGAACACGATGGTCGCGACCGTGACGATCTTCGATGTCGGGCCGAAGCCGAACCAGATCAGGAAGAGCGGCGCGAGGGCAATTTTCGGGATCGTCTGGAAGGCGAGGATGAGCGGGTAGATCGTGCGGTTGAGGAGCGGCATCAGTCCGATCGCCGTGCCGACCAGGACGCCGCCAACCGCAGCGATTGCGAAGCCAGCCAGGACCTCGAACAACGTCACGCCGAAATGCCTGACGATCAGGCCGGATGTGAGGTCCGACCAGGCCTTAACCGCGACGGCGCTCGGCGTCGGCACGAGGTAGGCCGGGACGTCGAGGACCCTGACGGCGATCTCCCAGAGCGCCAGGAATATGGCAAACGAAAGTGGCGCCAGCAGCATCGTCGTTTCGACGGAGGACCTCGCCGGAGCGGCCGTGCGTGGTGAAACGACCGCGTCGGTCATGACGGGTCTCCCTTGACGTCCAGCAGTCTGCGTAGCGTGCTTATATGAATCCCCAGCCGGTCAGAGGCGAGCAGATCGATCGCACGGGGTCGGGGAATGTCGATCGAGACGATCTCCCGCACGGTCGACGGGCGGCCAGACATGACGAAGACCCGATCGGACAGGAAGGCGGCTTCGGCGATCGAATGGGTGACGAAGACGACGGTGGCGCCGGATTCGAGGCTGATGCGCTGCAGTTCGAGATTCATCTGCTCACGGGTCATCGCATCGAGCGCGCCGAACGGCTCGTCCATCAGAAGCAGGGTCGGGTTGAGCGACAGGGCGCGCGCTATCGCCACGCGCTGCTGCATGCCGCCCGACAACTCATGGGGGAACTTCCGCTCAAAGCCGGCAAGGCCGACCATGGCGAGCATCTTCTCGGACGCGGCGCGACGCTCACCACGCGGAACGCCGGCGACTTCGCCGGGAAGCTCGACATTCTCGACCACGTTGCGCCAGGGCAGGAGGACGGCGTCCTGGAAGACGACACCGAAATCCCTGAGTGGCCCGTTCACCGCGCTGCCGCGGAAGCTGACGCTGCCGGCGGATGGCGTCAGCAGGCCGGCGATCATCATCATCAGCGTGCTCTTGCCGCAGCCGGAGGGGCCGAGGATCGAGACGAATTCGCCTTGCACGATGTCCGCGCTGACCGAATCGACGGCCTTCACCGGCACGCCGTCGGCTGCCCTGTAAGTCTTCGCCACACCCGACAGCTTGATCAGCGGCGTCTGCCGCGCGGGAAGTCTCTCGACGTTCATGCCATCGGTCCTTTCGGGCAGATCGACCCGTCTGGTCACGCCTCTCATTCGACGGCAAGGGCGCCGAAGCCGCCCCCTCCCGGTGTCTCCATCCGTACCACGTCGCCAGGCTGCATGATCGCCTTGCCCGACAGCATCGTTTCCTCGCCGTTGACGAACAACCGGCCGGGAGCTCCTGGTTCGCCGCCGGCGATGCCTGACGGCCTGACTTTCGTGCCGCTGGTCATCGCGTTGATGGTCCAGGGATGCGCCGAGCGAACGGTGAACTCCACCACCTGCCCGTCGCCGCCAGCATTTCGGCCTTGACCGCCGGAGCCCGGTCGCAACTCCTTGCACCGAAACACGACCGGCGCGCCGGCTTCGACGATCTCGATAGGCGTCGAGGCGATGCCGGTCGGATAGAAGGTGGCGTCGAGGCCGCGCTTGGCGGCGCGCGCGCCCATGCCGCCTGCAAAGGCGAAAAGCGTCGAGACAAACGGCACATCCTGGTCGGTCGCGCCCATCACCTGTGCGGCCCAGGCTCCGCCGGGGCTTTCGGCCAGCACGCGGTCGGGAATCACATTGTAAAGTGCCTTGAGGATCGGCATCGGCACATACATGCCGACGACGTGGCGGGCATTGACCGGCGCGGGATAGAGGCAATTGACAATCGAGCCTTCCGGCGCCGTGACGCGGATCGGGCGCAGGCTGCCCGTGTTGTTCGGAAGCTGCGGGTTGAGGCAGCTGCGAACGGTGAACATCGCATAGGCCTGCGTGTAAGCCAGCACGACGTTGACGCCCTTCTTCACCTGGCTCGAGCTGCCGGTGAAGTCGATGCCTATCTCGCCGAGGTCCGTATCGACGGTGACTTTGGCGCGCAGCCGGACGATCTCTCCCCCGGGAATGTCGAACTCGGTCTCGCCAGTCCACGAACCGGGTTTCAGCGCGCGTATGGCCGAGCGCGTCGCGCGTTCGGAGCGATCGATGATCTCGTCGGAGAGTTGCTCGATGTCAGCGAGGCCGTGGTTGCGGCACAGTTCGACAAGCGCCTCGCCGCCGGCGCGGTTCGCCGAAACCTGCGCGGCGAGGTCGCCGCCGACATGGTCCGGTGTGCGCACGTTGCGCAGGATGATCCGGTGCAACAGTTCGTTGCGGCGGCCCGCCTCGTAGAGTTTGGCCGGCGGGATCCACAGGCCCTCCTCGTGCACGTCGGATGCACCTGCCCCGATGCCCGATCCGCCGATGTCGGTGTGGTGGTTGTTCGAGCCGACATAGCCGATGATCCGATCCTCGAAGAAGATCGGCGAGAAGATGATGATGTCGAAGAAATGGCCCGCGCCGAGCCACGGGTCGTTGGTGATCAGCACGTCCCCGTCTTCGAGCCGCCCCGCGAACTCCTCGACCAGGTAGAGCGCGGTGCGCGCCAGGCAGTTGATGTGGCCCGGCGTGCCGGTGTCGGCCTGGGCGACCATCCGCCCGCGCCCGTCAAACAGGGCATAGGCGAGGTCACCCGCGTCGCGCACCAGCGGGCTGAAGGCCGTGCGCTGCATCGCCTTGGCGCGTTCGCTGACGATCGAGCGCAGGTTCGACCAGAGAACCTCAAGCTCGATCCCGTCCATCGCCGTTTTCGTCATGTGAGCGTTCATCGCCGCAATCCTAGTGAACCGCGCCGGCTTCGGCGACGATGCAGCCGAGCGTGACGACGTGCGCCGTCCAGCCGGGCGGGATGACCAGAGTGGTGCCTGCCTCCTCGATCACCGCCGGACCGGCGATCCGCGTGGCCTGCGCCAGTGCGTCCCGGCGATAGACAGGCACCGTCTCGAACCCTTCCCAGAAGGCAACGGGTCTCGATCTCTCGGGCTCGCTGACGCCGCCCGCTGGTCCCAGCGTCGGCAGCTGGCGCTCCGGCCCGCGCGCCACGACGCGGAGTGAGACGACTTCGACGCCGACCTCGGACTGCACGATTCGGTGGATGCGCTCGTATTCGGCCTCGAAGGCGGCGCGGATCGCCACTTCTTTCCCTGCGCCGATCAGGCGGCCCGGAAGCTCGACATTGAGCTCGTGCTGCTGGCCCGCGTAGCGCATGTCGAACTCGTAGGTGAACCGCATGTCCGACGGCGCGCAGCCGGCGTCGGAAAGAGCGGCGCGGCCTTCGGCTTCCATCTCGGCGGTCAGCCGCTCGACGTCGCGCCAGTCCGGGGCGTCGAGGCTGAAGACACTGCTGCGCACCAGGTCGAGGCGCAGCGGCGTCAGCAGCGCGCCGAACGCCGACAGGACGCTTGCATGCGGCGGGAAGATGACCGTCCGGCTGTTCAGGAGTTTCGCCACCTCGCACGCATGCAGTGGCCCGGCGCCGCCGAAGGCGAGCAGCGGGATGCCGCGATAATCGACCCCGCGCTCGGCAGCGTGCGCCCGTACCGCGCCCGCCATTGCCTCGGTGACGATCTGGTGGATGCCACGCGCCGTCTCGACAATGCCGAGCCCGAGCTTCATGCCGACGCCTGCCATGGCCTCCTGCGCCGCTCCGACATCGAGCGGCATGGCCCCGCCCAGGAAGCTCTTCGCATCGATCAGGCCCAGCAGAACGTTGGCGTCGGTGACCGTCGGTTCGACACCGCCACGGCCATATGATGCGGGTCCAGGCATCGAGCCTGCGCTTGCCGGCCCAACCTTGAGCAGGCCCATGCCGTCGACATGGGCGATCGAGCCACCGCCGGCGCCGATCTCGATCAGGTCGATGCAGGGGACCGTGATCGGCAGGCCGCTACCTTCCTTGAAGCGGTACATCCGGTCGATCTCGAACAGCCCGGTGACCAGCGGCTTGTGATCCTGGATCAGGCAGACCTTTGCCGTGGTGCCGCCCATGTCGAAGGCGAGCAGGTCTTTCAGGTTCAGCGCCCGGGCGATCAGCGACGCGCCGAGCGCACCCGCGGCCGGTCCGCTCTCGACCATGCGCACCGGCATCCGACCGGCGGTGTGCGGTCCCACGGTCCCGCCGGAACTCAGCATGATGAGCGCCCGCGACGGGTAGCCATCCGCCTCCAGCCTGCCGGCCAGCGCGTCGAGATAAGGACCGGTGATCGGCGCTGCATAGGCGTTGGCAGCCACGGTCGAAGCGCGCAGGTACTCGCGGATCTGCGGCGCGATCTCCGAGGACACCGACAAGAAGAGCGAGGGCAACTCCCGCTTCAGGATGGCGGCGGCGGCGCGCTCGTTCTCCGCGTTGCGGTAGGCGTTGAGGAAGCAGATGCCGACGGACACGACGCCGGCGTCGCGCAGGCGGCGGGCGAGCGCCACCACCTCGGCCTCGTCCACGGGCTGCTCGATGGAACCGTCGGCAAGCGTCCGCTCCGAAAGCGAGAAGGTCAGTTCGTCTTCCACCAGGGGACGCGGATACTCGATCTGCGGATCGTAGACGTCGTAGCGGCGCTCGTCGCGCAGCCTCAGCACGTCGCGGAAGCCGCCGGTAAGCACCATGGCGGTCCGGGCGCCCTTCCGCTCGATCAGCGCATTGGTGACGATCGTCGTCGCGTGGACCAGCAGCCCGTCGACATCGCCGGGACCGATACCAGCGCGATCGAGGACCGCGCCAACCCCACGGAAGAAGCCTTCGAGCAGATTGTCGTGGGTGGTCAGCGTCTTGTCGGCAAAGAGGACGCCGGCTGACTTCAGGATGACGTCAGTGAAGGTCCCGCCGATATCGACAGACAGCGATGCTCCGCCCTGGGTCATGCCGGGTATCGTCTCCTCCGCTACCCCAGTGTTGTTTCGGTAGTTGCAACACTGTTTTGATTTTGTTAAGGTACAGACGTGATGCATGGCTGTCAAGCGGCGGCCGGCATCGGGAAGCGGAGGACATCGGGATGCTATCGAAGCGGGAGGCGTTGCCTCGGCAAATGCGGGAATGGTATCGGCGGGAAGGCTCCGACGGTTCCGGCGCCCCGCAGCAACATCCGTCCGGGCAAGCGACCCGCAGGAAAAAGGGATCGGGTAGAAGCGCCACCATGCCCAAGACCAGCCAGAACGCTTCGGTCGACGGTGTGTGGGCCGTGTCCCTCGCCTTCCAGATCCTTGAGACGCTGGCGCAGGGCGAACGTCCGTGGCGCGTCACGGACCTGGCCAAGGAACTCGGCACTTCGAAGACGCGGATATTCCGCTACCTGCAGACGCTGATGAACCTTGGCTATGTCAGCCAGGAGGCGGATACCGACCGCTACCGAATCGGTATCCGTCTTGCCTTCCTGGGCAACGCGGCGGCGATGAGCTTCGACATCGTCGCCATGAGCCGGCCGATCCTGCACCAGCTGCGGGATTCGCTGCGCCAGGCGGCGATCCTCTCCAAAGTGGAGAACGGCCAGGTCTTCATCGTCGACAAGGTTGACGGGCTCTCCACGCTATCCATCAATGCGGCCATCGGCACTCTGCTCGGCCTGCACAATAGTGCGCAGGGAAAGCTCCTGCTCGCCTTTTCGGAACCCGCCCTGCTCGAGCGCACGCTGCAGGGGGGGCTGAAGCCTGTCACGCCCAGCACGATCACCGATCCATTGCGGCTCGCCAGCGAAATCGCGCTTGTGCGAGAGCGCGGCTGGGCGACTGCGCCGAACGAGACTCTGACCGGCCTGAACGTGGCCGCCGTACCGATCTTCGACCATGGCGGCCAGGTCGCCGCCACCATCGGCATCCTCGGCTCGGTTGACGAAATCGGACGCGAGCCGTCGGCCGAGCAGCTCGCGGCGCTGAAGGCGGCCGCGCACGACATATCCAAACGCCTCTACGGGACCGGCAAGTCGTCACAACCCCTCTGATCGAGTCTGGCGGGCGAACCGCAAGCGCGAAACGAAGGAGACGACGGTGGAATCGACAATCGAACGCGTCGGCGTCGTCGGCGCCGGCATGATGGGAGCGGAGATCGCGCTGGTCTTCGCGCTGGCGGGCCACGATGTGCTGCTCGCGGACCGCGCCAACGAAGCATTGGACGGCGCCATGGAGCGTCTTTCCCGCGCTCTCGCGCGCGGCGCCGAGCGCGGATACTTCGCTGAAGCGGCGGTCGAGACCTCGCTTACAAGGATCGCCACCACCACCGACCTCGGCCGCCTCGCCGACCGGCAGTTCGTTACGGAGGCGGTGTTCGAGCGGGAGGACGTCAAGACCGAGGTTCTGGCGCGACTCGACGCAGCGCTCCCGGCCGGCGCGGTCATCGCCACCAACACGTCGACGATCCCGATCTCGGTGCTTGCCTCAAGCGTCGCGCCCGGACGTCGGGCGAATGTGATTGGTACCCACTATTTTTCGCCGGCCTCGCGCATGCGGCTGGTCGAGATCATTCCCGGCCTCGAAACGTCCGCGGAAACCCAAACGATCACGTTCGATCTGATGCAGGCCGTGGGCAAGACGGCCGTGCGTGTCAAGGACGTGCCCGGCTTTGCCGTCAACCGCCTGCTGCATGTGATGATGATCGAGGCGGTGCGGCTGGTGGAAGAGGGTGTCGCCACCCCAGCCGACATCGACACCGCGTGCCGGCTCGGACTCGGCCATCCGATGGGGCCGTTCGAACTGATGGACGCCACGACGTCCAGCCTTTGCCTGCAGGCGCAGGAGATCATGCACGACGCCTATGGCGAACGGTTCAGGCCACGCCCGCTCCTGAAACAGCGAGTGCGGGCCGGCCTGATCGGTGGACGCGGCAAACCCGGCTGGCGCACGCCCGGCCAAGGCTAGGAGGAGACAAGCATGCTCGACCTGGAACGACTGGCGGCCCATATCGACCAGCCGGGAATCGACAAGGATGTCGGTCTCGACATCATCGGCCTGGCGCCGGACTTGTCGCTCGACGATGCGCTGCGCGTGCAGATGGGCGCCAAGCGCCTGAAGGTGGCGCGCGGCGACGCCGTCGTCGGGTGGCAGGCGTCGTTCACCTCGGCTGCCGTCCAGAAGATGGTGCCGTCGATGCCGCCGCCCATGGTCGGCACGCTGCTCTCTTCCCTCATGCGGCCGGACGGCGCAGTCGTCGGCTTCGACGGCGACTTCACCGTCATCGAATGCGAGATCGGCGTGGTTCTCAAGCGCGACCTGGTCGGCCCGTATGTGACGCCGGTCCAGGCACTCGCGGCGGTCGAAGCGTATTTCCCGGCGATCGAGGTGGCGCCGGTCAGGCCCGGCCTGCTCGACGGCAAGTGGAGCAACCAGCACATCATCGCCGTGCAGAAGGCAGAGGGCGGCTTCGTGGTCACCGGATCCCACCTCACCTCGCCGCGGAATTTCGACCCGCGCGTCGAAGGCGTCGTGGTGAGCGTCGACGGCAAGGCGCGCGCATCCGCCGCCGGCGTAGAGACCATGGGTGGGCCTATGAACGTGCTGGCTGCCATGGCCAACCGGCTGGCGGCGGCAGGCGAATGCATGCGCGCCGGCCAGATCGCCATAACCGGCTCCCTGCCCCCTCCCCAGCGGGTCGGCGCCGACAACGTGTACGCCGAGGCGGAGTTCAGCCACCTCGGACGCGTCACCGTGCGTTTCCGCGACTAGAGGACCTCCCATGCGCCACATCATCGAGACATCGGCCGCTTCCGGAGAATGGCTCATCCATGGAGACGGCGCCGGCTGCGCCATCCGCATCATTGCGCCCGACGCTTCGCCGCTCCAGTCCTGTTCGGTCGACCGCGTCCTCTTCGTCCTCTCGGGCGCGGCGGCGGTGACGATCGGGACCGAGACCTTCGAGGCGCCGCAGCACGCGCTCGTGCTGTTGCCGGCGGGCACGCCGCACCGTATCGGAGGCGAGGCTCGCCTCCTCGATGTACTCGCGCCGGCGCCATCTGCCGAACCTTTCCATCCGGCGACCGCGCGAACCGTCGAGAGTGCTTCTGGGCTGGTGCGTCCGCTGCTGGCCGAGAACTTCTCGAAAGGCGGGTTCGCCTACCAGTCGCTTGCCGATCGCGCCTCGGGCTCGGCCAACCTCCGCGTCAACATCGTAGAGGTCCAGCCCGGCGCCGGCAGCCCGGACTTCCACATCCACGCCTTCGACCAGTTCTATTTCATCCTGGCCGGCCGCATGCATGTCGAGGTGGGCCGCAAGCTGATGGTCGCGGAAGCCGGCTCGCTGGTTCACTTGCCCGCCGGGATCGTTCATCGCAACTACAATCTCGATCCCGAGGCCGAAACGCATGTGACACTGATTGCACCCGAACCGGCCGCTGGTGAAATCTTCGACTATGCCTGCGACATTCGTGATCGCGAGGCAGAATTGATGGAAAAACAAAAAGTTACTCAGAGATAAGAGCGTTTCCACCTCTTTGTCGCGGCACTGTCGGTCGTGGTGCCGTTTCCGAGACAGAGACTTGTGGTCGATCGACCGATGACACGACGATTGTGCCACCCCTGCTTCTCGGTGGGGAGTTCGCTTGAATCACGTCGCCGCCGGGATGTCGCCAACCCTACGCGCGTTCATGTTGAGTGACTGCGCTCCCTCCTACCCCAGATAGGCGCGTCTCACGTCCGGGTTCGCGACGATGTCTCGGGGCTCGCCAACGGCGATGGTTCGACCTGCATCCAGGACGTGTATCCGATCGCAGGTGGCGAGAACCAAGGGCACATTGTGTTCGATCAGGACGACGCCGCACGCGAAGGTCGAGGGGATCGCCCTGACGATGTCCGAGAGCTTCCTCGCCTCGTCGGTGTTCGTTCCGGCAGCCGGCTCGTCAAGAAGCAGGAAGGATGGACGGCAGGCGAGCGCACGGGCGATTCCGATCAGCCTTTCGATCCCGTAGGGTAGGCCCGATGCCTTCCGGTCGGCGACTGCCGCCGCGCCTATCCAGTCGATCAACTCCCACGCGAAGGCGTCTGCCTTGGCGCTTTCGGAGGTATGAGTGACTGCCGCCGCGAGTATGTTTTCAAGGACACTCAGGTCGTCGAACAGCCTCACGGCCTGAAAGGTCCGCGACACGCCGCGGCGGTTGATCTTGTCGGGCGCCAAGCCCGTGATTTCCTGCCCCTCGAGCCTGACCATGCCCGAACTGGGCGCTTGGTAGCCCGTAAGGACATTGACGAGCGTCGTCTTTCCCGCTCCGTTAGGCCCAATCAGACCGACGATTTCGCTGCGGCCGACGCTGAAGTCGATCCCGGTGAGCGCGGCGATGCCGCCGAAGTCGACGCTGACCGCGCTTGTTCCGAGGCTCCGGTCAGCATCAATCATTCGTCAGGCCCTCGCTTCGCCGAAATAGGCGTGCTCGATCTTTTCCTTCTCGGCGAGCTCCTCCAGCCGGCCCGCAGGCTGAACGCGCCCATGAGACATGAGGTACACGTGGTCGGCGACAGATAGGATGCGCGACACATTCTGCTCGACGATCAGGATCGTTAGACCGCGTCGCCTCAGTTCGAGGAAATGCCCGTAGACCTTTTCGACGATGAGCGGCGCCAGCCCTAGCGATGGCTCGTCAACGAGCATGATCTTGGGCCGCATGACCAGCGCTCGGGCGATCGCCAATTGTTGCTGCTCGCCACCGGAAAGCAGACCTGCCGGCGACTTCTGCCTCTCGTGCAGGATCGGGAAAAGTTCGAACACCTCGGCAATCGCGTCGCCCCCTCGAGTTCCAGCCACCGGCACCGTCAGGTTCTCGCGCACGCTCAGCGTCTTGAATATCTCCCGGCCCTCGGGGACCATCGTCAGCCCCGCCCTCGCAATATCCTCGGGCCGGGTTCCGGTCACGCGCCGTTCGCGCAGGAACACGTCTCCGGCAGTGATCGGCGCCAGGCCACAGATCGCGCGCAGCAAAGACGACTTGCCGGCGCCGTTCAGCCCGATGACGCAGGTGATCGAGTTCTCGACCACCGACAGCGACGCATCATCGACGGCGCGCGTCGACCCGTAGCTTACGGTCAGGTGCGAGATGGCCAGCATCCAAAATCCGACATTCTCCAATAATTTCGAAATTATCTTGACATTCCGGAAAAGCAAGGTGTTTTCTGATGCCGCGAACGGATGCGGCAGGTGCTTCAACCTTGCTGAACGGAAGGGAACGGAGATGAACGAGCGGACGAAGGTCCTTGGCATGATCGGCGCAGTCATGATGTCGACATCGGCTGCCATTGCGGCAGACGATCCGATCATCATCGGCTTCGCCACGGCCCAGAGTGGCTGGCTCTCCTACGAGTCGTCATCGGTCGAGGCGGCGAAGATCGCGATCGAGGAAATCAACGCAGCTGGGGGCCTCCTCGGCCGCCAGATCAAAGTGGTCGAGGCCGACACGAAGACGGACCGTACCGAGGGAGCGCGGGCGGGCCAGGAGGTCGTCAACCAGGGGGCCAGCCTCGTGGTGGTCTCGTGCGACTACGACATGGGAAGTCCGGCCGCCTTCGCGGCCCAGTCGGCGGGCGTCATTGCGATTTCGCTATGCGCCAACGATCCCAAGATGGGCGTGCAGGGTGTAGGCACTCATGCCTTTTCCTGGTCATTCGCAGCGCAGTCCGGTGGCTATGTGCTGGCTGACTTCGGCTACGAAGAGGGTTGGAAGAAGGCGTACTCGCTGCTCGACACGACCATCGAGTTCAACAAATCGACCTGTGCCGGCTTCAATGCGCGATGGAAGGAACTTGCGGGCGACGCGGGGTTTCTCGGCGAGGACACGTGGCGCAACGACGATCCGTCCATCTCGGCGCAGATCACCCGTTTGCTGGCGCTTCCGGAAAAGCCTGATGTCATCATGCTGTGCACCTACCTGCCGGGCGGCGCGAGCGCGATCAAGCAATTGCGCGACGCGGGTATCCAGACCGCGCTCCTCTCGTCGCAGGCGCTCGACGGCGACTTCTGGCTGAACTCCGTGCCCAACCTCTCGGGCTTTTACTACAATGCCTACATGTCGATCTTCGGCGACGAGCCGTCGGCCGAGAACAAGGCCCTGCTCGACAAGTACGTGGCGAAGACGGGCGAACGGCCGGTGACCTCGAATTTCGTCACCGGCTATGGGCTGATCAAGGGATACCAGCTCGCCGTCGAACGCGCCGGAACCGACGATCCCGACGCCGTGCTCGCCGAGTTCAACAAGTTCACCGACGAGAAGATCGAGGGCGTACCGATCACCTTCACGCCCGAGATGCATATCCAGCTCAAGTGGCCACTCCTGATGATGAAGGTGGAGAACGGCAAACACGCCGCGATCAGATACCAGACCAGCGGTTCCACACCGCCGATGTCGCTGCTGTTCCCGAAGTAAGCGCTTGGCGCCAGGCGCATGACCTACGTCGTCCAGACCATTTTCGATGCCATGAGCCTGGGCAGCCTCTACGCGCTGGTGGCTTTGGGGATCGGACTGATCTTCGGGGTCATGCGCCTCGTCAATTTCGCCCATGGCGATCTGATCACCATCGGCGGCTATGCGCTGATCGTCCCGTCGGCCAGCGCATCGGCCACTTTGCTGGTCGGTGCCTGGCCGTGGCCGCTCATGGTGTTCGCGGTCGTGACAATCGTCATGTTGGCCGCCCTGCTGGTCGAAAGGGTCGCGTTCCGACCCTTGAGGACGTCCGACGCGACCACCATGCTCATTGCGTCCTTCGCCGTCAGCTTCTTTGTCCAGAATGCGATCCTGTTTGAATATGGCAGCAGGCCGAAAGGCCTGAGCATCGGGACCACGCTCAGCCAGACGCTGATGGTGGGTGGCGTTCGTATCCTGCTTTTGGACTTGCTGATCGTTGCCGTCACCGCGGGCCTGCTCGTTGCGATGGCAAGCTTCCTGCGCTGGTCGAAATACGGGATCTGGATCCGGGCGGCCTCCGAGAACTTCAACATGACCCGGCTGCTCGGCGTCCGGGCAAACACCGTCATCGGTATCGCGTTCGCAGCGAGCGGCGTGCTTGCCGCGGCCGTTTCCTTCTTCGTGGTTATCAAGGGCGGGCTTCTCACCTACCGCATGGGCGTCCCGCTCGTGCTGATGGGATTCGTGGCAACGGTCATTGGCGGAATGGGCAGCCTGCTGGGCGCGGTCGTCGGCGGCTATCTCGTCGGCGCCGTGAGCGTCGTCATGCAGGCCGCCTTGCCGGAAAGCCTGCGCGGAGCGCGTGACGCCTTCGTCTTCCTTGTCGTCATCCTGATCCTGTTGCTCAGGCCCGGCGGCCTCCTGCAGGCGCCGGCGCTGAGGGAGCGAGTATGACCGCTCCTCGCGAGATCGCCGCGCGAATGCTGCCCGTGATCGTCGTCGTCGCGGTGCTGGCGATCCTCGTGGCCATCGTCGGCGCTACCGGAACGCGCCTCCTGCAGCACAGCCTGGTCGAGATGCTGATCATGGCCGTCCTCGTGGTCGGCCTCTACGTCTTCGTCGGCAACACCGGCATCACGTCCTTTGGGCACGCGGCCTTCGTCTGCATCGGCGCCTATGCCGCAGCGTGGTTCACCCTTCCGCTCCCGCTGAAGACGTTGAACATGCCGGGCCTGCCGACCGTCCTTCACAACTACAATCTGCCCGTGCCCCTCTCGGTTGTCATGGCGGGCGGTATCGCGGGGCTCGTCGCCCTGGTCGTCGGCCCGGCGCTGCTGCGACTGGCGGGGATCGCAGCCAGCATAGCGACACTCGCCCTCTACATGATCGTCGTGATCTCCTATTCGAACTGGGATGCGGTCACGCTCGGCACGAGCTCTATCGTTGGCCTTCCGCGTTATGCGGACGCCTGGACGGTGCTCGCCTGGCTCGCCGCCGCGGCAATCGCGGCACGCCTCTTCGAGACCTCGAAGATCGGGTTGCAGGCCCGGGCTGCACGCGACGACGAGGTCGCGGCACGGTCCATAGGCATCGACGTTCTCGGCGGCCGACTGGCTTCTTGGGTCTTGAGCGCTTTCGTCCTGGGTTGCGGCGGCGCCCTGTACGCCCATTTCCTCGGGACGATCTCAGTCGACGCCTTCTCGCTGGGAATGACCTTCGTCACATTGGCGATGCTTGTGGTGGGCGGAAGCAGGAGCCTCATTGGCGCAGTCACCGGCGCAGTGATGATCAGCCTCGTCGTGGAACTGCTGCGCCAGCTCGAGCGAGGGGTAGACTTGCCTTTCGCCACCATCTCTCTGCCCCCAGGTTCTCAGGAACTGGGGATCGCCCTTGTCATGCTGTGCATGCTCTTGCTGCGGCCCAGGGGGATATTGCCGGTGCGTATCACCAACCTTGGCCTTGCCCGACCGCGACCCGCTCAGCGGAACCACGCGATGAACCCGGCGGGCGCCAAGACCGTTTTCAGTCAGGAGGAGAGGGCATGACCTCGATCAAGTGCGGCTTGGTGCAACTCGGTCTCAAGAAGGAGACAACGGCGGAAATCCCGATCATCCGCGGCGCCATGCTGGATGCGCACGAGGCGTATGTCGAACGTGCCGCTTCTCAAGGGGTACAGGTCATCTGCTTCCAGGAGGTCTTCAACCAGCCCTATTTCTGCCCGAGCCGCGACAGTCGCTGGTTCGCCGCCGCGGAGCGTGTGCCCGACGGGCCGACCATCGAGCGCTGCCGCGACTGGGCCAAGCGACATGGCATGGTGATCGTCGCGCCCGTCTATGAGGAGGAAGCGCCCGGTGTCTACTACAACACGGCTGCCGTTATCGACGCGGACGGCCGCTATCTGGGGAAGTATCGGAAGACGCACATACCGGACCTCGCAGCATGGCCGGAGAAGTTTTTCTTCAAGCCAGGCAACCTCGGTTTTCCTGTGTTCCAAACCGCGTTCGGCCGGATTGGGATCTACATCTGCTACGACCGGCATTTTCCGGAGGGCTATCGCGCGCTCGCGCTGGGCGGCGCGGAGATCGTCTTCACACCGTCCGCGACCGGCCCGCACAGCCGCCACATCTGGGAACTCGAGGTGAAGGCCTCGGCCGTGGCGAACGGCATCTTTATCGGTGCTCTGAACAGGGTTGGCCTCGAGGAACCATGGCGCGTCGCCCAGTTCTTCGGCCAGAGCTTCTTCTCCGGTCCAAGAGGTGAAATCATCGCGCAGGGCGGTGGCGACGACGAACTCGTCGTTGCCGACTTGGACACGAGCCTGCTTCGCGAAGTAAGAAACGAGTGGCAGTTCTTCCGCGACAGGCGACCGGATCTCTACTCCCCGCTATGCCAGCGCGACATCATGTGAGTTGGGGCGCGTGACGAAGATCGATACCGAACAGCAGCACGGGACGCTCGCGGGAAGCGTCTACCATGCGATCCGGCGCGACATCCTGATCTGCAAGCTCCTGCCGGGGCAACCGCTGCGGTCGGACAAGATGAAGCTGCACTATGGCGCCAGCGTCTCGACCATCCGCGAAGCGATCGCCAAGCTGGCCTCCGAGGGCCTCGTCCAGCAGATCGACCAGCGCGGCGCCAGGGTCGCAACGATCTCGGATTCCGACCTGCGCGACCTGCTCAAGGTCCGGCAGAACCTGGAAAGCATCGCGCTGAGGTGGTCGATCATCCATGGCGGCGAGCAATGGGAAGCCGCAACGATCGGCCGCTTCCACATCTTTCGTAGATCGCTGCAACGCCGAAATCCGAGCATCGCCTATGACCTGGACCTTCAGGCGTCTCATGAGGATTTTCACTTGAGCCTCGTTTCGGCGTGCGACTCACCGCGACTGCTGACGATCGTGAAGTCGCTCTACGCACAGTCGCGGCGCTATCGCATCATGGCCGACTACGGCCGCGCCAGTGATTCCGACGTGATCGAGGAACACGAGCGCATCATGAACGCCGCCTTCGAACGCGACGCCGACCAGGCCTGCCGGCTCTTCGAGGAACATGCCGGGAAGACCGTGGAACTGGCGTTGGGCAATTTGAGCCGCCTCGAGCGCCACTTCGAGGAGCAGGCTGAGCTGGAACGGCAATGACGTCGATCCTCATCCGCAACGGCACCATCGTCAACGACGATGGACAATGCCGGCAGGACGTCCGCACCAACGGCGCGACAATTCTCGAGATCGCCGACCAGCTTTCTCCAAGAGCCGGCGAGAGCGTCATCGACGCACAGGGATGCCTGCTGCTGCCTGGTGGCATCGATCCGCACACGCATCTCGACTATCCGTTCATGGCTACCCGCACGGCCGACGACTTTCTTTCCGGAACACGAGCGGCGCTCGCCGGCGGAACGACCACGATCCTCGATTTCATCATTCCGGATGCGGGGCAGTCGCTTAGAGACGCTCATGCGGAATGGGCAAGACGCGCCAGGCCAAGCGTCGCGGACTATGGCTTTCACGCCTCCGTCACGCGGTGGGACGCCGAGACGGAGAGCGACCTGCGCTATCTGGTTGATCGTCACGGCATCACCTCGTTCAAGCACTTCATGGCCTACAAGGGCGGTACGATGGTCGGCGACGACGTCCTGATCCGTTCGTTTGCGCTGGCGAGGGAACTCGGCGCGCTATGCCTCGTCCATGCGGAGAACGGCGAACTCGTCCACTATCTGCAGGGCAAGCTGATCTCCGAAGGCAAGACTGGACCGCAATACCATCCGTTGTCACGCCCACCCGAAGTCGAGGGTGAGGCCGTCAACCGGGCCATCTGCATAGCGGAGATCACCGGCGCCAGGCTCTATGTCGTCCACAACAGCTCAGTACCGGCGATCAATGCCCTGAGGCGGGGGCAGGATCGCGGCGTCGACGTCACGGGGGAGGTGCTGGCGTGCCATCTCACGATCAGCGACGACGTCTACCGTCAATCCGACTGGGGCTTTGCCGCCGCCCATGTCATGAGCCCGCCCCTGCGTGCGCCGGAACACCAGGCCGCGTTGTGGGAGGCGCTGGCCTCTGGCGTGATCGAGACGACCGGCACCGACCATGCGGGTTTCATGAATGTCGACCGCCTTGTCGGCAGGGACAGGTTCACGGAGATTCCCAACGGCACGAGTTCAATCGAAGACCGGTTGGCAATCCTCTGGCACTACGGTGTCAATTCCGGGCGCTTGAGCCGGGAACAGTTCGTCCGCGCCACCTCCACCGCAGCGGCCCGATGCTTCGCGCTCTACCCTCGCAAGGGTCGCATCGCCGTCGGGTCGGACGCCGACATTGTCGTCTGGGATCCGGGCGCGGAACGCACCATCCGCGCGGCGAACCAACACCAGAGAGTCGACTTCAACCTGTTCGAGGGTACGACGGTGCGCGGCCTGAACAGGCTTACGATCGCGCGCGGCGAGGTTGTCTTCGAGGATGGCAGGTTCATCGTGGAGGAGGGCCGGGGCACGTATCTGCATCGTGTCCCGTCGGCGCGGGCAGCGTGACGCCAAGGGGTGACACCGGTGCGGACGCCGTCGACATTCTGCAGCGGCTCATTTCCTTTCCGACGGTGTCCGCCAACAGCAACCTCGACCTGATCGCCTATTGCCGGAGGCTCCTCGGGGCAGCCGGCATCGACTGTCGTCTCTATCCCTCGGCTGATGGCGGCAAAGCCGGTCTCGCTGCCGTCGTCGGACCCATGGTGACTGGGGGCGTTGTTCTCTCCGGTCACTCCGACGTCGTTCCCACCGATGGACAGACTTGGACGAGCGATCCCTGGGTCCTGACGAAACGCGGGGCTCGTCTTCACGCACGCGGCGCAGCCGACATGAAGGGCTTTCTGGCGCTTGCTTTGTCCGCCGCGGTACGTGCAGCGACCCAGCCGCTCAAGCGCCCGCTTGTACTTGCCGTGTCATACGACGAGGAAATCGGCTGTGCGGGCGGAAAGATACTCGCCAGAACCATGGCCACCGATTTTCCGCGCCCGGCTATCGTGATCGTAGGTGAGCCGACACGGCTCGAAGTCGTGGACGGCCACAAGTCGTACCTGTCCTTCAAGACGACGATCACTGGCCGCGCGATCCATTCGTCCCGCGCCGATCTCGGAGTGAGCGCCATCGCGGCGGCGGCCCAACTGATCGCGCTCTGCTCGGCGCGCATGCGACGAAATGCGCGCGTCAGCCGCGCGCATACCTTCGAGCCCCCCTACACGACCATCAACTGTGGCCTGATCGAGGGCGGAACCGGGGTCAGTACCGTCGCTGAAACCGCCGCCTTCACCACCGACATCCGATGCGTGCCAGGTGAACGCCCGGCGGACTACGCGTCCTGGTTCAAAGGCCATGCAAGGCGGCTAGAGAAGCGGATGCGCGAACTGCATCGCGGCTGTGGCATTGTCATCGACGAACTGACCCGCATTCCTGGACTTGAGCCGGACAAAGAAGCGGCCCGCATGGTCGCGCGCTGGAGCGGGACAGGCCAGGCCGGCACCGTCTCCTACGGCACGGAGGCCGGACTGTTCCAGGAACAGGGCTGGCCGACTGTCGTCTGCGGACCGGGCGACATCATCCAGGCCCATTGCGCGGACGAGTTCATCGAGGAGAGCGAGATCGCGCGCGCCGCTATCTTTCTTGACCGGGCAGTCCGGTGGCTGTCGGAAGATTAGCGACAGTGACACATCAACCGAAAATCAGCCTGGACGACCTCGACCGCCGCATCCTTCGTGTGTTGCAGGCCGACAACCGGCTATCTTTCGCGGAACTGGCCGAGCGGGCCGGTTCCTCGCCCGCATCCTGTCTGCGCCGTGTGCGCAGGCTGCGCGCGGCAGGCGCCATTCAGGCCGACGTCAGTCTGCTTGATCCCCGTCTCGCCGGTCCTTCGATCGAGCTGATCGTGACCGTAGAACTCGAACGCGAGCGCCACGACCTTGTGGAGGAGTTCAAGCGCAACATGCTCTCCGCCGAAGAAGTGACGCAGTGCTACATGGTGACCGGGGAGGCGGATTTCGTGCTCGTCGTCACCGTGCGCGACATCGCATCGTTCGACACGTTCATCAGGACGAAGCTCTACGCCAACCCCAACGTGCGCAAGTTCCAAAGCATGATCACGATCAGTCGGGTGAAGTTCGAGACCCGCGTACCGATCTGAATGGAACAAGGTTGCCGAGCCTGTCCCTGTTTGACGCTCCCGTTTCGTCATTGCGCTCGAATTGAAGCGTTGCGACATACGGAGCGGCTATCCTGCCGCTCAGGCAGACCGCGTGGCTCCGCGCACCGATCTCCAGGAGATGACCAACGTGAATGAAGGTTCCGCACGCGCGCCGCGCCGCTTGCCCGAGATCAGCGCTCAGTACGAGGATCCGCATCGCTATCCTGACGGCATCGCCTATGTCGACGGACAGTATGTGCGCATGGCCGACGCCAAGATCTCGGTACTCGACTGGGGCCTGCTGCATTCCGATGCCACCTACGACACCGTGCATGTATGGAACGGCAGGTTCTTTCGTCTCGATCGCCACCTTGACCGCTTCTTCGCCAGCATGAAGGCGTTGCGCATGACACTGGATGTTTCGCGCGAGGAAGTCGCCGAGGTCCTCCACAACTGCGTGGCGCTGTCCGGACACCGGGCAGCCTATGTCGAGATGATCTGCACCCGCGGCGCCTCCCCCACATTCAGCCGCGACCCCAGGCACGCGGTCAACCGGTTCGTCGCCTTTGCGATCCCTTTCGGATCGGTCGCCAACGAGGAACAGTTGCAGCGCGGGCTCCGGGTGGCGATCAGCCCGACCGTCCGCATCCCGGCGGCGTCGGTCGACCCGACAATCAAGAACTACCATTGGCTCGATCTCGTCAAAGGTCTCTTCGATGCCTATGACGCGGGCGCCGAAACCGCGCTCATACTCGACCTCGACGGCAACATCGCCGAGGGCCCGGGATTCAACGTTTTCGCCGTGCGCGGCGGCCACGTCTCGACGCCGGCCAAGGGTGTCCTTCCCGGCATCACACGCCAGACGGTCTTCGACTTGTGCGAGGTGTTAGGGTTGCAGGTTCAGGCCCGACCTGTTTCACCGGCGGAGCTCAAGTCGGCCGACGAGGTGTTCATCACGTCGACGGCCGGAGGGATCATGCCCGTCACCTCGGTCGATGGGCAGCCCGTGGGCGGCGGAACGGTCGGTCCCGTGACGTCGAGGCTCAAGGACCTCTACTGGCAAAAGCACGCTGACCCTGAATGGAGCGAAGTCGTCCACTACCAGGGTTGAAGGCCGAAGCTGACCCGGCAGCTTGGCTGGCGAAGGGTTCTGGAACAAGACGCGACGCCTCAAGGAACGTCTGCTCCTGCTTCCGATGCGGTGGCTCCTGTCGCCTCGGCACGTTCCGGATGCTGCGAGACCTGGGCACTCGCCTACCGGCTGCGGCAGTGGCGCAAAGCAAGCCGGGCATCACTCCGGGAAACCCGCCCGACGCAATCCATCCACGAAATGGTCACGCGTAGCATCGTCACGGAATGGCTGCGTCGAGATGAAGTGGCCGATCGTGAAATGCGGGTTCGACAAAAGGAACAGTTCGACCTCGGAGCGAGCCTCGTCGAGCCGACCGAGTTGCGCCAGGCTTGCAGCCAGGAAGCGGCGGGAACTCGTGTTCCGGTACGTCTCCTCCCGGAGCAGTGAAGCAACCGCGGCTTGATAGTCGCGGTTCGCGTACTGTGCGACGGCCAGGGTCAGGTAGTACAGGCCTCCCGGGAATGGATTAAGTCGGAAAGCCCTTCGAATGTTTTCGAGGCTTTCCTTGACCCGCCCGGCGAGGACGGCGCTGTCCGAGAGCGTTGCCCAGACATCAGCGTCATTCGGATCGAGCTCGATCGCCTTTGCAAATGCCTGATCCGCTTCGGCGAAGGAACGGTCGTAGGCCAGCAAATTCCCGAGAACCCAATGGCAACCCGCGTCGTATGGATCAAGCGCGACAGCCTTGCGCGCGAGTTCCAGGGCGCGACTCCGGCCCGGTTCGACCGGTTCACCCCAGAGTAGCCATCCAAGCCAATGGTTCATCGCCAACCAGCGGTGCGCTTCAGCGTAATCCGGGTCGAGGGTGATCGCGCGTGCGAGCAGCAAGTGCGCCTCGCGCGCCGTCTGAGGTGAGTCATCGATAAGTTTGCGTGCCCTCAAGACCAGTTCATAGGCTTCGAGGCTTCGCGGTCGGCTCCGCTGCGGCGGCATGCGTATCCGCCCGAGCATGGCTTCGACGATCTTGCCAGTCACCTCGTCCTGAACGGCAAAGATGTCCTTCAACTCGCGGTCAAAGCGCTCCGCCCACACTTGCTGTCCGCTGCTCGCGTCGATCAGGTGAGCGTTGATGCGGACACGTCCACCGGCGCGCCTCACGCTCCCTTCGAGGAGATAGCGCACGCCAAGGTCGGTCGCGATGTCGCGGGCGGCCATGCCCTTGCCCTTGTAGGCAAACACCGACGTGCGAGCGATCACGAACAGGCCTGCCGTGCGCGACAGGTCGGTAATCAAGTCTTCGGTCAGCCCTTCGGCGAAGGCTTCCTGATTCGTCCTATGGCCCACGCCCGTAAAGGGCAGCACGGCGATGGATGGCTTTTCCGGCAGTGGCAGCGGTGCTCTTGAGGCGCCGCCGACCGGTTCAACAACACCGGCGAAGCGGTAGCCTACACGTGAAACGGTGGCGATCCATTCGCCACCGTCGGTAGAACGCCCGAGCAATTTCCTGAGTTGCGCGATCTGGACCGTCAGATTGCCCTGCTCAACGGCGATGCCGGGCCACGCGGCATCCATCAGCTCGGACTTTGTCAGGATTTCGCCGGGCCGCTCAGCCATGGCGGCGAGCAGCTTCAGCCCGCGATGGCTGACGGTGACGGGAATTCCGTTGCGAAGCAGCGTTCCCGCTCCGGCGTCGAGAAGGAACGAACCGAAGGCAAAGCGCGGTCCTTGCATGGAGGGCATCTTTAGCCGGTTTGCATGTATTTGGAACTATTTGGGAAGGCTTAAGTACGGCCGCGATCACCGCGGGCAGGATCCATGCTCGTGAAGCGGGGCTTCTTGCGCCCTCAAGCGAACGGAGGGTTCGATGGCCGACACATCTGCATCAGTTTATCACCTGATTGCGACGTCAAGGTTGCCGGTCAGGCGCATTTTCGCCTCTGGACTGCCCCTCAGCATTGCGGGGCTGCGCCAAACGCTCGAGACGTGGGAGGAGCGAAAACGCCTTCGCCTCAAACTGGAGGACATGCTCGCGACCGCCCCCCATCTGATCGACGATATCGGCATGACGAAGATCCAGGCCGAGGAAGAGATCGCAAAACCTTTCTGGCGGGATTGACGGTGTCAAACCGGACGGCCGCCGAGTTCCATCCAGTCTCGAGCACTTCCCCGGCGGTGACCTGCCCTGCTGGGCGGGTGAAGAGGCAGGCGCTGGCGCGGAGCGGTTGGCGTAGCACGGCGTGAGCGACCGGCGCGGGGCGAAGGTGCTGGCGAACTCGTCCGGTGGTCGACTCGACATTGATGCCGCAGCACGCGGCGACATCGATCCCGAGATGCAACGCATCAAGGCAACGCATGGCATTGCCGGATGAGGACGGCACCGCAGCCGGAACCATCTCCCCTGAAGCCGTTGGAAGTGAGACTGCGCAGCCTGCCGCACGGAACTTTGACAAGGAGGCGGGGTGCGCGGTGGGGAGGGACGTCGTTCCCCTCCATGGCCATCCAGGGCAAACGTAAATTCGCCACCGCGCAGCGTCCCATTTGCTTCCCTCCTCGCCTTACCGAAGCCCGAAATTGCACTCGCCCGACGCAAGAAGGACGCAATGGCAAGCCTGTTGCCGAGTATTGCCAGCGCTCAGGGTTGACAACGATGAAGAAGCTCAAAAATCGTCGGTCACATCAGTGGGAAGACGGCAGGCGCAATGGCATCAAATGGGCCATCACCTGGCTGCACAACCGCGCAAAGCAGATGAAGGACCCGAGAGCAGTCCAGATCCTGGATTCGGCGGCGTTCAACCTTGGCGCGAGGGCGAAGCACGAGAGGCCGGGTCAATCGCCATAGGTTAGCGATCAGATCATGCTCTGAACGCGATTCGACGCGATCTCAGAAGGAGCATCGGCTGAACCAACAAAAAAAGGGTTGGCAGCCTGACCCTGGTGCGAACGGGAGGATGGCTGTTGCCCCGGTTCGCTGTCAGGACTTTGGTCCTTCGAATATTTTTCCCAGTTGGTCTGAGGTATCGGGCTCATGGCACACTTGCACAATAGTCCCAACGACAATGGGAGGCGTGGGTAATATTACGGAATCTGATTAGCAACGGGATGACCGCGACTAAGGGCAATTGCCCTGTCCCTGACGTTGACCTCCTCGGCGTTGACGACTGGTACCGAAGCAATGAGGCTCGACGTGTATGGATGGCGCGGCCGCAGGAAGATGTCTTCCGTCTCCGAGGTTTCGAGCAGTTCCCCGTTCCGGAAGACGGATACCCGGTCGGCTATCGCATTCACCACCGCCAGGTCGTGCGTGATGAAGACCAGGGTGAGGTTGTTGCGCGACCGAAGATCGGCAATCAGCTGCAGGATCCGGGCCTGGACGAGGACGTCGAGCGCCGATGTCGGCTCATCGAGCACCAGCAGGTCGGGCTCGCATGCGAGCGCACGCGCGATCGACACGCGCTGGCGCTGCCCGCCCGACAACATCGCAGGCGATCGGCCGGCGAAATCGGCGGGTAGCCCCACCTCCTCCAGAAGCTGGCCGACGCGGCGCCGGCGGTCGGCTCGACCCCGGACCGTCCCATGCAGCAGCAGCGGCAACCCGATCGAGGCGCCGATCGTGCGTTTCGGATTGAGCGTCGCCAGAGGATTCTGCTGCACGAACTGGATACGGCGCTTGAGCGCCAGCGGACGCCGGGACGGCAGAGCCTGGCCGTCGAAGACGATCGCACCCTCCGACGGCGGATAGATGCCGAGGATCAGGTTGGCGAGGGTCGACTTACCCGAGCCCGACTCGCCGACGATCGCGTGACACGATCCACGCGCGACATCGAGGTTCACGCCGATCAGGGCACGAACGTGCCTGCTCCAGCTGCTGAACGTCTTGCCAACACCGCGCAGGGAGAGAAGGGGCTCCGCCATCATACGGCCTCCTCTATCACTGGCTCCGCGCAGCCTTCGTGAATCACGGCAGGCGCATCGAATGTTGCATCCTCGCGGGGCGCGGCCGGAAGTCCCCTGCCGACGATGCGCGGAACGGCCGCGAACAATGCGCGCGTATAGGGATGGAGGGGGTTCGAGAAGATGTCCGCCGTACGCCCGTGCTCTACGATCCTGCCGCGATAGATGACGTAGATGCGGTCTGCGAACTCCCGGACGACGCCGAGATTGTGGGAGATGAAGAGGACCGCCGTGCCGGCTTCCCGCGTCAGGCTGCCCATCAGCTTCAGTGTCCGGTCCTGTACGGTGACATCGAGCGCCGTCCCCGGTTCGTCGGCCAGGATGAGCTGCGGGCAGTTGGCCAGCGCCATGGCGATCATGACGCGCTGGTTCATGCCGCCGGACAGCTGGAACGGATAGCAGCCGAGCACCCGGTCGGCATCGTCGAGCATGACCTGCCTGAGCAGGTCGGTCGCGCGGAGGCGGGTTTCCGCCCGCGTGACCCCGGGCGTGGCGCTGCGCAGGACCTCGCGGAACTGATCGCGGATCGGAAAGAGTGGGTTGAGCGCCGATGTCGGATCCTGGAAGATCATCGAGAACATCGTGCCGCGCAGTCGGCGGAATTCCCCCTCCGTGAGGTTTAGCACATCCTTGCCGCCCAGGAGCACCCGACCGGAAACCTGCGCTTCACGACCGGGACGGAGCAATCCTGCGACGATCCTCGCGGTCACCGACTTGCCGGAACCGGACTCGCCGACGAGCGCGACCTTCTCACCCGCCATCACGTGAAGCGAGATGTCATGCAGGACCTTCGCCGCGGCGCCCGTATTGGTGAAGGCGAGGTCGAGATCCTGGACCTGCAGGAACGGCGCTATGGTCATAGCCGCTGGTCCATCGCATCGCGCAACCCGTCGCCGAGCAGGTTGAACCCCAGCACCGCAAGCAGGATCGCAAGGGCTGGAAAGACCACGACCCACCAGGAATCCGGCAGGTACTGGGCGCCGCCCGCGACCATCGAGCCGAGGTCGGGGGTCGGGGGCTGCACGCCGAGGCCGAGGAAGGAGAGCGACGAGGCGATCATGATGACGAAGCCGAGGTCGAGCGTGACCTTGGTGAAGATCGTCGGCAGGCAGGTCGGAAGGATCTGGCCGATGAGGATGCGCAAAGGGCCGGCCCCGACGACGGCGGCAGCGGTCACGTAGTCTTCCCGGCTTTCGGATCGCGCCATGCTGTAGGCGAGGCGCGCGTACCAGGGCCACCACATGGCCGAAACGGCGATCATGCCGTTGACCAGCGTCGGCTCCATCATGCCCATGATCGCCATCGCGAGCACCAGCGGCGGCACCGCGAGGAACATGTCGGTGACGCGCATGATCACGTAGTCCGCCCAGCCGCCCGCATAGCCCGCGATGAGGCCGAGGAGGACGCCGACCGGCGTAGCGATCCCCAGGACGACGATGCCCAGCACCAGCGAGATCCGGTAGCCGTAGATGATGCGGCTCAAGAGGTCGCGCCCGATATTGTCGGTCCCGAGCCAGTACTGTAGGTCCGGAGCCCGGTTCGCGTTCATGAAGTCCACGAACGGGCCGGCATGCTGGGGATAGGGTGTGACGAAGGGGGCCAGAACCGCCAGGAGCACGATCCCGGCCACGAGAACGAGACCGACGACCGAGAGCGGGTTGCGGCGGAACTTGCGCCAGGCTCGGCCGGAGACCAGCATCGCCTACCCCGCCTCGCCCTGAAGCCTGATGCGCGGGTTGATCCACGCAACGGCGATGTCGACCAGAGTGTTGACGATCAGGAAGAAGGCCGAAATCACGAGCACGACGCCAACGATCGCATTGAGATCCTTGTGAAGGATCGCCTGTACGCCGTAGCGGGCGAGACCGGGCCACGCGAAGACCTGTTCGACGAGGAAGGCGGCCCCCAGCATGTTCGCGAAGTCGAGGCCGAAGACGGTAAGCGTCGGTATCAATGCCGGTCTGAGGGCGTATTTGGTCGCGATGCGGCGCGGCGCGTATCCGTACGCCACCGCCATGTCGATATAGGGCGTCCGATAGGTCTCGGCGACGCTCGCCCTGGTCAGCCTCGCCATCTGCCCGATCCCCGACAGGGCGAGCGCCACCGTCGGCAGCACCATATGCGCGAGGGCATCGCCGAAAACGCTCCATTGGCCGGTCAGGAGCGCATCGAGGGTGTACATGCCCGTCACGGTCGGAGGCGGCGGCACGCCTTGCGACAGCCGGCCGGCCGCCGGCAGAAGGTCGGTGAAATAGGCGAAGCCGAGCATCAAGAAGATCGCCCACACGAAACTCGGCGTGACGACACCGAGCAGCGCGACGAGCCGGATCACGTGGTCGCCGACACGGTCTCGCCAGTAGGCCGAAAGGATGCCCAGCGGTATGCCGATCAGCGCCATCAGGAGCCCCGCCGCGAACACCAGTTCCAGCGTGGCCGGCAACGCCGTCGCGATGTCGCTCGTGACCGGGCGTTTGGTGTAGAGCGACATGCCGAGATCGCCGCCGAGAAGATCGCGGACGAACTCGACATATTGCGAGACGAAAGGCTCGTCGAGGTGCAGCCGCTCGCGAAGCATCTCCACCTGCTCCGCGGAGGCTTCCGGCCCGAGCGCGATCCTGGCTGGATCGCCCGGGATGATCCGGGCGATCCCGAAGATGAGCACCGACGTTCCGGCGAGGACAAGGATCATGCCTGCGATTCTCACAGCCACCCATCGGAGCAATGCGAGCCGCATACCCTGTCCTCGCGCGAACCTCTTGACGCTCTCGCCTTAGCGCACCGTGATGTTGCGGAACATCAGGTTGACGACCGCCTGGCCGTAGGCCTTGCCTTCGTCTTCCAGCGGCGAGATGTGGATCCCGTCGCGGACGACACGTACCGTCTTCGTGTCATAGCCAAAGATATTGGGCTGCAGATCGGCGAGCCGCGCGTCGAGCTCCTTGTAGATCTTCGCCCGCTCCGCCTCGTCGAACGTGGACCGCCCGGCGTCGAGCAGTCTGTCCACCTCGGCATCGACGAGCCACTGCGACGAAGAATACGTCCCGCGCACCGACGAATGATAGGTGTTGTAGAGCAGCGCATCGGGATCCGGCAGGGTCGGCACGGAGAACAGCTGGCCGATATGCGGCGTCGTCTCGGGCGTTGCGGTCTGCTGCGTGTAGAATGCCCAGGGCATGCGCACCACCTCGGTCTGGAAGCCGAGCTCCTGGAAGTTGGCCTGCATCAGCAGGGCGTACTTTTCCTCGACCGGAATCTCGGAGATCCAGGAAACGACGATCTTGCTCGCCGCCGGATCGTGCTTGCACTTGGCGAGTTCCTCGCGGGCAAGTTCGAGATCCCGCTTGGGATAGGGGAGATCGGGGTTCGACCCGAGAACGCCCGCCGGAATCGGCCCGTTCGCTGGCGTGCCCGAGCTCATGTCGTCGGTCAGCTTCGCGAGCCCGAGCAGTGAGTCGTAGTCTATGGCGTGCGCGATGGCCTTGCGGCAATGCACGTCGTCCAGCGGTGCGCGCTGGGTGTTGAGCTTGATGGAGTAGTTGCCGAGGCTCGTCTCGGCGACGAGCTTCATTCCCGGCTGGCCGGCCATGGAACTCATGATCTCCGGTGCGAGCCACTGCGAGGAGATGTCCTGCTCGCCGCGCAGCATCAGCGTGCGGACCGTCGCCGCGTCGAGGCCGTAGCGCATGATGACCTGCTCGGGCGCGCCATCGGGAACGTCGATGAAATAGTCCTCGTTGCGGGCGAATTCGGTCATCTCCTGCGGATTGTGGGAGACGATCTTGTAGGCACCGGTGCCGAGGTCATTCGCGGTCAGATACGCCTGCGCATAGTCACCATTGTCGCCGAAGTCGCCAGGCTGGACGTTCTCCTTCGCGGTCTTGCTGTCGATCACCGGAAGCCGGGTCAGCGCCGTCAGGAAGGGAGCATAGGGCTTCTCGAGCGTGAACTGGACCGTGTGCGCGTCCACTGCCTCCACCGTCTTCACGTGGCCGCGCAGCAGGTGCGACAGGCCCTGTCCCATGGTGATGAACCGGTCGAAGGAATAGACGACGTCGTCGGCGGTGAGCGGGTTGCCGCTGTGGAACTTCACGTCGTCGCGCAGCGAGAAGGTGAAGCTGTTGCCGTCGACCGCCCACTCCTTGGCGAGGTGCGGCCCTACGCCCGGCTTGCCCTGATTGGCGAGCACCAGCGTATCGTAGACGTTGAACATCAGGATCGAGTCGGCGACGTCCGCGGCCTTTGCCGGATCGAGTTCTCCCACCGGGATATCGTCGATCCGCAGCATGTCCTGAGCCGCAGCCGCCGAGATCGTCGCGACCGAGGCGAGCAGAATGCCCGCCAGTCGAAGTTTGAAGGTTCCCATTATTTGCCTGCTCCTGTTGGTTCTGTTCCACATTCCGGCGCCCGCGGCATCGGCCGCCGGCGCAAGTCTTCAAGATGCGGTCGCGCTCTGGCGGTCAGCCCAGCGTCCGCCCGCGAGGCGGTCGTGGACGGTCCTGCCGGACTGGATGACGACCTCGACATCGCTCAGCAGCGCGATGTCGCTGCCGAGATCGCCCTTCACCGCCACGAGGTCAGCGAGCTTCCCCCTGAAGACGGTGCCGGTTTCGTCGGCCATGCCGAGAAGACGCGCCGCCTTCTCGGTCACGCTTGAGAGGGCCTCTGCGATGGACCACCCGCAGGCGACCATCCGCTCGACCTCGAAATCCAGCCGCCCATGCACCGCGTCCGTGCCGGGTATGCAGAGCACGCCCTCTTCGCGAGCCATTCGCAGGTAGTCCTTCACCCGTTCCTGGACATTCTCGGGCGACGGATGATCGGCCTGGAGCAGGACGACGCCGCAGGTCGGCACCAGGGTCAGGCCACGCTCCGCCATCTCGCGCATCTGGCGGCGTTCGAGAAAGAAGCCGTGTTCCAGGCTCTCGACGCCGTGTTCGATGCACCAGTCGGCGGCGACGCCGCCGTGGCAGTGGACCGACACCGGTTTGCCTGCCCGCCGCGCCTCGTCGAAGACGACGTCGACTTCAGCGCGGCTGAAGATGGAAAGCACCGGGTCGGCGGCCCGGCTGTCGGGCGTGGAATAGAACTTCACCCAGTCGCAGCCGCGCCTCACCGATGCGCGGATCGCTGCGCGGATCGCGTCGGGTCCGTCGCAGGTCGAGCGGGACACCGACACATCGACATGAGACGACTGGACCAGATTGCCGGCGACCTTCAGGCGCGGCGCCGCGATCTTGCCTGCTTTCTGGGCCTCGCGGAAACGGATGTCGAGGAAGGCGGAATCGCCCAGCGTGCGCATGGTCGTGACGCCGGCCTCCAGGTCGGAGCGAAGCCAGGCCATCGCGTCTAGCACGATGTCGCCCTCCGGCCGCGCCGTCTGGGCGGCCGGTCTGCCGAGCGTATGGATGCTCACGTGGGAATGGACGTCGATCAGGCCCGGCAGGACCGTGTGCGCCGGCAGGTCCACCACCTTCGAACCCGATGGAACGTCCACCGACTGGACCGGTCCGGCGTCCACGATCCGCTCGCCTGAGAAGAGCACGCAGGCGTCGCGGACGGGTGCCGTTCCCGTGCCGTCGAACAGCCAGCCGCACCGGATGGCGGTGAACCTGGCAGCGGGTTCGGTGTTTGAAGCGTGGGCCAAGGCCATCGATCCTGCCTCAGTCCGGATCAGACCGATGTCTTCGGTGCGTTCTTGTCTCTCCAGGTCCGCCAGCTATCGAGCAGCGGATTTTCCGGGCGCTCCTCGTAGTAGGGTATGAGCGGGCGATACTCCTCGAAGAGGGTGCGCAGCGAGTTCACCGCGTCGGTGCCCGTGGGACCCTGATGGAGATCGATCCGCAGGTCGGTGCGGGCATAGGTGTCGCGGCCGTAGACCAGCATTCCGGCCGAGAGGTGCCCGCCCTTCTCGCCGCCCGCGGCCTTGCCTGCCTCGACCGCGCGTATGAGGCGTTCCTCAAGGATTTCGTCCCCGGACGAGAGCCAGGCGTCTTCCATCGCTTCGACGACCTGTCCGTTGACCAGATAATTGCCCATGACCACGTAGTTCTGGCCGTTGCGATGTCCCCGCCATTCCAGGGAGTCGTTGCCCGTGAAGACGGCGGAGTTGCCGTTACGGTCGACGATCCCCAGTTGGCGATGTTCCGCGAAACGGTCGCTGGCGTGGATCTCGGCAAGCGTCTTTTCAGGCGAATAGCCAAGTTCGAGAAGGTTGAGTGCGAGCGGCCCGAGCCCCGGATGGGCGTAGGCCTGGGTCGACACCGCGCCGAGATTTGCGCGGATGAACGAGCAGCGCGCCGCGACCGACAGCGGGCTCGACGTCAGGGCGATGCCGAGCAGTCCCTGTCGCGGACAGCGCGCGACGATCGTGAAGGTATTGCAGTGCCAGCCGCCCAAATCCATCGGAAACCTCTTTGTTTAACGTTAAAACTGACGGCAATGTTAGCACGTGTCAAGGGCTCAGCGATCGCGGATGCGCGCTCACGTGTCTCAACGAAGGCTGGCGAATTCGCGCGATGAAAGCTAAGCCAGCGACTCTTGCAATGCGGGCGAGCCGCTGACTCTTTCGGAGAACATGACCAGCGGGAGAAGAACGACCGGAGGCCGAGGAAGGACGAAGGCGGGCGCTGCGAAGTTCGGCCCGCCGTCGAAACCCGCCACGATCCGCGAGGTCGCCGAGGCGGCCGGTGTTTCACTGATGACCGTTTCCAACGTCGTCAATGGTCGCTTTCAGTCAATGCGTGCAGACACGCGCACGCGCGTCGAGCAGGCCATCGCGGATCTGCAGTATCACCCCCGCGGCTTGGCGAGGGATCTTCGGCTGAACCGCGAGTTCGCGATAGGCCTGCTCATCGTCGACCCGACATCGTCCTTCCTGGCCGATCCGTTCACCAGCCAGGCGGTCGCGGGCCTGAGCAACTACCTTGGCGACTACAACTACGGGTGCCTCGTCCACGGCGTCCGACCCGACAATTTCGAGAGTTCAGTTTTCCTCGGTGACTCGAGAACCGCAGGCCTGTGCGTTTTCCTTTGCGGGAGCGAAGGATCGCGCAGGAAGTATCTAAAGCGACTACAGGCGTTGCGGAGGCCGATCATCGCCATAGAAGACACGCCGTCGAGCTTCGGTGGCGACGTCGCCATTGTCGGTCAGGACGATTTCGGCGCGGCGACCGAGATGACTCGGCGATTGCTGGCTAAGGGCTGCACGGCGTTCCATGTCGTGACGCCGGAAACACTGTGGCCGTCGGTTGCGCAAAGGCTGGCTGGCATCAACGCGGCGATAGAAAAGTTCGGATCTACCGCGAAGCTGGAAGTTTCCCGCTGCGACGAGACCGCTACGCTGCGGACCGAAGACATGCTGTCGAGGCTCACCCCGCGCCTCCCTCCGAAAACCGCTCTCGTCGCGGCCACGGACCGGATTGCCTCCGCTCTTTCTCGCACGGTTCGATCGCGACAAGTCGCGAGCGATAGCGGCATCGCCTTCGCCAGCTTCGGTGCGTCGGAGACATCGCGCGACCTCTCTGTCTTCGATGTCGTGGCCAGGTCTGACCCTCACGAGATCGGTGCCGAAGCTGGCAAGCTGTTGCTCGACCGTATAGAGCGAGGCCGGTTCGCGACGCATGAGCGGAGAATACCGGTGGCAATCTCAAGTCGAGAGTGACACTCACATCGGGCGTGTGTAACCGACGCAAAACGAATGACAACCCGCCCTAACTCTAGTTGGTAGGCCGGTCGTTCTCGTCCTCCAGAGCCTTTCAGGCGACGGGCGTCAGACACCTCCATGCCGCCAAACTTGGTCTTGAACTTGTAGAATGTCGCTGCCGAGATGCCGTGCTCGCGGCAGACATCCGCCGTCTTCGCACCGGCCTCCTGCTCCTTCTGCATTCCGCTTGTCTGCTCTTCCGCGAAGCGCAAGGGTCGCATAGTCCGTCTCCGCCATCGACGGACTCTTCCGCAAACCGGAGGAGATTGGGGTCTCAGGTCACCCTGATGGCCCTTCTGGTTGTCCCCCTCCAATCGGCCTGCCCCGCTACGATCGTAGCGGGAATATTTGGGTCTGCTTCACGTTACTATACACCAAGCTGGTATTGATTGAGGCGATCCCCGGTATGGCGTGCAGGCGGCTGCGAACAAACGTCTCGTACGCATCGAGGTCTTCGACCAGGACCCTGAGCAGATAGTCAGCGTCGCCAGTCAGGAGGTAACAGTCCAGAACCTCGTCGATGTCGCGGACGCGCTTCTCGAATTGATGCACGGTGTCCTTCTCATGGCGCTGCAACGTGATCCGAACGAAGGCCATCACCTGCAGTCCGTATGCTCTGGCGTTCACAAGCGCAGTGTAGCCAGAAATGACCCCGCGCTCCTCCAAGAGTCGCAGTCGGCGAAGGCAGGGCGAAGGTGATAGGTTCACCTTCTCGGCGAGGTCCTGATTGCTGAGACGGCCGTCGGCCTGAAGCGCCCTTATGATCTGAACATCTTTGGCATCCATGAATGGCTCTCCGGCTCGAATTTGGCACGATCTGCCACAATGTGTATCTCTGCTGGCATATTTAGCAAGCAAATTACGCGCGCCCAGCAATAGCGTGTTGGCGATCAAGGGAGATTCCGCATGCTTAACAATGCCGGTTTTGCGACGCGCGCTATTCATGTCGGCTATGATCCGATGGACCATGAGGGCGCTCTGAATCCCCCTCTGTTTCTCAGTTCGACATTCGCTTTTGGTTCGGCGGAAGAGGGCGGTGCGACCTTCGCCGGCACCAGAAAAGGCCACTTCTATACACGCATATCAAATCCCACCTTGGACCTGCTCGAAAAGCGATTAGCGGACCTGGAAGGAGCTGAGGCCGGGCTCGCGCTGGCTTCGGGAATGGGCGCCGTAACGTCGGTGCTGTGGACATTTCTAACGCCTGGCGACGAAATCATTACGGACGCGACCCTCTACGGCTGCACATTCGCGTTCATGCATCGGGGCCTGGCGAGATTTGGCATCACTATATCGCATGTGGACATGACAGACGCCGAAAACGTGCGGGCGGCGATAAATGCGCGGACGAAGATCGTCTATTTCGAGACGCCGGCAAATCCCAACATGCGGTTGGTGGATATCGGTCGCGTCAGCGCCATCGCGCATGCCGTTCCCGGCGTTCGGGTCGTCGTCGATAACACCTACGCGACACCTGCACTGACGAGACCCATCGAGCACGGCGCCGACATCGTCGTGCACTCGGCGACCAAATATCTGGGCGGGCATGGCGACCTTATCGGGGGCGTGGCTGTAGGTCGCGAGGACGACATCACGCAGGTTCGCCTCGTGGGGATGAAGGACATGACCGGTGCTGTGATGGCTCCGTTCAATGCAATGTTGATCCTGCGTGGGTTGAAGACGCTTTCGCTGCGGATCTCACGGCAATGCGCGACGGCCGCAGGCGTTGCTCGGTGGCTGGATTCTCATTCCGCGGTGCAGACGGTATTCTATCCGGGACTGGCGAGCTTCCCGCAACATGAGTTGGCTGCGCGCCAGATGCCCGGCTTTGGCGCGATGATCGCACTCGAACTTAAGGGCGGCTATTCCGCCGGAGCCGCGATGATGAACCGGCTTCAGATGATCCGTCGTGCGGTTTCATTGGGCGACGCCGAAACACTGATGCAGCATCCAGCATCGATGACGCACTCGACCTACACCGTCGAGGAGCGCGCCGCGCACAAGATCAGCGAGGGTCTCCTTCGCATCTCAATCGGCCTCGAAGACCTGGACGATATTCTTGCCGACTTGGAGCATGCACTATCGGCGCGCCCCATTGCGGCGGCGGCGGAATAGGCTGCGATCGGCGTCATTATGGGAGTTCTAATGGCGGAAGCGAGCATTTTTCCGCGCAACGGCGTTGTCGGTGCCTGTGGAGACAGCGGGAGGCGTTCCTGCCAAGAACGGAAAAGCGTGGTGCTACTTCTTGTTCCCGGGTTTCCGTTAAGCGATTTTGCTCTCTGCCTTGAAGCATTTGAAAGTGCCAACCGGGCGCTCGGCTACCTAGCCTATGAGACGCGGGTCATTTCTGCGGATGGGAACCCAGTAGCGTCGTCCAGCCGCGTTGCCGCAAACGCGGACGCATCCGTCGCGACGGAGCGACATCGGTCAAATCTCCATCGCGCGTCGCTAGTCATCTTGCTGGCCGGGGCCGGATCCGAGGCATACCGCGACAAGGGCGCGTTCGCCTGGCTGCGAGAATGCCGGCGAGCTCGGGTGCCAGTCGCCGCGCTGCACGGTGGCTCGTTCATTTTGGCTGCCGCAGGGCTGCTGCAACATCGCCGGTGCACCATCCATTGGCACCACGCCCCACTCTTCGAGGACCGTTTCGATCATGTGGAGCTGGGGTCCGACTTGAACGTATTTGCGGACGGTGTCCACACCAGCGCCGGTGGGCTGGCATCCCTCGAATTCATGCTAACCTGCATCGACCGGGATTTTGGCGATCGCATCAGAGATGCGGTGTGTGACGATCTGATCGTGGAAAATCTGCGTGACCCGTCGCAGCGCCAACGGATACAGACTCGACGCGAGCGGGTGGCACTTTGCCCTCAGGTTGCCGCCGCTGCAGGATATATGCAGGAGAACATCGGCAACCCGATCTCGTTGCCGCGCCTCGCAAACAGGGTCGGCCTGTCGGCAAGACACCTAGAGCGGCTGTTCTCTCAGGAACTCGGGATCAGTCCACTGCAGTATCTAAGGCGAATTCGCCTCGACCTCGCCAGGCGGATGATCCGAACAACCCGGAAGCCGGTCCTCAATGTCGCAATTTCCTGCGGATTCACCTCAAACTCATATTTCGCCACTTGTTACAGACAGGCATTTGGGGTGACGCCATCGCAGGACAGATTGCGAGCGAGGGCTGGCATACAACGCGCCCGGCTTGGCGGCATCGGCGCATGGAGCGAGCAATGACGGCCAATGACCTTCGGTTCCTGGCCGCCCTGGAGAGAAAGGTGCTCTGGCTCGCGTCCTGGATGATCCATAACGCCAACCATGTCCGCGACAATCGCGATGGGCTGAAGGTCGGCGGACACCAAGCATCCTCTGCGTCATTGACGACGATCATGACGGCGCTCTACTTCTATGTCCTGCGGCCACAGGATCGCATCGCGGTGAAGCCGCATGCCAGCCCGGTGTTTCACGCGATCCAATACATCCTTGGCAACCAGCCGCTCGAAAAGCTCCAGGCGTTTCGCGCATACGATGGCGCGCAGTCATACCCATCACGGACGAAAGACACCGACGACGTCGACTTTTCGACCGGGTCAGTCGGTCTGGGTGTGGCGCAGACGCTCTTCGCGTCGATCGTCCAGGACTTCGTTCGCCTGCGCGGGTGGAAGGCGAGTGCGGACGAAGGCCGAATGGTGGCGTTGGTCGGCGACGCCGAGTTGGACGAAGGGAACATATTCGAGGCGCTGCTCGAAGGATGGAAGCAGGGGCTCAGAAACACATGGTGGATCGTCGACTACAATCGGCAGAGCCTAGACGCGATCGTGCGCGAAGGTCTCTGGACCCGCTTCGCCTCCCTATTCCGCGACTTCGGTTGGGACGTTGTGGTCCTTAAGCACGGAACCCTGCAGGAAGCCGCATTCGGCGAGCCGGGCGGGGAAAAGCTCAAGGCCTGGATCGACCAGTGCAGCAACCAGCTCTACTCGGCCCTGACGTTCCAGGGCGGCGCGGCTTGGCGCCAGCGGCTGCTGGATGACCTCGGAGACCAGGGACCTGTCAGCCTCTTGATCGAACGACGCTCGGACAAGGCGCTCGCCGAACTGATGGGCAATCTCGGCGGCCACGATCTCCCAGCACTTCTTCAAGCGTTTCAGGAGGCCGGCAAGCATGACCGTCCAACATGCTTCATCGCTTATACGACGAAGGGCTACGGCCTTCCCCAGGCAGGGCACAAGGACAACCATGCTGGCCTGATGACACCATCTCAGATGGCGACATTGCGCGAAGAGATGGGAGTGCAGGAAGGACGCGAGTGGGATATCGCCGAGGGGCTGGAGGTGCCGGAGCGCGCCTTGAGGGACTTCCTGAAAGCGGCGCCGTTTGCGTCAGGTCGATCGCGACGTCATGTGGCCAGCACCATCGGGGTGCCACGCGATATCGAACTTCCTTACCAACCGGCCATGTCAACCCAACAGGGATTTGGGCTGCTCATGCACGAAATTGCAAAGTCGCGGACGGAGTTCGGAGATCGCGTGGTCACCGTATCGCCGGATGTAACCGTGTCGACAAACCTTGGCGCATGGGTAAACCGCAGGGGCGTTTTTGCACGCCAGGATCGCGTCGACCTCTTCAGGTCCGAGCGCATCCCGTCGACCTTCAACTGGACGGCGTCGCCGAAGGGGCAGCACATCGAACTCGGCATAGCGGAAATGAATCTCTTCCTAATGCTTTCCGCTCTCGGGCTCTCGCACTCGATCCTTGGCGAGCGCCTTCTGCCGGTCGGAACACTCTACGACCCGTTCATCGAGCGCGGTCTCGATGCTCTCAACTACGCCTGCTACCAGGACTCGCGATTCATCGTTGTCGCGACGCCGTCGGGGATCACTCTTGCCCCAGAAGGAGGCGCTCACCAGTCCATCGCGACTCCCCTCATAGGGCTGGCACAGGATGGCCTTGCTTCATTCGAGCCGGCGTTCTTCGACGAACTTTCGATCCTGCTGCGATGGGCTTTCGAATACATCCAGCGATCAAGCAATGAGAATGCTGTAGATCCTGCGACGTGGCTGAGGGATGCGACGGGAGGATCGGTCTACTTTCGGCTGACCACACGCACAATTGAGCAGCCGCGCCGTGCGCCTACCACGGAATTTGCGACGGATGTTGTTCACGGAGGGTACTGGATGCGTGCTCCCGGGCCGAACTGCGAACTCGTCATCGCTTATTGCGGCGCGGTCGCCCCCGAAGCGGTCGAAGCGGTCGGCTACCTTGGCGAGTCGCACCGTGACATCGGGCTTTTGGCGGTCACGTCGGCGGACAGGCTGAATGCAGGCTGGACGGCGGCAAGTCGAGCGCGCGAGGCAGGCAAGGCTTCCGCGCAAAGCCACGTCGAACGCCTGCTGGGGCAGCTTCCCCAGACCTGCCGTCTCCTCACGGTCCTCGACGGGCATCCCGCGACACTCGCCTGGCTCGGCTCGGTCTTTGGCCATCGTACACGCTCGCTCGGCGTCGAGCATTTCGGACAGAGCGGAACGATAGGCGAGCTCTATCGTCACCACGGGATCGACTGTCGCGCAATCCTGGGTGCAGCTGAGAACCTCGTGGCGGGCCGTCCGATCCGCTATCCGCTCTGAGCGGTGCGAGTGTGTTTTTGGCCCGAACAAGTTGATTGAGATTATTGGCATGATCTGCCAGTTTTCCGAGAATTATGGCAGATACTGCTTGAATTGGGTGCGTGCATGGCAGCATTCGCAATCAACCATCTAGCGCTCAGCCTTACGCTGTGCCTAATTGCCAGGAGAATCCTATGCGGTGCGCGGCAAGAGGGGTGGAGCATGCTGCTTAACAAGACGAGAGCAGAGAAACTGATGTCCGCTCACGGCCTCGACGTACTCGTCGCGTCGACTCCCGAGAATGTCGAGTATCTAACTGACCACCACAACATCACGCACCGCTTCATGCGCAACGCGAACGTCTTTGCATTGTTTGCCCCCGCTTCGACGCCGCAAGCCAGCGCAATCATCCCGGCAATCGAGGTGGAAACCTTCGTAAGCTGCAATTCATGGATCGACGACGTCTACCTGGTAGGCTCTTTCACGCGAGCACAAGGTGATCCGTCAAGAATGGATGAGTTCGGTCTGGCCTGCCGAGATCTCATCGAACGGGCAAGACCCGCGACGAGTGCTGTCGACGGATTGGTTCAGGCTCTCTCCCTGCGCGGATTGGCGACGGCTCGGATAGGGCTCGACGAAACCGGGCTATCGGTCACCGACTGGAACCGGGTTGTCGAAGCGCTTCCTGGCGCTTCGATCGTACCGGCATCGTCGGTCCTCCAAACGACCAAGTTGGTCAAGACACCTGAAGAGATCGATCGGCTTCGTCGTGCATCCGAGATCACCGAGCTCGCAGTTGCGGCCGCGGTAAAGACCCTGCGGCCCGGCATGACCGATATGGACCTCCAACGGCGATACCATGCGGCCCTCGTGGAACACGACGCTTGGCCATCCTTCGCGCTCTTCGCAAGCGGCCGCAGGACGTCCCAACCACAGCTTCTGACGGCGCCGAAAGTCATTGAGGCTGGGGATCTGGTTCGCTGGGACATCGGTTGCACTTACAAGTCCTACCACTCGGACACTGCGCGCCAGGTGATCCTCGGCAAGCCGAACGATCGGCAGCGCCGTCTCTGGGATGCGTTGTCGACAGGCGTCGAGGCGGCACTCGGTCTCATAAAGGCCGGCGCGCGTCCGGCCGACCTTTTCGAGGCCGCCATCAACCCACTGCGCGAATTGAACCTGACCAACTACCATCGTTTCCACTGCGGGCACGGGATTGGGATAGTGGTTTACGATCCTCCTATGGTGGCCAAGGACGACCCGACAAGCTCGGTCTTCCGGGTGCCTGCGATGGAAGGAGGGCTTGAGGCCGGAATGGTGATCAACGTGGAGGTTGGTTACTACGTCCAGGGAATCGAGGGGATGCTTTGTGAGGATACGGTCGTCGTCACCGACCGGGGATGCGAGAGGCTTACGAACGCATCCAAGTCACTAGACCTCGCCGAATATCTGGCCTGAGCGCAGGCCAATGAGACGGAAGCGCTCAAACGCATTTCTGCTCCTCCCGGCGGGCGGATGGTTGACACTCTTTTTCGTCATGCCGCTCGGCGTGGTGTTGGTCTATAGCTTCTGGCGCACCGAGAACTACATGATCGTTTCCGACTTCAATGTCGGCAACTACTGGCGCGCCGTCACCGGTTCCATGTACTACAGCGTCGGGCTGCGCACGCTGAAGATATCGCTCCTCACCACATTCATCTCCCTCATCGTTGCGTACCCGGTCGCATACTTCCTCGCTCGCAAGGTACGTCGGTTCCGTATCACTCTGCTCATGCTGGTGATCATGCCGCTCTGGACGAGCTATCTGGTGCGGACTTTTGCCTGGGTCCTGATCCTCGGCCGCAACGGCGTCCTCAATCAGGGACTGGTCGGCAGCGGCATGGTGGACGCGCCGCTGGAGTGGATGCTGTACAGCGAGTTCGCCGTCATCGTCGCGCTCGTTCACATCTACATGCCTTTCATGATCCTGCCGATTTACGCTGTGCTGGAACGGTTCGATGACAAGCTGCTCGAAGCCGCCCACGACCTGGGCGCCGGCCGGATCCGGGCGTTTCTTACGATTACGTTGCCGATCAGCCTTCCCGGCATCGTGGCAGGCTGCATCTTTGTGTTCGTGCCGGCCATGGGAGCCTATGTTACCCCGGAATTGCTCGGCGGCACGAGCGGGGTGATGCTCGGCAACATCATTGCCAAGCAGTTCGGCGGAACGTTCGAATATCCATTCGGCTCCGCGCTCACCATGCTGATGGTGTGCGTCGTTGCGGCGCTGGTCAGCATCGGCTTCCGCTACAATAAGATCGGCAGTCGCTGAGATGCGCCGCTCGATGATGCCGACCCATCTGCTGGCAATCTGGTTTATGGCGGTCGTGCTCTTCCTTTTCTTTCCACTGATCGTCGTGGTGTTGTTCTCGTTCAACACATCGGAGATTTCAGTTCTCCCGATCCGCGGCTTCACCCTGGATTGGTATCGCCGTCTCTTTGACAACCATTCGATCGCCACGTCGCTCAGCAACAGCCTGTTCGTTGCCTTCTTCACCGTCGTCATCTCGATCATGCTCGGCGTTGCCTTCGCAATCGGCCTGGCCCGTCAGGGGGGAAGGATGAGCACAGGCCTGCTCGCTCTCGCGGCCGCGCCCATGGTTCTCCCGCGCCTCATCCTGGGTGTTGCGCTGCTTACCTTCCTTGATGCGATAAGCATCCGGCTGTCGCTATTGACTGTGATGCTGGGCCACAGCCTCATTGGCATCCCCTACGTAGTCCTGATCGTGCACGCGCGGCTGGCCACCTTCGATCATCGGCTCGAGGAAGCCGCCTGGGATCTCGGCGCTGGCTTCATTACCGTGCTCAGGACCGTGACGCTGCCGCTTCTGATGCCAGCCATCGTCGCCTCCGCATTGATCGTCTTCACACTCTCTTTCGACGACGTCGTGGTTGCCGTGTTCACCACCGGCGTCGACAACACCCTGCCGATGTATCTGTGGGGTCTGCTCCGCTACGGGATTACGCCGGAAGTGAATGCACTTGCGTCCATTACGCTTCTGGTGAGCGGCATGACCGCGGTGTTCGCCGAGGTCATGCTGCGACTTTCAGCCAAGACGCAGAAAACGTAGGGGTAACAAGAAAGGGGTTTCACATGACGGATGATGGAAAGCTGAGCGTTCTCATTCCACGCAGCATGTCGCGCCGCGCCATGATGAAGCTGCTCGGAGCCGCAGCCGCGGCGACAGGACTCGGAACGAAGTTTGCTCTGGGCGCCGAGCCTCTCAATATGTTCACTTGGACGGCGTTCGGGGACGATAACTTCGTCAAGTTCTCCGAGGAGAAGGGTCTGCCGATCCGTCCGACGTTCTATTCGACTTCGGATGAGATGGTTGGCAAACTGAAGGGCGGCGGCGCCGGCCTTTACGACATGGTCGCGCCCATCCAGAGCTACGTACCTCTCATGGCGGAGATCGGGCTGATCGCGCCAATGGACAAGTCGAGGATCACAAACCTTTCCGGCGTGTTTCCCGAATTCATCGGCACGCCAGAATGGGAATTCAACGGCTTGTATTACGGAACCCCGCTCGTTTGGGGCGCCAATGCGATCGCATACAACAGGAAGATCACCGGCGACATCGACAGCATCGACGCGCTGTTCGACCCGAAGTTTGCTGGCCAGATCAGCATGCGCGACGAGCCTGAGGACAGCTTGGCCGTCGGCGCGCTCAAGCTTGGCATCAAGAAGCCATACGACATGGACGAAAGGGAACTGGGAGAGGTCAAGAAGTTGATGATCTCCCAGAAGCCGCTCGTGCGCTCATATTGGCATTCCTTTGCCGATCTTCAGACCGTGCTTGGTTCGGGCGAAGCTGCGATTGCCTGGTCATTCCTGGCTGCTGTGAAGCCGCTCCGGGATCAGGGCATCGACGCCGGCTGGGTCTGGCCAAAGGAGGGAGCGCTGGGCTGGAATGAGGGCATCGCGCTTGTGGCAACGTCACAGCGGAAGGCGGACGTCGAGGACTACGCGAACCTGACGCTTTCGCCCGAATACGGAAAGTATCTGGGTGAGAAGTCGCGCTATGCGACGACGTCAGCCGACGCGGTCAAGATAATGGATCCGACGCTCGTGACCGATCTGGGCATCAACCCAGCCAGCATGTCACAGCTCGTGTTCAAGAAGGCCCTGCCGAACCGCGCCCGCTGGATCGAGATCTGGAACGAGGTCAAGGCAGCATGATGCAGTCTGCATCCCTCGCAGACGTGGAGCTGAAGGCCGTTACGAAGCGCTTCGGCGACTTCGTGGCGGTCAACGGGATCGACCTGCGCGTCAGCGCAGGTCGGTTCGTGACGCTTCTCGGACCATCCGGCTGCGGCAAGACCACGACGCTGCGCATGATCGGCGGCTTCGAGGAGCCGAGTTCGGGTCAAGTGCTGGTTCGGGGAAAGTCAGTTCCGGACACATCATTGAAGCAGCGGCAGACCCGAATGGTCTTCCAGTCCTACGCGCTGTTCCCGCACATGACCGTGAGAAACAACGTGGCCTACGGGCTGAGGATGCTGGGCGTCCCGAAACACGAAGTTGCGGCGCGTGTGACTGCCAGCCTTCAAATGATCGGCATCCCCGACAAGGCGGAAAGCTTTCCTGCACAGCTTTCTGGCGGCCAACAACAACGTGTCGCCCTGGCACGCGCTCTGGTCACCCGCCCAGCCGTTCTCCTGCTCGACGAACCGCTTGGCGCACTCGACCTCAAGATGCGTCGCCGCATGCAGGCTGAGCTGAAGTCGCTCCAGCGTGAGGTTGGCATCACCTTCATCTACGTGACACATGATCAAGAGGAGGCGCTCGCTCTCTCCGATGAGATCGTCGTCATGCAGGATGGTCTGATTGTCCAGCAAGGATCGCCAGAGGAGATCTACCGCAGACCCGTGTCGACCTACGTCGCCGACTTCATCGGGGAAACAAACCTGATCAAGGCAGACCCGAAAAACCCGGCGATGATTGCCGTGCGGCCTGAGCATATTGCCGTACGGGCGGCAGGCGCGGCCACGGCGGCGGGGTCGGTCCTGGGGACTGTTACCGATGTCCGGTTTCTTGGGCCGTACTATCGGACGACCATCGAACTAGACGGTGGAACAACGATCCGCGCCGATATCGATCGGGATCCGCCGGCGCGTGGCGAAAAGGTCGCAGCGATCTGGGACGAAAAAGATGCGGTCTTGCTCTCAAGCTAGCGTCGTGTCCGGGTCGAGATAACTCCTCGCATGCTTGGCAAACAGGGATCAATCGCCACGATCGTGGTCTGCCAGACCGCGTCTATGTCGCTGTGGTTCTCAGCCACGGCCGCAACTGCGTCATCGGTGGCGGCCGGCGAACTTTCCATGCAGCGGGCAGGCATGCTGACCACGGCCGTGCAACTTGGGTTCGTTGGCGGAACGCTGGCGGCTGCCTTGCTTGGAATCGCGGACAGGTTCGATCCCCGGCGGGTCTTCGCTGCGGCGACATGTGTCGCCGCTCTCTGCAACCTCGCGCTTCTCGGCACGGCGCTGAGCAGCGGCGGATCCGTCTTGCTGCGGTTCGTCTGCGGCGCGGCTCTCGCCGGCGTCTATCCGGTCGGAATGAAGATGGCCGCGACATGGGCCGAACGTGCGGTGGGCTTGATGATCGGGATGATCGTCGGGGCGCTGGCGCTAGGGTCGTCACTGCCTTTTCTCTTCGGCGCGGCCGGCGGCTTCGGCGCGGCCGGCGGCTTCGGCGCGGCCGGCGGCTTCGACGCGCCGATGATTATCATTGCATCGACGATCTGCGCCACGCTGTCCGGGATCGCGATCCTCGCAATCCGGCTCGGACCGCGCCATCGCCGCGCGACAGCGTTCCGCGCGGGGGAGGCCTGGAGAGCATTCCGCCAGCGGCCGATGCTTCTCGCCAATGCTGGATACCTCGGGCACATGTGGGAACTCTATGCGATGTGGGCATGGATCGGCGCGTTCTTGGGATGGGCAATGAACGCGACCCGCTCCGCCTTGGCGGATCACGTCAGCCTCCTCGCCTTCATCGTCATCGCGGGCGGCGCCGCAGGGAGCGTCGCGGCGGGTATCATCGCTGATCGCCTTGGTCGAACCACTGTCACCATGGCGGTCATGATCGTGAGTGGCGCCTGCGCTTTGATTATCGGTTTCACGCCGGAGCTCGGTGCACTTGTTGTCGTTCTCGTGGCAGTCATCTGGGGGATCACTGTCGTTGCCGATTCAGCTCAATTCTCCGCCAGTGTTTCAGAGTTGGCGCCGCCTGAGCTGGTGGGGACTATGCTGACCGTCCAGACATGCCTAGGTTTTCTGCTGACGATCCTCGCGATCCAACTGCTTCCGCTGGTCGTGGAACTTGTCACCTGGCGCTACGCCTTTGGGATTCTCGCACCGGGACCCTTTCTCGGCGCGGTTGCGATGTGGAGGCTACGGAGCCGACCTGAGGCACTGCGGCTGGCGGGCGGACAAAGATAGGCGCCAGAAGCGTTCAAACCGGAGAGAGAGGGTATGCCAGTGCTTGGACAGAACTATGCCGAGGTCGTGGACACAGTCGCGACCTATTTCGACGGGCTTTACAACTGCGACGTCGCCGCGCTCGCACAGGTCTTCCACCCCGGTTCGCATCTTGCGAGCGTAACGGAGGGCCCGTTGCTACAGATGGACCTGCCAAGCTACTTGGCGGTTGTCGCGAAACGCGAATCTCCGGCGAGCCGAAAGGAGGTCCGGTCGGATCGAATCGTCTCGATCGAGTTCGCTGGGCCGACTACCGCATTTGCCCGCGTGAAGTGCTCTATCGGCCCGAAGCTGTTCACGGATCTGCTGTCGCTCATCCTGGTCGACGGTCGTTGGCAGATCATCTCCAAAGTGTACCATTTCGATCCGATCAAGGTCAGCTAGACAAGCCTGCAGCAGGGGTCGCTTTATCCGGCGCTCGGAGGGAATGCTTTCAGCGCCGGTCACAGGCGGTCGACTTGTTCTGTCGTTCGGGTCCGGCGTTATATTTCGATCGAGTTCAAGTCAGGGTACGGGCGGCATACAGCGGATCAGCTTCGTTGCGACGGCGCGGAAGCTGATCGTGCAGCTGTGGCGCTTCCTCGAGGAGGATGTGGTTCCCGAGGGCGCCGTGGTCAGGTCAATGACTAACTAGCTGACCAACGATTGCAACTGTGTGTGAAGGGATAAAGTTGGATGTGTCTGGAGCGGTGCTTGGCTTCAAACAAGCATCCAAGACCGAGACTGCGGTCAAGACTACAGCGCGCCGATCGGCTCCTTTGCGCCCCCGTTTTGGACTTTCCAGCGAGTCGTGTCGTCAG
>JBFXAF010000013.1:0-95525 GCA_050184585.1 Rhizobiaceae bacterium | reverse complement strand
TCGCCGGATGGTTCGAGGACTACAACGAGAACCATCCTCACTCAGGGCTCAAAATGCGCTCCCCCCGGGAGTTCATCGGGGCACAAACTCAATAGCTGACTGTCCGGTCAAATAGGGGCAACTCCAGACAGGCAGCGCCCGAGCCGGCGAAGCTGATTGCGCCCATGCTTCAGCGATTCATGGCGACGGATCGAGCTTTTGCCCGTTTGCGGAGATCCCGTCCTTAATAGGTGCAAGCCCCAATGCCTCGGGCGACCAATCGGAGGTGCCGCGGCGAACACAGCCGGCCAGCGTATGGGCAACACTGATGAAACGACGCAATGCGGGATTGTCATTTCGAGGAGACCAGACGGCGCTGAACGGCACGATGTCGGCCGGATCGATCAGCGGCAGGAAGACAAGCCCTGGCGGCTTCGCGGCTGCCCTAGATTCCAGAACAATCGCGACTCCTTGTCCCAGAGAGACAAGATTCAGCAATGTCTCCTGAGCGACAGCTATTGCCGTTACTTTGGGATAGTTACTGTAGTCAGCAGCACGGCGGATAATGTAGTCATGCACTTCAGGCCCTGGTGCCGTCCGCGTTATCACGAATCGTTCGCGGCGCACATCGGACCAATCCAGCCACTCACATCCCGCCAGCCGATGCTGTCTTGGCAAGGCGATGTGGACACGCTCACGCCAAAGCGGAGCGGTTTCGCAATCAGGAACGGGGGCAGTGCCCGAGAGGAAGGCGATGTCGAGCCGCCGCTGTTGGAGAGCTCCTACATGCTCTTCCCTGCTTCCCTCGCGGATATCGAGGCGGACTCTCGGATGGCGTTGAGTATAAGAATGCACGAGATCGTGCAAGAATCCACCGACTAGGGAGGTGAGGATCCCAACTCGCACAGTGCCGATGTCGGCGCGTCCGGCAGCGGCCGCTGTCTTGCGCGCCATCTCAAGCTGCTCCAATGCGGGGCGAACCTCGCACAACAGGCGCCGCCCGGCATTTGTCAAACGGGCCCCAGTTGAGCGCCGTTCAAACAGGGACACACCCAACTCATCCTCAAGGCGGCAGATTGCTCGGCTGACGCTGGATTGTTGTACTCGCAGCGCACACGCTGCACGGCGAAAACTCTCATTTTCCGCCGCAGCAATAACATAGTTGAGTTGTCCAATATCCATTGTCATGAACTGCCGCTGGACTCACTTCTCACCTATCGCCGCCGAGCCTTACCAACTGCTGGGCTTGTCGCTGCGCCGTAGACCTCTCTCTCCTTAGAGAGCTACTGGCCCGTCTATCTGCCACCCAGTGCGATGGAGAGGACGGCCAACGCCGCCACTGCCCGGACCGGTTTCAGAAGGTCCAGTTGCAAAGGAATTGCATCCATAGATCTGCCGCGTGCGCGCGGGCTCGATCCACAGCGGCCAGCGCGTTGCTGAGTGACACGTCGAATACGATGGTGACGACGAACATACCGAGCACGGAAATGATGCCGCCGGAGACCATCGCAGCCGTGCCTGACTCGTCCCAACGAAAATGGGCAAGGATTAATGAGGGCGTCCACTTCCCGCGCTATCCGCATTCCTAAGAGCGACGTGTCGACCACCACCAGGACCCGGAATCGACAGCCGTCGGTCAGCATGTCCGAGACCAACTCCAGGCTCCAGCGTTGGCTTGGGCCCTGCAGTAGCGTCAGGGATAGCCGGGTGCCCAGCGCCCGCTTATGCGAAACGCAATTCGGGCTTTGGCGAATATAGCCAATCCAATCCATCATACAGCTGTTCAGTGCTCCGACCTTGGTAAAACCGGGCGCGAACATCCGCGAGGACACTTCCAGCCTGGCAAATCTCGATGAACTGGCGCGCCGTAAGCTGAACCCGCGCAGTCCGGAGATAGCGCTTTTTCCAATATGAATCGAACGCGGTAGGAATATGGGATTCCGCCGCCAATTCGGCATAAAGCTGCTCGCTGTCTTCGAGAGCCTGACAGGCGCCCTGCGCCAGATACTGCAACATTGGATGGGCCGCATCACCAAGGAGTGTGAGACTACCACGGCTCCATCCTGCGGCAGGCGCGCGGTCGCAAACCAGCCATCTGCGATCGTGAGGCAGTAGCTTCAGCAGTTGATGAACCTCGTCGGCAAACCCTTCGAAGGGAGCAGCCATGTCTTCGAAGGAGCCCGAGGTGTTTTCGGGATCGAGTTCGACCGGCGAACGGAACGTGACGACAAGATTAAACAATGCGCCACCCCGAAGCGGATAATGTACGAAATCCGCATTCGCGCCGACCCACATGGTGACGCTTGGGGACCACAACTCCTCTGGTAAGTCATCGCGTGCGATGACACCGCGGTAGACCACATGGCGCGGCAGAGCGGGGGCACCGTCTCCGACGATGGTTTGGCGTACGACCGAGCGCAGCCCGTCCGCTCCGACAAGCGCGTCTCCCTCAATCATGCGGCCATTCGCCAAGGTTACCGCCACGCCGTTTTCGTCTTCAGTGATGGCTGTTACTCGCGCTCCGGTTGTCAAGGTGACGCGGGGCTCGTCGTGGCAGGCTCTCAGAAGTATATCAAGGAGATCGGCGCGATGGATCACGTAGTAATTTGCGCCGTAGCGCTCGGCAAACGCGCTGCCTGTCGGTAGGCTGACTATTGCGGAACCATCATATCCGTTCCGCATCCGAAGCGCGTCAGGTTGCCAAATTACCGCTTCCACTTGTGATTCAAGCCCCATCGTACGTAGTGCGCGAACCCCGTTCGGCGCGAGCTGGATTCCGGCGCCGACTTCCGTGAAATCCGGTGCTTGCTCCAAGACCGTCACCTCATGGCCGAGTCTGGAAAGCATCCAGGCGACAGAAAGCCCCCCAATCCCTCCCCCAGCGACCAAAATTCGTTTTGATTCACGACTCATCGTTCCGCTCCGCAATCAGGCGTATCCAATGCTAACGCTCGACATGTTTATCGGGAGAATAAAATTTTGTCGACAGAAATTTCCTCATCATGATCGGAGCGGCGCTCGGTACGGACCGTTATCCAGTCGCCCGCTTTCCAGGACCTTTTGATAAGTTGCTTCGAGATGTTTTGATATCAGCCACTTAATGGCTTCGACATCACGGGCGAGCGCCGCGTTCAGTAGTTCTTCGTGCTCGGCTCTAACGTCTCGGGAGATCGACTTTATCGACAGGCAGATTCGCCGATACCGCTCAGAGCAAATATATGCGGTGTTTCGGGCCCGCAAGAGCCACACCGATCCGCATGCTGCGACGAGCGCGTCGTGAAACGCTTGGTTGAGCGCCTCCCACTCGTTGAAGCCTTCCGGATTGTTCGGCTCAAGGCGACCCTGGACGCGATTGAGTTGGTGGTAGGCCGCGACGACTCCGGCTTCCCATTTGTCGTCTCCGTTCTGAAGCGACAGTACCAGAGCCTCCTTTTCAAGCAGCTTACGCAGGTTGGTGAGATCTCGGAAGTCGTCGAGCGAAACCGGCGCGACGGCGAAGCCTCGGCGTTGCAACGCCACAACGAGATTGTCAGCGACCAACCGAGAAAGCGCCTCGCGAAGCGGGCTTGCGCCGATATTGTAGCGTTTGTGCAGCATCGCCATGCGAAGCCTTGTGTTGGGCGGCAGTTCCCCTGAGAGAATGTCTTCGCGAAGAGCCCCCAGCGCGGCGTCGCTGAGCAGCGCGGCCTCATTGGGGTCGTCCACGGAACCTTCATTTGCATTCGACCGGGCTTTTGCTGTTTGCATCGTCAAGACTCCCATTCAAAAATCGATAAAACGCAAAACCCTCGACCAGTTCGTCGCCGACTGGCACGTTGCAGCCTCTGTTATCAACACGTTGCAGCCTCTGATATCAACATGTGCCGGCCTCGTCCAGAATCCGTTTGATGACGAAAGAAAAACTATCGACAAAAATATTGACGATCGACATATTTCGATGCTAACGAGAGAAGCTAAATGGAGTGCGAACCGTGCTGAAAAATGATTCCCTTGAGCAGCTTCACGCGGACTTGGAGGCGGCGCACATGGCGCCGACCTGGAAATACATTGCGGATTTCGTGTCCCGCGAACCGCGCAAGAGTTACCGTCCCTGGCTTTGGAAATGGGATGACGTCATTCCTCTTCTGATGCGCGCTGGCGATCTCGTTACCCCCGAGCGTGGCGCCGAGCGCCGCTCGATGGAGCATGTCAACCCGGACCTCGGCTTCAGCTACAGCGCCAGTCATACGCTTGCGACGGCGGTCCAACTCGTCCGCGCGGGCGAACGGGCGCCCGCTCATCGACACATGGCCGCGGCGATCCGGTTCGCGGCCAAGAGCAGGGGTGGCGCCGTTTACACCCAGGTGCAGGGCGAGAAGCTGCGCATGGAGGAGAATGACCTCATTCTCACGCCGTCATGGTCTTGGCACGAGCATGCCAACGAAACCGAGCACGATATCGTTTGGCTGGATGCGCTCGATTTTCCGCTCGTCAATCTCATGCAGGCGAGTATCTTCGAGCCCGGCGAGACAGGTCCCGTCCCGGAGCGTCCATCCGATTTTTCCGAACGCCGTCTAAGCAACTTCCGGCCAACGGGGTGGGGAGAATACCCGGACCCCTTTCCAGTGCTCCGCTATCCTTGGCGGGAGATGCATGCCGCCCTCGTTGCCGAGCGGGAGGCCGATGGCAGTCCCTTTGATGGCGTCATCATGGAGTATGTGAACCCAACGGATTCTGGGCCAACGCTGCCGACGATGTCCTGCAGGGCGCAATTGCTCCGCCGTGGCGAGGCGACGCTGGCGCATCGAAGCAGCAGCAGCACGATCTACTACGTCATCTCCGGATCGGGCTCGACCGTTATCGACGGCACTCGTTTCGAATGGGGGTCGGGAGATGTTTTCGTCATTCCCAATTGGATGTGGCACGAACACGTCAATGGTGGTGAGGAAAGCTTCTTGTTCTCGGTTACCGACGAGCCCGTGATGCGGCGCTTGGGCATGTATCGCGAGCAGGCACTCGCCGAAAATGAGGGGCGTCAAACCGTTACCGGGACCTTTGTGGGCTGATCGTTGGAGACGCCTCCCATTGTTCATGGTCCGATTCCAAAACCAGATTGATCGCCGGAGCCGCGCAATTGTCCCGTGAAAAGCTGACTGTCGTATTCAATTACCGGAGTCCCTTCTGCGCTCTGATTGTTGATCGCTTATTCGAGTTGCCACGCCTCTATGATATTGAACTGGATTGGAAAATCGCAAGGGATGTGCCTCGGCCTTCGAGCCTGCCGATTACCGTGGACAATCCGCGCTTCGCTTATAATAGGCAGGACTGCGCCCGTCGCGCGCGCTGGTTGAATTTGCCGTGGAATCCTTCAGAACGGAGGCTGGAAGGGACTGAAGCCGCCGCCCGCCTTGGCCAGTGGTTGCTCCAAAATGCGCCCGAAAAGTTCGAAACATTCACGATTGCCGCCAGTCGAGCTTACTGGAGTCATGGGCGCTTCATAAGTGATGCCACGGTTGTTCGCGAGATCGGACTTGAAGTCGGTGTCACTGAAGAACAGTTGCAGCGGGCTGAAGGCGACGCCCAATGTGTCAACCGCCAGCTCGATGATATTGTCGACTGGTGCTCCGAGGAAGGTATCCTCGGAGTTCCGTTCTTTATATTCGGTGAGGAACGGTTCTGGGGATCCGATCGGCTAGACGCCGTCGAGCGGGCACTCGAGGAGGCCGGCTTGCGGCACGTGGCGCGGGCGCCGGTCCTTCCTTTGTTTCAAGGCGGCGGCGCGCCTCTATTGCCTGTGATCGGCAGCCGAGAGATGGTGGCGGTCAATCGCGTTTTCTGCGTTGGGCGCAATTACGCCGACCACGTCGCCGAAATGGGCTTCGAGGCTCAACGCGATCCGCCGTTCTTCTTCATGAAATATGCCGGCTCTGTCGTTTGCGGCGGTACCGATATCGCTTATCCGCCCATGACCAAGAACTTTCACTACGAAATGGAACTTGTCGTGGTGATTGGGAAACAGGCAACAAACGTCTCGACGGATGATGCGCTGGAATCTGTGTTCGGGTATGCGGCTGGCCTGGACATGACTCGCCGCGACCTCCAACTGGCGCTGCGGGATAAGGGGCGGCCATGGGAGCTTGGAAAGGCATTCGATCAGTCGGCTGTCATCGGCGAAATTCGCGGGTCATCCGAACTTGTTGGCGCGCCGAGTGGTCGAATCCGTCTCGATGTTAACGGTGAAACCAAGCAAGACGCCGCCCTGAGCCAAATGATCTGGTCGGTGGCGGAGATCATTTCGTCTCTGTCGCAGTACTACGTATTACAACCGGGTGATCTGATCATGACCGGAACACCGGCCGGCGTCGGGCCGGTTGTGCCCGGCGATACCCTGGTAGGGGTGATCGAGGACGTCGGCGAGGTTCGCACAAGAATCCTACAATAACCGGCCGCACTAATTGCTCAGAAAGAACACTCACCAGTTCAACATGAGAAGGAGGAGACAACAATGGACAGGCGTACATTTATAGTTCGAGCAGGTGCTAGCACTGCGGCGTTCTCACTCGTCAGCACTCGAGGCGCAGATGCAGCTCAATCAACCGACAGTGTCGCGTTATCACCACTCGAAGGTACGATAGCGGAAATGACTTCAATCGAAGTGGAACAGGCCGCCAAGTCTGGAGCTGTCGTCCTTTGGCCAATTTCGGTAATTGAACAGCATTCTTCCTTTCTGCCAACAGGTTCCGATATCTATCACTCCTCCGAACTCTCACGATGGATTGCCGCGAAGCTTAAGGGTCGCGGGATTGAGAGTGTAATCCTTCCGAATTTCTTCTGGGGCGTCAACGATGTGAATGGGGCTTATCCAGGTTCGATTGAAGTGAGGCAAGAAATTGTTGTTGAATTGATCTCTGATGTCCTCAGAAGCCTCAAGCGACAAGGATTCGAAAAGGTCTTCTGTACCTCGGGACACGGCGACGCAGCTCACAATAAGGCTATATATGATGGCGTATCGAAGGCCCGACAGGATACCGGAGTCGATGCGTCATTCCTCACGTCGCTGGGTCTTGCAAAGCGGCTTAAACTTGATCCGGAGGACGTTGCGCTTACGCTCTTCGACGTGCCACGAGCCGGACCGACTTCAGAGTACGCGGACGTTCACGCCGGTCGGCATGAAACGTCAGCCATTCTCGCGATCGCCCCCGACCTCGTTCGACAGGACCAACTTCCCTCGCTGAAACCGAGTAACTTTGGACCTGAAGACCTCGCTGAATGGCGCAAGGGGCAAGAGGCAACAGTCCGCAAAGCGCCTCTTGGATATGTAGGTGATCCAGCGTCGGCAAATGCGTCGGAAGGGTGGGATATGTTTGAAGAAGTGTCGACCGTCGCGGCGGAAGCCGTCGCGAAACGAGTCAAGAAGTGATTACTCGACATGCCCTATTCGCGATGCGCCGTCGCTCTCTTCATGCCCGTGCGCGGTCGAATGTGGCATCGGCGAAGTTCGCACCAAAATTCAACCTCTCGCGCCGCGCGAGCACGCCGCATGAGGTGCGTTGGCAAGTTGAATGCATGTATCAAGGGAGCCTGAAATCATGAACTCAACTAAAACTGTACTAGCCGCAGTTGGAATTTCGATCCTGAGTGGCACCGTAGCAACCGCAGAACCGGTTTCCAAAATCAAACTCGGTCTTGTTACGACCTTCACGACCAGTGCCGGTGAGGGGGGTGAAGCGACCAAGCGCGGCGTTGAGTTGGCCCTCGATGTTCTTGGGCAAAAGATTGGTGATATTCCGGTAGAACTGTTGGTCGAGGACGACGGACTTCGACCCGAATTGGGCAAACAGAAAACCGATAAACTTATCCTTCAAGACAATGTCGATTTTCTGCTCGGTTATAACTACTCCAACGTCCTGCTGGCCTCATTCCCGTCGGCGGTCGAAAATCAGACCTTCATCCTCAGCACGAATGCCGGTCCGCATCAACTCGCGGGATCATTGTGCAATCCCTGGACCTTTGCAGTTGGATTCCAGAACGGTCAGGCTCCAGGGGCGATGGGTATCGTGATGAACGAGGCGGACGTCAAGCGCGTCTACGCGATGGCACCCAACTACACCGCCGGCAAGGACATGATCGAGGGCATGAAGTCGACCTTCAACGGCGAAGTTGTCGGCACCTCTTTGACAAAATGGCCCGATCAGCTCGATTTCTCCGGCGAACTCGCGAACGTGCGGGCGGCTAATCCCGACGCGGTCTACATCTTCTATCCGCCGGCGCATGCCCTGCAATTCGTGACGCAGTACCAGCAGGCCGGTCTCTATCACAAGATACCGCTCTACTCGGTCTACACTTTCGACGCCCTGACGATCCCGACGATCGGCGAGCTTGCTGAAGGTGCGCTCTTCACCATGTTCTGGGCGACCGATCTCGACAACGAGCCCAACAAGACGTTCGTGCAGCGCTTCGTCGAGAAGTACGGTCGCGAACCGTCGAACTTCGCCGCGAGCGCCTATGACACGGTCATGCTGATCGACAGCGCGGTGCGCAAGGTCGGTGGCGAACTGTCCGACAAGGAGGCGTTGCGCAAAGCCTTGGAGGCGGCGGAGTTCGCATCGGTGCGGGGCAATTTCCGCTTCGGTCCCAACCACTTCCCGATCCAGGACTTCTATCTCGTCGAAGTCGTTAAGGGTGCGGACGGCAAGATGACGACGCGCACTGTCCGGCAGGTCGTCGCTGACAGCCAGGACGCCTACGCGTCCGAATGCAGCATGAAGTGACGGGAACGTCCGCCGCCGCGCGGCGGCGGACTGCTCTTGCGGGAATTGTGCGGACGCGCGGGATCGACATGGACCCTTCACTTCTTCTGTTCATCGAGCAGCTCCTGAACGGGCTAATGTTCGGCATGATGTTGTTCCTGATAACCGCCGGGCTCACGTTGGTGTTCGGGATCATGGATCTCGTCAATCTCGCGCATGGCGGCTTGTTCATGCTCGGCGCCTTCGCTACCGCCTGGCTGGCGGGGATGACCGGCGGAGTGGTGTTGCCAATCCTGCTGGCGACCGCATTGGTCATGGTCGTCGGCATCGTGATGGAGTTCACTGTCCTGCGTCATTTCTACCAGCGCAGCCATCTTGACCAGGTGCTGGTGACGTTTGGGTTCATTCTCATCTTCAACGAGGTGGCGCGGTTCCTCTGGGGAGCCCAAGGGATGTCCATGGCACTTCCCCCGGCGCTGAACCAGCCGGTCCACCTGATCGGCGATTTGAGTTACCCGCTCTACCGTTTCGGCTTCATCCTGTGCGGTCTGGTCGTCGCGATCCTGCTCTATGTGTTGATCGTGCGGACGAGGATCGGAATGATCATCCGGGCTGGTGCCAACGACCGTGACATGCTGCGCGGACTGGGCGTGAACGTGCAGCTGCTCTTCACCTTCGTCTTCGGCCTCGGCGCGGCGCTCGCCGGCTTCTCAGGCGGGCTTGCCGCCCCGATAACCTCGGCGACAATCGGCATGGGCGAACCCGTACTTATCATCGCGTTCGTCGTGATTGTACTGGGCGGGGTGGGCAATGTCGCCGGCGCATTCTGGGCGGCGATCCTTGTCGGCATGTTCGACACGCTTGGCCGTACCTATTCCGGGACACTGCTCGGCGCGCTGATCGGTCCGGGTGCGGCATCCGCCGTCGCCCCGTCCCTGTCGGGCATGCTGGTGTATCTGCTGATGGCCATCGTCCTCCTGTTCCGCCCGGAAGGGCTGTTTACGAGGAGGGGCGGATGATCCTGAGGGCGATTCTTCCGGGCGCCATCCTTGCGGCGCTGCTGTTGCTTGTCCCGGTCTTCGCCTACGTCTCGGACAATATCTTTGTCCTGACGATCGCGTCTCGGGCGCTCCTGCTGGCCTCGGCGGCAACCAGCCTCAACCTAATCATGGGCTATGGCGGCCTTATCAATCTCGGACATGCCGTCTTCATCGGGATCGGCGCCTATATCGTCGGGATCGGCAGCCATCACGCCTTCAACGACGATGCAGTGTGGCTTACCAACGGCTTCTTCCAGCTCGCCCTGGTGATCAGCGTGTCCGCCTTGCTGGGGCTTGCGATCGGCGCGATGAGCCTGCGCACGCGCGGCGTCTACTTCCTGATGATCACGCTCGCCTTCGGCCAGATGATCTACCTGGCTGCGGTCGGCGCCTATTCCTATGGCGGCGATGACGGCATGACCGTCTTCCTCAAGACCGATTTTTCGGGCTTTCGGCTTTCCGGCTACTATACTAATTACTGGCTCGCCGCCGGCCTGCTCGCCTTGTCGCTTTTCGCGGTGTACCGCCTCTCCCGCTCCAGATTCGGCCTAGTGCTCAGGGCGGCGAAGACCAATGAGCAGCGCGCCCGGGCTCTTGGCTACGAGCCGTTCCAGGTGCGGCTCGTCGCATTCGTTATCGCCGGCGTGATCGCCGGGATCGCCGGCTTCCTGATGGCGAACCAGACAGGCTTCGTCTCGCCCGCAATGATGCACTGGACCCGCTCCGGCGAACTGATCGTGATGGTCGTCCTCGGCGGGCTGGGCACGATCTTCGGCCCCCTGCTCGGCGCTATCGCCTTTCTGGCGCTCGAGGAGGTGCTGTCCGGCTTCACCGAATACTGGGCGATCCCGCTAGGCCTGATCCTGATCGCAGTCGCGCGATACATGCCCAGCGGCCTTTCCATCATTCTCGGAAAGAGCGGCAAAGATGGATAACCCGATTCTCGAAGTGAGGGACCTGCACAAGAAGTTCGGCGGTCTCGCCGCGACGGCGGGCGTCTCGCTGCAGGTGCAGGAGGGGAAGTTCCACGCCATCATTGGGCCGAACGGCGCAGGCAAGAGCACCTTCCTTGCCCAGCTCATCGGCGAGGTTCGTCCGGATTCGGGCCGGATTCTCTTCAAGGGAATAGACGTTACCGCCTGGCCGACGCCTGCGAGGGTCAAAGCTGGAATGTCGCGGTCGTTCCAGGTCACGTCGCTCTGCCTGGATTTGTCGGTGATGCAAAACGTTCTGCTGGCGAGTCAGTTGCGGCGTGGCGGCTGGACTGGCTTCTGGCGTCGGGCTGACAGCTTCGAGGCGGCTCGCAAGCGGGCGCTCGAGGAACTCGACCGGGTCGGGCTTGCCGACCGGGCCGATGCGAACGCCGGCGCGCTTTCGCATGGCGAGCATCGCCAGCTCGAAGTCGCGACGGCGCTGGCTTCCGATCCGCAGCTTGTCCTGCTCGACGAGCCGTTGGCAGGGCTGGGGCATGAGGAGGCGGAGGAGATGGTAGTACTCCTAGACCGGCTGAAGGGCAGCGTGACCGTCATCCTGATTGAGCATGACATGTCGGCCATCTTCTCGCTGGCGGACCACATCTCCGTTCTCAACTTCGGCCGACTGATCGCCAGTGGGGACGTGAACCACATCCGCAATCATCCGCTGGTTCGCGAGGCCTATCTCGGGGAGGATAAGCATGCTTGAAGTCGAAGGCATCGACGCCTCCTACGGCCGCAGTCAGATCCTCAACGGCATCTCCCTGTCGGTGAACCGGGGCGAGGTGGTGACGCTGATGGGCCGCAACGGCATGGGCAAGACGACGACGGTCTGGTCTGTCGTGGGGCTGCTGCGAAAGCAGCGCGGCAGGATTATCCTGGACGGGCAGGACGTGACGACCTGGCCGGCACATCGCGTTGCCAAGGCCGGCATCGGCGTCGTTCCGGAAGGCCGCCGGATCTTCCGCAATCTCACCGTCGAGGAAAACCTGCTGGCCACCCGCCGAAAGGGGGCGTGGGATATCGGGCGAGTGCATGAACTGTTCCCAAGAATTGCCGAGCGGCGACACAACATGGGCAACCAGCTATCGGGCGGCGAGCAGCAGATGCTCGCGATCGGCCGCGCCCTGATGCTCAATCCGCGCCTGCTGATACTGGACGAAGCGACCGAAGGACTTGCCCCGATCATCCGCGAGGAGATCTGGATGGCGCTCGACACCCTCAAGCGCGAGGGCCAGTCCATCCTTGTCATCGACAAGCATATCGACCAGCTCAGGAAGCTCGCCGACCACCACTACGTAGTCGAGAAGGGCAAGGTCGTTTGGGAGGGAAACACCCAGGCCTTGACCGACCAGCGTCAGCTTGTCGAGCGGTTGATGAGCGTCTGACTTTTCTTCGGATAAACGCAGTTGCGGCGGGATCATTACGGTCAGCGATCTATCAGTGTTCACATTCAATCTAACTACTCAAAAAGGAGAGACGAATGGCTATCACACGCATTACCAGCAACAAGGTAAAAGAACCTCCCGCAAAGACTTGGTCAAATTGTCTTGTTGTCGGCAATCAGTTCTTCGTTTCGGGCATGACCGCTCATGATCTCGAAGGCAATGTCGCGGGAGAAAAGGACATGTACTCGCAATCCCGGCAGGCGTTCGAAAAGATTCAGGCGCTCGTCGAAGAGGCGGGTGCCTGTATGGACGATATAGTCAAATTGACGATTTTTGTAACGGACATTGGCGAGCGCAAGGAAGTTTGGCGCGCGCGCGCAGAGTTTTTTTCTGAAAACTTCCCGGCTTGCTCTTTGATCGGGATTAACGCGTTGGCGACTCCGGAATTAAAGGTAGAAATCGAAGCGACTGGCTTCATCAATGCGACCAGGTCCGACTGAGGGATCAATTGTGGATGGCTTGAAGGGCATGGCTACCAGGTATCCTGCCGCATGCATCCCAATAGCGGTGCGAGTTAGGAGGCTCCGGTTTGCATCGCCCCGGAATGCTAATTTTTGCGACGCGCCCCGAATGGTTGGATCGCGTTTTGGTCACGTTCATCCTGGTATTCAGCTATCGACCTGGCAGATGTATGCGACCAAGTGATGAGCGTTGCATGCGGTGCGAAAAGGCGCCTTGCTTGGTGCCAAACTCCAAATTCCGTTCTTAAAGAGGAAAAAATGCCGAACCCAAAGTTGGAAAGGGAGTACGCCCTCGACCATCTACAGCCTGAGGTGAACTATCTACCGGCGTGGAAGACCCGGAGCGCAGCATTTCGAGCGACTGCGCAAGGCCAGGTAGATCTTTCCTATGGCGTTAGCCCGCGGGACCGACTGGACTATTTTCCTGCCGCCAACGCTGGTTCGGCCCCTACGCTCATCTTCATTCACGGTGGCTGGTGGCAAAGAGGAGACAAGTCCTTCTATAGCTTCCTTGCGGAGCCATTTCTGGCGAAAGGAATTTCTTTTGCTGCCATCAATTACGACTTTTGTCCGCATGTGCGCATATCACAAATCGTGGAACAAAATTTCAGATCGATAGATTGGCTTGACAATAACATAGACACGTTGGGAGGTAACCGGGAGAAACTTGTTATCGTGGGTCATTCCGCAGGTGGGCACCTTGCGGGGATGATGACGACAACCGATGCCGCTCCGGGAGCCCGGCGCCTGAGACGCGGCATGTTGAAAGGAGCGGTTCTTCTTTCAGGCCTCTTTGATTTAGAACCACTGCTCGAAATATCGGTCAATGATCTATTGCGACTGGTCCCGGAAGAAGCACGTGCGCATAGCCCAATCAAGCGCGGCTCAAGTCTTGTCGAACGGCTGGTGATTGGATGTGGTCAAGAGGAGTCCGCCGAATTCAATCGCCAATCCGACGCCTATGTCGCCGCTCGCAAGATGGCAGGTGATGACGTTTGCCGCATTAGCGTAACGGGAAATCATTTCGATATTATCAATGAACTCGGCGATCCTGACAGTCCCCTTTTTCAGACCACGGTACAGATCGCGACTGTTTGATGTGGCATGTGGATGGGCCGCAGGCGAAAGCCGAATGGCTGAGCTACTCGACCACCTTCTGGAGTTCAACTTCAACACTACCTATTTGACCGAACTCAGCTCGTAAGATCATACCCGGCGCAACCTCGTGAATAGCTGCAATCGAACCTGTAGCGACAACTTGCCCGGCCTTGAGGCCATGCCCTCTCCCGGAAAGGTGATTTGCGAGGAAAAGGAGTGCGTCGCAACCTTGTGCTTTGTTTACCACGCCTTCGGCCCTCGGCTGCCCATTAACCCTCAAAATCACCTCCCGCAGGTCAGGCTCGTGCGGAAAGAGTATCTGCTGCCCGAGAACAAGAGCCTGGTTGCCGCCGTGGTCTGCGATCAGCGCTCCGGGCCCGAGCCGGGCGAGAGTTGACAACGGACTGTTGACAACTTCGATCGCAATATACGTGTCGCCAACGGCACCTCGCACATCGTCTGGAGTGTATCGAGAGCTGCGTGGCGGCAGATCGTGTGCCATTCGGACGACCAGTTCAGCTTCGACTATCGCAATCCCGCCTTCAAAGATCGCCGCCTTCGCCGGGAGGCCCTCAACCGCAGTCATCAAGGCCGTGGATGAGACGGGGCCGGCAAACCGTTCGGACGGGTACTCGGTACGGAACTCCGGGTGGATAACGCCGACCTTCCAGCCTGGCACCGTTGCCCCGAGTTCCGCTACAACCGCATCCTGGATCGAGTAGGCAGCCGCTAATTCGGTCGGCACCAACCCCGGAAACTCCGACAGCATGCGTCCATTCCTGCGGGCCTCGACCAGGGCGAGGGCGATCTCGTGAGGCGATGTAGTGATCATTTCCCGTTTCCATTCGATTTCTGGCCTGATGATCCGATCCGGACGGCATCGGTTGGGATACCGCCGCGGCCAATCCTATCCACCCGCGTGCGGTGTCCGGCCTGGGTTGGCTTTGCCCCTAGGTCTGATCGAGAGTCGAGTTCCGCTCGTTGCGCCGAGTATCCCGTAGCGCATCGCGAATGGCTTCACAGAACCAGTCAAACTCGTTCTGCGCGCTTTGACAGGTGGTGCGCGCGCGAAGGAAACCGTGGCCGAGGCCAAGCGCTCGCTTAAGCTTCACCGGTACACTCTGGGAACTCAGTTGCTTGGCAAACAGTTCTCCCTCATCCCGCAGCGGATCGACCTCTGCAGTCAGTATGATGGTCGATGGCAGGCCGGCGAGGTCTTGAGCTCGCGCCGGAGCTACTAGGTCGTCCGCGTCCTTACCCCCCAGATACGCTTGCCAGAACTCCTCCATGTCAGCCTTGCTTAGCAACGGATCCTGTTCGAAGAGGCGATAGGAATCCGTTTGCCGCCGATCGTCCAGGGCAGGGTAGAGCAATGCAAGCAGTCTCAGGGGGCAGGTCCCGGCTCTGAGGGACCGCAGAGCGCATGCGACCACGATCTGCGCTCCCGCGCTGTCAGCAACGGCACCGGTGAAGTCCCTGTCGATCCCAAATATCTCGTGGCGCGCCAAAAGCCAGTTCAGAGTATCGCAGCAGTCGTCAACTGCCGCGGGATACGGATTCTCGGGGGCGAGCCGGTAATCGACGGACGCCACCACCGACGAGGTTGCCGCAGAAATGCTCGCTGCCTGAAAGTCGTGCGACTCGATACTGCCAGCCACCCAACCGCCTCCATGACAGAAGATCAGCAAGGGAAGCCGACCGTCCGCTTCCGGGCGATAGAGCCGCACGGGGACGACTCGCCCATCGAAGGATAGATGGAGGTCGACCTTGGATCGGAGGACGGGATACTCTTCCGTGAACGAGCGTCCCAGCAGTTCCAACCATCTCCGCCGTCCCCCGAAGCCCTTCTCCGGCGAGCCAAGTTGCCGCGCGACCATCTCCAGATAGAGACGGAAGTCCCGGTTCAACGCCGGGGCGGTGTCCGACCGGGACGTAGTTTGCAATGACGACATGATTAGCCCGCCGCTCTCCCGAAATTCTTACCGCTAGCTAACATACCAGTTGGCGCAAACGGGCTGCAAGTCCCTTTTCAAAACGCCAAAAAATCAAAAGTCTGTCTTTAGGATTTTAATGTAACCCACTGAATTATAAACATGATAGCAGGCTTAATCGCACAAATGCGCCTCCCAAAGCTTCTGCGACAGGAGGGTTTGACAGATGCAGAAACCTGTAATACCAAACGAAAAGTGTGAGCGAGTGAGAATCCGACATGGGCAACTCGCGGCGGCACAGACCGCGCTCGCTGACGTAGAAAAACGGGAGGAAGCAATGCAAACGAAGTTGAATCGCCGCAGTGTTCTAGCCGCGTCCGCAGCGGGTGGAGCAGCGCTGGCCTTCGCGGGGGCAACCCCGGCCATCAGCCAGTCAACGCGAAAACTGCGCATCCAGACGCATCTCGCCGAGCCTTCCATCGAGGGGCAGGGCTACGCGAAGTTTGCAAATCTGTGCGGCCTGTTCTCGGGAGGCAACCTCGAGATCGAGATGCATTTCTCAAGCGATATTGTGAAAGAAACCGAGGCCTTCGAGGCGACGAGAACCGGAATCATCGACGGCGATTGCACCTCGCCGACGTTCATCACCGGCAAGGAGCCGGCCTTCCAGTTCTTCGGCGATCTTCTGGGGGGGTACAGGAATCCCGCCCAGATCCAGGCATGGTTCCACGCCGGCGGTGGGCGTGAGATCGGCACGGAACTCTACTCGGGGTTCGACTGCCACCTCGTCGGGCTATTCTTCTCCGGGGTCGAAGCGCTCAGCTCCACCAAACCCCTTACCGGGATCAAGGATCTCGTGGAATGGCGGTTCCGCTGCCCTCCCGGGATGGAGACGGAGATATTCACCGCCCTGGGGGCCAAGCCCGTCGTAATGCCTTTCGCGGAGGTTTTCACTGCGCTTTCTACCGGCGTGGTCGACGGCGCCGACGCCTCTATGCTGAGCCTCAACAAGCAACTGGGGTTATATGATATCGCCAAGCACGCCACATTTCCTGGCTTCCACTCCATGCCTTCGAACCACCTCAACATCAGCAAGAGGGTGTGGGATAGCCTGTCGTCGGAGCACCAGCAAATCATCGAGGCGGCATACAACTTCGCCATGCAGGGCGCCGTTCTCCAGTACATAGCCGCGGATGCGCGGGTCGCGGGAGAATTGAGGGCGGCCGGCGTCACGCTGCACCAATGGAGCGACGACGACGTCAAGACCTACAGCGCCGCGTCGCGCGGGGCCTGGTCTGATTGGTCCGGTCGCGGCGCTTTGGCCAAGAAAGCGGTCGACAGTCATATCGCCTTCCTGACCTCCCTTGGACTGATCGACTGATTTGAAGGGGTTTCGGGCCTGATCATTTCAGGATCAGGCCCGGCCCTGCGGCCTTCAGGTCGACAAGCCAGTCTCTTGCCGGCAGCAATTCGGGAAGCAAGCGATGACTCAAAACGATAGCGCGAATCCCGCGCATCCCCTTCGCAGCTTGTGGAAGCAAGTCGCCGATCGGTGGTACGTGGCCCTTTCCTGGAGCTTCGTCTTCATGGCACTGGCAACGGCCTATGAGGTGGTCGCGCGCTATTTCTTCCGCCAGCCGACAATATGGGCGACCGAGCTGACGGCGCTAATATGCGGGTTCGTTTTCCTTTGCTCCGGCATGTATGCGATGCGCAACAACGAGCACCTCAGCATAACAATATTCTACGATACTGTTCCGGTGCGTGTCCGCATCGCTCTCGATACGATCAAGCTCGTCGTGATCCTCGGCTTTTGCTTCGGCCTTTCCGTCGTCGGCTTCAACAGCGGGTGGGAGCCGCTGATTAGGTGGGAGCGCGCCGGCACGCACTGGAATCCTCCCACGCCAGCACTGCTCAAGCCGATGGTCGTGGTGGTCGCATTCGTCATGGCCGCTCAGGCGGTGATCAACTACGCGCGAGCCGTCCGCCGGCTGTCGATGTCGAGATGATGCGGTGCGCTCTTCAATAAACAGAGCCGGGAGGGGAGCATCTTGAGCATCGAAATGACTTCGGCCTTTCTGCTCATCGGCCTGCTGGGCTTGATGGCCTGCGGTGTGCCGATCGGGTTTTCCGCCGGCGCGCTGGCGATGCTGATCGCTTATATCAATTTCGGCAGTGCCGCCGTCTCGGTCGCCAATTCGGCCATCTACAGTCTTGCCACGGAGTATCTGCTGGTTTCCGTGCCGATGTTCATCCTGATGGCTTCGCTGCTAGAGCGCAGCGCGCTGGCGCGCGATCTCTACAGCAGCCTTCAGCGGCTGGTGGGAGGCAGTATGAGAGGCGGCGTGGCCGTGGTGACGCTGCTCCTTTCGGTGATCCTTGCGGCGATGAGCGGGATCATCGGCGGCGAGATTGTCCTTCTCGGCCTTGTTGCCCTTCCCCAGATGCTGCGGCTTCACTACGACCGCCGGCTCGCCATCGGCGTGATCTGCGCCGGCGGGTCGCTCGGCACGATGATCCCCCCTTCGGTGGTCCTCATCGTGTTCGGTCTGGTTGCGGAGGTGTCGGTGCGGGAACTGTTCCTCGCCGCTGTCGTGCCGGGCTTGCTGCTGGCGCTGATCTATTTCACCTACGTCGCCGCCCGTTGCTTGCTGAATCCCTCACTCGCGCCGGCGCTTTCAAGCGAGATGAAGGCGGAAATTTCCGTGCCCCGCGCTCTCGTGATGCTGCTTCCGGCGCTGGGGCTCGTAATGCTGGTGATGGCGCTGATTTACGGTGGTGTCACCTCGGTGACCGAAGCGTCCGGTATCGGCGCTGTCGGCGCGCTCATTCTCATCGTCCTGCGCGGTGAGTTCTCGTGGCGCCTGCTCAATGAGAGTCTTGTACAGACGCTTCGTGCCTGCGGCATTATCCTGTGGGTCACGTTCGGCGCCAGCGTGCTGGTCAGCGTCTATAATCTGTCGGGGGGCCGCAGTTTCTTCCGAGATCTGATCCTTTCGACCGATCTGTCGCCGTTGGGGATCATCGGGCTGATGATGCTATGCTTCTTCTTGCTTGGCACGTTCATGGACTGGATCGGCATCGTTTTCCTCACCATTCCGATCTTCGTCCCCATTGTTACCGCGCTTGGCTTCGATCCCGTCTGGTTCGGCATACTGTTCTGCGTAAGTATGCAGGTTTCCTTCCTGTCGCCTCCCTTTGCGCCGGCGGCATTCGTCCTCAAGAGCGTCGCGCCCCCGCATATCAAGCTTGTGGAGATATTCCAGTCGCTGCTGCCTTTCATAGCCCTGCAGCTCGTCGGCTTGACGCTCATCATTTTCTTCCCGGAGTTGGCCCTCTGGTATCGCAGCTTCGGATGGTAGATCGAGGAAAAGGAACATGAAGATCTGCATCATCGGCGCCGGTGCGATGGGATGCCTGTATGGAGCTCGTCTGAGACAGGTCGGGTTCGACGTCTCAATGGTGGATGTGTGGGAAGAACATGTCCGCGCCATTAACAATAGCGGACTGCTGCTGGACGGCATCGGCGGGGAGATCCGCAGCCATGTCAAGGCCACCACCGATCCGTCGGAAATCGTCGGCGCCGATCTGGTGATCGTGCTGGTGGACGCCAATTCGACGGCGGCCGCAGGTACCGCGGCGGCTGCGATACTCGCGCCCGATGGTTTCGTGCTGACGCTCCAGAACGGCATTGGCAATCTCGATGAACTCGACCGTGTACTCGGCCGCGACCGTGTTATGGGCGGGCTTTCGTATCATAGCGCCGCTTTGAGAGGGCCAGGCCATGCCACCCATACGCATGCCGGGCCGACATGGATTGGCCAGCGCGGCGGAACGCTCACGGGCCGGCTCGACCTGCTCGCCGAGCTGTTTGGACGCGCCGACCTCGACCCGCAGATCGTGGACGACATCGAACTGCTCATCTGGGAGAAGTGGGTGCTGAACAGTTCGGTGAACGCCGTCTGCGCTATCACTGGCCTTCGGCAGGGCGAGATTCCCAGAACCCCGCCCGTCGAAGCCTTTCAGGACAAGCTCCTCGAAGAACTCTTTGCGGTTCTGGCCGCCAAGGGTATCGGCCTCGACCCCGACGCCATCCGACGCAAGGTCAAGGAACAGTGCTGGAAGAAATTTAACAAGCCGTCCATGCTGCAGCATGTAGAGGCCGGCAAGAGAACCGAAATCGACGCCCTTAACGGCGCGGTGGCGCGCGAGGGCCGGGCGCTGGGGATTTCGACCCCGTACAATGACGCCCTGGCACTTCTCGTGAAAGGGCTGGAGAAGGCGCGTGCGCAAGCTCTGCACGGGCCGCCCATTGACTACGATCACCTGGAGGCGGAAGCGGCGCGGGTGGCGCGCCCCGAAGTACCAGGCGTGCCTTCTAGTGGAGCGGCAAGTGGTGGCAGGGCTGGCCGGTCAAGGCAGCCTGACTGCACCTTAGACTAACCGGATCATCGAACGATGAGTATGGACGAGCACATTCCCGGGGCTAGTACGGCAAAGGCAGGCAGCGAGGGCTCTCGCTCCGATGGTGACCGCCAGTTGCGCAGGTTCCAGCCGATCGCCGATCACTACCGGCTGGCGATTCTCGAAGGGCGTCTGAAAGTCGGCGACAAGCTCCCCTCGGAGCGGGAGATATCCGAGCGGTTTGGCGCTGGCCGGTCGAGCGTACGTGAGGCGCTGTTCACCCTATCACGGGAGGGTTTTGTTTCGCTCGCGACCGGCGCGCGCGCGCGCGTCATAGAGCCGGACCCTCGGACAGTGTTCCGTGAGCTTGGCGGCGTTGCTGCGTTGATGCTCCGCACACGTGACGGGGTTCGCGAGCTTCAGCTTATGCGCCGCATAATCGAGACAGGTCTCGCGAGGCAGGCAGCCATGAGCGCTTCGAGAGATGCGCTCGACAAAATGCGTCGGGCTCTTGGGGAGAACGAGAAGGCGATCGGCGATCACCAGCGATTTGTAGTCACCGACGTCGCGTTTCACCGGTCCATAGCCGTTGCGGTCGGTAATTCGATGATTCTCGCCATCCTGGATGGCCTCTCGGAGTGGCTGACCGAGCAGCGGGCATCGGGTCAGTCCGACAACGATTACCAACGATCGGTATTCAAACAACACGAGGCCATCTATCAGGCGATCGCCGCGCGCGATCCGGTTGGGGCCTTTAGCGCGATGGACGATCACCTGATGGCTGTGATCAGGAATTATTGGAGTCTGACGTAAATTCAAGAAGAGTGAATCGGAACTTGCTATGGCCTCTCTAGTCGATACTGAACAGTCGAGGTGTGATGCAGACCGCCTCCAGGGCTTCATTCGAGATCTGTTTACCGGGGCAGGAGTGCCGGGTGCAAATGCCGCCCGGCTGGCAGAAATTATCGTCTGCGCCGACCTGCGGGGAGCGTATTCGCACGGCTGCGCGTTGGTGCCCGGCTACATCATGCGGATGCTCAAGGGAGAGGTGGACCCGAAGGGAGAACCAAAGGTCGAACGGGATGCCGGCGCGGTTCTCCTGATTGACGCCGCTAACGGGCAAGGTCACCTGGCGGTTGCCTTCGCGATGGAAAGTGCGGTCGAGCGGGCGCGTGAAATGGGCGCGGCGGTCGCGGCCATCGGCAGGAGCAATCATTGTGGAGCCATGGGCTACTATCCGGTGCTCGCTCTCGCGCACGACATGATTGGGATCGCGATGACGAACAGCGTCCCCAGCATGGCCTGGTTCGGAGGCATCGATCGCATCCTCGGTATCAATCCGATTGGAATAGCAATTCCCGCCGGCGAGGAGACTCCGATCGTGATCGACACCTCGTTCGGCGCGGTGGCGCGCGGGAAGATCGCGATCCATGCGCAGCTCGGCCGGCCACTGCCCGAGGGATGGGCCACCGACGCCGACGGCAATGCTACCATCGACCCTGGACGCGCGCTCGAGGGACTAATCCTGCCCGCGGGCGGCTACAAGGGCACCAGCATAGCGCTTGTAGTGGGCATCCTGTCGGCTTTGCTGTCTGGCGCCGCCTACGGGACCGAGCTCGGGGATCTGACGAAAGGAGCCACCGCGGGGGCGGACGGCCAGTTTGTCCTCGTGCTGAATGTGGCAGCCTTCGAGGACGTGAGAAGGTTCAAGGCGCGGATCGACGGGATCGTCCGCCAGATCCATGCGAGCCAGCCGGCCCCGGGCGTAAGCCGGATTCTCGTGCCGGGCGAGCGAGCGGCCGAATCCGAACGGCTGTACCGATCCGAGGGCATTCCCTTGACCGCCGCGACGCGCCAGGCGCTCGCCGATATTGCCGCCAGGGTTGGTGTCGATCCAACGGTCGTACGACCCTGATGGCGGGATAGCCGAGCGATCGGGGCTTGGGTCGGATACATGAGGAGGAGGCGTGAAATGAGGATCATGATCGTTGGCGCAGGCGCCATGGGCGCAAGCTTTGGCGCGGTCCTGGCCGAGCATGAGATCGACGTATGGCTAGTGGATAGTTGGCGCGAGCATGTCGATGCGATCAATCGCGATGGATTGCGGATCGACGGGCATGGCGGCGACCGGATCGTTCGCGTGAAGGCAACCTGCGACGCTGGTGATGCCGCTCCCGCCGACTTGGCGCTGCTGTTCGTCAAATCATATCAGACCGAACAGGCAACCCGCGCAGCCGTCAAGGCCGCGGGAGAACACACGGTCTTCCTGACCCTGCAGAACGGATACGGCAACCATGAGCTGATCGAAGCCGTGGCCGGCAAAGGCAGGGTGGTACTGGGCACGACCTTCCACTCGGCGGTGCTGAACGGACCGGGCCATGTGACGCATACGCACGCCGCCGTCACCACCATCGGCGAACCGGACCAGGTCCGCAGCGAGCGCGTCGACCGGATTGCGAAAGTCCTTACCGATGGCGGCATCCCAGTCGAGGTAACCGACAGGATCATGGACGGTATATGGTCCAAAGTGTACATCAACGCCGTGTTCAACGCCACCTGCGCGCTGACCGGCTACCGGTCGGGTGAGATCGTTGCCCACGAGGAATCGAAGGACTGGGCGCAGGCACTCGCGGAGGAGACGCTCGCCGTCATACGCGCGATCGGCGTGACGCTCCCCTACGAGAACCCGATCGAAAAGCTTTGGCAGGTTTCGGCCAATGCTGGCAACGCCAAGTCGTCGATGCTCCAAGACGTGGAAGGTCGGCGCCGGACGGAAGTCGATTCCATCAATGGTGCGGTCGTGAAGGCGGCCAGTCGTGTCGGGCTGAAGGCGCCTTTCAACGAGGCGCTGGTCCGGCTCATCCACATGCTGGAAGCCCGATATGCGGAGAAACGGAATTGATGTCGTCCGGCCCGCGTCGTTCGTAAATGGAAGCATGATCATGACCATCAGGTTCACATATGGGGTCGAACAGACCTTTCGTCGCCGGTGGCGTTGCATCACGATCAGGGGCGAGATCGACGATCTTCGCCCGCCTGTGGTCCGCTCCGATTGCCGGCTCAATGGCGGTGGCCAGATCCCTTTCTTTGTCGAGACGATACCGGATCAGGGTGTCGATTGGCTCAACGGCTACAAAGCCTCTCCGGCCGAACTCCGTTGCCGGCATCTGGGCGAGTTCGTAATCGAGATACCGACGGAAAGCCTGATGCCCGGCAGGAACGCGCTCGCCCTGACGATCGACGACGGTCTTGGCAAGCGCGCCGCAGAAATGACATTCGACTACGATCCGACCCCACCGGCGCTGCCTCTGGACCTCGCGGACCTGTCGGCCTTCTCCTCCATTCAGGAGGTCGGTGAAACGGTCAACGGCGCATTCGATCTGGATAGGGCAGCCAATGTGATCCGTTCGCGGGCGCCGGTGGCGCCCGACGCGCTGCTGGTGATCGGGCCGCCCGCGCAGAGCCAGGAGGCGACCTATACGGTGCGCTTCATCGAGACGCGGGACGCCAAATGGCTTGGCCTTTCCGATTTCTTCGCGGGAATGATCGAGGGCAGCCCGCCGCGGGGCCTGAGGGTCGGCTGGTGCAGCGCCGGCATGGCCGTAATCACGCCCACGGGACAGGCGCGAAGCTTCCTGGCCTGGGGAGACCATTCGGGCCAGCCCGACGAATGGGCCATCGCCACGCACCCGCCGGTCGCCTTCAAGGTGGAGCGGGGCGTTCCCTACAGCGTCCGCCACCGCATCACCTTCGAGGACGGGGTCAACAGCGTGGCCTTCCGCATATGGCCCAAAGGCTCACCGGAGCCGGACATATGGCTTTGCCACGAGCGTGACTCGGCGGTCCCGCCCCACTTGCCGCGGCACGAGGTCGGCTCGTTCGCCCTGTTCCAGCATATGGGCTATCCGATCGAATGGTCCGACATCCGCATCCAGGGAATCGACGCTGGCGTGGAACAACTGCCTCGCGGCGTCGCGGGCAGGGCACCATTTCTCAGGCGGGAACGGCCAGGCGCGTTTTAACGCCGCCTCGGCACTTCGCTACACAGACAGGAGCGCGCAGATGGCCCTTTACCCGACAGCCGAAACTGATCGCCGCGTGGCGGCGCAGACACTGGAATCCGTCGTGCGCCGGATTTTTCAGGCGTGCGGGATGGATGAGGAAGACGCGGCCTTGCTGGCCGCCTCGCTCGTCCATTCCGATCGAAGAGGCATCCATTCCCACGGGGTCATTCGCGTTCCGGAATATGTCCGCAAGCTGACTGTGGGAGGAGTCGATCCCAAGGGAAAGCCGCGCCTGGTTTCGCAAGCGAGCGCTGCCCTGGTTGTCGACGGTGGCAACAGCATGGGCCAGATCGGGGGGTATTTCGCCATGCGCAAGGCGATCGAGGCAGCCCGCGTTCACAGCGTCGCTCTCGCGGCACTGGGAGGCTCGAACCATTGCGGCGCGCTGGACTGGTACAGCCTGCAAGCGGCCGAAGCCGGCATGATCGGAATCTGCGGCACGAACGCGCTGCCGACGATGGCGCCGGTCGGCGGCATCGACAAAATCGTTGGCATCAATCCGGTCTCGGTCGCGATGCCCGGCGACCGCTCCGGAGGTTTCGTGTTCGATTTCGCATTCGGAGCGACGGCGCACGGGAAGATCCGGGTCTACGCGCAGAAGGGCAGCCCGATTCCCGAGGGATGGGCTTTCGACAGCAGAGGCAATCCCACCATAGATCCCAGAAAGGCGATGGATGGGCTGATTCAGCCGATCGGCAGCCATAAGGGGATCGCGCTCGGGATGGCGGTCGGCCTGATGTCCTCGCTCCTGTCGGGATCTGCCTACGGAACGGAGCTAGGCAACATGACCGACGGGGCGAAGGCCGGAATGGACGGCCAATTCTTCATGGCCATAGACATCGCTGCATTCACGCCCCTCGAAACATTCAGGCACAGGCTCGATTCAGTGATCGACGAGATGCGCAATTCGCGGCGGCGCGAAGGCGTCGACCGGATTTTCGTACCGGGCGATATCGAGCGCGATATCGAGCGCTATTACGCGGAGAACGGCATCTTGCTCTCCGCGGAGACGGTGAATGATGTGGCGGCAACCGCTGGCGCGCTGAATGTTGATGCGTCGCCGTTGCTGGAGACGAGCTGAATCACGGTGTGGAAGGCGGAAGATGAACGTAACCGTCATGGGTCTTGGGTTGATGGGTCGGCGTATGGCCGAACGCATCGGCCAGGCGTTCGGCGCCGTCACGGTGTGGAACCGAAGCCCGGCCAAGCTGGAAGGGATGAGCTTTACGGGCCTGCATGTGGCGGAGAGTGTCGAGGCTGCGGTTGAGGAGTCGGATTTTGTCATCACCATGCTAACCGACGGCGCCGCAGTCGCCGATCTTCTGTTCGAACGCGGCGCAGCGTGCGCGATGAGGCCCGGCTGCACGGTGATCGACATGAGCTCCGTCGCGCCGTCGCAGGCCATTGACCATGAGATACGGCTGGCCGCGCGCGGAATCCGCCATCTCGACGCACCGGTATCCGGAGGGACGGCCGGGGCGGAGGACGGTACCCTTGCGATCATGGTGGGTGGCGAATGCCGGGCATTTGAAGATGCGCTTCCCGTCCTCAGGCAGCTTGGGAGACCGGTGCATCTTGGGCCCGCAGGCTCGGGACAGGTCGCCAAGCTCGCCAATCAGCTCATCGTTGGACTGACGATCGGCGGGGTCAGCGAAGGAATTGCGTTAGCGAGAAGCGGCGGCCTCGATCTCGAAGTATTTCTGGGTGCCATAGGCAACGGGCTCGCCGACGGCGCTGTGCTTCGACAACTGGGCCCTCGCATGGTGCGCAACGACTTCGAACCGCGCGGGCGATCCAGCACGCATCTGAAGGACATACGCAACGCATGCCGGTATGCCCGAGACAACGGACTGCACCTTCCATTGAGTGAACAACTGGAGTCCTTGTTTGCGGCGCTGATCGACCGCCACGGAGATGTCGATCATTCGGGACTTATCCTCAATCTCGGACGAGCCCCTTCCATCGAAGGCAGGCTTCGACCGCCGCGTGACGGGTTCGGTCACGGTGACGGTTTCAGGGATGACGACCGGGGGGTTCCGGTCGATGAAGACCAGAGAGGGAGGGGGAAGCCATGAGCACGCCGGTCCAGAAGAAACGCTTCCGGTCCAGGGACTGGTTCGACAATCCGGACCATATCGACATGACCGCACTCTATCTGGAGCGGTTCATGAACTATGGCACCACGCCCGAGGAGCTGCGCTCGGGCAAGCCGATCATCGGCATCTCGCAGACCGGCAGCGACATCAATCCTTGCAACCGCGTGCATGTCGATCTCGTGCGCCGGGTGCGCGACGGGATCCGCGACGCGGGGGGCATCCCCATCGAATTCCCTGTCCACCCTACCTTCGAGAACTGCAAGCGTCCCACGGCGGCGCTGGATCGCAACTTGACCTATCTCGGCCTAGTCGAAGTTCTATTCGGGTATCCGATCGACGCCGTGGTTCTGACCACCGGCTGCGACAAGACCACACCTGCGTCCCTGATGGCAGCCGCTACCGTCGACATTCCGGCAATCGTGCTTTCCGGCGGGCCAATGCTCGATGGGTGGCATGAGGGTGAACTGGCCGGCTCCGGCACCGTGATCTGGCGTAGCCGGCGCAAGCTTGCGGCCGGAAAGATCGATGAAGAGGAGTTCATTGCGCGGGCGACCGCCAGCGCGCCCTCCCTTGGCCACTGCAACACAATGGGCACCGCCTCGACCATGAACGCCCTGGCGGAAGCGTTGGGCATGTCCCTGACCGGCTGCGCGGCGATCCCTGCCCCTTATGCCGAGCGCGGCCAGATGGCCTACCGCACCGGCCGCCGCATCGTCGAGATGGCCTTCGAGGATCTGCGGCCGTCGCGGATCATCACCCGCGAGGCGGTGATCAACGCAATCGTCACGAACTCGGCCATCGGCGGCTCGACCAACGCGCAGCCGCATCTGGCCGCTATCGCCCGTCATGCGGGTGTGCCGATCTCGTCCAATGACTGGCAGGTGCATGGCTACGACGTGCCGCTCTTGGCCAATGTCCAGCCCGCAGGCGCCTTCCTTGGCGAGCGGTTCCACCGCGGCGGCGGCGTCCCGGCGGTGATGTGGGAACTGTTGCAGGCCGGCAAGATCAACGGAGACGTCATGACAGTCACCGGCAGAATCATGGCCGAGAACCTTGAAGGTCGCCGCACTACCGACCGCGATGTCATCTTCGCATACGACCGGCCGCTGCGCGAGCGCGCAGGCTTCCTCGTGCTTGCGGGCAACCTGTTCGACAGCGCGATCATGAAGACCAGTGTGATCTCGGAAGATTTCCGCCGACGTTACCTATCTGATCCGGACCGGGGAGGCGTGTTCGAAGGTCGCGCGGTGGTCTTCGAGGGTTCAGAGGACTATCACGCGCGTATCAACGACCCCTCCCTCGCGATAGACGAGCGTACCATCCTCGTCATACGCGGTGCGGGTCCGCTCGGCTGGCCGGGCTCGGCGGAGGTCGTCAACATGCAGCCGCCGGATGCGCTGATACGCAAGGGCATCACCAGCCTGCCAACCATCGGTGACGGACGCCAGTCGGGTACCGCCGACACTCCGTCGATCCTCAATGCCTCGCCGGAAAGTGCAGCAGGCGGCGGACTGGCTCTCCTGCGCACCGGCGATGTGATCCGAATTGACCTCAACCTGCAGCGCTGCGACATGCTGGTCGACGACGCCGAACTCGCGCGGCGCAGGCTTGACGCTGCGCCGCCGGTGCCGGAAAGCCAGACGCCCTGGCAGGCGATCTACCGCAAGACGGTCGGCCAATTGGCTGATGGCGCGGTTATCGAGGAGGCGCTTGTTTTCCGGCAGATCGCCGAAAAGCTTCCGCGCCACAACCACTGACAAGACCTGGGGCAAAGCGAGAAGACCGATGATGCTCCAGCCGGATGTTGCGCGAACGGGCCGATTCGTCGGCCGGCTCTGGCGGGTAGACGCGGATGGGCCTGCGATCGTCAAGATCCAATCAGGCCGCCTTGTCGACATTACCTCTAGAGAAACACCGACGATGGCTGCTCTCCTCGAACGCGAGGATCTGATTGCCTATGTCGATACGGCAGACGGCGACGACATCGGCCCGCTGGAGGAGGTGGATGCGCTGCTCGCTCCCTGCGATCTCCAGGCTGTGAAGGCCTGCGGCGTTACCTTCGCGCGCTCGATGATCGAACGCGTTATTGAGGAGAAGGCGGCGGGCGACGCCTCTCGCGCCGAGGCGATCCGTGCCCACCTCCACGAACTGATCGGCGACAGCCTGGGCGATGTGGTTCCTGGCTCACCGCAGGCGGCGAAGATCAAGCTGGCTCTCATCGAGGAAGGCATCTGGTCGCAATATCTTGAGGTCGGCATTGGTCCCGACGCCGAGATTTTCACCAAGAGCCAACCGATGTCGTCAGTGGGTTACGGCGTCCCGATCGGGCTGCATCCCATGTCGAACTGGAACAATCCCGAGCCTGAGATCGTGCTCGCCGTGGATAGCCGCGGCCGGGTGAGGGGTGCCGCGCTCGGCAACGACGTTAATCTGCGGGACGTGGAGGGCCGATCGGCCCTGCTGCTCGGCAAGGCCAAGGACAACAATGCGTCCTGTGCCATCGGACCGTTCATCAGGCTGTTCGACGAAACCTACACCATTGATGATGTGCGCCGCGCCGAGCTCAAACTGCAAGTCGAGGGCGAAGACGGCTTCGTCCTCGACGGTGAAAGCTCTATGAGCGAGATCAGCCGCGATCCGCTCGATCTGGTCGCCCAGACGATTGGCCAGCACCATCAATATCCGGACGGCTTCATGCTGTTTCTCGGCACGCTGTTCGCTCCGGTGAAGGATCGTGACGCGCCGGGTCAGGGATTTACCCACAGGATCGGCGACATGGTGACGATTGCCAATGCCGACCTGGGCACGCTGCGGAACATGGTGTCACTGTCCACGGAATGTCCGCCATGGGCATTTGGCGCGGGCGCGCTGATGCGCAATCTGGCCGCGCGAGGCTTGTTGTAGACATACGTCCGATCCTGACTCTTCTTCTGTCATTAGGAGCCAGGCTGAACGCCGAGTGCTCGAGCTACTGCCGCTGGGGACCCGGTGCGCACGAGCCCTTCAATAGCACGGTGGATTCTAGTATGACGCTTTGTCGCGAGGCGGATCTCGACCGAATGCGCTGCACCATGAGCTCGACGGCAACCCGACCGATGTCGCTGTAGTTCCTGCTCACCCTGGTGAGTTCCGGCGTCATTGTTGTGGCGACGTCGTCTACGTCGAGACCCACCAGCGAGACATCCTCGGGAACCCGGCGGTTCCGCTGCCGTATGGATGCAACCACGCTGCGAAGCAGACGACTGCCCTCCACGATGACAGCAGTCGGTACGGTATCCTCCTCGAAGAGTTCATCCGCTTGGTACCGCTGCAATTCGTCCGGGTGCACGAGGACGATCTTCTGGCGTTGTCGGGGGAGCTTCGCGGCATCGATCACGGCCTCGAACGCTTGGCGACGCTCAAAGCTCGGCCGCACCTGAAGATCGGCCAGCAGGAGGGCGATAGACGTATGTCCAAGGTCGATGAGGTAGCGCACGGCGTCCCGCATCGCGTCGGCATGGTTGCTCAGCACGGTGTCGGTCAAATCCGAGAAGTTCCGGTCGAGCGCGACACAGGGAATGCCGAGATGACGGACTGCTTCGAGCACGCGGTCATCTGTCTCATCACATGGATAAATGATGCAGCCATCCACGCGATGTGTGCGCAGCATTTCCAGCGCCCGAAGCTCCCGGTCGCGGTTGTAGTCGCTGCTGACGAGGATCATGCCATACCCCTCTGCAGCCAGGGACCGTTCCGCCGCCTGTGCTACAGCTGCATTGGCATAAGAGAGAATGTCAGGAACCAGAAACCCCACCGTGTGAGTGGCGCGCGTCCGCATCGCCCTTGCCGCCAGATTCGGCGTGTAGCCGAGTTTCCGCATGCTCTGCTCAACACGGTGCCGGGTGTCCGGCTTCACGAGGTCCGGCGTGTTGAGCACCCGGGAAACCGTGACGCTGGAGACCCCGGCGTCGCGCGCTATGTCGTTTATAGTCGCGCTTCGCATCGCTGAAGCCTCATTTTGTGGTATCGTTTTCATATAAAGAAATCCTGTATTTTCAGAGAGTAAATGCACCAAAGAATGTTGACGTTTTCATCTCCTTGGGGTAGCGTCTATATAGTCTGAAGGAGGAGTAGTTCCATGCAATTGAGCAATGCCCAACGAGAAGCCTACGAGCAAGACGGGTTTCTGGTCGTCGAGGGTGTGCTGTCGCGTTCCGAACTGGCGGAACTGCGGCGCATTACGGATGAGTTCGTCGAAAAGTCGCGCGCGGTTTCGGCGCATGACGATGTCTATGACCTCGAGCCGGGACATTCGAGCGATCAGCCGCGTGTACGGCGCATCAAGACCCCGCACAGCCAGCATGCCATGTACAACGGTGTGATGAAGCATCCGAGCATCCTCGCGATTCTGCGGCAGCTGATCGGTCCTGCCATCCGGTTCGATACGTCCAAGCTCAACATGAAGCAGGCAGGTTTCGGCGGGGCGGTAGAATGGCACCAGGATTGGGCCTTCTATCCGCACACGAACGCGGACCTGTGCGCTGTCGGTATTATGATGGATGACTGCGAGCTGGAGAACGGGCCGCTGCTGTGCGTACCCGGAAGCCACAAGGGCCCGGTGTACGATCATCACACCAACGGGGCGTTTTGTGGCGCTATTGACCCGGTGACCAGTGGTGTGGATTTCGACAAAGCTGTTGCCTGCACCGGCCCGGCAGGCAGCATTTCCATCCATCACGCGCTCACGATCCATGGTTCGGCCGTCAACACGTCGACCAGATCCAGACGACTTCTGTTGTACCAATACCGGGCTGCGGATGCCTGGCCGCTGGTCGGCAGCCAGCAGCTTGCGAGTTGGGAAGCCTGGAACGATCTGTTGCTGTGCGGCGACAACGACCCGGTCTTGCCCCGATTGACCCAGGTAGAGGTTCGGCTGCCCCTGCCGGTCGCCAAATTCGCGGGATCGATCTTCGAAAATCAGCGTGAATTGAAGAACTCGTATTTTGGGTCACCTGAGGAACTGAAAGCGGTCGGCGCCATGTAGGCTGCATGTCTGGCGGATGCGCAATCGGCAGGGTCGCCTGGTTTTGGTCCGGATGAGGCCCGGTCGATTGCGCGCCTCGATGTCACGATAGCCGCAACTAGCCGCGTCCCTTGTGTCGGCGTCACGGTAAGCCGCCTCAAAGCCGCCAGTCCGAGCAATGGCCCGGGCACCAGCATCAGGAAAACATACGCCGTCCGGCGGTTTCGATCGGCCGGGCAAGCAGCGCGATCGAAACGATCGTGATCGAGAGGCAGCGAGTCACCGGCAAGGCCGCGACCATGCAGCCATGAGGCGATCGCCGCGATGCTCCACACCGTTCGTCGCGAATGCGGCCGGGTCCAACCTCGCGCCTGCTCTGAGATTCAGCCCGTCATGCACGGGAAGAAACATTGGCAGAGCGCCGGCGATCGATTCCGCCGAGATCGACAGAATCACGTGCTGCCAGGACAGATCACCGACGGGCCAGGCCCGCGCGAACGGTTGATTGAGCGTCAGATCTCCCCGAACCGAGCGATCGACACCCCAATCAATGTGAATACGAGCGCGCCGCCGAGGATGCCGAGCCCCATTACCTGGTATGTGTTTGCCCCTAGCCCGCCTGCTATCCCGCCGAATGCCGCGACAGCGCCAAAAATGATGGCCGGGAATAGTAGAAAGCGAGGCAGACGGATCTCCGGATCCCTGCGGCGTGGCCAAAGCGCCAATATCGCACCGATCCCGAATGTGAATGTGCCGGCGATGAACAAGATGTCGAAGAGATATTTTGCGCCTGGGAAAGCCTCGGGCGCGGAGGCGGCTGTCGGCGGCAGCACGAACCCGACAAGAGCGTCCACAATAGCAAAGATCATCGTGCTGAGCGCCACCAGGAACCAGCCCAGCGTAGCCAAGCCGCGGCCGCGCAGGGCTTCGCCAAGGCCGATCGAAAGGCCGGCGGCCGCGATCAGCATGTCGCCCGGCACGCCGGAAAGACCGGCGCCCCGCATCGTTGCCGCACCGCTTACAGCACCTTCCAGCGCGGCCTGCAAATTCGGAGGTATGACGGGCGCCGCAGCGTGGGGCGGCGACAGCAGATAAAAGATCGATGTAAGGACCACGCCGGCTGACCCCAGCGCGAGAAGCAGGCCTGCCGGCCGCATCAAGGACGTGCCGGCTTCCGCGCCGAGACCATCCGCAACGTCTACCCTTGCCATGAGAGCGCCTTTTGTTGCACAAGCATTTGGTTTCAGTTTGAAACGAACATCATTTGGTAGCAGAATGAAACTATGCCTGGCAAGACCGATTTCTCCCGCTTCAACTGTTCACTCGCGCGAGCCCTCGGCTCTGTTGGAGACTGGTGGTCTCTCCTTGTCGTGCGTGAAGCTCTTTTCGGCGCGAGCCGCTTTTCCGAGTTCCAGCAGAGGCTCGGCATCGCGAAGAATATCCTCGCCGCGCGGCTCGACGCACTGACTGCGGCGGGTGTCCTGGCGCGCGAGGGCAGCGCCCGGCGCCCCCTCTACACACTGACCGACAAGGGGCAGGAGCTGTTGCCGGCGCTCGTTGCGCTCATGCAGTGGGGCGACAAGTGGGAAAGCGGCGGCAAGCCGCCGGTGATCGCCACCGATCAGACAGGCAAAGCGCTGGAGCCGGTCCGCCTCCTCGGCAAAGATGGCGCGCAGTTAACCGCCAAAAACATCGGGTTTAAGCTCGGACCAGGCGCGGACGCGGCCACACGTCGGTATTTCAAGCAGGTAGTTGCCGAAAACGTGCTGGCCGAGCAGTGCCAGGATAATGATCGGCAACTGTCGCCAGAGCGGTCGGCATAGAAAAGGCCGGGAATGGTTCCCAAGCTTCCGTCACCAATTACCGCAACAATCCGTTCTACGACTCGGCCAAGACTTTGCTGAACCGCATGGCTAGGGCACATGCCAAGGATCTCGAACATCATGGTGATACATGCGTTTCATCGACGCAAGCTGGCTGCGGTCGAAATGACGCTGAAAGCTTTCGGCGTCACTGAGGGGAACTGGCGCGACGCCAACGAGAAGGTGCCGCATTTCCCGGAGACCGTTCCAAAACACTAACCAAGCACATGCGCGCTAAGCCGACGCGATATCCTGCCAGCCGTGAATCAACGTTCTTGTTTCCGCATCGAACGCAAAGTAGCAGCCGCCACCCGATATGGGTTGTCCACGTTTCCTCGATATTGGTTCGCCCATGAGATCGCAGAGAAGGAGCGTGCCGACCCCGCCGTGAGAGAAAATACAGATGTTGCCACCACCTTTTCGGCTCGCGACGCAATCCGCCACGGCTGCCTTGATCCGCGACTGGGCATCAATGGCTCGCTCCCATCCAAGGACGCTCTCGTTTGGTCTGTCGAAGAAGCGATCTACTATCTCCCAGAAGCGGGGTGGTTCGACGTACCCGGTCGATGAGCGATCATTCTCACCAAGCCGTGCGTCGATCTTAAACGCAAGCTGCCGCGCTGCCTTCAGCGCTTCAGCGCAATCCATCGCCTTTCGCTCGCTGCTGGTAAACACGTCGCTCACGCTCAAAAGTTCAGGACGCGCACAGAACGACTTGATCCGGGACCAACCTCTTTCCGAAAGCTGCCAGTCCGGCACAGGAATAGCCGGGTCGATGATAACTTCGGGATGGGTTGCAAAATAGATCGTGGTCATTCTGTACGAAAGGTGCCGTCGCGCCCCCGGGGGGCCGCCCCAAAACGCGGATGGCGATTCCTGCCGGTGATCGTACATGATAGATTGCGTGTATGGCACAACTTTCAGGAATCGATCGCTCGCAACTATTGCTTCTGCCGGAGGTGGTTGACGACTATGTGGGGCCGGACAACCCGGTTCGTTTCATTGAGGCTTTCGTGGACGGCCTCGATCTTGCCTCCGCCGGGTTCGTGCGAGTGGTGGCGAAGGAGACGGGGCGTCCGGGGTTCGATCCGGCCGACATGCTGAAGCTCTATATCTATGGTTACGTCAACCGGGTGCGCTCCAGCCGCCGCCTGGAAGCCGAAGCTCATCGCAACATTGAGGCGATCTGGCTGCTGCGTCACCTGACGCCGGACTTCCGCACCATCGCCGCCTTCCGGCGTATAAACCGCTCGGCCTTCAGGAAGGTGTTCCGAGAGTTTGTCATCCTGTGCCGCCAGCTCGACCTGTTCGGGCGCGACTTGCTGGCGGTCGACGGCACGCGGATCAAGGCCGTCAACAACAAGGACCGCAACTTCACCCGCTCGGCGCTGTCGAAGTTCATCCGTGAGGCCGACGAGAAGCTGGCCGATTACATGAAGCGCCTTGACGCCAGCGATGCCGAGGAGGATCGCGGTGGCGTCGAGAGCGGCGGCTCCGGTGGCAAGCTTGCGGAGAAGATCGCGGCGATCAAGGACAAGCGCGCCCGCCACAAGGCCATGCTGGAGGAGCTGGACCGCACCGGCGAAGACCAGATCTCGCTGACCGATCCCGACGCCCGCGCCATGGCCCGAATGACCAAAGTCGGCGTCGGCTACAACGCCCAGCTCGCCGTGGACACGAAGCACAAGCTGATCGCCGAGCAGGAGGTGTGCGACCAGGTGATCGACCTCGGCCTTCTGGCCCCGACCGTCGAGGCGGCGATGGAGACGCTCGGCGTCGAGACGATCGAGGCGGTCGCCGATCGGGGCTACTTCAAGATCGAGGACATAGAGGCTTGCGAGAATGCCAGCATCACCGCCTATGTGCCAAAGCCGCTCCGCGGTCCCGCGATAGCTCAGGGCTTCTTTCCCAAAGAGGAATTTCGTTACGACGCTGCAGCAGATACGTACACCTGTCCGGCAGACCAGACGCTCAAGCTACGCTATTACGGGAAATTGCGCGAGAACGTTAAGGTGATCTATTGCGACCGCAAGGTTTGCAAGGGCTGCGGGCTGGGTCCGTCGTGTACGTCCAAGTCCTATCGCGGCGTCACCCGCCTTGAGAATGAGGCAGTGCTCGACCGCGTGGCCGCTCGTCTCGAAGCTCGGCCCGACATTCTCAACCTGCGGCGAGAGAGTGTCGAACATCCATTCGGCACGATCAAGCAGTGGATGAACCAGGGCGCATTCCTGATGCGGCGATTGGAAAATGTCCGTGGCGAGTTCAGCTTGACGGCGCTCGCTTACAACATCAAAAGGGCAATCACCCTTGTCGGCGTGCAAGGCCTGATCGCCGCCGTGAAGGCATGACCGGCGACAATCCCGCCTTCTGAGCACACCGAAACCGCCTGAAAGCACTATGTCGAGGCTACACGCCGCCCAAAACGCCGTTGAATGGAAATGTGCACGTAATCCGTATCAATCAACGATCAGCGGTTACGAAGTCCCAAGCCGCCGTGTTTTAGGACGGTCTGCCCGATTTCCGAGACGCCGTGACTACCGTCGGACCCCGACGGGGCGCGCCGAAACGGGCAATCGTTGTCGAGCGGCGGTTAGGCGCAGGTTTACGGCTTCCGTCCCGATGCTTGGTGCTATCTCGTTGCGGTTCAGCATATGGGCAGGCCAATGACACGACCGGCTTAAAGGTATGAGCCGGTCGATGACATCATTCGCATCCGCAGATCAGGTTACGCCGCTGATCGAAATAGCAAGTGAAGATAGGTGCCTGTCCCCGCAACCACCTTTACTTGCTTGGCAACTTCGCCAACGTCGGCCGGTCCCATGGGCCGGCCGTCCGGCGGCAAGTTATGATGGACGCGCCCTCCCGCAACCATCTTTACTTGCTCGGGGCGCAAGTTGTGATCAAATCCTGCCCCCGCAACCAAATCAAACCCGTCGGGCGTTCCCGGCGGGTTTTTTGCGTTTGCGGCCCTCGGCTGTTCGCCGTTTCGCGCAGGCGGCGCGACTGCCCCCGCCCCCGGTCAACGCTGTCGGAGGGCCGACATTGACGTTCGAGCCACGACCTGTTGCTTCGCTGTCCGTTGACCGCATGAGGTAGCGGGGCGTCAGACTAGGCCGGCGCGCGGCTACTTGCTTTCCGCGCCGCGCAGCAGAAGGCATGCCACGGAACCGGCGATGGCTATCGGTACCACTGCAAACGAAGCGGACGACCAACCGAAATGCGCCGCGAGCGCTCCGACCATCATCGGCCCAGCGAATTGCCCGAGATTGCTCGCCTGCTGAAGCAGGCCGATGGTCATCGGGATGTCGTCGGCGGCAGGCGATATGTGCGGCGCGCTCGCATACAGCGCGCCCGGAGCGAGGCCGCCGACGCCGAGCGAAACCGCAGCGAGGATGACGGCGGCCGACGCGGAAGGAGCCATGCTGTAGATGCAAAGGCTGAGGACGGAAAAGGTGAGCAAGGCGATCGCGACACACCACCAGATCGTCAGTCCGGCTCGCAGCAGATAACCGGATGAGATGTGTCCCGCCGCGGAAACGGCCAGGATGAGCCCACTGAGCAATCCGGCGTTCGCGACCGAGATCGCATGTGCCGACGTCAGATACTGCGGCAGCGCAAACGACATCGAGAAGATCTGGCAAGAATAGGCGAAGAAGGCGAACGCCGCGGCGAGACAACGCTTCTCACCGAGCACGTCAACCACACGCCTGATCGAGATGACAGGACGCCTCTTGAACCCCACGGTCGCGGTCGGCGGATCCAATCGAAGGCGCACCCACCAGAACGCCATGATCGCGACGGCCAAGACGCTGTCGGCAAGCCACAGGTTCCGCCATCCGATCGCAGGCAAGGCTGGAGCGACGAACAGCATCAACATGATGCCGGTCGGCATGTAGGCGCTCCATAGCGCCATCACGAAGTTGCGGCTGGATCCGTTCAGGCGGCCGGCCAGAAGGCTCGGCACGGACAACACCACACTGAAGAACCCGATGCCTTCCACGACGCGCGCCAGGAGCAGCGTCGTGGCGTCGGGAGCATATGAGCCAAGCAGGTTTCCGGCGGCGATCGCCGACAAGCCGCCGACGAGCGATCTGTGCATGCCGATGCGCGCGACGATTGCGCCCGCGCCGACCCCTCCCAGCGCCCCGAGTGTTGCGAACACCGCGACGATCAGCCCCGCGAGATCGAGGCCGAGATGCATCTCGGCTCGAATGTCCGGCAGGCAGATGATCGCCTTGCCGACCTGCGCGGCGGCGAAGACTCCGGTGAGGATCAGAGGCGCGACAAGAACGTCCGGACGCTCCGCCTTCGGGGCGTCGGCAAGCGTGGCTTCAGAAGCGTTCGTCGCAAGTCCCATCGCGCCCGCCAATCGTCAGGGCGTGAGGCTAGGCGATCGACCACGGCATCGGCGTCATCTGAACAAATGATGGCCTGGCACAATTCGGGCGGCCCGCGCCCTGTCCGCGGGGTTTGGTCCGCTCGACGGGATCCGGCGCAAGCAGGCGACAGGGACGCGTGACGGCGCAGAACCTGCCGCCAGGCTGCGGCAGTCGCGGACCAGCCCTATGCCGTCAAGGAGCGGGAGGGCCGTGGCGCGTTGTGCTGGATCGGCGCGGTCGCATTCTGCAACAGGCGCAGCAGATCGACTTGCCGGGTCGTGCCGGTCTTGGAGAACGTGCGCTGAAGGTGGGTGCGAACCGTCGGCTCGCTGATGCCGAGCTTGTCGGCCGCTTCCTTTGCGCCCAATCCCTGGGCGAGCGCAATCAGCACCCGCAACTCTCCACCCGTCATTCCGTAAAGCCGGGCAAAGGCCTCGCCGGGCATCAAGGACTGCTCCGCGGGATCCTTCACGAACACCGCCACCGATGCCGAATAGGGCGCGACGACTTTCCGACGGCTGCCGTGATCGACCGGGAGCAATGTCGCAACAAAGCCGGCGCCGCCGAGCTCGGGAATCGCCAGCGAGTAGTCGCCTGAATCCGAGTTGCCATCGCTGCGTGACGCCTTCTCGATGGCCCTTGTCAGGGCCGCGCGGGCGCCGGGGTCCGTCGGGGAGATGCGATCGTTCACGATCCGGATGGAAGTGCCCGATCTGACGTGGCGCTCCGCCGTGGAGTTCATGTAGACGACACGGCCATCATGCGCCGTAAGGAAAACGCTGGCGGCAAGGCCATCCAAAGTCTTCTCGAGGATATCCGACCGGAGCGCCTTGATGTCGAGCACGTCGGAAATGGCGAGCGCGCGGCATACGTGGGGAGCGACAAGGGCAAAGAGGTTCATCTCGCGCCGGGTGTAGAGAGGCGCCCGATCGAGCCGCGAGGCGTGCATCGACGCCATCCTGCCATCCGTCCGCAACGCGGGAAACCAGATGATGTCCCTAAGTCCGAACGGCTCGAGCACGTCCTGAAAGAAGCGGCTTTCGGTCAGTCCCTCGCTCTCAATGGAGAGCACTTTGACATCGCCGATGTTGGCGACCACGTCTGCCGCCGCCATCGGGCTGTGTGCGTAGTGCACGCCCAAAGTCTCCAGGAATCTGGTCGTGTATCCGAACACGAAAAGCTGATCGTTCCGCGTGTGTGGGAGATCGTGAACGCAGATGCCGCCGGCCGTGCTTTCACACAGATCGGCTATCTTTCGACAAGCGTCGGGCCAGTGATTCGGATCGAGCGCGCAATCATAGATCGCGCCGATCGCGTCGGACAAAGCCGCCGCCGATACTCCATCCAACCCGATCACGTCATGCTTCCCTCAAGGGGAGCGGCCCTGTCGCAATACCGTCGCTCGATGCCCGCTCTACAACACAAGGTAGCGGTCATCCCGTCATTCATTTCAAGCGCGAACCACCGCTGCGGCAATGATTGAGACGTCGTGTCAACGCATTGGTTTCCAGCATCATTTTTGCTGGATGGCTCTCTCGAGGGACGCGCTACGGCGTGAGACGCCGCGTCAACGAGCTGATCCCGGCCGTCAACTTCGTCCACACTGGCGACCCCAATCCCGTCTCTCGTCGGCCAGCCAGCCCGGCCCTCGCTCCGGACGGGTCGATTCGCGTCAAGGACCTTCAATAATGCGGCGGCAGAGTGCAAAGTAGCTGCATGAAGCGGGACGCTCCCATCGATTGGCGAAGTCGCATGCCTTCGGCATCCACCGCGGATCAGGCGCATGTGGACCTGTCTCCCCGGCTGCAGGGTCTCGACAGCAATCCGAACAGTGAAATCGGTCCCCGGTTCTGGCGGGAATTCTGCGAGTCCTTCGCGCACATCTACACGCTGTCGCTGCCGGCTCCGTCCGAGGAAGCACGCTTCACCATCTCCACCCGTACCTATCAAACGCCGCGTGCGATCCTGATGCGGTCTCAGGGCACGCGTTTCATCATGACGCGGGGACCGGCGCTGGTCGCGAGGAGTCCCGACCAACTGCTCATCTATCTGGAACTGGAAGGGTCGTGTGACAACGAATGGGCCGGACGGCGCGGCCGCGTCGAGGCGGGCGATGTGCAAATCGTCGACTACGCACGGCCATTCCACAGCGTGACGACCGACTATTCGAGCCTGATCGTCATCCTTGCGCGCGAGAGCGTGCCGGCGGCCCTCCTGTCGCTGGAGCCGCATGGACTTGTCTTTACGCGTGGGAGCGGCGCTGCGCAGCTGATCGGCGCGGCGATACGCACCCTGTTCGCGGAGGCCGACAATCTGACGGTGAGCGAAGCGGAGGCGGCGATCGAGGGTATCGTGGCGCTGACAACCGCGTTCGCACGCGCGACGCGACTGGCCGAGGAAGCCAACCATGTCAAGTCGAGAAGGAAGGCGGCGCTGGACTACATCGATGCGCATCTCGACAACGCCGCGCTCGGGCCCGACGAGATAGCGGATCGCACGCATGTCTCCCGCGCGTCGCTCTATCGGCTCCTTGCCGGGGAAGGCGGCATTCGCGCCGTGTTGTTGAAACGCCGACTCGACGAAGCCCTGCGGCTCCTGCTCGCCGACGGCGGCGACAAGCGGTCGATGATGGACATCGTCAGGCTTTGCGGCTTCGGGGGCACGAGCCAGTTCAGCCGCGCGTTCCGGGCACGCTTCGGCCTGCCTCCACGGCAGTACGGGGTCCTGCTTCGACAGCAGGATCTGGACTGGCACGAAGCGAGGCTGCGCGCCGACGGCTTCGACCAGGATTCGCTGTTTCTGCGGGGCCAGGTCTCGAAAGGCGAGCAATAGTCCAGCGTCGCCGATCGGCGTTGCCGCACGCCATAATGCCAGTCAGGTGATCGGGCGATCGCCCTCGTCGCTCCGTCGCACCAGGCCGTCGCCGTCCGGCGCGGCCTCGTCGGTGTTGGCGTAGCCCTTCTGGCCCCCGTCGCCGGAGATCAGCGGATCGTGCGCTTCATCGACGTCACCGCGGCGCGTCGGCTCGCCATTGCCGCGGGCGCGGCGGGCACGTCCGTCCGGCGTGAGATCGGGGGCGCGCGATCGCGTGGTCTTCGGTTCGGTGGTCATCGGAATACAATGCAGGACCGCATGTCCGGTTCCACCGCTCGCCCGGCAGACGCCGAAGGTCGCAAATGCCAGAGCGCGGCTCCAATTGCCTAAACTCCGAAGGTATGGTTCTATGCTTGGAGCGGCGTGTCTTTTGCGGTTCCGAACTGCGGGCGCGTAATGAAACCGGCAGCTTGTCTCTTACTACTCATTCTATCGGCGCAATTCGCGGGGGCGCTCACGGCGCACGCGCAGTGCCCCGTCACCGGCCAGATCGCCATCAACCACCGGGACGTCGCCACCTCCTGCGGGCGGCTCATGCCCGGCGTGACCTGCCTCAATGTCGGGCAAATCTATGCAAAGGACGGCGAAAGCTGGAGGCAGGGAAGCACCTCGATCTCCGGCATGCCGACGGCGGTCGTCAGCTCAAAGCCTTCGGGCGACGAACCGGTGGTCGAGATGGACGCCTACGAGTTCATGTTCGTCTCGGACACCCGGGGCTATGGCCATCGCCACGCGGTCGTCGGCATCGTCGCCTCCCGATTCTTCGAGACTGGCGCGTATCCGCATGTCCACCTGTTTCGCAATGGGGCCATCGACACGGTCGGCGTTCCGGTCCCTCCATATCTCGGTGCGGTCGAGACCGACGTCTACCAGCGGAAGATCGTCGAATACGACACGACCGGGAAGATACAGGCCATCGAAGACTGGCTCGAGGTCCCCGACTATCCCGACAGGCTCGAAGCCCTGAATTCCTATCTCTACGGCGCCACCGACTCGAAGCTGCAGTTCTGGAAGACCTCGCTGAAGATACGCCAGGAAGCCGGAGGGGTCGCCTGCATTCCGTTCACCCTGGCCGTCGACGGCTATGTCGACCAGATCACTGTAAGGGCCTTCCTCCAGCACGAAGACGTCAGGCGCGCGCCGCGCCTTTTCAAGCTTCCCCAATGATGCAGGCAATCCAGTCGGTCGCCACCGCGTCGGCCCTCCCCTGGCGGCGGTGGAAGAGCGCGCCGACCATGGCGCAACTCGTGGTCGTGCTCAGCCTGCCATTGATGGTGTTCCTCAATTTCCGCATGCGCATCCGTGTCGAGGCGGAACATTTCGCGGTGGCGTTCCTGCCGCCAGCCCTCGCGCTCAGCATCCTTGCCACGGCCCTCGCCGCGGCCTTCGGCGCGGCGGCGGCAGGGTCGCTCCCGGGCGGCTACGCCTCATTCGCCGACTATTTCGTCAAGTATTTCGCAAAGCTGATGCTGATCAGCGCCCTGTTGCTGATCCCGGAGTACTTCGTCGGCGCCAATTCCTGGGTCGACATCAGGACTTTCGATGCGGACGCCACCTTTGGCGACAGGCTGCTGAAGACGCTCAGCCTCACAGTGCCTGCGTTCCTGGTCGCGCTTGTCGGTTCATACTGGCAGGTGTTCAGACGCGTCGAACCCGTCATCAGGCGTCGCCGCTCGGCCGATCGCGTCCGTCGAGGATGGCGACTGTTCGTCGTGCTTCAGGTCCTGCATCTCATGAACCTCGTGTTCGTCGTGCATGTGCTGCTTTGGGAGCGGCTGCCACCCTGGCTCAATTTTCGCGTCGGGTAGACCGGGCGGGGGTCGCCGTTTCAGGTGTTGCGGCGCTTCAAGGCCTCTTCCCAGCGCGCCGCGTCGCCGACGATGCGGTCGAGGTCGTCGAGCTTCGGGACCCAGGCGAGTTCGGCCCGGGCGCGCGAGGCATCGGCGACCACGGTCGCCACATCACCAGGGCGGCGGCCGGTGAACCTGACCTCGAAGTCGCTGCCCGTCGCGCGCTTCACCGCCGCGATCACGTCCAGCACCGAATAGCCGCGGCCATAGCCGCAATTGGCGGTGAGGCTGCCGCCGCCCGCACGCATGCGCCTGAGCGCCAGCCAGTGGGCTTCGGCCAGATCGGCGACGTGGATGTAGTCGCGCACGCAGGTGCCGTCCGGCGTCGGATAGTCGACGCCGAAGACCTCCATATGGGAGCGTTTGCCCGTGGCAGCCTCGGACGCGACCTTGATCAGATGGGTTGCACCCGCCGTGGATTGTCCCGTGCGGCCCTCCGGATCGGCGCCCGCGACGTTGAAATAGCGCAGCGCCGTATAGCTGAAACCGTGCGCGGCGGCCGTGTCGCGCAGCATGATCTCGGTCATCAGCTTCGACGTGCCGTAGGGCGATTCCGGGTTCGTCGGCTGTCCCTCGTCGACGGGGATACGCGCCGGCGTGCCATAGACGGCGGCGGTGGAGGAGAAGATGAAATGCGGCACCCCGACGCGCACCGCGCTCTCGACCAGCGCGCGGGACTTCACCGTGTTGTTGAGATAGTAGCCGAGCGGGTCGGCGACGCTTTCGGGCACCACGATCGAGCCGGCGAAATGGATGATCGCGTCGACGCCGCGCCGCTTCAGGGTGGCCTCCACCAGGGGCTGGTCGGCGATGTCTCCCACCACCAGTTCGGCTTCGCGCGGCACGGCCCAGTCGAAGCCGGTCGACAGCCGGTCGAGCACGACGACGTCTTCGCCTTCGTCCAGCAGCCTCCAGACCATGTGGCTACCGATGTAGCCGGCTCCGCCGGTCACGAGCACCGTCACGCAATTTCCTCCGTCCAGCCCGAATCGCCGCCCGATGCTACAGGGTCGGTCGGGGTTTGGGAGGGAGGGTCCGCCACCCCCTCACCGGTTCGCTTCGCGAACCACCTTTCCCCCCGCTGAGCGGAGGGAGAGGAATCGCAAATCGCCTCAGAACATCGGCGGGTAGGGCCGGCCGCCGCGGTCGAGCGTGATCCAGCGCGTCTCCGTGAACGTCTCCAGCGACCAGCGCCCACCATGCTTGCCGACGCCGGACGCCTTGAAGCCGCCGAAGGGCACATGCGGCTCGTCGTTCACCGACGAACAGTTGATGTGGCAGTTGCCGGTGTCCAGCTTGTTCACGATGGCAAGGCCACGGCCCTCATCGCGGGTCATGATGCCCGCCGACAGACCGTATTCGGTGTCGTTGGCGATCTGGATCGCCTCGTCATCGGTGCGGAACGGGATGACCGGAACGACGGGGCCGAAGGTCTCGTCCTGGTAGAGCTTCATGTCGGGCGTGACGCCGGTAAGGATGGTCGGCTCAACGAACCGGCCGTCGATCCTGCCGCCGAGCACGACCTTGGCGCCCTTGGCGATGGCGTCCTCCAGCTGCTCTCGGACCTTGGCGGCCTGCCTGTCGTTGATGAGCGGTCCGATGATGTGCTCCTTGCTCTTGGTCGGGTCTCCGACCTTGAGTTTCGACGCGCGCTCCACGAAGCGCTTGAGGAAATCGTCGAAGATCTTCTCGTGCACCAGCACCTTCTCGACCGACATGCAGATCTGGCCCTGATGCATGAAGGAGCCGAAGTTCGCGGCCTGGGTGGCGCGCTCCATCTCGGCGTCCTCGAGCACGATCAGCGAGTCCTTGCCGCCGAGCTCGACGCAGCACTTCTTCAGATGCGCGCCGGCCTTGGCCGCGACCTGCCGGCCGACAGCCGTCGAGCCGGTGAAGGAAATGCCCTTCACGTAAGGATGCTCGATCAGCTCGTCGCCGACCTCACGGACGTTTTCGCGCGAGCAGGTGACGACGTTGAAGACGCCCTTTGGCAGGCCGGCCTCCTCGAATATCTCGGCGAAGAGCAGGCCGCCGAGATAGGGCGTCTCCTCGGATGGCTTCAAGACGATGGTATTGCCGGCGACGAGCGGGAAGAGGAAGCCGCGCGCCGACAGGATGCACGGGAAGTTCCACGGGCTGATGACGGATACGACGCCCATCGGCCGGCGCACGGCCATGGACACCTTGCCGTACTCTGAGGGCAGCACTTCGCCGGTCGGCTGCCAGACGGAGCCGGCGGCGGCGTGGAAGATCTCCATCACATAGCCGGTCTCGAACATGCCCTTGCCGAACCACCCGCCGCCCTCGGCCTGGATCGCGTCGACGATGTCCATGCGGCGCTTCTCCCAGATCTCGGCCGCCTTGTGCATGACGTGGGCGCGCTTGGAGAAGGGCAGCTTCGACCATTCCGGAAACGCGGCGTGCGCGGCCTCGATCGCGGCAGCCGTCTCGGCGCGGCCGGAATCCGGCACCTCGGCCCAGACCGAGCCGTCAGCGGGGTTGTAGTCCTTGAAGGTCTGGCGCGTCGCCGCCCAGCCGCCACCGATGTACATGCCTTCGAACGTGCGGGCCATCTCAAGCCTCCTTGTGCTTCGTCCGCGTCTTCTTCGCGGGGTCCTTGATGTCGATCCTTGCGCCTTCAGCCTGCGGCCGGGCGGGATAGCGGAACACTGAGAGCGCCTTGCGCCGCTCGGCCAGATGCGCGGCCGCGATCGCAGCCGCGCGCGTGGCGAGGGTGTCCGAGTCAGCCGGGTCGGACAAAGGTGCGGCAATGCTCCCCGGGTCCTCGATTTCGGTATCCTGCAGTTCGGCCCCGGCGCTGTTGTGGCCGATGAGCGGGTGCGTCTTGTCCGGAACGACGATGGGCGGCGGCAGCGCATGGCCTCCCGCGACGACGGGTTTCGAGGCGACGCGCCTTGCACGGACGTGCGCCGCGAGCCGCGCGGTAGCGCGTTCGGCGAGCACGGCCGGGTCGAGGGATTGCGCCGCCATAGGCGTCAGCGCGATGTCGGTGAAGGCGGCGGGGCGTCGGGCCGCCTCGCGGGCGCGCCGCATGTGACGCGAGGCGCGCGTGGCGGCGTCGCGGGCAAGCGCCTCCGCGTCGACCGGGTGGCGGCGCATCGTCGGCGGTTCGGCGGACGGTCCGAGAAGGCGCCTGACCGCAGCCGGAGGCGGCGGCGCGTCGACCGCCATCTCGGGCCCGGCGGGTGCGGCAGGAGCCTCCCGGGGGATGAGCGGCAACGACGAGCCGGTCGAAAGCCTCCCCGTGCGAACATGCGTCGCAAGGCGTTCGGAAGCCCGGCGCGCCAGCGCCTCCGCCTCGCCGGCGAGGCGGAGGCCGTCGCCGGAAACCCTGACAGGATTAGGCCGCCAGGCCGATTCGGCGGTCGCGACGGCCGCCCAGGGGTCGGGTTCCTTGCTGGCGTCGTAGCGGCCGACGAAGGCGCTCGCGGCCGCCCCGTCGCGCCTGACGGCGCGCACGAAGGCCTGCTGGATGGCGCCCGCGCGCGCGGCGAGATCGCCGACGAGGCGGCCGATTCCCTCAAGCCCGGAGGGCAGCGCGAAGCCGGGCGGCAGGCTGACGGTCTTCGCCCCGCCGCGGCCCGCGCCGCCCAGATAGGCATTGACCACGGCGGGGTCGCGCATCAGCGCCGCTGCGCTGTCCTCGCCGGTGATGAGCCCGTTCTCGATCAGATAGCCGCGGCTGGCGATCCTGAGGCTCAGCCTGGCGTTCTGCTCGACCAGCAGCACGCCGACGCCGGTCCCCGCGATCGACGAGAGCGACTTGAACAGTTCCTTCGAGAGCAGCGGCGAGAGGCCGAGCGAGGGCTCGTCCAGCATCAGCACGTCCGGCCTCGACATCAGCGCGCGGCCGATCGCCACCATCTGCTGCTCGCCGCCCGACATGGTGCGCGCCACCTGGCGGCGGCGCTCCGCGAGGCGCGGGAAGAGGTGGTAGACGTTGTCCAGCGTCGCCTTCTCGGTGCTGCGGGCGCGGCGGGCGAAGGCGCCGAGCTGGAGGTTCTCCGCCACGGTGAGGTCGCCGAAGATGCCGCGGCCCTCGGGGACGAGCGCGATGCCTTCCTCGACGATGGCGTGGGGCTTCAGCCCCGAGATGTCGTGCCCGTTCATGACGACGCGGCTGCCCGGCTCCTTCTTCACCATGCCGGCGACGGCCTTGAGGAGGCTCGACTTGCCGGCGCCGTTGGCGCCGAGCACCACGCAAATCTCGCCCTTGCCGACGCGCGCCGAGACGTCCCGCAACGCCACATGACGGCCGTATCGGACGCCCAGGTCGCTGATCTCAAGCATCGTCGTCGTCCCCCAGATAGGCGCGAACGACCTCGGGGTCGGACAGTACGGCGGCGACCGGCCCCTCGGCGATCTTGCGGCCGGAGTTCATGACGACGCAGCGCCCGCACAGCGTGCGGATCGCGTCCATCACATGCTCGACCATGACGATGGTGCGGCCCTCGCGCGCGAGCCCGGCGACGAGGTCGACGCCGACCTTCAGCTCCGACGGGTTGAGGCCGGCCAGCCACTCGTCGAGCAGCAGCAGTTTCGGCGAGGAGGCCAGCGCGCGGGCGAGCTCGACGCGCTTCTGATCGATGTAGGTCATGGCCGAGACCGGGAGATGCGCACGGCCGCGCAAACCGACCCGGTCGAGCAGGGAACTGGCGCGGTCGCGCGCCTCGTCGCCCCACAGCCGGTGATGGCCGAAGACCGCGCCGGCCATCACGTTCTCCTCGGCCGACAGGCCGGGCAGGACGCGCACGAGCTGGAAGGTGCGCGAGACCCCCTTCCTGGCGATGTGGTGCGGGGCGAGACCCGAGATCGGCTCGCCGGAGAGCCTGATCTCGCCGGCGGTCGGGGGCAGCGCACCGGAGATCAGATTGAGGAGCGTGGTCTTGCCCGAGCCGTTCGGGCCGATCAGGCCGAAGAGTTCGCCCTCGCGCACGTCGAAGGAGACGTCGTTGACCGCGACGAGACCACCGAAGGCCTTGCGGGCGCCGGAGACGGAAAGGGCGGGCGCGGTCATGCCGTCTTCTCCGCGCCGATCTTCGCGCGCCGCGCCTCGATACGGGCGCGGGCCTGCTCGATCAGTCCGGTGATGCCGCTCGGGATGAAATAGACGATGGCGAGGAAGGCGAGGCCGATGACGATGGAGGTATGGTTCGGAAACCGCGCCGAGATGAAGTCCATCGCGATGGTGAAGGGAATGACGCCGACCAGCGGCCCCCAGAGCCGCTTCGTGCCGCCGAGCAGGGCCATGATGACGACCAGGAACGAGATCATCGGATTGAACGCCGAAGGCGGCTCGATATAGGTGTAGCGAGGCGCGGTGATTGCTCCGGCGATCGCGATGAACGCGCCGGAGATCATGAAGAGCGCGATCTTCGAGCGCGCCGTGTCGATGCCGACATGGCGGGCCACCGTCTCGTCGTTGCCGATCACGTTCATGGCGAAGCCGAGCCGCGACCGGCCGATGAGGAAGCCGGCGACGAAGATCGTGGCGGTCAGCGCCAGCAGCATCCAGTAGATGTGCTCCTCGACGAAATCGGTGAAGACGTAGAGTCCCATCGCGGTCGCCAGCTTGGTCTGGGTCCAGGTGACGAGCTGGCGCACCAGTTCGGCGAGCCCGAAGGTGAAGATGACGAAGTAGACGCCGGAGATGCGCAGCGTCGCGGCGCCGACCAGGCCAGCGACCAGACCGCCGGTGACGCCCGCGACAGCCACGAGGAGCGGATAGGGCAGGACGTCGATGCCGAGACCGACGGAGTAGGCGCCAAGTCCGTAGAAGGCTGCCGTCGCCAGCGACACGTAGTGCGTAGGTCCGGAAAACAGCGCCCATGCCGTGCAGAGCGCGGCGTAGAGCATGATGTTGGTGGAGATCGACAGGTAGAAGCCCTGGTCGAAGAGCGGAAGCAGCGCCGCCAACGCGACCAGCGCCACGCCGATCGCCAGCGTCTTCATCTCGTCGCGGGAAAGCGGGGTCATGACGGCGACCTGCCGAAGATGCCCTGCGGCCTGAACAGCAGGACGAGAATGAACAGCGTGTAGGTGGCCGCTAGCGTCAGGCCGGGGTCGATGAGGCTCGCGACCATCGTCTCCGAGATGCCGAGGATCACCGCCGCGAGCACGGCGCCGCGCATGTCGCCGACGCCGCCCATGATGACGATGATCAGCGCCTTCATGGTGAAGACGACGCCCATCGACGGATTGAACGTATAGAAGGTCGAGAGCAGCGCCCCGCCGCATGCGGTGAGCGCGCCGCCCAGCGCGAAGGCGAAGGCGGCGGCGCGGCCGACGTCGATCGCCACCAGGTTTGCGGCGTTCGGATCGACGGCGACGGCCCTCAGCGCCGTGCCGTAGCGCGTTCGATAGAGGAAGAACCATAGTCCGCCGGCGATGAGGACGGCGGCGAAGAAGGCGACGATGCGGTTCAAGCCGTAGGAGTTGCCGAGGATGGCGAAAGGTTCGGCGAGGAAGGTGTAGGAGCGATACTCGCCGCCGAAGGCGAGCAGCATCAGGCCCTGGAGCAGGAACAGCAGGCCGAAGGTGGCGAGGATGGAATCGCCCTCCAGTTGCCCACGGTTCTTCGCGCGGCGGACCAGCGGCTTCAGCGCGACCTCATAGATCGCCCAGTTCAGGACGAACGCGCCCGGCGCGATGATCAGCAGGCCGACCAGCGGATTGATGGAGAGGCCCGTATACAGCCAGAAGGCGACGAAGCAGGCCGCGACGAGCGTCTCGCCGTTGCCGAGGTTCATGATGCGGGCGACGCCATACTGGAGCGTCAGCCCCAGCGCGATCAGCGCATAGGTGCCGCTCAGCAATATGCCGGTGATGAGCATGTTCATGGTGTCAGCCTAGGGCACTATCCGGCGCGGCGGACAGCATCCGCCGCGCCGGTCGCATCGTAAGGTTACTTCCAGCCTGCCTTCTTCACCGGCTCGGCGGCGGTGCCGAGGCCCTCGGCCGCGACCGCCTTGAAGACGCCGTTGTCCCACTGCCCGACGGTCCAGACCTTGGGATTGACGTTGTCCGGCATCGAGATCGGGCCGATGACGGTGTCGAACGTTCCCGTCTTGATCGCCTCGACGACGGCGGCCTTGTCGAGGCTGCCCGCCTTCTCGATCGCCTGGCCGAGGATCTGCAGGCCGGCATAGGTCGTCGCGCTCGCCCAGTAATCCGGGTCTGCGTTGATCACCGACTTGTGCATGTCGATGTAGGCCTTGACCTTCGGATCGCTGCTGTCGATGCCGCCGATGCCCATGACGCCGTTGGCGGCTTCCTTGAAGCGACCCGCGAAGGGCGGGAAGGCGGTGCCGACGCCGGTGTAGAACACCCCGACGTTGAGGTCCTGCACCTGAGCCTGCTCGGTCAGCGCGAAGGTGTCGCCCGGATAGGAGAACGCGATGAAGGCATCCGGCGCGGCGGCCTTGGCCTGGCTGATCACAGGCGCGAGGTCCTGGGTGCCCAGCGGATACGAGGTCTCGTAGACGATCTCGAATCCGGCGGCGGCAAGCGCCGGCTTGGCGGCGCCGACGAGTTCGAGCCCGAACGCATCGGCGACGTTCACCAGCGCGACCTTGTTGCCGATGTCGCCCTTCTCCTTCATTTTCGTCAGGGTCGAGACGATGCCGTTGGCGAGCTGCGTCGACGTGCCGAGCATCCAGAAGGAGTTCGGCCAGCGCGACGCGAAGTCCTTCACGCCGTCAGTCGCCGCCGTGGTCGCGATATGCGGATAGCCGTAGCGTGCGATCATCGGCGCGGCGGCGATGTTCAGGCCGGTCGAGTAGGGTGCGACGATGAAGTCGACATTGTCGACCGTCGCCAGGCGCTGGATGTTCTTGATCGCCTCCTCGCCATTGGTCTTGTCGTCATATTCGACGAGTTCGATCTTCATCTGCTTGTCGCCGACCTTCAGGCCGCCGGCATCGTTCACTTCCTTCATCCAGAGCTGGATGTTCGGCCAGTGGGTCATGGCGGCGCCGCCCGCGAGCGGCCCGGTCTTCGCCGCGCTGGCGCCGAGCTTAATGGTCTCCTGGGCGAACGCGCCCGTCGAGGCCAATCCCATCGCGGCCACCGAGGCGGCGAGGGCGATCATCATGCGTCTGTTCATGTCCTTCCTCCCATTTGTCCAATGACGCGGCTCTCCGCGTCGGCTGCTCATCAGAACGGATAATCCTGTTTCCCGCTCTGGATCGTGATCCACCGGAGTTCGGTGAATTCGTCGATGCCGGCCCTGCCGCCGAAGCGGCCATAGCCGGAGGACTTCATGCCGCCGAAGGGCATCTGCGGCTCGTCGTGGATCGTTGAGCCGTTGATGTGGCAGATGCCGGTCTCCAGTCGCCTGGCCACGTCCAGCGCGCGCGTGACGTCGCTGCTGAAGACCGATGCGGCGAGCCCGTACTCGGTGTCGTTGGCGGTCGAGACGGCCTCGTCCAGATCGGCGAAGCGGATGATCGAGGCAACCGGTCCGAACGTCTCCTCGTGATAGACGCGCATGTCGGAAGTGACGCCGTCCAGGATCGTCGCCTCGAGGAATGCGCCGCGCTGCCCGCCGCCGGCGACGAGACGCGCGCCCTTGCGAAGCGCGTCGTCGATCAGTCCCTTGACCCGGAGCGCCGCCTGCTCGCCGATCATTGGCCCGAACCAGCCCGCCGGGGAGCCAGAATCGTGCGGCGTCAGGCCGGTGGCGATGTCGCGGAGCCTCGCGGTGAAGGCGTCGGCCACCGCCTCGTGGACGATCAGCCGCTCCGTCGACATGCAGATCTGGCCCTGATGGAAGTAGGCGCCGTAGGCCGCCGCGCGCGCCGCCTCGTCGATGTCGGCGTCGTCCAGGACGATCAGCGCCGCCTTGCCGCCGAGTTCCAGCAGGCACTTCTTCAGGTGCCGCGCGCAGATGCCGGCGATCAACCGGCCCGCGCGGGTCGAGCCGGTGAAGTTGACACGCCGCACGGCCGGATGGGCGACCAGCGTCTCGACGACCTCCGTCGCATGGTCCTCGGCATTGTGAAGCACCGTCACCACGCCTTCCGGGAAGCCTGCCTCGGCGAAGATGTCGCCAAGCAGGGAATGCACGCCGGGGCACAGTTCGGAGGCCTTGAAGACGACCGTGTTGCCGCAGGCGAGCGGCACGGCGAGCGCACGCGAGCCGAGGACAACGGGTGCGTTCCATGGCGCCATGGACAGCACCACGCCGCAGGGCTGGCGGATCGCCATGGAGAGCAGGCCGGGCTTGTCGGCGGGGATGACCTCGCCGGCGATCTGCGTGGCGATCGCGGCCGCCTCCCGGATGATCGAGGCGCCGAGCCTGACGTTCAACTCGCCCCATTCGCGCATGCCGCCGGTCTCGGCGGTGATGACGCGGATGAAGTCCTCGGCGCGGCGGAGCATGATGTCGGCGGCGCGGTCGAGCAGGGCGCGGCGCTGGGCCGGGCCAGTCGACGACCAGTTCGGAAAGGCCGCGGCGGCAACATTGGCCGCATGCCTGGCCTCCGCGATGCCGGCGGTCGGCACACGCACCGCCACCGCGCCATAGACCTGAGCCGTCCTTTCCAGCATCGCGCCCGCCTGCCTCGCTCGTCCCGTCAGGCGAACTGGACCGTCTTGGTCTCGATATAGTTCTCGAGACCTTCGGGACCTCCTTCGCGTCCCATACCTGACTGCTTGTAGCCGCCGAAGGGATGCTTGGGATCGATGATGACGCCGTTGATCGTGACGGTTCCGGAGCGGATCCTTCGCGCCATCCTGAATGCCCGCTCCGGATCGGCCGAGTAGACCGACGCGTTGAGACCGTAGGACGAGTTGTTGGCCTTGCGCGCGGCGTCGTCCTCGTCGGCGTAGGCAATGACCGACACGACCGGGCCGAAGATCTCCTCCTGGGCGATCTTCATGTCGGGCAGCACGTCGGTGAAGACGGTAGGCTCGATGAAGTAGCCCTTGTCGAGGTCCTTGGGCCGGCCGCCGCCACAGGCGATCTTCGCGCCCTCGGCGCGGCCGGCGGCGATATAGCCTTCGACGCGGGCGCGTTGCCGGGCCATGGTGAGCGGCCCCATCTGGGTCGCCGGGTCGAACGGGTCGCCGACCTTTATGTTCGAGACCGCCCCCAGATAGATGTCCAGGAATTCCTGCTTGCGTTTCTCCGGCACGAGGATGCGGGTGAGCGAGAAGCAGACCTGGCCGGTGATCGGCATGGTGTAGACCATGAGGCTGGGCAACGCCGCCTTGAAGTCGGCGTCCTCCAGGAACACCGCGGCCGACTTGCCGCCGAGTTCGAGACTGACGCGCGCCAGCCGCTCGGCGCAGACCTGCGCGATGTGTTTTCCCGCCCCGGTCGAGCCGGTGAAGGCGACCTTGTCGACCCATTTGTGGCGGACGAGATGGTCGCCACCCTCGCGGCCGGACGGCACCAGGTTGAACACACCGGCGGGCAGGTCGGCCTTCTCGATGCATTCGGCCAGGATGTAGGCCTCGAGCGGGGTCTCGGGCGATGGCTTCGCCACCATCGTGCAGCCGGCGGCCAGGCCCGCGGCGATCTTGTAGGAGAGCAGCACCAGCGGCGCGTTCCAGGGGGTGATGGCCGCGCAGACGCCGACAGGCTCCTTCACCACCTTGACCTTGCCGCCGTCGTCGCGCTTGCGATCGTCTACGAAGGGGTAGGTCTCGATCAGGTCGGCATAATAGCGAAACAGCGTCGGGTTCTGGCCGACCAGCTTCTTGGTCAGCATGATCGGCGCGCCGACCTGCAGCGTCCAGGAATAGGCGATGTCGTCGAGCCGCTCGGTCAGCAGGTCCGCGACCTTGCGCAGATATCGCGCCCGCTCCGAAGCGGCCATGCGCGGCCATGGGCCGTTGTCGAAAGCATCGCGCGCCGCGGCGACGGCGCGGTCGATGTCGGCCGGACCCGCCTCGGGATAGCTGAGGACCAGCTCCTCGGTGACGGGCGAGATGATCTTGAGCCGTGCGCTCGAAATCGGCTCCAGCCACTTGCCGCCGATGAAGAAACGCTCGGGTGCGTTCGGGACGACCGAACTGCGGGCCATGACGTTCATGTCGGCTCCTCCCTTGCCCGGACGTTTGCCCGGAAAGCCGCGATGCTTCGCTCTTGGGGCGTGCCGGCGCAGTCCCAAGGCTCCTCCCGGGAGACCGCGCTTTGGCCCGATCAGAACACAACAGGAGCCGGGCCTGTTTCGGAAATGCGAAAATCTGGCTATTTGTAGCAAATATCTGGTTGATAGCGTCTTTGTGACCGGAGCGCCCGGTCTCTTGCCGGCTAAGGATATGGAATGAAGGCGGAAAGGATCGAGAGCGCACTGTTCCCGCGCAGCTGGTCGTTCAACCGCGAGAGCGACGAGCCAGCCCGGCAGGCCGTGCTCGTCACCGACGGGACGGGCGAGGCCGAAGTCGGACGACAACGGTTCGCGATCGAGGGTCCGGCCTTGGCCTGGCTCGGCGATCCGCGGTCTGGAAGGCTGCGCACCGAAGCGGGGACGACCGGCTTCAGGGCCTCCTTCGACGACCTGGTGCTGGCGGCGGCGATCGGCGACGAGGCCGAATCCGCCGGGTTGCGCGACATCGTCGATCGCAGCTTCGTGCTGTCGCTGGCTGGCCATGCCGAGCATGCCCAGGTGCTCGAACGCTGCTTCAACGCCATGGTCGGCGAATTGCGTACGCCGCAGGCGGGCACGCCGCTGGTGCTGTCGGCGTTGCTGAGGATCGCGCTGGTGGGGGCGCTGCGCGTATCCGGCGGCGGGATCGCCGACACGCCCGGCGCCGGAGATGCCGGCAGCGTGCTGCAGGGATTCCGTCAACTCGTCGAGATCAACTTCCGCAATCACTGGAGGATCGCCCGCTATGCCGTGACGCTCGGCGTCTCGACGGACCGGCTGCATGCGATCTGCACCGCCGGAACGGGGAAATCCCCGAAGGCGCTGGTGTCGCAGCGGCTGGCCCAAGAGGCGGCCTTCCGGCTGGAACGATCCACGGTGACGATCCAGCGTCTCGGCCATGCGCTCGGTTTCGCGGATCCGGCGCATTTCTCCAGCTTCTTCCGACGCACGATCGGCGTCGCGCCGGGAGCCTATCGAAAGCAGCGTGCGCTTGCGGCGGCGCGCGGCGAGGCGCCGCCGACCGTGAGCTTCGCGGAATGGCCCTGAGGCCCTACGAGCGGCTGCGCTGGAGCTGCATGCGGTAGGTGAACTCGACCGCGGGATGCCAGTTGAAGGAGGCCACCAAGGTGCCGTCCTTCGAGGAGTACCGGCGGAGCAGGCGCAGCGCGAAGTCGCCGGTTCGGGCGCCAAGTCCTTGGGCGATCTCGCGCGACATGGGTTCGGCGTTGATCTCCTGCACCGCATCGACGATGGGCTCGCCGGCGCGCTCCTCGAGCCTGGCGTAGAACGGGCCAACGCACGTCCTGATCTCTGGCTCGAACCAGGCGAGGCGCTGCGGAATGTAGGAATGCGTCACGCAGATCGCGTTGCCGCCGCGCTCGGTGCGGCGGATGCCCTTGACCATCAGCCAGCGCGATCCCGGCTGTCCGCCAACCAGCGAGGCAAGCGGCTCGTCCGCCGCGACGCTGCGGATCGAACGGATATCGAGATGGGTATCGAGCGCATACTGGAAGAGATCGGCCAGCGAGCGAACGTTGTGAACGAAGCCGTGCCCCGGCTGAGCCGAAATCACCTCCGAGCCGGAGCCTTGCCGCCGGGCGAGCAAGCCCTGCTCGACAAGGCGTCGCAGCGCTTCGCGCACGGTGTAGCGGCTGACGCCGAATTCCGCGCAGAGGTCCATCTCCGTGGGGAGATTGGACCCGACCGGATAACGGCCGTCGGCGATGCGCTCGCGCAGCATCGCGTGGATCTGTCGGTAGCGGGGCTGCTCCTCGGCTGCGCCTGCAGACGAGATCGGGGCCGCGACCGTCTCGGAATGGGCGTTCTCCATGGCATCGGGATAGGCCCCCGTATCGCCGGATGCAAGGCGGCGGCGGCGGGTTATGCTCCGACCATTTTCGACGCGACCATAGGCGGCGCGGCCCATCAGGAGAGGTCCGGCCGCCGGAGATGCCAATCCGTGGCGCCCTGAAAGCCGTGCGCCAGACGCAGCATCGTCGCCTCGTCGAACCAGCGCCCGGTGAGCTGGAACGCGACCGGCAGGCCTCCGGCAAAGCCGCAGGGTACCGAGACCGTCGGTCCGCCCCAGGCGACCCACGGATAGGTGAACCGTGTGATGCGCCGCACCGTGTCGAGGTAGGGTTCGGCGGATGCGATCGCGGGCGCGGGGCAGGGCGTGGTGGGCGACAGGATCGCGTCGATACCGTCGAACGCCGATCGCAACTGCCGCCGCCAGCGTTCCATCCAGCGCAGTGCCGCCGCGTAGTCGACGGCCGCGATGCCGGCGCCGATGTCGAGGCGAGACAGTACATTTTCGCCGAACGCGTCCCTGTGGTCGGCGATGCGGTCGCGGTGGGTCTGGAAGGCGTCGACGAGGATGACGTTGAAGGCGACCATCGGCCCCGCCCGATCGGCTTCGGGCAGGTCGATCTCGACGATTGCGGCGCCCAGGTCGCGGAACACCGCCGTCGCCCTGGCGACCGCGGCGGCTACCTGCGGATCGAGGTCGGCGAAGAACCAGCCGCGCGGAACGCCGATGCGCAATCCGGCGACGCGTCGGTTCATGGCGGACAGATAGTCGTCGGCAGGGCGGTCGGCCGACAGGGGGTCATCGGGATCGTGGCCGGCGATCACCTGAAGGATGCGGGCGACATCGACGGCGGCGCAGGCCAGCGGCCCAAGCGTGTCGAATGGCGGGCTGACCGGCAGGCTGCCGGTGTTCGGCACCAGGCCGACCGTCGGTCGCAGCCCGGTGACGCCGTTGAAGGCGGCGGGCAGGCGCACCGAGCCGCCTGTGTCCGACCCGATCGCTGCGTCGGCGAAGCCCAGCGCCACCGCCACGCCGGAGCCGCTGGACGAACCGCCGGGCATGTGAGCGGGGTTCCATGCGTTGACGGCATGGGGTGCGCGGCTGCTCAGGCCGGTCGGGCCGATCGCCCATTCGTGCATGTTCGCCTTGCCCACGATCACGGCGCCCGCCTTGCGCAGACGGGCAACGACCGGTGCGTCGGCAGCAGCGAGATTGTCGCGGAGCAGTGGGCTCGCCGCGGTCGTGGGTGCGCCGGCGACGTCGACATTGTCCTTGATCGCGACCGTCATGCCGTGGAGCGGACCCGTCGGCCCGGCCGCGTGGTCGAGCTTGCGCGCGGCGGCGAGGGCATCCTCAGCCGTCACCGTGATGAAGGCTCGATAGTCGCCGTCGTGGCGCGCGATCCGCGCCAGCTGGCCGGCGACCTTCGTCGCCACCTTCATGGCTGCTGTCGGTTCAGACGACGCCGGCATCCCGCAGCCTCACCCTTTCGTCGGGTCCGTAGCCGATCTCGGTCAGCACGCTTTCGGTATCCGCGCCAAGTTCCGGCGCCGGATTTGCCGGCGGCTCCGCGCCTGCCACGCGGACCGGCGTCGCAAGCATGCGGAACGGTCCGGCGGCCGAATGGTCCAGATCCTGAATCGCACCGCGCTCGGCGACAAACGGACTGTCCAGAGCCTGCGCGACGTCGAGCACGGGAGCCGCAGGGACCCGCCCGCCGAACAGCGCCAGCCACTCGGCGGTCGTCTTGGTCGACAGGGCGTCGTCCAGCATATCCTCGATGATCGGGCGGTTGGCGAGGCGGGCCTTGAAGTCGGCAAAGCGCTCGTCGCGCGCCCATTCTGGATGGCCAAGCGCATCGCACAGGATCGGCCAGAACTTCTCCTTGTTGCACATCAGGAAGATCCAGCCGTCGCGGGTCCTGTAGAGCTGGCAGGGGGTCAGCGAGGGGTGTCCCGAACGCCCGACTCGCCCCTGCGCGTGGCCGGCGTTGAGATACCAGGCGGACAGGTAGGAAAGGTTGAAGCAGGCGAGGTCGAAGAGCGAGATGTCGATGTCCATGCCGCGGCCGGTCTGGCGCGCGCCGAGCACCGCGCTGACCAGCGCGAAGGCCTGGCCGAGGCCGGTCATCATGTCGACGATCGAGAGCCCCATGCGCGAGGGCGGGGTTCCCGCCTCGCCGGTCAGCGAGAAGTAGCCAGCCTCCGCCTGCATCAGATAGTCGTAGCCCGGCCACGATGCGCGGCTGCCTTCGCGGCCGTAGGCGGACAGGAAGGCGCAGACGATCTTCGGATTGGCATGCGCCAGCGCCTCGTAAGTGAGGCCGAGCTTTGCCGGCACGTCGCCCCGGAGATTGCTGGCGACGGCGTCGGAGCGCGCCACCAGCCGTTCCAGCACCGGTCGCGATCCGGGCTTCGACAAGTCGAGCGTGATCGAGCGCTTGTTGCGGTTGAAGGCCTGGAAGAACAGGCTGGCGTTGGAGGCGCCCTCCGCCTCCAGGAAATGCGGTCCGACGCCACGCGCCATGTCGCCGCCGTCCGACGGCGATTCCACCTTGATCACCTCGGCGCCCAGGTCGGCGAGGAACTGCGTGCCGAACGGCCCCGCGCCGTACTGCTCGAAGGCAAGAACCTTGAGGCCGGTGAGGGGCATCGTCGGCGGCATCGCTCAGACCGGATTCCGGGCGATTAGCTGGCGGGCGATGATGATGCGTTGCAGTTCGTTGGTGCCCTCGCCGATGGTGAGCAGCGGCGCGTCGCGGTAAAGCCGTTCGACGGGGAACTCCTTGGAGTAGCCGTAGCCGCCGTGGATACGCATCGCGTCCATCGAATTGGTCAGCGCGGACTCGGTGGCGAAATACTTCGCCATGCCCGCCTCCATGTCGCAGCGTTCGCCGCGATCGTAGGCGGCCGCCGCGCTGCGCACCAGGAGGCGCGACGCCTCGGTGCGCGTCGCCATCTCGCCGAGGGTGAGCTGGATCGCCTGGTGCTCGCAGATCGGCTTGCCGAAGGTCTTGCGGACCTGGGAGTATTTCACCGCCTCGTCGAGCGCCGCCTGGGCGATGCCGACGCCGCGCGCGGCGACGTTGATGCGGCCGAGTTCAAGCCCGGCCATGATCATGCCGAAACCCTTGCCGGGAACGCCGCCGATGAGGTTTTCGCCCGGCACTCGGCAGGCGTCGAACAGCAATTCGGCCGAGTCGATGCCCTTGTAGCCGAGCTTCTCCAGCTTGCGGGACACCGTGAATCCTGGACCCTTCTCGATCAGGAAGAGGCTGATGCCCCTGTGGCGCGGCTCGGCGTCCGGATCGGTCTTCACCAGCACGGCCAGCACATGGCCCTGGATGCCGTTGGAAATCCAGGTTTTCGTCCCGTCGACGATCCAATCCTCGCCGTCGCGCCGGGCCCTGGTGCGGATCGCCTGGAGGTCGGTGCCGGCATCGGGTTCGGTCAGCGCGATGCCGCCGCGCAACTCGCCGGAAGCGAATCGCGGCAGCCACTTCGCCTTCTGGTCCTCGGTGCCGAAACGCTCGACCGCGGCCGCCATGATGAGATGCGAGTTGAAGATCCCCGACAGCGACATCCAGACCCGGCTCACCTTCTCGACGATGGTCGCATAGGTGGTGCATGAAAGGCCGAGCCCGCCATGGCCGGTCCCGATGGTCGCGCCAAACAGGCCGAGTTCGCGCATCTTCTCGACGATCTCGGCGGGCCAAACGTCGTCGTGCTCCAGCCGGTGGACGTGCGGGGCGACATCGCGTTCGAGAAAGCGGTCGATCGAGTCGAGGATCAGGCGGTCGTCGTCGTTCGCGTGAAGGTTCATCTTCGCCTCACTCGTCGCCGACGGCATGGCCGCGCTTGGGGATCAGGATCTTGCGCACGTAGCGCATGAACACCGTACCGTCCGCCTTCATCCCGCGCGTGGCGACGGTGACGATGCCCTGGGTCGGGCGCGACTTGGATTCGCGCTTCTCCAGCACCTCGCTCTCGGCATAGATCGTGTCGCCGACGAAGACGGGGGCAGTCAGCTCGATGTCGGTCCAGCCGAGATTGGCGATGGCCTTCTGGCTGACGTCGGAGACGCTCATGCCCGCCACGATGGCGAGCGTCAGCGGGCTCGACACCACCATCTTCCCGAACTCCGACTTCGCCGCGTATTCGGCGTCGAAATGCAGAGGGTGCGTGTTCATGGTGAGCAGCGTGAACCAAGTGTTGTCGGCCTCGCTGATCGTGCGGCCCGGCCGGTGCTCGTAGATCGCGCCGACCTCGAAGTCCTCGTAGCAGCGGCCGATCTCCTCGCGGAAGCGGTTGGGACCGACATTCTTCGTGCCGTAGACCATGCGTACCCCTAGTGAAACGTGCCGAGTGCCGCCGCCCAGTCGCGGGCCGGGCGGTCGCCGTCCGCGGAGAGGATGAGGCGCATGAGCGCCTCGACCCCCGCCGGCTGCAACGCCGTCGCGGCATTGCCTTCGAATTTCTTTATGATGCCGGCATCGGTCACGGGCATGTCGGGTGCACCGCTGTTGACCTGTGCGCGCTCGGCGATACGGCGGCCGTCGACGGTGGTGACGATGACTTCGCCCGAATAGTGCCTCGGGAAACCGGACCGGGGATCGGTCGCGTAGTCCACCTTGTCGGCGAGGCGGAGGATCGAGGGATCGCGCAGCCGGTCCTCTTCGAGGGAAGCGATGGTGATCCGCCCTTCCAGCAGCGCGGTGGCGACCAGGAACGGAATCGAGAACTGCGCGTCGTAACCGTTCTTCGGCCGCCGCTTCGAGGCGACCGGTTCGCAGATCGTCGGCACCATGTCGGCATGGACCAGCGCCTCGACCGAGGCGATGTCGTCGGCTTCGAGCCGGTGCTCGCTGGCGATACTGATCGCGGCATCGATGCAGCCGTGGGTCAGATGGCAGGCGGGATAGGGCTTGATGGCGGTCTGGAACAGTTCCCAGTCCGATCCGAGTCCGTCGGTCGCGAGGCCGTAATCGCACTCGTCTTCGCCGCCGAGAAAGGCGCGGTAGAGGCCGAAGCGTCCGGAGTAGGGCGAGGTCGCGCCGACGTAACCGGCCTTCGCCATCGCCGCCGCCGTAATGCCGGACGACGCCGCCCAGCCGGGATGGAGCCGCTTGGTCCAGGCTCCGTCCTCGAGGAATTCGAGCGTGCCGGAAGCCATCGACAGTGCGATGCCCTGGGCGTGGCGCAGGCCGGTCTCGTCGAGCCCGAGCAGGCGGCCGGCGGCAAGCGCCGCCGCCGGCGCGTTGCAGACCCCCGAGGGGTGGAACCCGGCGCGATGGAAGCCGCCCCTGGCGACGCTGGCGATGCGGACGGACGTCTCGACGCCGAGGATGTAGGCCGAAACCATCTCGCCGACGGTTGCACCGGCCATGACGGCGGCCGAGAGCGCCGCCGGGAACTGGGCTACCGTGGGGTGGATGACGCCCTTGAGGTGGGTGTCGTCGAAGTCGAGGCCGTGGCAGAGCAGGCCGTTGATCGTGGCGGCGTCGCGCGGCGCCCATGCGGCGGGAAAGCCGAGCACCGGAACCGCGCCCTCGGCCGAGACGAGCCCAAGACCGTCGACCGCCTTCCTGGCATAGTCGTAGCGCGAAACCGCCAGGGCGATGCCCACGGCGTCGAGGATGTGGTGCATGGCGCGGGAGCCCACCGGCGCGGGAATCTCGCCCCCGCCCGTCGTCGCGACGAAGCGGGCAAGGGCGGAGGCGATGGCGCCGGCGGCGGGCCGCGCCGCGACCCCGGTCTTGTCTCGCGCGATGTCCAGCATGGCCTCCTCCGCCGCCGGTTACGCCAGCGTGCTGGCTGTCAGGCCGCGTCGGCCTTCCGGTAGTGGCCCATCACGTCCTCGCTGGTGCGCAGGTCGGCGTACTTCTGTCCCATGTCGAAGAGGTTCGCCTCGTGAGGGCCGATGGCTCGGTCGCCGACGCAGTCGGTCAAGACGACCGTGCGGAAGTTGTTGGATACGGCGTCGACGACCGAGGCGCGGATGCATCCCGACGTGGTGCAGCCCGATACCAGCAGCGTGTCGACGCAACGATAGCTGAGCCAGGCCGCGAGTTCGGTGCCGAAGAAGGCCGAAGCCTGGCGCTTGCGGATGATCAGTTCGCCGCTCGAGGGCGTGAGCTCATCGACGATCTGGGAGAGCGGGCTCGCCTCGGTAAGCTTGAGCAGGCTCGGCACCTTTGCCGTGAACGCGCCGGCGTCGCTGCCGTCGTCGGCATAGACGACCCGGGTGTGCGCGACCGGCCAGCCCATGGCGCGGGCGTGGCCGAGCAACGTCACCGTCCTGTCGATCGCGGGACCGATGTTGCCGCCGCCGAAATGGGCCGGGTCCGTGAAACCGACTACGAAATCCACGATCAACAGCGCCGGCCGGGCTCCGAAGCCGACCGATTGCGCGAAACCCTGCCTGCGGTAGATGTCCTTTTCGTCGACCATCCGTGCCCTCCTATTCCGCCGCTTCGGCCCCGGCACCGAGACCGGCCTGCGGGAAGCGCCCCGCCCGCTGAAGCATACCGGGCGGCGATACATCCAGTTCGCGTCCCAACCAATGAGCGGTCTCGATCAGCCTGTCGAGATCGAGGCCCGTGTCGATGCCCATGCGGTCGAGCATGTAGACGAGATCCTCGGTCGGTATGTTGCCGGTCGCGGCAGGCGCGAACGGGCAGCCTCCGACGCCGCCGATCGAGGAATCGAGACGAAGGACGCCGGATTCGATCGCCGCCAGCGCGTTGGCGAGCCCGGTGTTGCGGGTGTTGTGGAGATGGCAGCGCAGCGGTACGCCGGAAAGCGCGGAAGCCACCGCTCCGACCTTCAGCCTGATGTCGGAGGGCGCGGCGCAGCCGATCGTGTCGGCCAGCGCGATCTCCATCGGGTTCTCGGCTGCGATGCGTTCCGCGATTGAGACGACCTGCCCGACCGCGACCTCCCCCTCGAACGGGCATCCGAAGGTCGCGCCGATGGTGACGCCGGCGCCGATTCCGGCCTCGCGAGCGAGGGCTGCGATGCGCGGCCACTCGGCCAGCGTCTCGGCGATCGACACCCCCTGATTGCGGCGGTTGAAGGTTTCGGTCGAGACGACGACGAAATTGATCTCGTCGATGCCGCAGGCGCGGGCGCGCTCGAAACCGCGTTCGTTCATGACAAGCCCGATATGCCGGACGCCGTTGCCGCGCGGCAATCGCCGCACCAGATCGTCGGCGTCGGCCATCTGCGGCACGCGCCTGGGGTTGACGAAACTCGTGACTTCCAGCCGCCGGACGCCGGCATCGACGGCGCGCGCGACGAGTTCGAGCTTGGTGCCGGTCGAGAGCAGCTTCTTCTCGTTCTGGATGCCGTCGCGCGGCGAAACCTCGATGATCTGGACCGCGTCCACCATTCTTGCCGATGCGCCCTTCATGCGAAGTTGTCTGGACAAACCGTACTCCCGCGCCGGCCGGTTGGCAATCGCGCAACCGCGCGCCGGCCGGTCCTGCCCGTCATTCCGTTACCCTTTGTCAACCATGTTTCTTCACAATCGCGCTACGGCCGGGCAGATTGTGGGTGCGGCTTCGGGACCGGCATGGCCGGCGGGTACGGGAGTTCTGTGGGATGCAGTCCGGCGACGGGCGCGATCCGGGGCTGAGGTCGACGCTTCAGGGAGACCCGGCGAGCATGCTTGCGCGGCTCCGGCAGCGCGAGGACGCCGTTGCCGAACTGGAAGCCATCGTCGAGAAGCAGCAGGGCCTGCTGGAGCGTTATGACGCGGTCATGCGCGACATGGGGCCGCGCGGCCGCTCGTCGGGCGGCGACGGGCCGCTGGCGGCGGCGCTCGACCGCAGCCTCGCCTTGCTGGAACAGGCCGTCGCGAGCGCCGAGTCCCGGGCCAGACAGGTCGCCGACCTCGAAGCCCAGCTCGACCGCACGCTCGGTCTGCTCGACCAGTCGCTGCGCAATCAGGAGCAGGTTGCGGGACGCGGCAACGGCGTGAAGATGCCGGCCGCGAGCATGCTGGACATCGGCGACGTCCCGGCGGCGGTGGAGGAAACGCTTGCCAAGTATGACCAGATGCTCGAGCGCTCGCTCGCCGCGCTGGAGGCCGCCTACAACAACGGCCAGAGTTCGCGCAAGGAGCTGGAGGAGCGCGACCGGCTGCTCAACCGCACGCTCGACCTCTTGCAGAACACCGTGGAGGCCGAGGGTGGCGGACGCCGGCCCGGCTTCATGAGCCGGCTGTTCACCTGAAGCTTACTGCCTCGCGAACGTCCCCAGATAATCCAGCGATTCCTCGAGGCTGACGATGTCGGCGTAGCGCCGGCCGACGTCCCTGAGATTGTCCCGATGCGGTCCTTCGTCGACGTCGCCGCAGCAGGGCTCCGGCACCATGACGCGGAAGCCATAGGAGAACGCGTCGATGATCGAGGCGCGGATGCAGCCGGACGTCATGCAGCCGACGACGAAGACCGTGTCGACGCGCTCCTTGATCAGATACTGCACCACCGCGGTCTGGAAGAACACCGACGGCCCGGTCTTGCAGAAGACGGCGTCGTAGTCCTTCTCGTAGATGCGCGGATCGAGTTCCGTTCCCGGCATGCCGTGGTGGAAGTCGCTCACCACCGTCGGGATCTTCCAGTACGGCGCGTCGCGCGCGCTGGAATAGGCCGTGTAGATGTTCGCGACGGGCGCTTTGATCGCCCGCGCGGCCTTCAGGAGGATCGCCGAGTTCGCGACGGCCGCATGCACCATCTGGTGACGGCCGAGCGGGTAGGCGGGGTCGGTGAAGCCGGTCTGCAGGTCTACCACGACGAAACCCGGCTTCTCGCCGAATCCGACGCGGCGTCCCGCCCCGTAGCCCGCGAAATCGTAAGCGTCGCTCATCCGGCGGTCCTTTCCGTCAGTTGCGGGACGATGCCGAAGCGGGCCGAGAATTCTGAGGAAAGCCTGTCGAATTCGACGCCGATGCGGATCACGGTGAAATCGCGGAAATCGATGATGGTGCTCGATCGTCCCCTGGGGTTCGCGTAGAGCGAGTGGCCGTAATCGAGATGGATGTCGGCGGCGTCGCGCACCTCCGCCTCGATCTCGGGATAGCGATACTTCGACCCGGCGAGGGAGGTGTTGGCTGAGGAGCCGAACACCGGCATGCCGCGCGCCCGCGACTGCCGCGCGATCTCGTCGTGCAACTGGCCGGCATTGATGAGCATGTCGAGCGTGCCGGCCTTGCTCGAGGATGCCAGCACGAACGGATCGACGTCCCTGAACATGGCGTGGTCGGCGCGGAAAGGCGCGACAACCGAGAAGGGCAGGCCAACCTCGCGGACAAGCGTCTCGACGATACCGTGGCGGCGCTCGTCCATGATGTGGATCTCGCGCGACAGGGAGAAGTCGCCGAACATGCCGGACGGCTTCTCGTAGGAGCGGCGCTTGGCCGTGAAGATGCGACGAATGCCGGCCTCGCGCGCCGCGACGATACCATAGGCGACGTTGAGCGGCACGATGGCGACGCCCCCGCCGGCGAGCGTGTCGAGTACGCGCGCTACGTCGGAGCGCAGCGTCTCGGCCGGCACCGGGTCGCTGGTGAGGCGCTCCCGGCTCCCGGCTTCTGTCCCGGCGCTCATCGCCTGGGCCCCGTCATTCAGCCGCCTGGGCAGGCGCCTTCTTCTGCATCCACTTCTGGAAGATGGGTGCGGACGGCGGCTCGAGATTCGTGTCGCGCAGGCAGCGGGCCTTCAGCTCCTCGATGGTGCCGCCGCGGTCGAAGAGCTGGGCCGGACCGCGATCGCTGGCCAACCGGTCGCGCAGCCTCCGCGTCTCGTTCTCGTCGACCGAGAGATCGTCGCGCAACACCACGCCGTAGCGGCGCGCACCGTCGCGGGTGACGAGGCCGCGCCTTGCGTCCATCGCCACCTTGGACGCTTCGCGCTTGGTCGGGTCGCCCCAGCCGCCGCCGCCCCAGGTGTTGAAGTAGAGCGTGTCGCCGGGCTCGACCCTGACCTTGTCGCACTTCGACGGGTAGAACTGCTTGGTGCCGTCCTTGCGCACCATCAACTTGGTCGAGCGGCTGCCGGGCGTGCCGCCGTTGACGCCCCAGGGATGGGTGAGCCAGCGGTCGTCGTGGATGGAGATCTCGCCGGGCTCCAGGAACTGGTAGCCGAGCGAGACGCCGTTGCCGCCGCGATGCAGGCCGGCGCCGCCGGAGTCGGGGATCGTCTCGTAGGTGACGATCCTGAGCGGGAAGTAGGCCTCCAGGAATTCATTGGGCACGTTCATGAAGGCGGGCCAGAGCGAGTGTCCATCCGGCCCGTCGCCGACCGGCCGGCCGGGGATGCCGCCGAAGCCGATCTGGTAGAGCTGGTACCACTCGCCGTCCTTGTTGTAGCCCGAATACATGAAATGCGGGCTGTCGGAGAAGCCGGCGGCGTTCAACGCATCCGGCGCGCCCTGGCCGAGGAGCCCGCCCATGATGTCGAAGATGCGGCCGAGCATGTGCGTGCGGCAGGACAGCGCCGCCGGTCGCTTCGGCTTCAGGATGGTGCCTTCGGGAATGCGCACGTCGACCAGCGGGTAGAAGCCGTCGTTGAACAGGATCTGCGGATCGAACAGGTTGATGGTGAAGGCGCCCAGAAACATCTTGAACATCTCCTCGTTGAGGAGAAAGTTGACCGAGCTCACCGACTGGGGGTCCGTTCCCGTGAAGTCGAAGATCGCCACGTCGCCCTCTCGCCAGAGCGAGCAGGCCACCTTGTAGGGGCCCATGCCGATGCCGTCGTCGTCGATGTAATCCTCGAAGTAGAACTTGTTCGAGGATTCCGGGATGACCATGTGGATGATCGCCTTCATGGCCTGGAAGTTGCGCTCCAGCATGTCCTCCATCGCGGAATAGAAGACGTCGTCGCCGAAGCGGTCGCAGATCTCGTGGACGCGCCGTTCGGCGAGGCGGAGCGCGGCGACGATGGCGTTGAAGTCGGAGCGGTTCCACTCCTCGGTGCGCGTGTTGCGCAGGAGGAGGTTCAGCACCTCCTTGTTCAGTTCGCCCTTCTTGAAGATCTTCACCGGCGGGATCTGGATGCCCTCCTCGAAGATCATATGGGCGTCGGTCGGCAGCGAGCCCGGAACACGGCCGCCGACGTCGGTGAGATGCCCGAACATCGCGCCCCAGGCGACGAGGCGTCCGTCGCGGAAGATCGGCTTCATGGTCAGCCAGTCGTTCAGATGGCTGACCGCGCCGTTGCACGAATAGGGATCGTTGGTGAGGAAGACGTCGCCTTCCTCGATGTCGCCGTTGTAGCCCTGGGTGAAGCCCCAGATGAAGGAGCCGAACTGGCCGACGACCATCTTGCCGGCCGAGTTGGCGATCATGGGGAAGGCATCATGCTGCTCGCGGATGCCCGGCGACATGGCGGTGCGGAAGAGCACCGCGTCCATCTCCGTGCGCGCGTTGCGCAGTGCGTTCTCGATGATGTCGAGCGTGATCGGCTCGACCTCGACCCACTTGAAGGGCTTGCTGTTGGGCTGGATGATTTTCGCCGGCATCGATCTGGTCCCCTCTGTTCTCAGTTGACCGGCCGGATCAGCAGGCTGCCGACCCGGTCGACCTCGGCGTAGTGGTCGGGAAGGATGAGTGTGGTGGAGTCCATCTCCGTGACGATCGCCGGCCCCGTGACGCGGTCGCCGGCGCGCAGCCTGTCGCGGGCGTAGATCTTCGCCGGAACGTCGCGGCCCGAGAAGAAGATCGTCGTGTCGGCGGTCACCGCGCGGGACGGATCGCCATTGCCCTGCTCGACCTGACGAGCGGACACGATGGTCTCGCGGCCCTGCACGACCGCGCGCAGGTTCAGCAGCTCATGCGGCTGCTCGAGGTTGAAGGTGAACATCTGCTCGTGCATCTCGTCGAAGCGCTTCGCCACTCCCTTCAGCCCTTCGCGGCGGAACTGGTCCGGCGACATGGTGACGGACAGCGCCGTGCCCTGGCCGGCGTAGCGAAGGTCGAGCTCGTACTCGATCGTCAGATCGCCCTTCTCCACCCCCTCGCGGCCGAGGCTTTCGGCGGCGTTGGCGGAGAGGTCTTCCAGCGCCCGCTCGATCTCACGGTCGCTGGTTGCGTCGAAGCGGACGACCAGCGTGCGGGACGCCTCGTCGCGGAGGCGGGTCGTGGCGTCGCCGGCCGCGCAGAGCACGCCGGGACCCGGCGGCACGATGACCGGCCACGAGCCCATCAGCTTGCCAAGCGCGTTGGCGTGCAGGGGTCCGGCGCCGCCGAAGGCCACCAGCGCGAAGTTGCGCGGGTCGTAGCCCTGCTCGACCGAGACCAGGCGCAACGCGCCGAACATGTTCTCGTTGACGATGTCATAGATGCCTTCCGCCGCCTTCTTGACCGGCAGGCCGAGGGCGTCGGCGACGGTCTGTACCGCCTTCTGGGCGAGGCCGGCATCCATCGCCATGTCGCCGCCCAGGCGCGCCTGCGCAGGCAGGTAGCCGAGTACGAGGTTGGCGTCGGTCACGGTCGGTTCCGTGCCGCCATTGCCGTAGGCGGCCGGGCCAGGATCGGCTCCGGCCGATTTCGGCCCGACCCTCAGCGACTTGGTGAGTTGCGGCGAATAGGCGATCGAACCGCCGCCCGCGCCGACCGTGCGCACATCGATCGAGGAGGCGCGGACCGTGACGTCGGCGACGCGCGTCTCGCGGCGTTTCTGAGCGACCCCCTTCTGGATCAGGGCCACGTCGGTCGAGGTGCCGCCCATGTCGAAGGTGAGCAGGTCCTCGTAGCCCGACTGCTTGGCGATCCAGATGGCGCCGGACACGCCTCCGGCAGGGCCGGACATCAACAGGTTGACCGGCGCGGCCTTGGCCGCGTCGGCGGAGGCGAGACCGCCGTCCGAGCGAAGGATCTGGAGGCGAACGCCCTTCATGCGACGGTCGAGTTCGCCGTGGAGGTTCTCGACGTATTTCGACACGACCGGGCGGATGTAGGAATTCACCACCGTCGTCTCTGTGCGCTCGTATTCGTACATCTCCGGCATGACTTCCGACGAGATAGACACCGGCACGCCCGGCAGCACGTCGGCCGCGATGTCGCGGATGCGGCGTTCGTGGGCGCCGTTCGTGTATGCGTTGAACAGGCTGACGGTGAGGGCCTGGATGCGACCATCATGGAGGATGCGCAGGTCGCGGCGCAGCCGTGCCTCGTCGAGCGGCTCCACGACCGACCCGTCGGCGCCCATGCGCTCATGCGCCTCGATGGTGAGTTCGAGCGGCGCCAGCGGATCGCGCTTGTTGTAGATCACCCAGCCGCCCAGTCCGCCCGGCACGAAGGAGCGGGCGATCTGCAGCACCTGACGGTAGCCCTTCGTGGTGACCAGTCCGACCAGCGCGCCCGAACCGGTGAGAACGGTGTTCGTCGCGACCGTCGTTCCGTGCATCACGAAGTTGATCTGCGAGGGGTCGACGCTCGCCTCGCGGCAGATCTTCTCGATACCGCGCAGCACGCCCTGGGAAGAGTCCTTCGGCGTGGACGAGACCTTTGCGACGTGCGTCCGGCCGGTCCGTTCGTCGATGAGCATCAGATCGGTGAAGGTCCCGCCGACGTCCACTCCAAGCCGATAGCCTTCGCCGATGCGCGGGGCGCGCGTCGCCGTCGCGGCGTGCGTGCCGGCGGAGGCCGGAGCGGCGGACACATACTGCTCCATCCGGCGCAAGCGGGACTCCAGTTCGGAGATCCGCTGTTCGTAGCGGCGGACGGTGTCGTCGGTGTTGCTCATCGCCGGTCCATTCCCCTCTTCATCGATCCCGTGCGGAGTTCTCCAGTCCGCACCATGCACGTCCCCGCGAGCGAAGGCGAGTCGACCGGAACGGATCGTCTCCCGTCCGTCCTCGCGTCCCGCCGCCCGGTATCCGCATCGCATTCTTCGCGCGACTTCGGACCGCGCGACGACGTGCGGCCGAAGCGAATAGCAACCGAAAGCGCGACATTTGTCCAGACCAATTGTGTGGCCAAAAACGCTGTGCTAACGTTTCGTAAAACAGGGGAACAAGGAGAAACCAAAATGCAGAAGAGCTTCCGCAGCCTCGCGCTCGCCACGGCGGCGTTCGCCTCGACGATCGCCATCTCCAGCCTCGCCGGCGCAGCCGGCATCGACGATGCAAAGGCGCTCGTCGCCGATGCGCGCAAGACACCAAGCTTCACCGCACCCGGCGATCCGTTCGACGCCAAGGCCTGCATGGCCGGCAAGAAGGTCTTCGTCGTGCCGCTGACCCAGGAGAACCCGTTCAACGTCGAGATCGGCAAGGCCGAGATCGAGGCGGCCGCCGCGGTCGGCTTCGATCTGAAGGTCTCCGAGAACCAGCTCAACGTCGACCAGTGGGTGCAGGCGGTCACGTCGGCGACCGCGGAAGGCTACGACATCATCGACATCCAGGGCGGCATCCCGCCGGAAGCGCTCGGCCCGCAGCTTGCCGAAGCAAAGGCCAAGGGCATAAAGATCACCGCTACCCACCTCTACGACGTGACCCAGACGAAGAACGATCTCGTCGACGGCAACTTCTCGATGAACTATACCCGCGCCGGCCAGATCATGGCCGCCTGGGCGATTGAGAAGACCGAGGGCAAGGTCAACGCGGTCATCATCGGCTCCGACGAGATCCTGCCGACCGGGCCGTTCGTCAAGGCGATCCAGGAGTATCTCGACGCCAACTGCGAGGGCTGCAAGCACACCTACATCAACGTGCCGGTCGTCGAGTGGGGCTCGAAGATCCAGCCGGAGGTGCAGTCGGCGCTCGTCGCCGATCCGGGCATCAACTACATCCTGCCGATCTACGATTCCATGTCGGCCTTCGTGGTTCCGGCGCTGACGCTCTCCAACCGCAACGACGTGCGCATCGCCAGCTACAACGGGACGCCGTTCACGCTCGACCTCCTGCGTGACGGCGACCTGATGGAGATGAATGTCGGCGAGAGCCTGTCGTGGGTCGGCTATGCCGCCGTGGACGGCATGATGCGGCTGCTCTGCGACAAGGGCGAGATTACCGAGCTCAACACGCCGCTCTACATCTTCGACGATGGCAACGTTAAGGATGCGGGCGTGCCGGCCGGCTACGGCGGCTATGGCGACGGTCATATCGACGGCTTCAAGAAGCTGTGGGGCCTGCAATAGGAATGGCACCGGCGTGGAGCCGGACCCATGGCGCGGTCGGACACGGCTGAGCCGGCGCTCGACATCCGCGACCTGAGCAAGCGCTTCGGCGGCGCCGTCGCACTCGATGGCGTTTCGCTGAGCGTCAGGCGCGGCGAGGTTCACGGGCTGCTCGGGCAGAACGGATCGGGGAAGTCCACCCTGATCAAGGTCCTGTCCGGCTTCCATGCGCCCGAGCCCGGCGCAAGGCTGACGCTCTACGGCCGGGAGATCGCCATGCCGCTTGCGGCCGGCGAGTTCCGGAAGCTGGGCCTCGCCTTCGTGCACCAGCATCTCGGCCTGATACCTTCGCTCAGCGTGATGGAGAACATCTGCCTCAGTGATTTCGTGGCAGAGACCCGCTGGCGCATCGACTGGAGGCGCGAGGCGGCGCGCATCCGCGCGATCTTCGCCGAGTACGGGCTTGCCATCGATCCGAACGCGACGATCGCCGAGCTGCCGCAGGTCGACCGCTGCCTCGTCGCCATCGTCCGGGCGATCGAGGAGGTCCGAGCGAACCAGGCTGACCATGGCGGCGACGGCATCCTGGTGCTCGACGAGCCGACGCCGTTTCTGCCGAAGGTCGGCGTGGACCGCCTGTTCGCGCTGGTGCGCCATGTGGTGGCGAAAGGCGCGTCGGTCATCTTCGTCAGCCACGACGTGGAGGAAATCCTGGAGATCACCGACCGTGCCACGGTGCTGCGCGACGGGCGGGTGGCCGGTACTGTCGAGACCGCACATGCGCGGCCCGAGGACTTCGTCGAGATGATCGTGGGCAAGAGAGTCCAGCAGTTCCGCACGAGCCATGTCGTGACCCTTGCACGGACCCCGGCGGTCGAAATCTCCGGAATGAGCGGGCAGGTGTGCGGCGACCTGGACCTCAAGCTGGCTGAGGGCGAGGTGGTCGGCCTCACCGGCCTGATCGGGTCGGGTTTCGACGAGGTGCCGGCGCTCGTCTATGGCGCCCGCAGGGCGAAGTCGGGGACGCTGCGCCTCGGCGAGCAGACGTTCGACCTTGCAGAAATGACGCCCCAGAAGGCGATCGAGCTGCGTATCGGCTATCTTCCGGCCGACCGGATCGGGGCCAGCGGCGCAGGTTCGCTGCCGGTCGCCGACAATCTCGGTCTGCCGTCGCTGTCGCGGTTCGCGGCCGGGCTCGGGCTGGACCGGAGCGGGCTGTTCCGATGGGCGGCCGACGTCGGCAAGGCGCACGACGTGCGCCCGAACAATCCGGCGCTCTATCTCGAGAATCTCAGCGGCGGCAACCAGCAGAAGGTGCTTTTGGCGAAATGGCTGGAGATCGAGCCGCGGCTGCTGCTCCTCGACGAGCCCACGCAGGGCGTCGACGTCGGCGCGCGCCAGCAGGTTTTCGCCGCGATCGACAAGGCGGCGCAGGCGGGGGCCGTGGTCATCTGCGCCTCGACCGACGCCGAGCAGCTTGCCCAGATCTGCAACCGCGTGCTGGTGTTCGCCCACGGCAAGGTCGTGGCTGAACTGACCGGAGACGACGTGACCAAAGAGGAGATCACCTACCAGTGCTACACGGGTCTGTCGATCAACGCGACGGCGCTCACGGCGTGAGCCCCAAAGGCTCGATCGCCGAGTACGAAGCGCGCATCGCCGAGCTGGAACGAAAGGTCCGCAGCCTGCAGGAGCAGCGGCGCGGGCAGGGCGCCGGCTCGGGCGGCGTGAAGGGCTTCATCGAGCGCTACGCGATCATCGGCATCTGGGCGCTGCTGATCGCCGCCTTCGCGTTGATCGACAACTATGTCTACGGCTCCTCGCGCTTCCTGACCTGGATCAACTTCTCCACCATGTTCGGCACGCAGGGCGTGCTCGTGGTGCTGACGCTGGGCCTCCTGCTGCCGCTCACGGCCGGCGATTTCGACCTGTCGATCGCCTCGACGATGACGCTGGTGGCGCTCGTCGTCGCGATCCTGATCTCCACGCAGCAAACCCCGACGGGGCTGGCGGTGATCATCGGGCTCCTGGTCGGCGCGGCGATCGGCGCGGCCAACGCGTTCTTCACCATCTACTTCCGGATCCATTCCCTGATCGTCACGCTCGGCATGGCGACCTTCGTGATCGGCATCGCGAAGTGGATCAGCGCGTCGCGGACGATCTCGATCTTCGGGGTCAATCCGGAACTCATCGAATGGGTGAACCAGACCCGGCTTTTCAACGTTTCGATGTCCTTTTGGTACGCGCTCATCCTATGCGTGCTCATGTGGTACTTCCTCGAATACACGACCCAAGGCCGCAAGCTCCTGTTCGTGGGCCGCGCCCGCGAAGTCGCCCGGTTGGCGGGCATCCGCACCGACGCCGTCCGGGCGTGGGCGCTCATCGGCTCGGCGGTGATCGCCGCCATCGCGGGCATCCTCGCCATCGGCGTGAACGGCTCCGCGGATCCGAGTTCCCGGCTCGGCCTGCTGCTGCCCGCCTTCGCGGCCGCCTTCCTCGGCGCCACCTCGATCGTGCCCGGACGCTTCAACCCCTGGGGTTCATTCATCGGCGTGTTCCTGCTCGCGACCGGCATTTCCGGCCTGCAGATCTTCGGCATCCAGAACTTCGTGCAGGACCTGTTCTACGGCGGCGGGCTGATCCTCGCGGTGGCGGCGTCGCAACTGGTGAGGCGGCGGCGGCCGATGGAATTCGGCGGGTAGGGGTTGATGGAGCCGGGCGCAGCGCCCGTCGGCAGGATGCGGCGATGGACGAAGCGGGTTGGCAGAACGTGGTCGTAAGGGTGCCGCTCATGCCGGACTACGAGGCAGGCGTGAGGAAGCTGCGCGCGCTGGAGCGCTGGCTGGCGGACAACCACCGACCGGTGGCGCTGTTCCGCGCCGACGGGCGGCCGCGCGGCGAGGTCGTGTGCCTTGCGGTGCCGGCGGAGCGACCGGAACGCGTGCTGGCGTGGCGCAGCTTCTGCGGCGACCTCGGGGTGAGCGCGGGAATGGTGCAATGGCGAACGGCGCCCTACCGGACGCTGCCGCCCGAGCCGCCGTTCTCGATGGGACTGGACTGAGCATTCGAGGTTGCGCCGCCGGGCGCCAAACAAAAAGCAGGAGGACGACGTGCCGGTCGCGACGATCAACGGACACCAGATGTACTACGAGGTGCACGGCAGCGGGCCGCCCGCGCTCTGCATGGGCGGCTGGGGTACGTTCTGCCACGGCGAGGAGCGGCATCTCGCCCGCGGGCTGACCGAGCGCTACAGCGTCGCCATCTTCGACCATCGCGGCATCGGCGAATCCGACGACGACCTTTCGATCGAGCCGACGACGAAGCTCTACGCCGGGGACGTGGCGGGGCTGCTGGACCATCTGGGCTGGCGCGATGTCCATGTGATCGGCCTCGTGGGTCTGGGCGCCTGCATCGCGCAGGAACTCGCGCTGGCGCGTCCGGAACTGGTCCGCTCGATGGTCAACATGGGAACCTGGGCCAAGCCGGACGCACTTTTCACCCACCAGATGGAGATGCTGCGCGAGGTGCATCGCGGACTGGGCTGGGCGGCGTTCCAGAAACTCGTCTGCCTCTGGTCGTTCGACGAAACCTACTACCTGGAGAACGAGCACCGGATCCTCGGACCGAAGGGACCGTGGCGCGAACTCAACGGCCGCTTGCCCGCGCACGAGCGGCTCATCCATTCCTGCCTGGCGCATGACGTCACGGAACGCCTCGGCGAAATCGCCGCCGACACGCTGGTGATCCATTGCCCGCTGGACCAGGTGACCGGTCCTCGGCTGACGAAACCGATCGAAGAGGCGGTGCCGAACGCGCGCGGCGCGGTGCTCGAAGGGGCGGCCCATGTCGTCGCCGGCAAGGAAATGCGCGGAAGGTTTTCCGACCTTCTGCTGGGCTTCCTCGCCGGGGTGGATTCCAAGGGTGGGAGACTGCAATGAACGCGACCACGCCGCGCCCCACCGGTGGCGCCCCGTCCGGTCCGTTGTCCGGCATCCGCGTCGTCGAGGCCGGCCAGTTGCTCGCCGGTCCGTTCGTCGGCAGCCGGCTCGCCGATTTCGGCGCCGAGGTCATCAAGATCGAGACGCCCGGCGCGGGCGACCCGATGCGCGAATGGGGCCACCACCGCTACGAGGGCCACAGCCTGTGGTGGCCGACGCTCGCCCGCAACAAGAAGTCCGTGACGGCCAACCTGCGCGACCCGCGCGGTCGCGACCTGGTGCGGCGGCTCGTGCTCGCCTCCGACGCGATGGTCGAGAACTTCAAGCCCGGAACGCTGGAGAAGTGGGATCTCGGACCGGAGCAGCTTCAGAAGGAAAACCCGCGGCTCATCGTCGTGCGGGTTTCCGGATACGGGCAGACCGGGCCCTATGCCGACCGGCCCGGTTTCGCCAGCGTCGGAGAGGCGATGGGCGGCATCCGCCACATCAACGGTTTTCCGGACACGCCGCCGCCGCGCTTCGGCATCTCGCTCGGCGACACCTTGACGGCGCTGTTCGCCTTCGAGGGGCTGATGATGGCGCTCTACTGGCGCGACGCGGCCGGCGGCGGCAAGGGCCAGGTGATCGACGCATCGATCGTCGAAAGCTGCTTTTCGATGCTTGAGAGCACGCTGCCCGAATACGACAAGTGCGGCGTCGTCCGGCAGCCCTCGGGAACCGGGCTGCAGAACGTTGCGCCGTCGAACATCTATCCGACCAGGGACGGCACCTACATGGTGATCGCCGCCAATGTCGACCCGATGTTCCGCAGGCTCTGTCAGGCGATGGGACAACCGCGCCTGTCTGAAGACCCGCGGTTCTCGACCCATGTCGCGCGCGGCCACAACATGGCGTTGCTCGACGGCATGATCGCCGACTGGACCCGGACGCTGTCCAAGGAAGAGCTGTTCGAGGTGCTCGATACGCACGGGGTGGTCTGCGGGCCGATCAACTCGATCGCCGAGATCGCTTCCGACCCGCATTTCCAGGCGCGCGAGATGATCCTCAGAAAGCAGGATCCGCGCTTCGGTACGATCGCGGTGCCGGGCGTGGCACCGAAGATGTCCGAGACGCCCGGCGACGTATCGTGGCTCGGCGCCGACCGGCCGGGCAAGGACAACGCCGATGTCTACGGCTCGCTGCTCGGCATCGGATCGGCCGAACTGGCAGGGCTGGAGGCGGACGGGGTCGTCTGAGCGACGGTTGACGGTTTGATCTCGCCGTGGCCAGCTTCTTCCCGCCGCGGAGGAGAAGTTGCGATGACCGATGGCCAACCGAAGCTGACGCTGTACAGCTACTTCCGCTCCTCTGCGGCGTATAGGGTGCGTATCGCCCTCAATCTCAAGGGCATCGCCTACGACATCGCGCCGGTCCACCTCATACGTGACGGCGGACAGCACAGGTCCCCCTGGTACGAGGCGATCAATCCCCAGAAGCGCGTGCCCGCCCTCGTCATCGACGAGGATGGACGATCGACAACGCTCGTCCAGTCGCCTGCCATCATCGAATGGATCGAGGAGGCGTTCCCGTCACCGCCACTGTTGCCGGTCGACCGGCTCGAACGGGCAAGGGTCAGGGCGGTCGCGGCGATCGTCGCCTGCGATATCCACCCGCTCAACAACCTGTCGACGCTCGACGCCCTGCGCGACCGGTTCGACGCCAGCGAGGGACAGCGCAAGGAGTGGATCGGTTCCTGGGTGACGCAGGGTTTCGAGGCGATCGAGACGCTCATGACCGGGACACCCTTCGCGTTCGGAGAAGCGCCGGGCCTCGCCGACGTCTACTTGGTGCCGCAGGTCTTCAACGCCCGCCGCTTCGAGGTCGACCTGACAGCGTTCCCGAAGATCGTGGCGACGGCCGCGGCCTGCGCCCAGGTCGCCGCGTTCCAGGATGCGGCGCCCGACCGACAGCCGGACGGGGGCTGAGGGCTATCTCAGAACTTCAACTGACGAAGGATGTCGTCCGCGATTTCGTCTGCCGTCCGCGTCGAGGTATCGTAAGTCAGGTCCGCGTTCGCGGGCTGCTCGTAGCGGCTGCCGATGCCGGTGAAGTTGGGGATCTCGCCGCGGCGGGCCTTCCTGTACAGACCCTTGGGGTCACGCGCTTCGGCAACGGCAAGCGGCGTGGCGATGTGGATGAGGCGAAAATCCTCGGCCGCGAAGAGTTCACGCGCCATCCTGCGCTCGGCCTCGAAGGGCGAAATGAAGGCTGTCATCACAATCAGCCCGGCGTCGACCATCAGCTTTGCGACCTCGGCGACGCGTCGTATGTTTTCCACCCGATCAGCATCGGTAAATCCGAGATCCCTGTTCAGCCCGAGCCGGATATTGTCGCCGTCGAGGATGTAGGTGCGGTATCCTTTGCGATGGAGGCGCATCTCGAGCGCATTCGCGATGGTCGACTTGCCCGCTCCCGAAAGCCCCGTAAACCATAGGAGCCTGCCCTCATGTCCGTTGAGGATCGCACGTGCGTTGCGGTCGACGGTCGACGTCTGACGCTGGACGTTGCTCGCCCGACGGAGCGCGAAATCGATCATGCCTGCTCCGACCGTCGCGCAGCTCTGCCGGTCGATCAGAACGAAGGAGCCCATCGGGGGACAGTCGGCAAACGGTTCGAAGGCGATCGGTCGATCCAGCGCGAGCTTGACCACGGCGATGTCGTTCTGCTCGAGCGAGCGCGTGGGCAACTCGGCCAAGGTGTTCGGATTAAGCTTGTGGCGTATTTCCGATAGTGTCGCGTTGACAGTGGCCGTGCCGCACTTGAGCCAGTAACTGCGGCCACCGAAACCCGGCTCACGATCCATCCAGACGAGGTGGGCCTGGAACTGGTCTGTCGTTTCGCAAGGCGCCCGCGCGGCCACGATCACGTCGCCGCGGGAAATGTCGATCGCTCGATCGAGGGTGAGCATCACCGCCTGGCCGGCCAACGCCTTCTCGTGCACGGACTCGCCGAGCCGGATCTCGACCACGGCGGCGACTTCGCCGGAAGGGAGAACGCTGACTTGATCCCCCCTGACGATCGCGCCTGCCGCCACGGTTCCGGCATAGGCGCGAAAATTGTCGTTGGGCCGACTGACGAACTGGACGTGGAAGCGGAAGGGATGGTCCGAACGCGGATCGTGCGCTTCGACGGCTTCGAGATAGCCGAGAAGCGTGGGGCCGGAGTACCACAACGTGTTCGGGGAGCGTGATGTGATGTTATCGCCCCTGAGGGCCGACAGGGGGATCGGGACGACCGAAGTGAAGCCAAGCTTCGATGCGAAGGCCTGATAGTCTTCGACGATTGCATCGAAGACCGCTTCGTCAAAACCGACTAGGTCCATCTTGTTGACCGCGAGGACTACGTGGCGGATGCCGAGCAGCGAGACGATATGGGAATGTCGTCGCGTCTGGGTCAGAACGCCCTGACGGGCGTCGATGAGGATGACCGCGACTTGCGCGGTCGAGGCGCCGGTGACCATGTTGCGGGTGTATTGCTCGTGGCCTGGGGTATCGGCGACGATGAACTTTCGCTTGCTGGTCGTGAAGAAGCGGTAGGCGACGTCGATGGTGATTCCCTGCTCACGCTCGGCGGCGAGACCATCGACCAGGAGCGCGAAGTCGATGTCGTCCCCCTGGGTCCCGTGCTTCCTGGAGGTAGCCTTGAGCTCCGCGAGCTGGTCGTCGAAGACCATATGCGCCTCGTAGAGCATGCGGCCGATCAGCGTCGACTTGCCATCGTCGACGCTGCCGCAGGTGATGAAACGGAGCGCGTCGAGCGCCACCTGCTCATCTAGGTAGGCCGCGATCCGGTCTTCCGCCGACGCGCCCATCAAAAATAGCCCTCCTGCTTCTTCTTCTCCATCGAGCCGACGGAATCGGTGTCGATCGCGCGGCCCTGCCGCTCGCTGCTGCGCGCCTGCTGAAGCTCCAGCACGATCGACGCAAGGTCATCGGCCGTCGATTCGAAGCCGCCCGAAAGCGGATAGCAGCCGAGGGTGCGAAAGCGGACCTTGCGGAACTGGACCGTCTCGCCGGGCATCAAGGTCAGCCGGTCATCGTCGACGAGCAGCAGCATGCCGTCACGCTCGACGACCGGTCGGACCGCCGCGAAGTACAGCGGGACGATCGGGATGCGCTCACGGTAGATGTACTGCCAGACGTCCAGCTCGGTCCAGTTCGAGATTGGGAAGACGCGGATGCTTTCGCCCTTGCGCTTGCGCGTATTGTAGAGGTTCCACAGCTCAGGCCGCTGGTTCTTCGGGTCCCAGACCTGCGCGGCGTTTCGGAACGAGAAGATGCGCTCCTTCGAGCGGCTTTTTTCCTCGTCGCGTCTTGCGCCGCCGAAGGCGACGTCGAAGTCGTGCTTTTGCAACGCCTGCTTGAGGCCTTGCGTCTTCATGACGTCGGTGTGCAGCGCGCTGCCGTGATCGATGGGATTGATGTCTCTTGCTATGCCGTCCTGGTTCACATGAACGAGCAGATCCATGCCGGAGTCCCGCGCCATCTGCTCGCGGAACTGGTACATCTCCTGAAATTTCCAGCGCGTATCGACGTGGAGGAGCGGGAACGGTGGTCGACCTGGCAGGAAGGCCTTGCGCGCCAGGTGCAGCATCACGGCGCTGTCCTTGCCGACCGAATAGAGCATGACGGGGTGCTCCGCCTCCGCAGCCACCTCGCGCATGATGTGCATGCTTTCGGCTTCCAGCCTGTCGAGATGCGTTGGCGGACCATGGTTCCGGTTCAGGCGCGGGAGACCGGCGCGGTAGCGTTCCAGATCGAACAGCGGGTGGTAGGCGGCAAGGGCCGTCGCAAGGCCGGCGATCGCGTGATCTGGGTCTGCCAGCGCGCGCAGACGTGCCGCGAGGCGGCCATGCGGCCAGAAGATCGCGTGTTTCTCAGGTTGGCCCGCGAGCGCCCGAAGAGCGGCGATCAAATCCGCGTCGCCTGGCTCGGGACCGTCGATGAACACCCAACTCCTCCTGGAGCGCCCGTCGTTGGCGGCGACCAGGTACCGGCCATCACCTATCGTGTGGAGTTCGGCGAAGAGCGATACCTGGCGCCTGCGCCGCGAGGCTTCGAGAAGCGCGCGCGCAGCCGCCAGTTTGGGAGGACGCCCAGCCTCGTCGCGCAGTGCGTCCATGTCGAGTGGCTTCGGCAGAATCGCCGCCGCCGACAATGCGCGTTCGGCCGCGCGCCGGTTGTTTGCCATGTTCCGCATGTTGAGTGCTTCGAAGAACCGCTCGGTCGTCCACGCGATTGGCGCACCCCGAGCATCGAAGTCGTTGGTGAGGAGGTCAGGGGGCAGCACGAGCAATAGCCGTTGTCGCAAAATGCAAGCTGGCCCTGTAACCTATGCGTCATCGTTCCGCAATGGCACAAATCCACGCGGCGGCCAGGCCGTCGTTGCCGAATGCGACAAGCAAGCCTGTGATCGGCTGGCGATGGTCAGGCGTCTAGCGTGGCAACGGTTAGGCGGCGCGTCGCTCATTGAGCAAATCGCGGATTTGAACGCCTGCGATGATGGCAAGCGGCAGCCAGCAGTGAATCCACCACCATGCCATCGAACTGAACAGCGGCAGGACCGCTGGGATGCCAAACGTATAGATCGTGCAAAAGGCCAGAAGTGCGCCGGGCAAGCCGTCGCCTCGTCTGTAGAGCGTTCTGACGGCAAACTGCCCTGCTATGACGATCAGTGCAGCCAGTAGCGCCACCGCGATTCCACCGCCATAGAAGAACGCGTCGATGATCTTGTTGTGAGCGTTCGTCAGGACCTGGCCGCCGGGCATCGTGACGGCTTCGAGGGCCAGGATCCCGTGGCCGAGCCACGGCTTCTGCATCGCCAGGTTGAAGTAGTGGTCCCAGAGATAAAAATAGCCCGCCGAGGTGGACAGCAGCGAGGTCAACTCCCAACGTGGGGCAGCGGTCGCCAGGATTGCGACCAGCAAGCCCCCGACGGAAGAGCTGATCTTCCACGAGATGCCGCGTCTCCTCGTAATCGCCAGAGCGAGCACGGCGACTCCGAGAAACAGACCGGCCGCCGCCGCCCGTGCCTCGGTGAGAGCCATGAATACGAGCAGTAGCGGGACCGGCGCGGCAATGCCGGCGGCAAGAAGCGATATCCTCGCAAAGCGGGATATCCGGTCGAGGAGGCCAAGGAGGATCACAGCCACCACCGCGGCCGAGCTGTTGGGGTCCGGCCAAGCCCATCCGATCAGCCTACCGGCGCTCGATGCTCCGGCGCCGGTCGCGAACAGCCAGATCGAAACGGCCGCCATGATCGCAGCCGCCCATCCGGCCGAGAGGAAGAGGATGTCGAGGAACCGCTCGTCCCGTGCAGTCAGCCAAGCGGCCATCGCCACGAAACCGAAGATCATCACCATGGAGCGCAAGTGGCGCCAGTCAAACAGACCTTCGTCGGGCGGACCCCATAAGTGGGTCAGCCCGGCATAGACAAGGATCAGACCTATGACCCTGAGCACAGGCGACGACCACAAAAGGACGATCCGGTTTCGGTCCAGCGAGAGAAAGGCCGGAAGAAAGACGAGAAAGTCGAAGACGTCACGGGGGAATTTGCTGGGCGGGAGCCCGATGATCATCGCCACGACGGCACAATACAGCAGGGCGAATGGCCATCGACGATCGATGAACAGGCGAGATCGAACGATACCGTCCACCCCATGCCGGGCAAAAGACGGGCGCCTCTCGGGTGACGGACCGGCGTCCGGATCGCTGCTCACCCTCGTTGCCGAACCGTCGCGGTCGCGGCATCCGCGCACGGATGAGCGGTCCGATCGCCCTGCCAGTCGTCAGTAGGATGGCAGTTTGCTGTCTTCATGTTCCGCCGCCGCCCGGCCATGCGAATATTCGGGGACCAGATGGCCAAGGACCTGAATCGCTCGCACGGCATCTTCGTTTGCAACGCAATCCTCGAACTGCGTCAACATGCGTGAAAGCAGCGCGGGATCGGCGATGCGGGGCGCAGCGAGCACGTAGCCTTCCTGGCCTCCGGACTCCTGGAGTTCGGTGGGGTCGAACAACTCCTCATAGAGCTTCTCGCCCCTCCGCAAGCCAGTGAACACGATATCGATGTCGCCATAGGGCTTGAATCCGGCCAGTTGGATCATCCGCTCGGCCAGATCCAGGATGCGAACAGGGTTTCCCATGTCAAGCACCATGATCCGACCCCGCTCGGTCGGGCTGGAAAGACCACGCGCGGATGCGTTCAGGACCAACCGGACCGCCTCCGGGATGGTCATGAAGTACCTGACGATATCTCGATGGGTGACGGTAACGGGACCACCGGCCGCGATCTGCTCCTCGAAGCGCGGCACGACCGAGCCGGTCGAACCGAGAACATTGCCGAACCTGACTGTCTTGAAGCGTGTCCGGACAGAGGACAGGTCCAGTGCCTGACAATAGGCCTCGGCCGCGCGCTTGGTCGCGCCCATCACCGAGGTGGGGTTCACGGCCTTGTCGGTCGAGATCATCACGAACGCGCGAGCCTCGTTGAGTTGCGCGGCATCGGCGACGTTGCGGGTTCCCAGGACGTTGGTCTTGACGGCCTCCAGAGGGTTCTCCTCGGCAAGCGGTACATGCTTGAGCGCCGCCGCATGGAAGACGACGTCCGGTCGGCAATCGGCGAAGACGCGTTCCACCCTGGCGCGGTCACGAACGTCGACGATCAGCGGCACGATATCGAGGTCGGGCCGCGCCTCGCGCAACTCGTTGTCGAGCGCGAAGAGATTGTACTCGGAATTGTCCGTCACCACGAAGCGTCGCGGACCGAAGACAGCGATCTGGCGGCAGAGTTCAGAGCCAATCGAGCCGCCCGCGCCGGTGACCAGGACGGACCTGCCTTCGATCAAATCCGCGACGCTTTCCAGATTGGTCCGGACCTCCGGGCGGGGGAGCAGGTCTCCGATTTCGATGGGGCGCGGTTTCAGCAGGGACCCGGCCGTCACCCTGTCCATATCCGTCAGGTCAGGGATACGCGATACACGGATCGAGTGGGCGTTCGCGCGTTCAAGAACGCGGGTGAGCTGTTTGCGGTCATGGGTGGCCTCCGTGACGACGATCTCGTCGACCATGATCGAGCGCCGGCCGAGACGCGCGAGAATCCGATCGAGTTCGTCGAGTGGACCCAGCACCGACACCCCATGGATGAGACGTCCGACGCTATTGCCCGAATCATCGAGGATACCGGCGATCGCGACAACGGGTCCGCCGGCTCGCTGGTTGGCGCGGATGAAGCTCTCCGCCTTGTCGCTCAGGCCGTACAAGAGCACATTGTGGGATGCCGTGGCCAATCGGGTCGTGACACCGAAGCGCTCCAGCGCGATCCTGTATGCTATGCGCGCGCCGGTGAGACCCCCGATCATGTAGATCGTGGTCAGGATGAGCACCGAACGAGGAACCGCCGCGCCTCGCGTCGTCAGAAACGCCACGACGATGAAGAAAATGACCGCCGTGGCCGACGCCTTGACGATTGAAACGAAGTCGACAATCGAGACGTAGCGCCACGATCCCCTGTAGAGATCGAACAGGCCGAACGAGCAGATGACAGACGCGGAGAACCACATGAGTTTCGGCGTCAGGTCCGGTATCGAGAATGCCGCGCGAAACGTGAACAGCGTCAGATAAGCGGCCACGAAAGCCGCCAGCGCGATAAGCAGATCCACCAGCAGAGCGGTTCCATGGCGAAAGTGACGCCAGGGAGGCAGTTTCAACTCAAACGGGAATTTTGGCATTCCGTTTCCCATACGGGCGTGTCAACGGCCCATGGAAATCTGCGCCGGCCAGAACGGAACATACAAGCTCGCAATGGCAGCGGCAATGACGCCGCCGCCGAAGCGACGCTGACGCGGATTGAAGTTTCGCTCGGTTTGTCCCATTAAGCGCGCCATCAAACTCCATCAGGACGGACGTGGATGCTTCTGGAAAGACTGAAGTCGCGAGAAGCTGTGATCGGCATTGTCGGCCTCGGTTATGTCGGGATTCCGCTCGCACTGCGATTCAGCAGCGTAGGCCTCAGGGTGATCGGCTTCGATATCGACGCCGAAAGGGTGTCTGGCCTCAACCGGGGTCACAGCCCGATTCGCCATATCCCATCGAGCGAGATCGAGGTGGCGGTTCGCGGAGGTTTCGAGACGACGGGGGATTTCACGCGAATTCCGGAAGTCGATGCAATCATCATTTGCGTGCCCACGCCGCTCAGCCGTCACCGCGAACCCGACCTGTCGTTCATCGTCGGAACGATGAACTCGATATCGCCTCACCTTCGTGCGCAACAGCTGCTCTCGCTCGAGAGTACGACCTATCCGGGGACCACGGCCGAAGTGCTACTTCCCTATGTCGAGAAGCGCGGCCTTCGGGTCGGCGAGGACTTCTACGTCGTCTATTCGCCCGAACGCGAGGATCCCGGCAACGCGCATTTCAATACCCAGACGATCCCCAAGATCCTCGGTGGTACGACGCCGGCCTGCCGGGATGCCGGCGTAGCGCTCTACAATCTTGCGATCGACAAGGTGGTCGCCGTGTCATCGACCCAAGTCGCCGAACTGACCAAGCTGCTCGAGAACATCCATCGGTCCGTGAACATCGGTCTCGTCAACGAGATGAAGGTCATCGCCGACCGGATGGGCATCGACATCCACGAGGTCATCGACGCGGCCGCGACGAAGCCTTTCGGCTTCACCCCGTACTATCCGGGTCCGGGCATTGGCGGGCACTGCATACCGATCGACCCGTTCTATCTCACCTGGAAGGCGCGCGAGTACGGGCTCAACACACATTTCATCGAGTTGGCCGGTGAGGTCAATCGCGACATGCCGGAGTGGGTGGTGCGCAAGATCGCGGCGGCGCTGAACGATCGCCGCAAGGCGCTCATGGGCAGCCGCATCCTGGCGCTTGGCATCGCGTACAAGCGGGATGTCGATGACATGCGCGAATCGCCATCCGTGTTCGTGATGGAGATACTCAGGGACCGCGGCGCTCAGGTGGAATACTCGGATCCGATGGTGCCCGTGTTCCCGAAGATGCGAGAGCACAAGTTCGACCTGAACTCCGTCGAGCTGACGCCGGAGGTCATCGCCTCATACGATTGCGTCGTGGTACTGACCGATCACAGCGTTTTCGACTTCGACATGATCCGTCGTCATGCCCAGCTCGTGATCGACACCAGGGGGCGCTATCGCGAGCGTTTCGAGAACGTCGTGAAGGCATGATCGTTTCCGCGGCGATCGGCCCTTCGGCCCTCACAAGCAGACGGCCAGGAAGCTGATCGCATGTGTGGCATCTGGTGCTCAATTGGCGTCGAGCCCGACCCGAAGCACATCGACCGCGTCTCCCACCGGGGCCCCGACGGTCGCGGCTGGAAGGTAGCCGCCACACCCGCCGGCCCGCTGGCGCTCGGCCACCGGAGACTGAGCATCATCGATTTGTCGGACGCCGGTCTGCAGCCGATGAGCTACGCCGACGGCCGCTACTGGATCGTGCTCAACGGCGAGATCTACAACTATCTGGAGTTGCGGGCCGAGCTCGAAGCCGCCGGCCGGCGTTTCGTGTCGAACTCCGACACCGAGGTGCTGCTCGCGGCGTATGCCGAATGGGGCGAGGATGCACTGGAGCGCCTGCTCGGGATGTTCGCGTTCATCCTGTGGGACGTCGAGCGCCATCGTGTGGTCGCCGCCCGCGACCGGTTCGGAATCAAGCCGCTTTATTGCTGGACTTCAGCCGGCGGCATCGCCTTCGCCTCGGAGATCAAGCAGTTCATCGGCCTCCCGGGGTTTTCCGCGCGGATCAATCCGGCGATCGCGCTGGATTTCCTGGCCGAGGGAATGTTGGACCACACCGACGAGACCCTGTTCGCAGGCGTTCGGCAGGTGTCGGGCGGCGGAATCATGCGGATCGAATTGAGCGGGGGTCTGCGGACCGAGCAGCGGCGCTGGTACTCACTTCCGGGTCCAGGAACGCTGGACATCGGCGAGGCGGAGGCCGCGCGCCGTTTCCGCGATCTGCTCGGCGATTCCGTCAGGCTTCACATGCGCTCCGACGTCACGGTCGGTTCGTGCCTTTCCGGTGGCCTGGACAGTTCCAGCGTCGTCGCGCTGATGAGCGAGGAACTGGAGAGGTCCGGAAGCAAGGGTCGCGTCAACAGCGTCACCGCGACCTACCCCGACAGCGTCATCGACGAGCGCGCCTTCGCGCAGGAGGTCGTCGATCGATTCGACTGTGTCGCTCATTGGGTGGAGCCCCGCGCCGGGGACGTCATCGACCTGTTCGAGCGCGTGACGTGGCATCAGGACGAGCCGTTCGGCAGCACCAGCCTTTTCGCGCAATGGCTGGTCTTCCGGGAAGCGCGCGAGAAAGGCATCACGGTGATGCTCGATGGCCAGGGTGCCGATGAGCAGCTCGCCGGCTACCACAGTCTTTTTGGACAGCGTCTGGCCGACCTCGTCCGGGGCGGCCGCTTCGCGACTTTCGCTCGCACGATCCACGATCGTCACCGGTGGCATGGCGCGGGTCTCGCGTCCCAACTGCGAGATACGGTCTTCCATTTGCTGCCGGGAGCCGTGCAGCAGAGGGTCCGGCGCCGTCGGATCGTCGCGGAACAGCAAGGGTGGCTGGGCCGGGACGCCTCGAATGCGTTTCCCGACCGCTCGGCCCTGAACGTCGCGCGGCAAAGGCTGGGGGTCACGGGCGAGGGGATCGGTGAAGCGTGCGTGACCATGCTCGGCGCTTCCCAACTGCCGAAACTGCTGCACTGGGAGGATAGGAACAGCATGGCCCATGGGATCGAGGCGCGAGTGCCGTTCCTCGACCACAGGCTCGTGGAGTTCTCGGTGGCGCTTGGCGACCGGCACAAGTTCGTCGGCGGCGACACGAAGCGGGTCCTCCGGCGCGGCATGGCCGACCTGCTGCCTCCCCGCGTGGCTGGCCGGCGCGACAAGCTGGGCTTCGCGACACCGGAGGCGGAATGGTTCAGGTCGGGCCTGTCCGATGTCGTCAGGGACGGGGTCGACGCCGGCGCGACGCGATTTCCGGGCCTGATCGACTCGCGGGGGGCGCGCGCCTACGCCGACGCCGTGCTTACGGGCAAGCGCCCTCGCAACTTCGCTTTGTGGCGAATCGCCAGCCTGGGCCTATGGGGCAAGGTGTTCTCGGTGAGCGGCTAGACCGCCTCACTGCCCGTCATGAAGCGGTCCAGACGTCGCGACTGCGCCGTGTGGCGTCCATTCAGCCCACAACCGCCGCGATGATGTGATCCTGGACAGAGGGCTCCACATAGGCGTGCATCGGCAAGCTGACGACCCGATCGGCAAGATCTTCGCTCACGGGCAGGCCGGCCGGGTCGCCTGGAAACTCCCTGTAGGCCACTTGCTGGTGCAGTGGAATGGGATAGTACACCACGGTCGGAACCCCCGCGGCTTTTGCGCGGTGCTGGAGCCCGTCCCGCTCTTCCTTCGACGCGCAGGTGAGGGTGTACTGAGCCCAAACGCTCGTGAGGCCGGCAGGTATGTAGGGCGTGCCGAACCGGTTCGACAGCGCGTTGGTGTAGCGCTGGGCAACCTCCTGCCGCCGTGCAATCTCGTCGGGGTAGACCGCGAGCTTCTCGATCAGGATCGCCGCCTGCAGGGTGTCCAGGCGGCTGTTCAGCCCGACGCGTTCATTGATGTACTTGTGCGATCCCTTGCCGTGAACCCGGTAGGAATCGAGCAGGGCCGCGAGCTGGTCGTCGTCGGTGAAGAGCGCGCCCCCGTCTCCATAGCAGCCCAGCGGCTTCGCAGGGAAGAATGAGGTGGTCGTGATGTCGGCCAGCGAGCCGGTGACGCGTCCATGATAGGTGGCGCCGTAGCCCTGCGCGGCATCTCCAATCACGCGCATGTCGTTCTCACGGGCGATGGCGACAATGGCGTCATACTCCGCCGGCAATCCGAACAGATCGACCGGAATCACACATGCCGGCCTGAGGCCCTGGTGGCGAGCCGCAAGGACGGAGCGCTTCAAGCTCGCGGGATCCATGTTGAACGTATCGGGCAGCACGTCCACGAAGAACGGCGTAGCGTTGACGAGCGGAGCTACTTCCGCGGTGGCGGCGAACGTGAAGGATGGGACGAAGACAGCGTCGCCAGCCCCGATACCCAGAGCCATGAGGGCAAGCTGCAGCGCATCTGTCCCGTTTGCACAGCCGAGCGCATGCTTCACCCCGCTGAACTTCGCCAGCGCGGCCTCCAGCTTCGCCACGTCCGGGCCCATGATGTACTGGCCCTGGTCGAGCACGCGCGCGATCGCCGCGTCTAGGCCGGGGCGGATACGGGCCTGCTGAGCGGCGAGATCGATGAAGGAGATTTCCATTCGGGCGGCAATCCTGAATTCTTCGAGGGCGGGGCTGGCGCGGCGGCAAGCGTGGATGGACGTTATTAGCGAAGGCCGATGGTCGAGACAACGCAGGCCGGGTTCGGGAAGACTTCAACTTTGTTTACTTCGGCTACGTTTCGCGATAGGTCGCCGGGCCTGGACACGCCGCCGAACGCCTGCGTCAGTGGAAGCGATCGTCCACCCCGGCACACCATGTCCAGACAGAGCCAGACAATTCGCAACGCCACGAACCGCAGCTGGACGACGAGCGAGGAACTCGCCGCCAGGGTAAGGCTGCATGCCGTGCGCATGACCCATCTCGGGCGCAGTTCGCATGTCGGATCGGCGCTTTCCTGCGCCGACATCGTCGCCGTGCTCTATGCCGACGTCTTGCATGTCGACCCCGCCCTGCCACGCCTGCCGGTCAGGGACCGCTTCATCCTCAGCAAGGGTCACGCAGGGACCGCTCTCTACGCAACGCTCGCGGAGTGCGGCTTCATGTCGGTCAGCACGCTCGATGAACATTACTCAAACGGTTCGGTGCTTTCCGGCCACGTATCCCACAAAGGCATACCGGGCGTAGAGCTCTCCACCGGTTCGCTCGGCCACGGGCTCTCCGTGGGCGCGGGCCTCGCACTATCCGCCAAGATGCGTAGCGCCGGGCACAGGGTCTTCGTCCTCATGAGTGACGGCGAGTGCGACGAGGGATCATGCTGGGAAGCATTCCTCTTCTCCGCGCACTGGAAGCTCGACAATCTGATCGCCGTGATCGACTACAACAAGATCCAGTCTATCGCCTCCGTTGCCGACACCCTCGGACTCGAGCCCCTCGGTGCGAAGCTGTCGGCCTTTGGCTGGAATGTGGTCGAGGTGGACGGTCATGACCATGGGGCGCTCCGCGCCGTGCTTGACGGGCCACGCACCGGCGCACCGACGGTCGTCGTCGCCAATACGACGAAGGGCAAGGGCGTCAGCTTCATGGAAAACTCCGTGCTGTGGCATTATCGAAGCCCACAGGGCAAAGAGTACGAAAGCGCTCTCGCCGAGCTTCATGCCGGGACGCCGACGTCGTGAGGGACAGCTTCGTCCGAACTGTCGAAGAACTGATGCGGGTCGACGACGAGGTCGTGCTCATCACCGCCGACCTCGGGTTCGGAATATTCAACAAGCTGGTCGCCCAGTTTCCGCGCCGTTTCGTCAATGTCGGTGTCGCGGAGCAGAACATGGTCGGGGTCGCCACCGGGATGGCTCTCGAGGGTTGGACCGTGTTTGCCTACTCGATCGGGAATTTCCCGACCCTTCGCTGCCTCGAGCAGATCCGCAACGACGCCGCCTATCACGAGGTCAACGTGAATGTGGTGTGCTCGGGCGGCGGGTTCACCTATGGCGCTCTCGGCATGTCCCATCATGCCACGGAAGATCTTTCGATCATGCGCTCCCTGCCGGGGGTGACGGTTGTCGCGCCCTGCGACGCCTACGAGTCCCAGGAGGCGACGAAGGCGCTCGCGAGGCGTCCCGGCGTCGGCTACCTGCGTATCGAAAAGGACGTGCCGATCGCGACCGAACGGACTGGCGGGCCTTTCGAGATCGGTCGCGCGCGGACGCTGCGCCAGGGAGCGGACATCTGCATCCTGGCGGCAGGCGGGGTGGCGGCGGAGGGTCTCGCGGCTGCGACCCGTCTCGAGGAGTTGGGGATTTCGGCAACGGTCGCCAGCATGCACACGCTGAATCCGCTGGATGACGGATACATCCTGGAAGCGGTGAGAAATCACACCGCCTTGGTGACGCTCGAGGAGAACACGATCCATGGCGGGCTCGGGGGCGCCGTCTCCGAGGTGATCGCCGAGGCGGGAATCGCCACGCGGTTCAAGCGGCTGGGTCTGCCCGGGGTGTATTCGTCGATCGTAGGCGATCAGGCCTATCTGCGAGAGCGGTACGGCGTCTCGGCAAGTGCGGTAGTCGAGACGGCGCGCAAGCTGCTCCACTGATGCATATTTGGTACGTCAAGCACTACGCTGGAGGGCCGGGCTTCGGCAAGGCGACGCGTGCCTATCACCTCGCCCGGGCCTGGCAGTCGCTCGGCCACGAAGCGACGGTCTTCGTCGCCCGATTCCATCACGTCCTCGATCGCCCGGAGATGCTGCCGCCCGACGCCGTGTCCTCCGGCGTACGCTATGTGTCGCTGCCGGCACGGCGCTATGCGGGGAATGGCCTGGGGCGACTTCTCAACATCGCCGACTTCTGCCGTGGGGTCTATGGCCTGGCCGCTCGAAGCGATGTGGCGAAGCCCGACGCCATCATCGTCTCGTCGCCGCACCCGTTCGCGATCTTCCCCGGTCGGTGGCTGGCGCGTCGATTTTCGGCCAAGCTGGTGTTCGAGGTGAGAGACCTCTGGCCGCTGTCCATCACGGAACTCACCGGATTGTCGCGGTGGCATCCGTTCGTCGCCCTTGCAGCCCTCACCGAGCGCTTCGCCTACCGTCATGCGGACCTGGTCGCCTCGCTGTTGGGGGGCGCCGAGCCATACATGAGGGCGAAGGGGCTCGCTCCAGGAAAGTTTGTCCACGTTCCAAACGGAGTAGGCGAAGAGGGGGCGATCGATGCGACCGAACCCCTTTCCGGACCTGGGCGCGATGCAGCCCTGCGGATGGAAACCTGGCGAACGGAAGGACGCCTCGTCCTGATCCATCCCGGCGCCCAGGGGGCCCCGAACGCACTGGACCGCTTGCTGGAGGCTATCGCGCTTCTGAACCTGGACGGGCTCGGCGACCGTCTTGGGGTGGTACTGCTCGGCGAGGGCGACCTCACCCCGCAACTGAGGCTTCAGGCAGCGTCGCTGGGACTGCGAAACGTCGCATTCTTTCCCAACGTGCCGAAGGGGGAAGCGCTCTGGCTGACCGAGCGCAGCGATGCAGGATATGTCGGATCGCGCGCCGCTCCGGAACTCTACCGATACGGGGTCAGCTTCAACAAGGTGACGGACTATCTGAGGGCGGGCTTGCCCACTGTGCTGGCCGTGCCGACAAGCGGCGACGCGGTCTCGGCGTCGGGCGCCGGGATCGTCTCCCGTGGCACCGATCCACGCTCGATCGCGGATGCGATCGCCGGTCTGCTTGCAATGAATTCCGAAGACCGTCGATCGATGGGGCTGAGAGGCAAGGCGTTCGCCGAGGCGACGCTGGATTACCGACGCATCGCGACGACCTATGCCGAGGCAATCCGCAACGCCTGATGGGCGGCGTGGCGCCGACACGGCGACAAGCCATCACGCCTCCAGGATGGCCGCCTGAGTCAGGGCCGCGACCTCATCGGCCTCGAGCATCCACGTCTCGGCCGCGGCGTTGGCGACGACCTGGTCGGGCGAGCGGCCGCCAACGACGGCCATATCGACCATCGAGCAGTCCAGTACCCAGCGCAACGCGACCTGAGCCGTCGTCACGCCCCTGCGCTTGGCCACCTCTTCGAGCGCACCAAGGATGCGGCGATTGCGTTCCCATTGTCTGGCGTCGAAATGGGGAAGGCGGCTGCGGCGGTCCGATGGCGGAAAGCGGCTCATCTGGTCGTACTTGCCGGTCAGCAGTCCCTGCGCCAGCGGACCATAGGCAATCCGCGCGAGACCGTGTCGCCCCGCCACCTCCCAGACGCCCCGCGACGAGTTCAGGTCGATCAGGTTGAACTGGGCCTCGACCGCGGCGATCCCGAGTCCGGCGCCCTTTTCGACATCATCGGGAGTGAAGTTCGAGAGCCCGAAGTTGAGCACCTTTCCCGCGGTCCGGGCATCGCGGAGGACTTCGAGCGTGTCGTCGATCGGGGTCGCCGGATCGGGCCAGTGAACGAGGTAGAGCGGCACTGCGTCGATACGCAGCCGTCTCAGGCTGGCTTCGAGCGCGGCGGTCAGATGGGCGGGGGAACTGTCACGGAAGGTTCGCGCCCTGCCGCCTGAAGGATCGCGCTCCCAACGCACGCCGAACTTGGTGACGATGAAGGCGTCGTGGCGGCGAGGCCCGAGCGCCGCCGCCAGCTCCTCTTCGCTGCGCCCAAGGCCGTAAACATCCGCGGTGTCGAAAACCGTGATCCCGACATCGAGCGCGGTCGAGACGGCAAGCCTTGCATTGTCCAGGTCGACGTCGCCCCAGTCTGTTCCGCCGAGGGGTTCGCACCCCAGGGCAAGTCTGCTGGGCGGGGGACCCGACCAGACGAACCGGTCGATCATCATCGCGGTCTCACGATCCGAACGAACGTCGCGGCAATGAGCTTGAGATCCAGCCAGAAGCCGCGTTCGCGGACGTATCTTATCCGCAGCCTGTTCTTCTCGGGCAGGACCTTCGTTTCGAACTCCCGGTCGGGATCGGCGTCGCCGATCAACGTCCCGAGATCGGAGAAGACGATCGAGGAATAGTCGGTGATGCCTGGCCGCACCGTGAGGATCAACTTCTCGTCGCCTCGGTAGAGGGCGGTGTACCGCGGGAGCTCAGGCCTCGGGCCGACGAAGCTCATCTCGCCGCGCAGGACGTTGAAGAGCTGCGGCAGCTCGTCGATCTTGTAGCGGCGAAGGAACCGCCCCAAGCGTGTCACGCGGGGATCGTTGCGACTGGTGGTCCCTGCACCGGCGTCGGAACCGACCGCCATCGTCCGGAACTTCAGGATGGAGAATGGGACGCCTGCCAGACCGGTGCGAACCCCCCGGTAGAGCACGGGATCTGGCGAGGAAAATCTCAATGCGAGCGCAATGGCGAGAAGGACCGGTAGCGCGATGGCGATTCCGATCAGCGAGAACACGATGTCGAAGATCCTCTTCGACGCTTCATATGCCGGGCGCGGCGCCGGAGGCGCCACCGGCATCTCATCGCTGTTCACGGACGACGGGCTTTTCGAACCATATGCCGCCGCGGCCATCCTCGAGCAGCGGGGCGGACACCCCGCGCTCGGCGCGGAACTCGTCCACCGCACGGCGCGAGCCGAAGCATGTGGCATAGTCATCGACGATGACGAAACCTCCCGGCGAGACCCGGTCGTACAGGTTCTCGAGAGGTATCTTGGTCGATTCGTACCAGTCGCCATCGAGCCTCAGCACGGCTATCTGGCCAACGTCGGTGCGATGAGCCGGAACCGTGTCCTGGAACCAGCCCTTGACGAGATGAACCTCATCGCGAGGGAGTCCGAGATTGCCGAACATGAGTTCACTGACCTGCTCGATCGTGCCTAGACAGGCGCCCCGGGGCAGGGGCCTGATGAACTGACCCGTCCGTCCGCCCTCATAGTCTTCGAGCGTCGGTTCGGGGAGACCCTCGTATGAATCGAAGAGCCACTTCTCGCGCGGCGCCCGCCCCAGCGCGCGACTGGCCAACGCCATCATGCCCGCGGTACCGCCCTCGGCCACGCCGCACTCCACGAGCGCGCCAGGGATCCTGCGTCGTTCCGCCAAAGCCACGACGTCGAACGCGTTTTCCAGCGCCTTCCGGCCGCCCATGGTGAATGGCAGCAACCGACGGGTAAGCTTCGTGCGCAGCTTGTCATCTTCGTCTCCGAAGACCTGTGCGACCGCGTAGCGGAACAGATAGGACCTTCTGAGGACCTGCCGGTAGCCGTTGTACAGGGCGTCGTATGCGACGCGGTATGCGCCGGCCGGCAACGTCCGGTGCAGCATCGGAATGAGTATCCGTGCGAAGCGCCCGACGAGGCCGGGTCGATATTCGATCGGAGGTTCGGCTATGTCGCCCGTCATGTTGGTCCGCTGTGGCTGTTGCGATCGGTTCCGTCATACGGCGGCGTCCGAGAGCATGCTCGGGCAGGCTCGTACCAAATCGAGCCTACATTGGCCAGTCGCCACCCCGGTCGCGTCTCAGCCTTCGATCTGCTCGTAGAGGCTCAGAAGTTTGCGCTCCTCAATGCCCCAATTATAGCGCGCGAGCACCGCCTTGCGCCCGTTCTCGCCCATCCTGGCGGCGGCAACGGGGTCGGAGAGCAGCCGGTCGATCGCCGCTGAGATCGCGCGGGCATCCATCGGATCGACGCAAATCCCGCAATCGGCCGTCTCGACGATCGTCCGCCATAGCGGGAAGTCCGAGGCTATGACCGGAATTCCGACGGCCATGTATTCGAACATCTTCACGGGTAGCGCGTCGACATAGGCGGGCGTCGGATGGAGCGTCACGAGCCCGGCGCATGACCGCGCGAGGACCTCGCGGATGCCGCTGCGTGACTGGAACCCGAGTTCCGTCACCTTCCTCCATCCATCCATCGCGGCGACCTCGGTTCGCAAGCCGGCCTCCTGGAAGTCGCCGGCGAGAATCAAGCCCGTCGCGATTTCCGACCGGCCGATCGCCGCCACCATCTCGCGGATGCCCCGCGATCTGCTGATGCCGCCGACGTAACACACCTCAATCGCCGGTGAGTCCGCCGAGCGGGGCTTCGGGGTCATCTCCTCCAGCATAGGGAAGTTGTTTATGTCGACACAGGCAATTCCCTGCCGGGCGAACTTCTCCCGGATGGCAGGTGTCGCCGCCACGACGGCGTCGAGCCGGCGACAGGCGAATTCCTCGAATCTGCCCAGCACGGCCGCCAGGCCGGGCCGCAGCTTTCGGGGGATGTAGGACTTCGCCAGGATCTGGCGCGGAAGGTCCTCATGCGCGTCGAAGATCACCGACTTGCCCCGCCGCTTCAGGAAAAGACCGACCGGCAAGAGTTCAGGATCATGCAGGTGATAGACATCCGCATCGGCGGCGCTGGCGGCGCGCAGTATCCGGCGGGTCGTCGCCATCATTCGCCACAATCGCCCCGACGGCCTACCTACATCGGTAATGCGCACACCGTCGACCGCATCCTGGCCACGACCGTCCGCCACGATCAGCCGGACGTCGTGACCTGCCCTGGTCAGGCTACGGCACATCTTGTGGAAGATGCGGACGTCGTCCCGATGATGTGCGGATGTGAGGTGAGCGACGTGCATCAAGTTCCCGGCGGGCTTTCGTGACTGCGCCCCGAAGCCCAATTTCGGCGGCGTTCGAGCGTTGGCAATAGTCGATCGCCGCGAATCCGTAGGCTCAGGGCGGCGATATTGCCGATCTGGAGCCAAAAGGGTAGTTGTCACGCGACCGGGCGCGGCCCTGATGCAGGTGCGCCTCCAGGCGCAAACGGAGTTTGGATGACGGTGCAGAGCCATGTGCGGTCGCTTGTCCCGTTGTGTGTGGCGGGCATTCTCGCTGCGTGCCTGCCGGCAGCGGCGGTCGACCGTGTCGAGACGGCAGAGTCCGGCACCGGCGATCTGCAGGGGGTATCGTATTCGCACGGCATTCTCGCTCTGCGCTACGAAGAGAATGAAATCCGCCTCAAGTTCGAAGAGACGAATCCAGACATTCAAGCCTATGAGTTGGTGGATCGATCGACCGGAGAAGTTTCAGGGACCGTCCGATATTACTCCCGCGATTTCTACGAAAAGTACGGGCAGTCCACGGGGGGAACGTTCGTATATTCCGTGGGTGTGCCCTATTCGCAAATCTCGACCGATGCCGCGAACAAGTTCGCGAAGGATGGGGGACCTTCCCGATCGATTTCAAGCGACGATCTGTCGTTCGTCAATCTGGTTGAGCACATCAAGAAATTCAACGACATAAGCCAGTCAAGACCTCTATGTGTCGGTGCCGATGCAGAGACATTGCTGTCTTCTGTGGTCTCTGGCCAATGTTACGTCGTTTGTAGCGGCATATCGCAAATTACCGCCGGATTGGCAGGAAACGAGAGCAGAATAGTCTTGCTATATGGCAGGCAAGATATCCTCGAGTCCGAACAGCAGTTCCTTTGGTCGGAATGGCACACGACCACCGAGTTCCGACTCGGCGATGGCTGGTATTGGAGTTGCCCCTATTTGACCGGACAGTCAGCTATTGAGTTTGTGCCCCGATGAACTCCCGGGGGGAGCGCATTTTGAGCCCTGAGTGAGGATGGTTCTCGTTGTAGTCCTCGAACCATCCGGCGA
>JBFXAF010000012.1:0-113847 GCA_050184585.1 Rhizobiaceae bacterium | reverse complement strand
TCGCCGGATGGTTCGAGGACTACAACGAGAACCATCCTCACTCAGGGCTCAAAATGCGCTCCCCCCGGGAGTTCATCGGGGCACAAACTCAATAGCTGACTGTCCGGTCAAATAGGGGCAACTCCAACGCCTTCGGCGATGGTATGGACGCCGAGCGCCCGCGACAGCCCGACGATCGTCGACACCACGGCGCCCGAAGAGGCGTCCTGGTCGATCCGGCTGACGAAGGAACGGTCGATCTTGAGTTTCCGGAACTCGAAGTCGATCAGGTAGGCGAGGTTCGAGTAGCCGGTGCCGAAATCGTCGACGGCGACCGAGATGCCCATCGCCGAGAGCTCCTTGAGAATGGCGGCCGCGCGGTCGCGGTCCTGCATCATCGCGGTCTCTGTCACCTCGAGCTCAAGCCGGCGCGGATCGATGCCGGTGCGGGCGATCACGTTGCGCACGAGGCCGAGGAAGTCCTTGGTCATGAACTGGACGGGCGAGATGTTCACCGCCACGAAACAGTCGTCCGGCAGGTGGCGAGCGTCGGTGCATGCCTTGCGCAGCACCCACTCCCCGATCGGCCCGATCATGCCGGTTTCCTCGGCGATCGGTATGAACTCCATCGGCGGGATCATGCCGCGTTCCGGATGTTTCCAGCGGATCAGCGCCTCGTACCCGACAGTCCTGCCGCTGAGCAGGTCCAGCTGCGGCTGATAGTGCAGATCGAAATCGCCGCGCTCGAAGGCAAGGTGCAATTCCGATTCGATCCATTGGCGATAGTCGGCGACGCGGCCCATGTCGGGATGGAAGACGGACCAGTTCCCGATGCCGCCGGCCCGTGCGTGCTGGAGCGCCAGGTTCGAGCGGCGCAGCAGCATGACCGGGTCGTTGCCGTCCTTGGGCATTGCGACGATGCCGACCGAAACGTTGACGGACTGGAGGTGGCTGGCGAGCTGATAGGGCTCCATCAGCTTTTCGATCAGCCCTTCCGCGACCGATTCCATGGAGAGCCGGCCGCCCGTGTCGGGAAGCAGCACCGCGAACTCGCCGGCGCCGATGCGGCCGATGACGAGACCTTCCGGCATGCTTTGTCTCAGCCGGTCGGAAAAGGCGCGGATCAACTCGTCGCCCTGACTGTAGCCGATGGAATCGTTGATGTGCTTGAAGCGGTCGATGTCGATGTCGATCAGGAACACCGGCGCGCCGGTCTTCGACGTCTTCAGCGCCGCCTCGCTCACCTTGCCCATCATCGCGGTGCGGCCAAGGAAGCCCGTCAGCTTGTCGACCTGCGTTTCGTTGAAGACGTAGTCGGCAGATTCGTCCACGCCGGCGAAGAAGGACATGGCGGCGAGCGCCGCGGCCAGCGCGCAGAGCGCCGCGATCACCGAGCCCAGCACGTCGGCGGGCAGGCCGGCGATGTTGCCGCCGAAGCCGTACTTCAAGCCCCAAAGGCCGAGCACGAAGCTGCCGACGCCGGACGCTCCGATCGTCAGCAGCCGGAACAGCGGGCTCCGGTTCGGGTTGGACACGGATTTCATCGAGAATCCCCGTTCAACCACGGTGTATACAGACCGAGTCCTTAAGATCGGCTTCCCGCGTCGCGGAGAATTTTAGCGGAACGTGAAACGATGCCCGTGCGCCGGGGAGAACCTACTCCCGACCGTCGTCCAGCGCCTTCAGCTCCGACAGCGTGGGCATGGAGACGATGTGATAGCCGGAATCGACGTAGTGGATTTCGCCGGTCACCCCGGATGACATTCCCGAAAGCAGGTAGAGTGCCGAATTGCCGACCTCGTCGAGCGAGACGGTCCGCCTGAGCGGCGAGTTGCGCTGCTGATAGGAGAACATGTGTCGGGCATCCGAGATGCCGGCGCCGGCGAGCGTGCGGACCGGACCGGCGGAGATGGCGTTCACGCGGATTCCGCGCGGGCCGTAGTCGTTGGCGAGATAGCGCACGCTCGCTTCGAGCCCGGCCTTGGCGACGCCCATGACATTGTAGTTGGGCATGACGCGCACCGAGCCCGCATATGTCAGGGTGATCAGGGAGCCGCCGGACGACATCAACGGCGCCGCGGCGCGGGCGACCTCGGTGAAGGAGAAACAGGAGATCACCATCGTGCGCACGAAATTGTCGCGCGTGGTGTCCGCGTACAGGCCCTTGAGTTCGTTTCGGTCGGAGAAGCCGATGGCGTGCACGACGAAATCGATGCCGCCCCAGTCCTCGCCGAGCCGGTCGAACACCGCCCGTACGGTCGCGTTATCCTCGACATCGCAGGATAGCACATGCGAGGCGGCGACCTTGTCGGCGAGCGGCTTCACGCGGCGCCCGAATGCCTCGCCCTGGTACGTGAACGCCAGCGTCGCGCCCTGGGCATGAAGCGCCTGCGCGATGCCCCAGGCTATCGAATGGTCGTTCGCGACGCCCATGACGAGCCCGCGCTTGCCCTTCATCAAACCATTCATGCTCCCCCCTGGACCCTTCCGTCCCGCCGTCAGGCCGCGTGGCGCTGGAACACCAGCGTCGCGTTCGTGCCGCCAAAGCCGAAGGAGTTGGAAAGCACGGTGTCGATCTTCGCGCCGTCGATCCTCTTGCGCACGACGGGCATGCCTTCGAAGTCGGGGTCGAGCGTTTCTATGTGCGCGCTCTCGCCGATGAAGCCGCCTTCCATCATCAGGATCGAGTAGATCGATTCCTGCACGCCGGCGGCGCCGAGCGAATGCCCGGTGAGCGACTTCGTCGAAGAGATGTTGGGGAGCCGATCGCCGAACACCTCGCGGATGGCGCCCATCTCCTTGGAATCGCCGACCGGGGTCGAAGTGCCGTGCGTGTTGATGTAGTCGACCGGCGACCTGACGGTGGCGAGCGCCTGGCGCATGCAGCGGGCCGCGCCCTCGCCGGAGGGCGCGACCATGTCATAACCGTCCGACGTCGCGCCATAGCCGACGATCTCGGCGTAGATCCTTGCGCCGCGCGCCTTGGCCCGCTCCATCTCCTCGAGCACCAGAACGCCGGCGCCCCCGGCGATGACGAAGCCGTCGCGGTTGACGTCATAGGCGCGCGAGGCCTCCGACGGCCTGTCGTTGTAGCCCGTCGACATGGCGCCCATCGCGTCGAAGAGATTGGACATGGTCCAGTCGAGATCCTCGTGGCCGCCCGCGAACATCATGTCCTGCTTGCCCCACTGGATCAGCTCATAGGCGTTGCCGATGCAGTGGGCGGAGGTCGAGCATGCCGACGAGATCGAATAGTTCACCCCGTGGATCTTGAACCACGTTGCGAGCGTGGCCGATGCCGTCGACGACATCGCCTTGGGCACGGCGAAGGGACCGATGCGCTTCGGGCTGCCGTTCTTGCGGGTGACGTCGGCGGCGTCGACGATGATGCGGGTCGACGGTCCGCCGGATCCCATCACGATGCCGACTCGATCGTCGGTGATCTCGCTCTCGCCCAGCGCCGCGTCGGCGATCGCCTGCTGCATCGCGACGTGGTTCCATGCCCCGCCCCGGGACAGGAAACGCATGGCCCGCCGGTCAACCAGTTCGCTCGGGTCGAGCTTCGGCTGCCCCCAGACCTGGCATTTGAAACCATGTCGGGCGAAATCGTCCGAGAAGCTGATGCCCGATCGGGCGTTGCGCAGGGATTCCGTTACCTCGGCGGCATTGTCGCCGATGGACGACACTATACCGAGGCCGGTGACGACGACCCTTCTCATGCGGTGCTCCTCGTTCCCGCGGCGTGGCTTAGGCCGACGCCTGCTTCGACAGGCCGACTTTCAGGTCGGTGGCCGAATAGATGGGGTCGCCATCCGCTTTCAGCCAGCCGTCGCCGATCCCCAGCACGAGCCGGCCACGCATGACCCGCTTCAGATCGACGCCATACTCGACCTTCTTGACCGAGGGCGTCACCATCCCCTTGAACTTCACCTCGCCGGTCGACAGCGCCATCCCGCGACCCGGCTCGCCCAGCCAGCCGAGATAGAATCCCGTCATCTGCCAGAGCGCGTCGAGTCCCAGGCACCCGGGCATGATCGGGTTGCCGATGAAATGGCAGGGAAAGAACCAGAGGTCCGGCTTCACGTCGAGTTCGGCGCGGATGAAACCCTTGTCGAAGGCGCCGCCGGTGTCGCTGACCTCGGTGATGCGGTCGAACATCAGCATCGGCGGAGCCGGAAGCTGGGCGTTGCCCTGGCCGAACAGCTCGCCGCGCGCACAGGCGAGGAGCTCCTCATAGCCGTAGCTCGATTTCCGTTCCGGCATGAATTCTCCACCCCGTCGTCGCCGGGCGCGAGGACGCCCTTCCTCTAGCCGTCCCGGGGGGCCGGAACGCCGACTTCCACTAGCACCAGTCGCCGCGCGCGAAAACCCGCCACGGGTCGCGGAGTTCGGTTTTTCCGAACCGTCCTCCGCGCATTTGCGCGCTATTGATCGCGAATGCTCGACCGAATATATCTCGGGAGGCTTCCGGCGGCCGTATTTTCGCAGGTGAACACGAGTAACTTCGGAACGCGCGATGGAATTGGTCAAAGCCATGGGCAGGGAACAACTGGCTGAGCGCGTGCGCGCGGCCGGGCTCAGGCCGACGCGTCAGCGCATCGCCCTGGCCGAACTTCTCTTCGCCAAGGGCGACCGTCACCTGGCGGCCGAGGAACTGCACGAGGAGGCCCTGAGCGCCGGCGTGCCGATCTCGCTGGCGACCGTCTACAATGCGCTTCACCAGTTCACCGAGGCGGGATTGCTGCGAATCCTCGCCGTCGAAGGGTCGAAGACCTATTTCGACACCAACACCTCCGACCACCACCACTTCTTCGTCGAGGGTGAAAATCGCGTGTTCGACATCGCCGACGCGCCGGTCAGGGTGATCAACCTTCCGGACCCGCCGGAAGGCATGGAGATCGCCAATGTCGACATCGTGGTGCGGCTTCGCCCGAAGCGGGCCTGACGTCGCAATCCCCGACGATCAATCCTTGATCGTCTCGCCCGGATAGGCGCCCCATAGCATCGGCTGCTCGAGCCAGCCCGTATGGCCGTCGAAGGTCATCTCGCACCAGACGCCGTTGCAGGCGCCGATCGTGCCGATCACTCCGGGCTCCAGCGCGGCCACGACGGGCGAATCCTGGCGCGGCTCCTTGAACAGATGGAGGTCGGAAGAGGCCTTGCCGCGCAGCCACGGCGCGACGATGCCGGTGCGCTTGCCGGAAAGCAGGGACTGGTTGACCCAGCCCTCCGCGCCGTCGGAATCGCGCACGCGCCGCCAGGTGTCGAATTCCTGGACGATCTCCATGGGCAGGCCAGGTTTCAGATAGAGCCACTCGACGGCGTAGTTCAGTCCCGGGCCGACGCGCGCATTGACCCGACCGGACTTGAGGCTGACGAACCGCGGCAGGGGCAGGCCGCTGGGCCCCCTCGCGACACCTTGACCAGCACCCTGCGCGGCGGCTTCGCCGGCCGGGAGAACGGTGGCCGAGCCGATCGCCACGACGGCCGCGACGATAGCCGCGCCTGCTTGCGCGACACTGCCAAACCGGCCGTGCGCTGCCTTGCTCCGAGCGACGTTCAGCAAACCCTTTTCCTTTGTCATCCAGTCGACCTCTTGGTACACAGGGCGCGGGTCGAGGCGCCCTCGCGAGCTTGCCCCTTCTTGGTTAAAGAGGTCTCAACAGGACCCGCATTCGAGGAAGCGATGGCCGGCAGGAAAAAGCCTCTGGTGGTGATAACCCGGAAGCTGCCGGATCAGGTCGAGACCCGGATGCGCGAACTGTTCGACGCGCGGCTGAATATCGACGACAGGCCGATGTCGCCTGCCGAACTGTCGCAGGCCGTCGCCACCGCCGACGTGCTCGTTCCCACCATCACCGACAGGATCGACGAGGCGCTGTTCAACGCCGCCGGCCCGAACCTGAAACTGGTCGCGAATTTCGGCAACGGCGTCGAACATATCGACGTCCAGGCGGCTTCGAAGAAGGGCGTCACGGTCACCAACACGCCCAACGTCCTGACCGAGGACACGGCCGACATGACGATGGGGCTGATCCTCACCGTGCCGCGCCGGCTGGTCGAGGGCGCCGGCGTTCTCAAGGGCGACGGCAAATGGGTCGGCTGGTCGCCCACCTGGATGCTCGGCCGGCGCATCTGGGGCAAGCGACTGGGCATTGTCGGCATGGGGCGGATCGGCACCGCCGTCGCCCGCCGCGCCAAGGCCTTCGGCCTGTCGATCCACTACCACAACCGCCACAAGGTGGCTCCGGCCATCGAGGACGAGCTGGAGGCGACCTACTGGGAGAGCCTCGACCAGATGCTCGCCCGCATGGACATCATCTCGGTCAACTGCCCGTCGACGCCGGCGACCTTCCACTTGCTCTCGGCCCGGCGACTGGCGCTGATGCAGCCCTCGGCCTACGTCGTCAACACGGCGCGCGGCGACATCATCGACGAGGCCGCGCTGATCCAGATGTTGCACGAGGGCAAACTCGCCGGCGCGGGCCTGGACGTCTTCGAGCACGAGCCGGCGGTGAACCCCAAATTGCTGAAGCTGGCCGCCAAGGGCAAGGTGGTGCTCTTGCCTCATATGGGCTCGGCGACGATCGAGGGCCGCATCGACATGGGCGAGAAGGTCATCATCAACATCCGCACCTTCTTCGACGGCCACCGCCCGCCGGACCGCGTACTGCCGAATCGCGCGTAGGGCGGTTCTCTTCGCGCCAGTCACAGCCGGACGGTCGTCATCCCTGGCGACGGCATGCCGACCTGTCGGTCAGTTCCCGCCGGCGCCCTCGCTCCAGATCGCCGTCGCTTCGAAGTGCGCCGCCCGACGGACGTCCTCGGCGATCTCGGAATGCGGCAGGGTCCGGGCGAGGATCATCCCGCCGACACAGAGAGCCGTGAGCGACAGTGCGCGCTGGCGTCTGTCGGCCTGTTCTCCCCCAAGATTGTTCTCGAACAGCCAAACCATCGCCTCGACGAGTTGACCGTAGCTTTCGCGAACCGCTGCGCCCGCGTTGGCAGCGTCGGTCGCATACGCGATCAGCGGACACTGTCCATCGAGGTCGTCCAGGTGTCGGCGTGACAGGTACGCGTCCACCATGCGCCGCGCCATCAGTGGCCGACATGCATGCGCATCGATCCCCTCTTCGGCGTGCCATCGCGCGCCGCGCCCCACCAGAAACCCCTCGATGGCTTCGGCGAACAGCTTCTCCTTGCTGGCGAAATGCGCGTAGAAGCCGCCACGCGTCAGACCGGCCTCCGCCATGACCTGGTCGATCGTCACCCCGGAATAGCCGTGCCGGTTGAACAGAATGCGGGCCGCCTCAAGAATCCGCTCGCGGGTCCTTGCGTTGTGGTCGACTGGATAGGGCACGTTGGACCGCTCCGGTTTTGTCAGGAGAATAGTACCGCATCTGGATATGTTCTTGAACATATTCTGGTCCGGTACATCGTGGAACCGCTCAATGAAGGGAGTTGGAAATGCCAAAGTTCTTTCTCGCTTTCCGCGGTGGAATGCCGAAGAGTCCCGAAGAGGGACAAAAGATGATGTCCGACTGGAACAGCTGGATGAATGAACTCGGACCCGCGCTCATCGACAAGGGTGCGGGATTTGGAAAGTCGCGTTTTCTCGACCAGCCGCAGCACGAAGCAAAATCCGGCGACGCACTGTCCGGCTATTCGGTGGTGGACGCCGCGGACATCGATGCGGCGCTGGCCATCGCCGGAAAGAACCCGATCTTCTCGCTTGGCGGCACCATCGAGGTCGCGGAGCTGATGCAGATGTAGCCGCATGCGGTCTTGCCGCGATTCTTCGGGAGCAGGTCCGACCAGCATGGACAGACAACGCAGGCGTCCGTGGCGACGCCTCCGTTCCTACGTCGCCCAAATCCGACCGTCGGAACCGACGCTGACCGTCTGCTGCTCGAAGACGCCGTGCCGGTCGCGATCGAGCCTCAGCGCCATCGGCGCCGGCCAGCCCATTTCGCGGGCGACGATCAGGCCGAGCAGCAGGATCGCGTCGGGCTCGTGGAGAACGAGCGCGGCCGGGGCGAGACCGATGTGGACGAGTTCCAGAAGCACGGCCGAGGCCGATGACGATCCAATCGTGCCGGGCAGGAAGAGCACCGTCCCGGCGATCGACATGCCGTGCTGCGGGTGGCGCACGTCGGCGACCCGACCGGTGCCGGGATCGACGCCGCCCCAGAAACTGATCGGGGCGGTGAAGACGAGGCCGCGGCCCCGGACAGGAGGTCCCGGTACGAGGACGGCGGCGTCGGCGCCAGGAACGGTCATGGCATGCCCGTCCTGACCGGCCGGCCGGCGACGGCGCTCTCCACGCAGTCGGCGAGGGAGCCGTAGAGGACGCCATAGCCGGTGTTGCCCGGAGCGTATTGGGCGAACTTGCCGGAGTTCGTCATCAGCACGCCGCCTGACCTGTCGGCGAGGATCGGGGTGACCACCACGCAGGTGTCGGCGACGACCACGACGCCAAGTCTTTCGAGTCGGGTCCTCGTTCCGTCCCGGTCGAGCTCCGGGAGGACGTGCCGGCCGGTGCAGGCGTAGATCGGGACGGCGACGTTTCGCCCGGCGAGCAGCCGGTCGAGAGAAGCAAACTCCGCGGGCGAGAGGTGCGGGCTGCCGATCGCAACCGCGTCGATGCGCTCGGGCCGCTCGGCCGTGGAGAGCCGGGTCAGCGCGTCGGCGGCCATGGCGGGGGTGACGACGATGGTCTCGGCGGGATCGGAGCTTCCCAGCGCGGACTTCAGGTCGGGCGCTTCGGGCGTGACGCCGGCGATGTGGAACAGGCCGACCGCGCCCGTGGAGGCAGACGCCGCGCCGAAAGCCTTCAGCGCGTCCTCGCCGGGGTGCGCCGGGATGCCCGTCACCACGCCAATGGCTGTGCCGACCATCCGGCCGAACAGGCTGCCGAGCACCGGCCAGGCGATCTCGGAGGCGAGGAAGACGGCGTCGAGGTTCGATACATCCACCACGACGGTCGCCCGGCGGTTCTCCGGCCGGTGAAGACCGTAATCGGGGGCGCGCGCCGCTATGGCGCAGGCGATGTCGAGGAAATCGCCATAGCGGTTGGTGCGCGCGCCGAGCACCGAATTGCAGAAGACGACCGCGTTGGATTCGCCCCAGGCGACATCGGAGCCGAGCGCGGGACGGTGGCCGGCCTGGTAGGGCGCGCAGGTCCAGGTCGTGGCGCAGCCGAGCTGGCGATAGGCTTCCATCATGCGCCGGGCCATGGAGCGCATCGGTTCGGCCAGCCGCACGGCGGAACAGCCCATCAGATCGAGCGCGCCGACATTGAGGGTCGAATGCACGGAAACCTTCGCGCCGCCCTCGACCAGCCTCTCGGCGAACAGCGTGCCGGAATCGCCGTGATAGAGCGCACCGTCGATGTGGGCGGAGGCGACCGGAATGAGCCGCGGCGCGCCGAGCAGGCGCGCGCTGTCGGCGACGATGCGCATCGCCATCGCCGCGCCCGCGCCATCGCGGCCTGATGCAATCGCCCGCTCTTCGTCGGAAAGCGTCAGGGCCATGAAAGCGCGCCCATCTAGCGTTGGTCCGGATCCCTGGGCTTGCGGTAGCGCACGGTCTCGAAGCGCGCGCCGAGCGCATCGTAGAGCAGGAGCCGGCCGACCAGCGGCTCGCCGATGCCGGCGATCACCTTGATCGCCTCCAGCGCCTGCAAGGTGCCGATCACGCCTGTCAACGCGCCGAGCACGCCGGCCTCGGCGCAGGACGGCACGAGGTCGCGCGGCGGCGGCTCGGGGAAAAGGTCGCGGTAGGACGGGTTCGGGCGACCGTCTGGCCCCGTCGTATGCGGCATCAGCACGGTGACGGAGCCATCGAAGCGGCCGACGGCGGCATGCACCAGCGTCTTTTTCTCGGCCTCGCAGGCGTCGGCGACCGCGTAGCGGGTATCGAAATTGTCCGACCCGTCGACCACAAGATCGTAGCCTGCGACGAGCGCGCGGACATTGCCGGCGTCGAGGCGAACCGCGTGGCGCTCGACCGTCACATTGGGGTTGATGCGGGCGATGGTTTCCGCGGCGCTGTCGACCTTTGGCGCGCCGACCGACGCCGTGTCGTGGATCACCTGCCGCTGGAGGTTGGAGAGGGAGACCGTGTCGTCGTCGACGATGCCGAGCGTGCCGACGCCGGCGGCAGCGAGATATTGCAGCGCCGGCGCGCCGAGCCCGCCCGCCCCGACCACCAGGACCCGCGCTTTCTTCAGCTTCTGCTGACCCGGCCCCCCGATCTCGGGCAGCACGATGTGGCGCGCATAGCGCTCGAGTTCGGCGTCGGAGAGGGGTGGCTGGGGGGTCATGGGTGCGAGGCTAGGACCTGTGCGCGTTCACATAGGCCTTGAGGACGTTTTGCATTTTGGTCAGATGCCCCTTTCCCCCAGCTTGTCGATGGAAGAACTCGAACACATCGGGATCCAATTTGAGATGGACAGAGCGGGGTTTCTTCGGCGCTTCGATCTTGGCGTTTGCCCAAAACTCCGCGCCGAGGGATTCGCCTACAGGCGCATTGGGGTCGTGGAAAAGCTCACCCTTTTCCTTCATCCGCTTCAGTTCGGCGAGCGATCCCTGCCTGATATCCGGCCTGCTCATCTCGGCCTCCTTTCCACGCTGTGATCAACCGGGTCGAACCGTTCCGCTCGGTGTGGACGACGACGAAGCACTCCCCGTCGACCAAGCCCAAAGAAAATCAAACGCTCCTCGCCATAGTCCCTTCGATCATCGCGACGGGTGAGAACCTCGCCCTCGAAGATCAAGGCGGCGTAGAGAATATCAACACCACGCTCGCTGATGACCTGCTGCCGCTTGGTTTCATCCCATTCGAACTGCAACCAAGCAATTCCTTTGCCCAAGACCCGGGTCGGCGGCGCGAGCGTACTTCAAATGTACGTGAAAAGTGTACACGAGCCTGGCGGGGATTTCAAGCGCCAGCCGCATAGGCCCTTACCCCTCGACCGCCGTCCCGTGCGACACCGTCACGAACTGCGCGCGGCCTTCGAGGGCGGAGAAGAGACCGCGCTCGGTGCCGGTCATGAAGGCCTGGCAGTCGAGGTTTTCCAGTATGGCGAACAGCGCGGCGCGGCGGCCTGGGTCGAGATGGGCCGCCACCTCGTCGAGCAAGAGGATCGGCACGCTGCCCGCCATCTCGCCGCACAGGCGCGCATGCGAGACGACGATGCCGATCAGGAGCGCCTTCTGCTCGCCGGTGGAGCAGAGTTCGGCCGGCATGTCCTTCGGCCCGTGGCGCACGACGAGGTCTGAGCGGTGCGGGCCGTCGAGCGTGCGGCCGGCGGCGCGGTCGCGGTTCCGGCCCCGGGCAAGCCGGGCGCGCACCGCCTCTTCCGCGTCGACGGAGGGAAGACCCGCGACCAGCGTGTCGGCCTCGCCTTCGAGGGCGATCACGGAGCGCGGGAAGGGACCGTCGTCCGGCAGGCGCGCGATCATGGAGGTCAGCAGGCGGACCGTTTCGGCGCGGGCGGCGGCGATGGCCGTGCCGGTCTCGGCCATCTGGGCCTCGATGGCGTCGAACCACGCGCCGTCGCGGGAATCCTCGGCGAGAAGGCGGTTCCGGCCGCGCATCGCCTTCTCGTAGTCGAGCACGCGCGCGCCGTGGCCGGGGTCGACGGCGAGCACCAGCCTATCGAGGAAGCGGCGGCGGTCGCCTGCCGGGCCGGTGAACAGCGCGTCCATGGCCGGCGTAAGCCAGGTGACGCGCAGCCAGTCGAGCATGTCCTCGGCCGAGCGTGCGGCCGCGCCGTTGATGCGGACCTTGCGCAGGTTTTCCTCGTCGCCAGAGCTGGCCGTGCCCGTGCCGATCTCGGTTTCGCCGAACTGTCCCTCGATGCGGGCGTGGACGGCAAAACCGCCGGCCCCGCCTTCACGCGCGACCTCGGCGTAGTTGGCGCGCCTGAGCCCGCGTCCCGGCGACAGGAAGGATATGGCTTCGAGGAGGTTGGTCTTGCCGGCGCCGTTCTCGCCATGGAGCACGACGCAGCCCGGCTTCAGCGCCAGCGTGAGCGAGGCATAGTTGCGAAAATCGGTCAGCGTCAGCCGGCTGATGTGTGTACCGCTCCGCCCTTGGTGTTCGTCTGCCATCAGGGGTGTCCGGCCGTAAACCTCAGCGGGACAGCACCACCCTCTGGCCTGCCGGCCGCCGGGGCGAGCCGCCTGTCTCGCCCGTCCTTCGGACCCCCCGCATGGGGGGAGATCAGCCTACCGCCTTGGCCACGCCAATCGTCAATGTCGCAGGACAAGCGGCAAAGCCGAAGCTGCCGATCTCCCCCCATGCGGGGGAGATGGCCGGCAGGCCAGAGGGGGGCAACGAAGAGCGCCGTCATTCCCTCGCGGGCTACACCCGCATCGGCATCAGCACGTAGAGCGCCTGCTGGTCGCCGGCATCCTGGATCAGCGTCGGCGAGCCGGCGTCCGCGAGCATGAAGTTGGCCTGCGTGCCCGAGAGCTGCCCCGCAACGTCGAGCAGGTACTTGGCGTTGAAGCCGATCTCCAGCGGATCCGACGAATAGTCGGCCGCGATCTCCTCGGTGGCGCTGCCGGAATCCGGATTGTTGACCGTGAGCGTCACCTGGCCTTCGGCGATGGCGAGCTTCACCGCCCGCCCGCGCTCGGACGAAATGGTCGAGACGCGGTCGACGGCCTGCGCAAAGGTCTGGCGGTCGATGACGAGGCGCTTGTCGTTGCCGGTCGGTATGACCCGCTGATAGTCCGGAAAGGTGCCATCGATCAGCTTCGAGGTGAGCACGACGGAGCCGATGGTGAAGCGGATCTTGGTGTCCGAGAGTTCGACGGTGACGGCGACTTCGGGGTTGTCGACCAGCTTCTGCAACTCGCTGACGGTCTTGCGGGGGATGATGATGCCCGGCATGCCTTCCGAGCCGGCCGGCGCGTCGATCTCGGCGCGCGCGAGCCGGTGGCCGTCGGTGGCGACCGCGCGCAGCTTCAGCTTGCCGCCGGCCTCGTGCGCATGCAGGTAGATGCCGTTCAGATAGTAGCGCGTCTCCTCCGTGGAGATGGCGAACTGGGTCCTGTCGATCAATCCCTTGAGCGCCGCCGAATCCAGACGGAATATATGCGGGAACGAACCGGCGGAGAGTTCGGGGAAGTCGGCCTGCGGCAGGCACTGCAGGCGGAACGATGACCGTCCCGAGACGACCGACATCGAGTTGCCGTCCTCGTCCGTCCGAAGCATGACTTCCGCGCCGTCCGGCAGCTTGCGCACGATCTCGTAGAGAAGGTGCGCGGGCACCGTGGTGGCGCCGCCGCGCTCGACCTGCGCGGCCGTCGCTTCGGTGACCTCGAGATCGAGATCGGTGGCCTTCATCTCCAGGCTGGCGCCATTGGCCGACAACAGCACGTTGGAGAGGATCGGAATGGTGTTCCGACGCTCGACGACGCGGTGGACGTGGTTGAGCGACTTCAGAAGGTTCGAGCGTTCGAGCACGATGCGCATGATGAGCCGTCCCCGCCAGGGTCTTGTGTTCGATTTCCGGGCTCAGGCAATGCCGCGACAGGCCGCAAAAGGCACAGAATCGAGGCAAAATGACAGCAAACGCGCCGCGAAATCAAGCCTCCGGGCGGTCAACGGCCCGGCGTCGCGCACGAACTGGGGAAAACCTCGCGCCCCGTCGCCGGGGCACGCATGCCCCGGCCCGGATATCGGCTCAGGACTGCTCGACGATCAGCCTTCTGAGAAGGTCGAGTTCCTGCGCGAGAGCGGCGTCGGACAGCACCAGATCCTCGATCTTGCGCACCGCGTGAAGGACGGTCGTGTGGTCGCGGCCGCCGAAGCGCCGGCCGATCTCCGGCAGCGAGCGCGGCGTCATGATCTTCGACAGGTACATGGCGACCTGCCTCGGCTTGACGATGGTGCGCGTGCGCCGGTTGGAGAGCAGTTCGGTCTTGGACACGTTGTAGTAGCGCGCCACCACCTTCTGTATGTCCTCGATGCGCACCCGCCTGGGCTCGCCCGTGCGGTAGATCTGGCCGAGGATCTCGTCGATCCGGTCGACCGAGATATGCGGCTCGAAGGATTGCCGGAACAGGAGCTGGTTGAACGCGCCTTCCAGCTCGCGTCCCGACCCCGTCACCGTGCGCGCGACGTGCTCCATCACCTCGGTGGAGATATCGAGCGACTTGTCCTCGCTCTTGGCCACGGCCAGCCTCGCCTTCAGCATGGAAAGCCGCATCGCGTAGTCCGGCGTACCCATCTCCAGCGCCACGCCGCCATTGAGGCGCGACTTGACGCGGGGGTCGAGCGATTCCAGCTCCGAGGGCGGGCGGTCCGCCGCCACCACCACCTGCCTGGCGCTGTCGAGCAGCATGTTGATCAGGTGGCAGAACTCGTTCTGGATCGACTTGCCGTGCAGGAACTGCATGTCGTCGATGATGAGGAGGTCGATGTCGCGGAGCTGCTCCTTGAAGACGAGCGCGGTGTTGTCGCGAATGGCGCTGGCGAAGCGCCACATGAAGTATTCGGCCGTCAGGTAGACGACGCGGGACTGCGGCCGGCGTTGCAGCGACTCGGCTGCGACCGCCTGCAGCAAATGCGTCTTGCCGAGGCCGACCGATGCATGGACGAAGAGCGGATTGAAGCGAACCGCGCTCGTCGCCTGCTCGGCCACCGCGCGGGCGGCGGCGAAGGCCACCCGATTGGACGGGCCTTCGATGAAGGAGGCGAAGGTGTAGCGCGGGTCGAGCGGCGAGCCCGGAAGGCCCGACGACTTGCCGTCGCCGCCATGCATCGGCCGGACCATGCCCCGCCCCCGATCAGGCGCTTGCGACGGCGCGGCGACGGCCGCTGCCGGCCTGGCGGGCTTGCGGACGGCGTGGTCCGCCGGGGGAGCCATCCGCACGTTCTTGGTCGCGGTGCGCACCACGATCTCGACCTTGAGGACCCGGGCGTCCTCCTTGCGCCACAACTCGCCGATCAGCTCGAGATAGTGGCTGTTGATCCACGAGCGCAGGAAGGCCGTCGGCACCGAAATCCGCACGACGCTCTTCGATGCTTCCTCGAGCGACATGCGCCCGAACCAGCTGTTGAACACATCGGCGCCGAGCCGGGCGCGCAGCTGCGCCCTGATACGTTCGAAGATCGTTTCCGCCGCTCCAGTCGCCCCAGTCCGTTCCGAGTCCCCGTTCATTTCGACAATATCCCTTGGAAAGGTGGCGGCTGCCGCGCCGCTCCTCTCAATACCGGTCCGCATTTTCGCAATCCCCGTTCGTCAGTGTCACCGGGCCGCTGCGTCCAGCGCATTCTTCTGGCCCATGCCTCGTACCGCCTTGTTCGCCGTTCTGGTTCCCCGACCTCCACTCGTTCCTGCCTCGCGGGCATAGCTTTCCGTGCCCGGCTTTGCGACCGGGCGTTGCAACGCCTGTGCTCCACGCGATACGCTGCCGCCTACCCACGAAAGGTGACACAAGCCCATCGCCCGCGAGACGAGCCCGCGTCGCCACATCTTCGATTTTGGCTTGGTCGCCGGACCCAACGGCCCGTGCCCTTCGATGCTTGGACCCTACAGAAAGCCAAGTTGCATCGGCAAGTGCGGCGCTAACCGTTTGTCAATGAATCGGCTCTCGGAGGGTCTTGGCCGGAGCCCTCCGGTCCGGCCTCATCAAGGCTAAATTGTTCTGATTCAAAACTTTCCGTCCGACGATGAGCCGGCATGAAAAAAATGAATCAATTATTCGCCGCGCCCCCCTTGACACACGGTCCAGGCGGACACCGCGCGGCGGCAATTCGACACCCCGGACAAGCGTCTGAAAACAATAGCTTTTCTTTGCGAAGGCCGGGGCGTCGGGCAGGGTCGCGCGGACACCGCCCGGGCCCGGCGGCGGCGCACGCCGGCAAATGAAAAAGGAACCGAATGGAAGGCCCCGGAAGCCGTCCGGCAAGTCATTGCCGGCAAACGACAAAGCCCCCGGCGCGAGGCGCGCCGGGGGCTCTGTCTGCCGGTCGGGCCGGGATGTCAGCTGGCGCCGAGCGTCTTCACGCGCCGGGCGAGGCGCGACACTTTCCGCGACGCCGTATTCTTGTGTAGGACGCCCTTGACGGCGGCGCGCATGAGCTCCGGCTGGGCCAGCTTGAAAGCGGCCTCGGCGGCGGCCTTGTCGCCGGAAGCCAGAGCCTCCTCGACCTTGCGGACATGGGTGCGCATGCGGGAACGGCGCGACTTATTGATCTCGGTGCGGCGTGCGATCTTGCGCGTCGCCTTCTTGGCCGAGGAGGTGTTGGCCATGTTGCCTCTCTTCAGTGTTCCGAATGGCGCCGGGGCGTGGGCCGGATGGCGCAAAACTGCAACGGGCGGCCAATGGCCGCCGCGGTTGGCGGGCTTATAGTGGAGGCCGCCGGACGCGTCAACGCCACCGGCGCCAAATCTCGAAGGTCATCGGTTGCGGAAGTTCGGCATGCGCTTGTCGACGAAGGCGGACATGCCTTCCTTCTGGTCCTCCAGCGCGAACATGGCGTGGAAAACCCGCCGCTCGAAGCGCAATCCTTCGGCGAGCGTCGTCTCGTATGAGCGATTGACCGCCTCCTTGGCCATCATGACGGCCGGCAGCGAGAAGTCGGCGATCTTGGCGGCGGCCTTCAGCGTCTCCTCCATCAGATCGGCGACCGGCACGACACGGGAGACGAGGCCGGAGCGCTCCGCCTCCTGGGCGTCCATCATGCGCCCCGTCAGGCACATGTCCATCGCCTTGGCCTTGCCGACGATGCGTGTCAGCCGCTGCGACCCGCCCATGCCCGGCATGACGCCGAGCGTGATCTCGGGCTGGCCGAACTTGGCGTTGTCGGCGGCGATGATGAAGTCGCACATCATGGCGAGTTCGCAACCGCCGCCGAGCGCATAGCCGGCCACCGCCGCGATGATCGGCTTGCGGACGCGGTTCATCGCGTCCCAGCCGGCGAAGAAGTCCTCCAGATAGGCGTCCGCGTAGACCTTGGCCTGCATCTCCTTGATGTCGGCGCCGGCCGCGAACGCCTTCTCGGAGCCGGTGATGACGATGCAGCCGACGCGCGGGTTCGCCTCGAAGGCTTCGAGCGCCGCGACCGTGTCGGCCAGCACCTGAGTGGACAACGCGTTGAGCGCCTTGGGGCGGTTGAGCGTGATCAGCCCGACCTTGCCCCGCGTTTCGACCAGGATCGTCTCGAATGCCATCGTCGGCGTCTCCGTCCGTCGTATTCTATTAGGTGCGACCGCTTACCGCTGGCAAGCGGGACAGTGGAAGGTCGAGCGGCCCGACTGCGTGAATCTGAGCACCACGCCCTTGCAACCGCTTCTGCGACAGGGCTCTCCCTCCCGACCATAGACGGCGAAGGAATGCTGGAAGTAGCCGAGCGAGCCGTCGGCGTGCACATAGTCGCGCAACGAGGAACCGCCCGCCGCCACCGCGTCGGCGATGACGGCGCGGATTGCGCCCGCCAGCCGCTCCGAGCGGACCGTGGCCTTGCCGCCCCTGCCGGCAATCGAGCCGGCCGCGCGCCTCGGCGACAGGCCGGCGCGCCACAAGGCCTCGCACGCATAGATGTTGCCGAGGCCGGCGATCAGGGTCTGGTCGAGCAGCGCCGACTTCAGGGGCGCGGCCTTGCCCGAGAACAGAGCGGCGATCATGCCGCCGTCGAGTTCGTTTCCCGTCGGCTCGACGCCCAGATCCTTCAACATCGGATGGTCGCGCCATGAGGTCGCGTCGGCGAGCAGCATGTAGCCGAAGCGGCGCGGGTCGTTGAACACCACGCGGGAGATTTCGCCGGTGGCGGTTTCGACCAGGAACAGGACATGGTCGTGCGCGGCATCCTTCGAGCGTGCGTGGTGGAAGTCGCCGGGTATGGTCGCGTCGTCGTCCTTCTCGATGCGGAACGAGCCCGACATGCCGAGATGGCAGATCAGGACCGGTCCGCCTCCGAAATGCAGGACGAGATACTTGGCGCGTCGTTCCAGGGCCTCGATGCGGCGACCCTCGAGACGGGAGGCCATGCCCTCCGGCAGGGCAAAGCGCAGATCGGGGCGCCTCAGTTCGACCTTCTTGACGGTTGCGCCTTCCAGCACGGGCTGGAGGCCGCGCCGCACGGTCTCCACCTCGGGAAGTTCAGGCATTTCCGGTGATCGTCGTCAGGAAGGATGCGCCATGCGGGCCGGGCGCCAGGCCGAGATGCTCCGCGACCGTCGCGCCAATGTCCGCGAAGGTTGGCCTCACCCCGGCGGAGCCGCCCTTCATGCCGGGCGCGAAACCCATGACCGGCACCCGCTCGCGCGTATGATCCGTGCCGCGCCATGTCGGGTCGTTGCCGTGATCGGCGGTGAGGATGAGCATGTCGCCCGCCTTCATCCGCCCGAGAGCCTCGGGCAGGCGACGGTCGAAGGCTTCCAGCGCGGCGGCATAGCCGGGCACGTCGCGGCGATGGCCGAACTCGGTGTCGAAGTCGACGAAATTGGCGAAGACGAGGTCGCCCTCGCCGGCATCGTCGAGACCGGTCATGGCCGCGTCGAACATCGCCATGTTGCCGACGCCCTTGCGGATCTCCGCGAAACCCCGGTGCGCGAAGATGTCTCCCACCTTGCCGATGCCGATGACCCTGCGGCCGCCGTCGGTGACCCGGTCGAGCAGCGTGGGTTCCGGCGGCGGGACGGCGTAGTCGCGTCGGTTGGGGGTGCGCAGGAAGGTGTCGCGGGTCTCGCCGAGGAAAGGCCGCGCGATCACGCGGCCAATGTTGAGCGGGTTCACGAGACGGCGAACGACGGCGCAGAGATCATAGAGACGGTCGAGGCCGAAATGGGTCTCGTGCGCTGCGATCTGGAGGACCGAGTCCACCGAGGTGTAGCAGATCGGCTTGCCGGTGCGGATGTGCTCCTCGCCGAGACGCTCGATGATCGCCGTGCCCGGCGCGTGGCAGTCGCCGAGGATGCCAGGGACGCCGCCCTCGCTGACGATCTTGCCCGTGAGGTCGGCCGGGAAGGCCGGCACGGTGTCGGGAAAGTAGCCCCAGTCGAACGTCACAGGAACGCCGGCGATCTCCCAATGGCCCGACGGCGTATCCTTGCCCGACGAGATTTCCTGCGCCGCCGCGACGAAAGCGGAAGGCGCGAGCGTCGTCGAGAGCCCGGCCGGCACGCGCCCGGTCGCGAGCCGCGCCGCCTCGCCGAGCCCGAGCGACAGCATGTTGGGCAGGACCAGCGGACCCGACCGGAGGCCGGCGCGGTCGCCCTGGCCGGATGCGCAGGCTTCGGCGATGTGACCAAACGTGTCGGACCCCTCGTCGCCGAACCGCGCGGCGTCGGCCGAGCCGCCGATGCCGAAGGAATCGAGCACGAAGATGAAAGCGCGGGCCATGAGCCTCCGGAATGCCGGTCTCCGCCGGACAATGCGCTCCAGACATAGGAGCCGGCCCCAGCGTTGGCAATTCGGAAACCAAACCGCAACTTCGAGCGGTCACAATGAGCGCCGGACAGGGGCTGGGGACGGACGCTTGGTGAACATGAAACAGCGGGCGGGCAGTCTGGCCGTGGCAGCCGTCGCCGCCACGGCTGCCCTCATCGGTCATGCCGAGGCGGGCTGGCGCGACGATCTGGGCGTCTTCCGCATCGGCGTGCTTGCCGAGCCCGGCGCCGGACAGAGCGTGCACGGCCTTGCGCGGATCACCGACGCCTATTCGACGGTGCTCGCCATGCCTGTCGAGGTCTTCGTCGCCAAGGACCTCGTATCGCTCGTCGACGCGCAGGCGGCCGGACGCATCGAATACGCTATCTATCCGGCGACCGCCTATGCGCTGGCAGAGCGGTTGTGCGGCTGCGTGGAGCCTGTGGCGGCGCCCCTGGGCGCAAGCGGCGCGACGGGGCTTCGCGCGGTCATGATCGGCCGGCGCGGCAAGGCCGACGATGTCGCCAAGCTGGAGGGCGCAAGGCTCGCCATGCCGCGCGCCGGCCATGCGGCCATCGACTTCCTGGTGCGCGGGGGACTGGCCGGGCAGGGCATCGACGTCGAGGGACGGCGCGCGACGATCGTCGAAGCGGACAGCGTCGAGGCCGCAGAGAAGCGGTTCCTCGAGGGAGCGGCGGACGTCGTGGTCGGATGGGAGGAGGCGGGCATGCCGCAGGAGACCGCGGCCGGCACCGCTACCCGCCTGGTCGCAGCCGGTGCCGATCCCGCCGATCTGGTCGTGATATGGCGCTCGGAGCCGGTGCGCTACGGGCCGCACACGCTGCGCTCGGACCTTGACCCGGAAGTGCGCCAGCTTCTCCTGCCGTTCCTGCTCGGACTGCGCGATGTCCGTCCGGACATCTACGATCTCGTGGAAACGCATCATGGCGGCGGCTACGCCGAAGTCGGGCAGTCGGACTATGCGAGCGCGCTCGCGATGGTCGACCACATAGCGGCGACCACCGACCCGTAGTCTTCCGGCGAAGCGAAGCGTGCGGTCCGAAACTAGCAGTCGCTGCAGGCGATCGTCTGCGTCATGCGCGGACGCAGGTAATAGGTCTCGCCCATCTGGATGCCGTCGAAGGCGGCGGCAAGGCCGAGGTTCGCCTTCTGGTCGGCGGTCCAGGCGATGACCGGCGTATAGGAGAGCCTGCTTGTCACGCGGATGAGGAACGAGTTGCGGATCTTCAGCTTCGCCGGCACCGTCGTGGTGGTGTTCTTGGTGGCTCCGGCTCCGGTCGAGCCGTTCGACAGCTTGCGCGACCATGAGACGAGCACCTGGGGATTGGGATCGTCGGTGATGTTGATCGCTGTGACTTCGATCTCGGGACGGGTGCGGTTGTAGGGCTGCAGGATCGACTCGCCGATGGACATGATGGCGTTCAGTTCGGACTTGTTGATCGACTGCTGCTGGGTGATGAGGTCGGCGACCATGCTGCCGACGCGACCCACCTTCTTGTTGGCCTCGATGCCCTGCGCGACCTCCATGGTGACGAAGTAGAGCGACAGCAGGACCGGCGCGACGAAGGCGAATTCGACCGCCGCAGCGGCGCGGCGGTCCGCGAGCAGCGATCTCAGTCCGGAAAATCGGGAGGCGAGCATGATCATCATCCTGGCTTCTCCTTGGCGTCAGTCGTCGAACGGTTCGTTCTGCCAGGTGACGGTGGCGAAGTGCAGCGTCTTGCCGTCCTTCAGATTCGACATCGACTTGCGCATGAAGTCGGTGATGACCGGCCAGCGGTAAAACACGCGCAACATGTTCTTCGACATGGAAGGACCCGGGCTGACCGAGAAGCCGGTGGTGTCTATGTCCTTGTCGGAGGTGAGCTTGATGCGCACGGCCGCGGCGGCGGCGAAGGTGGCGTATTGCTTGAGGTCGACCTCGATGTCGTCGACGCAGCCGTCGGACACCATGATCTCGAGGCGGTCGCAGAGAAGCCCCTTCAGCGTGGTCTCGTCGAAGCCGGACGCCTTGATCTGGCCGGTGCGCAACTGCCGCGCGATGTCGTCCGCGGCGTTCGTCATCAGCTCCTGCCCGGCGAAGGAAATGCAGCTTTCGAGAATGGCGAAGACCAGCAGCGAGAAGGGGATCGCCAGCGCGGTGAACTCGATCGCGGTGCTTCCGCGTTCGTCGCGACGCAGCCGCGCGGCGCATCGAAGCGCAAAATCGCGCAGCCGGCCGAGGCCGCGCCTGTCGCCTTTCCCGGATGTCATGTCTTCACCCCGCGAACCTGATCCGTCACGCGGTTCTAGACCCAACTGGTTGAGGTCCGGTTTGGCTGCTTGGTAAAATCCGGGTTAAGGCGTTTACCCCCACCTTACCCTTTCGGGCCTGCTACTGGCCGAGTTCGGCTTCCGAGGCGCGCTCGGCCTCGGACTTGTAGGAACTCTCGCAATAGGGCGTGCACGACAGCGTCTGAACGGCCGCGCGCCGGTAGATCCTGATCGAACTCGCGGTATCGCGGCTCACCGTCACCTGCTCATCGACGATCGGCGCGCCGTCGGCGTCGAGGATGACGAGGTTGGTCACTCCGAAGCCCTTGCCGGTGAGCACGATTGTCGTTGCGTCCTGCACCGAGGCGTCGGCGATCAGCGGGTTGCCAATGACGATCGTGTCGGCCGGCCTGGCGATCTTGACGATCTTCGCCTGGTTGATGATGACGTCGATGCCGGCGCCGGCGAGCGCCTGCGGAACAAGGCCGCACAATGCGACGGCCACCGCGCAGCCCCGCAGGGACAACTGAACTCGCCACGCCATATCACCCTCCGCACACGCTGCTAAACGGAGAATGAAGGAGATTGGTGAAGCATCGGTTAAGTCGACGCGCGCCGACCGGTGCGCCGTCCGACCCGCGCCCGCCGTCCATGATGGGCTGGCGGTCGACAGGCCACTGGCGACGGTCCCGGCGCGGCCGCGTTCATATTAGAGCGCGGTTAACCACGCACCGCGAGGAGGTTCGTCAAGGTTTTGGTAATCCTGTTTGTTAAGCGCATTGCAACGGCTTGTTCCTAGAGTCCGGCCCATCCGATCGACCAAGGCAGAGAAGTTGACGGAAGTGCTGTAACACGGAGTAAGGAGCTCTCTCATGGCCAAGCTGTTTGCACGCTTTGTGAAGGACGAGTCAGGCGCGACCGCCATCGAATACGGTCTGATCGCCGCGCTGATCGCGCTCGCGATCATGGTCGGCGCCGGTGCGCTCGGCAACTCGATCAACAACCAGTTCTCGCGCATCGCCGACACGCTCGACGGCACCGCGGTGGCTGCCGACTAGTTCGAGCGACGCATGTGAATTCGAGGGCCGCCGAAAGGCGGCCCTTTGCTTTCCGGCGCCCCGGCTTCACCAAAGCTTAAGCGCGCCGGCATAGCCTTGACTCGGACCCGTACCGGAACCTTGCGATGCTCGAAGCCGCGATCCTCGTCGTCTTTCCGTTCTGCATGGCCCACGCGGCCATCTCCGACATGATGTCGATGACGATCGCCAACCGGGTCTCGGTTCTGCTCGTCGTCACCTTCGCGGTCGTCGCGCCGTTCACCGGCATGGACTGGACCGTCTACGCCTGGCATTTCGCCGCGGCCTCCACTGTCTTCTTCGGCACCTTCGCGCTCTTCGCCGTCGGCGGCATGGGCGGCGGCGACGCCAAGCTGCTCACGGCGACCGCGCTGTGGATGGGCTGGAACATCGAACTCCTGCAGTATCTGGTCGCCGGCGCCTTCATTGGCGGAGTGCTCACGCTGGCGATCCTGAGCTTCAGGCGGTCGCCGCTCGCGGTGTTCATGTCGGGCAATATCTTCCTTCGCCATTTCGCCGACGAGAAGGCCGGCGTTCCATATGGCGTGGCGCTCGGCATCGCCGGCATGCTGGTCTTCCCCCAGACCCCGTTGATGGTGTGGGCCCTGGATCGCCTTTCCTCTCACTGAGACGCCATTGCGGACCGCCGCGCGGCGTCGTCCGGCGCCGTCGCCACGTCGCGTCCCATGCAATTGAATCAACTTTAAATTAATCACGTTCGTAAGGTTTGCATTAACCGTAATTTGACGATTGCCCGGTCAATGTCGCGGCTCGAACAGGTGGCTTGTCGAGTCCGGGAATACCGAAAATGGCAGCATCCAGGGTGATCATTCTGGGCGTGGCGGTCGCCGCGGCGGGCGGCGCCGGCTACGTCGCCAAGAACATGGCCGACAAGCCGCCGAGGGAGATCGTGGTCGAGGCCGGCCCAAGCGAGCCGGCGATCGAGCTTGCCGACGTGCTCGTCCTCGAGAAGGACGTGCCGATGGGCGCCGCGGTCGGCGAGTCCATCGGGTGGCAGGCCTGGCCGGCGGACGGCGTCAGCGAAGCCTTCATCACCCGCAGCGCGATGCCTCAGGCGGTCGAGGAGTTCAAGGGTTCGGTGGCCCGCGTGGCGATGTACGCCGGCGAGCCGCTGCGGCGATCGAAGCTGATCGGCGAGGGCCGCAGCTTCATGTCGTCGATCCTTCCGTCGGGCAGGCGCGCCGTCGCCACCCAGGTTTCGGCCGATACGTCGGCCGGCGGCTTCATCCTGCCCAACGACTATGTCGACATCATCATGACGCGGCGGTCCGAAGGCGCGGCCGCGGGCGGCGGCTCCGGCTTCATTACCGAGACGATCCTCAAGAACATCCGCGTGCTCGCCATCGACCAGGCGATCCAGGAGGACGAGGAAGGCCGCAAGGTGAAGGTGGGCGAGACCGCGACGCTGGAACTCACGCCCGAGCAGGCCGAGATCATCACCGTCGCCCAGCAGATGGCCGATCGCCTGACCATGTCGCTTCGGGCGGTCGTCGACGCGCAGGAAGAAGTCGGGGAGCAGGCCGACTACCTGGTGTCCGGCAACGGCCGGCGTGGCACCGTCCGCATGATCAAGTCCGGTGAAGTGACCGAAGTGGGAGCCAGAAAATGACGCGCACGAGCCCGAATGCGTTTCGCGGCCGCGCCGCGCTCTTCCCGGCCGTGTCCAGCCTGGTGATCGCGGCGGCGATCGCCGTTCCGACCACTCCCCTGATCATCGGCGAGGCGGCGGCCGGCCCCAAGACCGAGGTCAGCACGCCGGCGAACAGCCAGCGGATCAAGCTTGGACTCAACAAGTCGGTCGTGATCGACCTGCCGCGCGACGCGTATGACATCCTCGTCGCCAATCCGAGCGTGGCCGACGCCGTGACGCGCACGGCGCGTCGCATCTATCTGTTCGGCAAGAGCGTCGGCGAGACCAACATCTTCGTCTTCGGACCGAACGGCGAGCAGATCGCCAGTCTCGACCTCGTCATCGAACGCGACGTTTCGGGCCTCGAGGACTATCTCGAACGGTTCATTCCCGGGTCCGACATCACGGTCGAACTGCTGAACGACAACGTCGTACTGACCGGCACCGTCGAGACGCCGCTGGACGCCGCCCGCGCGGCCAGGCTGGCCGAGGTCTTCGTCTCGGGCGGCGAGGCGACGACCGGCCAGTATGCGCAGACCGCCGCCGGCGGCGACGCCGCGGGCGGGGTCGACATCAACAATCCCGACCAGGAACGCCGCGTCAGCCAGATCGTCAATCTGATCCAGATCGTCGGCGAGGACCAGGTCACGCTGAAGGTCACCGTCGCCGAGGTCAGCCGCTCGGTGATGAAGCAGCTCGGCGTCAACATGATCGGCGAGGGCAGCGGCTCGGGCATCAGCTGGGGCGCGATCAGCGACAACATCGCCGGCCTCGGCAAACCGCTTTCCGGCTCGCAGCTCTCGCTCGCCGGCTCGATGCTGTCTTCCTACATAAACGCCATGGAGCAATCCGGCGTCATGAAGACGCTGGCCGAGCCGACGCTGACCGCCGTTTCCGGCGAGAAGGCCCAGTTCCGGGTCGGCGGCGAGTTCAATCTGGTGTCGGGTCAGGAGGTCGATTCCGACAGCGGCGCGCTCAGCTACGAGATCCAGAAGATCGAATACGGCATCGGCCTCGAGTTCCAGCCGGTCGTGCTGTCGCCCGGCCGGATCAGCCTGAAGATACGCACACAGGTCTCCGAGCCGACGATGGAAGGGTCCGCGCCGCTTTCGGGCGGGGGCCGGCGCCTCGGCGCCAACATGATCTCCATCCGCAAGCGGCTCGCCGACACCACCGTCGAGTTGCCGTCGGGCGGATCGATGATGATCGCCGGCCTCGTGCGGGACGACATCAGGCAGGCGGTGAGCGGACTGCCGGGGCTGGCGAAGCTCCCGGTACTGGGCACGCTGTTCCGCAGCCGGGACTTCGTGCGCAACGAGACGGAGCTGGTCATCATCGTGACGCCCTATCTGGCCCGTCCCGTGGCGCGCAACGAACTCGCCAAGCCCGACGACAACTTCAACGCCGCCAGCGATGGCGCCGGCATGTTCCTCGGCCGCGTCAACCGCGTCTACGGCACCATGCAGACCGACAAGCCCGCCGGCCGCTACCACGGCGTCGTCGGCTTCATCTACAAGTGAGTGGGGACCGGTGAGATGTCAGCCAAGCGTTTGATCGACCGTTCCCAGCCGGCGCGCCGCGCCGTCGTGATCCTTGCGATCGCGGGCCTGGCGCTGGCGTCAGGCTGCGCCAAGCGCGATTCCATCACCGTCGGCTCCGTGCCCGACGACTACCGGACCAATCACCCGATCGTCGTCGGAGAGAAAGACGAGATCATCGACCTGCCGGTCGGCGCGAGCGATCGCGGCATGACGCGCCAGCAGAAGGCGTCCGTCGAAGGGTTCCTCCACCATTATGACCGGCAGGCTGCGCCCGTACTGACGATCCTTGCGCCCTACGGGGCCGCCAACGACGTCGCCGCGGGGCATGCCGCCTCCGACTTCGCCGCCCTGGCGCGCCGCAACGGCGTGCCCGAAGGACGCATCATCGTGTCGTCCTACGATGCCGGGGCCGCCGACGTGTCGGCGCCGGTCCGGCTCTCCTACAAGTCGATGCGCGCGCAGGTCGCCGGAAAATGCGGCCGCTGGCCCGCCGACATGCTCGCCGACACCGAGAACAAGCACTGGGCGAACTTCGGCTGCTCCTACCAGAACAACCTGGCGGCGCAGATGGCCAACCCGGAAGACCTGCTCGGGCCGCGCAAGCAGACCGAAATCGACGCCACCAAGCGCGGCGTCGCGATCGACGTGTATCAGAACACGCCGACGATCTGGGAACCGGAAATCCTGTACTGACGGGCGTGACGCGGGGCAATCCGACATGAACAATCTCGCCTACGAGACGAAACTCGATGACGAAAAGGCGCACGACGAGGCGGCGGCGCTGCATGCGCTGCGGCCGGTGCCGCGCATCTCGATCCAGGCGTTCTGCGAGACCGAGGGCGTGGCCGGGCCGATCGAGCGCGCGGGCGACGACCGGCGCATGGCCAAGGCCCATCTCAAGGTCCATATGGGCGGCATCGCAACCGCCATCGAATTCTACCAGACCGCACCGACGCCGAACCTGATCATCCTCGAATCGAGGCGCGAGCCCAAGGAGATCCTCGGCTTGCTGCTCCAGCTCGCGGAGTATTGCGACCCGAGTTCCAAGGTGGTGGTGATAGGCCACTACAACGACGTCTGGCTGTACCGCGAACTGATCCGCTCGGGCGTGTCCGAGTACGTCGTGGCGCCGATCTCGATGGCCGACATCATCGGAGTAATCGCCGGAATCTTCGTCGATCCGGACGCCGCGCCGATCGGCCGCTCCGTCGCCTTCGTCGGCGCCAAGGGCGGCGTCGGCTCGTCGACGATCGCCCACAACGTCGCGTGGGCCATGTCGACGCTGTTCAAGAACGAGGTGGTCGTCGCCGACCTCGACCTCGCATTCGGCACCGCCAACATCAATTTCGACCAGGATCCCGCGCAGGGCATCGCCGAGGCCGTGTTCGCGCCGGAGCGCATCGACGAGGTCTATCTGGACCGCTTGCTGGCGCAATGCGCGGAACATCTTTCCCTGCTGGCGGCGCCGTCGAGCCTCGACCGGGTCTACGACTTCGACCCGGAGGCCTTCACGCAGATCATCGAGACGGCGCAGCGCACCGCGCCCCTCCTGGTGCTCGACGTCCCGCACATCTGGAGCGGCTGGACGAAGAACACGCTCACCCTGGCCGACGAAGTCGTCATCACCGCGACGCCCGAACTCGCCAACCTGCGCAACACGAAGAACCTGGTCGACATGCTGAAGAAGCTTCGGCCGAACGATTCGGCGCCCCGGCTGATCGTCAACCAGACCGGCGTGCCGAAACGTCCCGAGATATCGGCGAACGACTTCGCGGAGCCGCTGGGCCTGACGCCGATGGCGGTGCTTCCCTTCGACGCGCAGTTCTTCGGAACGGCCGCCAACAACGGGCGCATGCTCGCGGAGATGGACGCCAAGAACCCCGTGGTGACGACGATCAACGAGATCGCGCATGTGCTGACGGGCCGCATGGAAGCAAAGACCAAGCGCAAGTCGCCGGGGATCTCCAGCCTGCTCGGCAAGCTGTCGATCGGCAAGAAAAAGAAGTGATCCGGCGGACGGGTAGGGGCTGATGTTCGGCAGGCGTGGCAACGAAGAAGGCGGCAGGCGCGGACCCGATCTCCGGCCGCCCGTTTCCGCGCCGGCCGCGATCGGCCGACCGGCCGAGGCCGTGTCGGAATATGCGCGGCCCGCGGCCGACCAGTCGCGGGCTCCCGACACCGCGCCGTCCGCGCCCGCCATACAACAGCGCCGCGCGGCGGAAGCCGCGCCGCCGCCGTCGCCGAAGCCACAGGCGCGGATGGGCAGGGAGCGCTCGGAGAGCTACTACGACACCAAGAGCCAGGTCTTCTCCGCGCTCATCGACACCATCGACCTCTCGCAACTCGCCAAGCTCGAGCCGGACGCCGCGCGCGAGGAAATCCGCGACATCGTCAACGACATCATCGCGATCAAGAACTTCGCGATGTCGATCTCCGAGCAGGAAGAACTGCTCGAGGACATCTGCAACGACGTGCTGGGCTACGGTCCGCTCGAGCCCCTGCTGGCGCGCGACGACATCTCCGACATCATGGTGAACGGCGCCAAGAACGTCTATATCGAGGTGTCGGGCAAGGTCGAGCAGACGTCGATCCGCTTCCGCGACAACCAGCAGCTCCTCAACATCTGCCAGCGCATCGTCAGCCAGGTCGGCCGCCGCGTCGACGAGAGCTCGCCGATCTGCGACGCCCGCCTTCCCGACGGCAGCCGCGTCAACGTCATCGCGCCGCCGCTCGCCATCGACGGCGCCGCGCTCACCATCCGCAAGTTCAAGAAGGACAAGCTGACCCTCGACCAGCTCGTCAAGTTCGGCGCCATCTCGCAGGAGGGCGCGGAAGTCCTGAAGATCATCGGCCGGGTCCGCTGCAACGTCATCATCTCTGGCGGCACGGGCTCAGGGAAGACGACGCTCCTCAACTGCCTGACCAACTATGTCGACCGCGACGAACGCGTCATCACCTGCGAGGACTCGGCCGAACTGCAGCTCCAGCAGCCGCACGTCGTGCGCCTGGAGACGCGCCCGCCGAACCTCGAGGGCGAGGGCGAGATCACCATGCGCGATCTCGTCAAGAACTGCCTGCGCATGCGCCCCGAGCGCATCATCGTCGGCGAGGTGCGCGGATCGGAGGTCTTCGACCTGCTCCAGGCGATGAACACCGGCCATGACGGTTCCATGGGCACCATCCACGCGAACAGCCCGCGCGAGTGCCTCAACCGTATCGAATCGATGATCGCGATGGGCGGCTTCTCGCTGCCGCAGAAGACCGTGCGCGAGATCGTCGTCGGCTCTGTCGACGTGGTCATCCAGGCAGCGCGCCTGCGCGACGGATCGCGCCGCATCACCCATGTCACCGAGGTGATCGGCATGGAAGGCGACGTGATCATCACGCAGGACCTGATCCTCTACAACATCAAGGGCGAGGACCAGAACGGCAAGCTGATCGGCAGCCATGTGTCCACCGGAATCGGCCGCCCGGCCTTCTGGGACCGCGCCCGCTACTATGGCGAGGAGCAGCGGCTGGCCGCCGCGCTCGAAGCCATGGAGAAGCAGTCGGGATAGGCGTTGCACCGATGTTCGGCATAGACCAGCCCACGCTGATCTTCATTCTCCTGGCGGCCAGTTCCGCCGGCGCGGTGGCGTATGCGTTCCTGTTCAACCGGATCGCCGACGAGAAGAATGCCGGGAAGCGGCTCGAGACGGTCAAGAAGGCCGAGACCGACCGCGGCGCCGTCAAGGCTTCGCGCGACCGGCTGGCCGAGGCGGCGAAGCGTCGCAAGTCGGTGCAGGATTCGCTCAAGGACCTCGAGGAAAAGCAGAAGTCGAGGGACCGCAGCACCAAGAAGGCGCCCCTCAAGGTGCAGATCCGCCAGGCCGGAATGTCTGTGACGCTCGAGCGCTTCTACATCTACTCGGTGGTTGCCGGCGTACTGCTGACGGTGGCGGCCTTCATCGGTGGCGCGCCGCTCCTCGTGCTGCCGGGCGCGTTCCTCGCCGGCACCTTCGGCCTGCCACGCTGGTTCGTCTCCTTCAAGCGCAACCGTCGCGTGAAGGCGTTCCTCAACGAGTTCCCCAATGCGCTCGACGTGATCGTGCGCGCCGTGAAGTCGGGCCTGCCGCTCAATGACGGCATCCGCCTCATCGCCAATGAATCGCAGGAGCCGGTGCGCACCGAGTTCCGCCGCATCGTCGAGGCCCAGCAGATTGGTCTTTCCATTCCCGAAGCGACGATGCGCATGAGCGAGACCATGCCGTGCCCCGAGGCGAGCTTCTTCGGCATCGTCATCCAGATCCAGAGCCAGGCCGGCGGCAACCTTTCGGAAGCCATCGGCAACCTGTCGCGCGTCCTGCGCGACCGCAAGAAGATGAAGGCCAAGGTGCAGGCTCTCTCCATGGAGGCGAAGGCGTCGGCGGCCATCATCGGCGCGCTCCCCTTCATCGTCGCCGTGCTCGTCTACCTGTCGAGCCCCAACTACATCATGCCGCTGTTCACCACGAGCGCCGGCCACATGATCATCGGCGTCTCGCTGGTGTGGATGTCGATAGGCATCTTCGTCATGCGCAAGATGATCAACTTCGAGGTTTGAGGGCGGCACGCCAATGACCGAGACCGTCGTCAAGGCGATGACAGACCCGACCTTCGTCATCGCGATGCTGGTCGGCATCGCTGTCTTCGCCACCGCCTTCACCCTGTTGCCGGCGCTTGGCGGCAATTCGATGAAGGCGCGCATGAAGACCGTGGCGCTGGAACGCGACGAGCTTCGCGCCAAGCAGCGCGCCCGCCTGGCCGCCGAGGCCGACCGCCGCCGCAAGGGCCTGCGCGAGCAGCAGTCGTCGGGCATGCGCAGCGTCGTCGACCGGCTCGACCTGAAGAAGGCGCTCGCCGACGACAACACGGTCAACCAGCTCCGCATGGCGGGGTTCCGCGGCCAGAACCCGCTCACGCGGTTCCTGTTCTTCAGGCTGATCCTGCCGTTCGTCGGCCTCGCGCTGGCGGCCGTCTACGTGTTCCTGCTGGGCGGGCTGCCGGAGCAGCCGCCGCTGGTGAAGGCCTTCGTCTGCATCGTGGTCGCCTATGGCGGCTTCTACGCGCCGGTGCTCTATGTCTCGAACAGGGCATCCAAGCGCAAGCAGTCGATCCAGATGGCGTGGCCGGACGCGCTCGACCTGCTGCTGATCTGCGTCGAATCGGGCATGTCGGTCGAGGCCGCGTTCCGGCGCGTCGCCGAGGAGATCGGCATGCAGTCGGTGGAGCTCGCCGAGGAGTTCGTGCTCACCAACGCCGAACTGTCCTTCCTCCAGGAACGCCGGCAAGCCTACGAGAACCTCGCCAACCGCACCGGCCTGGAATCGGTCAAGTCCGTGGCGCAGGCCCTGATCCAGGCCGAACGCTACGGCACGCCGATCGCCCATGCGCTGCGCGTGCTGGCGCAGGAGAGCCGTGAGATGCGCATGAACGCCGCCGAGAAGAAGGCGGCCGCACTGCCGCCCAAGCTCACCGTGCCGATGATCCTGTTCTTCCTGCCGGTTCTGTTCGCCGTCATCCTCGGCCCCGCCGGCATCCAGGTGAGCGAGCGCGGGATCTTCTAAAGGCGGTCGCTTCCGCCTCGGCGGCGATTCTCGCTCCGCGATCAAGCCCAAACCGTTCCGGCATGGATCCTCTGGTCTGCGCGACGGCCTTCGGCCTGCTCCGCCAGACGATGACGAAAGTCGAGAGGTTATTCGGCCGCCGGGATGAACGCAGGGGCGGCTGTGGCCGGCGCGGACGCCCGCTCGCCCATGCCGTCCGGCATCAGCCGTTTCAGCGCGAAATGGATCGCGGCCACGACGGCGATCGCGACATAGCCGTCGATGGCGTAGTGCCAGGCGAGGTAGACCGAACTCACGACGATCACAGCGACGTAGGCATAGGCCGCGAGCCCGAGCCGTCGCGAATGGTCGGCGAGGAAGAGCGCGTTGAGCATGGCCAGCGCGACGTGCATGCTGGGGAAGGCCGAAATGCCCGAGCCGAACCCGGTCTGGCCGGCCGCATGCAGGCTCCAGAGATATTCCTGATAGGCCGCCGCCGAGTTGGGCTGGCCGGCGCCGCGCGCGAGGAAGGCGAGTTGTTCGGCGAAGCGGGCTTCGTCGCCGGTGACGAGGCCGTAGAAGGCCGGACCGGCGGACATGAACGGCCCGGCGATCAGGTTGCCGACCACGATCCATGCCAGCATGAAGGCGACGACGTAGCGCGTGCGGATGGCCGATGCCTTCGGGGAGGTGACCACGAAGAACAGCGCGCCGAAGCACAGGACGAACCACAGAACGTTGTAGTTCCACTCAACGCCCAGTCGCACCCAGTCATAGCCGAGGACCGGCTGGAGCCAGCGCCATGGGTCGACGCCGAAATGCAGCCAGCGGTCGATGTCGGCCTGGACGCGATCGTGGGGGAAGCCGCCCTGCCACACCACCAGGGCGTTCTTCACCGAGGTGAAGGTGCCCTGGAAGAGCATCATCACCTGAAGCAACGCCATGCCGGACACCAGGGCAGCGATGCGCACGGGCGAGAAGGCGCGGCCGAAAGCGAGTGGCCGGCGCCGGTCGAAACGATGGATGACCAGGGCGACGTCGGCGAGGATGGCGATGGCCGGCAGGAAGAAGGCGAAAAGCATCAGCCAGCGGCCGACATAGATGGCGTAGGCGGCGCGGTCGGCGGCCCCGGCCGCGTGCAGGAAGGAGAGGCCGGCGAGCGTGTAGACGAGAACGAGCAGGTACAGCCCGGCGTCGGCCCGCAGAGCCGCCACCGTGCGGGACAGGGTCTCGCGCAGCATCGCCGATTGGCGCATCGTCGCTCTCGATCGTGCCGTCACCGTTTCCGGATAGGCCGAAAAGCTGACGAAACCCTTACGCGACGGGCGCCGTGACCCGCCTCAGCGTCAGGTTGATGCGGCCGCCCTGCCTGAGGAGGTCCGAGGTTCCGGGATAGATGCGGTCGACGCCGTGAAAGGCCAGCCGACCCTCCCCGCCGAGGACGACGAGGTCGCCGCTCTCCAGGCGAAACGATCGCGTCGGATCCTTGCGCGACGTTCCGCCGACGCGAAACAGGCAAGAATCCCCGAGCGAGACCGAGACGACCGGCGCGTCGAAATCGCGTTCGTCGCGATCCTGGTGCAGGCCCATGCGCGCCGCAACGTCGTAGAAATTGACGAGGCACGCCTCGGGCGGATGCGGATAGTCCGCGAACTCCGCCCACAGATCCAGGAGACGGGCCGGGATCGGCGGCCATGGCATGGCCGTGACGGGGTGGGTGGGCTGGTAACGGTAGCCGCCGTCGCGGTCGGTGACCCAGCCGAGCGGCCCGCAATTGGTCATGCGCACGCTCATCGGCTTGCCGGTGCGCGGCATTTGCGGCGTGTAGAGCGGCGCGGCGGCGACCACCGCGCGAACCTCATCGAGGAGCGCGCGCTGCGCCGCGATGTCGAGGCAGCCGGGGATGTGGCGGACGCCGGGGGTGAGCGCGGGCAACGGCGTCCGCCGGCAGCTCAGACGAGTTCGGGGATGCGCAGCACCTGTCCCGGATAGATCTTGTCCGGATGGCTCAGCATCGGCCTGTTCGCCTCGAAGATCAGCGTGTGCTTGGCTCCCTTGCCCTTGCCATAGACCGTTTCGGCGATCTTCCAGAGGTTGTCGCCCTTCCTGACCGCGTGAAAGACGGGTTCCCTGGCCGGCGTCGACGCCTTGACCAGCGCCGTCATGTCCGTCGCATCCAGTTTCAGCCCGCTGTCGGGTGGCACGATCTTGAGGTCGTCGGTCACCACCTTCGACACCCCGGTCGTGTTGCCGATGGCGACCACCGCCTTCTCGAACGCCGACTGATCCGCGACGACGCCAGACAACACGACGGTCTCGCCCTTCACGGCCAGACCGACCTTGCCCGTGCCGAGATTGTGCGAGTGCAGCTCCTTCTTGAGGGCGGCTTCCTTGGCGGCGTCATCGTCGTCGTCGCCAAGACCGAGCGTCTTGCCCACGCCCTTCATGAAATCATAGATGCCCATCGATAGCCTCCTCCTGACCACGGATCGATATGAAGCTTATGCATTGGTGACGGCCGATTGGAAACACGATTCCGGCACTGTCTCCGCTGCCCGGAACTCAGTCGCGCTCCGGCCGGCCACGCATCTTCTTCACCGTCGAGCGTCCGGCCTTCGCCTTGAGGCGGCGCTCGACGGCCCCTTTCGACGGTCTGGTCTTCCTGCGCGGCGGCGGCGGCGGCTCGGCCGCCTTGGCGACAAGGGCGACGAGGCGGGCGCGTGCGTCCTCGCGGTTGCGTTCCTGCGTGCGGAAGCGGCTTGCCTCGATGACGACGGCCCCGTCCTTGGTGGCGCGCTGGCCGGCGAATGCGAGTGTCCTTTCGCGCACCCGCTCGGGCAGCCCGGCCGCATTCGCCGCGTCGAAGCGAAGCTGGACCGCGGTCGCCACCTTGTTGACGTTCTGCCCGCCAGGCCCGGAGGCGCGGATGAAGCTTTCCGAAAGGTCGCGCTCCTCGATGAAGACGCCTGGTGCGATGTCGATGCGTGATTGCGCGCTCATGACGCCGGCGCTCCACCGATTGAACGAACGGACCCTGCGCAAAATGATACGGCCCGGCAAGGCCGGGCCGCGCGCGTCTGGGAGGACGGCGGTAATTCTTGCAGTCGAGCGGCGCTACTCCGCCGCGATCCGGGCCTGCGGCGCGGCGCCGAGCACGCTGGCGTCGACGTGGGCTTCGAACTTGGCGAAGTTGTCGACGAACATCGAAACGAGCCTGTGGGCCTGACGGTCATAGGCAAGCCCGTCCGACCATGTGGATCGCGGATCGAGGATGGCCGGGTCGACGCCGGGAACGGCCAGCGGTACGGCGAAACCGAAATGCGGATCCGTGCGGAACCCGGCGTTCCTCAGCGAGCCGTCGAGGGCGGCCGAGAGCAATGTGCGCGTCGCCCTGATCGGCATTCGCCTGCCGGTTCCGTAGGCGCCGCCCGTCCAGCCCGTGCTGACCAGCCAGCAGTCGACCCCGTGTTCGGCGATAAGCCGGCGCAGCAGGTCGCCGTATTCGGACGGGTGGCGCGGCATGAACGGCGCGCCAAAGCAGGTCGAGAACGTCGCCTCGGGCTCCGTGACCCCCCGCTCGGTACCGGCGACCTTGGCCGTGTAGCCTGACAGGAAGTGGTACATGGCCTGGGCCGGCGTCAGCCTGGCGATCGGCGGCATCACCCCGAACGCGTCGGCGGTCAGCATGACGATGTTCTTCGGCTGGCCCGCCCGCCCGGTCGGGCTGGCGTTCGGGATGTAGTCAAGTGGATAGGCGCAGCGCGTGTTCTCGGTCAGGGAGCCGTCGTCGAAGTCCGGCCTGCGGTGGGCGTCCAGCACGACGTTCTCCAGAACCGTGCCGAAACGTTTCGTCGTGGCGTAGATCTCCGGTTCCGCCTCGGCGGACAGCCGGATCGTCTTGGCGTAGCAGCCGCCCTCGAAGTTGAAGACGCCGTCGGCACCCCAGCCGTGCTCGTCGTCGCCGATGAGGGTCCGCGCCGGATCGGCCGACAGCGTCGTCTTGCCGGTGCCGGAGAGGCCGAAGAACACCGCGGTGTCGCCGGCGGGGCCCGCATTGGCCGAGCAGTGCATCGGCATGACGCCCTGGTCGGGCAGCAGGTGGTTGAGCGCGGTGAAGACGGACTTCTTCATCTCGCCGGCATAGGCGGTGCCGCCGATCAGGACGGTCATCGAGGCGAAGTCGACGGCGATGACCGTCTCGGTGCGCGTTCCGTGGCGGCTTTGGTCGGCCTTGAAGGAGGGCAGGTCGATGATCGTGAAGGCGGGAACGAAGGTGTCGAGCGCCTCCGGCTCCGGCCGGATGAGGAGGTTGCGGATGAACAGCGAGTGCCAGGCGTACTCGGTGATGACCCGCGTCGGCAGGGCGCTGGCCGGGTCCGCGCCGCCGACGAGATCCTGCACGAAGAGGTCACGGCCCCTGGCGTGGTCGAGGAAGTCGGCCTTGAGCGCGGCGAACTGAGCCGGCGTGATCGACCTGTTGTTTTCCCACCAGACTTTGGCCTCGGTGGACGCATCCCGGACGATGAACTTGTCCTTGGGCGAGCGCCCCGTGTGCTGGCCAGTATAGGCGACGAGCGCTCCATCGGCGGAAAGCTTCGCCTCGCCGCGGCGGATCGCCTCTTCGCAGAGTTCGGCGGCGCCAAGATTGTAGTGGACGCGACCCACACCGAGGAGGCCCTGCGCCGAGACGGCGCATGCGGCGTTCCGTTTGCCCGTCTCGTTCATCCCGGTCTCCTCCCACTTCGCGCGGCCGTTTCGGTCGAACAAAGCCCTCGCGGGAGGGCGAGACTGCGCTCAAACAGAAAAGCCAAGGTATTTCAAATCATTAATCGATTTAAAGATTTTGAATTCTGTTTAAATCGTTTATATCGGGTAACGATTCGAGATCGTGCTTAACCGATGACCACCGTTTGCCATATTCGCAAGCAAATGCGCTCCGCGCCTTGCTCCCAGCGAGGTCAGGGGTCTATGCCACATTTTGTACTCAATTTGTCCCTCTATGGCCGCTTCTCGAAGCAGGAAGGGACGCCCGCTCATGAGGGAGCCGCTTGACATGGCCACGATAGCCCTTGTCGACGACGATCGTAATATCCTGACGTCCGTTTCGATTGCGCTGGAATCCGAGGGGTATCGCGTAGAGACCTTCACGGACGGCGCTTCGGCCCTTGAGGGGCTTTCGACCCGTCCGCCGAATCTCGCGATCTTCGATATCAAGATGCCGCGCATGGACGGGATGGAGCTGCTTCGCCGGCTGCGTCAGAAGACCGACCTGCCGGTGATCTTCCTGACCTCGAAGGACGACGAGATCGACGAGCTGTTCGGCTTGAAGATGGGCGCCGACGACTTCATCCGCAAGCCGTTCTCGCAGCGTCTTCTGGTGGAGCGTGTCCGCGCCGTGCTGCGTCGCGCGTCAAACCGGGAGGCAGGCGCCAAGGCTCCGAACCAGCAGGCGCGTTCGCTGGAACGCGGCCAACTGGTCATGGATCAGGAGCGCCACACCTGCACCTGGAAGGGCGAGCCGGTGACGCTGACCGTCACCGAGTTCCTGATCCTGCATTCGCTCGCGCAGCGCCCCGGCGTGGTGAAGAGCCGTGACGCGCTGATGGATTCGGCCTATGATGAGCAGGTCTATGTCGACGACCGCACCATCGACAGCCACATCAAGCGACTGCGCAAGAAATTCAAAGCCGTCGACGATGATTTCGACATGATCGAGACGCTGTATGGGGTCGGTTACCGCTTTCGCGAGGCTTGAGTTGAGGGCAGACTGCCCGTCCAAGCCCGCCCGGAGACGACCCTTGGATGGCCATCGAGACTGACTTTGACAAGCCGGCTGCCCCCTCTCAGGGCAACCGGCGGACCTATGGGCCGTTGCTGTCCTGGCTGACGGTGCCGCTGCGCCGCTTCCTCGGCCATCACGTCTTTTCCAGCCTGACGCGCCGCATCCTGATCCTGAACCTGGCGGCGCTCGGCGTGCTGGTGGTCGGCATCCTCTACATGAACCAGTTCCGCGACGGGCTCATCGACGCCCGGGTGGAAAGCCTGATGACGCAGGGCGAGATCATCGCCGGCGCCATAGCGTCTTCGGCCACGGTCGAGACGGATTCGATCTCGATCGACCCCGAGAAGCTGCTCGAGCTGCAGGCCGGCGAGAGCCTGGGTCCGGGCACGGACCAGCTCGAGAGCCTCGACTTCCCGATCAATCCCGAACGGGTCGCACCGCTCTTGCGGCGTCTCATCTCGCCGACGCGCACCCGCGCGCGCATCTACGACCGCGACGCGAACATGCTGCTCGATTCCCGGCATCTCTACTCGCGGGGCCAGATCCTCCGCTACGACCTCCCGGCCATCGAAGAGGAGGACGAGCCCGATTTCTGGGATCGCATCGCCAAGCTCGTGGCGGATTTCTTCCGCCGCACGGACCTGCCCATCTACAAGGAGCAGCCGGGCGGCAACGGCTCGCAGTTCCCCGAGGTGATGAGCGCGCTCACCGGAAGTCCCGCCACCGTCGTCCGCGTCAGCGAGCAGGGCGAGCAGATCGTCTCGGTCGCCGTGCCCATCCAGCGCTTCCGGGCGGTGCTCGGCGTGCTGCTCTTGTCGACGCAGGGCGGCGACATCGACAAGATCGTCGCCGCGGAACGCAAGGCGATCCTGCGCGTGTTCGGCGTCGCGGCGCTGGTGACCGCCATCCTCTCCATGCTGCTCGCCTCGACCATCGCCAACCCGCTGCGCCGGCTCGCCGCGGCGGCGGTGCGCGTCCGGCGCGGCGTCAAGAACCGCGAGGAGATACCGGACTTCTCCGACCGTCAGGACGAGATCGGCAACCTGTCCGTGGCCGTCCGGGACATGACCAACGCACTCTACGCGCGCATCGAGGCGATCGAGAGCTTCGCGGCCGACGTCAGTCACGAACTGAAGAACCCGCTGACGTCGCTGCGCAGCGCGGTGGAAACCCTGCCCCTCGCCAAGAAGCCCGAGTCGCGCGACCGGCTGATGGAGATCATCCAGCATGACGTGCGACGCCTCGACCGGCTGATCACCGACATCTCCGACGCCTCGCGGCTCGACGCGGAGCTCCAGCGCGAGGATGCCGCCCGCGTCGACCTGAAGAAGTTCGTCGGCGACCTCGTCTCCGTCTCCCGCGACGGGGGGCGGCACAAGAAGTCGGTCGAGATCGAATACAAGGTGGCGAAGGTCCCGCAGGGGGCCAAGGCGTATCAGGTGGTCGGCCACGACCTGCGCCTCGGCCAGGTGATCACCAACCTGATCGAGAACGCCCGCTCGTTCGTGCCGGACGAAGGCGGCCGCATCACCGTGTCGCTGTCCCGGTCCGGCAAGCATGTGCTGCTCGTTGTCGACGACAACGGGCCGGGCATCCGCGCCGAGAACATCGATCGCATCTTCGAGCGGTTCTACACCGACCGGCCGGCGGGCGAGGCGTTCGGCCAGAATTCCGGGCTGGGCCTGTCGATCAGCCGGCAGATCGTCGAGGCGCATGGCGGCACGCTGACGGCGGAAAACATTCCGGGTTCCAAGCCCGGCGGCATCAAGGGCGCGCGTTTCGTTGTCAGCCTGCCCGCCGACGCATGACCTCGACCGGTTCCGGAGCCGGCGCGGGCGTTGCGACAAACATTCACGCGACGATGGTGGTGATCGGGGACCGCGGCGTGCTGATCGCCGGCCCGTCGGGCAGCGGCAAGACGTCGCTGGCTCTGACCTTGATCGAAAGGGCGTCCGCGCGCGGCGCGTTCGCGCGGCTCGTGTCCGACGACCAGGTCCTCCTGGCGGCGCGGGGCCTCCGTCTCGTCTGCACGGCGCCGCCTTCGATAGCCGGCCTGGCCGAGCGGCGCGGACTTGGCCCCGCGCCGGCGAACCATGTCGGCGCGGCGGTCGCCGACCTGATGGTGCGGCTCGTGCCGGCCGCCGACGCGCCGCGCGTGGATCCCGGCGGCGTGGTGATGGTCGCCGGCGTCGAACTGCCGGTCATCGCCCTGCCGGAACGTCTCGCCGAAACCGCCGCGAGAGCGATCGAAGCCCGACTGGCGCGCCGCGATTGACCCAGCGGCAGCGTCGCGACGCCGGTCAAAAAAGCGTCACATGGGCGTCGGTCGCGTCGGTTTGGGCTTGTCAACGCCCTCCACCTCGACAAGATTGCGCTCCCGCCGCGGGCCCTGGGCCCGGAACGCGCCGAAGCACATGCACAAGACAGGCGCACGGTGATGGTGCGATGACGGGAGCCAGGTGAGGATGATTGGACTCGTGCTCGTCACGCACGGAAAGCTTGCCGAGGAATTCCGCAGGGCGGTGGAGCATGTGGTCGGTCCCCAGGAGACCTTCGAGACGGTCTCGATCGGCGCGGACGACGACATGGAGCAGCGCCGCAGGGATATCCTTGCGGCGGTCGAGCGCGCCGACACCGGCTCCGGCGTGGTGGTCCTGACCGACATGTTCGGCGGCACGCCCTCCAACCTGGCCATCTCCGTCATGGAGGCCGGCCGTGTGGAAGTGATCGCCGGCATGAACCTGCCGATGCTGATCAAGCTGTCCAGCGTGCGCAAGGCCGACAACCTCGCCGCCGCGGTTCAGGACGCCCAGGCCGCCGGCCGCAAGTACATCAACGTCGCCAGCCAGCTCCTGAGCGGTCAATGAGCGTTGCCTCAGGCGTGGAGACGGCCCGCGGCCAGTTCCTAATCGTCAACCAGCGCGGGCTGCACGCCCGCGCCTCGGCGAAGTTCGTGCAGCTCGCCGGCAGCTTCGACGCCGAGATCACGGTGCAGAAGGATGGCGTCTCGGTCGGCGGCACGTCGATCATGGGCCTGATGATGCTGGCGGCGAGCCCCGGCTGCGTCATCCACGTCAGTGCGTCGGGCCACGAAGCCCGCGAGGCCGTCGCAGCCCTGGGCGATCTGATCGCCTCGCGTTTCGGCGAAGAGGCGTAGGCGCGCCGGCGTGAACATATAAAGACTTCTTTATATCCCATTGTCGATTGCGGCGCGATCTGCTAGGGGAGCGCCCAAACCGGACTGCCCGCCCCCGCGCCGGGCGGTCCCGAGGCCGTTCCGACAGGAGGAAACATGACCCGACCGATCGACTACCATGTCGCCGACATCAAGCTGGCGGACTGGGGGCGCAAGGAAATCGAGATCGCCGAGACCGAGATGCCGGGCCTGATGGCCTGCCGCGAGGAGTTCGGCGAGACCCAGCCGCTCAAGGGCGCGCGCATCACCGGCTCGCTGCACATGACCATCCAGACGGCGGTGCTGATCGAGACGCTGAAGGCGCTCGGAGCCGACGTGCGCTGGGCGTCGTGCAACATCTTCTCCACCCAGGACCATGCCGCCTCGGCGATTGCCGCCGCCGGCACGCCGGTCTTCGCCGTCAAGGGCGAATCCCTCGAGGAGTACTGGGACTACACCGACCGCATCTTCCAGTGGGGCGACGGCGGCCTGACGAACATGATCCTCGACGATGGCGGCGACGCCACCATGTACATCCTGATCGGCGCGCGCGCCGAGGCGGGCGAGGATGTCCTGTCCAATCCGCAGAGCGAGGAGGAGGAGTACTTCGTCGCTCAGGTGAAGAAGCGGCTGAAGGCGACCCCGGGCTTCTTCACCAAGCAGCGTGACGCCATCCGCGGCGTCACCGAGGAGACGACGACCGGCGTCAACCGCCTCTACCAGCTGCAGAAGAAGGGCCTGCTGCCGTTCCCGGCGATCAACGTCAACGACAGCGTGACCAAGTCCAAGTTCGACAACAAGTACGGGTGCAAGGAATCGCTCGTCGACGGCATCCGCCGCGGCACCGACGTGATGATGGCCGGCAAGGTGGCCGTCGTCGCCGGCTATGGCGACGTGGGCAAGGGTTCGGCGGCATCGCTCCAGGGCGCCGGCGCCCGGGTCAAGGTGACCGAGGCCGATCCGATCTGCGCGCTGCAGGCGGCGATGGACGGATACGAGGTCGTGACCATGGACGACGCCGTGGCGACGGCCGACATCGTCATCACCGCGACCGGCAACAAGGACGTGCTGACGCTCGATCACATGCGCAAGCTGAAGGACATGGCGATCGTCGGCAACATCGGGCACTTCGACAACGAGATCCAGGTCGCGGCGCTGCGCAACATGAAGTGGACCAACGTCAAGCCGCAGGTCGACATGATCGCCTTCCCGGACGGAAAGCGCATGATCCTGCTGTCGGAGGGCCGCCTGCTCAACCTCGGCAACGCCACCGGACACCCGAGCTTCGTGATGTCGGCCTCGTTCACCAACCAGGTGCTGGCGCAGATCGAACTCTACACCAAGGGCGAAAAGTACAAGAACGAAGTCTACGTGCTGCCCAAGCACCTCGACGAGAAGGTCGCCAAGCTCCATCTCGACAAGCTCGGCGCCAAGCTGACGGAACTGTCGAGCGAGCAGGCCGCCTATATCGGGGTCACGCCGAAGGGACCGTTCAAGCCCGAGCACTACCGCTACTGATCGCCGCCTCCGCGCCGAATGGATCGGGCCGGGAGTTCCCAGAACTCCCGGCCGATTTTTTGGGAGCCTTCGCTGCTTCACGGCGATTCCCGCGAACGCTATTGTCGGGTGATTCGCGGTGCGGCCGGGACGGGGCCGGTCATGCCGCGGCAGGCGGCCTCCAGTGTCGGGCGTACTGGCCAATCAGGCGGCGGAGAGGACAACCAGATGCCGGGCGAGTACCCGCCAGCGGCGGGGCATGCCGCAACCGGCGGCAGAAGCGATTCCGCACCCGGATGGTCGCGGAGGACGTGGCGTGCGTCGGCCGCCGTCGCGGCGCTGACGACAGCCAGCCCCGCGGCGGCACAGAGTGTCGGCGCCTTCAGCGCGTCGCTGTCGGTCGGCACGCTCGAGGTCATGCAACTTGCCATTTTCGCCGGCGTCACGGGATCGGCCCTGCTGTCCGCGGTCTGGCTGATCCGCGAACGCGCGCGCATCGCCGCCGAGAATGTCGGCCTGAGATCGCGCGTCGCCGACCTGGGCGCCGCCCTCGCCCGCGCCGAGGCGCTCGTCAACATACGCGACCAGCGCATCGTCGCATGGGCGGACAACGGAGTGAAGGCCGAGATCGTCGGGGTGCTTCCCCGCGAGACCGGGGCGCCCGAGGATCGCGGCTCGTTCCTCGCCTTCGGCCGCTGGCTCTCGCCGCGATCCGCCGCCGCGCTCGAACAGGCCGTCTCGACCCTGCGCGACAAGGGGGAGGCCTTCGACGTCATCGTCGAGACCCAGACCGGGTCGCCCGTGGAAGCGCAGGGCCGCAAGACGCCGCATATCGCCTTCGTGCGCTTCGTATCGCTGTCGGAGGCGCAGCGCGGCCATGCCAGGGTGAGCCTGCGGAACCAGACGCTGGCGGCGGATCAGGAAACCCTGCTGGCGCTGCTCGACGCGCTGGAGATGCCGTTCTGGCTGCGTGAGGCGGACGGACGGCTGAAATGGGTGAACCGCGCCTACGCCGTGGCCGTGGAAGCGGCCGACCCGGCGACGGCGATGGCCGCCGGCCGCGAGTTCCTGGGCACCCAGGCGCGCGAGACGATCGCGTCGCAGCACGGGCGCGATCCCGTATTCGAGCAGACGCTGTCCACCGTCATCGCCGGCGACCGGCGGATGTTCCGCGTGACCGACGTCGCGTCTGCGGGCGGGTCGGCCGGCATCGCCACCGACGTCAGCGCGATCGAGGCCGTGAAGGGCGAACTCGACCGAACCATGCGCAGCCACGCCGACACGCTGGACCAACTCTCGACCGCGGTCGCCTCGTTCGACGCCGACCAGAAGCTGCGCTTCTTCAACCAGGCATTCGCCAAGCTGTGGGAACTCGACCCCGCCTTCCTCGCCAGCGCCCCGGAGAACGCGCTCCTGCTCGACCGGCTGCGCAGCGACGGCAAGCTGGCCGAGCAGCCCGAATGGCGGCGCTGGAAGGAGAACCTGCTCGCCGTCTACCGCGCCGTCGAGACGCTGGAGCAACTCTGGCACCTGCCCGACGGGCGCACGCTGCGCGTCGTCGCCAACCCGCAAACCCAAGGCGGGGTGACATGGGTGTTCGAGAACCTCACCGAGCGCTTCGACCTCGAGAGCCGCTACAAGACCGCGGTGCGCGTCCAGGGCGAGACGCTGGACAATCTGGCCGAGGGCGTCGCCGTCTTCGGGCCCGACGGGCGCGTGCGGCTGTCGAACCCCGCCTTCGCCGGACTTTGGGGCATCGAAGCTGCCGCCGCGTCGCAAGGAACCCACATATCGGCCATCCGCGCCGCCTGTGATCCGCGGGCCGTCGACAGGCCCTGGACCGGTTTCGTCGCCGCGGTGACCGGCTTCGACGAGGAGCGGCGCGACCGTCATGGCCAGGTCGAACTGGTCGATGGAGCGGTCCTGCGCTACGCCGTCATCCACCTCCCCAACGGCCAGGTGATGATCACCTTCGTCGACGTGACCGACAGCGTGAACGTCGAACGGGCGCTGAAGGACAAGAACGACGCGCTCGAGCGGGCCGACCAGCTCAAGAATGAATTCGTCCAGCATGTGTCCTACGAGCTACGCTCGCCGCTCACCAACATCATCGGGTTCACGGATCTCCTCGCGCTGCCCGACACGGGACCCCTTACCAAGCGCCAGCGCGAATATGTCGAGCACGTCGGCTCGTCTTCATCCGTGCTGCTGATGATCGTCAACGACATCCTCGACCTGGCCACGGTGGATGCCGGCATCATGGAGCTGGACATCGGCGAGGTGGCGGTGAAGCAGGCGATCGACGATGCGGTGGAACTGATCGCCGACCGCCTGCGGGAACACCATATCGAGCTCTCGGTGGACACGGCGCGCGCCCCGGCAAGCTTCGCCGCCGACAGCAGCCGGGTGCGGCAGATACTCTTCAATCTGCTCTCCAACGCCGCGAACTTCGCGCCGGAGGGCGGCACGATTCAATTGACCTGCTCGCTCGAAGGCGAGTCCGTGGTCTTCACGGTCCACGATGACGGGCCAGGCATGCCGCCGGAAGTGCTCGACACGGTGTTCCGCCGCTTCGAGCCGCGACCGAATGGCGGCCGCCGTCGCGGCGCCGGCCTCGGGCTTTCGCTGGTAAAGGGGTTCGTCGAACTTCACGGCGGGTCGGTGTCGATCGAATCGAGCCGCGAGACAGGGACCTCGGTGATTTGCAGGTTCCCGCTGACGCCGACCGCGGGCGTGCGCGAAGCCGCGGAGTAGCGGCCGATCGCCACGTTCGAACCCGCGCTGGAGCGTTTCCTCCCGGACGAGGCGGCGACAGCCCGTCTCGGGGAGGATATCGCGGCCGCGCTGATGCGTGGCGACCTGGTGACGCTGAAAGGGGACCTCGGCGCGGGCAAGACGACACTGGCGCGGGGGCTGATCCGCGCGCTCGCCGGCGATCCACGGATGGACGTGCCGAGCCCGACCTTCACGCTGGTGCAGGCATATGACGGCGTTCTGCCGATCGCGCACCTCGACCTCTACCGGCTGTCGTCGCCCGAGGAACTGGACGAACTCGGGCTGGACGAGGCGCTGAAGGCGGGGGCGGCCCTGGTCGAATGGCCGGAGCGCGGAGGCGACCGGCTGGGCGGCGCCATCCTCGTGACACTGAGCGAACACGGCGAGGGCCGCATGGCCACGATTGCAGCGCCATCGGCCGCGCGGACGAGGATCGAGCGCTCCTTCGCGGCGCGCGACTTTCTGACGATGTCGGGCAGACGCGAGGCATCACGCCTGGCGCTCTCCGGCGATGCCTCCGCCCGCCGCTACGAACGCGTGGAATCGGAGGGCGAGCCGACGCGCCTGCTGATGGATTCGCCTCCGCTGGCCCTCGGGCCGCCGGTGCGCGACGGCCGCGCCTATGCCGAGATCGCTCGTTCGGCGCGGACCGTGAACGCCTTCGTCGGCATCGACGCGATGCTCCGGGACGCCGGATTCGCCGCGCCGGAAGTCCTCGCGGCCGATATCCTCCAGGGCTTCCTGCTGGTCGAGCATCTTGGCGTCCAGGGTATGGTCGATGCCGGCGGAAGGCCGCTGCCCGACCGCTACCGCGCAGCGGCCGAACTGCTGGCCTCGATGCATGTCCGGCGCTGGCCCGACCGGATCGCGATCGCGCCCGGCGTCGAGCATCTCATCCCGCCCTTCGATCGCGAAGCCGTGATGATCGAGCTTTCGCTCCTGCTCGACTGGTACGTGCCTCACGCCACGGGCGCGCCGCCGGCCGACTTCTTGCGCCGGCGCTACGAGGACGCATGGACGGCCGCGCTGGACAGGGTAGCAGGGGCCGAGACGACGCTGATGCTGCGGGATGTGCATTCGCCCAACCTGATCTGGCGCGGCGAGAGGACTGGGCATGACCGCATCGGCCTGATCGACTTCCAGGACGCGCTGATCGGACCCGCCGCCTACGACGTCGCCTCGCTGGCGCTCGATGCGCGCGTCACCATGGCGGCGGAGGTCGAAGCGGACGTCGCCGCCGCCTATGTCGCGGCGCGGCGCGCGGCCGGCGACTTCGACGAGGACGGGTTTCGCGCCGCCTATGCCGTGATGGGCGCGCAACGCAACTCGAAGATCCTCGGCATCTTCGTCCGGCTCGACCGGCGCGACGGCAAGCCGCAATACCTCAAGCACCTGCCGCGCATGCAGGACTATCTGGCGCGCTCGCTGGCGCATCCTGCCCTGAGGGAGGTCGCCGCACTCTACCGCGAACTCGGCATAGTGGGGGTGGCGGGATGACGGTCGGCCGCCGCGCGATGGTTCTGGCGGCCGGGCTCGGCACGCGCATGCGGCCGATCACCGAACGCATCCCGAAGCCGCTGGTCGAGGTCGCCGGGAAAACCCTGCTCGACCGTGGTCTCGATCATCTCGCCGAGGCCGGCGTCGAGACGGCCGTGGTCAACGTGCATCATCTCGGCGACCAGATCGTCAGGCACGTCGCCTCGCGCTCCCGGCCGCTGGTGACGATTTCCGACGAGACGGACGGACTGCTCGATTCGGCCGGCGGCATCGTCAGGGCGCTGCCGCTGCTGGGCGAGGAGCCGTTCTTCCTGCTCAACGCGGACACGTTCTGGATCGACGCCGACGGATCGAACCTCGACCGCCTGCGCCTTGCCTGGGACGGCGCGCGCATGGATATTCTGCTCATGCTCGCAAGGCTCGAATCGACGACGGGGCACAGCGGGGGCGGCGACTTCTCGCTCGGCCCCCAGGGCAGCCTCGCCCGCGCCAAGGGCGATCCGGGCGCACTGGTCTATGCCGGCGCCGGCCTCGTCGATCCAAGGGTCTTCGCCGATGTCGAGCCGGGCAGGCGCTCGCTCAACGTCGATTTCGACCGGGCCATCGCCGCCGGCCGGCTGCACGGCATGGTGATGAACGGCCACTGGATCACGGTCGGCACGCCGGATGCGATCCCGCTCGCCGAGGCGGCGATCGCCCGCGTCGGGGCGGACGGCCGATGAGCCGCACGGCGCGGCGCGTCTTCACCATCCCGCCGGGCGCGCCATTCCTCGAGACCCTCGCCGATGCGCTGCTGGACGGCCGTATCGTGCCCGGCTTCCCCGTGGCGGGCGACCCGCTGGCGACGAGCCGCGCGACCATCTACCTGCCGACCCGCCGCGCCGCGCGGGCGTTGCGCAGCGTGCTGGTCGACCGCGCTGACGGGGCGGCGGCCATCCTGCCGACCATCCGCGCGCTCGGCGAAGTCGACGAGGACGGGGCGATCTTCGAGACCGGTGCGAGCGACGGCATTGCCATTCCGCCTCCGATCCCAGCGGTCGATCGCCTGCTGCTGCTCGCGCCGCTGGTGCAACGCTGGCGCTCGCGCCTGCCGGCCCACATCGCCGGGCTTTATGGAGAGCCGGTCGTAGTGCCAGCCTCGGCGGCGGACGCGATCTGGCTGGCGCGGGATCTTGCCGGTCTCATGGACGAGATCGAGACCGAGGAGAGCGACTGGACGAGGCTCGCCGAACTGGTGCCTGGCGATCTCGCCGCATGGTGGCAGGTCACCCTGGAGTTCCTGCGCATCGTCACGACGCACTGGCCCGATGCGCTTGCCGCGCGCGGTCGCGCCAATCCCGCGGCGCATCGCTCGGCGATGATCCGCGCCGAAGCCTCGCGGCTGGCTGCCCGACCGCCGGACGGACCGGTGATCGCGGCGGGTTCGACTGGTTCGATACCCGCGACCGCGGAACTGCTTTCCGTCATCGCGGGTTTGCCCGACGGCGCCGTGGTGCTTCCGGGTTTCGATCCGGCGATCGACGAACGGACATGGACCGCCCTGCACGCCGAACCGCTGCCGCCACCGACGCTCGGCCACCCGCAATACGGGCTGGCGAAGCTCGTCGGCCGGCTGGAGGTCGAGCGGCTCGAAGTGGTTCCGCTCGGAACGCCGCCACCGCCTCTCGCCCTGCGCGCGCGGCTGGTCGCCGAGGCGCTGGCGCCGGCGGAGACGACGGATGCCTGGCCTGAGCGGCGGCGCGCCTACGGCGACGCCGCGGTCGCCTCCGCCCTGGCCGACGTGGCGATGATCGAGGCCGCGGGCGAGCGCGACGAGGCGCTCGCCGTGGCGACGGCCTTGCGCGCCGCGGTGGAAAGGCCGGGCGCGGCCGCCGCGCTGGTGACCGGCGACAGGCTGCTTGCTCGTCGCGTCCGTGCCGAGCTCGAGCGTTTCGGCATCCGAGCCGACGATTCCGGCGGCACGCCGTTGCTCGGCACGCCGCCGGGCGAACTCCTGACGTTGCTCGTCGCAGCCGTCTTCGGACCGGGCGATCCGGTGCCGGCCGTGGCCCTGCTCAAGCATCCGCTGCTCAGGCTGGGCATGCCGCGAGCCGACGCGCGGCATGCCGCCGAGGCGATCGAACTGGTTGCGTTGCGCGGCGGCGTCGGCCGGCCGGACGTCGCCGGCCTCGCGGCCCGGTTCGAGGACTGTCTCGCCGCGATGCGGAGCGCACCGCGAAAACCGTTCTGGCTCGCCCGTATCGATGCCCTGCGCGAAACCGCCGCGCGACGCTTTCTCGCCGCGCTGGATAGTGCGTTGACGCCGCTTGCCGCGCTCCGCGATGGTCGCGACGTCGACGTCGCGACCATGCTCCAGGCGACGATCGCGGCCTTCGAGGCGCTCGGACGCGATGCCGACGGAAGCCTCGCCGAACTCTATCGCGGCGAGGCCGGGGACCGGCTGACGGACGTGTTGCGCGGGCTGATGGCGGCCGAGGCCGGCCTCGTCTTCGACGCCGACGAATGGCCCGGCGTGCTCGACGCCCTGCTTGCGACCGAAACGGTGAAGCCGCGCGCCGGAGCGGAAAATCGCGTCCACATCTGGGGCGCGCTGGAGGCCAGGCTCCAGACCGTCGACACGCTGGTGATCGGCGGCATAAACGAGGGCGTGTGGCCGCGCCGCGCCGATACCGATCCATTCCTGTCGCGCTCGATGAAGACGGGCCTGTCGCTGGAACCGCCCGAACGTCGGACCGGACTTGCGGCGCACGATTTCGTCATGGCAATGGGCGCGCCGCGCGTGATCCTGTCGCGAGCCGGGCGCAGCGACGGTGCGCCGACGGTCGCCTCGCGCTGGCTGCAGCGCCTCGACGCCTTCGCCGGCGAGCAGGCGGCTTCGGCGATGCGCAACAGGGGTCGCCGCTATCTCGACTGGGCGCGGGCGCTCGATGGCCATGACGAGGCGCCCCGGTTCAAGCGTCCGCAACCTTCGCCGCCCATCGCCGCCCGGCCGAAGGATTTCTCGATCACCGAGATCGAGACGCTGCGGCGCGATCCCTATGCGGTCTATGCTCGCCGCGTGCTGCGGCTGGAGGCGGTCGAGCCGCTGGTCGCGGACCCGAGCGCGGCCGACCGGGGAGCGCTGTTCCACGACATCCTCCATCGTTTCGTGGCGGGCGGCGCCGACCCGCACGCCGCCGATGCCGCCGAGCGGCTGGTCGAAGCGGGCAGGCAGGCTTTCGCGGAAGCCGGGCTGCCGGCGGACGTCGAGGCCGTCTGGTGGCCGCGATTCCTTTCGCTGGCGCCCAACCTGATCGCCTGGGAACACGACCAGCGGCGGGACGTCGTCGCGCGCCTGGCCGAGGTGCGCGCCGGCCAGACGCCCGTCGGGGCCACCGGCGCGACGCTGCGGGGCTATGCCGACCGCATCGATCTCCTTCCGGCCGGCCATGCCGACATCCTCGACTACAAGACGGGCGCCACGCCGTCGAAGATGCAGGCGCACACGCTGCTGGCCCCGCAGCTCGCGCTGGAGGCGGCGCTGCTCAGGCGGGGTGCGTTCGCGCCGCTCGGGCCGCTCCAGCCGTCGAAGCTCGCGCATGTCCGATTGAAACCCAATGGCGAGGTGTTCGAGGAGTCGATCCTCGAGACCAGGAGCGGCATCAAGTCGGCGCCCGAACTCGGCGAGGAGGCCTGGACGCGGCTGGAGCGCCTGCTCCACCACTACAACGGGCCGGATGCCGGGTACCGCTCCCGCGCCCTGCCCTTCCGCGCCGGCGAGGTGGGCGACTACGATCATCTCGCGCGTGTCGCGGAGTGGTCGGCCGGCGGCGGCGACGACGAGGAGGGCGACCCGTGACCGCCCGCCGAGACCCGCCGCCGGACACCGTCGCCAAGCAGGCGCTGGCGTCCGATCCCGCCAACTCGGCCTGGGTGTCGGCCAACGCCGGCTCGGGCAAGACGCATGTCCTGGCGCAGCGCGTCATCCGGCTGCTGCTTTCGGGAGCGGAGCCCTCGCGCATCCTCTGCCTCACCTATACCCGCGCCGCTGCCTCGGTGATGGCCAACCGCGTCTTCAGGGACCTCGGCGCGTGGACGGCGCTGGACAACGGAAGGCTTGCCGCGCGCATCGCCGAGATCGAGGGACGCATGCCGGACCGGGCGGCAATCGCCCGCGCCCGCAGCCTGTTCGCAATCGCTCTGGAGACGCCGGGCGGGCTCAAGGTCCAGACCATCCACGCCTTCTGCGAGGCGATCCTGCACAAGTTCCCGCTGGAGGCGAACATTGCCGGCCATTTCGAGCTGGTCGATCCGCGCATGGAGGAACTGATGTTCGCCGAGGCGCGGCGGGCGACGCTGGCGGGCGCCGCGGCCGAGACGCTGACCCTGGCGGAAGCCTTCGCGACGATCCTCGCCCGGGCGGGCGAGAAGGGGCTCGACGACCTGTTGCGCGAGATCGTGGCCCGCCGCGATGCCATGCGGGGCTTCATCGATCGCGTCAGCGACGACCAGCTTCTGGCAGCCTTCGGCTTCACGCCGGCGGGAGACGAGGCGTCGATCGGGGGTGCGGCATGGCCGGTGCCGGGGTTTTCGGGGTCGGAACTGGCGCGACTGGTGAAGTCGGCGGAGCGTCATCAGGCGGCCAAGGCGCTCGACATCTTCGGCAAAGCGCTGAAGGCGATGCAGGCGCCTGATCCGTTGCAACGGCTTGCGATGATGTGCGCCGCGTTCCTCACCGCCAAGGGCGACGTTCGCAAGACGGACAAGCTCTTCAAGCAGGCCTTCGTCAACGAGGCCCCGGACATTGTCGACCGCTATGTCGCAGCCGCCGAACATCTGATCGCTGTCGCCGACCGTCTCGCCACCTTCCGCATGTGTGTGGCGACCAACGCGGTGCGCACGCTGGCCGACGCCGTGATCGGCCGCTACGAGCGCCAGAAGGCGGCGCGGGGGCTGCTCGACTTCAACGACCTGATCGCCCGCACCGTGAACCTGCTGTCGCGTTCGGACGCCGCGCCCTGGGTGCAGTACAAGCTCGACCAGGGCATCGACCACATCCTGATCGACGAGGCGCAGGACACCAGCCCGCCGCAATGGGAGGTGGTCCGCGCGCTGGCCGGCGACTTCTTCGCCGGCGCCGGCGCGCGCGGCGGGCGGCCGCGCTCGGTCTTCGCCGTCGGCGACGAGAAGCAGTCGATCTACTCCTTCCAGGGCGCCGACCCGGCCGAGTTCGGCATGACGAAGGGTGCGCTGAGCCTCGCGGCGCGAGGCGCGGAAGCAGCCTTCGAGGATATCCGGCTGACGCTCTCGTTCCGCTCCACCGAGGACGTCCTGTCGGCGGTCGACATCGTCTTCGCCAACGAGGCGGCGCGCGACGGGCTGACGGTTGGCAAGGAGACGATCGAGCATGCCTCCAACCGGCCCGGCGAGCCGGGCGTGGTGGAGGTCTGGCAGTCGGTTGGCGCCGTCAACGTGGAAGAGCCCGAGGACTGGACCGAGCCGGTGGACGAGGCGAGCGCGCCGGCGGTGCGCGTCGCGTCGCGGGTCGCGAAGCGCATCAAGGACCTGGTCGACGCCCATGAGGCGCGGCCGGGCGACATCATGGTGCTGGTGCGCAAGCGCGACCGCTTCGTGCACGCGCTGTCGCGCGCGCTCAAGGAATACCGTGTGCCCGTCGCCGGCGCGGACCGGCTCACCCTTTCGGCGCACATCGCCGTGCAGGACATGATGGCGCTCGCCCGCTTCTGCCTGATGCCGGAGGACGACCTGTCGCTCGCGGCGCTGCTCAGAAGCCCGGTCTTCGGGCTCTCGGAGGACGACCTGTTCCGGCTGGCCCACTACCGCCCGGAGGGCGGTTCGCTCTGGCGTTCGCTGCGCGGCGAGGTCGTGTTCACAGCCATCACGGAACGGCTGGAGCAGTGGATGAACGAAGCGGCGTACAGGCCGGTCTTCGAGTTCTTCGCCGGCGTCCTTGGGCCGGGCAAGGTGCGGGCGGCCATGGTCGCTCGGCTCGGCGAGGACGCCGGGGACATCCTCGACGAGTTCCTGGGCTTCTGCCTCGCCGAGGAACGCATCGGCCTGCCCGGACTGGACAGCTTCCTGGCGACGCTGGAGACGGCCGCGCCGGAGATCAAGCGCGAGATGGACGCGGCGCGAAACGAGGTGCGCATCATGACCGTGCACGCCGCCAAGGGCGCGGAGGCGCCGGTGGTGTTCCTGGTCGATGCCGGCGGCGCGCCCTTCGTCGACCAGCATCTGCCGCGCCTCATGCCGACGGACCTGACGGTCGACGGCGTCAAGGTTCCGGGCCTGCTCTGGCGGGCGGGCGCGGACACGGCCAACCGCGCGCTGGACGCTCTCGCACGGGTGGCGCGGCTGAAGGCCGAACAGGAGTACCGCCGGCTGCTTTATGTGGGCATGACGCGCGCCGCCGACCGGCTCTTCGTCTGCGGGTACCACGGCAGGAAACCGCCCAGGGACACGACCTGGCTGTCGATCGTGTCCGACGCCCTGCGCGCCGCGCCGGGCACGACCATGCGGCATGACGATGGCTGGGGCGAGGTGCTGATTCACCGCGTCACCAGTGCGCCGCTCGTGGCGGCCACGCACGCGCCGGCGCCTCTGGAGGCGGGCGAGCCGTTTCCCGAAGCCCTTCTGTCGCCGCTGCCGCCTGCACCCGACCTGCCGCGTCCGCTCGCGCCATCGGGCGCTTCGTTGCTCATCGAGGAGGACCGCGAACCGGTGATCTCGACGCAGTCGCCAGTGTTCGACGCGCGGGCCGATCCGCCCTTCGCAATCGCCCGCGGCCTCGCGGTCCACAGGCTGCTTCAGTCGCTGCCGGGTTTGCCGGAGAACCAGCGCGAACCGGCGGCGGCCCGCTATCTCGGCGCGGTCGGGGCGGACTGGCCGGCGGCCGCATGCGACGCAGCCCTTCGATCGGTGCTTGGCGTCCTGTCCGACCCGCGTCTGGCCGCGGTCTTCGGCGAGGGCAGCCGCGCCGAGGTCGAGCTGATGGGCATGGTAACCGTGCGCGGGCGGGAGCGGGCCGTGTCGGGCAAGGTCGACCGGCTGGCCGTGACGCCGGAGCGCGTTCTGGTCGTCGACTTCAAGACCGACCGGATAGCGCCGGCATCCGACGGCCAGGTCGCGGAAGCCTATGTGCTGCAGATGGCGCTCTATCGGACCCTGCTCGCGCGCATCTTCGCCGATCGGCCGGTCGAGGCGGCGCTGGTGTTCACGGAAGGCCCGTCGGTGGTGCCGCTGCCGGCCGCGCTCATGGACGGCGCGCTTGCCCGACTCAGCCTGCCGTGACTACAAGATCGCTTGAAGAAGCCGCGCTGACGCACCACATGTCAGGGCAAACGATACACCCGTGAAGGACGCCGCCATGACCACCGTGAAAGTCGACAAGTCCAACTTCAAGTCCGATGTACTGGACGCCAAGGAGGCCGTGGTGGTGGACTTCTGGGCCGAGTGGTGCGGTCCCTGCAAGATGATCGCCCCGGCGCTCGACGAGATCGCCAAGGAGATGGGCGGCAAGGTGAAGATCGCCAAGCTGAACATCGACGAGAACCCCGAACTTGCGGCGCAGTACGGCGTCCGCTCGATTCCGACCTTGATGATGTTCAAGGGCGGCGAAGTGGCCGACATGAAGGTCGGCGCGGCCCCCAAGACGGTCCTGTCCAACTGGATTGCCGGCGCCGCCTGAGACGCCCCGCGCCTGATGCCTTGAAAGCCCGGCCTCGCGCCGGGCTTTTTCGTCGTGCATCCTTCTAGGTTCGCCCTGCCTTGGTTTGGTTGTCGCTTTCTGCGAGCCTGCACCAACGAAAGTATCGCGTCGTGTCCCTTGGCGGGCGTGTGCCGAAGGGCGCACGATCAGGCTTCATCGGAAGGAATCCGCCATGTCCGGAACCGCCAAAGCCACCGTGCTCATCGACAATGAACGGGTGATCGTCACCGAGTACCGCTTCGGCAAGAACGACAACACCGGCTGGCACCGCCACGGACATGACTACATCGTGGTGCCGATGATCGACGGCCGCGTGAGGATCGAGAGCACGGGCGGCGAGAGCTTTTCCGACATGAAGGCCGGCGCGCCCTATTTTCGCAAGGAGGGCGTGGAGCACGATGTCATCAGCGTCGGAGAAGGCGATTTCGCCTTCATCGAGATAGAGCTGAAGGAAAAGGCGCGCTGATCCCTCCGCTGAAGGGCAGGCGTCACTCCGGCACGGAGCCGTTCTCGGCCAGCACCGCGCCCATCAGATACAGCGAGCCGCCGATCAGGATGCGCGGAGCGGGCTCGCTCGGGTCCCATGTGTCGCGCAGCAGCATCAGCGCATTGGAGACCGAGGCGATCGGCTCGGCCGACAGGCCGGCATCCAGTGCGCGCGTCGCGAGTTCGTCATTGGAAACCCCGGCGTCGCTGGCATTCACCGGCACGGTGAAGACGTGGCGCACCATCCCCTGGAAAGCGCGGAAGTAGCCCGTCTGGTCCTTGGTGTTGATCATCCCGGCGATCAGGAACAGCGGCCGCGGCCGCTTCTCCTCCAGCTCCGTCAGCGCCTCCGCCACCACCATCGCCGCGCCGGGATTGTGGCCGCCGTCGATCCAGACCTCGGCGCCCGCCGGTCCGAGATCGACGAGCCGGCCGGCGGTGAGTCGCTGCATGCGCCCCGGCCACGTTACCTCCAGCATGGCCCGGTCCGCCGTTCGCGCCGTCACCGGAAAACCCGCCGCCTTGACCGTGGCGATCGCCGCGGCCGCGTTGGCGTACTGGTGGCGGCCGGGAAGTCGCGGCAGGCGGAGATCCATCAGACCGTCGTCATCCTGGTAGACGACCCTGCCGTGCTCCTCGTGGGCGAGGAAGTCCTGGCCATAGACGAGGAACGGCGCGCCGAGCCGCTCGGCGGTCTCGATCAGCACGGCGCGCGCGGCGTCGCTCTCCTGTGCGCCGATGACCAGGGGCACCCCCGGCTTGACGATGCCGGCCTTTTCGGCGGCGATCAGTTCGACGCGGTCGCCGAGGTGAGCCTCGTGATCGAGCGAGATGGGCATGATCACGGTGGCGGCGGGTCGCGCGATCACGTTGGTGGCGTCGAAACGACCGCCCAGCCCGACCTCGATGATCGAGGCATCGGCGGGGTGTTCCGAAAAGAGCACGAAGCCGGCCGCGGTGAGGATCTCGAAGACGGTGATCTGCTGGCCCTGATTGGCTTCCGCGACCCGCGCGATGGCGTCGGCCAGGAGGTCGTCCGCGACCAGCTTGCCACCGCCTTCGGCCGCCATGCGGTAACGTTCGTGCCAGTTCACCAGGTGCGGCGAGGTGTGGACGTGCACGAGCATGCCAGCGGCTTCCAGCAGCGCGCGTGAAAAGGCGGCGGCCGAACCCTTGCCGTTGGTGCCGGCGATGTGGATCACCGGCGGCAACCGGTCCTGCGGATTGTCCAGCCGTTCCAGCAGCCGCCGGATCCGGTCGAGCGACAGGTCGTAGCCCTTCGGATGGAGCGCCATCAGGCGTTCGATCTCGCGGTCGGCGGCGGTCGTGCGAATCTCGGTCATGCACAAGCTTCCTGCCGGACAGCGTCCGGCACAAGGCCGATAGCGGCGTTCGAAGCCGGCCTCAGCCCTGCGCCCGGACTTCGGCGACGGGCGCCGCCGTCGCCGCGGCCCCGGATGGCGGCGGCAGGATATCGGTCGGCTCAAGCGGCGGCTGCAGCGGCTGCTTCATCAGGATCTTGAGCAGCCGCGCGATGGTCGGCTTCAGCTCCAGCCGCGACACCACCATGTCGACCATGCCGTGCGCCATGAGGTATTCCGAGCGCTGGAAACCCTCCGGCAGCTTCTCGCGGATGGTCTGCTCGATGACGCGCGGGCCGGCGAAGCCGATCAGCGCGCCGGGTTCGGCGATGTGCACGTCGCCCAGCATCGCATAGGAGGCCGTCACGCCGCCCGTGGTCGGGTTGGTCAGCACCACGACATAGGGCAGGCCCGCCTCCTTGAGGCGGTCGACCGCCACCGTGGTGCGCGGAAGCTGCATGAGCGACAGGATGCCCTCCTGCATGCGCGCGCCGCCGGAAGCCGCGAACAGCACCATCGGACGCCTCTTCTCGGTCGCGACCTCGAAGGCGCGGATGATCGCCTCGCCGGCGGCCATGCCGAGCGACCCGCCCATGAAGGAGAAGTCCTGCACGGCGGCGACGATCGGCAGGCCGTCGATGGTCCCGAGCCCGGAGAGCACCGCGTCATCGAGACTGGTCTTGGTGCGGGCGTCCCTCAGGCGGTCGACATAGCGCTTCTCGTCGCGGAAGCGCAGCGGGTCGACAACCACCTTCGGCGTCTCGATCGCCTCGTAGGCGCCGTCGTCCATGAAGAATCTCAGCCGTTCCTTCGCCCCGATGCGCATATGGTGACCGGAGGACGGCACCACCCACTGGTTCTGCTCGAGGTCCTTGTGGAAGACCATCTCGCCGGTCTCGGGATCCTTGATCCAGAGGTTCTCCGGCATCTCGCGCCGGCCGAGCATCGAGTTGATCTTCGGACGGACGTAGTTGGTGATCCAGTTCATCGCGCTCCCTTTCGGAAGGTGTAGATGGGGGTTCTATCGGGCGGATTGAAGGCGCGCGCCGCGCACGCCCTGCGCCAGCCCGCTGACCAGCGTGGCGACCGCCTCGGCCGGATCGGCGGTCTTCTCGCCCCCGGGCCCGAGCACGTTGGCGACCGCGTTGACGATCGCCGTGCCGACGACCACGCCGTCGGCCGACGCGCCGATGGCCCTCGCCTGCTCGGCGGTCTTGACGCCGAAGCCGACGCAGACCGGCAGCGCCGTGTGGCCCTTGATGCGCTTGACGGCGGAGGCGACCTTCGACGTGTCCGGCAGCGCCGAGCCGGTGATGCCGGTCATCGACACGTAGTAGACGAAGCCCGACGTGTTCTCGAGCACCTTGGGCAGCCGTTTGTCGTCGGTGGTCGGTGTGGCGAGGCGGATGAAGTTGATGCCGGCGCGCACGGCGGGCAGGCACAGCTCCTCGTCCATCTCGGGCGGCAGATCGACGACGATCAGCCCGTCGATGCCGGCGTCCACCGCATCGGCGAGGAAGCGCTCGACGCCGTAGATGTAGATCGGATTGTAGTAGCCCATCATCACGATCGGGGTGTCGGGATCGTCGCTGCGGAAGGCGCGGGCCATGCCGATCGTCTTTTCCAGCGTCTGGCCGGCCTTCAGCGCGCGCAGGCCGGCAGCCTGGATCGCCGGGCCGTCGGCCATGGGGTCGGAGAAAGGCATGCCGAGCTCGATCACGTCGGCGCCGGCCTTCGGCAGCGCCTTCATGATCGCCAGCGAGGTATCGTAGTCAGGGTCGCCTCCCATGAAATAGGTGACGAGCGCCGGCCGGCCCTCGGCCCTCAGTGCCTCGAAACGGCGGTCGATGCGGGTGGTCATGGCGTACGTGTCGCCCTTCTTCGATTAGGAACAATGGTTTTCAAGCGTGCAATGCCTTCGGGATTGACAAACTGTCGGAACAGGAAGCTCTCCACAGTCAACCTCACAGTTTCAATGTCTTCAATCGCAGGCTTCCAACCTCGATGAATGGCTGCGCTTCCGGCATCCACAGCAACTAAGATTTGATCCCTTTCCGCCGTGCCGATGTAGCCGCGCATCACCAATTGCTCCGCCTTCGCAACGAACGTAAGGCTGTCATCGACTCCAAGCCGCTCACATGCGTAGTCGATACAGGTTCGGAGGCCCATGATTGCGAACTGCCCCATGTCTTCGCGGAGACAGCGATAAACATCGGTCAGGATTTCAGCCAGCTGAGGTTGCGTCGTCTTCAGGGAGTGCAACCAATCTGGTTCGGTGATCGGGTCTCGCGAAGGGGAAGGCCACTGTCGAATCGTCTCAATAGGCTCCTCTTGCCAATCTTCACCACCGTCACCGAAATGGACATATTCCACATTCTCGGAATTAGAATGGATTTCTACGAAATAGACTTTTTCGCATGCCGGACATTCAACGGTTAAGTACTCGGCACGCCAATAAATGCCGTGCTCATCGCCACTCTTGATATGGGAGGCCTTGACCTCAGCCCATCTATTGGGTCCGCACTGAGGACAATCTCCCCGAATCTTGTCTCTGGGCTTCTGGCCCAATTAAAGCTCCATCCCGAGGATCTTGCCGACGGTGAAGATGTCCTTGTCGCCGCGGCCGGAGAGGTTCATCAGGATGATCTCGTCCTTGCCCATCGTGGGCGCGCGCTTGATGACCTCGGCCAGCGCGTGGCTGGGCTCCAGCGCGGGGATGATGCCCTCGATGCGGGTGAGCAGCTGGAAGGCCTCGAGCGCCTCGTCGTCCATGATCGGCACATACTGCACGCGGCCGGTGTCGTTGAGCCATGAATGCTCGGGGCCGATGCCCGGATAGTCGAGCCCGGCCGAGATCGAATGACCGTCCTTGATCTGGCCGTCGGCGTTCTGGAGCAGGTAGGTGCGGTTGCCATGCAGCACGCCCGGCGAACCAGCCGTGATCGAGGCGCAGTGCTCGTCGCCCGACAGCCCGTGCCCGCCGGCCTCTACGCCGACGATCCTGACCGACCGGTCGTCGAGGAAAGGGTGGAAGATGCCGATGGCGTTGGAGCCGCCGCCGACGGCGGCGATCACGAGGTCCGGCAGCCGGCCCTCGGCCTTCATCAGCTGCTCCCTGGCCTCCACGCCGATGACCGACTGGAAGTCGCGCACCATCTCCGGATAGGGGTGCGGGCCGGCCGCGGTGCCGATCAGATAGTAGGTGTCCTCGACATTGGTCACCCAGTCCCGGAGGGCTTCGTTCATGGCGTCCTTGAGCGTGCCGTGGCCGGCGGTCACGGGCCGTACCTCCGCGCCCAGCAGCTTCATGCGAAAGACATTGGGCTGCTGGCGGGCCACGTCGGTGGCGCCCATATAGACCACGCAGGGATAGCCGAAGCGTGCCGCGACCGTGGCCGATGCGACCCCGTGCTGGCCGGCGCCGGTCTCGGCAATGATGCGCTTCTTGCCCATGCGCCGGGCGAGCAGGATCTGGCCGAGGCAGTTGTTGATCTTGTGCGAGCCGGTGTGGTTCAGCTCCTCGCGCTTGAAATAGACCTTCGCGCCGCCGAGATGGGCCGTCAGCCGCTCGGCGAAATAGAGCGGGCTCGGCCGGCCGGTGTAGTGCGCGCCGAGATGGTCGAGCTCAGCCTTGAACGCGGGATCGGCCTTCGCCTCATCCCAGTGCCGCTGGAGGTCGAGGATGAGCGGCATCAGCGTCTCGGCCACGAAACGCCCGCCGAATATGCCGAACATCCCCTGTTCGTCGGGTCCCGTACGGAAGGAATTGGGTTCGGCCGGCTTGTTCATGGCTCTTCCAGGACGGGGCGGGGCTGCTCACCGCCCTTGGCCCGACGCTTAAGCCTTTCGGCGCGAAAAAGTAAACTGCCGCATCAGGCGGCGCGGTCTCCGGCGGCCGCCCTGACGGCGCGGAAGAAGGCCTTGATCAGCGCGGGGTCCTTCACGCCGGGCGCGCTCTCGACGCCCGACGACACGTCGAGCCCCGGCGGTCGGGCGACCCTGAGCGCTTCGCCGACATTGGCGGCGTTGAGGCCGCCCGAAAGCAGATAGTCGATGGATGGGTCGAGGCCCGACAGCACCGACCAATCGAAAACGACGCCGTTGCCGCCGGGGAGTTCGGCGCCTTTTGGAGGTTTGGCGTCGAACAGGAAACGGTCGGCGATGCCGCGAAACGGCGCGACCGATCCGAGGTCGGCGGAGGCGCTGACCGGCAGCGCCTTCATCACCGGCAGGCCGAAGCGCGCTTTCACGGCGGATATGCGTTCCGGCGTCTCCTTGCCGTGGAACTGCAGCATGTCGGGCTTCATGGCCGCGACGATTGAGTCGAGCGTCGCATCGTCGGCGTCGACCGTCACGGCCACCGCCTTCGCACGGCTGCGCGCCCCCTCGCGCAGCGTACCCGCGTCAGCCGGCGCGATGTAGCGCGGGCTCTTAGCGAAGAAGATGAAGCCGACATGGCTCGCCCCGCCGTCGAGGGCGGCGGCCAGCGCGTCAGGGGTCTTCAGCCCGCAGATCTTGATGTCGAGCGACGCCATCAATCGGCCAGCCGCTTCTGGTTGCCGATGCCCTTCTTCAGCCGCCGCCCGACCTTCTTGATATCTTCTGCCGACGGCAGCGTTTCGGGCATGTCCCCGCCCAATTCGCGTATTGTTTGGCGAACTTTGGCGCCTACGCCGAAATGAGTCCGGTTTGCCGCATCCTTCCCTCGGACATTCTCCCGACGCAGCTTCTCTTCCGTTTGGGTTGCGCGGAAGAGGTTCGCAGCCAGCTCGGTGCTGCCCATATGGTCAAGAATCTGCTGGCTTGGCTTCAAGCCCTTTCGGCGTCGAATGCCTGGCACATCAAGTCCACCGTAAAGCCCTTTATAGCCGTGGGTCTGGAAGATAGCGAAATCAACGCCGTCGCGAACGCCCGCCTGTCGCGCCGCGCTGGCCAGATTCCTGTTGTGCTCCTTGATCTCATCCCTGAGCAGGCACCTCCGCTCGTCCTCCGACAATGGCGCGTATGACGTGGCCTGCTCGTCGGCGATCTCCTGTCGACGGGTCTGGATCGCAAAATAGGTCTGCGCGAAGGCGATCTCTTGTTTGCGAGGGTCTCCATTCTGGGCAACCAGGTAACTGGCATATCGGCTGAGCACGATGTCATCGATCTCGCGCTCGGCACCCTTGCCCAAACTGATCATTTTGCCGACGCCAGCAAAATGATCAGCGGTTGTATGGCCGGACGCCTCACACGCTTCGCGTGCGCGCTGCACGACCGTGAGGAAATTGTCCCATTTGGCGTAGCCAAGCAGCTTCTGGAGGTCGCGCGCGAACCAGTACTCATGACCATCGTCATCAGACTGCGCGGCATCCTCGAAGGCCGAGATCAGATGTTCGATCGTTTCGTTGGAAGCGGTCAGTGCTTGAGGCTGGAAGGCTTTACCAAAGGCAACCTGCGCCAACTTCTCAAACCGGTCATCCTTGGCCGACATGAGGATCAGTCTCCGACTCGACCATTGGAGCCTAGCTCAGCGGGGTACAAAATTCTACTTTCTACCCGAACCGGATCGCCTGCATCCTGGCGCCGTTGCGCTTCAGCCAGTCCTTGAGTTCGTCGGTCTCCGGGCAGAGCTGGCGGCAGAGCTTCCAGAACTTCGGCCCGTGGTTCATCTCCTTGAGATGCGCCACCTCGTGCGCGACGAGGTAGTCGATCACCGGGCGCGGGGCCATCATGATGCGCCAGGAGAAGGACAAAGTGCCGTTGGCCGAGCACGAGCCCCAGCGGCTGGTCGTGTCGCGATAGCGGATGGCCTTCGCCCGCTTGCCGATCGCCGCGGTGTGCTTCTCGACCAGCCTCTCGATCTCGCGCTTGGCTTCGCGCTTGAGGAAATCCGCCACCCGGCGCGGCAGATGCTGCCGGTCGCCGTAGACGATCAGGCGCGGGCCGTCGGGGTCGGACTTGTCGACTTTCACGCTGCCCCGCCCCGTCGGCTCGTGGACGATGCGATGGGGCACGCCCTTGAGCGGGATGCGGATCCCCGGCCTGACCTCGGGCCGAACCGGGATTTCCTTGAGCCGGGCCGTGATCCATCCTTCGTGGCGGTCGAGGAAACGGTCGACCTCGCGCCAGTGGATGCCCGGCGGAATGGTGACACGCAGACCGCGCCCACCCGTATCGATGCGGAGCGTCAGGCGGCGCGCGCGGTCGTTCTCGACCACGCGGAGTGGTAGTTCGCGCCCGCCGACCTCTCGCATACGGTGCGTTTCCGGTCGGGCGACGGGCTTCTTTCGCTTGAGCATGGCCAGCGGCATGAATCGTAGACTAGTCGATTCCGGACAGCGGGAAAGTGGTCTTCTCATGAAGACGGCGCCGCTTTTGGCGGCGCCGTCTGGCAGTGCGCGGATCGTGCCCGCCACCTAGTCGTCCAGCAGGCCCTGACTTGGCTTGCGCTTGCCCTTTGCAGGGGTGATTTCGGGTTCGCCCGAGGTCTTCGGCGCATTGCGCGACGCCATGAAGCGGTCGAACTCCTCCTGATCCTTGGCCCGGCGCAGTTCGCGGGCATAGGTCTCGAACTCCTCGCGCGCCTCGTCGAGCCTGCGGCGCTCCTCGTCGAGCCGGGTCAATTCCGTCTCGCGCCAGTCGTCGAAGGCGACATTGCCGGTCCGGCTCATGCCGCGGCCGCTGCCCCAGCGATGGGCGCGGTTGGAGGCCCGGTTGCAACCGGCGAATACGCCGTCGGTCGCGCGGTTCACGTCACGCTTGAAGCCGTCAAGCCGGTCGCCCCAGATGATGTAGGCGAGCATGGCGAGGCCGAGCGGCCAGAACACCATGAAGCCGATCACCATCAGCGCGATGGTCGCTGGCGTCCAAGCCGGACGGATCAGTGCAGTCGTGTTCATTTTCTTCCGTTTCCTTCCGTGTAGGCCTCCCTCCGGGGCGGCTTGAAATCGAAATGGGAACGGCGGAAAACCGATTCAAGTATGCGGGCGGGCAAACCGGACAAGTCGTTGGGTTGACTAGGCTTTTTTGAATCTGTCCAAAGTCAGGACGATAAGGCCGGCAACCAGCCCCCAAAAGGCGGAGCCGATTCCGGCGACCGCCAGCCCCGATGCGGTGAAGACGAAGGCCGCAGTCGCGGCCATGCGCTCGCCCTCTTCCCTGAGGGCGATCGCCAACGCGTTGGCGAGCGGCGCCATCAGCGCCAGCCCGGCGGTCAGAACGATCAGGCTCGATGGCAGCACCGCGAAGACGCCCACCAGCGAGGCGCCGAAGATCGCGAAGATCAGATAGGCGAGCGCGTAGAACGGCCCGGTCTTCCAGCGCTCGGCCGGGTCGGGATGGGCGTCCGGCCCGGTGCAGATCGCCGCCGAGATGGCCGCGAGGTTGGTGGTGAGCGCGCCGAACGGGGCGCTCAGCAGCGAGACGAAGCCGGTCACCGCGATGATCGGCCCCGGCTTCGGATCGTAACCGGCGGCCCTCAACACCGCGAGGCCCGACAGGTTCTGCGAAGCCATGGTGACGAGATAGAGAGGGATCGCAAGGCCGACCACGTTGGCTAGCGAGAACGCCGGTTCGATCAGCGTCAGCGACGAGAGTTCTGGTGCGGGCAACTCGCCGACGCGACCCGTCAGCCATGCGGCCAAGCCTCCGCCCACCAGCACCACGAGCACCGACATCGCCGGGTTGAACACCCGGATGACGAAGAATGCGGCAATCAGCGGCAGCGCGAGCCATGGGTCGATCGTGATCGTCTTCACGGCGTTGATCCCGAATGTGACGACGATGCCGGCGAGCATGCCCGACGCCACCGAGGCCGGAATCCTGGCGATCAGCTGGGTCAGGGGCCGGAACAGGCCCGTGAGGATGAGCAGCAGCGCGGTCACGATGAAGGCGCCGACGCCGTCGGCCATGGTGAAGCCGGACGAGGCAGCGACCAGCGCCGCACCCGGCGTCGACCAGGCGGTGATCACCGGCATCCGCGTCCGCCACGAAAGCCACAGGCTTTCCACCGCCATGGCGAGACAGATCGCCGTGACCCAGCTCGCGGTCTCGGCGCGCGTCGCGCCGAGCGCCGTGGCGGCGGCGATGATGATGGCGAGCGTGCCGCCGAAGCCTACGACGGCGGCGACGAAAGCGGAGATCGGAAGGGAGAGGCGCAAATCAGGCCCCGCGCTTGGTCATCGCGTCGACGGTGCGCAGCAGAAGGTCGATGTCCTCCGCTCGCGACAGGCGGTGGTCGCCGCCGGGGATCAGCGTCACCGTCACGTCGTCGGCCGGCAGGTGCGAGGCGAGCTTCAGCGCATGGTCGGCCGGCACGTCGGGATCCGCGAGCCCCTGCAGGATGTGGACCGGGCAGTGCGTGTCGATGGGAGCGTTCATCACCAGGTTGGCGCGGCCATCCTCGATGAGGGCGGCGGTGTAGACGTTGGCGTCGTCCGAATAGCCGGACTTCTCCTCGAAGAAGCCCTGCTCCCGCAACTGCTTCTTCTGGGCCCGCGTCAGTCGCGGCTCGACCAACTCGGACGTGAAGTCGGGCGCCGGCGCGATCAGCACCATGCCGGTGACGCGTTCGTCGCGGGCCTTGCGTAGCTCCGCGGCCATCCTGAGCGCCACCCATGCGCCCATCGACGAGCCGACCAGCACCTGCGGGCCCTTCGCGAACCGGCGGAACACCGCGAGGCTCTCCGCGACCCAGCGCGAGATGGTGCCGTCGCGGAACTGGCCGCCCGAGCGGCCGTGGCCGGAATAGTCATGCCGCAGGAACGCGTGGCCGGTCTCGCCGGCCCAGGCGTCGAGCGCCGCTGCCTTGGTGCCCGTCATGTCAGACCGATAGCCGCCGAGCCACACCGCACCGGGCGCCCGGCCGGACCGCGCCAGCACAGCGATGCGCGCCCCGCCGACCTCGATGAACTCTTCGCGTGCAGGCTCCATCCGGCCCTCCGTTCGCGGGTTCTTGTGGCATGCCGGGCGGCAGGCGCAAAGGCTTTGTCTGGCCTGCCCGCGCGCGAAAAGGGAATGCCAGGCGCGGGGTGATTTGTCCGCCGTGCTGTGCTATTGACTCCGCCGCCGTCCGGACCGCATAGCCGCCGGCCAACGTCAACAGCCGAGGAGACCACGACCATTCGCAGACCTTTCAAATCAGCGGCGCCTGTCAAGGATGGGCCCCGCGCCAACCGGGATATCCGGGTTCCCCGCGTCCAGCTCATCGATGCGGACGGACAGAACAGAGGCAACGTGTCGATCAACGACGCCTTGCTGTTGGCCGAGGAAGCGGGCCTCGACCTCGTAGAGATTTCTCCCAACGCCGAGCCGCCAGTCTGCAAGATCCTCGATCTGGGCAAGCTGAAATACGCTACGCAGAAGAAGCAGGCGGAAGCGCGCAAGAACCAGAAGGTCATCGAGATCAAGGAGATCAAGATGCGCCCGAACATCGACACCCACGACTACGAGGTGAAGATGCGAGCGGTGCGCCGGTTCTTCGAGGAAGGCGACAAGGTCAAGCTGACGCTGCGCTTCCGCGGCCGCGAGATGGCCCATATGGAGCTCGGCATGGAGCTCCTGAACAAGGTGCGCGAGGAAACCGCGACCATCGCCAAGGTCGAGGCGGAGCCAAAGCTCGAAGGCCGCCAGATGATGATGGTCCTGGCGCCCAGGTAGCGTCGGCTACGGCGCGGCGGCGATCAGCGCCGCCGCTCCGGCTCTGGCGCGCCGGTCGATCTCGTGCACGGTTTCGATGTCGGTCGCCGCTGGCGCGCCGAGCCTGTCCATGACCCGCTCGACGATCGCCGCGATGTCGAGGAAGCCGATCCTGCGCGCGATGAACGCCTCGAGCGCCACTTCCTTCGCTCCGTTCAGCACAGCGCCGGCCAGCCCGCCGGCGGCGATCACCTCGCGGGCGAGCCTGAGCGCCGGGAAACGAACTTCGTCGGGCGCCTCGAAGTCGAGCCGCGCCATCCTGATGAGATCAAGCCGTTCGACGTCGAGCATCGGGCGTCTGGGCCAGCCGATCGCATAGCCGATCGCTGTCCGCATGTCGGGCGCGCCGAGCTGTGCGAGCACGGATCCGTCGGTGTAGCCCACCATCGAATGAACGACAGACTGCGGGTGGACGACCACCTCCAATGTGCGGCCGGGCGCGCCGAACAGCCGGTCGGCCTCGATCATCTCCAGGGCCTTGTTGAACAGCGAGGCGCTGTCGATGGATATCTTCCTTCCCATCGACCAGTTGGGGTGGGCGGCCGCGGCTTCGGGCGTCACGTCCCGCATCTTCTCCACCGGCCATGTCCGGAACGGGCCACCCGAGGCGGTGATGATGATGCGCTCCACGGCGGCCGCCTGCGCGGTATCGAGCACCTGGAAGATGGCGTTGTGCTCGCTGTCCACCGGCAGCAGGAACGATCCCGCCTTCTCGATCTCGGCCGTGAAAAGCGCGCCACCGGAGACGAGGCATTCCTTGTTGGCGAGCGCGATGGTCGCACCGGCTTTCGCCGCGGCGAGAGTGGGAGCGAGCCCGGCGATGCCGACGATGCCGGCCATGGTCAGGTCTGCCGGCTCTCCCGCGAGCGCGACCAGCGCCTCAGGCCCAGCTGCGGCCTGGGTGCCGCTGCCCGCGAGGCGCTCCTTCAATTCCGCATATTTCCTAGGCTCGGAGGTCACAGCATGGCGCGCGCCGACGGCTTTCGCCTGCTCGGCCAGCAGGGCAACGTTGTCGCGGCCTGTCAGCGTCACGACCTCGAAGGCGTCGCGGCCGCCGAGCTGGGCGACCACGTCGAGAGTGGAGACGCCGATCGAGCCGGTCGAACCGAGGATGGAGATACGCCGCCTTGTCATCGCGCCTTCTCATGGCGCGGCTGGGGCCGCTTTGCAAACCTGTCCTACAGTTGCGCTCACGGATGCTTGCTGGTATGGAGCCGCCGTTCAAGAAACCGCCCGGCAGGGCATGCCGTGGCGGTTTTCCATGCTTTTTCGGGCTTTGGTCGGCTCCGGAAAACAACAAGAAGGGCCTCAAGGCCCACGAAGGAGTAGCAAAATGCCCAAGATGAAGACCAAATCGGCCGCCAAGAAGCGGTTCAAGATCACCGGCACCGGCAAGGTCAAGTCCGCCGCCGCCGGCAAGCGCCATGGCATGATCAAGCGCTCCAACAAGTTCATTCGCGATGCCCGCGGCACGATGGTTCTGGCTGAACCGGACGGCAAGAAGGTCATCAAGAATTTCCTGCCCAATGGCGGCGGGATCTGAGCTGAGCGCGACAAGGAGATCATGACATGGCACGCGTAAAGAGAGGCGTTACCGCCCACGCCAAGCACAAGAAGGTGCTGAAGGCCGCCAAGGGTTTCTACGGCCGCCGCAAGAACACCATCCGCATCGCCAAGCAGGCGGTGGAGAAGTCGAAGCAGTACGCCTATCGCGACCGCAAGGTCCGCAAGCGGAATTTCCGCGCGCTCTGGGTCCAGCGCATCAATGCCGCGGTGCGGGAGCACGGGCTGACCTATGGCCGTTTCATCGACGGCCTCAACAAGGCCGGCATCGAGATCGACCGCAAGGTCCTGTCCGACATGGCGATCCACGAGCCGCAGGCCTTCGCGGGTCTGGTCGGCAAGGCGAAGGCCTCGCTCGAATATCTCAAGAACACCACCCCGAACGCTTTTGAGGCGGCTGTAGCTTAGAGCATTTTCCAGCCCGGCGGCGCGCCGGGCGCGGGACAAATGCGGCTAGGCAGCAAAGGCATGGCCCGGTCCGAAAAGTCTGCAACTTTTCGGGGCCATGCCGGCCAGCCGCTTCCCAAGCATTCGAAAGTCTGATTTGGGAAACCCGCGCTGGCAGGGCCGGCGCGGGTTTTTTCTCATGATTGACCGGACGAAGAGCGACGATGAGTGACATCGACACACTTGAAAAGACCCTGATGGCCGATATCGCTTCCGCCGCCGACGAGCCGGCCATCGAGGCGGTGCGCGTCAATGCGCTGGGCAAGAAGGGGTCGGTTTCGGAACTCCTGAAGTCGCTCGGCGCGATGACGCCCGAACAGCGCCAGACCGCGGGCCCGGCCATCAACGGGCTGAAGAACCGGGTTACCGAGGCGCTGGCCGCGCGCAGGGCAGCGCTGAAGGATGTCGCGATCGCGGCAAGGCTCGCCGCCGAGAAGCTCGACGTGACGCTGCCGGTGCGCCGCTCGCCGGCGGAGCGCGGCCGCATCCATCCCATCACCCAGGTGATCGACGAGATAGCGGCGATCTTCGGCGACCTCGGCTTCGCCATCGCCGAGGGGCCGGACATCGAGACCGACCACTACAACTTCACGGCGCTGAACTTTCCCGTCGGCCATCCGGCCCGCGAGATGCATGACACCTTCTTCTTCCCGCCCGACGCGAATGGCGAGCGCAAGGTGCTGCGCACCCACACCTCGCCGGTGCAGATCAGGACGATGGAGAAGCAGAAGCCGCCGATCCGCATCGTCATCCCCGGCAAGACATACCGGCAGGATTCGGACGCCACCCACTCGCCGATGTTCCATCAGGTCGAGGGGCTCGTGATCGACAGGACCGCAACGATAGCCAACATGAAGTGGGTGCTGGAGGAGTTCTGCAAGGCGTTCTTCGAGGTCCCGCAGGTGAAGATGCGCTTCCGGCCGAGCTTCTTCCCGTTCACCGAGCCGAGCCTCGAGGTCGACATCCAGTGCGACCGCTCGCGGCCGGGCGAGGTGCGCTTCGGCGAAGGCTCGGACTGGATGGAGATCCTCGGCTGCGGCATGGTCCATCCCAACGTGCTGCGTCATGGAGGGCTCGATCCCGACGAGTATCAGGGCTTCGCCTGGGGTATGGGCATAGACCGCATCGCCATGCTGAAATACGGCATGCCGGATCTCCGCGCCTTCTTCGACGCCGACGTGCGCTGGCTGGAGCACTACGGCTTCCGCCCGCTCGACATGCCGACGCTGTTCGGAGGGTTGTCGGGCTAATGCCCAAGCTGCTCGACTGGCATGGACATCGGTTCCACTTCTATTCGGGTGATACAAGGGAGCCACCGCATGTTCACGTCCGACAGGGCCGCAAGGAAGCCAAGATATGGCTGCTTGATTGCTCAGTCGCGGCGAATGCTCGATACTCTGAGTGCGAACTCCGTCAGCTGGTCGAGGTTGCGCGGGAGCATCGCGAGCGTTTCCTGGACGCGTGGAACGCCTATTTTGCGAGGTGACTGGGTATGGGTTCACTAGACGACATCGCGCCGGACGAGCCCGTCGAAGTGTGGTTTGCGGACGATCGTATATTCGTTCGTCTTCACGATGGCAGGAGCATCGGCATACCGCTTTGGTGGTATCCCCGGCTGTTGAATGCAAGCGCGGCGGAAAGGGAAAAATTTGAACTGAGCCCGATGGGCGTGCATTGGCCCGATATCGATGAGGACGTCTCGGTCGAGAGCATGATTGTCGGGGCAAAGGCGCCTGACGCGATAGCACCGATGGATCAGGTGGCCTGAGCTTTGATGACGTCTTCAACACGCAAGCAAGTTCGAGGCCCACGTCACTAGGGAGAAGCAGGAGCCAGACCCGATGGCTACGGCGGCGGACCTGGTAAATGCGATGAGAAACCACGTCTTGCCACAAAGATTCGGACGGCCAAACCGTCTGTCAGATAGAGAAATGCGCGACCTTCTTTCTTTCAGGATAAGCTAAGTCATGAAACTCACCCTCTCCTGGCTGAAGGACCACCTGGACACCGACGCCACGCTCGACCAGATCGTCGAGCGGCTGACGGCGATCGGGCTGGAGGTCGAGCATGTCGACGACCGCAAGGCGCTGAAGCCCTTCGTCATCGCCAAGGTGCTGACGGCTGAAAAGCATCCCGACGCCGACAAGCTGCGCGTGCTCATCGTCGACACCGGCGCCGGCCAACCCGTGCAAGTGGTGTGCGGCGCGCCGAATGCGCGGGCTGGACTGGTCGGCGCCTTCGCCGCACCCGGCGCCTACATCCCCGGCATCGACGTGACGCTGTCGGTCGGCAATATCCGCGGCGTGGAAAGCCACGGCATGATGTGCTCGGAGCGCGAACTGGAACTCTCCGACGAGCATGACGGCATCATCGACCTGCCGGCCGACGCGCCGGTGGGCACGAGCTTCGCGGCCTGGTCGCATCTGGACGACCCCGTGATCGAGATCAATTTGACGCCGAACCGGCCTGATGCGACCAGCATCCACGGCATCGCGCGCGACCTCGCGGCGGCGGGACTGGGCAGGCTGAAGACGCCGCTGGTCGAGGCGATCGCCGGCAAGGGCGACTGCCCGGTCAAGGTGACGATCGAGGCGCCGGAGCTTTGCCCCGGCTTCGCACTGCGTCTGGTGCGCGGTGTCAGGAACGGCGCGTCGCCGAAGTGGATGCAGCGCCGGCTGAAGGCGATCGGGCTCAGGCCCATCAACGCGCTGGTCGACATCACCAACTACGTGACCTTCGACCGCGGCCGGCCGCTTCACGTCTTCGACGCGAAGAAGGTAGCCGGCGATCTCGTCGTGCGCCGCGCGAAGGCAGGCGAGAAGGTGCTGGCGCTCGACACGTTCGAGTATGAGCTGACGCCGGAGATGTGCGTTATCGCTGACGTCAACGGGGTGGAGTCTATCGCCGGCGTCATGGGCGGCGAGCATTCGGGCTGCGACGAGGGGACGACCGACGTGCTGATCGAGTCGGCCCTGTGGAACCCGCTCAACGTCGCCCGCACCGGCCGCGAACTCGGCATCGTCACGGATGCACGCTACCGCTTCGAGCGCGGCGTCGATCCGGAGTTCATGGTTCCGGGACTGGAATTGGCGACCAAGCTGGTGACGGACATCTGCGGCGGCGAGCCGACCGATGCCGAGGTCGTCGGCTACGCAGGCCACACGCCGAAGGTCGTGTCCTTCCCCGTCTCGGAAGTGAAGCGCCTGACCGGCCTCGACGTGGCGAAGGCGGAGAGCCTCGACATCCTGAACCGCCTCGGCTTCGGGCCGAAGGGCGATGCCGACTTGATCGACGTGTCTGTGCCATCGTGGCGGCCGGACGTCGACGGCAAGGCCGACCTCGTCGAGGAGGTCATGCGCATCAAGGGCGTCGACGCGATCACGCCGCAGCCGCTCGGCGGTCATGCGGCGGTCAACGGGAGAATACTGACGACGCCGCAGATCCGCACCCGCGCGGCCAAGCGCGCGCTCGGCGTGCGCGGCATGATGGAAGCCGTCACATGGTCGTTCATACCGGCGAAGCATGCCGAGCTGTTCGGCGGCGGCCGTGCGGAACTGAAGCTCTCCAACCCCATCGCCGCCGACATGTCGGACATGCGGCCCTCGCTGCTGCCCGGCCTCGCCGCCGCCGCGCAGCGCAACGCCGATCGCGGCTTCGGCGATGTGGCGCTGTTCGAGGTGTCGGGCATCTACGAGGGCGATACGCCCGAGGCCCAGCGCCGCGTCGCGGCGGGCATCCGGCGCGGTACGGCGAAGCTCGAAGGATCGGGCCGCGACTGGTCGGGCAACACGCCGGCGGTTGGCGTGTTCGACGCCAAGGCCGACGCCTTCGCGGTGCTGGAGGCCTGCGGCGCGCCGGTCGACAAGCTTTCGGTCGAGGCCGGCGGACCGACCTGGTACCACCCCGGCCGCTCGGGCACGATCAAGCTCGGTCCGAAGACGATTCTGGGCACCTTCGGCGAGTTCCATCCGAAGACGCTGGAAGCGCTCGACGTGTCGGGTCCGCTCTGCGGCTTCGAGGTCTATGTCGACGCCATCCCCGAGCCGAAGGCCAAGCCGACTCGCACGAAGCCGCGCCTGGATCTTTCGCCCTTCCAGGCGGTGAAGCGCGACTTCGCCTTCGTGGTGGACAAGGCCGTCCAGGCTGGCCAACTGGTCAAGGCCGCGCAGGCGGCCGACAGGAAGCTGATCGCCGGGGTCACGGTCTTCGACATCTTCGAGGGTGCGTCGCTCGGCGAAGGCCGGAAGTCGGTGGCGATCGAGGTTTCGATCCAGCCGGTCGACAGGACGCTGGCGGACGAGGACTTCGAGGCATTGGCCGCGCGGATCGTGGAGAACGTCGGAAAACAGACGGGCGGGACGCTGAGGAGTTGAGGTCGTCGCCGGGAGTTCTGACGGATTTGTTATCGACCCGGACTGCGCGCTGAGTTGCGTCGGCCGGGTTGGCGCCTATCTCCGCCTGAGGCTCGATCCGAGGAGAGACGCATGCAGATCGATTTTCGCGCGACACTCATCGCCGTCACATTTGCGGCCTTTGCGACGCCGGCGCTGGCCGACCGCGATCCGACGCCGGAAGAGAGGGCGCGCATCGAGGCGAAACTCGCCGCCGAAGGCTACGCACGCTGGGACGACATCGAACTGGAAGACGATCGCCCGGTCTGGGAGGTCGATGACGCCGTGTGGTCCGATGGCCGCGAGTATGATCTCGAACTGGCTGCCGATACGCTCGAAATACTGAAGAAAGATCCGGACTGAACCCGGCTACTTGCCCAGCAAAGCCGCGAAATCGGGCTTGAGCAGCGGCTCGACCTCCGCGACCGGGATCCGCATGACGTCGTCGCCGCAGGCGTTGATCGCGTGCGGCAGATCCTGCAATCCGAAAACGATCGACAGTTCGTCGCCTTCGCGCCTGACTTTCGCGACGAGATAGTCGGCGATCAGGGCGCCGGTGCCGCACTGCTCCTCGAAATCGATCGCCACCTGGCCGGACGGCTTGCCGCGCTTGAGTTCGACGAAAGCGAGCAGGTTGGCTCCGGGCTTGCCGTCGACGACGTCGGAGAACATGTCGCCGAGGCCCAGCAACGCGCCGGTGGCGACGTTCATCGTGTAGCTGTTCCCGTAATTGTGGGGATGGGCGCCGCCGCAGTAGACGCTGCCCGACTCCGTCCAGCTCATCAGTCTGGTCGTGAGCGCCAGCACCGTCGACGTACTCCCGTCAAACCCGCCGAGCGATCCGCCTTCCACATCGGGAACCTGCCCGTTTTCCTGGAAGCCGGAGTACTGCATCGATGCGCAGCTCAGCGCGGCGAGACTGGACTTCGCATGACGCTGCCAGAGCACGGCGTTGGCGGCCTCCGTCGACGCGCCCCCGGCCGGTTCGACGATGCGGGGCATGGGGAACTTCGTGCGGGGATCGACCACGTAGCGGAACGAGGCGTCGGGCCAACCCTCGACGGCTCCGTCCTGCATCGGGACGTCCAGCTTCAGGAAGTCATAGGGAGAGGTGTCGATCGTGATCGGCGTGTCGTTGGCGTAGAAGGCCATGAAGGAGAAATCCGCGAGCTGGCGCGGGGTCGTCGGCTGCTCGCCCTCGACGCGACGGGCGCCGACACGGGTGAGCCGTATCTCGTGGGTCTTCGCGCCGGCCCATTGGCCGGTCAGCGTGCCGCCGTCGTCGGCGGTCGACAGCGTCCAGGTCGCGCCCACCGGGCCTGGCTCGCCTTCGGGGCAGGAGCTGCCGCAGGGGGCTTCCTCGTCAAGCGTGAGGGTCCTGCCGCCAGTCTTCGGCTGGAGCGGGATGTCGACGCCCTGCGACGCGTAGGCATAGCGGCCGGCGACGGGTTCGCCGGCCGACGGGTCCGCCGTGAATTCGACGACGATGTCGGACATGCCCAGCGTGCCCTTGTAGGTGACGGGATCGGCCTTGGCGACCGAGGCGACGGCCGTACCGCCGGCGAGGGCCAGCATCAGAACGCGAAACGTCATGCGAACCTCCGGATGCAACCGCCGCCCTGGTGGAACGTCAGGTGGTCAGCGCGGCGCGCGCTTGGCAAGGATGCGCTGCAGGGTGCGGCGGTGCATGTTGAGCCGGCGAGCCGTCTCCGAGACATTGCGGTCGCACATCTCGTAGACGCGCTGGATATGCTCCCAGCGCACGCGATCGGCGGACATCGGGTTCTCGGGCAGGGTCGCCTTGCCCTCCGAGGTGCGCACCAGCGCGGCGTAGATGTCGTCGGCGTCGGCGGGTTTCGAGAGATAGTCCACCGCGCCGAGCTTCACCGCGGTCACGGCGGTGGCGATGTTGCCGTAGCCTGTCAGGATGACGGTTCGCGCATCGGCCCGTTTTTCGCGGATCGCCGCGACGACGTCGAGGCCGTTCCCGTCGCCGAGCCGCATGTCGACCACCGCGTAGGCAGGCGCCGAGGCGCGCGCCTTGCCGACCGCTTCCTCGACGCTCTCGGCGGTATCGACCTTGAAACCACGGGTCTCCATGGCGCGGGCAAGCCGGGTCAGGAACGGCTTGTCGTCGTCGACGATGAGCAGCGACACGTCACCCGGCGGCAGGCTGGTTTCGCTCGGTGGCGCATCGGTCATGGCGGGCATCTTCCCTGACGGTTCCCTAGGCCGCGAATATAGTCGTACTGCCGCGGATTCCCAACCGTTCTAGCGGATCGCGGCCAGTTCCGACATCGCCCCTACGAAGTCGGCGCGCGGCCAGGTTACGTCGACCGCCGCGCCTTGACCGGGCATGAACGCGTTGGCGAAGCGGATCGTCGCGCCGGACCGTTCCAGCAGCGTCTTGGCAATGAACAGGCCCAGCCCCAGGCCGCCGCCCGGTTCCGCGCCCTGCCGGGTCGAGACATAGGGCTCGCCGATCCGGTCGATGATGTCCGGCGGGAACCCCGGCCCGTCGTCGGTGATGAAGATCGCCACACGGTCCGGACTCCATTCATAGCGGACGGTGACGCTCGCCCTGGCGAAGTCGACCGCGTTCTCGACGAGGTTGCCGAGTCCGTAGATGACGCCGGGATTGCGCTGCCCGACCGGCTCGCCGCCGGTGCGGTTGCCTTGTTCAAGCTTGATCGCGATGCCGAAATCGCGGTGCGGCGCGATCACTTCCTCGACCAGCGAGGTGAAGGGAAGCCTGGCGAGATGCTCTTCGTCGGCCGTCGACAGGCTGGTCAGCCGCTTGAGGATCTCGCGGCAGCGTTCCGACTGGGACCGGAGCAGCGTCACGTCCTCGCGGTAGCGCGGGTCCTCGCCCAGCGCCTTCTCCATTTCGCGCGAGACGAGCGCGATGGTCGCGAGCGGCGTGCCGAGTTCGTGCGCGGCGGCGGCCGCCAGCCCGTCGAGCGCGGAAAGATGCTGCTCGCGCAGCAACACGAGTTCGGTGGCGGCAAGCGCATTCGCGAGGAGTCGCGCCTCCTGCGCCACCCGATAGGCGTAGACCGCGGTGAAGGCGATGGTCGCGACCACGGCCATCCACATGCCGGCGACGTAGACGAAGGGCATGGCGAGCTGGGTGCCGGGATACCAAGGCAGCGGCAGGTGGTGGAAGGCGAGCAGGCTCGCCGCCCCGACCGACAGCGCGCCGAGGCCGGCCGTCATGCGCAGCGGCAGCGAAGTCGCGGAGACGACGACAGGCACCGTCATCAGCAGCGAGAAGGGGTTGTTCAGGCCGCCCGTCATGAACAACAGCCCGGAGAGCTGAAGCGTATCGAACAACAGGATGCCCCCGGCGGCCGTGGGGTTGAGACGGTGCGTCGCCGGATATCGGAAGGCGAGGAAGAGGTTCAGCCAGGCCGAACACGCGATCAGGGCGAAGCAGAGGCTTACCGGCAACGGGAAATCGAGGCCGTAGGCGACGATGACCACGGTGGCGCTCTGCCCGACGATCGCCAGCCAGCGCAGCCAGATCAGTGTGTTCAGCCTGAGCCGCTGCGAGTATTGCGGGTCATTGGGCCTGAGGTCGTGCATGTCGCCCTTATGCTCCGGTGGCCGGGACGCGTCTAGGTTCCGCGCGGCTTGGCGCGGCTTGTCGCCTGCGCTTCCAGCGGGTTCTCCGGCCAGGCGTGCCTGGGATAACGTCCGCGCATGTCGGTGCGCACCTCGGCCCACGACCCGCGCCAGAACCCGGGCAGGTCGCGCGTCGTCTGGATCGGACGGTGGGCGGGGGACAGAAGTTCGAGGGTGAGCGGCACGCGGCCGTCGGCGATCGAGGGATGGGTGTCCAGGCCGAACAGCTCCTGCACCCGGATCGCCAGCACAGGCTGCTCCACCTCGTAGCGAATCGGCACGCGGCTGCCCGACGGTGCGTCGAAATGCGTCGGCGCGAGTGCCGGGAGACGTCTCTGGAGGTCGTGCGGCACGAGTGACAGAAGCCCGTCCTGGAGAGCGGTCGGATCGAAACGCGACAGCTGCGCGTCTCCCACGAGGAAGGGCGCGAGCCATTCGTCGCGCCGCTCGATGAGAGCGGCATCCGAGACATCCGGCCAGGGGTCGCCAAGCCCGCGATGCAGCCATCTAAGTTGCGCGCGAAGGGTCTCGGCGGCTTTCGACCACGGCAGGATCGCGGGCCCGTGGTCGCGCATCGCATCGAGCACGGCCCGGTCCGCCGTCTCGCCCGTCGGCGCCGGGAGGGCCCGTTCCGCGAGCACGATGGCCCCCAGGCGCTCGGTCTCGCGCACCCGGACCGCCCGCGAGGCAACGTCGAAGCTGCTTGCGGTTGCGCGCTCGATCCTGTCGCCGAGTACCGCGCGCATATCGGCCTCATCGATCGCGGCTGCCGATGCGACCCGTGCGTACTGCGCCTTGCCCTGCAGGTCGGCGATCACCAGGAAGGACGCGCCGGCCAGCGCGTCGGAGGCGTCGAGCGACGCGCCCCGACCGTTGGCGAGCAGGAAACGACCGCGCTCGCCGCGCGCCTTCGCGACACGGTCGGGCCAGGCGAGGAGAAGGAGCGCGCCGGCCGAGTGTTCCGGCGCGGCCGCGAGCCCATCCCGTCTACGCATCCGAACAGCGGTCGGGTCCGGTTCGGCCGCGACCGCTCGGGATGCGGTCGCTGCCCGTGCAAGTCTCTCCGCCAGGTTTCGCGCCGCGTCCGCGCGTGCGCCCTTCTCGCTTCGGAACCGGGAGAGCCTCCGTTCGAGATCGACGGAATCGCCGCCGAGCCCTCGCTCCGTCATCAGCACGGCAAGCATGGCCGCCTCGCGCGCATGCCCGAACCGGGCCGCCTCGGCGACCATATGGCCGAGGCGCGCCGGCAGGGCGAGCGAGCGCATCGAGCGCCCCGTCGCGGTCAAGCGCCCTTCGGCGTCGAGCGCGCCGAGGTCCGTGAGCAGGGCCCGCGCCTCGTTGAGCGCGGGCGCAGGCGGCGGGTCGAGGAAGGCGAGCGTCCCCGGATCGGCGACGCCGAAGGCCGCGCAGTCGAGCAACAGGCCGGAGAGGTCGGCTTCGAGGACTTCCGGCGGCGTGAAGGCAGGCATCGCCGCCGTCTGCTCGGCCCGCCAGAGCCGGATAGCGATGCCCGGCTGTGTCCGTCCGGCGCGTCCGGCCCGCTGGTCGGCCGAAGCGCGGCTCGCACGCACGGTCTCGAGCCGCGTCAGCCCGGTCGCCGGCTCATATCTGGGCAGGCGCGAAAGGCCGGAATCGACAACGACGCGCACGCCGTCGATGGTGATCGAGGTCTCCGCGATGGAGGTGGCGAGCACCACCTTGCGCCTGCCCTCCGGAGCCGGTCGGATCGCGCGGTCCTGCGCCTTGCCGTCGAGCTGCCCGTAGAGCGGCACGATGTCCACGTCGACGGCGACGCGGCCTTGCAGCCGCTCCGCTGTGCGCTCGATCTCGCGCTGGCCGGGCAGGAAGACGAGCAGGCTCCCCGGCTCGGTCGCCAGCGCCTCGCGGATCGCGGATGCGACGGCATCCTCGACCAGATCGCCGGGCGACCGCTCGCGGTGCCGGATATCGACCGGGAACGCGCGGCCGGCGCTCTCGATCACCGGTGCGGGGGAAAGCAGCTTTGCCACCCGCGCGCCGTCGAGCGTCGCCGACATGACGACAAGCCTCAGGTCCGGCCTCAGCGCGCCGCGAACGTCGAGCGCCAGGGCCAGGCCGAAATCTCCGTCCAGGGAGCGTTCGTGGAACTCGTCGAACAGGATAGCCGAAATGCCCGGCAACTCGGGATCGTCGAGGATCATGCGCGCGAGCACGCCCTCGGTGACGACGAGGACGCGGGTGGCGGCCGAAGCCCGCGTTTCCATGCGCATGGCGTAGCCGACCGTCCTGCCGACCTCTTCCCCCAGCAGCTCGGCCATGCGTCGGGCCGCCGCGCGGGCGGCGAGGCGGCGCGGCTCGAGCAGCAGGATCGTGCCCTCGCCGCGCCACGGCGCGTCGAGCAGCGCCAGCGGCACCAGCGTGGTCTTGCCGGCGCCGGGCGGCGCGACGAGAACGGCAGCGCCTGGCGCCTCCAGCGCGGCGAGGAGGTGGGGCAGGACGGCCGTGACGGGAAGATCGGGGAGCGGCGTCATCCGCCGCTCCATATCACCGGCGGGGCTTCCCGACACCCGGTCGAGAGACGCGCCGGTTCAGTGCTGACCGGCGGCCTTGTGCACCGGAAAGCCGACATCCACGTCGCCGGCCTTCTCGAACGTCAGCGTGACGGGCACGGTCTCGCCCTCGGCGAACGGCTTCCCCACCCCCATGAGCATGATGTGCAGGCCGCCCGGCTCGAGAGCGACCGATCCTCCGGCGGGAACTTCGAGCCCGCCCTCGACAGGGCGCATGATCATGACGCCGTCGACGATCGCCATGGAATGGATTTCGACTTTCAAGGCCCGATCCGACGTCGCGGCGACGAGGCGGTCGGCCTCGCCGGCGCTGGACAGGATCATGAATCCTCCGCCGGCGGGCTGGCCCGGCAGCATGGCGCGCACCCAGGGATCGGCGACGGTGATGTCGCCCGCCTGCGTGACCGAGCCTTCGCCGTGGGACGAACCCGCGCCGGCGGTGACCAGCGCGACCGCGGTGAGCGTGAGCGCGCCGGCGAGTTGGAGCATGAGACGCATGGACGTGATACCTGTTCCGATCGTCGCCAGTTGCACCGACGAACATGGCGATGACGAGGCTGCCATGCGTCGCAGCCCGCGCGGCAAAACGTCCTACAACTTGTAGAACCGGCTGATCACGTCCCACGCCTCGGCGGCCGTCTCGACATGGTCGATGATGTTCTGGTCGCCCGGCGAGATGGTTCCCTGCTCGGCGAGATAGTCGAGGTCGATGGCGCGCTCCCAGAAGGAGCGTCCGAACAGGATGACCGGCACCCGCTCCATGCGGCCGGTCTGGATGAGCGTCAGCGTCTCGAAGAACTCGTCCATCGTGCCGAAGCCGCCGGGGAAGACGGCCACGGCCTTCGCCCGCATGACGAAATGCATCTTGCGGATCGCGAAATAGTGGAAGTTGAAGCAGAGGTCGGGCGTCACGTAGAGGTTCGGCGCCTGTTCGTGCGGCAGCACGATGTTGAGACCGATCGACGGAGCGCCGACGTCGTCGGCTCCACGGTTGCCGGCTTCCATGACGCCAGGACCGCCGCCGGTCACCACGACGAACTCGCGGAAATAGGATGCCGCCGAATGGCGTGAGCAGAGCCGCGCGAACTCCCGCGCCTCCTCGTAGTATCTGGCGTTGGCGAGAAGATTCCTGCGCTGCGTCTCGTCCTTGGCGGCCCATGCCTCGCCGCCCGGTTCCGGCAGGCGGGCGCCGCCGAACATCACCACCGTCGAGCGGATGCCGCGTTCAGCCAGCGCCATCTCGGGCTTGAGGAGCTCGAGCTGGAGGCGCACCGGCCTCAGCTCGCGCCGCGTCATGAAGTCCTCGTCGTTCCAGGCAAGCCTGTAGGTCGGCGCGCGCGTCTGCGGCGTGTCCGGCGCGTTCTTCGCCCGCTCCAGATCCTCGTCGGAATGCGGCAGCGGCGTCCAGCCGGCCTTTTCCATCGGATTCATGTCGTCCCGTCCCACCCGCGCCGTCCCGTGGCGCATCGCGCAATTGACCCGTGTGGAGCCATCACATAGGGTCCGCGCCGTTTCAAAACAGCCTATCGCCGCCGGCATTAACGAGGCGTGTAGCGGAGCGCTTTTTCATGGCGAATCACGATCTTGCCGGCCTTGCCGCCACCATCGACAAGGCCTTCGACGAGCGCGAGGGCGTCTCCGTGGCGACGCGCGGCGCGGTGCGCGAGGCCGTCGAGGAGGCGCTCAATCTGCTCGATCGCGGCGCGGTCCGGGTCGCCGAGCGTCAGGCCGACGGCAGATGGGGCGTCAACCAGTGGCTGAAGAAGGCCGTGCTGCTGTCGTTCCGCCTCAACCCGATGGGTATCATCGACGGCGGGCCGGGCGGTTCGGCATGGTGGGACAAGGTGCCGTCCAAGTTCGAGGGCTGGGGTGCGGTCGATTTCGAGAAGGCCGGCTTCCGCGCCGTGCCGAACTGCATCGTGCGCCGCTCCGCCTACATCGCCCCGGGCGCGATCCTGATGCCGTCCTTCGTCAACCTCGGCGCCTATGTCGATACGGGCACGATGGTGGACACCTGGGTGACGGTCGGCTCCTGCGCGCAGATCGGCAAGAACGTGCACCTTTCGGGCGGCGTCGGCATCGGCGGCGTGCTGGAGCCGATGCAGGCAGGCCCGACCATCATCGAGGACAACTGCTTCATCGGCGCGCGCTCGGAAGTCGTCGAGGGCTGCATCGTGCGCGCCGGATCGGTGCTCGGCATGGGCGTCTTCATCGGCCAGTCGACCAAGATCGTCGACCGCGAGACGGGCGAAGTGTTCTACGGCGAGGTGCCGGCGGGGTCGGTGGTGGTCGCGGGTTCGATGCCCGGCAAGCCTCTGCCCGACGGCAGGGCCGGTCCGGGCCTCTACTGCGCGGTGATCGTCAAGCGCGTCGACGAGAAGACGCGGTCGAAAACCTCGATCAACGAACTGCTCAGAGATTGATATTTCCACAATTAGGACGCAACGTCATGTGACGCGGGCACCATCCGCGATTCCCAACGAGGGGGCACACATGGACTGGAAGAATCTGTTTCTGAGCTTCGAGGGCCGCATCAACCGGGCGAAGTTCTGGGCTGGCGTCGGCGTGCTGTTCGCCGTAGGCATCGTCGCGATCCTGATCGACAACCTGCTCGGCATCACCTACTCGCCAGAGGTCCCCTACGGTATCTTCTATACCGTCTTCGCGATCGCCTCGATCTGGTTCGGCCTGGCCCTCTACGCCAAGCGCTGGCATGACCGCGACAAGTCGGGCTGGTGGTCGCTCATCATCCTGGTCCCGCTGGTCGGCCCGATCTGGCTGCTCGTCGAGTGCGGCATCCTCGAGGGTACGCGAGGCCCCAATCGTTTCGGACCTGATCCGCTTGGCTGACAGTCCGGATTATTTCTGGCTGTTCTTCAAGCTTTCCGGACGCATCGGACGGGCTGCCTACTTCCTCGGCAGCACGTTCGTCTGGCTCACGCAGATCTTTCTGCTCTATCGCTTCGCGATGGCTGAGGAGGGCAGCGGGGCGAGCCAGACGCTGGCCATGTTGTTCATGGCCTCCGCGTTCATCGGCGCGTGGTCGAACTTCGCACTCACGGCCAAGCGCCTCCATGACTTCGGCAAGCCGACGGCATTCGCGCTGGCGGCTTTCATTGTCGGGTACATTCTCGTCATCGGCCTGTCCTTCATCAAGGGCGACCCCGGCCCGAACCGCTACGGGCCACGCTCCGACGCGCCGGCGTGAAGCCGCGATGAACGAGGCCCACGACCAGATCGTGTCGCCCTACCGCAGCCTCGACCCGCGGCTGATTATCGACACCGCCAAGGCGCTCGAGCAGCGGGTCGCGGACCGTTTCGCTGCTTCGGGCCTCAGCAGGGTCGCCGCCGAGCTCGTTTCGCTGGCCTACGACCTCTCGCTCTCGGCGCGGGCGCTGGAGGCGCCGATCTGGTGGCTGCGCGGCGTCATCGCGACCGTGATCGTCGCAGGCGCGGCCATCTTCATCTTCGTCGGGACGGTGCTGCCTATCGACCGTATCGCGGAAGGCGGCGGCATCGCCGAATCGGTGCAGGGCATCGAGGCTTCGCTCAACACGATCTTGCTCGTCGGCCTCGGCTTCCTTGCCCTGGTTCGCGCGGAGGAACGCATCAAGCGCAAGCGGGTCTTCCGGGAGCTCCATGGCTTGCGCTCGCTGATCCATGTCATCGACATGCACCAGCTCACCAAGGACCCGGCCGCGCTCGCCTCGACCTACCGCACGACCGAACACTCGCCGATGCGAATCACCGACCCGGCCGACCTCGCGCGCTATCTCGACTACTGCTCGGAAATGCTGTCGATCACCGGCAAGCTCGCAGCGCTCTTCGCCCAGTCGGTCAACGATGAAGTGGTCGTCGAGGCGGTCAACGACGTCGAGGAGCTGGGTTCCAACCTCTCGCGCAAGATCTGGCAGAAGATCACCATGATCGAGGCCCAGGCGCGCGGCTGAAAGACCGCAACCGGCGGATGCGCAAATCTGGTAGGACCAGTCTTCCCAACCGTCGCCCGCCAGCGTAGTATGCGCCATTATTTCGAGTGTCGAAATATATGGGAGGAGCCAAGAATGCCCGGCAAGAAAATCCTGATGCTGGTCGGCGAGTTCAGCGAGGAGTACGAGATCTTCGTGTTCGAGCAGGCCATGCACGCGGTCGGTCACACCGTCCACGTCGTCTGTCCCGACAAGAAGGCGGGCGAGCTGATCAAGACCTCGCTGCACGACTTCGAGGGCCAGCAGACCTACACCGAGAAGCTCGGCCACGACTACTACGTCAACAAGACCTTCTCTGACGTGAAGCCCGAGGAGTACGACGCGGTCTACTGTGCCGGCGGGCGCGGGCCGGAGTACATTCGCATCGACAAGCGGGTGCAGGCGTTCGTGCGCCACTTCCACGAGACGGGCAAGCCGATCTTCACCATCTGCCACGGCGTGCAGATTCTCATCGCGGTCGACGGCGTCGTGCGCGGACGCGAGGTCGCCGCGCTCCAATATTGCGAGCCGGAGGTGACGCTCGCCGGCGGCAAGTACATCGACGTGCCGCCGACGGGCGCCCATGTCGACGGCAACATCGTGTCGGCGAAGGGCTGGCCGGGGCTGTCGAACTTCATGCGCGAATGCATCAAGGTGCTCGGCACCGAGATCCGCCACGGAGAAGCGCTCAAGGAAGACCGCTCGCAGCGCAAGGCGGCCTGACGGTCAGCGCAGCAGCGCGTCGAACGTTTCCGGCGGCAGGCGGGGCGAACCCCGACCTGCCGCTTCCGCGTCGCGAACGGCCGACAGGATTGCCGCCGTCAGTGGAGCTTGCGTGCCGGTTGCTTCCGCCAGCCGCGCGATCTCGCCCTGGAAAGCGTCGATCTCGGTCGCCCTGCGGCGTTCCAGATCGTCATAGGTCGATGACCGCGCCTCGGCGTCGACGGTCAGCATCCGCCGCGCGAGCACCCGAAAGACGCCGTCAGGCAGCCTGAGAAGGAACGGCAACAGCGAGGGCCTGAGCGCACCGATCCTGGCCGGCCGGATGCCCGCTGCCTTCATCGCGGCCAGCGCTTCGCCGATCTGCATGGCCAGCACGCGCCGCCATCGCCGGTCGGCGAGCTGAGCCGCGAGCGGCAGGCCCGACAGGCCGTTCAGTGCATTGTTCAGGTTGAGCAGCAGTTTGCCCCAGAGCACGGCCGGCATCGCCCCATGCTCCTCGACGGACAGGCCTTCCACGTCGAGCAGGCCGCGCAGGCCCGGCACGCCCGCTTCGACCAGCACGCCGCCGCTGGTCGTCCGGCGGAACAGCGGTGCGCCGACGGCGCGGTCCTGCACCACGTTGAACGGCACCATGCCTGCGACCACCCGGCGCGGGCCGACGAGCGCGCGCAAATGGTCGGGGTTCGACACGCCATTCTGCAGACTGACGACGATCGCGTCCGTGGGCGCATGGGTGGCGATCTGGCGACCGATCGTCTCGGTGTCGCCGCTCTTGACGGTGACCAGGACCAGCGCCGCGTCGAAAAGCGCCTGCGCGGGATCGGTCGACGCGCCAATTGCCCCGTGGTCCAGCCGCCGCTGCCCGCCGCCGAGATCGCCGACGAGGAGCCCCTGGCGGTTCACCGCTTCGGAGAGATGCGCCCGTGCGAGCAGCGTCACATGTCGTCCGGCCAGCGCCAGGCAACCACCGACATGGCCGCCGACGCTGCCCGCTCCGGCGACGGCGATGCATGCGTTGGCGTCGAGTTCCCGCACCAAGGCGATCCTCCGCGCGCCATGTCGGCACGCGCGGGCGCTGGCGTCAATCCTTGCGGATCGGCGCGCGCATGTCAGTGGCTTCGCCGGCCCATGATCCGCCGGCCCACATCGCTTCGAGCCCCGACCGATAGTCCGGGCGCACAAAAGCATATCCCGTGGCGCGCAGCGCGCGGTTCGAGACGCGCTTGTTCTCGCCATAGAAGGACCGGGCCATCGGCGTCAGCTCTGCCGTATCGAACGGCGTCTCCGGCGGCGGCGCGACGCCCATGATGGCCGCGGCATGGGCCACCACGTCCTGCGGCGGCGCGGGTTCGTTATCGGTGACGTTGAAGATGCCGCCCATGTCGGCCTCGGCCGAATGTCTCAGCGCCCCGGCGATGTCGTCGACATGGATGCGGTTGAAGACCTGGCCGGCCTTGACCAGCCGTTTCGCGGTGCCGTTCCGGAGATTGACGAAGGCGTTGCGGCCGGGTCCGTAGATGCCGGACAGCCTGAACACAGCGACGGGCCGGACGATCTCCTCGCCCAATGCCAGCCAGTCGCGTTCCGCCGCCAGACGGTCGATTGAACGCCGCGACTTCGGGCGGCAGGCACTCGCCTCGTCGACCCATGCGCCGCCGTGGTCGCCGTAGACCCCGACCGTCGACAGGTAGCCGATCCAGCGTAGGGCGGGCATCTCGTCGACGATCGTCCGCCGCGCGGCGCGCAGGACCGGGTCACCCTCTCCGTCCGGCGCGACCGACACGATGAGATGGGTGGTTTCGGCGAGGATCGCGGCCAGATCGGGCGTCATCTCGCCATCGAAGACCAGTGGCGTCACGCCTGCTCGTTCGAGCAAAGGAAAGCGATCCCGGGACCGGGTGGTGCCCGCGATCGTGTCCTGCCCGTCGATCAGCCGGGCGAACCCCCGCGCCGAATAGCCCGCACCAAACAGGAAGTAGCGCCGGTTCATGCCGTCAGACTCGCCTCCGCCGCTCGCTCCCGCAAGGCGGCGTCCCATTCCGCGAGCACGCCGTCGTCCGTTTCCGCGGCCCGATGCCGAATCGCAAGCCTCGCATAGTCGGTCGCGGACCGCAGCAGCGAAAGAGCCCAGACGGCCGAACCCCGTACAAGCGGCGAGGGGTCGTCGAGCAGGCGCTCGCACTGTTCTCCCAAGGCGTGGTCGCCCGAATTGCCCGCTGCGACCAGCACGTTGCGCAGGAAGCGGTCGCGCCCGATCCGCTTGATCGGCGAACCGGCGAAGAGGGCGCGGAAGCCGGCGTCGTCCAGGGTGAGCAGTTGGGACAGGCGCGGGGCCTCGAGGTCCGTCCGGGCGGCCAGTTTCGCCTCGCTGGCCACCCGCGCGAACTTGTTCCAGGGGCATACTGCGAGGCAGTCGTCGCAGCCGTAGATCCGGTTGCCCATGGCCGCCCGGAACTCGCGCGGGATCGGAGCCTTGTTCTCGATGGTCAGGTAGGAGATGCAGCGCCGTGCATCGAGCTGGTAGGGCGCCGGGAAGGCGTCAGTCGGGCAGGCGTCGAGGCATGCACGGCAGGACCCGCAACTGTCGATCGCCGGCGCGTCGGGCTCGATTTCGGCGGTGGTGAAGATGGTGCCAAGGAAGAGCCATGAACCGAAGTCGCGGCTGACGAGGTTCGTGTGCTTGCCCTGCCAGCCGAGACCGGCAGCCTCGGCAAGCGGCTTCTCCATGACCGGGGCGGTGTCGACGAAGACCTTGACGTCTTCGCCCGCCGTCGAGGCGAGCTTCTGGGCCACCTGCTTCAACCGGCCCTTGATGACGTCGTGATAGTCGCGGTTGCGGGCGTAGACGGAGATCGTCGCCCGGTCGCTCCGCCCGAGCGTCGAGAGCGGATCCGCCTCCGGTCCGTAGTTGGACGCGAGCACGATGACGGAGCGGACCTCCGGCCAGAGCGATCTGGGACTGAACCGCCGCGCCGCGGTTTCGGCCATCCACGCCATCGATCCGTGGCGGCCAGCGCCCAGAAACGTGGCGAGGCGGTCGGCGGCTTGCGGGATCACGTCGGGCGCTGTGACCGCGACGGCGTCGAACCCGGCCGTCCTCGCCTCGCGTTCGATCAGAGCCCGCAGCCTCGCGCGGCTCCTTGCCGGATCAGAAGTCGAGGTCCGCATAGTGCGAAACGGGCGACAGGCCGCGCACCCTGTCAGCCAGCAGGGGTCTGAAGGATGGCCGCGACTTGATCCGCGTGTACCAGTCGCGCACGGCCGGAAACTCGCCCCAGGGGATTTCCCCGAGATAGTCGAGGATCGAGAGCGATGCGGCGGCGGCGAGGTCGGCGTAGGTCAGCCGGGGGCCGGTCAAGTAATTGCGCGTGCCGGCCAGCCAGTTGGTGTATTTGAGGTGCTGCTTGACGTTGGCGCGCGCCGCGCGGATCGCCCCAGAATCGGGCGGGCCGCCGCCTTCGGGGCTGGTCATCAGAGGCTTGAGAACCCGTTCGCGCACCAGCACCCGCGTTACCTCGGCGTCGGTCTTTTCGAGGTACCAGTCGACGAGACGGCGGATTTCGGCGCGGTCGAGCGGGTTCTCGGTCATCAGCCGCTTGTCGCGTTTCAGCGCGCCGCGCGTCTCGTCGATGTATTCGGCGATGACCTGCGCGCCGACGACAGGGGCGTCACCCTCGGCCAGCAGCACGGGAATCGTCCCGGCGGCGTTGAGCGACAGGAATTCCTTGCGCCGCGTCCACGGCTTTTCCTCGATCAGCGCCAGCTCCTCGCCATACTCGCCAAAGGCAAGTCGGACGAAGCGGCAGGAAGCAAACATCGGGTGGTGGAAAAGGGTCAGCATCGTCCCGTTCGTCTCGACGGCCACTGGCGTTGCGGCGGCTGCGCCGGTAAGTCTGGCGCCACCCGATTCAGGCCGCCGGGGCGACCGTCCTATACGGTTGCGGACCGGCGATGACAAGCAAGCGGCAGGTGGAGTGGCATGGGCGAGCAGACCATCGTTGAAGCCCTGCTGCTCGGTCTCCTCGAGGGTCTGACCGAGTTCATCCCGGTCTCCTCCACCGGGCACATCCTGCTCGCCGGGCATTTCCTGGGCTTCGAATCGACGGGCAAGGCTTTCGAGGTCCTGATCCAGCTCGGAGCGATCCTGGCTATCCTCACCGTCTATTCGGCGCGCCTCCTCAGGATCCTCGTCGACCTGCCGAGGGATCGGCGCACGCAGCGTTTCGTTCTGGGCATCCTCGTCGCCTTCCTGCCGGCGGCGATCATCGGCGCCCTGGCGCACGATTTCATCAAGACGGTGCTGTTCGAGACGCCTCGGCTGATCTGCGTCATGCTGATTCTCGGCGGAATCGTGCTCCTGGTCGTCGACCGCATGGCGCTGAAGCCGCGCTACCACGACGTGATGGATCTGCCGATCGGGCTTTGCCTCTCGATCGGCCTGGTCCAGTGCCTGGCGATGATACCCGGCACCTCGCGCTCCGGGGCGACCATCGTCGGCTCGCTGCTGATGGGCGTGGAGAAGCGCACTGCAGCCGAGTTTTCCTTCTTCCTAGCCATGCCGACCATGGCCGGCGCCTTCGCCTACGATCTGTTCAAGAACCGCGACATCCTGTCGGCGGCCGACCTGCCGGTCATCGCCACAGGCTTCGTGGCCGCCTTCGTGGCCGGCGTGTTCGTGGTGCGAGGCCTGCTCGACTTCGTGTCGAGACGCGGCTTCTCCATCTTCGGCTGGTGGCGGCTGATCGTCGGCGGCGCGGGTCTCGCGGCCCTGGCGACCTGGGGTTGAGCGCTAGCCTGTTAGGTGCTCAGCCGCGTGAACTGGCCGGCCGGGCGGTAGCGCCAGAGATAGGACGGCAGGATGGCCGCCGTCGACTGCGGCGAAATGCCGAGGCCGGCGAAGGTGCGCCCCGCCTTCTCGGCCTCCTTCGAGACCACATTGTCGGTCTTCAGCAGCGCCACCTGGTCCGCGGTGAGCAGGTGGCCGGGCAGGACGCCGAGAACCGAGCCCATGAGCGAGGCGATCGGGAAGGGAAGCGGCGCCAGCAACCGCTTGCGGCCGATGATCTCGAGCATCTGTTCGAGGCACTGCCGGAACGACAGGATCGCCGGCCCGCCCAATTCGTAGACCTTGCCGCCCTTCACCTTTCCGTCGACGGCGCGCGCCACGGCTTCGGCCACGTCGCCGACATAGGCCGGTTGAAACAGCGTGCGGCCGCCGCCGATCAGGGGCAGGGCCGGCGAATAGCGCGCCATGTTGGCGAACTTGTTGAAGAAATCGTCCTCAGGGCCGAACTGGATCGACGGCCGAAGCACCACGGCGTCCTTGACCGTTTCAAGCACCGCCTTCTCGCCCGCCGCCTTGCTGCGCGCGTAGACCGAGGGCGAACCGGCGTGCGCGCCAATCGCCGACATGTGGGTGAGCCCCGCCCTGCGCGCCCGCGCCGCCTCGGCGACAGCGCGTGCGCCGAAATGCTGTACGGCGTCGAAACGCTGGCGCCCGCTCTCGAACAGGATGCCGACGAGGTTGACGACATGGTCTGCGCCCTCGACCGCGCGGTCGACCGACCAGCGCACCCGTATGTTGGCCTGCACCGCATGGATCTGGCCGACGTTGCCGAGCGGTTGCAGGTGGCCGGCGAGGTCCGGCCTGCGGCAGGCGACCCGCACGCGGTATCCGCGCTTCGCCAGAGCCCGCACGACATGCCGGCCGACAAAACCCGAGCCGCCGAACACGGTGACGAGTTTGGGGGTCTCGAGGATTTCGGTCATGGGCGGCTCCGAAGCGTGGCTGTCCGCTTCATAGTCCGTTTCCCACACGTCGCAAAGGCGGCGATTTGGCCCGGTCAGGCGAGATCGCGCGCAAACTTGCGATGGAACCGCGCATAGCCCCGTTCCGTCGTGCGCAGATGTTCGCGCACCACGACATGGAAGTCCGGCAGGCGGTGGAACGGCACGGCCGGGTAGGCGTGATGCTCGGCGTGGAAGGGCATGTTCCAGGCGACGAAGCGCACGATCCGGTTGGTGAAGGTCGTGCGCGTATTCTCCAGCATGTTCGCCACATGGGGGCAGCGCGCATGTTCGGCCAGCAGGTAGGCGCGCAGGAACGGTTGTCCGAGGATCGCCGGGACGACCCACGCCCAGAGCAGCGCCGCCGACCCCAGCGCCACCGACCCGGCGGCGAGCGTGGCATAGAAGACGACGAGGGCGCGTCCCTCTCTCACCACGCGGGCGCGTGCTTTTTCGGGGACGTAGTCTTCGAAGTCGCGACCGACCGCATTCCGAACGACCACCTTGAGCATGGCGACCCACAGCGGGATGCCGGAGAGGTACCTGACATACTCCCAGACGGTTCGCGGCTTGGGGCTCATCAGCTCGGGGTCGTTGTCCGGATCGTGCGTGTGCCGGTGATGCGCGAAGTGGAAGTAGCGGAACCAGACCGGCGGCACCACGACGAGGATGCCGGAGACGATGGCGACCGCCCGGTTCAGCCACCCGGTGCGGAATGCCGTCTCGTGGCTGGTTTCATGCAGCGTCGTGAACAGGAAGACGATCAGGATTCCCTGCGGCACGAGCAGCAGGGGCCAGAACGGCACAGGGGCGAGGATCGCCGCGCCGAGACCGACGATCGCGCCGCCATGGATCGCGAGGCGAACCAGGCCCGGCGCGTCGGCTCGCGCCGTCAGGCGTTCGCGCTCGGCCTGCGGCAGCGCGGCGACGACGGCGCGATGGTCGGGACCGTCATGGGCATGGTGGGTCGTCATGAGCTGGTTCTAGCATGTCGACGCCGATGCCGGGACCGCGCTCAGTCGACCTGGATTTCAACCAAGGCGACGCCACCCGTGGCGCGCCAGCCCCGCAGCCGGTCGCCGAGCTCGGCCGGAGAGGCAGCGCGCCCGTAGGGCACCTTCCAGGCAGCGGCGATGTGCCGGAAATCAGGCGGCACAGGCTTGACGCCGATGGGCTCGACGCCCGCCTCGATCATCGCGCTCTCGATCTCGCGGTAGCCGCGGTTGTTCCAAACCACGAAGGCGATCGGGACACCGGCCTCCACCGCCGAGCCCAGTTCCGCCAGCGTGTACTGGAAACCGCCGTCGCCGGTCAGGCAGACGACGGACGCCCTTGGGGCGGCCAGCGCCGCGCCGACCGCCGCGGGCGCGGCGTAGCCGAGAGCGCCGTAGCCGGTCGCGGCGTTGAACCAGCCGCCGGGACGGTCGTGGTCATAGTAGAGGTTGGCGGCATAGACGGGCTGGGTGGAATCGCCGACCACGATGGCGTGGGGCAGGGCGTTGCGAATGGCCTCGACCCAGTCGAGCTGGTCCAGCATGTAGGGGAGAAGTTCGCCGCGTGCGGCGATGCGGGCTTCCTCGGCGCGTCGCGCGCCGCCCCGGGACGCCTGTTTGTCGATCGATCCGGCGATCGCCGCGACAGCCTCGCCGGCGTCGGCGAGAATGGACATCGACGCGGGCCGGCGTGACAACTGCCAGCGGTCGATGTCGATGCGAACGAGATTTCCCGGCAGCACGAAACGGCCATTGGCGTACATGTCGTAGTCGGTCGGTCCGAACTCGGTGCCGGCTGCGATCACCAGATCCGAACCGGCCATCAGGCTGCGCACGGCTTCGAGGCTTGGGCTCGCGGGTACGCCGAGCGGATGGCTGCAGAGCAGTCCGCGGCCGTTGGTGGTCGTCACGACGGGTGCGTCGAGCTTCTCCGCCAGAGCCGTCAGCGCGGCATCGGCCCGCTTGGCGCCGCCGCCGGCGAGGATCAGCGGGCGCTGGCACACTTCCGCCCGCCGCGCGACTTCCACCGCATATCCCGGATCGAGCGCCGGAGGCCGCGCGGCAACAGGCTCCGCGACGAGCCCGTCGGCCGGCAGCGCCATGACGTCGAGCGGGATTTCGATGTGCACCGGTCCCGGCCGCCCCGAGGCAAAGACCGAAAAGGCCCGTCTCAGCGCGGGCGGCAGGGCGCGGGACTCCTCGACTCGTTGCGAATAGAGCGCGACGAGATCGGTCATGCCCCGTTGGTCGGGCAGTTCGTGCAGGTAGCCGAGTCCTTGTCCAAGCGTCGGGCGCGCGTTGACGCCGGAGATCACCAGCATGGGCACGGAGTCGGCCCGGGCCTGCGCCATTGCGGTCAACGTGTTGGTCAAGCCGGGACCGGTGATCACGAAGACGACGCCAGGCTTGCCGCTGACGCGCGCGTAGCCGTCGGCCATGAATCCGGCCCCCTGCTCGTGGCGCGGGGTCACGTGGCGGATGGTCGAACCCGCGAGGCCTCGATAGAGCTCGATCGTGTGCACGCCGGGAATGCCGAAGACGGTGTCGACGCCATGCGCCTCGAGCAGAGTGACGAGCGCTTCGCCGAGGGTCACGGCCTCAACCCCTGAGGATCGGCCGCGTGAGGCAGGTCGGGCCGCCCTCGCAGGCGATGCAGAGCGCGTCGGCCTCGAAGGTCTTCACCGTGCAGCCGGCAGCCTCCATCGCGGCTTTCGTGCGCGGGAAACCCGCGACCGCGATGATGTCCCGAGGCGCGGTGGGCAGAACGTTGAGGCTGAGCCCGAATGAGTCCCGGAACTCGTCGGGGTCGCCTTCGACGAGGCCTATGCCACGCTCCCTGAGCATCTGCCAGAACGCCGCGGGAAGCAGCGGCGAATGCACCAGCGCGAGGTCGTCCGCCAGGGGAGAGATCACCGACATCAGGTGCAGGCAGGCGGTCTCGCCCTGCCAGAGCGGCAGGTCGAAGCCGTAGACGGCGACGCCCTTCGGCGCGAGCAGGTTTGCCAGCTGCTGGATGCCGGCCTGGTTGGTGCGCACCCCGCGACCGACCACGAGCGTGCCGGCGTCGAGCCAGACGCAATCGCCGCCCTCGACCTGTCCCGGGGCCTCGATGCGGCCGAGGACAGGGACGCCGATCGCCTGGTAGAGGGCTTCGTGCAGGCCCGGTTCCCGCGCGCGCAGCGCCTTGCCCATCGAGAGGATCACCGCGCCGTGGTCGGTCACCAGCGAGGGGTCGTGCGTGAAGACGGAATCCGCCAGCCCGTCCGCCGCATCCGGCAGCCACTCCACCGTCGCGCCCGAGGCGGCCACCAGTTCCGCGAAGGCAGCATGCTGGATCGCCGCGCGCGCCGCATCGAAGCCCGGCCCGTAGTGCCAGCTGACGGGGTCCGCGCCGCGCATCGCGCCGGCGGCGCTTCGCATGAGCACGCGCTTCAGCGGCGCGGCCATCGACTGGGATCCCCAGGCGCGCCCTGTCATGACGTTCATGGCCTGCACCTCCGCTTGCCTCTCATTCGTCTATGCCGGGCCGCGACGCGCGGCAATGGGCCAGCCCCGCCGGAACGACCCGGTTGACGGAGGCAAGCCGCACGGTCCATCCTTCCACGCCAGCGGAAGCGCGACGGGTCGATGGGTCAGGCGTCCGGGAGCATGAAACGGGTCGACAGGCGACCGTGCCGGGCGGGAAGTCCGGCATGAGCGGCGTTCCGGCCGTTGCTGCGCCAGACATGTCAGGCGTCGGCGCCGAGGCCATCCACATCGAGGATCTGCACAAGAAGTTCGGCCAGCTCCACGTTCTGAAGGGCGTGTCGCTCTCGGCGCGCGACGGCGACGTGTTGGCGATCGTCGGCGGGTCCGGTTCCGGCAAGTCCACGCTGCTGCGCTGCATCAACTGCCTGGAGAACCCAACCAGCGGGATCATCCGCGTCAATGGCGAGGAGATCAGGCTCAAGGCCGACAGCCATGGCAACACCGCGCCGGCGGACCGCCGGCAGATCGAGCGCATCCGCTCCAAGCTCGGCATGGTGTTCCAGAGCTTCAACCTGTGGAGCCACATGACGCTGATCCAGAACGTCATCGAGGTGCCCGTCCACGTCCTCGGCGTCGGGCGCGACCAGGCGGTCGCCGAGGCGGAGACGCTGCTGGCCCGCGTCGGGCTGGCCGAGAAGCGCGACGTCTACCCGGCCTTCCTTTCCGGCGGACAGCAGCAACGGGGCGCCATCGCGCGCGCGCTGGCCATCCGGCCACGCGTCATGCTGTTCGACGAACCGACGTCGGCGCTGGACCCGGAACTGGTGGGCGAGGTGCTGAAGGTGATCGCCGACCTCGCCGCCGAGGGCCGGACGATGATCCTGGTCACCCACGAGATGAAGTTCGCCCGCAAGGTCGCGAGCCACGTAGTGTATCTCTACGACGGGGTGGTCGAGGAGGAAGGTCCGCCGGAAGCGATCTTTGGCGATCCGAAATCCGACCGCCTGAAGCAGTTCCTGCGCAACGTCCACTGACGGCGCGGGCGACGAACGGAGAGCAACGACAACAATGGGAGCAAGACGATGAAGAACCTCCTCTCGAAAGCCGCAGTCGCGCTGGCGATCGGTATGGCCGGCGTCGCCGCCGCGCAGGCCGACCCCGTCCGTTTCGGCATGGCGCCCGAACCCTATCCCCCATTCGCCTCGGTCGACGCGTCGGGCAAGTGGATCGGCTGGGAGATCGAGCTGATGGATGCCGTCTGCGCCGAAGCCAAGCTCGAATGCACGATCGAGCCCACGGCCTGGGACGGCATCATCCCCGCGCTGACGTCCAAGAAGATCGACGTGATCTGGAATTCGATGTCGATCACCGACGAGCGCAAGCAGACCATCGACTTCACCGACAAGTACTACAACACCCCGACCGCGATCATCGGGCCGAAAGGCGAGGCGTTCGGCGCCGCGCCCGCCGATCTGAAAGGCAAGATCATCGGGGTGCAGGTGTCGACCGTGCACGCGGCCTATGCCCGCAAGCACTTCACCGAGGCTGCCGAGATCAAGGAATATGCGACGCAGGACGAAGCCAACCAGGATCTCGTGGCCGGCCGCGTCGATGCGGTGCAGGCCGACTCCATCGCGCTCGACGCTTTCCTGAAGTCGGAACAGGGCATGGCCTGCTGCGACCTGAAGGGGCATGTGGCGGAGGATGTCGAGGTGCTGGGTCCGGGCGTTGGCGGCGGCGTGCGCAAGGAAGACACGGAGTTGAGGGACAAGCTCAACGCCGCGATCAAGGCGCTCCGCGACAACGGCAAGTACGCCGAGATCACCGCGAAGTACTTCGACTTCGACATCTACGGCGGCTGACCGTTCGGCAACGCCCGTGCCGGACAACCGACTGGCCCCGCCCTCTTCCCCGCCGCGGGGGGAGGGTGATCCGTCTCCAGGGTAGGGGGCGATCATCGAGACGATCCTCGCCCCCCTCCTGCAACTGGGGACGCTCGACCTCCTTGCGCCCTATCCGCCGGGATGGGGCGGCAACCTGCTGCGCGGTCTCGCCGCCTCGCTCCAGATTGCATTGGGCGCCTATGCGCTCGGCCTGCTGATCGGCACCTTCGGCGCCTACGGCAAGCTTTATGGCGGCCCGATCGTGCGGGACCTGCTGGAGGTCTACACCACCATCGTCCGGGGCGTCCCGGAACTGGTGCTGATCCTCCTGATCTACTACGCCGGAACCGATCTGCTCAACCGCCTGATCGGTGTGTTCGGCTATGGCGCCATCGACATTAACGGCCTGGTCGCGGGCATCGTGGTGCTCGGCTTCGTCCAGGGCGCCTATTCGACCGAGGTCCTGCGCGGCGCGATCCTTGCGGTGCCGCAGGGCCAGATCGAGGCGGCGCGCGCCTATGGCATGCCGCCGCTGATGCTGATGCGCCGCATCACCCTGCCGGCAATGTTGCCGTTCGCGATCCCCGGCCTCTCGAACCTCTGGCTGATCGCCACGAAGGACACGGCGCTGCTGGCCGTCGTGGGGTTCAGCGAACTGACGCTGGAGACCCGCCAGGCGGCGGGCGCGACCAAGGCGTACTTCACCTTCTTCGTCGCGGCCGGCATGCTCTACCTGCTGGTGACGCTGGTTTCGTCCCTTGTCATCGCACGCTTCGAAAAGTGGTCGCGTCGCGGCCAGCCCGCCATCGCCGGGGCGGGACGATGAGCGCCACCGGAACGACCGTCATCGAGCGCACGGCGCGCCTCTCGCTCTGGCTGAAGCCGCATCGCGTCGGGTTGATCGCCGTCGCGCTGGGCCTGGTTGTCTGCGCGGCCATGTTCATGCGGTGGCACTGGCTGCCGCGTTACCTCGACATGGCTCTCTATGGCATCTGGACGACGATCTGGATTCTCGTCGTCACGTCGGTGCTCGGAATCCTGCTGGCGATCCCGATCGGATTCGCGCAGGCGGCCGGTCCCATCTGGCTCGCCTGGCCGGCGCGCGCCTTCTGCACCGTGATCCGGGGTACGCCGCTGCTGCTGCAGCTCTGGCTGCTCTATTACGGGCTCGGCTCGCTGTTCCCGCAGTTCCCATGGATACGCGAGTCGGAGCTTTGGCCCTATCTGAGGCAGGCATGGCCCTACGCCGTGCTGTCGCTGACCATCTCCTACGCCGCCTACGAGGGCGAGGTGATGCGTGGCGCCTTCGCGGGCGTGGCGCGCGGCCAGATCGAGGCGGCGCGCGCCTTCGGCATGAGCCGCTTCACGATCTTCCGCCGCATCTGGTTGCCGCAGGCCTTTCACAGCGCCCTGCCGACGCTGGCCGGCGAGACGGTGCTTCAGTTGAAGGCGACGCCGCTGGTCGCCACCATCACCGTCATCGACATCTACAACGTGGCTGCGCGCGTGAGGCAGGATACATTCATCATCTACGAGCCGCTGCTCCTGCTCGCGCTGGTCTACCTCGCCATCACCGGCTTCATCGTCCTGTTCTTTCGCACGCTTGAAGCACGCCTGCCGACCCGCGTCGGCTGATCCGTCCAAGCTGCGGTCGGAAACGACGTCTCAGCACTCGTCGTCGAAGCACACGCTCTTCGGCCCGACCAATCCGTCGACGGTGACATTCGACCTGTCGGGCGCGTCGACAGGCGGAGCGGGCAGCGGCATGGGGGCAATCGGCGGATCGAACGATGGCGCGAAGACCGGCGGGGGAGGAAAGGGCGGCGCAGCCGGCGGCGTTGGCGTGATGGGGATCGTCGCGGGCGGAGGGCTCACGTCGACCGCCCCCGCGAAGTCGGGCTGGCCGGCGAGTGCGAGAATGGCTCCGATCAGCGTTGCGCCCTTGCGCATCGATCCGCCCATGGCTGCAAGGCAAGCCTATCCCTGCCGGCGGCGAAGGGGAAGCAGGCGAACGCATATGGGCGCGGTGAACCTTTCGCAGCCGCCGCGCGACACAGCCTCGTCGGGACGCCGACCTGGCCGGGACACGAGGACACCCGCCGCGGACGTCGCACCGGCAAGCTTTCGTCTCCCACCTTCGCCGACTCGGCGCCGCTCCCCGAGCGTCCCGGGCGGTCTTTTCTTGCGCCGTCTATCGCGCGAGGATGCGAAACGGGGAGGGTCGGGCCATGACGGATGAAACGGTCACCATGTCGGTCGGCGAGGCCCTGGCGCTGTGCGAAGCGGCTGCGCGCGGCGCCGGCGCACGCGAGGAACTGGCGCACTCGATCGCGCTGGCCGCCGTCGACGCGGAAGCGGAGGGCCAGCCCAATGTCGGCCTGTCGCACTTCGTCGACTATCTCGAATCCCTGGTCGCCGGCCGCATCGACGGCCAGGCGATGCCGGTGATCGACCGGCCGGCCCTGACATTGTTTCGCTCGGACGCGCGTGGCGGCGCCGCGCATACCGGGTTCGACATCGCCTTCGACGACATCGTCTCGGCGGCCTCGACGCTCGGCCTCGCCGCCTTCGTCCAGAGAAACGCCTATACCGCCGGCGCGCTGGGTTATTTCCCACGGCGTCTGGCCGAGAAGGGCCTCGTCGCCTTCGCGGCCACCAACGGTCCGGCGCTCATCGCTGCCGGAGGCTCGACGAGGCCCGTCTTCTGCACCAATCCGATCGCCTTCGCCTTCCCGATGGCCGCCCGGCCGCCGCTGCTGATCGACCAATCGTCCAGCGCCACCGCATTCGTCACCGTGAGGCAGGCGGCGGCAAGCGGAGAGCCCCTGCCGGAAGGCTGGGCGATCGACGCGCATGGGCGACCGACGACCGATGCAAGCGAGGCGATGCGCGGCGCGCTCCTTGCGTTCGGCGGCGCGCGCGGCAGCAACATCGCGCTGATGGTGGACATGCTGGCGGCCGGCGTTGCCGGCGGCAAATGGTCACTCGACGCCGGGTCGATCACCGACGGTTCGGAAAGTCCGGGCTCGGGCCTGTTCGTGGTGGCGATCGCCCCGGCGCTGATCGATCCGGATTTCGCGGGGCGCGCCGCCGATCAGTTCGACCGGCTGTCGCGGGAGTACGGCGTGCACCTTCCCGGTCCGCGCAAGGATGCAGCCCGAAGGGAGGCCGAACGCGACGGGCTGCGGGTGAAGGCGGCGACAAGGGACCGGATCGCGGCGTTCGTCGCCGCCTGACGCGAAACGGCCCCGCGCCGCGGGGCCGCCGTTCTCCGAGAATGCGCGGGACCGACTAGTGGCGGGAAAGCCAGGTGTCGATCTCGCTCTCGGCCTCGACCTGTGCCTTGCCGTAACGCTCCTGGATGCGGCCGGCGAGCTCCGTGCGCTTGCCCTTGATGACGTCGATGTCGTCATCCGTGAGCTTGCCCCACTGCTGCTGCACCTTGCCCTTGAACTGCTCCCAGTTGCCTTCGATGCGGTTCCAGTTCATCTGTCGCTCCTTGGTTCGATGGGGTGCGGCGCGGAAACTCCGCGCGCTGTCCATAGAACGCCGGGCTCCCAACGAGGTTCCCGCCGCAAGCGACCCATCGGATGTCGCGTAGCCCGGATGGATCCGTGACATGGCTTGGGTCGCAGCCCCCGCTAATCCGCTGCGCTCTTCCCCACGGTTCCCGTTCGCCGCGACTCCGCGCGCTCGATTTCCGCGAGTAACGAATCGAACTGCCGCGTGTCCTCATCAATGCGGAAGACGGGCATGGCGCGCAGGTGTCTGCGGTAGGCGTCAGAACCGATCAAGCGTCGCATACCGTACTCCATCGCGTTGTTTTCGCTGTCTTTGCTGCTCATTGCCTGCAACTCTGTTCGGACCGGAAACTCACCCGCGCGGGGGTTGGTTCCCGCCGCGTCAATTCGGCGCTGAACACGGTAAAGTTTGAATTAAATCGCGTGAACCGGTCGATAAGGCGTTGGATAGCCCCGAGGAACGCCGCTGCGCCGAGAGGTCGGCGACCCATGTGTAGGATGACACAACGTGCGCTCTTGCCGGTCGACATGGCAAATGGCGCACGCTGACCTTCCGACCGCTCAGCGCCATGACCGCATCGACGCGCGCTGTGTCATCGATGGCCGGCAACGGCGTCAGCGTCGCTGCCTGGGTGGAGCTGTTGCTGACCCCACCCTTCGGCGACGCCGTGGCGATGGACAATCTCGGCTCCCGCAAAGGACCGGCGATCCGGCGACTGATCGGGGACCGCCGGCGCGCCGCTACTTCGACTTCACGTATTGGATGTAGCCGCGGACGTCGGCGGCGGGCTCGGAATAGGCCTTGCCGAGTTTCTTCTCCATCGCGCCCATGTAGTCCTTCGCCCATTTCGGCGTCGCGTAATCGATCGCGTCGAGGAATTCGAGCGAGGCGGCGAGGCGGATGTCGGCGATGGACGGCTTCGAGCCGCCGATGAAGGGCTGGCCGTCCATGTAGAAGTTGCGGAACACCTCCAGCGGCTCGGCGAGCGCCTCCTGCGCGGCCTTCTGCGCAGCCGACTTGTGATCGTCGCCGAGATCGGACGCGCCAACCTCGCCCGGATAGAGGCCGAAGCCGAGGCGGCCGTAGGTGGCCCGCGCCAGGAGCGGATAGAGCGTGCCGATCAGGTAGAACATGGCGCTGTCGACCATGGCGCGCTTGGCCGGATTCTTCGGATAGAGCTTGTCCAGGCCGTGCTTGTTGGAGAGGTAGGACATGATAGCGCAGCTCTCCCAGAGCACGCCCTTGGGCAGGCCCTTTTCCTCGACCATCGGCGTCAGATGCGCCGGGTTGAGCTTGAGGAACTCGGGCGAGCGGGTGGAGCCGTAGACGTCCTTCTCTTCGGCGTTGAGGCCGGCGGCGCGCATGAAGATGCGCACGGCCAGATTGTTGACGCTCGGCTTCAGCACCGACAGCGTCATCGCGGGCTTCTTGGCGGCCTTCGGCTTGGCGGCGGCTTTCGCCTTGGTTGCCTTGGCAGGCTTGGCCGCCTTGGCGGGCTTCGCAGCCGCCTTGGTCGGCTTCGCGGCAGTCTTCTTCGCTTTCTGAGCCATATGGTCCCTCCTCCGGGTTTCGCGAATGCTTGTGGTCAGTACGGGTTCTTCGGGGAGCGGTCGTCCGAAAGGCTCTCGGTCGACTGCTCGGTCAGGCGCTCGATGGCGTCGGCCAGATGGATCTCGGCGATGTTGTAATCGCCGCGCTCGACGCGGATCCTGTGCGCGGCGAACAGCACGTCGGCGTGACTGAAGCCGGCCGGCGGCTCGAAGCGGTAGGACGCGAGTTCGACGGTGAGGCCGAGCGGGTCGTTGAAGTAGATGGAATCCATGAAGCCGCGGTCCTTGGGACCGGTGTTCTTGATGCCGCGTTCGGCGAGGCGCTCGACGGCCTGCAGGAAGGTGACGCGCGAGACCGAGAAGGCGATGTGGTGGACACAGCCAGGCTCGGTCGGCGTACGGCGCGGATCGGGCTTGCGGTTCTCGTCGGTGAAGATCGTGATCAGACGGCCGTCGCCCGGATCGAAATAGAGATGGCTCTCGCTCGCCTTGTCGAGGTTGGGCTGCTCGAAGATGAAGGGCATGCCGAGCGTGCCCTCCCAGAAGTCGATGGAGGTCTTGCGGTCGGCGCCGACCAGCGTGATGTGGTGCACGCCCTGCGACTGGAGTTTTCTCAACGCAATCTCCTCAATGACGAACAAGCTTCGACTTGTGCTCGCTGCGCTGCAGCGTAGCCCAAGGCACGAGATCGACGCGAGACGCGACCACGAGGGCGTCGCGGATTTTCTTCTCGATGCGCCGCGCCAGGTCGGATGCCGGCTTGCGCCGCCGTGGCGAAGGCGGTGTCGGCAAGCTTCGCGCGGTAGAAGCGCGAGTTCGCGAAGAGGTATTCGAGCTGCGTGCGGTAGGACGCGTCGTCGCGGCGCGCCTGCTCGCTCCACGGCATCGTCTCGATCTCAGGTTCCAGCATCAGACAACTGACAAGAGCATGGCGCCGACCACGCGACCTCCCCCGGCGGGAGAGTCGTAGTCGAGATTCGGACGCCGCGCCAGAAAGCGCGGGCGCGATTCACGCGACTGTGCGCGGCTAGCCGTTCTTGCGAGCGTCGACGAGTTCGATGACGGCGCGTACGGCGTGAATGTAGCCGCGCGGACCGAGGCCGCAGATCACCGCGGTGGCGACCGTCGACACGAGCGATTTGTGGTAGATCTCGTCACGCCGGTGGATGTTGGAGATGTGCAGCTCGACGATCGGGCCGAGGAACATCTTCAAGGAATCGAGCAGCGGGATCGAGCGGAAGCTGAGACCCGCCGGGTTGATGACGATGCCCGCCCCCTCGTCGATCGCCTCGTGCACCCAGTCGACCAGCTGGTGCTCGGCGTTGGTCTGGTGGAAGCGCATCGGCCGGTCGCCCGCTGCCTCGCGGCACCAGCCCTCGATCTCGGCGATCGTCGTGGTGCCGTAGATCTCCGGCTCGCGCTTGCCGAGGCGGTTCAGGTTCGGTCCGTTCAGGACAAAGATCGGTTTCGTCATGTGCGGCTCCTCAGCCCTGGTAGCCGAAGAGGCGCGGCAGCCAGAGCACGGTGTCGGGGAAAAATGTGATGACCAGAAGCGAAAAGATCATCGTGTAGAGGAACGGCATCACGTCGCGGACGATGTCGCGCAGCGGCACGCTGGCGATGCGGGTCATGATGAAGAGCAGCAGCCCGTAGGGCGGCGTGACGAGGCCGAGCATGATGTTGACGACGCAGACCACGCCGAAGTGGACGAGGTCGATGCCCAGCGCCTGGGCGGTGGGGATGAAAACCGGAAGGATGACCAGGATGATCGTCGTGCCTTCCAGGAGGCAGCCGAGCAGAAGCAGGACGATGTTGACGAGGATCAGGAACTGGACCGGCGTCATCTCCCAACTCGTCAGCACGACCCGGAGCGACTGCGGGATGTTTTCCACCGTGACCACATAGTTGAACACGAGGGCGCCGGCGATGAGCATGCCGATCGACGCCGTCGTACGGGCGCTCGCCAGCATGGACCGGTAGAAGTCGGCGATGCTGACCGACCGGTAGAGCAGGATGGAGACCAGCAGCGCGTAGGCGGCGGCGACCGCGGCTGCCTCGGTCGGCGTCGTGATGCCGGAATAGATGCCGCCGAGAAGCACGACAGGCATCAGCAGCGCCGGGAAGGCGCGAAGCGTGATGCCGGGGATCTCGCGCAGCGGGGTGGGCGGCTCGACCGGGAAATTGCGCTGCCGGGCATGGATTGCGACGAGCCCCATCTGGAACGCGGCCATCAGCAGGCCGGGCACGACGCCCGCCAGAAACAGGTAGCCGATCGAGGCATCGGACACGAGGGCGTAGATGATCATCGGGATCGACGGCGGGATGATCGGCCCGATGACCGACGTCGCGGCGGTCAGCGCCGCCGCGTAGCTCGCGGGGTACTTGTTGTCGGCCGTCATCATGTTCTGCATCATCTTGCCGGAGCCGGCCGCGTCGGCGATGGCCGAGCCCGACATGCCGGCGAAGATGATCGACTGGAGCACGTTCACCTGCGCCAGCCCGCCGCGGAAGCGGCCGACGAAGGCGTTGCAGAAGCGCAGCAGCCGGTCGGTCATGGAGCCGATGTTCATCAGCTCGGCGGCCAGGATGAAGAGCGGCACGGCGAGGATGATGTAGTTGGTGTACATGCCGTTCAGGAACTGCTCCGCGGCGGTTCCCATGTCGAGCCCGGCAAGCAGGAGATAGAGCACCGAGCCCGCGATCATGGCATGGCCAACCGGCAGGCCGAGCAGCGCCAGCGCGGTGATCGCGACGATCGAGATCGAGAAGGGGCTGGCGAGGTTCATACGCCCGATCCCGCCTTGGTGGGATCGAACTCCTCCGGCGAGGAACCGCGCAGGACCCGCCAGGACAGCCAGACGTAGCGGACGATGATGGCGACGACGAAGATCACATAGATCGAGAACACCCAGTCGAAGCGGAAATGCAGGTAGGCCGTCTTCTGCACCTTCATGAAGGTCACGTAGTCGAGCACGGCCGGGAACGAGATCGCGTAGAGGAAGACCAGCGAGGCCGCGCAGACGAGAAACATGACGCCCCGCACGCGCGGTCCGACGGAGGCGTAGATCAGGTCGAAGCGCATCTCCTCCTGCTCGGTGAGCACGAAGGCCGCTCCGAACAGCACGATCCAGATCCAGAGGATGGCGGAAAGCTCGTTCGTCCAGCCGGTCGGCCAGTTGAGCACGTAGCGGAAGAGGATCTGCAGCAGGAAGGCGAAGAACATGACCGCAAGCATGGCCGCAAGCGCGTTCTCGGCGCGGCGGTAGAGCCATGCGCCCCAACGGGTCATCCCTGGCCTCATCCCTGCCCTCCATCGCAGAATGATCGGACCGCCGCCCGCCCCCGCGCGGCGGTCCGATGCAGGCGCCCGTCGACTAGAGCGCGTTGATCTTGTCGACCATGCCGGCCGGCCAGCTCTTGGCAAGCTCGGAGGCAAGATACTGCTCCTGAACGTGCTTGCGGAAGGCCTCGCGGTCCGGCTCGTTGATCTTCAAGCCGCCTGCCTTGAACTTCTCCGCCAGCTCGGTCTCGCGCGTCAGATGCTTGTCGGTGGAGAACGCGATCGCGGAATCGGCCGCGGCCTGAAGCTTGGCCTGCTGCTCGGCGGACGCAGCATTCCAGGCCGTGTTGGAGATGGTGAGCAGGTCGAAGCCGACGAGGTGCGAGGTCAGAACGATCTGGCTCATCACCTCGTAGAACTTCATGTTCTCGACGTTGGGCAGCGGGTTGTCCTGGCCGTCGATCGCGCCGGTCTGGAGCCCGGTGTAGACTTCGGCATAGGCCATCGGGGTCGGGTTGGCGCCGAGCGCCGTGCCGAGAAACTGCCAGGCCTCGCCGCCGGGCATCCTGAGCTTGATGCCGGCCATGTCGGCGGGGGTCTTGATCTCCTTGTCGACCTTGAGGCCGACCTGGCGCACGCCGAAATAGGTCGGGCCGAGAACCTTCACGCCGAGCTGGTCCTCGGTCATCTTCTTCATCTCGGCGCCGGCGTCGCTGGCGAAGAACTTCGTCACATGCGCGGCGTCGCGGAAGAGGTAGCCGGCCGTCAGGATCGACCAGGCCGGGATCTGGTTGGAGATGTCCTGCGGGGCGATGTTGCCCATCTCGAGGTTGCCGCGCTGCAACGCGACGAGCTCGGTGCCCTGCTTGAACAGCGTGCCGCCGTAATAGCCCTCGAAGGTGAAGTCGCTCGCCACGGCGTCGGCGAACATCTTCATCATCTCGGCGCGGATGTCCTGCTCGGAGAAGACGGCCGAGAAGCGCAGTTTCGGCTTGTCCTGCGCGAAGGCGGGCAACGCCGTCGATACGGCCAACGCACTCGCGCCGACGAGCGCCTGGCGGCGGTTGATCTGGAACGTCATGTCATTTCCTCCCTGTTGCTGTTTCAAGAGTGACCCACGCCGCCGCGATCATGCGGCGGCTTCGAAGTGCCGGACCATGGCTGCCGGGTCGGACGCATGGCCGGTGAAGAGTTCGAATGCGCGCACGGCCTGGAACACCGCCATGCCGGCGCCGGGCAGGACACGGCAGCCCTTCGCCCGCGCCAGCAACAGAAGTTCCGTCTCGGGCGGGAAATAGACGATGTCGGCGTACCAATGCCGGGGGTCGAGCAGGTCAGGCGAGACGGGTGTCCCGGGATATTTCGCCATGCCAACCGGGGTCGCGTTGACGACGCCGTCGGTTCCGGCCATCGCCTTCGCCGGATCGCGCTCGGCGAAGACGCGCCCGCGGGAGGTCGCGGCCATCCGGTGAACCAGGCGCTCGGCGCGGTCGGCATCGGTGTCGACGACGACGAGGTCCGTGGCGCCCAGGTCGATCAGCGCGCGCGCCACCGCGGCTCCCGCGCCACCCGCACCGAACATCACGACGCGCCCGAGCGCGGCCTGGGGCAGGCCGCGACGGACGCTTTCGGCGAAGCCCCAGCAATCTGTGTTATGCCCTTCGGCGATGCTGCCCTTGAAGACGAGCGTGTTGACCGCGCCGATCGCCGCCGCGTCCTGGGACAGGAGATCGAGCAGGGGCAGCACCGCCTGCTTGAACGGGTGGGTCACGTTGAGGCCGGCGAAGCCCAGGGAGCGAGCGGCGGCAACGATGTCGGCGAGAGCGGAATCCGGAAGACCCAGCCGGTCCAGATCGAGCAGATGGTACCGGCAGTCGAGGCCGAGGCGCCTGGCCTCGCGCTCATGCATCGCCGGCGACTTCGACGACTGGATGCCGCGTCCGACGAGGCCCACCTGGATCGCGCCGGCCGGCCCCGGCCGGCTGGCAACCAGCGTGCGAACCAAATCGCCCGTCGACCCGGCAAGGGTTGGCAAACGTTTCCTCCCAAATCGGCCAGCGGCAAAGCCGAGGCCGTTCTTGTCATTGGCCGATGCCCGCCGATAAATGGCTGGCGTCGGATTGCCGACACAATGTACGAACTGGTTAGTTTAGTCAATTGCGGGCGGGCGGGAGGGCCGTGGTTCGATGAGCGGGAGGACGGGAAAGCCGAAAGCGGAGGCGGGGACGGCGCGCCAGCAGGACCCCGAGGGGACGCGCCGGAACATCCTGGACATCGCCTCCGAGGAGTTCGCCATGAACGGGTTGTCGGGCGCGCGCATCGACGAGATCGCGGCGCGCACGAGATCGTCGAAGCGGATGATCTATTACTACTTCGGCGACAAGGAAGGGCTCTACCTCAAGGCGCTCGAGAACGCCTACCGGATGGTGCGCACGGGCGAGAACGCGCTCGACACCGACGGCCTGTCGCCTGCGGACGCGCTGAGACGCCTCGTCGAATTCACCTTCGACCATCATCACGAGCATGAGGAGTTCATCCGGATGGTGATGATCGAGAACATCCATCACGGGCAGTACCTGGAAAAGTCGGACGCCATCCGCGACCTCAACGCCACCGCCATCGACCATATCGCGGAGATCTACGGTCGAGGGGTCGCGGACGGCGTGTTCCGAGCCGGACTCGACCCCATCGAACTGCATTGGCAGGTGAGCGCGCTCTGCTTCTTCAACGTGTCGAACCGCGCGACGTTCTCGCGCATCTTCGGGCGCGACTTCGGAACCCCGGACGCGCTCGCGCGGCTCCGGGAACAGGTGGTTGAGATGATCCTGCGATTCGTCGCCGCATGACGGCATGGGGGCGCCTGCGTCCCATTCCCCCGCCCCACGAATCCGCTTAACAGGCTCAGGAAACTGCGGACCTCCCAGGTGTACCCCTCGTGAAGAACGGCATCCTGCTCGCCCTGGCGGCCTATGCGGTCTATGCGTGGGGCGATGGCCTGATCAAGGGCATGGGCGGCGCCCTCACGATCTTCGAGATCGGGTTCTGGAACATCCTGATCGCCTCGGTGCTGCTGCTGTTCCTCACGCCGGACGGCGAACGCTGGTGGGGTTTCTGGCGCATGCGCCAGCCGTGGGCCGTGCATGCGCGCGCTCTCTCGGGCTCGGCGGCGGGGGTGATGAGCGTCTATGCCTTCACGACCATACCGCTCGCCGAGTCATACGCGCTGATCTTCCTCGCCCCGTTCTTCGTGACGCTGCTGTCGATCGTGGTCCTGAAGGAAAGCGTGGGGGCATGGCGCTGGGCGGCGGTGATCGCCGGATTCCTGGGCGTGCTTCTCGTCGTGCGGCCGGGCTTTCGCGAGCTTTCGCTCGGGCACCTGTCGGCGGTCGGGGTAGCCCTGCTGGCGGCGATGAGCATCATCCTGATGCGCTCGCTGGCGGGCGAGCGCCAGACGACCGTGCTCGGCACGCTGGTCGCCTACGGGCTCATCATCAACGGCGTCGCGATGGCGATCACCTCGAAGGGCGCGCCACTGCCGGGCCTGTCCGAGGCAGGGCTGCTGGCGCTTGCCGGCCTGTGCACCGCGGCAGGTCACCGCCTCCAGCTTCTCGCCACGCGCTACAGCCCCGCCAACCAGATCGCGCCGACGCACTATTCGCAGATCGTCTGGGCGGTGGTCATCGGCGCGGCGTTCTTTGCCGAGTATCCGGACTGGCTCAGCCTGGCGGGGCTCGCGGTGGTCGGCTCGTCGGGCCTGCTCACCCTGGCGCGCGAGAGGGTGCGGCTCGGAACCGTGCGCTGGAACCCGTTCCGCAACCGGTTCTGACCTCGGGGGCGCCGCGGCATCGGAACCATTGATGCCGCAATCCTGGGTTTCTATGCTCGCGCGGGACGAGCATCGGGTTAGAGCGGGCGTGGCAGAAACAGAACTGGCGGAACGGCGGGGCGGCGGCAATGACGCGCTCCGCGTCTTCATCTCCTATTCGCGGGCCGACATTTCCGCCGCCGAATCAGTCGCCGACGCGCTCACCCGCAACGGCTTCGACGTGAAGATCGACGTGCGCGACCTGCCATACGGGGAGGAATGGCAGGCGGAGCTCGCGGGATTCATCGCCGGCAGCGACACCGTCGTCTGGCTGGTCTCGCCCGATTCGGTCCGCTCACGCTGGGTGAACTGGGAACTCGGCGAGGTCGTGCGCCTGTCGAAGCGGCTGGTGCCCGTGAGGGTCCGCGACGTCGACCCCGATACGCTGCCGGAATCGCTCGGCCGCATCAACCTCCTGCCCAACCGCGGCAGCTATGATCCGGGCGAGCACGAGCAGGCGCTCGTGGCGACGCTGAACACCAACCGGGCCTGGCTCAGGAAGGCGACGAGCCTTGCCGAGATGGCGACGGAGTGGCAGGCCGCGCGCCGTGACCGGGCGCGGCTGTTGCGCGGCCGCGCGCTGAAGGATGCCGAAGCCTGGGCCGCTCGTCCGCCTCGCGACGTGCCGGCGCCGGCTTCCGATACGCTCGGCCTCATCCTCGCCAGCCGCCGCGCCGAGCAGTGGCGCCGTCGCATGGCTGTCGGGGCAACGGCGGCGGTGACGCTGGCGGGCATCTCCCTGGCCTGGTTCGGCCAGTTGCAGGCACAAAACGCACGGGAGCAGGAACGCGTTGCCCTGGCGTCGTCGGCGCAGCGGCGCAACGAGGTGGCGCGCACGCTCCTCGAGTCGGAGAGCCAGGTCGGCGCCGCTGTCGGCAGCCTGTCGGCGTCGACGCCCGAGGAGGCGCAGGCGATCGAACGCGTCAGGGGCGCGTGGGCGGACCGGCTGACCCCGATCCGCGATCTGCTTCGTTCGGACGGAACCAAGTTGTGGCAGGTCGCCGGCAAGCAGGTGATCTCGGCCGGCGGCGGGCTGGCGACCTATGACGACGGGGTGGTCATCGCCTACGCGCAGCTTTCGCCGGACCAGAACCTGCTGTTCGATTCGCTCGGCCGCATCCTCGTGCTCGACGGCGAGGCGAACATCGTCCGGTCATGGCGATGGAAGGACGGGCCGGGAACCGAAGAGCTCGGCGACGCGCTGATCAAGGGGGCAGGCATCGAGACCCGCGGCCTGTCGCGGCTCAAGCTGTTCTCCGCCGGGCCGGGGGTGGCGATCGCCGTCGGTTCGATCGAGGCAACCTATTCGGGTGGAGAGGAGGGATACGGCGCGTATATCGACGTGACCAACGGCTTCGGCATGCAGGTGCCCCTGTCGCAACGTGAAATCGACGGCCCGGAGGCCAGCGGCGGCGCGTGCGGCCATTCCGTCACGATCAGCAGCGGCACACTCGCGGCGATCCGCCAGCTCTACGCCGCCCGGAACGTCCCGGCTCCGTTCTCCGTGGGCGATGCGGACGGCAGGGCGCAATTGTGCATCGAGGCCGCCTATGGGCCGTCGGGCGCTATTCAGGCCGCGGCGGTCGGCGAACTCGGCTTCATTGCTCCCGCCGGCCAGGTCCTGACGCTTCCGGTGCTGGGCCCGGAAACCTCGATGTGGCGCGAGACGGACAAGCCGTCGATCGAACGTCGGCGACATGGAGGTCCATCGCGGACGATCGAATCCGTCGGCGGCGACTTCACGACGCCATTCCTGCCGGAACAAACCTTCTTCGAGCGGGCGATGTTCCGCGGAACGAAGCAGTCGTCCCATGCGCGTTCGGCCGTGGAGTATCATCGCTATGGCAACGGCTTCGAGACCCTGCCTCCCGCCCTCAGGATCTACGCGCACGGTGAAGGTTTCGTCGTTGCCGGCCTCTTCTTCGACCGCTGGACGCTGCCGGAGATCTGCTGGTTCGGCGCGGACTGGGTGGTCGAGCGCTGCACCGACCTTGGCGCGATCTACGATACCGGGGGCGGCGTGTTCCTGACGCCCTCGGGCGACCACGCCGTGGTGGCGGGCATGGAGGGGCTGGGCAGCTTCAGCCTCGCCGTCGTCGACATGGACCGCCGGACCATGCGCGCGCCTCGCCAGAGAACCAGCAAGACCGTCGTCGAGGTGTTCATGCGGGACGACGGCCAGAGCCTGACGGCCATCGACGATCTGGGCGTCGTCTGGAGCTACCGATTCCCGGACATGGAGCTGATCTCGACCTACGACCTGCGATGGCCGCCGAGCGAGGAGGGACCGTTTCGCCTCGGCAGGCAACACCTCGACTTCTCGAGCCGCGGCGTGGTCCGCAGGCTGGACCTCGAGACCCAGGTCCCGGTCTGGATCGCGGCGCCGTTCGATCTCGATACCGATATCGTGGCGGCCTCGATCTCGAGCGACGGCGCGCTGGTCATGGTCACCGCGGCCAACGGCCAGATCCGCGTGCTCGACGCGCCGACGGGAATGCCGCTGACCAGCGCCTTCGACCCGGACACGGACTGCCGTTCGATCGAGCACGACGAGGACCTCGAGCTCGCGGAGATAGACTGCGATACCGGCACCCTGCAGCGGGCCTTGCGCAGCAGCCCAAGCAGCGAGGCCGTCGCGCCTGAACTCGTCAACTTCGCGCTCGACAGCCCTGACGCGGCGGAGAGGTTCTTCGCGACCGTCCCCGCCTTCAGCCTCGGCGCCCTTGCGTCGGCGTCGCCCGACATCGAACTGCCGCCCGTGGCCGGGACGGTCGACGAGTTCATCGAGGCCAACGGGAGAACGGCATCGGAATAGACCGCAACCCGATGCCCGGACTGCCTCGAGAGTTAACCACCGGTAAAGTTTCGACCGCACCTATATAGCGGGCTATATCGATCCCCTCACCTCCAGGTTGATATGCCGAGCGCAAACGGCTTCTATCGAGCCAACAAGGGTGGGTTGGCATGGCTACGATCGTTGATGATTTCGACGGACGCTGGAACGCGGACGCGTCGACGGACACGTCCGTCCCGCCGGTTCCCTCCGATACGGCGCGCGACGCGAGACCCGCACCGGTGATCGTTGCCCAGGCCGACACCGGGGATCCGGCGCCGGTCGACCAGGGCGCGACGGAAGTCCCGACGCAGGGCGAGACGCCCGCGGCGGAATATCGCCCGGACGCCGACAACATCGTGCGCCTGCCGGCCGGCACGACCATCGACAACATCCGGGTCGATGGCGACGATATCGTGCTCGAACAGCCCGACGGGACGCTCATCGTCATCCTCGACGCGGCGCTCAACGTGCCGACCTTCGTCATCGGCGAGATCGAGATCCCGCGCGTCGCGCTGCTCGCCGCGCTCGAGGCAGCCGGCATCGACGTCGCCTTCGGACCCGACGGCACGATCTCGATCGGCGGCACGCCGACCCCGCCAACCGGCTCCGGCGATCCGTTCGCGGGCGAGAGCGAGGGCGGCCTCGGCGACGGGATCGCGATCGGCGACCTGCTGCTCAGGACCGAACTGCCCGACGGCGAGACCGAGGAAGAGGATGAACTCGGCGGCGACGACGGAGACGATGAGGAAGAAGAGGAAGACGTCGACGAGGTGGCCGGGGACGTCCTCCAGCTGCTGATCACGTCGCCGGAGGGCGCACCGGAATCGAGGCTTCCCGGCGGCTCCGCCAACGTGGTCGGCGAGGACGCCAATTCGGGCACGGGCCGGATCGAGTATTCGGGCTCCAACGGCGTCTCGTCAGTCGCCATCAACGGCGTCGCTGTCGAGGGTCCGGGAACGCGCGTCGACGGACAGTTCGGCTATCTCACGGTCACCAGCTTCGACCCGTCCAGCGGCATCATCGAATATGTCTACACGCTGACCCAGGTCACCGACGGCGACGACAACCAGGAGACGTTCGAGGTCGTCCTCACCGGCCCGAACGGCGGCGAGATCAGCCAGACGTTCAACGTCGGCATCGTGGACGACGTGCCAACCGCGCGCGACGACGAGGACAGCACCACCGAAGGGCAGTACGTCGCCGGCAACGTGATGACCGGCGAGAACACCGATGGCGGAACGGGCGGCCCAGGCGCCGACACCGAGGGCGCGGACGGGGCGGAGGTGACGGGGGCGTCGGGACCGCTGGGCAGCTCCCAGCCTTCGCAGGAGGGCGGCAGCACCTTCTTCTACGTGCCCGGCAACTACGGCACGCTCTATCTCTACGCCGACGGCTCCTACAGCTACATCCCCTTCTCGAACCTCGACAACGCGGACGGCGTCACCGACACCTTCACCTACGAGATCACGGACGGCGACGGCGACGTCTCGACGGCGACGATCAGCTTCCTGATCGCCGACGGCGAGGGGCCGCGCGTGGCGGACGGCAAGCCGCCGTTGCTCTACGTCCAGGAAGACGCGCTCGACAACAACAACGCAACCGGCACCGAAGCGGGCTCGGGCGGCGACACCAGCGCCGCGACGGTGCAGTTCATCGAGGGCACCGACAACATCACGTCGATCGTCTTCGGCGAGACCGACGCCATCACCGTCAACGTCGACGGCATCGACGGCGACGACATCGTGTGGACCGGCGGCGGGACGAACCAGCTGATCGGCTCGATCAACGGCGTGGCGGCGATCCAGCTCGACCTGGCGCCGGATCTCGGCACCAACTCGGCGACGGTCACGGCGACGCTCACGGACAATTTCCCGCATCCCGAAGGCGGCGACAAGAACAGCATCTCGATCACGGGCGTCACCGTCGTCGCGCGCGACACCGACGGCACGACCGCCACCGCGCCCGTCGGCCTCTCCGTCATCGACGACCGGCCGGAACTGCGCGACGTCGACCCGACCGGCGTGACCATCGACGAGGGTGACATCCTCAACCTGCGCTCGGTGGGATCCTCGCCGGCGGACGGCAGCGGCGACGGTTCGGACACCACGCTCCTCGGCGGCGCGGCAGCCTCCGGTTCGCTGGCGGCGCTGGTCGACTTTGGCGCGGACGGCCCGGCGGACGGCGGCGGCTTCTCCTTCAAGGACGACGCCGTCGACACGATGACCGATCTCGGGCTGCAATCGCGCGGCCAGAACGTCATCTACACGATGTCGGGCAACACGCTGATCGGCTATGTGGACAGCACGGTGTTCGGCTTCCCGACACCGGGCTACCAGCCGCTGGTCGACCGCACGATCTTCACCTATGAGCTCGACGGCGACGGCGACTACACCTTCACCCAATACGACCAGCTCGACCATGTCGACCAGACGGCCGACGCGGAGAAGAACTACGATCTCAGGACCGCTGGCGGCGGCTCGGTCGACGGCATAGACTTCGGTTCGATCATCGAGGCGACCGACGGCGACGGCGACACGGTGCCGCTCGACGGCAAGGTGATCGTCGAGGTGCGCGACGACATCCCGCTGCCGCTGGTCACCTCGACCGGCCAGGCGACGATCCACGACGAGAGCGCCAACCGCCAGCAGGACGGTGCGAACGACACCAACAATTCGGGCGTGCGCAACCTCTTCGGCGCACTGGAGGGGGCGGAGGGCCTGCAGGGCGACGCGCTCGGATATGCCCGAAACGATCTGCCACTCGCGATCGGCCTGCCGCTGGCCGGCGCTGACGAGCCGGGCAACTTCCAGGTCTCGCTGGAACTGACCGGCGACGAGCCGCTCGATTCCGGCCTGGAAACCCTCGAGGGCGACCGGATTTTCCTGTTCCTCGAAGACGGACTGGTCGTCGGCCGCGTCGACGGCGAGGATGGAGACGTGGCCTTCGCGGCTGCGATCGACCAGTCCGGCCGCGTGTCGGTCGCACAGTACATGCCGATCCTTCACAGCGACGAGACGAACCCCAACGACATCGAGACGCTGGACGGCCTGATCAACGCGGTGCTGACGCAGACCGACTATGACGGCGACACCGTCTCGGCATCCGTCGGGATCGGCGGACAGATCGGGTTCCGCGACGACGGACCGGTGATCCAGGGCGTCACGACGCATACTGGCACGTTGGACGACGAGAACCTGCCGCTCGGCAATCCGGACGGTCCCGGCGACGACGGCGACACGCTGGTGACGACCGGGAAGATCGACTTCGACGCGGGCGCGGACGGTCTGAAGGCGATCACCGCCAGCGCGGTGGCCGCGGTAGGCGACGACGGCGTGGAACTGACCGAACTCGAAGCGATCTACGACGACGGCAACGGCAACACGCGGCACGCCGTATCCACCGAATGGACCGATGGCGCTACCGCGGGCGTCAACGACAAGGGCGGCACGCTCACCGGCTACATCGACCTCGACGGGAGCAACGACTTCAGCGCCGGCGACGTGGAGGTCTACACGCTCGAACTGGACAACGAGGGCAACTACGTCTTCACCCAGAAGGCGCCGCTCGCGCACCCGTTCAACACCGACGACAATACGGTCGAGGACGGCTCGGCCTGGGAAGACAATATCCGCCTGGACTTCGACGTCACCGTCACCGACGGCGACGACGACACGACCAGCACGACGATCTCATTCGACGTCGACGACGACATTCCGGAGGAGACGAGCGCGACGGCCACGGGCGAAGTCGAGATGGCAGACCTCGGGGGCAGTGGGACGCCGGGCAATGTAGAGATCCTCGATTTCACCAACGGTCTGAACGTCGGGCCGGACTATACCGTCACAACGGACGTGTTTCCGTTCGCCGGACACGTTGCTGGCGCCTTGGGCGGCATCACGATCGACGCCATCGACAGCGGCAGCCCGTTCGTGCTCGAGAGCCTCAAGCTCGGCGGTGTCGGCTCGGGTGCCGAAGCGGGCACCGGCCGCGCCTGGCTCAGAGGCTATGACGCGGACAACAATCTCGTCGCGGAGGAGTTTGTCCTCGTATCGCCGCTTCCCGACGTCGGGGCCAGCCCAACGGTGGTACTCGACCTTACCGGCACCGCGTTCGACGGCGTAGCGATCGACCGGCTCGTCATCAGCGACGCCGGCGCGTTCAACAACAGCTGGGGCATCGCCGGCCTTGTGGTTGTCGACGACGTGCAGATTTCGACGGGCGGCGGCGGCCCAGCGCCGGTCGAGCAGACGTTCGACCTCGCTCCGCTGGTCGCGGGCGGCGCGGACCAGCCAATCACCTTCGCGCTGAAGGAATTCGACGCGCAGGCGTTCGGCGGTCACACCTCGGACGGCGACCAGATCATGGTCGTGTCCGATGGCGACACGATCACCGGCTACACCGACGATCCGAGCGATCCGGTCTTTACCGTCACCCTCGACGGCTCCGACGCGACCTTCACGCTGCACAAGCCGATCGACGCCGGCAACGCGGCCAGCGTGCCGCTCGACCTGTCGGGCTTCTTCGAGGCGACCGACGCCGACGGCGACACGATCGGTCTGAGCGACGGCAAGGTCACCATCAACGTCCTCAACGACACCCAGCCCGATGCGGTCGATGACGAGTTGGGGTCGGCCTACGAGGGCTTGACCGACCAGCTGGTCGGCAACATCGCCAACCTGCTTTCGAACGACGACTACGGCGCGAACGGAGAACACCCGACCACGCCGATCTCGGTCAATCCCACCGGCAGCCTGGGCGGAACCATCACGGTCCTGCCGAACGGCGACCTGCTCTATACGCCGGCTGCGAACGCGGGTCCGGGCGGCCTGACCGAGAGGCGATTATATATTTGACAAACCCAACGGGATGAGGGATAACAGGGACAAGGAGTTACCGCCATGTCCGTCCTGTCCCGCCCCTACTTCTACGATGAGGCCGCCGCCTTCGAGCATGTCGAGGCGAT
>JBFXAF010000011.1:0-121577 GCA_050184585.1 Rhizobiaceae bacterium | reverse complement strand
TCGCCGGATGGTTCGAGGACTACAACGAGAACCATCCTCACTCAGGGCTCAAAATGCGCTCCCCCCGGGAGTTCATCGGGGCACAAACTCAATAGCTGACTGTCCGGTCAAATAGGGGCAACTCCAGGTGCCTGTCGACGATGGTCGAGCCATCTCGGAACCTCTTCCATTCCTTCGCCCGCACTTTAGGCTCGACGGCCGCGCAGGTGGTGCGGCAATGACCGCCGGGCTGGCAAGTCAGACCGTCGCCGAGGCATCGTACCGAGCCGAGTACGCGGTGCTTCCGTGGCGCATGAGTGGCGAGGGAACGATGGAGGTCCTGCTGATTCGGCAACGGCAGGAGAAGCGGTGGACCGTCCCCAGCGGCACCCGTTCCGGAACGAGAACGGAGTTTCGGGCGGCCGAGCGGGCTGCATTCCAGCATGCAGGCGTCACCGGACGGCTTGCACCGGCAGCGGTCGGGCGCTTCCTCACCACCCTCACCCTTGCCGACGGCCGGAAGGACTCCTGCGACGTGACCGTATTCGGACTGCACGTGTGGGGCACCCTGGTCCACTGGCCAGACGAAACGAAGGTCCTGAGGCGGTGGATGCCCTTGAGCGAGGCACGGGCTTTGGCAGCCGATCCCGGACTTGCAGAGCTGCTCGCTTCCGTCATGTCGGGCGCGACAGTTCAAGACCCGGACGAGCCGCTACACGTCATCCCAGCTCGGGACGACCGCCGCCTGTCAGGGTCCGCACCGCTGGCCGGAACGGCCGGGATCGGCCCATGCTGATCCTGCCGCAGTTCGTTCCCCCAGTGGAGCACGGCTCCTCAAATCGGGATCCTGACCCGGACGCGATCTGACCCCTGGCTCAGCGTCCGGGTCTGCCAGGCTTCAGACAACAGACATCCACTTCGCGCCCATCGCCCGGGCGCGACCGCCTCGGCAGTTAGGCCGGCGCGAGGAGGCCATCATGGATATCGTCGATCTTTTGCATCTGCGGGACATTCACGTCCGAGAGCCGGGACAGGCAAGACGGCCACTGCTCAGGACGTTATCCGGCCGCCTGGCTGCCCGGGCCGGCGCACCTGAGGAGACGGTCCTGGCGGCGCTTCTGAACCGGGAAAGCCTCGGTTCTACTGGTATCGGACATGGCATAGCCGTTCCTCACGCCCTTCTGACCGGGCTCCGGGCGCCTGCTGCGACGCTTGCGATCCTTGACCGCCCGGTCTGGTTCCGGGCTCCCGATGAACAGCCTGTCGACGTGGTGCTTGCGGTGATCTGGCCCCGGGAACGTGGCGGTGAATTCTCGCCTGCGGTGGCGCGCTTCTGTCGCAAGCTGTCGAATCCGGACGTCCTCAAACGAATCCGAAGCGCTCTTTCGTCTGACGGGGTCCTCACATGCCTTGGGGCTTCAGACGGCGTCGCCCAGCAATCACCAAATGCAATCCCGCCTCCTTCGACGGGGGCGGAAGCATCAAGACGGGCGGGGTTCAGATGATGGCGAAGGTCGATGCCTGCCGGGAGATTGCCTGGCATGAAAAGATGAAGACCGATCTCGGAATCGCGGATGCGCTGGAATGCGACGTAGGCATGGCTCGGGAGATTGTCGACGCCTTGTTCCGCGCGCGTTCGACGGCTGGATTCGCACCCGTCGAACGATGTCACGGTACGGAAGCCGGCATCAGGTTGGCGATCGCGCACGCACTCCACAAGGTGGCTGGACTTGGCCTCACCGACGCGGCTGCCGTGTCGGCGGGAAGCCGGCAGGTTTCCGCGTCTCTGACGAAGCTCCTTGAGTTCCGTCCTCGCGGCCTCCGACCGGGCGAAGATGATCTTCCGGACGGCGGCTGCGCGGATCCGCTGATGCTGTTCGCCGCGCATGCGGCGGAAGCAATCCCGATCGCCGCGGCCGACGAGTACCTGGATGTAGCTGATGGCAGGCGCGTCTACTGGCGGAAGCCGCGGCGCGACGCCCACGCGCTCGCCTGCGAGCTCCACCGTCTGTCATGCGCAAGCAGGCGGGAAGACACGCCTGCGCTCCAGGAAGAGTATCTGGAACTGCTCGCCCGGCTGCGAGAGCCGGAGGACCACGTCTGCGAGTGGATCGGGACTGTCGCCGACGGTCGCTTCCACCCTGCTCCCGACAGGTTCTCCGAGCGCTCCCCTGGGATGAGGCAGGGACCGTCCGACATCCCGCTCCGGTCCTTCGCCGAATCCTACGCGACGAAGGTTTCGGTCAACGTGTCTCTGGCGGCGCGCGCGATGAAGAGGCGGGCGCTCGGCCTCGCCGTGGTCGATCCGCTGAAGATGTCGGCAATCCGGAAAGGCAAGGGCCAGCCATGACGAAGACCCCGCACTATCTCATCGACAAGTCCAGGCTGCTCCGCAACCTCGAGCGGATCGCCTACCTGCGCGAGAAGTCCAGTGCGAAGGCGCTGCTTGCACTGAAGTGTTTCGCGGCCTGGGGCGTGTTCGACTTCATGCGCCCCTACATGGACGGCACGACCTCCTCCTCGCTCAACGAGGTCAGGCTTGGGCGAACCCGCTTCGGAGGCGAAACCCACGCGTACAGCGTCGCCTGGGCTGACCACGAGATCGACGAAGCGGCGATGCTTGCCGACAAGATCATCTTCAACTCGATCGGCCAGCTTGATCGCTTCGGCGCGCGCGCGGGCGGCCTCGCCTGCGGGCTTCGGCTCAACCCGGGCATCAGCGCGTCGCACTTCGATCTTGCCGATCCGTCGCGTCCGTTCAGTCGCCTCGGCGAAACCGACCCGGGCAGGATCGAAGCCGTCCTCGACCGGATCAACGGCTTCATGATCCACAACAACTGCGAGAACGGCGACTTCGCGCTGTTTTCCCAGATGCTCGACCGGATCGAAGCGAGGTACGGCGACCTGCTGCACTACGCCGACTGGATCAGCCTGGGCGGCGGCATCCACTTTGCAGCAGACGGCTATCCGCTGGACGCGCTGTGCGAACGCCTGCGTCGCTTCTCCGAGAAATTCGGCGCCCAAGTCTACCTCGAGCCAGGCGAGGCCGCGATCACCGACAGCGCGACGCTCGAAGTGACGGTGCTCGACACGTTCGACAACGGCCGGAAGCTGGCGATCGTCGACGCCTCGGTCGAAGCGCACATGCTGGATCTGCTGATCTACAGGCAGGAAGCCAGGATCGCGCCTGACACCGGACCCTTCGAATACATGGTCTGCGGCAAGTCCTGCCTGGCGGGAGACATCTTCGGCAGCTTCCGCTTTCAGGCCCCGCTCGAAGTCGGCGACCGCGTCTCGGTCCAGGACGCGGCTGACTACACCATGGTGAAGAAGAACTGGTTCAACGGCGTGGCGATGCCCTCCATCGCGGTGCGGGAACTCGACGGGTCCATCCGGACCGTCCGCGAGTTCGGCTACGCCGACTACGAATCCAGCCTCTCGTGAAATCCTCATCCAAACAAGGAAGGAGCACCCTCCCCGAAATGAAAAAGCATGTCCTGATTATCGGCGCGGGCGGCGTAGCGAAGGTCGTCGCGCATAAATGCGGGCAGAACAACCACATCCTCGGCGACATTCATGTTGCCTCGCGGACCCTCGATAAGTGCGAAGCGATCCTGGCCTCGATCCGCGAGAGGAATGCCCTGAAGGTGGAAGGTCAACTGGAGGCACATGAGTTGGACGCGCTGGATCTCGCGGCCACGGAAGCACTGATCCGGCGGACCGGAGCGCGGATCGTCATCAACGTCGGCTCGGCCTTCCTGAACATGTCGGTACTGTCGGCATGCATCGCCACGGGAGCCGCCTACATCGACACCGCGATCCACGAGGATCCGGCCAAGGTCTGCGAGACGCCGCCGTGGTACGCCAACTACGAGTGGAAGCGTCGCGACGAGTGCGCGGAAGCCAAGGTGACCGCGATCCTCGGCGCCGGGTTCGATCCGGGCGTCGTCAATGCATACGCACGGTTGGCGAAGGACGACTATTTCGACCGTGTCGACTCCATCGACATCATCGACATCAATGCGGGAAGCCACGGCAGGTACTTCGCCACGAACTTCGACCCGGAGATCAATTTCCGGGAGTTCACCGGCCAGGTCTGGTCATGGCAGGAGGAGAAGTGGACCTCCAACCGGATGTTCGAGGTCGGGCAGGAGTGGGAACTTCCCGTAGTCGGGCGGCAGAAGGCTTACCTGACCGGGCATGACGAAGTGCATTCCCTGTCGCAGTTGCTCGACATCCCGAACGTCCGCTTCTGGATGGGCTTCGGCGATCACTACATCAACGTCTTCAATGTCCTGAAGAACCTGGGTCTCCTGTCCGAAAAGCCCGTCACCACGGCGGAGGGCGTCGATGTCGTTCCGCTCAAGGTGGTGAAGGAGGTGCTTCCCGACCCGTCGTCACTGGCTGACGGCTACACGGGCAAGACGTGCATCGGCACCCTTGCAAAAGGCGTGAACAACGGCCGCGAGCGCGAGATTTTCATCTACAACGTCGCCGACCACGAGCAGGCATGCGAGGAGGTCGGCAGCCAGGCCATATCTTACACGGCAGGCGTGCCGGCTGCGGCCGCCGCGATCCTTGTCGCCACTGGCCGTTGGGACGTGGGCAGGATGGCGAACGTGGAAGAGCTGCCGCCGCGACCCTTCCTCGGGCTGCTGGGCCAGCTCGGACTGTGCACGCATCTCAGCGAGGGATGCGACGATCGGATCCTGCTGTTCCCATGATTCCTGCGGAGCGCGCCCGGCAGTCCGGGTGCCCTCCGGCCCGCGGCGTCAGCGGGGTAAAGGCCGGAATCCTTCTGCGCCGTGACCCGTCTCCAGCCCGTCGACCGCGCGAAGGATTCCTTCCCTTGTCGGCGAGGCGGCCGTGAGGGACTCGATCCACGGCAGCTGCCCCAGCCGAGTGGCGATCTTGTCCGACAGCGACAGGGACCTCGCCCTCCTGCAGACTTCGGAATTGCCCGTCGACGCGACCAGTCCGCAGAATGCATCCGCTGTCCGCACCGACATGAACAGCACGGCGTCGATCTGTCCGCGTCGCAGGAGGTTCTTCGCTTCCTCGGGCAGCTGCCGGGCCTGGGAGGTAGCGTAGACTTCCACCCGCCCGCAGCTGTAGCCCTGCGCCGCAAGCGCTCCCGCGACATCCACCGAGACATGGCGGCCGCTGGGATATGCCAACGGCCCATACTCCGGCCGCCAGTGGTGCCTGACCATTTCGAGCAGGCTTCCAGCCGTGCCGGAAGCGGCCACGATGTTCGACAGGCCCGCAGCCCTCGCGGCCGATGCCGTGTCGGGACCTACCGCGAAAACCCGGATCGCCGGATCCAGACCCTCGAGCGCAGGCACCGCGCTGGCGGAGGTGAGGATGATCGCCGAGGCTGTCCCGAGGGTCCTACCGTCGAATGGCAGGGGATCCACCTGCAGCAGAGGCGCGAGATGGACACTGTGCCCTCTTCGCTCCAGAACCTCCGACATGGCGGCAGCCTGCGCCTTGGGACGGGTGAGCAGCAGGTTCAACGCGATCTCCGATGAAGGTCATGCCGCAGCATCAGCTGGTGAAGAAGCTCTGGGTGCCGTGAGCCTCGATCGCCTCGGCGAGACGGCCGAGCGCGTGGACATAGGCCGCGGTGCGCATCGTCACCTGTTTGCTCCTGCTGACGTTCCAGACCTCGCGTCCTTCGCGTTCCATGATCGTCCGCAGCCGCTCGTGGATTTCCTCGACTGGCCAGTAGAAGCCCTGTCGGTTCTGGACCCATTCGAAGTAGGAGACGGTGACCCCTCCTGCGTTCGCCAGGATGTCGGGAAGCACGACGGTTCCGTTTGCCTGCAGGATTTCGTCCGCTTCCGGCGTGAGGGGGCCGTTGGCGAGTTCAAGCACGAGCTTCGCCTTGACCGTTCCGGCGTTTCCCTCGTGGATCATGTTCTCCAATGCCGCGGGAACGAGCAGGTCACACTCGGCCGCAAGAAGCTCGTCCGGCCCCGCCCGCTCGTGGCCGCCGGTTCCGGCGGTGCTGGAAACGGATCTTCCGTTGGCCTTTGCGTCGATGAGCAGGTCGACATGCAGGCCCGCTGCGGAGAAGACCGCTCCCTCGGAGTCCGATACGGCGACGATCTTGTGGCCGTCCGCGGCAAGCAGCCGCGCGATATGCTGCCCTGCGTTGCCGAAGCCCTGGATCGCCACCCGCATCGTCTCGTCGAGTTGCAGGTCCGATGTCAGATGTCTCACGAGATAGTAGCCGCCTCGCGCGGTGGCGTCGCTGCGTCCCAGGGAGCCGCCGAGCGCGATCGGCTTCCCGGTGATAACCGCAGGCTGGTGCTGGCCGACGATCTGCGCGTACTCATCGGCCATCCAGCCCATGATCATGGAGTTCGTGTAGACGTCCGGCGCGGGTATGTCCCGGTCGGGTCCGATGATGCGTGCGAACGCCTGGATGTACGCGCGGGAAAGCCTCTCGAGCTCCGCCTTGGACAGAGTTCGCGGATCCACCTGGACGGCCCCCTTGCCGCCACCATAGGGCAGGTTCATCACCGCGCACTTGAACGTCATCCAGAAAGCGAGCGTCTCGACTTCCTCTGCGGTCGAAGCCGGGTGGAAGCGGATGCCGCCCTTCGTCGGTCCGCGTGTGTCGTCGTAGCGGCAGCGCCACGCCAAAAACGATTTCCGCGATCCGTCGTCCATGCGGATCATCAGCCTGACCTTGGTGGTCTCGCGGGCGTATTTCAGCTTCTCGATCACGTCGGGATCGATGCTCAGGTGAGCCGCGGCTTCGTCGAGGCGGATCAGCGCGTCATCGAGCAGAGTGTGTTCAGCCATCATGTTTCCTTCATTGATATTGCTTGGTCGTGAGTGTTGCCGCGATGGCGCGGATCAGGCAGCGAGCGCTGCGTGGCGACCGTAGTCTCGAGCGAAGCGTCGGCCGAGCCGGGTGAGGATCTCATAGCCGATCGTGCCGGCGGCACGGGCGACATCGTCCACGGTCTGTTCTCGACACATGAGACTTACGAACTCGCCTTCGCGAGGGGCCTTGGCGCAGTCGGTCGCATCGACGACGATGCTGTCCATCGATACGCGCCCCGCGAAGGGCAGTGCCTGACCCTTGTAGAAGGCGGACATGTTCGCGGCGCGTGGCCAGCCGTCCGCGTAGCCGAGCGAAAGCGTCGCGAGACGGCTTTGCCTTTCCACAGTCCGCGCGTGGCCATAGCCGACGCTTGTCCCGGCTGGGACCTCGCGGATCTGAATCACACGCGTCGATAGCGTAACGGCCTGCCTGAAGGGGTTCGAACCTTCTGGGACCGGGTTGATCCCGTAGAGCGCCGCTCCCGGCCGAACCAGGTCGAAGCGGAATTCCGGCCCCAGGAGAATTCCGGCGGAGTTCGCGAGCGAAGATGCCGCCCGCCTGGGCAGAACAGTCCGGAGCTTGGCGAACGCGCGCCGCTGCCGTCCGTTGGCAGGGTGCGCCGGCGCGTCGGCACAGGCGAGATGGCTCATGACCAGCTCGACGGAGAGGCCGCCAAGGCCCATCGGCTCCCCCGCCAGCTCGGCCACGTCGCCGTGCGACAGCCCGAGGCGCGACATGCCAGTGTCGAGTTGGAGGGCGACAGGCATGCTGCGTCCCTTCTCCCGGGCATGATCGCGCCAGGCGGCGAGTTCTCCCGCCGTGTTGACGACCGGGATCAGGACGGAGTTGAGGAACTCGCTTTCGGTACCCGCAGGAGTGCCGTTCAGGACGAAGACACGCGAACTGAAGCCGATCGCCTTCCGGAGTTCGAGTCCTTCCTCGATATGGGCAACGAAGAAGGTCCTGCAACCCGCCGCCTGAAGGGCGACGCCGACCCGCCCCGCGCCGAGGCCGTAGGCGTCCGCCTTGACCACGGCGGCGCATTCGGCGCCCTCCGCCAGCTTCGACAGCAGCCGCCAGTTCGCAACGACCGCATCGAGGTCCACCGTCAGGATCGCACCCGCGCGCAGGGCCGCGGCGCTCATGATCGGTACCGCCCAGGACCGAGGTCGGTCACGTCGATCTCTGGAATCTTTCCGGACACGATGTCGGCGAGTATACGTCCGGAACCACAGGCCATCGTCCACCCGAGGGTGCCATGCCCTGTATTGACGAAAACGCCCGGCACGGACGTGGCGCCCACGATCGGGGGGCCATCCGGGGTCATCGGCCTGAGGCCGCACCAGAAGGAGGCTTCGCTGGCGAGTCCGGCTCCTGGAAACAGGTCCGCGACCGAATGTTCGAGCGGTGCGCGGCGCGAGCGTGGCAAGGAGAGATCGAAGCCGGAAATCTCGGCCGTGCCGCCCACCCGGATCCGGTCCCCAAGCCGCGTGATGGCGATCTTGTAGGTCTCGTCCATCACCGTGGACACAGGCGCGGCAGCCTCGTCCGCGATCGGGAACGTCAGCGAGTAGCCCTTGACCGGGTAGACCGGAATGCGGACGCCCATGGGCTTCAGCAAGCGTGGCGAATAGCTCCCCGCCGCGATGACGACCGCATCGGCGGGGAACACCTCTTTCGCCGTGCGGACAGCCGAAACCTTGCCGCGTTCCTGAACGAGACCGTCGACGGCGACACCGTAGCGGAAGTCGACAGCTGCGGACGCGAGCGCCGCAAGCTTTTCCGTGAGAACTCGACAGTCTCCTGTCTCGTCGTCAGGAAGCCGGAGGCCCCCGACGATCTTGTGGCTCACGCGCTCGAGCGCGGGTTCCGCGGCGACGCAGCCCGCGGCGGCAAGGACCGTGTATTCGACCCCGAACTGCTTCAGGACCTCGATGTCGCTGACAATCCCGTCGAGCTGCTTTTGCGTGCGAAAGAGCTGCAGGGTGCCATGTGACCGTTCGTCGTATTCGATGCCGGTCGTCGTTCTCAGCTCGCGAAGGCAGTCGCGGCTGTATTCCGCGATGGGCACCATGCGTGCCTTGTTTACCGCGTATCGCTGCGAGGTGCAGTTCGACAGCATCTTCAGGATCCAAGACCACATCGCGGGATCCAGACGTGGGCGGATCGCCAGCGGCCCGTGTTTCATCAGGAGCCACTTGATCGCCTTCAGCGGCACCCCGGGGCCTGCCCAGGGAGACGAGTAGCCGGGGGATACTTCCCCCGCGTTGGCGAAGCTTGTTTCGAGCGCCGGACCGGGCTGGCGGTCCAGCACGGTGACCTCATGGCCCTCGCGAGCCAGGTACCACGCCGAGGTGACGCCGATGACCCCGCTTCCTACGATGACCACCCTCATATCCGCCTCCCGCGGACAACGAAGATGAATGCCACGCCTGGGCGACCATGGATTTCGTCTGTCATGATGCATCTCCACCGGGCCAGCGGTGGCGGACCCGGAAATCAGAACCGAATTTTAGGCTTGGTTGGATTTCCGGCCCCCGGTCGACGGCCTCGCGGCCGCGCCAGGGCTAGATGCATGCGATGAGGCAGCCGGCGTGGTTGAAGAACCGCCCGCGGAAACTTTCGACAATGTGGCCTTCAGGATGCGACAGCAATTGGAGACGCTCTTTTCTATACGACGTTGATAACCGTTCCGGGGCAGTTTGCAAAGTCGCACGGCTTTGCCCAGCGTGCAGCCGTCGGGATCGCGGAGGGAATGCGCGACGTGGCTAGAGGGCGTAGGCGGGGAAATCGATCACTAGCCGATGATCTTCGACGCCACGGACGCCGGCGAGGTTCTCCGCCAGGATTCGAGAAGCGCGCCGTTCCTCTTCCGAGTTCACGGTCCCCCAGAAAGAGACGAATCCGTCGCGCACTTCGACGCCGATCTGTGTCGCGCTTGCCCAGGGCTGAAGCCCGAGCTCCTCCAGCAGCCGTGTTCGTATTCCCTCGTCGCTCGGATGCGCATCCGTATCCTCCGGTTTCGCGCCCGCAATCGCCTTGACGAGGTCCGCCCTGCTGACGATGCCGACCACAGCGCCGCCCCTAGTCACAGGAACCCGCTTGATCCGGGCGCGGTCCATGAGTTCCGCTATCTGTTCAACCGACGCCTTCTCCTCCACCGATCGGACGGTCCGGGTCATCAGGTCTGCGACGTGCCTGGAGTGGGACCGGGCGTATTCCTTGGCCATAGTCGACGGGTCCCGGAAAAGTGTGAGCCACCAGGAGCGGCTTCGTTCCGCGGTTCCGATTTCGGCGCGGTGAACGAGATCCCCTTCGCTGATAATCCCCACGAGCAGACCGTCGTCGACCACCGGGACGGCGCTGATGCGGTGACGGACCATCTGGGCCGCAGCCTCTGAAATCGTGCTGTCCGATCGAACGGTGACGACCTTGCGGGTCATGATGTCTTGCGCGAGCAGCATGTCGACGCCTCCTTGGTTGAGGGCGACCACGTGCACGGGCCTCGACCCTCGCTCGCATCGTCGCGCCTCGGTCGTCGTCAATCAAACGAATAGAAATGCAGCCTGAATCCGCATTCCTTGCACTGTCCGCATCAAGCTTTTGCGACAGGTGTCATGGTCCGAGCACAGTATGCGCCTGGCTTCAGAGGGCGCTGTGGTGTCGGCTAGGAGGCGAAGGCAGGCTCTTTGCCCTGCCGTGGCATTGTGCCTACTCTCATCAATCCTGGCAAGTTGCCACAAGGATCCAGTTGACGTCACCGCTCTCCAATTGGCGCGCGAAGGTCCATACCTCGTCCGTCCCCATCACGGCGGTGGGTTCCCCGCTCACCACGGCGCCCGTCGCCGATAGAACCGCGCTCACGATTTCGGCCCGAAAGCGCACGCCTATCTCGGCTTGATCGCCGTTCACCGCCACGAACTCGATTACGGCGGACGTGAGGCCCACGTAGGCGAAGACGACCGCTTCACCTCGTTCATCCTGAGCTTTCCTGACGTCGGAAAAGGCCTCATGGACCTCCGCCGAGATCAGCGGTCTGAGGGCTTCCAGATCGGCGTTTGCGTACAGGTTCAGGATCTCTTCGTAAGCTCGTGCCGCACCCGCAAGGAACGTGTCCAAGTCGAACCCGGGATCGACCGCACACAGGGCTTCGAGGCGGGGATCGGGCTGGTTCTGTCGGTCCGGCGGCACCCCAGACGCCGGAACCTGCTGCCGCGCCTGTTCCGATTTCTCACGCGACAGGTGTCGATCGAATGCGGAAATCACCGCCCACCAGAAGGACAGAAGGATTATCGCTGGAAGGTTGGCGACAAGTTCGCTGGATTCGTTCATGGCCGTGTCCTCACCGTATCAGTGGCAGCTGGCTGAATGGGTGCGTCGGCGGAGGCGAGGACAGCGTCCATTCCAGCGTCGTCGCGCCCTCCCCCCAAGGATTCGCGCCCGCCAGGCGCTTCCGGACGAACGCTTCGACGACCGCGACGAGGAATACGCACAGGCCGGCTGCCGAGATGTAGGATCCGATCGAAGAGACGAGGTTCCAGCCTGCGAACGCGTCGGGGTAGTCGGCGTAACGGCGCGGCATGCCGGCGAGGCCGAGGAAATGCTGGGGGAAGAAGACGAGATTGACCCCCGAAAATGTGAGCCAGAAGTGGAGCTTCCCGAGCGTCTCGCTCATCAGGTAGCCGCTCATCTTCGGGAACCAGTAGTACCAGCCCGCGAAAATGGCGAACGCGGCGCCGAGAGACAGCACATAGTGAAAGTGGGCGACGACGTAGTAGGTATCGTGCAGGACGCGGTCGATGCCGGGATTCGCGAGAACCACGCCCGTCACGCCGCCGATCGTGAACAGCAGCACGAAGCCCGCCGCCCAGAGCATGGGCGTCCTCATCGTGATGGAGCCGCCCCACATGGTGGCGAGCCAGGAGAAAACTTTCACGCCGGTCGGCACGGCGATGACCATGGAAGCGAAAGCGAAGTACCGCTGGCTGTCCAAAGAGAGTCCGACGGTGAACATGTGGTGTGCCCAGACGACGAAGCCGATCATGCCGATAGCCACCATCGCATATGCCATGCCGAGATAGCCGAAGATCGGCTTTCTCGCGAACGTCGAAATCACATGGCTTACGATGCCGAAGGCTGGGAGGATCATGATGTAGACCTCCGGGTGACCGAAGAACCAGAACAGGTGCTGGTACAGAACAGGGTCCCCGCCGCCTTCCGGCACGAAGAAGGTCGTGCCGAAATTGCGGTCCGTCAGGAGCATGGTGATCGCGCCTGCAAGAACCGGGAGAGCCAGCAGCAGCATGAAGGCGGTCACAAGCATCGACCACGCGAAGAGTGGCATCTTGTGCAGCGTCATGCCCGGCGCCCGCATGTTGAAAATGGTGGTGATGAAGTTGATAGCGCCGAGCACCGACGACGCTCCCGACAGATGTATTGAAAGGATGACGAAGTCGACGGCGGGGCCGGGCTGGCCAGTGCTCGAGTATGGCGGGTAGAGCGTCCAGCCGCCGCCGTGTCCGGAAACTCCGGGCGCCCCGGGTACGAACATCGAGCAGGCGAACAGGACCAGGGAAGCCACCAGCAGCCAGAACGAGACGTTGTTCAAGCGCGGGAACGCCATGTCCGGCGCGCCGATCATGATAGGCACGAACCAGTTGCCGAAGCCGCCGATGAGCGCTGGCATGATGACGAAGAAGATCATCACAAGCCCGTGCGCGCTCACCACGACGTTGAACAGTCCGGGATCGGCGAATAGCTGCATCCCGGGTTCCTGCAGTTCCATGCGCAGCGCAACCGACAGCCCGGTACCGAGCACTCCAGACAGCATCGCAAGGAGCAGATAGAGGGTTCCGATATCCTTGTGGTTGGTGGAAAAAGCCCAGCGCACGAGGAAGCGAGACCGCTGGTCCTCTCCTGTCGTCGCAATATCCGACATCGTGTCCTGCCTTTCTCCACCGAAGACGTGGCAGTTTGACGGCGATGCCGTCGAAGCCATCGGTGCGCAGGCCATGCCTGCCTTCCGTGGTCAGTCGGTGACGATCGTATCCATGGGAATGTCGTGCGGCTGCGGGTAGATGGTCGCAATCTTCGCGGTGGCGAAGCCGATACCGATCCTGAGAGGCATTCGGGGCATAGCCGCCAGCGTTCGATCGAAATACCCGCCGCCGTGCCCCAGGCGATAGTTTGCCGTGTCGAAACCGACGACCGGCGCGATCACCACGTCCGGAAGGACGGCTGGTCCGCGGGAGGGCACCAGGATGTTCCAGACGCCTCGCTCCAGCGGATCTCCCGGTTGCCAGACCCGGAATTCCAGCGGTTCTGACTTCCGAAGCACGACGGGCAGCGCGATCCGCCCGCCTCGTTCGATCATCTTTATGGCCCAGTTGCGAAGGTCCGGTTCGCCACGAAACGGCCAGTAGCTTGAGACGATGCGCCCCGAGACCCGGCCGATTGCCTGGTCAAGCTTTTCCGCGAGACGCTCGGACCGAGCGATACGGTCTGCCGATACCAGCGCCAACCGCTCGTCGATCAGCCGCCTGCGCTCCGCTTTCCTCCACCGTGAGACATCGTCCCAGGCATCGCTGCGCTTGGGCGCGAGCGGCGCTTCCCGTGACAGCTCGTGCATGAAGCACGGAGGAGAAGCGTATTGAGGCAGGTCGGTTTCGTCTTCGTCTGACATCGGAGACCGTTTCGTCGTGAGGTGCGGCTTGAAACTGCGCCCGAGGAAACATGAAGGCAAACGGAATTAAATGCGCTATCAATGCAAAATTGTTGCTTCGAAGGGGAGGCCGACGTGGATGTCGATCGCGCACGCACGTTCCTCGAGATCATTCATACCGGAAGCTTTCTCAAGGCTGCAGATCGCCTCCACGTCACCCAGACGACCGTAAGCGCCCGTATTCGCACGTTGGAAGAAAGCCTCGGGAATCGGCTTTTCGTGCGCAGCCGCAACGGCGTGACCCTCACTGCCGCAGGCCGAGAGTTCGAGCGTTACGCGCAGTCTTTCGTCCAGGTGTGGGAGCGTGCGAAACAACAGCTTTCCGTCCCGCCGGGGCGCACCAGCGTGGTCGCTCTTGGTGGAGAACTCAGTCTCTGGAATCCCGTTCTGCTCGACTGGCTGGTCTGGATGAAGAAACGACATCCTGAGATAGGCATCCGTGCCAACGTTGGCGTGCCCGACCAGCTAATCGAACAGCTTCGTACGGGCGTTCTCGACATCGCGGTTCTATACGCGCCGCCGCTGCTGCCCGGCTTCAGGATCGAACTCGTCGAAGAGGAAGAACTGGTGCTCGTGCGTACGCCGGAACACCACGAGGATGGACACCAGCCTGATTACGTACACGTGGATTGGGGTCCGCAGTTTGCCGCGGCGCACGGTTTCGCGAGCGCAACCGCCGAGGCTCCGGGTCTTGCAGTAGGACTTGGCCCATTGGGCCTGAGCTATATCCTTCGTGCCGGCGGCATGGGCTATTTTCGCAGAGGGGCGGTTAAACCGCATCTTGAAAAGGCAGAACTCGAGCTCGTTGCGGATGCGCCGCGCTACACCTATCCGGCGTACGCGATCTATCCGGACGGTAGCGAGGTGCGCGCGGATCTCCAGGCGGCGATTGAAGGTCTCAAGCAGGTGGTCCGGTGACGGTCCCGGAGGAAAGAAGCGCTGAAATCGCAAGCTCGCGTCCTTTCCTGCTGATGCCCAAGCCCGACGGGAGTCTTTTCGCGAGACCCAGACAGAGCAATCGAGCGACGGTCACCTGATCGATCGCGAGGCAACGGCCTCGGTTGAGACGCATGAGCGCGGCCTGTTCGGCTCGGTCGAGCTGATCCCAAGCGACGGCTGCCTCGGGGCCGTCTCCGTCCGGCCGGAGCGTGAGCGGCGTTCGTTCCCGAAGGACTTCACCGCGGCCGCGTCGGGTCATCCCCGCCGCTCTCCCATCCGGGCGAGCATTCCCTGAGCGTCAGCGGCAAGCTGCCGTGTGAGTTCGCCTGCAGGAAGCTCGCGGCAGAGCCTTGCCGCCTGACCGCACCATAGCGACATGAACTCGCCGGAACCCGTCTCCTCTGCCGCGGCCCTGATGGGGGCCAGCGCTCCGCCCGCCAACGGAAAGGAAGGAGCCACCGAGCTCATTGGACCGAGTTCACGTATGACGCGATTGAGGATGCCTCGTGCGGGTCGTCCGGTGAACACGTTGGTCAGCGCAGTCTCTTCGGCACGTTCGTTTTGCAACGCCTGTCGATGCGGCGTCGCGAGACGTGCTTCGGGTGTGAACAGATAGGCCGTGCCGATCTGCACGGCGGACGCTCCTAGCGCCAGCGCCGCCACGATCCCGCGAGCGTCGGCGATGCCTCCCGCGGCGATGACTGGCACCCGAACGGCGTCTACCACCTGTGGAACGAGGGCAAAGGTGCCGAGCTGGGTCGCCATGTCTGCCGTGAGGAAGCTGCCCCTATGTCCTCCTGCTTCGAATCCTTGCGCGATGATGGCATCGCAGCCATTCAGTTCCAGCCAGCGCGCTTCCCGGACCGTCGTGGCGGACGACAGCACCTTGGCGCCGGTGGACTTCACCCGCTCGAGCAGGGCCCTTGAAGGAAGGCCGAAATGAAAGCTCACCACTTCCGGGCGGAACTCTTCGACCAACCCGCAGAATTCCTCGTCGAAAGGATTCCGGCTCGACGACGCGTAAGGCGCCTCCGGATCGAGGCCGAATTCGCGGTAGTAGGGTTCCAGGGCTCGTCTCCAGGCGATGTCCCTCCCGGGGTCGTCAGCGGGCTGATCGTGGCAGAAGAAGTTGACGTTGATCGGCCGCGAGGTCCTTTCGCGTATTCGCGCAAGCTCCGATCGCGCAACCGCGGCCGTCATCGTGGCGCATGGCAGCGACCCAAGGCCGCCGGCCTCCGAGACCGCCACGACCATATCGGCGAATACAGGACCTGCCATGGGTGCCTGAATGATCGGCAGTTCCATGCCGATCATCTCGAGAATTCCTTTGTTCGGCCAGTCCATGTGAATGCCTTCGCGTCCGTCGAATTTTGTCAGAACTCACTATTTGCGTCACTGGAATGCCTGACAAACGAAAAGATCATGGGCTAGCCGACAGCTTTCTTGCACCGTCGACATGCAGGGCGCGGACCCAGGCCACTGCACGCGTGTCTACGGAAGTAGCGGCGGCCTGCTGCAACCAAGGTCGGCTAACCGGCCGTCGCGCAGCCCGTATATCCATCCGTGAACCCTGATGCGGCTTCCCCGTTTCCATGCGGATCGCATGATCGTCGAGTTGCAGAGTCGATACACCTGCGATTTCACCGAAAGGCGGCAGAGCAGATCTGCCCGCGTCAACGGATCCTGGACACGATCGAGGTCGGCCGCGTGCAGTTCCGCTAGTTCGCGGACGGGCTGCAGCCAATGATCGACAAGACCGTGGGGCTGTTCCTCCATCGCTGCCCGTATGCCGCCACAGCCGTAGTGCCCGCACACGATCACGTGGCGTATGTGCAGAACCTCGATCGCGTACTCGAGCACGGAAAGCAGGTTCAGGTCGCCGGGATGAACAAGGTTGGCTACGTTTCGATGAACGAAAACTTCACCGGGTTGCAATCCCGCAATCACGTTGGCGGGCACCCGGCTGTCGGAGCACCCGATCCATAGATATTCGGGCCGCTGCAAGGTCGCCAGTCTCTCGAAATAGCCAGGATCATTCTCGACCTGCGCCGCAGCCCACACGCGGTTGTTCTCGAGCAGGTCGGACAGCATCGTTTCACTCCGGAAGCGAGAATTCATCGTCACCGATGACCCCAGCCCGACATCAACTCAATAGAATTTTTTCGCTATATAGCGTCTCAAATTTTCATTTGACTGATCAAGCTCACGCCAGTGACATGAACGTTTCGCCAAAGCCCTGCGGCCGCGCAAGGAAACATGTCGAAAGCGGTCGGAATCTTCATCGGATGAGCGAGCAACTTCGATCCGCTAGAACATTCGAACCGCTACAGCGATCAGGCTGACCGCCACACCTGCGATGCTCGGAACAATCACCACCGCTCCAGCGGCGACGGAGAGCGCCGCAATCCAGTCGAACTTCCTGTCGGCCGTCATTCCCATGATCGTTCCTTTTCGTCCTCAACGCCTGCTTCCGGGATGACGTTCCGGCCCGGGCAGCGGCGCATCACTGCCTTGGTGAAGAACGCGCTCCGCCGCTCCGTCGAGATCCTCGAGCTGTCCGCTCTTCATCGACCAGAGGAAGGCAAGCAGGCCCGCCAGGCCCATGCCCAGGGCCACGGGAACCAGCCACGCCAGGAGCCCGGTCATGCCGTCGCCGGACGCAGGACGTCCGCCCCCGATTTTGGCGCTGGCTCGCGTCTGTCAGAAAGCACCCGCAGCGAGTTGGCCACGACCAGGATGGACGACGTCGACATCGCCACGGCAGCGACGAGCGGCGTAACGTATCCCGCCACGGCGAGCGGCAGCGCGAGCGCGTTGTAGGCGATCGAGATCGCGATGTTCTGCCGGACGAGGCGCATCGACTTACGCGCCACGGATATCGCCTCCGGCACGCTGCGCAGGCTGGAGCCCAGGAAGACGAGATCGGCGGCGCTGCGTCCGACATCGGCTGCCGTCGATGGTGCCATCGAGACGTGCGCCGCTCCAAGGGCAGGCGCGTCGTTGATGCCGTCGCCGACCATCAGCACCCGTCTCCCCTCCCGGCGGAGCGTTTCCAGGCGGCTGACCTTGTCTTCCGGACGCTGCCTTCCCGACAGCTGCCCGATATCCGTCAGTTTCGCGACCCGCCAGGCCTCTTCCTCGGCGTCCCCCGACAGCAGTTCCACCGACAGCCCGGAATCCTTCAGGGCCGCCACCGAAGCGGCGGCTCCCTCGCGCACCGTATCCGACACGGCGAAACCGCCGACGAAGATGCCGTCGTGGGAAAGCCAAGGCCCCGAGCCGCTCCGGTCGCCGTCTCCTTCGACTGCCCAGCCGGGCCTGCCGAGCCGCCAGATGCACGCTCCGATCTGAGCTTCGATACCGTTGCCCGGGAGTTCCCGCGCCTCGGATACCTCGACGCCTTCGCCGCCGCCAAGTGCTGCAACCGCAATGGCTGCCGGATGGCGGGAGAGCTGTGCCAAGGCGGCAGCGACAGGCAGTTCGGCCTGGGGCACGTCATGCGAGGTGACCCGCATCCGTCCGGTCGTCAGCGTTCCGGTCTTGTCGAGGACGACGTGGTCGATCTCCGCAAGCCGCTCCAGCGCGCTGCCGTTCTTCATGGTGACCCCGATTCCGAACAGGCGGCGCGCGGCGGCGGCCTGGACCATGGGGACGGCGAGGCCGAGCGCGCAGGGACAGGTGATGATGAGGACGGCGATCGCCAGCGTCAGAGAACGGTGCCAATCGCCCGTCGTCACGAGCCAGCTCGCGAACGTCGCCAGCGCGACCGCATGGACGACGGGCGAGTAAAGGGCAGCGGCGCGGTCGGCGATTCTGCGGTAGCGTGCGCGGCTGCCTTCGGCGGCCTCCATCAGCCTGACCATGTCGGCCAGGAACGAGTCGCCAGGTCGACGGTCGATGCGCAGCTCGATCGGGCCGCTGAGGTTCAGCGCCCCCGAGAGCACCTGCGATCCCGGCTCAATTGTCTGCGGCGAGGTCTCCCCGGTAACGATGGATAGGTCCAGCGTTCCAACGCCCTTCAGCACGGTGCCATCGGCCGGGATTCGCTCGCCGACGGCCACAAACACGGTGTCTCCCTCGCGCAGCGCCTGAACGTCCCGGAAATCGCGGACGCCGTTCCTGTCCAGCACGGTCGCCCCGCGCGGCATCATGCGCGCCAATGACCGCACCGCGTCGCGCGCTTTCCCACGCATGGAGTGATCGAGCGCGCGCCCGGCCAGCAGGAAGAACAGGAGCGACGTCACCGCGTCGAAGTAGGCGTGCTCTCCTCCGGACAGCGCGTCGTACGTGCTGAGAACGAAGGCGAGCAGGATGCCCACGCTGATGGGCACGTCCATGTTGGTACGGCCGACGCGCAGCGCGCTCCAGGCGGACGCGAAGAAGATGCGGCCCGAATAGGCCACCGCGGGCAAGGCCAGGACCGCGGAGACCAGATGGAAGGCATGGCGGGTGCCCTCCTCGGCCCCGGACCAGATCGAAACGGACAGGAGCATGATGTTCATCGCGGCGAAGCCCGCGACGGCCGTCGCCCGCAGCAGCTTGCCCATCTCCGGGTCGCCGATCGGATCGGCCTCGGCCAGCGTCGCCGCGTAGCCGACCCGGCGAACGGCATCGATCATTGGCGGCACCGGACCGTCCGTCCGCCACCTAACGGCTGCCCTCCTCGCAGTCAGGTTCACGCGTGCGGCCGTCACGCCCGGAAGCGTTCCCAACGCGCCTTCGATCGCGCCGATGCACGCGCCGCAGTGCGCGCCGGGAACGCTCAGGTCGGTCTGCATGATGCCGTCACCGAGGTCCCGGCTGGCCAGCCGGATTTCCTCGGACGGCACGTCCCGGCCCAGTCCGGCCATCATGGCGGCCTCCGCTCCGGGCGCGCAGCAGCTCATCGCGTCAGGCCTCCGCCCGCGCCACGGCGAGATAGGCATGCCACGTCGCATGTCCGAGCAGCGGGAAGATCACGATCATGCCGATCAGCCCGGTGGCCACGCAGAGCGCGAAGAGAGCGATCACCAACGCTCCCCATCCGATCATCGCCGGAAGGTTGTTCCACACCAGTTTCATGCTAGTCCCCATGGCCGTCAGCGCATCGACCCTGCGGTCAAGCATCATCGGCACGGAAAACACGCTGATCGAGAAGGCAAAGGCTGCGAACAAGCCGCCTATGGCCGTCCCGACGGCGATCATCGCCCACCCGTAGGCGGAGCCGATCAGCACGCCGATGACATTGTCCAGGCCCGGGAAGGCGGTGACCCCGAAGAACAGCGCCCAGACGATGACGGCGGCGCGGGTCCACAGGAGCATGAGCAGGCTGAGCAGCAGCCCCGCGAAGAACACCTGCGGCCCGGCGTTCGGGCGCGTCCTGAGCATTGAAGCCAGCCCGACCGTCCTGCCTTCGCCGAGAGCGCGGCTCTTGGCGTAGAGGCCGATCGCAAGGAACGGGGCGACGATCAGGAAGCCCGCCAACGACGGGAACAGGATGTAGTCCCGGCCGAACTCGAACAGCGTCCAGACGAAGGCTGCCGATAGCAGGAACACGCCGACGCCATAGGCGAAGCTGGTCGAAGGCGCGCGCCAGAAATCACGCCAGCCAAGCGCCAGCCACCGCAGTCCCGCGGTCGCGGGCAGGCCGCGCTGAAGCGCGCGATCACGGGTCTCGCCGATCCCCGACGTCTCGCTCAGCAGCCAGTAGGACTTGTCGCTCTCGCTCATCGAAGCTCCTCCCTCAGCACGCCGACTTGGCGGCACGGTAGCTGCCTTCCGTCCCCGCCTCCTTGAGATGAGGCACGCAGTCGGGCTGCGAGGTGACGGCCACGTAGACGAGATGGGCGTTGGCTCCCGCGACCAGCAGCAGTCCGGCGGGGACCAGCAACATCCACGCGCTCTTCCGACGTCGGCGGCTCTCCGAGGGCGCGGCGGTCATGGCGTGCCCGTCCCGAGATCGTGGACATAGAGCGACAGTGTCCGGATTTCCGCGTCGGTCATGCGTTCGTCCCAGGTCGGCATGTGGCCCTGCCTGCCTCCGTGGACGGAGGCGATGATCGTCTGCAGGTCGCCGCCGTAGACCCAGCGCGTGTCCGTCAGGTTCGGAGCGCCTACCTCGCGGTTGCCTTCGGCGTTCTCGCCGTGACATGCCGCGCATGTGGTGGCGAAGACCTCGCGTCCGGCTTCGATCCGCTCCAGGTTCTCCTCGGTCGAGTAATCGGGATTGCTCAGCGAATAGACATAGGCCGCGACGCTGCGGACCTGGTCCCTCTCCAGCATTCCGTCGCGCCCGAAGGCGGGCATCTGCGCGATCCGCGCGTCCGGATGGGCGGTGTTGATGCCGTAGCGCAGGGTCTGCTCGATCAGTTCGGGACCGCCGCCCCACAGCCAGTCATCGTCGGTCAGGTCCGGGTAGCCGGCGCGTCCGCGGCCGTCGCGCCCGTGACACGCCGCGCAGTTGTCGCCGAAGAGTTGCCGCCCGGTGCCGCGAACGGTCTGCATCAGCGCCTCGTCGGCGAGGATGGCGTCGTAGGGTTCGGATTCCAGGCGGGTCATCCAGACCGACCGCTCCTGCTGGCCTTCGACGACCCGCTCTTCGACCGTCGTGCGCTGGTCGACGCCGAGAAGCCCCTTGGTGTAGGTCGTGCCGAGCGGCCAGGCGGGCACGAAGAACCACCAGGCGATGGCCCAGACATGTGTCACGATCAGGAACATCAGCACGCCGCGGGGAACGGGCGTATCCAGTTCCTTGATGCCGTTCCATTCGTGCCCGGTCGTTTCCCTTCCGGTGACGGGGTCGCGCTCGTTCACTTCCATGGCTTGTCCTCCCGGTCGAGGATGCTGGTCTTCGCCCTGTCGAAGCGCTTTCGATTCGAGGGCCAGAAGGCATAGGCGACGACGCAAAGGAAGAAGCCCATCAGGTAGAACAGCCCCCAGCTCTTGGAGAAGGCGACAAGGGTTTCGTGGCTGATCTCGAACATGGCTCAGTCCTCCGCATCGGGAGCTTGTTCAGTCGCGGCCGTGTCGCGGAACGCGGCGTCGGTCAGCCTGCCCAGTACCTGCAGATAGGCCACGAGCGCGTCCATCTCGGTCAGCCGCGTGGCCACCCCGTCAAAGGCGCTCACCGAGGTGGCCTCGCCATAGCGCTCGGTCACCCCCGATGCAGCCTCGCTGTCGGGGAAAGCTTGACCGTAGGCGTCCCGCGCCGCGTTGGCGACCATCTCGTCGGTGTAGGGCACGCCCAAGGCCTGCTGGGCCGCAAGATGCTCCCCAAGGTCGCTCGTCCGGAGTTCGGTGCGCGCGAGGAAGGCGTAGGCTGGCATGTTGGATTCCGGCACGACGTCGCGCGGATTGATCAGGTGGGCGACGTGCCAGAAGTCCGAATACTTGCCGCCAACCCGCGCGAGATCGGGACCGGTGCGCTTCGACCCCCACAGCATCGGACGGTCGTACTGCGACTCGACCGCCAGCGAATACGGTCCGTAGCGCTCCACCTCGTCGCGGAGCGTTCGGATCATCTGGCTGTGGCAGGCATAGCAGCCTTCGCGCACGTATATGTTGCGGCCCGCCAGCTCGAGCGGCGTGTAGATCCGCATGTCCGGGGCTTCTTCGACGGTCTCGTCGATGGTGAAAAGCGGCGCGATCTCGACTATGCCGCCGACGCTGGCGGCCGCGATGATCGCCAGGACGAAGCCGATGGCCGAGCGTTCCAGCTTGCGGTGGAAAAGTTCAGGCATCGCTCATTCTCCCGGTACGGCGACGGCCGCGGGCACGTCGCTCTCGCGACGCTCCGCCAGCGGCACCGACCGTACCGTCATCCAGATGTTGTAGCAGCACACGACCGCGCCCATCAGGAACAGAAGGCCTCCGAAGGCTCGGGCGATATAGTAGGGATACATCGCGACGAGGGAGTCGACGAAGGAGTAGGCAAGCGCGCCGTCTTCCGTGTAGGTCCGCCACATCAGCCCCTGGATGATCCCGGAATTCCACATCGCGAAGACGTAGATCAGCGTTCCGGCGATCGCGAGCCAGAAGTGGACCTCGACGAGCCTTGCTGAATACATGCGCTCCCGGTTCCAGAGCGTCGGGACCAGCGTGTAGAACGATCCGAAGGTGATCAGCGCCACCCATCCGAGGGCACCCGCGTGGACGTGGCCCACCGTCCAGTCGGTGTAGTGGCTGAGCGCGTTCACCGGGCGGATCGCCATGAACGAGCCTTCGAAGGTCGACAGGCCATAGAAGACGGCCGCCGCCATCATGAAGCGCAGCGTCGCGTCGTCGCGGACACGATGCCAGGCACCGTTCAGCGTCAGCAGCGCGTTGCCTGCCGAAGCCCATGACGGCACCAGCAGCATCACCGAGAAGGTCATGCCGAGCGTCTGCACCCAGTGCGGAAGCGCCGTGTAATGGAGGTGGTGGGAGCCTGCCCACATGTAGAAGAAGGTGATCCCCCAGAAGCTGAGGATCGAGAGGCGATAGGAGAAGATCGGCCGCTGCGCCCGCACGGGAAGATAGTAGTAGAGCATGCCGAGGAAGCCTGCCGTGAGGAAGAACGCGACCGCGTTGTGCCCGTACCACCACTGTACCATCGCGTCCTGGACGCCTGGCCAGATCGTGTAGCTCTTGGCATGCCCCCACGAGACGGGGACGGCGAGGTTGTTGACGATGTGGAGGATCGCGACGACCACGATGAAGGCCATGAAGTACCAGTTTGCCACGTAGATGTGCGGCTCGCGGCGGCGTGCGATGGTGCGCAGGAAGAGGATGAAGTAGGTGACCCAGACCAAGACGAGCCAGAGGTCGGCATACCACTCGGCCTCGGCGTATTCCTTCGATTGCGTCACGCCGAGCAGGTAGCCGGAGACGGCGAGGACGCAGAACAGGTTGAAGCCAAAAAGCACGAACCACGGGCTGAACTGCCCGGCGAGCCGCGCGCGCGAAGTCCGCTGCACGACGTGGAATGACGTCGCGATCAGCGCGTTGCCGCCGAAGCCGAAGATCACCCCGGAGGTGTGCGTCGGCCGAAGCCTTCCGAAGGTCGACCAAGCCGCGTCGAAGGCGAGGTCAGGCCAGGCGAGCTGGGCGGCGACCCAGACGCCCATGAACATGCCGAACACGGCCCAGGCCATCGACAGCACGATGCCGACCTTGATCGGATCGTCGTAGTAGGACGCCTCGCGGTCCTCGATCGGCTCGGGCTCGTAGAACCCGGACAGGACCGGGTAGAGCAGTCCTCCCGCGAAGAGGATCACCAGCAGGCCATGAACGCCAAGCGTGTCGCTTCTGCCGAGCGCGGCCATCCCGATCCCGGCGGCGGCCAGCATGACGAGGACGACCGCCGCGTACTGTCGTTCGGTCGAGGTGAGTTTTCCGATCATGATGCCCTCTGGAAGTCGATCATGCTGGCTCCGCAGTCTTGCCCGTGAGCCCGAGCAGCTCTGCAAGAACTTCCCTGTTCCCGGCGATGTCCGCCAGCGAATAATCGTCAAAGACGGATAAGAACGCCTCGACAGCTTTCCTGACAATCCCCTTCAGCCGGCAGGCGGGAGATATCGCGCAAACGCCTCCGTCCGCGCGCATGCACTCGACAAGCGCGAACCCGTCTTCCATCTGCCGGACTACCTCTCCGAGATTGATCTCTTCCGGTTTCTGCGCGAGCGCGATTCCGCCGGAACGGCCGCGAACCGTCGTTAGGTAGCCGAGGCGTCCGAGTCGCAGGGCAACCTTGAGCAGATGGTTGCGGGAGATGCCGTAGCTTTCGGCGACGTCGGCGACGCGGGTCGAACCATCCCGGTTGACCGCGAGGTAGACCAGCATGCGCAGCGCGTAATCGGTGTGGAGGGTCAGTTTCATAGGCTGCCCGCGACGTTTTCCGGACGGTCGCGCCAACCCAGTCTGAACAACGCGACGAGCCCGACCGCCACCAGGGCAACGGCTTTGACTGCCTCAAGCACTGCGTAGGCTCCGTGGTGCATCGATGGCGGTAACGGTGCGCCCGAGATGACAGCCTCGACCCGCATGTCAAGGACAGGCAGGAGCCAGAAAGCCTGGATCGAAACGACCAGGACCGCTACGGCGGTGAAGACCATCTCCGCGCGCGGAGCCCTCGGAAAGAACGTCGCTATTACGAGGAGCGCCGCCAGACCCCACTCGATCCTTGAGAAGATGTCGAAGGTCACACGACCGACCTCGAGCGCGACAGTGAGCTCTAGCGAGGGCGCCTGAAACTTGACCGGGGTCGCGAGGAACGAAACTCCAAGGAGCATTCCAAGCCAGGCGAGCGAAACGAACGCCGCGACGGCATCCGGAAAGGGATCGGTGGAGCGAGGCAACATCTCAGGCTTCCTTCGAAACCGCCCCCGCGGCGGGCAGGCGGAAGAACATGGCGAGCTGCAGGCTTCGGGCGATCCTCTCCGCGCGTTCAATGAAAACGGCAGCGATCTCCGGCTCGCAAAGCTCTGTCGCAGTTTGCCGAAAGGTGTCGAGCCAGATCTCGAAATCCTCCTCGCGGACCTGTTTCAGCTTGAGATGAGCGGGCACGGGCCGCCCGCTGTAGGAGCCGTCCTTCAGGATGACCGAGCACCAGAAGTCCGTCATCTTCTCAAGATGCGGCTCCCAGTTGTCCCCGATGTGAGCGGCGAATATTGGCCCCAGGCGATCGTTCCGGCGGACGCGTCCGTAGAACTCGCGCACGAGGCGGCCGATGAACGTCCGGTCGACTTCCGGATGGACGACGGCTCGTTCCTCGGGAGGGCGTTGCAGCTGCGCGGGCGCTGGATGGGCCAATGTGGTATCTCCAATACCACTTTCTAGCGTAGGCGCGCGGCGAATGAAAGTTCCCGGATGTCGCAGCCTGCATTCTTCGCGCTCTTTGCGCCGGAACAACGATCGGCCGTTCGCTGCCGGCTACGGTTCTGGCTCAAGGAGACCGCCTGAAATGAAGCCTTCCGCCATAGACCCCGACATGTCGGTCGACGAGATCATGCGCAGATGGCCAGCGACCATCCGAGTCATGATCCGCCATCGGATGCTCTGCATCGGCTGCCCGATCGGCATCTTCCACACCGTGGCGGACGCGGCTGCGGCCCATGCGATCGACGAGGCCGCCTTCTCGGCCGAACTGCTCGCCGCGATGAGGTCGGACCCGTCTGCGGAGGCCCCGTCGGCTTTCGAGACGAACGCTCACAACCCCGAACCTCGCAAAGGAGAACAATCATGCGCGTGATCGAAGCCGTCGCCGCCCGACTCGACCAGTCGGTCAAGATGGCGGGCAACCTCGGGATCGATCTGCCGTCCTCGGGCCTGTCGTCCGAGAACCAGATCCGCAACGCGATCTGGCGCTGCATCTTCTGCAGGCACGGGTCCGAATGCGCGGAGTGGGTCAATGCCGGAACGCGGGGCGTGCCGGGCTTCTGCAGGAACCGCGAGTTCTATCTCAGACGCGCCCTCGACGCAGCATAGTTTCGGCCAGGTGTCCGGGAGCTCATTTCTTGCGTCGGTTCTCGGCGACCAGCATGAGCGCGTGCGGATCGGTGACGGTCACCTTCTGGCGGCCGCTCTTCACGATGCCTTCGTCCTCCCAGGCGCTCATCAGCCTGCTGACCGTATGGAGCGTGCTCCCTGTCATCTCCGCGATGTCCTGCCGCGTGATGGGGAAGTCGATCTCGACGCCTTCCTCTGTCTTGCGGCCGGACTGCTGGACTAGCCGCATCACCGCCCCGGCGATCCGCTGCTCGACCTGGCGCGTCGACATTTCCACCACGCGCGACTGCGTGTCCTGAAGGCGGGCGCCGATCGTCTGGTAGGTGTTCGCCCCGAAGCCTGGAACGCGAGGCTGGAGGTTCTGCCAGGCGCTGTTTGGCCATGACAGCACGACGCAATCGACCGCCGCGACCGCGCCTGCGGGATAGGTCGTCCGTCCCATCGCGACGGCGATGCCGAACAGTTCGCCCTCGTTGATGTAGCGGGCGATTACCTGCTCACCCTTAGGCGTGGTCTTCACCACCCTGATGTGGCCAGACAGGAGCAGGAAGAAGTGGCTCGCTTCCTCATCCTCGGAAAAGACCTCCGAGTCCTTCGGGAAACGCGACGAGCGCGCCGTCGCAAGGACTGCGTCGACGTCCTCGCCGCTCAGTCCGGCGAAGGCGGGAAGTCCCGATACGAGCGACCTGTCGAGCGGCATGCTGGAAGACTTCCGGAAGTCGAAGCTGTTCAGGTTTCTACCCTTTGTTTGCGCTTGCGCAAACTGCCTCACGGCGTCGCGGGGTATTGGTTGGTCAACGGCAGATCAAGCCGCGTACACAAAAGGACTGGAAAAATGAAACGCATCCTCACAGCACTTGCCCTTGGCGCGGCAGTATTCGCAGCCGGTGCGGCCCAGGCGGCCGAAATCGAGGTCCTGATGCTCAACAAGGGCTCAAAGGGCACGATGGTGTTCGAGCCCGACCTCATCGTAGCGGCCCCCGGCGACACGATCCGCTTCGTGCCGACCGACAAGGGACACAACGTCGAGACCATCAAGGGCATGTTCCCGGAAGGCGCGGAGCCCTTCAAGAGCAAGTTCAACGAGGAATTCACCGTCACCGTCACGACCGAAGGCGTATACGGCGTGAAGTGCGCGCCCCACTACGCCATGGGCATGGTCGCGTTGATCACGGTCGGCGAACCCGCCAACGCGGACGCAGCGAAGGCCGTGAAACAGACGGGCAAGGCCAAGGCGGTCTTCGCTGAACTGTTCGGCCAGGTGCTGGCCGCGAAATGAGAGGACAGACGTGAACGGGAACAAGAGCAGGTTAGGGGTTCGAGAGGCGGCCATGCTACACGTGGCCGCCTCTCGATACGACAGCTGCCATCCTACCGAGAGCTTCAGCGATCTCAGCCACAGGGCACGTTTTTCGAAGGAAGACCGCCGCCTGATGGAGGACTGGCTGGCGGCCACGAAAACCGTCATGGAGACCGACGCCCATGATGGCTGAGGTTGTTACAGTATCGATGAATGATGAGGGCGCGACGGTTGACGTCGCGATCCTCGCCGACGGCTTCGGAATCGATGCGGCCGACGTAGAACCCCTCATGCGACAAGGCAGATTGACGTCGAGATTCGAGAAGGGCGTTGGGAGTGACGCGGGGCGGTCCAGGCTCACCTTCTGGCTGGACGCGAAACGGTTCCGGATTGTCATCGACGGGCAAGGAACCGTGCTAAAGAAATTCCGGACCGATTATGGGACCTTGGGACGGAGGTAGGCCATTACAGCAGTCATTTCGACATCGCCGCAAGATCGCTTTCGCTCCACATGAACCCGTGCGGTGATCGCGCGACACGTTCAAGCCTGTCGAACACCGATGCCTGCGGCAGCTCCTTGCCCTGCAGTTCCGGCGGCACCTTCCAGCCCGGATCCACGCCCTCCATGTTCGGAAGCTCGTGCGCAATGCCCTTGTGGCAGTCTATGCAGGTCGCCTCGCCCGTCAGCAGGTAGCGGGTGTGGATCTCGGCTGCGCGCGGCGCCTGTCTCGACAGGTCCATGGCGACCGAGGAATGGCAGTTGCGGCATTCAAGGCTGTCGTTGGCCTTCAGCCGCGCCCATTCGTGCTGCGCCAGTTCGAGGCGGTGCTCGAGGAACTTCTGGCGCGTATTGATGGTGCCGAAGATCTTGCCCCACACCTCCTTTGAGGCCTGCATCTTGCGGGCGATCTTGTCGGTCCATTCATGCGGAACGTGGCAGTCCGGGCAGGAAGCGCGCACGCCTGACCTGTTGGAGAAATGCACCGTGCGCGTCAGCTCCTCGTAGACGTTCGCCTCCATCTCGTGACACGAGATGCAGAAGGCTTCGGTATTGGTCACTTCGAGCGCGGTGTTGAAAGCGCCCCAGAAGATAACGCCCCCGAGGAACCCGCCCAGCGTGAGGAAACCGAGGCTGAGTGTCGCCGCAGGCGTGGAGACGATCCGCCAGGCCCAGAGTGCGGCCGCCTTGATGCGCGCCCCCATCTACTCGTCCCCGGCGTGGCCAATGCCAAGCTTGCTCATGTCCACGAAGGTATTGCCGACCAGCGGCGCAGTGTCGGCCTGGGGTACGTGGCAGGCGGTACAGAAATAGCGCCTGGGCGACACGTCGGCCAGCATCTGGCCCTCGCGCGTCATGTAGTGGGTGACGCTGATCATCGGCGCGCCGGAGCCTTCCGTGAACTCGCGCTTGTGGCACGACATGCAGCGGTTGGCATTCACCGAAAGCTGGTAGCCTTCGATCGAGTGCGGGATGATCGGCGGCTGCTCGGGATAGGCGCGCATCTTGCGGACGTCGTCGACGATCCAGCGCGGGATCGGATCGGAGGGCAGGTTCTCCATGGGTTGCGCCGCGCCCGTCAGCGGCGGCACGATCTCGCTCGACATCTGAGCCAGCGCAGCGGTGCCCGCGAGCGCGACCAGCGCGAGGGCGACGAACAGTCGCGCGCGGCGCGTCATGCGGGGACGATCTTGACCGCGCATTTCTTGAAATCCGTCTGTTTCGAGATGGGATCGGTCGCGTCGAGCGTGACCTTGTTGATGAGCTTGCTGGCGTCAAACCACGGCACGAACACCACGCCGCGCGGCATTCGGTTGCGGCCTCGGGTCTCGACCCGGACACGCAGTTCCCCGCGACGGGATACGACGTTGACCTCCGCGCCCTGGTTGATGCCGCGCCGTCGCGCGTCGTCGGCGTTCATGAAGCAGACCGCGCCAGGGAATGCCTTGTAGAGCTCCGGCACGCGCATGGTCATCGAACCCGAGTGCCAGTGTTCGAGAACTCTGCCTGTCACCAGCCAGACGTCGTATTCGTCGTCCGGCGATTCCGCCGGGGCCTCGTAGGGCACGGCGAGGATCACGGCCTTGCCATCCGGCCTACCGTAGAAGCGCACGCCTTCGCCCGGCTTCACATAGGGGTCAAGCCCCTCGCGGTAGCGCCACTTCGTTTCCTTGCCGTCGACCACGGGCCAGCGCAGGCCGCGCACCTCGTGGTAGGTGTCGAAGGGCGCGAGGTCGTGGCCGTGGCCCCGGCCGAACTCGGCATATTCCTCGAACAGGCCCTTCTGCAGGTAGAAGCCGTATTCGCGGCTCTCCCTGTTGTCGTATTCCGCGTCGAGATCGGCCAGAGGAAAACGGTCGACCTTGCCGTTCCGGAACAGCACGTCGAACAGGGTCTTGCCCTTGTATTCGGGATGGGCGTTCAGGATGTCGGCAGGCCAGACCTCGTCGGTCGTGAAGCGCTTCGAGAACTCCGTCAGCTGCCAGAGGTCGGACCGCGCCTCGCCGGGCGCGTTCACCAGCTGCCGCCAGACGTGCGTGCGGCGCTCCGCGTTTCCGTAAGCCCCCTCCTTCTCCACCCACATCGCCGCGGGCAGGATCACGTCGGCCGAGAGCGCCGTCACCGTCGGATAGGCGTCCGAGACGACGATGAAGTTGTCGGGATTGCGATAGCCAGGATAGGTCTCGTTGGAGTTGTTGGGCGCCGCCTGGACGTTGTTGTTGACCTGTACCCAATAGAAGTTGAGCTTGCCGTCCTTCAGCATCCGGTCCTGCTGGACCGCGTGGAAGCCGACCCTGTCGGGCAGCAGGCCATGCGGCAGCCGCCAGATCTCCTCGGCATGCTCGCGATGCTCGGGGTTCGTCACCACCATGTCGGCGGGCAGCCGGTGCGCGAAGGTGCCTACCTCGCGTGCGGTGCCGCAAGCCGACGGCTGGCCCGTGAGCGAGAACGGGCTGTTGCCGGGCTCGGAGATTTTCCCGGTCAGGAGGTGGATGTTGTAGACCATCTGGTTGGCCCACACGCCCCGGACGTGCTGGTTGAAGCCCATCGTCCAGAGGGACATCACCTTCACGCCGGGATCGGCATAGAGTTCGGCGAGCTGCTCCAGGAAGCCCGGCTCCACGCCGGAGAGTTCCGACACCATCTCCAGCGTGTATTCCGACACTAGCGCCTTGAACGCCTCGAAGTCGATCGGCTCCATCTTGCCCGGATCGGCAGCGCCCTTGGCAGCCATCTCCACCGGATTGTCAGGCCGCAGCCCGTAGCCGATGTCGGTCGCACCGCTCATGAAGACGGCGTGGTCGCGCACGAACGCCTCGTTCACCCGCCCCGTCTGGATGATGTGATTGGCGATGTAATTCAGGATCGCCAGGTCCGTCCCCGGCTTGAACACGATCGGAATGTCGGCGAGATCCATCGAACGGTGCGTGAATGTCGACAGCACCGCGCAGCGGACATGGGGATGTCCGAGCCGGCGGTCGGCCAGCCGGGTCCACAGGATCGGATGCATCTCGGCCATGTTCGAGCCCCACAACACGAACGCATCGGCGTGCTCGAAGTCGTCGTAACAGCCCATCGGCTCGTCCATGCCGAAGGTGCGCATGAAGGCGACGGCGGCAGACGCCATGCAGTGGCGCGCGTTGGGGTCGAGGTTGTTGGTGCGGAAGCCCGCCCGCATCAGCTTGGTGGCGGCGTAGCCCTCGAAGATCGTCCATTGCCCGGAGCCGAACATGCCGACGGCTTCCGGTCCCTTCTCGCGCAACGTCGCCTTGCACTTCTGCGCCATCACGTCGAAGGCCTCGTCCCACGAGACAGGCTCGAATTCGCCGTCCTTGTCGTAGACCCCGCCGGACTTGCGCATCAGCGGCGTGGTCAGGCGGTCCTGGCCGTACATGATCTTCGAGAGGAAGTAGCCCTTCACGCAGTTGAGGCCGCGGTTGACCTCGGCCTGGCTGTCGCCGTGGGTGGCGACGACGTGGCCGTCCTTCACGCCGACCATCACCCCGCACCCTGTGCCGCAGAAGCGGCAAGGCGCCTTCGACCATTTGATCTCCAGCGCGTTCACGCCGCCCGGAACGGGCTGCGCGGCGGCCGGCAGCGCGATGCCCGCGGACGCGGCCGCAAGCGCGGCCGCATGTGCCTTGAGGAGATCGCGTCGGTTGATGGCAGCCGTCATGACCGCGCCTCCTGGTCCTCGGCATGTTCGAACACCATGTTCGCGGCAAGCACGCCGTCCATCGCCGAGATCGTTGTCAGGGTTTCTCCCAGCATCCCGCTGGTCGGTCCCTCGATCGTGATCACGACCCGGCTGCCCTCGCTTGCGTGCACCTCGATTCCGCGCATCTCCGCGAGCCGTTCAGCCACTTCCGCGCGCCGCGCCGGCGGCGCCAGCACGACGGCACTGGAGATGTGATGTTGGTCGGTCGCACCCGCGGTTAGCAGACCCCTTCTGGTAAGTTCGCGCATGTCGTCAGCCTCCCGGAGGCCCGGGCGGGCCGAAGACGATCTGATACATCCAGACAAGGAAGCCGTAGCCGCCGACGACCGCCACGGCGACGACGGGCCAGATGCCGAAGGCCAGGACGAGGAAAGTCAGGAGTTCCCGCCTCCGCGTCTTCGCGGGCGGGATTTCCGCCGATGCTGTCGCCTCCCGGATGTCCTGGGTCATGATCTCCTCATCATGGGCCTTGGACTCGGCTGTCCGCCGATACGTATAAAATACTAACTCAGCTTACTCGGATGTCCACCCGATATACGATCGCAATGGATGCCTGACCGACCGTACAAGCCTGCACTCTGACTTATGAAATGTGCATTCGGAGGCATGAGCACGTCAGATTGCGGCACCTGCGTGCGATCCCCTACGAGCCTTGAATGCCTCGACGGCAAGCCAAGAGCTCAATCTCCCTTGTTCGTTGGCCGCTCCGATCCGGTGGAACACCCGAAGGTCTTCTGCCAGATCTGCGAGAGCTTCTGCACGAGGCCACGACTCCATCTTGACCCGGACCTTGCTCAGCAGAGATTCGTAGCGGCACCACGCTTCGTAAGCCGAGCCATAGGGTCCATTCCGGAGGAGACGTTCTTGGGCCTCTTGGTAGTCGATCTCGTGCGCTTGATGGGACCCAAATCGAATGATGCATTCCCGAATGTCCGAGAGCTTCAGGTATTCGGTTTCGATGCTGCGGTTGCGTTGCCGCGTCGCGCGCGAGATCTCCGAGCAGTCGGAGCATATATGCGCGGTCTCGTAACCGCATATCCAGGTCTGGTTGGCGAAGCCGGGAAACAGGAGCCTTCGCGCGGCAATGCGCTCAGGATCCGTTTCGTCTAGGTACTCGTGATGTTCACGGATTCCTCCGGTCCATTTGCCCTTGCCGCTCCGGCGCAGCAGCTCGCGCTTCCTTCTACCGCATACAGGGCAAGACCAGTCATCAGGTGTCGCGTGCCAGCGCTTCGTGGATACAGGGTCCTCGTACGCCGCGAACTCCTCGTCCGACGGACCTATTGCCGTCCGTCCGGCGCGGGTAATCGGGAGTGACGCCGAATCCCTGCAGGTTGATCGAGCCAGGAATTCCTGCCTGTAGCCAGACAGCATTCCCCACCGCTCGTCATCCCTGACCTCGCTCAAGAACCCCTTCCTGAGGAGTTCATCGGAATCCATGCTCATCCACATGGGCCGCGCGCCGAACCGTCCCGTGCGTTCGCTTGCGAGCAGCCCGTCGCCGAGCTTGGCCAGTAGGCTGTCGAGCAGCTGGATGCGGGCTAGGTGCCCCCTCTCCTGCTCCCGCCAGATGGAACGTGCCACGTCGTAGTCGAGACCATGATCGGCATGGGGACGCGCTTCGACGAACCGACCGATCTCCTGAGCAGTAAACGTGAACCTTGGATCGATCTCGGTGCGGAACTTGGCTTTGACCTTCCCGTCGGCGGCATTGCATTCCGAGCAGACCAACGCTTCGCGGAACCGGGAAACCAGGTCCTGAATGGGATCAAGAACGTCAGTGGCTCCGGGCGCCGACGTTTCTCGCCAGTCCACCCCGAATATTTGCTCGGCTCGTGGCCAGACCTCATCGCGCATGTGGTCGTGGTGAAGCTCGAGTTTGGCGAGCAGCATGCCCCGCTTTGAAAGCCGGAGAATCTCGTTCTTGATTCTCCCACAGGATGGGCAACGCCAGCCTGGTTCGACCAGCGCCCAATTATCGTTGAGTTCCAACCCTTTCGTCTGATTGCTGAGGATGGCAGCCTTGGTTTGCGCGCTCCAGCGGCCATCACGGTCGGGGAAATGCAACTGCATGTCCTCGTCGGACAGCTTAGACGGTCGCGGAAACAGGAGCGAAACCGACCACCATGACGAGGAGGCATCGTGGCGGGTCCGCGATTCGAATTCGTCGCCGTATTCCGCCCAGTCGGGCGAGTCGCTTTCCTCGGGCATCGGTGGCATCTAACACAGGTATACTTCCGAGCCCACGGATCATGCCTTAAGGGGAAGCACTCCCAGCCTCCGATGTGACTATGCCGGCTCTCGCTTCAACTCATGACTCACGGCGCTCACGCCCGCCGTCCCCACAGGATGGGCGCGTAGCGGGACGCGAAGAGCAGGAAGGCCCCCGCCCAGAATATGCCACCGCAGGCAAGTACATGGGAGTACCAGTCTCCCGCAAACGGGGCCGCGACGCGGAGTCCCGCCCCGGCCAAGACCATGACATACATCGCAATGACGAAGCGGTCGGCGACGATCGCTCGTCCCGTGTGGCCGAGGCTCGCCCGAGTCATGACGGCGAGCGTCATGGTGCCCACCGCCCCGGCGGTCAACGCATGCAAGGCAGCCGAGTACGGAACAGCATCGGGCAACATGATCGCGGAACCAAGCAGGGCGAACGAGACGGCGAGCCATCCATAGCCGACATGCAGCACGAGCAGGATGGGCTCGCGCACAGTGGACAGGCCGCGCCAGCGCAAAAGGCGCACCGCGAGGCACATTCCCGCAACGATTAGCAACGCACCGACGACGGCGCTGTCGGGCGCCACGACCCACCCGAGCATCGCGGCGGCCGTGGTGACAAGCGCTGCCTTGTCGACGAGGTCGAAGGGCGCGGGAAGCGCGGTAGAACCTTCCTTCACGAGCCAGTTCCGGGTGAAGCTCGGCACGATGCGCCCGCCGATCAGCGCTATCAGCATTCCGGCGGCAGCCAGGGCCAGGCGCTGGCCAAGATCGTGGTCGAGCACTCCGGCGTTGGCCAGATGGTCGGCCGCGTTGGCGACGCAGAACAGCGTGATCATCACGGCCACTGGCGCGTTCTTCCAGTTCCTGCCCGCCGTGACCTCGCGCCAGATCGCGAAGGCAAGCATGACCGGAAACGCCAGGTCGACGGCCATAGCGAGCCAGGGATCGGGCGAAGCCAGGCACGCCGCCCTCCCCGCGAGCCACAGCCCGACTAGAAGAGCCAGCGGCCATCCGCTCAGCGGTAGCCTTCCCGTCCAGTTGGGGATTGCGGTGAGGACAAAACCCGCGATGACGGCGGACAGGTAGCCGAACAGCATCTCGTGGGCATGCCAGTGCATCCCGCCGAATGGTCCTCCGATGTCGAAGCCGCCGAAGTAGGCGCCGAGCCACACTGGGATCGCCAGTCCGGCGTGAAGCGCGGCGAGAAAGAAGAACGGGCGGAAGCCATAATGGAGGATCGGCGGCATTGCGCGGATTCGGCCTCGGCCGTCCCTCGACAGGTCCCCGGACTTGAGCGCGGCCCGCGGAACCGAGCGGTCGGATGCGGTCGCGGTGCCCATCACGCGTTCCCCTGTCCGGCGGCCCTGATGGCAGCCGTCGCCCCGTAGGCGGCGAAGTCGGCGACGTCCTGGAACAGGCCCGCGATCTCGTGGAACGCGCTGCGGTCCGGCTCGTCCGGCATGAGCTCGTCCAGCTCGCCCAGCAGGGCGAGAACGATCACGATCGCGTCGCGCATCTTTCGCGCATCCGCGAGACCGCCCGCGCGCCGCACGAGTTCTTCTTCCAGGCCTGCCCGGTCGAGCACGTCGTTGGCAGCCTCGCGGCAGTTGCAGTTGAGGCCTGCCTCGGCGAGGCCCCGCCGCAGCCGCTCGACGACGGTTTCGTTGCCCGCGGGCAAGGTTTCGGCGAGCGAGGCCCGCATTCTCGTTCTCATGGCGTGTTCCTTCAGGCGGCGTCGTGCGTGGCGGAGCGGAAAGCGCCGCGCAGCCAGTTCCTTGCCTTGGCGATCACCGAATCCTCGTCGCGGACGAGACGGAAGCCCAGGTTCTCCGGCGGCGTGCCGACGGCGCAGCCGCCGCTCTTTCCGTCGCGGACGAAGTTCGACATGTAGGCGCGATGCCGTCCCTCGAGCACGTGCACCCCGCAGTTGTCCGTGACGCTCTCGACCGAGCCGTCGGCGGAGAGTGTGGTCCGCGCATAACAGGTCGCCGTCCACTCCCAGACGTTGCCGCCGAAGTCCTCGATGCCGCGGGTGTTCGGGCCGTAGTGGCCGCGCGGCTTCGGGTGCGGATCGGCGGGTCGTTTCGCCGCCGCCTCCTCGCGATAGCGCCGCAGCCACCGCACCGAAGGATTGGCGGCATCGTCGGCCGCCGCCGAAAAGGATTCCCCGCCGAAGCGCTCGGCGGCGTAGGTCGCGGCCTCGACCGCCGACGGCAGCCGCCAGGCCTGACCCGTGGCTTTCGAATACCACCGAGCATAGGCTTCGGCGTCCAGGAAGCTGACCCCGGTGACGGGCACATCCTGATGGGTCGAGGCGGCGTCCGCCGGATCGCACGCGCCATCGGCGACGCAGAGGCCGTAGTCGGCCAGGCTCACCTGCTGCTGCATGACATGGAAAGCCGGCACAGCCTTCTTCTCGACGGGGGCTGCTGCAGGAGTTCCGCCCGCGAGGAACTCGCCGGGCAACGGATAGTCGAAGACCGTCTCCACGATCTCCACCGTGGGGCGCTCCTCATGCAGCGATGGCCCCCAGGGTTCGCCGCTGATACCGATGATGGCCGCAGGCAGCGCAAAGGCTGCCGCCGCGCCAACGGCCGCTTCATGGAGATGGAGACGCATGGCCTTTTCCTCGGCGGGCGGACCGGGTATCCGGACCGCCGCTCCTTTGAGGTTCAGTTGCCGAGGCTCAGTTCACCGGGATGGGCCCCGGCGCTTCGACCTGCTTCATCAGGTCGTCGTCCCACTCGCCCTCGACCAGGAAGTGCGCGGTCGCTCCGAGCTCCACCGCCTCAATGAGGTTGTGGTTCACGTAGGCGTACACGCCCGGCTGCAGGAAGGTGTAGAGCGCGGCTCCCGCCGAGCCGCCCCGGATGAACCAGGTCTCTAGGTCCTTGGCGGGAGGGTTGGCGAACTTGCCCTCTTCCCAGACGTAGTCGCCGTGTCCGCCGATCAGGTGGGGCCGCGTATCCCGGTTGGCCTGGCTGTGAACGATCAGCACGGTCTCGCCCACCTTCGACTTCATGGCGTTGTCGCCAGTCAGCGCTCCCTTCGCGCCATTGAAGACGACGTGGGTGGGGATCAGGCCCTTCATGACTTCCAGCGTATCGGCATAGCTGTCGCCGTGGCTCTCGTAGGTCTTGAAGTTGCCGTCCTCGTCGCGCGGAACGTAGAAGTCGTTCTCGCCGATGTAGAAGACTTGGTCGTAGCGGACCGACACGCCCTTCTCGTTCTTCAGGCCGTCGCGCGGCAGCACCATGATCGTGCCGCTCATGCCCGACACGACGTGCCAGGGGATCATTGGGCCTTCGGGGGCGCAGTGGTAGACGAAGGTACCGGTGCGCGTCGCCTTGAAGCGCAGCTTCACCTGTTCGCCGGGGTTGACGTAGGTCAGTGCGCCGCCTCCCAGCGCGCCCGTGGCGGCATGGAAGTCGATGTTGTGCGGCATGGAGTTCGTTGCTGGGTTGATCAGCGTCAGTTCGACGTAGTCGCCCTCGTGCACGACCATCATCGGACCAGGCATCGAACCGTTGAAGGTCATCGCCTGGAACTCGGTCCCTTCGTCGTCGATGACGACCATCTTCTCGACGATCGGCATGGTGAACTCAACTACCTTCGGCCCGCCCGTGGCGACCTGTTCGTGAGCATGAACGTAGGGAGGCGCAACGAGCGTCACCTTCTCGCGCGGAAGCGCGGCGATCTCGGTTTCGTCGGCTGAAGCCGCGAGCGGCGGCATGGCGGCCACCATGGCGGCGGCTGCAACGCCCAGAAGGGCTTGGCGACGGGTCAACATGAGGTTCTCCTTTTTCGATCCTTCGTGGTCGATGAGGAAAACCTACGCCCGGGCAAGTTCACGCTCTTTGCGCTTCCACAAACTACCCGCGCTTTCTATGGTCGACACGCATCCGGGATGTGTCGCTGCTCAAGACGCGTTCCTTTGATGCGGTACCTGTGGACCTCGGAAGCAGACGGGCTTGCCGGACGGTCGACAGGAAGCGGCATACAAGGCGGTCCTGCGCATTCGTCATGGCTGCGGCGGCAAGGACATCGACGCGCTACGCGTCCGGATTCCACAAGGCTTTGCGGCGGTGAAGCCTATGACCAAGCTCGGCTGGATGATCGAGAAAATCGTCGCGCCTTATGCGGCGGAGTACGGGCTTCTCGGACGGAAGGTGACGGAGAGCGTGACGGAAATCGCATGGAACGGCGGCAGTCTGGCCGACGACCAGTTTGACGAGTACGTCTTCCGCGGGACGCTGGACGCCAGCCTGGACTACTGGGAAGACCATCTACCCCGGTAGTCCAGTCCTGCGGGCAGGACGCCGCACGCTGGATAGAAGTGACAGCGAAGGACAGGATGCTCATGACCTCGAAATTCCCGGCCCCGGCGCTGGAACTGACACACGGCGAGCAACGCGGGACACTGAGTAAACGATCGCAATCACATTGCTTCCGAGGCCGCAGTACCGCTCGTCAGCAGCGGGGCCGTCTCCGGACAGTCCGGTTCTGGTGAACCTCCGCGGAAATCTGCCCTGCCAGATCCATTTGCGATCAGCAACCTGCCGGAACGGGCTGTGGGCAACCAGTGCGCCCACCGTCAGACGGGGCGGCCCAGGCGCAATCTTGTTTCGCCGTGGGACCGCATCCTTAATGAACGGCCCGCGCTCTTGAACGAGCGCGGGCCTCGATGCCTGTCAGAAGTCCATGCCGCCGGCGGGCATGGCTGGCGGTGCTTCCTTCTTCGGCTTCTCGGCGATCATAGCCTCGGTGGTGACGAGCAACCCGGCGACCGAAGCCGCGTCCTGCAGCGCGGTGCGCACGACCTTGGCGGGATCGATCACGCCCTGGGCGTAGAGGTCGCCGAATTCGTTGGTCTGGGCGTTCCAGCCCCAGCCGAACTCCGACTTCTCGCGCAGCTTGCCGACGATGATCGAGCCTTCCGCGCCGGCGTTCTCGGCGATCTGCCGCACGGGCGCCTCGATCGCGCGGCGCACGATCTCGATGCCGGTCTTTTGGTCGGGATTGTCGGCAGCGACGCCGTCGAGCACCTTGGCCGCGCGCAGCAGGGCCACGCCGCCGCCGGGCAGGATGCCTTCCTCGACCGCCGCACGGGTGGCATGCAGCGCGTCGTCGACTCGATCCTTCTTCTCCTTGACCTCGACTTCCGTCGCGCCGCCGACGCGGATGACGGCAACGCCGCCTGCGAGCTTCGCGAGGCGTTCCTGCAGCTTCTCGCGGTCGTAGTCGGACGTGGTCTCCTCGATCTGCGCCTTGATCTGCTTCACCCGGCCGTCGATCTCGGCCTTCGAGCCGGCGCCGTCGACAACCGTCGTGTTCTCCTTCTCGATCACCACCTTCTTGGCGCGGCCGAGCATCGCGAGCGTCACGTTCTCAAGCTTGACGCCGAGGTCCTCGCTGATCGCCGTGCCGCCGGTGAGGATCGCAATGTCCTCCAGCATGGCCTTGCGGCGGTCGCCAAAGCCGGGCGCCTTGACGGCCGCCACCTTCAGGCCGCCGCGCAGCTTGTTGACGACCAGCGTTGCAAGCGCCTCGCCCTCGACGTCCTCGGCGATGATCAGCAGCGGCTTACCCGACTGCACCACCGCTTCGAGCACCGGCAGCATGGCCTGCAGATTGCCGAGCTTCTTCTCGTGGATCAGCACATAGGGCTCATCGAGCTCGACGCGCATCTTGTCCTGATTGGTGATGAAGTAGGGCGAGAGGTAGCCGCGGTCGAACTGCATGCCCTCGACCACTTCGAGCTCCGTCTCTGCGGTCTTGGCCTCCTCGACCGTGATGACGCCCTCATTGCCGACCTTCTGCATCGCCTCGGCCAGGAAACGGCCGATCTCGGCATCGCCGTTCGCGGAGATGGTGCCGACCTGCGCGATCTCGTCGTTCTTCGAGATCTTGCGCGCATTGGCCTTCAGCTCGGCGACGACCGCGTCGACCGCCTTGTCGATGCCGCGCTTCAGGTCCATCGGGTTCATGCCCGACGCGACGGCCTTGGCGCCTTCCTTGACGATCGCCTGGGCGAGCACGGTCGCAGTCGTGGTGCCGTCGCCGGCGAGATCATTGGTCTTCGACGCGACCTCGCGCACCATCTGCGCGCCCATGTTCTCGAACTTGTCTTCCAGCTCGATTTCCTTGGCGACGGTGACGCCGTCCTTGGTGATGCGAGGCGCGCCGAACGACTTATCGATGACGACGTTGCGTCCCTTCGGGCCGAGCGTCACCTTCACGGCGTTGGCGAGGATGTCGACGCCGCGCAGCATCTTCTCGCGCGCGTCGGAATGGAACTTCACTTCCTTGGCAGCCATTGGATCACTCCTTCTGTAGGCAGCTTTCGTTGACTGGTTGGTGGGACGAGGGCGCCGTCAGGCAGCCTTCTTGAAGGCCACGGCCTGCTCGATGACACCCATCACGTCGCTTTCCTTCATGATGAGCAGGTCTTCGCCGTCGAGCCTGATCTCCGTGCCGGACCACTTTCCGAACAGGATGCGGTCGCCGACCTTCAAATCGAGTTCGACGATCTTGCCGGCCTCGTCGCGCGCGCCGGGTCCGACGGCGATGACCTCCCCCTCGCTCGGCTTTTCTTTCGCGGTGTCGGGAATGATGATGCCGCCTGCGGTCTTCTCCTCGGCCTCGATGCGCCGGACCAGGATGCGGTCGTGCAATGGACGGAACGTCATATCGTTCTCCTTCTGGACAAACAGATTGTGAGAGGTTCCACCGCACCGGTCCGGAGACCGGAGCGGGGCGCGCGACCCGTTGCCGGCATCGCGCGCCATCGAGCTAGTTTCACGATTTTCGTGTTTCAAGACCGAGACGGAAAATTTTCTGCACACGTGGGAAAGTCCGCTAGGACGCTGTATTCGTGACGCTAATCGCGGCGATGACGACTTGAAATTTTGATCCGATTTGCCAAAATCGCCGGCACCGTGACTGGACCGTCAGCGTGACGGCGGCACGACCTGAAGGAGAAAATTCAGCAGACGGAGGTCTAACCATGACGCGAAAATTCCCGGCGATCATTCCTTCCTTTGCTCCTGAAACGGACGACATGGCTCTCGACCGCCTGCTCGCTCCCGCTCGCTTCTTCGACCATCCTGTCGACGTTCTCGGGGCGCCCAACCTCGATGTCCCGGAAAAGCGTGCCATCCTGGCAGCATGGGCTTCCGACGCCTGCGCCGTCGAATCCATACCCGCCTTGCGAAAACCGCCAGGTGCAAAGCGCCCCGTCGCCTTCGACGAGATCATGGAAGCGCTGCGTCTGCTCGATTCACAGGCGGTACAGGGTCGACCAGTCAACGCCCGCGTCGCGACGCATCAACTCGACGCATGAGCCGCTACGATCCGGAGAGGAGATGCGCATGGTCAGCAAGGAATTCCGGCTCCAGATGGAAGGCTACGGCCTGACGACAGCGGAGATCCATTATCATCTCCCCGATCATCCGAGCCTTCTTCAGCTCTATGTCTGGCAGGACTACGATTTGGCGCCGCAGTTTCCCGAACTGCGCGGCTTTCTCGACTACTGGACGGAGACGCTCGAAGGTGCGCTGCACTCGGTGAGGGTCGCGCACCACCGCCTGATCCGACCGTCCGAATGGCGGGCGGTCGATGGCATCATCTCGCTTCACTGAAGTCGGGCTGGCCGAAGGCGAGCAGACAGACGTGCACCGCCTGGCCGCAAAAGGGGGGAAATTGCAGCGGTTTGCACTGTGGGTAGCCAGTAGTGGTTCGGATATTGCGTGATTGGCATCCGAACCGACATGGCGCGGCAGGCAGATTGCACCGATCGACTGGACCGATCCCATCGCGCACCCGTCCGGTATTCGCGTCATTACCGAAGCCCCAGCATGGCACCGACACGGTCCGCAGCCTCCGCCAGCGCATGATAATGCCGTTCCCGCCCGCTGCCGTCGCGCCAGTACAGACCGACCTCGCGCTGCTCGTTCCAGTCATGGAACGCGATCAGCCTGACGTCGTCCTCAGGGCGGAACTCGGCACGGGCGTAGAGTTCCGGGAACACCGACAGCCCCATGCCGATCGACACCATCTGTCGAATTGCATCAAGGCTGGTGCCTTCGAAGTCTTCGATGATCCGAGCACCGGACGCCTCGGCGAGGTGTCGGACATTCTCCAGAAGACGGTGACCCCGGCCCAGTGCGAGCAGTTTCTCGCCGGCGAGATCGCGCAGGCTGACGGTGGACAGCTTGGCAAGGGCGTGTTCCGCGGGAACGCCTAGATAGAGCTTCTCCCGACCGATGCGGGAGAAGGCCAGACCAGTGTGTTCAGGAGATGGCCCGAGACCACAGTCGAGACTGCCATCCGCAACCAGACCCTCGATCGCGGTTGGATTGTCTTCGCGGATATAGACCTGCAGGGCCGGGTACTGCTCGTGTAGCTTCGGCAGCAATCTCGACAGGAAGTAGGGACCGAAAGTAGGCGGCGTGCCGAGTCGGATCGTGCCGCCCAGAGCTGTGGCCTGGGAGGACAAGTCGCTAAGCAGTTCGTCCATGGAGGCGAGCAGGACGCGAGCGCCCCGCGCGAGCTTTTCGCCGGCAGGGGTCGCGATGACCTGAGACGAGGTGCGCTCGAACAATGGTGTTTCAAGCCCCTGCTCGACCAGCGCGATCTGCACAGACAGCGTAGGCTGCGACACGTTGCAGTGGCGTGCAGCTCGCGCGAAGTGCCCAAGGTCGTGCAGGGCCACGACGTATTCGAGTTGGCGGAACGAGGGGCGAAACGGCATGTATATTAGTTAAAAGCTATCGCACCAATTACAACAATCAATTTGCGCTATATCCGGTGGTTCCCCACCTCCTGCGCATCGACAGCCAAAGGAGGCAATCGCATGGATCCGTTCATCAAGTCGCTTCGTCATCGCCGCGCCACTGTTCAGGCGCGGATTGAAGATGAGCAGGCCCGGCCCGTCCCGGACCAATTGCGCCTGAGCGCGCTCAAGCGCCTGAAGCTCCGGTTCCGCGACCAGATCGAGTTCATCGAGCGGATGAACCGCCGCGGTGAGACCATTCCGATCCCGGTCGTGCGACGCCGGTCGCATCGCCCGCTTCTTTCGGAGAGGTCTTGAAGTGACCACGGTAGAGGTGATCGAAAGACCCGGCCGCAGGCAGCGCTTGCGCGCCGCCGGTCAGCGCCTGTTCGGTGACATCGCCGGCCGCTACCGGACTATGAAGAGACGTCTTGCCGAGATGCTCATGCGCGGCGATCGCGACTACGCGACGCTTAGTGCACTCTCCCAGGAGATTGGCAGGATGCGTCAGAAGATCCGCGAGGATCTCCAGCGTCGTCGGGACGAGCGGAACGGCAAGAGACAGCAGAGGAAGGCGACGCGTTCGGCGCTGCTCGAACACCGAGGAGATGGCCGTGAACCCTGACGATCAACGAAACAGCAAGCTTGCCCGCGTTGTCCAATACGGTGCCGTCGCGCTGATCGCCGCCTGGTCGCTGCTGGCGCTCGCAGGCTACGCCGCGCTGGGGTTCGTCGGGGACCTGCTCGGGTCCGTAGATGTCGCGGGCGGTTGGATCGCCTGGAGTGGCGACGTCGTCGGCCTCGTCGGCGGACCGGCAGTGACACTGCTCTGGTTGGTGGGCACGCTCCTCATACTCGGCGCGATGGCGGTTATCCGCCGCTTCGCCACCTGAAGCGCTTCGCGAAGCCGCCGCCCGGTCGATACGGTCGGCGGCTTCGACCCTTCATCTGAAAGTCCGGGCCTCTCTGGCGAGAGACGCCGGTCCTCTCGCGATGTCGGACGCGATCCTCATCGCGTGCCGGCTGGAGTTTGTTGATCATGGATCTTGCGTTTCTCTCCGTCGAATGGCTGGGAAAGCCCGCCTGGATGTGGCTATCCTTCCTCGGCATCGTCGTCGCCCTCCTGGCCTTCGATCTCGGCGTGCTTCATCGCGACAACCGGGAGATCGAGGTGCGCGAGAGCCTGATGCTCTCTGGCATGTATATCGGCCTCGGCCTCGCCTTCGGCGGATGGGTCTGGTGGCAGCTCGGCGCCGAGCCCGGCATGAACTATCTGACCGGCTTCGTGGTCGAGAAGACGCTGGCGCTCGACAACGTCTTCGTCATCGCGCTGATCTTCTCCTTCTTCGCCGTCCCGCGCATCTACCAGCATCGAGTGCTGTTCTGGGGCATTCTCGGCGTGATCGTGCTGCGCGCCGTCATGATCGGCCTGGGCGCCACGCTCGTCTCCGAGTTCTCCTGGGTGCTGTACATCTTCGCCGCGTTCCTGATCGTCACCGGCATCAAGATGCTGGTCATGGGCGACAAGGAACCCGAGATCGGGCAGAACCCGCTTGTGCGCTTCCTGCGGCGACGCTTCAGCGTGACCGACGAGCACCACGGCCAGGACTTCTTCGTGAAGAAGTCCGACCCGCAGACCGGCCGCATGGTCTGGTTCATGACGCCGCTCTTCATGGCGCTGGTCATGGTCGAGATCGCCGATGTCATCTTCGCGGTCGACTCGGTGCCCGCCATCTTCGCGATCACCACCGACCCGTTCATCGTCTACACGTCGAACATCTTCGCGATCCTCGGTCTGCGCGCGCTCTATTTCGCGCTGGCCGCCATGATCCACCGCTTCCAGTACCTGAAGCCGGCGCTCGCCATCGTGCTGATCTTCATCGGTTCGAAGATCTTCGTCGCCGACCTCCTGGGGCTTGAGAAGTTCCCTGCCGCGCTCTCGCTTGGCGTGACGCTGTCGATCATCGCCGCCGGGATCCTGTACTCGCTGTGGCGGACACGCCGGACCGAGGCTCCCGCATGACGGCAACGCTGCTCTCCCCGATGGTGCTGTTCTTCGGGCTCGGCGCGTTTGCGGCCTTTGCCCGCTCGGACCTCACCGTCCCGGAAGCAGCCGGCAAGGCGATGGCGATCTATCTGATGGTCGCCATCGGCCTGAAGGGCGGCGTCGCCGTGGCGGCGGAGGGCTTTACCACGGAGCTTGCCGTCGCTGCGGTTCTCGGACTTGCGCTGTCTGTGGCGCTGCCGCTGCCTGCGTTCTGGCTGGTCCGTAGCCTTGGCCGGCAGTCGGCAACCGACGCGGCGGCGATCGCCGCCCATTACGGCTCGGTCAGCGTCGTCACCTTCGTGGCGGGCATGGAGATCCTCAAGCTCGCAGGTCTTGCCGCCAGCGGGTACATGATCGCGGTTCTGGCGCTGATGGAGACGCCGGCGATCGTGGTCGGTCTTCTGCTGGCGCGACGAGCAACGAAGGCTGGCGGCATAGCAGCCGGCCGCATTGTCCACGAGACGCTCTTCAACGGCTCCGTCGTCCTGCTGGTCGGGAGCTTCCTGATCGGCCTCGTGGCCGGTAGGGACGGCTATAACCAGATCGAGCCGGTCTTCGAGGCCGGCTTCCGCGGCATCCTGTGCCTGTTCCTGCTAGACATGGGTCTGATCGCGGCACGCCGCCTGCGCGAAACGCGGTCGCTCACGCTGCCGCTGGCCGGGCTCGCGCTCGCCATCCCGATCGCGAACGGCCTGGTCGGCACGTTGCTCGGCACGGCCTTAGGTCTCGGCGTCGCCGATGCGGCCGCCCTCGGCATCCTCGCCGCCAGCGCCTCCTACATCGCGGTTCCGGCCGCCATGCGCATGGCCTTGCCGGAGGCGAATGCAGGCACATCGCTCGCCATGTCGCTCGGCGTGACCTTCCCCTTCAACGTCACGCTGGGCATCCCCCTCTACATCTGGTTCGCGAGGAGCTTCGCGGGGTCATGAACGCAAGCATCGAACGCATAAAGGTCGAAATCCTGCTCGACGCGCCTCTGGTCGATGTCGTCACAAGCATCGTCGAGGCGGCAGGCGCCGGTGGCTACACGATCCTGCCAGCGCTCGGTGGCTCCGGGAGCAACGGACGATGGCGCGAAGACCGGGTAACCGGCGCAGACACCAAGCTCCTCGTTCTGGCAATCGCGTCGGATGACGTCGCCGAGGCGATGGTGCGCGGCCTCGAGCCTCTTCTGGACAGCTACAGACTGATCGTCATGACCACGCGGGTTTGCGTGGTGCGCGGGGAAAAATTCTAGCCTGCAGTCCGACGCCGGTCACCTCGCGTTGGCGCTGAGAGGGCCGGATCTTTCCCCGCCTGCTTTTCTGAAATGGGGGCCGAAAACGGACTGGCAGGTTTCCGCGGCGGTTGCGCAAATAGCCGCCGTTCACCTACTGCACCATCCAAGACATCGGCAGCTGATTGAGCGTCCAGCCTCCGGCCATCCGTTTATCAATTTATCTGCCCACTCGGCGAACCGGTCGCTCTATTTGTCGACGTCGTCGAATATCGAGCGGTTTGTTGGGGGCACAGCCGAAACGGTTGCGTCCTCCTTCTTCTGCGTTACGATATGCGTCCAATCCGTTTCGCTCTCCATCCCTTCATCACGCTCCCGCTTACGCTCTTCGATTTCGTCAACCGAGCGTCTGACTTGGTCCCGAGCATCTTCGATCAACGTCGCTGCGCCGGAATCGACGCCGAGCGCCTCCACGCGTTCCAAAACATCCAAGAGCTTCTTGAAGTGGCTGTCTGGCTCTTCGTCGAGATCGGCATCTGCCGAAATTTCCTCTATGCGCTCCTGCAGCGATGGCAAGACCGTCGTGCGCAACGCCATTCCCAGGCCGATCAGGCGCAACGGCGATAACAGAGCAAGCATATCCTCTTCTTCAAAAAAGGAAACGTCCAGCGACGAATGAGCAGCCGTTTCAAGTATTTCCGTCGCTTCCAAGCGCAGGTCTTTGGGTAAAAGCCCGAGACGATTTGCACGGCCATACGCTGTAAGCTGGGGGTCATTGCCCACTAGCTCCGTCCCCCAGCAAGATCGCCGAAGTAAATCCGGAAATTGCTGGATAACCTTTGCGAAAACAACTTCGCTGGCGCGGTAGGACAGGAAGTGGAACAAAAGCCAATTGAGGTGCCGCTCGTCCGGCGTACGACCGAGGCGAGCAACCAATGCATCGTTTAGCGCGGCTTGGATAACAAGCGCGTCTCGAATGATCGGCGATCCCTCGCAGGTAAAGGTGCCCAGAATGGTATCGATCGGCGCACCGCGGATCAGCGCAGCCATCATGTGCGGCTTCTGCCGCATGATCTCCGTTAACGCGTCCGAGATCGTCGGGTGTGCGAAAGTCCATCTGGGCCCAGAAAGCTTTAGAAAAGAACCCTTAAGCTCGGCGAAGCAATCCTGGATCTTCGAGATCGAGTAGCCGGTTAGTTCGGCGACCGCCTTTGCCGCGAGCGGATCATGATCGCCCGGATCGAAGCCGGCTTGATGCACATAAACGAGGATAAGCGCAGCTTGCAGTCGGTCGTCCAGCGCACTGACCGTATCAATGAGGTGTTCGGTCGGTTCCTCCATGAACCGGACGAGCGAACTCTCGCGCGGCGCCAGCCCCTTGGTGAAATTCGGGTCTCCAAGTCGCTCGGCAATGCCGGGAAGAAAATCCTTAACGGCGGCGACGGCCGGGAGATGGAGCTTCACGCTTGATCGCCAGCTCTGGCTCTGCTCGCCGAAATTGACGTGGTTGTATAAGATCTGCGCCTTCTCCTCGAAGGTCAGGTCGCCCACGTCGACGACGGCACTACCGTCGGCAAACTGCGCGAGGTTGCGCTGACCGAGCCGCGGTCGAGCCCCCTCATAGATGTGCTTGCGCGAAGTCAGGAGGAAGCGGTTACCATGATTGATCGCCGCGCGAAGCTTCGAAAAAGCGGAAGCCCAGTCTTGGACGTAGTCCTCGCGCAGCACGTTTGAACCGAAAGCGTCGTCGATCCAGAAGAAGCGGCCGGGGTCGTTCGGGTTCCATCCAGCCTCAAAATCGCGGGGGCTCGTTAGGGCAAGGACGGTGTTATTCGGGTTCTCCGAGGCGATCGTGGAAACAATGGCACCGATCGCCGATTTGCCGCTTGACGGATTGCCGAGAAGAAGCACCACGCCATGCTTCGAGATCGCGTTGACAGCTTCGCGATGGGACTTTGTTGGGACATAGGTCCGCAATTTTGGGACCCAACTGTCGAGCAGGGCCCGGCTCTGTTCGCTCAGCCGCTCATCGACGATCGAGGTGAGATCGCCAAGGCCGTACACCTGTGGGACGAGCGCACGCAGACGTGGACTGCTTCTGATTGCGCGTACGATGTATTGGCGGCCCAGAATATGAGGCTTGCGCACGCCAACGGCGCGCAGTCGCGCGCGCATCGCGGCGGCGACAGGCGCGTCCACGCTCATGTTGGTCATGAATGCGTAGGTATCGGCCTGACCCGCCTTGACCAATTCCTCGACGTTTTCGATCTCGCCGGAGAGGTCGCCTGTCCTCAGCGCTTTTCCGGCCTCCGAGGTATGCTTGCATTGAACCGTGCCGATCGGCGGCGCTTCCGATCCTGAAGGGATAAGGAATACTGCGTCCTGTCCGCCGTCCTGGGCCTCCCGAAATATCTCGACGGGACGACCCAGCACGACTTCACAGACCTGCGAACACAAGTCCTGAAATGCTCGCCACCCGATAGTATGGAGCGCGAGGTCACTCCAAGGGCCATGGGCGCGTCGGTCATGCGCCAGCACGCGTTCACTGGAACCGTCCTCGACTTTCACGCGGCGGCGACCGGCGTTTGCGGCTGGGCTTCGCCCGGAATATCTTCGTTGCGGAAAAAGCGCCACATCGAACGAATGAGGTTCTTCAGCATCTCGCTCTCGCGTCCCTGCTCCTTCGCACGCAGCAGTGTCTGGTAGACGACCTCGGGAATCTTCTGCGTGTCATTGCTGGGGTTCACGCCGAAGGGCTCGCAGGCTGCGGCAAGACATGCCGCATGTACCTCCGGTGTGAGGTCCTCCTTCAACCGATTTTCCAACGTCGTACCGAAATGGGCATAGCAATCGCTGACGAGATCGACGATCGGAGCGGCATTGAACACGTTGGCTGGCATCGCGAGCTTGCTCAGAGCAAGATCTGTTGCCGGCGTTCGTTTGGCTTCGGGCAGATTCTGATCGCAATCCCACAGTAGGAATGTCGGAATGCCCAGCTGCCGGAAGATCACGTAGGGACGATCGAGATTGGCTTTGCCTTCGGCCGAAAGGATCGCGATCCCGGCCGCCTCGAAATTCACGCCGAGCATCTGTGCCGTCGCGGCAAGCGCCGCCTTATCGCTACGACCCTCAACCAGGATGACGCCATTGGCGAAGAATCCTTCGGCTAATTCGGCGCCGAGAATGTGGAGCCGCGGCATCAAGGTCTGTGCGCTGTATGAGCCGGCGGGCTTATCCCAGCCACGCTCGAGCTCGTGTGCGACGATATCAAGGTCGAGCGCCTGCAAGCTGCATTGCTTGAACGCGCTGTCAGCGCATACCGAACGCCGGGCAAGCCGGATTTCATCCGCCTTGCCCATCGAGATAAAGATCGGCGAATGCGATCCGAAAATGATCTGGGTGTGCCCCTGGACCCCCGGGAGGGTGCCACTGCTCAGACCGCGCAGCACCTCAGCGAAATGCCGCTGCTTGGTCGGGTGCTGATAGAGTTCTGGCTCTTCGATGGCGAGAATCAGAGTCGGCGCCTGTGCCACCACCGCCGCAGCGTCATGCGCTCCGTCGCCGCCACCCACGACGGCATCGTCGGCCTCCGGCACCGCCGTGCGTGCCAGATGCTGGAGCAAAGTGAAGATGAACGCGCGCTGGAGACCGTGGCCTTGCCGATCCACCGGCCCTCCGAACCCATCATCCTTTAGGAGGACGTCCGCCATTGGCAACGGAACCGGCATTTCTCCGATCTCGCGCCAGTTCAGCGCCACTTCGGCGTCTTGATACAGGCCGCGAAGGTCGGCGGTTAGGGAGCCCGCCAAAGTACCAAGCTCGGGCATGTTCTCGGCAGAAACAAGCGCCTGGTAAGCCTCGGTCATTTGCGCTTTGAAGGCCTGAACATCCGGTCGTTGCAAGATCTGACTGCGCACCAGAAGCTCAAGAAGCTTGCCAATTACACTCGTCTTGCCGTCCGCAGCATCCGCCGCCGCCTCGCGCACGGCTGGAATGAACACGAAACTCGTATGACGCTGAAGTTTGCCGCGGCTGTTGTTCTGGAAGCCGAAAAACTGACCATCGTCCGGCAACAGCACCAGCTGAGCAGGATGGTTCCCCTCCCATTCCAGTAGTGCTTGGTCGACGGCAGCCGCGCTCCCGGCGTTAGGCAATGCCGCATACAAGGGATTCGCATCGCGAAGGGCATTGTACGCGGCGCGCTTCGGGTTTGCGGCGGTTTGCGATCGGATCGCTACAAAATCGGGGATCTGAGGGACCACACCGTGATAACGTCCGCTCGACGGGCCGCCGTCGAAAATGCGGGTGACTATAAGCTTGCCGTCACGAACCCGGCCCTCGAACGATGCAGCCTCTTGTTCGCTCAGCTGATCGAAGGTCAGCTCAATCTCAATCGCTTGTTCTTGATCTCGTCCGAAATAATCATCGGCGTCACAATGCTTCGATGATGAATAGAACTTTTCGATCGCCTTGAGGATTGACGACTTGCCGGCGCCGTTACCCCCGATGAATGCAGTGTGCGCGCCAAAATCTACTTCGATGTCCCGAAGCGACCGGAAGTTCTTGATCCGCGCGCGTTCGAGCTGCATTGGTTCCTCCTCAAGCCTCACTTTCGATTTTGATCGACAAGAATGCAAGAGCACTGACAACAGCTGCTGAAAAACAAACGTCGGCTTTCGAGAAGTCTTTGACGCCAACCAACGGCCGCAATTGGGGCGCTTTGCTGCCCTTCCGATTCACCAATGAGCGCGATCAAAATGCTCAGCCTTTGCTGAGTCCGAAGTCCGAAAGCTCCACCACCTTCCCGGGATCGAACCGGCCATTCTCCGTGTCGTATCCGCGAGGGTTGCAAACGATGCGGGTCTCGGCGACCCAGTGATCGCAGCTATCATGAGTGTGTCCGTGCACCCAGAGAGCGGGACGGCCGGTCTGGATGACTTCCGTGAGGTCGGACGCGTAGGTACCGTTGAGCAGATCGCCCTGGAAGTGGTCCGGCAGTGACGCCGCGTGCGGCAGATGGTGAGTGACGACAACGCTGGGAATGCTTGCGGTGCGCAGGGCGTTCTCGATGAAGCGCCTCGAATCCTGATGTATCCGCGCCGCCGCTTCCGGAGCGAAGCGCTGCCAGGGTTTCCGCTGCAGCGCGATCTGGCGGTAGTCGTTCATCCGCGCCCGGGCGTGCCGCATCGCGAGAGGCTGATGGCCCTCGATGCGGTAGTCGGTCCAGAGCGTGGCGCCGACGAACTGGATGCCGCCGATCGTGACGGTGTCTTTCTCCAGGAAGTGCACGCCCGGGAATTCCAGCGCGGCCCTCCTACCTTCCTCCAATCCTTCGCGGATCGAGCCTTTGTAGAACTCATGGTTTCCGGCGACGCATACGCAGGGCATCGACGGCGCGATGTGTTCGGCCAGCCAACGGACGCCGTTGGCCGGGCCGCGGCAGAGGTCGCCGGCGACGACGCAGACGTCGGCGTCCGGTATCTTGAGCGTTTCCCGCAGCGGTGCGTATTCGAGGTGCAGGTCCGAGAATATCCAGAACTTCATGTCTACTCCACGGAGACGTCGGCTGGGTGACGGCACGTCGAATCCCTGGCGCCTACTCGCAGGACGGCGGCGTGAAGGTTTCGACGCAATCGAATCCCTGCCTTGGCGGTTCCAGGGGCATCCAATGACTGGGTGCTGAAGGTTTAACGGGCGCGCTAGCAGCGGGTCATGCTCGCCTCCCTGACGTCGATGAGCCGGTCCACGATCCGCTGCAGGGTTCTGATGGAGCCACCAGGCCATGCGGCCGACAGCGCCTCGATCTCGACCCCGTCGAGCGGGAGCGCCCACTTCGGATCGAATCCTTTCTCGCGGTAGAGTTCGGCGAGCAGCCGCTGGGCGAGCACGGCGAGGTGCTCAGGCCCGGGTTCCGGAAAGCGGATGCAGCGGCAGCGGTCGCGTAGCGACTTCGGTACGGGCTCGACGGTGTTTGCCGTCATGATCCAGGAGACCTGCGAGAGGTCGCAGGGCGCGTCGATGTAAGGATCGTGCCATCGCGACGCCGTCTCGCGCTCGAGCAGCCCGTGCACCACGTCGTGAAGGTTTCCGTTGTGGCGGCCGGTGCCCGCCTTCTCGATCTCGTCGAGGATAATGAAGGGACCGGCGTGCCGGTGCGTGCGGATCACTGCCACGGGAAGGCTTGGCTCACCGCTTGTCCACTTCCGCGATGTCCCTCCATGCATGCTGTCTGACACGCCGGCGCAAGGAATCATCTCCCACGGGGTCTTCAGTACCTCTGCGAGCCGCCGCGCGAAGTGGCTTTTGCCCGAGCCGGGTGGACCGACCAGCAGGGTCGGCCGGACATGGACATCGGCGCGGCCGCCGAGGTCACGCAGGACGGTTTCGATCACTGACGCCGCATAGGGAAACTCCTCGATCAGGATTCTCCGAACCAGGTCGAGATCTGGGACCGGCGACAGCGGCAGCGCCTTGCCGACGAGCTTCTCGTAGTCCTTGCCGACCTCGGCGCCTCCCTTGGTCGTCGCCATACCGATGGTCCGGAAGACCACAACGCCTCCTTCGCCGGAACCAGACCGGGACCCGTCCGTCGTCTCGTCCAGCTTCGGAGCAGCCTTGCCGCTCGGCACCGATCCTCCCTGAACCGCTGAGGTTAGTTCGAATGCCCTGCTGAACTCCTTCGCATACGCGGCGACGCCCTCCCGGTAGTGCTTGCCGGCGAAGCTGATGCGCGCGCCGGTTCCGTGCCAGTCCTCCATCCGGCGCGAATGCACGGCCCAACCAAGCGAGCGCCATACGAGGTTTCGACCGTGTCCTTGCCGGATGTCCTCGAGGCTAAGCGCGGCGATTTCCGCCGCCACGAACGCCGCCGCATCGGCTTCGCCGCAAGCTGCCCGGTAGATGCGGCAGCGCATCCGCCAGACGTCGGTGGTACGGACCGCTGCACCGGAGTGATTCCTGAGCTCGGCTTCCAGCAGCGCGAGTGCCTCGGCGCCGGGAGCCAACGCGAGGCTGTCCAATATGCCGAGCAAGGAATCGAGCCCATCCACTTCACTGATGCGGATATGCTCGGCGGCACGCTCCGTGAACTCCCTGATGTCCTCGCGGACATCGTCCCGAAAGAAGGGGATGCCGCGCAGCAGGTCGACTTCGGTCGGAAGACGAGTTCCGGCAATCACCTGCTGGCTCCTGCGCTCGAAGTGAAGCTGCTGAAGCTCGGCTGAGGGGCGGGAAGCGCGGGCCACGACGCCTCCTCATCCGTCCAGTTCAGTGCGGCTCACCTCGCGCCCGAGGCGATACCAGCGCGACAAGGTCCGCGCCCATGTCTGGTCCTCCGACACCAGCATGAGCTCGGACGTGCTGATCAGCCTGTTTTCGCCGACGAGCTTCGGATGGCCCGTCGACAGCCCGACGAGGTAGACGTTGTTCCCGAACGCCGGCGCCCAGCGATCGAGGATGGGAGGCTCGACGCCTGCCAAGTCTTCCGGCAGACTTCCATCCTGAAGCGCCTTCATATCAGTGACGAGGCAGTCGAGCTTCAGGAGAAGCCTGTCGAACCCCGGGCTGTTTCCGTCGCCACGCTTCAACTGCACGACCATGCCGATGCCCCTTCCTCTGCCGCCCAAGGATTCGACGAATCAGTGCGACTCGCCGGATGAGCTCCAAATACGGCGTCGGCCGGGGTGGCGTCGAGACGCCGCCGCTGGCGTCGCGGCAATTGGCTGGAATAGCGCTTCTTCTCCGGCTAGATGTCGCTGATGCAAGCCTCCTATGACCTCCTCCGAGCCGCGCGAGTCCTTCTCGACATGAGCGCGGTCGACCTGGCTCGAAAGGCTGGGGTCAGCAAGCGGTCGCTGGTCCGGATCGAGTCATGCCAGCCCGTCGGGCTGGAGACGTCGCTGCGCGTGCAAAAGGCACTAGAGCAGGAAGGCATCGAGTTCGTTCCGGAAACCGATACCAAGGGCCCGGGGGTCTTCGTCCGCAAGGGCCTCGTCCGGATGGTCGGCTTTCAGATCGACGGCTGATCGACCCCCACGACCGACTGCGCGCACCTGCACCGCAGTTGATCACCGTCAATCTCCATGAAGCTTCCGGCTGGCGCAAACTCACCAGAGGTCCACGTGCTATGGTATTTCCGCTGCTGCTTGGCCGAAGTCGAATTTGCGATCACACGCGTACACATGAGGGCGCTGTCAGTGCGAACAAGTCGTTAAACACGGCCGACAAGCGCCGGATTGAATCGCTCGTGCTTGTCACCGTGACACCCCGCATTGTGTCAGAAACAAGGCGAGAGCACGTGCCGTCAATCATATCGTCTGACGAAGGCGCAGCGAGATATCGTTCAAAATTAAATGCTTAGTTCGGTTCCCGGCGAACAACTTGAACCGCTCAAACTTGGTTTTGAACCGCTCCGATTTGGTTTTGAACCGCTCGAGATTGGTCTCTACAATATGTGCGCAAAATGGTGGGCCCGGAGGGACTCGAACCCCCAACCAAGCGGTTATGAGCCGCCGGCTCTGACCATTGAGCTACAGGCCCCGCGCCTCGTTTAGTGGGGTTCCGCCCCCGAGACAAGCGAGCTGGTCGTCCCATGCGCATGAATGCGGCGGGCCGCCCCCGTGCATGCCGTGGGTACGCCTTCGATTATTTCCGGGGCGCCCGCGTCGCCAAGGAACCGTTCGCCGGCTGCGTCTCATGTTAGGCGGAGGCGGCCCCGATCGCCCGTGCCGCATTCGGCCCACAAAGACGCCCTACTTGCGGGCGCCTGCCTCGAGGAGTTCTTGCAATGATGATCCGCCCTTCCCTGATTGCGCTCGCCGTCTCGCTCGCCCTGCCCGTGATCGCCTCGGCCCAGGTGCCGCCCCCTGCCCCGCGCGTGATGGTCACTGGTGAGGGCGAGGCCGCGGTCAGGCCTGACCTCGCGATGATCTCGCTGACCGTGATGCGCGAGGCGGCGACCGCGCGCGAGGCGCTCACCGCCAACAACGACGCCATGGCCGCCGTTATCGCCGCGATGAAGGCGTCTGGCGTCGCCGAGCGCGACCTCCAGACCGCCGGCATCCAGATCAACCCGCGCTATTCCTACGACAACAAGCCGGATGGAACGCAGGTCGCGACGCTGGTCGCCTACCAGGTGTCGAACACCATCTCGATCCGCGTGCGCGACCTTTCGCGGACGGGCGAAATCATCGACCAGGCCGTCTCCCTCGGAGTCAACCAGGGCGGCTCGATCGTCTTTTCGACCGAGGACCCATCGGCCATCTTGACCGAGGCGCGCAAGCGCGCCGTCGCCGATGCGATCGAGAAGGCGCGCACGCTTGCGGAGGCCGCCGGCGTCTCGTTGGGCAAGGTGGTCGAGATTTCGGAGCTTGCCTATTCGCGCGACCCGCAGCCCTATCTCGCCAAGGCCATTCCAGAGGATGCCGCGGTTCCCGTCGAGTCGGGCGAGAATTCCTACCGTGTCCAGGTCAACGTCACCTTCGAGCTCGACTGATCGGTTGCCGAGGGCCGGCAAACAAAAGGGCCGGGTGTCGCCACCCGGCCCTTTCCATGTCCAGATTGCAGCGGTCAGCCGATCACTGGGCAGCGGCCAAAGCGGCCGAAGGTAACGAACTCCCGCCCGCCGCGGTCGCGGCCGCGCACGGTGATCGAGTTGCGGCTCGTGTCGACGACGCGGGCGTTCCTGAGGCCCATGCGGCGTGCCTTGCTCACGGCCTCGCCGGGGCTGCAGGTCGAGGCGTCACGCCGGAAATCGCGGCGGTCGTGGCGGCGATCCCAGCGGCGATGGGCATGGCCGCTTTCGCCGACCCAAACACCGACGCGGGGGTCGCTGCCGCCGCCGAAACCGAGATAGAAGCCGTTCTGCGCCATGGCGGCGGTCGGAACGGCGGCGATGGCGCCGAGGCCGATCGCGGCCGAGAGCGCCAGGGTCTTGAGGGCTTTCGTCATTGTTGTTCTCCTTGTTCTGCGCGGACCTCCGTCGGGGGGACTTCCGGAGGGTGCTGCATCTTCCCATCGACAAGCTGAACCGTCCGGGAACCGGCCGTTCATCGGCCGTTCATGTGGTCCGGTGGTTTCCGCCGCCATAACGCACCGCGCGTCCGGAGGTTGCTCGACCCACGCCTGGCGGGGCAGCGAACATCGGGAATTGTCGTTCGGCGCGCGGCGCGCGGCGGCCCGGCCGTCCGCGCGGTCAGGGCTGCTCTTCGAGCACGTGCGCGAAATAATCCTCGTCGTCGGCCATTTCGCTGTCCAGCGCGGTGACCCGCCCACGCATCGAGATCCCCGCCTCGTGGACCGTGTCGGGGGTGCCGGAGATCAGCGGATGCCACCATTCGAGGTCGCGTCCATCCGCCACCAGCCGGTAGGCGCAGGTGGCCGGCAGCCAGTCGAGCTGCGGCACGTTCCTCGGCGTCAGCCGCACGCAGTCCGGCACATGCTTGCGGCGGTTGGTATAGTCGGAACAGCGGCAGCTGGCCGCGTCGAACAGGCGGCAGGCCACGCTGGTCCAGTGGATCTCGCCGGTGTCCTCGTCCTCCAGCTTGGCCAGGCAGCACTTGCCGCAGCCGTCGCACAGCGCTTCCCACTCACGCCGCGACATTTCCCCGAGCGTCTTGGTCTTCCAGTAGGGTTCGGCCATCGTGGCCACGCTCTGCGCCAGTGCGCCGGTGCGGTCAAGAGTGGCGGCGCCCTGCCCTCGAATTGTCACTGTTCGCCCAAACTTGGCCGGATTGGCTTCAATCGCGCGCCGTATTGTCGTGGTCACTTATGAATGGGCCGGCGCATCGGCCCGTTCCCTGCCCCGTCCCTCTCCTCTCCGGGGACAGCGGCGATCTGGCCCGGCCGGGACTGCAACCGGCCGGGCCGAGCCCTTCATCCGCGATACCTGAAATACCGCGTGAGAGCCGGAACCATTCGGCCAGCGGGGGGTTTCGCCGTTCGAAGGGACCCCTGCCAGGAGTACGAGCACGTGAAAAGCCCGACCCGCCTGTTGGCCGGCACCGCCGTCGGTCTGTTGATCGCGGCAGCACCGGCTGTCGCCGCGGCGCCATCCGCCCATCCGACCCTCTTTCCGGCGGAACGTTCCGTCGACCCGATCGTGACCGGCCCGGTCCCCACCGTCCGCACCCCTCTGAGGCTGGCGCAGGCCACCGACGAGGAGGAGGATGAGGAGCAGCCGGCGGAGCAACCCCCGGCAGACCCCGCGCCGCAGGAAGCTGCCCCGCAGGACGCACCTGCCGAGGAGGCGCCCTCGGCGGAGCAGCCAGCCGCCGAGGAACCCGCAGCCGACGAACCGGCGGCCGAGGAGCCGGCGACGGACGCGCCTGCTGCCCAGGAAGCGCCTGTAGAGGAAGCGCCTGCGGCGGAACAGCCTGCCGCCGAAGAGCCTGCCGCCGAAGAGCCGGCGGCGGAACAGCCTGCCGCCGAGGAGCCAGCCGTGGAGGAACCGGCAGCCGAAGAGCCTGCCACCCAGGAAGCACCGGCCGGCGAGCCGGAGCCCGAGGCCGCGCCTGCCGAGGAACCGGCGGATGAGCCGGCAGCCGAACCTCAGCCCGAAACGCCATCGACGGACGAAGCACCCGCCGAGGACGCCCCGGCGGAGGACGCTCCGGCGGACGCCGCGCCTGAAGCGCCCGCCGATGCCGCCCCGACGGACGCGGCGCCGGGTGACGAAGAGGCTTCGCCGCTGCCGGAGAACGCAGCCCCGGCGCTCGACAGCGCCAAGGAGGATCCGGCGCCCGACGACGCCGGCGAAACCGATACCGCCGAGCCGGCAGTGCCGGCCGCCCCGCCCCCTGAAAGCGACGCCGCGGCCCAGGCCGAGGTGCAGCCCGCCGAGATCGATGCCGTCACGGCCGAGGAAGGGCGGCGCGTCGATCGACCGGACCGCCGCGACCGTGAGCGTCCGGAGGATGCCGAGGTGGTGGAGGAGATCGGAGATCGGGTCGTCATCCGCATCGACAACCGCACCTTCGTGCGTGGCGACGATAGGGGCCGTATGTCCCGCGGCGCGCGTGAAGTGTACTACGAGGAACTGCGCAACGGCCGTTCGCGTGAAACCATCGTCCGCGAGAACGGGACGATGATCGTGACCGTTCGGGATCGCTACGGCGACATCGTTCGGCGCTCGCGGATCACGCCTGACGGGCGCGAATACGTGCTCGTCTATCGCGACCGCGACGAACGGCGCGGATGGCGCGACCCAGGTCGCGACCTGCCGCCCCTGAGGCTCACTGTCCCGGTGTCCGACTATATCCTCGACGCCGGCCGGGTCGACGACCCGGACGAGTACTATTCGTTCCTCGATCAGCCGCCGGTGGAACGGGTCGAGCGTCTCTACGGCCTCGACGAGGTGCAGCGTTCCGCGCGCATCCGCGACAAGGCGCGCCGGATAGACCTCGACACGATCACCTTCGACTTCGGTTCGGCATCGATCTCCGAGAGCGAGGTCGCGAAACTCGAAGGTCTGGCGGACGCCATGTCGCGCCTGGTCGAGGAGAACCCCGCCGAGACGTTCCTGATCGAGGGACACACCGACGCGGTCGGCTCAGAAACCGCCAATCTCGCGCTCTCGGATCGGCGCGCCGAGGCGGTCGCCGTGGCGCTCACCGACGTGTTCGGCATCCCGCCGGAGAACCTGGCCACGCAGGGTTACGGCGAGACCTACCTCAAGGTCGAGACCGAGGAGCCGGAGCGGCTCAACAGGCGCGTCGCCCTTCGTCGCATCACCGCGCTCGTGGCGCCCGTCGCCGCGGCCAACTAGCGCCCCTCGTTCCGGACACCCGCCTCACCGGACGCGATGAAAAAGCAGCCGCCCACCCCTTGCAAAGGGTGGGCGGCTGTTGAAATAGGGGCCATCCTCATCGGAACCTTTTCATGAAGCGCCTCGAACTCGCCGTCGAATCCATCATACTCGCCTCAAGGTGGCTGCTCGTCGTCTTCTATCTGGGGCTCGCCGTCGCGCTTGCCGTCTATGCCGTTTCCTTCGGCAAGAAGCTGGTTGAGTTCATTGCCCAGGTCTTCGTTCTCGACGATACCGACACGATCCTCCAGATGCTCGGCCTGATCGACGCCGCGCTCGTCGCCAGCCTCGTGGTGATGGTCATCATTTCGGGCTACGAGAACTTCGTGTCGCGCTTCGATCAGCACGACGGCGAAGTCCATTGGCTCGGCACGATCGACGTCGGCTCGCTCAAGATCAAGGTGGCGTCCACCATCGTCGCCATTTCCTCGATCCACCTTTTGCAGATATTTCTGAACCACCACACGTTCACATCCGAGCAGTTGATGTGGCTGACCATCATGCATCTGGCCTTCGTCGTGTCGGCTCTGCTGCTGGCCTACATCGATCGCCTCACCGGCCTGGTGAAGGGCGAGAAGAGGATCCCTGGACCGGATATCTGATGCCACCTGGGCGCGCGTTGCGCACGGTCGCGGATCACGCCTAAGGTCGCCGCCGGAGGATGGCGATGGCAAACGTGACAGGCGCGACCCCGCTGGCAGCCCTGCCCGCCGTCGCGGTCGACAGCGAGACGACGGGCCTCGACACGCAGACGGCGCGCGTCGTCCAGTTCGGCGTGCGGCGCATTGCCGGCGGCGCTCTCGACCCTGACGCGGCGTTCGACCGCCTCGTTGACCCCGGCATCGCCATCCCGCCGATCGCAACCAGGATCCACGGCATCACCGACGCCATGGTGCGCGGTCGGCCCGCCTTCGCCACCGTGTGGCCCGAATACCTGGCCTTCGTCGGCGACCGCATCGTGATCGGTCATTCCATCGGTTTCGACCTTGCCGTGTTCGAGCGCGAGGCGAGGCGCGCCGGCCTCGCGTTCCAGCGTCCGCGCAGCCTGTGCGTGCGCCTCCTCGCCACCGTCGCAAATCCGCGCCTGCCGGACTATTCGCTGGAAACGATCGCCAGCTGGCTCGGCATCGAACTCGCCGGCCGCCATTCGGCGCTCGGCGATGCGACCTCGGCCGCCGTCATCTTCAACGCGCTTCTGCCGAAGCTCGCCGGGCGCGGCGTGCGCACCCTGGCGGAAGCCGAGCGCGCGTCCCTGTCGCTCGCCGGCGAACTGGCCGACCAGCACCGCGCCGGCTGGACCGAGCCCGTGAGCAAACCGGCTCTGCCCGCCTTCGGCGCCATCGACCCCTACGCCTATCGCCATCGCATCGGCGATGTCATGAGCGCGCCCCCGGTCGTCGTCGCTGAGACGCTGACTGCCGCCGAGGCGATCGCCCTGATGGTCGAGCGCCGCATCTCGGCCCTCTTCGTCGCCGCCGACGGCGCTCCGGGGCGCGCGATCGGGGACTATGGCATCGTCACCGAGCGCGACATGATGCGCCGCATCGCGTCCGAGGGCGCATCGGCGCTCGGCCATCCGGTCGGCCACTTCGCCACGCGCCCTGTCGTATCGGTGCGCACCGCCGCCTTCGCCTACCGCGCCATCGGCCGCATGGACCGCCTGAAGATCCGCCACCTCGCCGTCCGCGACGACAACGGGCGTATTGCCGGCATCGTGTCGGCGCGCGATCTCCTCAAGCTTCGCGCCAGCGCCGCGATCCGCCTCGATGACGCGATCGAGGATGCCGGGAATCCGACCGAAATGGCCGCCGCCTGGTCAACCTTGCCGGCGGTGGCGCGCGGCCTCATCGGCGAGGGCGTCGACGCCCGCGTCGTCGCCGAAGTTGTCAGCGAGGAGCTTTGCGCGCTCACCCGCCGTGCGGGTATACTTGCCGAGGCGGCGATGGCGGCCGAGGGTCAGGGCGCGCCGCCCTGCCCGTATGCGCTGCTCGTTCTCGGTTCGGGCGGGCGCGGCGAGAGCCTTCTCGCCGCCGACCAGGACAATGCCATCGTCTTCGCGCGCGGCGAGCCGGACGGTCCGGAGGATCGGTGGTTCGCGGCGCTCGGGACACGCATCGCGGACGCACTGGACGCCGCCGGCGTGCCCTACTGCAAGGGCGGCGTGATGGCGAAGAACCCGCCCTTCCGCGGCTCGCTCGACCTGTGGAAGGAGCGCATCGCCGACTGGATCGTGCGCTCCCGGCCGGAGGACCTCCTCAACGTCGACATTGTCTACGACTTCCGCCCCGTCCACGGCGATCTCGAACTGGCGGCCGACCTGTTCGCCCATGCCTATGCCGCCGGCTCGGAGAACCCGGGTTTCGCCAAGCTGCTCGGCGAACAGCTCGGTTCGCTGGGCAATCCGTTCGGATTGTTCGGCGGCCTGTCGGTCCAAATGGGCCGTATCGACCTCAAGCTCCACGGACTGTTCCCGATCGTGGCGACGGCCCGCACTCTGGCCATCCGCCACGGCATCGCCGAACGCGCCACCAAAGCGCGCCTCGAGGCCTTGATCGCACGCAACATCGGCGGCGACGCCGACATGGCGGTCATGATCGATGGCCACGCCTTTCTGGTCCGGCTGATGCTCGCCCAGCAGAGCGCCGACCTGCTGGCCGGCATTCCGGTCTCCAACAAGGTCGAGGTCGCGAAATTGTCGCGCGAGGACCAGGCCCGTCTCAAGGTGGTGTTGAAGCAGCTCCAGTCGGCGCCAGCCCTGGTCCGCGACCTGATGTTCGGGTGATGCCCGTCCGTTGCCCGGTGCTTACTGCATCCTGGACCAGTCGATGTCGAGCGGGTGATTGTCTCCGCACAGAGGCACGAGCTGACTGAGCCCGTACTCGTCCTGGAGATTGTCGAGGAACGTATCGTTACCAAGCCGCCGGCATGCCGTGTCGAAGGCGTCGCCCTGCTCGAGGCGGGCAACGTCCCAGATCAGGGCGGTCTCGCCCGACGCCGTCAGGACCGTCTTGCCGTCGGGAGAATAGAGGACGATGTCGTCTCTCTGTCGCGCTTCCCCGGCCTCTGGCGCCGGCTCGGAACCGCGCCCCGCAAGCAGCAGGCGGTCGCCGCGCAGGGCGAGCAATCGCACCCCGGTCGCCATATCCCACAGGCCGGACATCCCGCTATCCAGCGCCAGGGCGATGCTGGTTCCGTCAGCACGGATGTCCTGATCATGGATCGGCGCGGTCATTGCGAGCATCGATGCGACCGGCCTCAACGTGTCGGCTTCCCATACGTCGACATGGCCCTGCGACGAGACGCTGACAACCCGTTCTCCGCCAGGCGCGAAGGCGGCTTGCGAAAGGGGGGCGTCGGCAATGGTGAGGCCAACCAGCATCCTGCCGCTGCGTGGGTCCCACAGCCGCAGCCCGCCGTCGTCGGAGGCGGTGACGAGCCTTGACCCGTCGGGAGAGAAGCTCACCGTATTGACCCAGCCGGCATGGTCACCGAGCACCGCGACCGGTACGCCGGTCCTGCTGTCCCAGACGCGCGCAGTCTCATCGCGCGACGCAGCCGCGACGAGATCGCCTCTCGGCGAAAAGGCCAGTGACTGAAGCGCCTCCGCAGGCCCCGAAAGGATGGCGACAGGCGCGCCTTCTGATGTCCAGAGCCGAACCGTCCCGTCCCAGGACGCCGTCGCGAGCCCCCCGTCCGGCGCAAAGGCGACGGCCGGGATCTCATCGGTGTGGCCGCTCATCGTCGCGGCGAGAGAGCCGTCAGACTGCCGCCAGAGGCGCGCGGTTCCGTCCGACGATGCAGTCGCCAGATAGGCGCCGTCGGGCGAGAACGCCACCGACCTCACACGCCCTCCTTGGCCGTCCAGGCGAAAGACCTCGGCGCCGCTGCCCGTGTCCCAGATTCTGGCCGTTCCATCGGCGGAGCCGGTTGCCGCGCGGCTACCGTCAGGAGAGAAGGCCGCCGCAAGGATCTCGTCCGCATGCCCCACAAGCGGGGTCGCGCGCGGACCGGTGTCGAGGAGTCTGATCGAGAAGTCGCGGTGCACGACGGCGACAAGCCGTCCATCAGCCGAGAATTCGGCGGAATAGCCCGAATCGTGATCGGACTGGATCGTCCATCGAGGCGTCCCGCCTGCGGCATCCCAGAGTCTCGCCGCACCGTCGCGGTCGACGGTAGCGATGCGCATGCCGTCATCCGAGAACGAAGCAGACCTTACCCAGGTCCCGTGTCCGCCGAGTTCGACGAGTTGCCGGCCGCTGCCGGCATCCCAAACCCGCGCGGTGCCATCCGTGGAGGCGGTGACGATCCGGGTCCCGTCCGGGGAAAAGTCCGCCGCCAGGATCCATTCGCCATGCGCGACCCGTGCGCCGGCTGCCTCAACTGACCCGGCATCCCAGACCTGGGCGGTCCCATCCAGCGAAGCGGTGACGATCCGGCCGCCGTCGCGGGAATACGAGACCGACGCCAGTCCATTGGAATGTCCTCGGAGCGTCGCCTGCAAGCTGCCTGAGCGGGCATCCCATATAATCGCGGTCGCGTCGGAGGACGCGGTAACAATATGCCCGCCGTCCGGAGAAAACGCGGCGTCGACGATGCCCTCGGAGTGGCCGCGAAGCACCGCGACGACCTCGCCCGTCGATGCCCGCCAGACATACCCCTCCGTGTCATATCCCGTCGTGACCACCGTTTCCGAATCCGGAGAGAACTCGGCGTCGAGGATGGACTGACCGTGCATCCCGAACTCCGCAACGGCCGCTCCCGTCTCCACATCCCAGACGAACGCCTTGCTTCCGATCACCGTCAACAGAAGCCTGTCGTCCGGCGACAGCTGGGCGTTTTCAAGCGGGCCGTCGAGCTGATGAAGTTCGTGGCGATAGAGCCCCGAACCGACGTCCCAGACGAAGGCCCTGCCGTCTCTGGAGGCCGAGACCAGCGTCCGACCGTCACGGGAGAAGGCAACGGCGGTCACCTCGCCATCATGGCCGACCAGCCGTCCCCTCTGCTCCATTGTCGGCAGCGCCGCCGCCATCGTCTCGACGGTCCTGCTCATCGGGGGGCGCTTCTCATCGCCGACGCGCGGCCATGCAGCGAGGGCGAGCTTCACCGCGTCGGTCGCGCGACCGTCGGCCAGCGCCACCCGCGAGAGCGCGCCGATGCTGACCGTCTCGTTGGCCAGCGCAGCCGTCGCTTGCTCCTCTGCCCTGTCGCGTTCGCGCTGGGCGACCTCCTGCTGATCGACCGCAGCCTGCCTCTGAAGCTCGGCTTCCGCAGCGCGGTCCAGGCCGTACCAGCCCAAGCCGACGGCCATCGCGGCTACCGCAATCGCGCCCGCGACCGTCAGCCTTCGCCTCCTGTCCTGCCCACGCCGGCTGGCGAGGATCAGCTCCAGGATCTCCGACGCAGGCGCCGGCACGTCGCGCGGCGTCCTGACCGACCAGGCCTCGGCCTCGGCCAGCGCCCGGCCGCGCAGCAGATGCGCGCCGTCGCGGCTGGCCGCCATCCACTCGCGCGCATCGTCGGAAAGGCTCGTCGCCTTCTTCAGCCATGCCCGGTCGGTGTTCAGCGCCCGGACGAGATCGGCCTCGTGCAGCGATGATTCGTAAACGCCTTCGGCCGGCAGAAGGTGGATTCTCCCCAGCGCCTCGGGCAGCGTCGCCGGATCGGTGTCGGCGACCTTCACCGGTAGCAGCCGCTTCGACAGGCGGCCGACCTCGCCGAGCTCCCAGTTCACCCATTTGGATTTCACGCTGGCCGGCGAGACCAGCCAGACCACCGTGTCGCTGGCGGCAATGAAGGCGGCCAGTTCCTTCTGCCACTCCTCGCCATAGGGCAGGTCGCGGCGGTCGATGGTGACGGCGAAGCCATTCCTCTCCAGGTCGGCGACCATCCGGTCCGCCGCCGCCATGTCGACCCGCGAATAGGAGATGAAGACCTTCAGCGCGTCGGCGTTTGACGGCTGTGTCATCAGTTCCGGGAGGGTCACGGCGCCTTCCACCGGCTTGGCGCGCCGATCCGTTCGATCCCGCTGCAATGCTTCAACCCCGCCTACCGAGGCAAGGATAGAAACGCGGGAGCGCGACGGCAACCCGCTATCGCCGGCTGAAACCCGGCGGGCTCTCCTACTCCACGGAAAGCTTGTAGCCGATGCCGCGCACCGTCTGGAGGAAGACCGGGTTGGAAGGGTCTCGTTCGATCTTGCGGCGCAGCCGGTTGATCTGGACGTCGATGGTGCGCTCGCCGACCTCGGCGTCCGCCCCGACGAGTTCGTGGCGCGGGATGGTCTCGCCGGCGCGCGTGGCGAAGAGAGCCAGGATGTCCTGCTCCCGGTCGGTCAGGCGAATGGTCTCTCCGCCCTTCCTCAATTCGCGCCGCGCGATCTGGAAGGAATATGGGCCGAAGACGATCTGCTCGACCTTCGGAACCGCGGGCGGCCCGCCGCGGCGCAGGATGTTGCCGACGCGGAGCAAGAGTTCGCGCGGATCGAAGGGTTTCGGCAGGTAGTCGTCGGCGCCGGCTTCCAGTCCCAGTATCCGGCTCTCCGTCTCCGAGAGCGCGGTCAGCATGAGGATGGGGACGTCCTTGTCGGCGCGCAGCGAGCGGGTGAGATCGACGCCGTTCTCGCCCGGCATCATCACGTCGAGAACGATCAGGTCGAAATCCAGCCCCGTAAGCCTGCGGCGGGCCTCGGCGGCCGTGCCCGCAACGGTCACGCGAAAGCCGTTCTCGGTCAGGAACTGGCGCAGGAGGGTGCGGATGCGCGTGTCGTCATCGACCACGAGCAGATGCGGGGCGTCGTCGCCCGGAACCTGAGCCTGTTCGGATGTCTCGCCTGCCGCCATCGGTCCTGCCTCCGTCGACCCCCGCGCGTCATATGCTACTCGCCGGGCCGTTTGTCGATCTGCGCCCTGAGTTCCGGGTTGACCATGCCCTTCAGGAAGCGCTCGACGACGCCGCGATCCGGCAGGTCCAAAGACGCAAGGGCGGCGGCGATGCGGCGCGACTGCGGCCGCGCCAGGTCGAGCGCCAGAGCCTGCCCCTTAGCCGTGGGGTAAAGCTCGCGCTGGCGACGGTCGCGCGGACCCTGGACCTGGACGACATGGCCGGTATCGATGAGCTGCTTGAGGACACGCGCGAGACTTTGCTTGGTGATCCGCAGGACATCCAGCAGTTCGGCCACCGTCAGACCAGGGCGGCGGTTGATGAAGTGCAGGACCCGGTGATGAGCCCTGCCGAAGCCGTAGGCGTCCAGAATCTGGTCGGGGTCGGAGGTGAAGTCGCGATAGGCGAAGAAGAGGAGTTCGATGATCGCGAAGTCGATTTCCTCGTCCTTGGCGAGGGGCGCGACGATGGGCCGGCGGTCAGCGCGTTCGGACATCAGGACTCCACTGGTCCGAAAAATATGTCAGTGATGTTGACATATTTTTCGGCTGGATGTAATTTTCGTCAAGCTTTTCGCCCGAACGCGAACGAAAAGGCAATCCCGCGGCGATCTTCAGCAATTGGATCGCGGTTTGCCATGGACCTCGCTTCGGCCTAGTTTTCTCGCAAAAGCGGGCAGGGTTGCCCGTACAACGACGTGCGGGCTCGGCCCGAGGGAGGCATGAAATGGCATCCGTTCCTTTCGACCAGCTCGAAGGCCAGATCTGGATGAACGGCGAGTTCGTCAAATGGGCCGACGCGAAGATCCATGTCCTCACGCACGGATTGCATTACGCGAGCGCCGTCTTCGAAGGGGAGCGCGCCTATGGCGGCGAGATCTTCAAGCTGACCGAGCATACCGAGCGCCTGCATGAGTCGGCGCGCATCCTCGGCTTCAAGATTCCGTATTCGGTGGCCGAGATCGACGATGCCTGCAACACGCTCCTCAAGAAGCAGGGTTTCGCCGACGCCTATGTGCGTCCGATCGCATGGCGCGGCTCCGAGATGATGGGCGTCTCGGCCCAGCACAACCGCATCAACTGCGCCGTGGCGATCTGGCAGTGGCCGAGCTATTTCGACCCGGCGCAGAAGCTGAAGGGCATCCGCCTCGATGTCGCCGAGTACCGCCGGCCCGATCCGCGCACCGCGCCCTCGAAGTCGAAGGCCGCCGGCCTCTACATGATCTGCACGATCTCCAAGCATGCGGCCGAGGCGAAAGGCTATGCCGACGCGCTGATGCTCGACTGGCGCGAGCAGGTCGCCGAGGCTACGGGCGCCAACGTGTTCTTCGTCAAGGATGGCAAGATTCACACCCCGAAGCCCGACTGTTTCCTCGACGGCATCACCCGTCGGACTGTCATCGACCTCGCCAAGCGGCGCGGCTTCGAGGTGATCGAGCGGGTCATCATGCCTTCGGAAATGGAAGGCTTCGAGCAGTGCTTCCTTTCCGGCACAGCCGCTGAAGTGACCCCGGTCTCCGAAGTCGGTCCCTATCGATTCGAGGTCGGGGAGATCGCCAAGACCCTGATGAACGACTACTCGGCCGAGGTGCAGCCGAAGCGAGCGATAGCAGCCGAGTAGCTTCCGGAAGAACGCTTTTCGAGAAAGGGCGGCGCTGAGCGCCGCCCTTTTCTGTGCCTATCCATGATCCGGGTATTTGACTTTAGTCTTAGGCCGGCGCTCACTGCCATTGCCAGCCAGCCGAGCGGCGGCGGCATTTGGAGGGAATGCATCATGGAAACCTATCTTCCGATCATCGTTCAGATCATCACCGGCATCATCGGCGGCCAGGCCGTCGGCGCGGCCATCAAGCAGGCCGCGATGGCCCAGCTTCCGAAGATCATCTCCGGCGCGATAGGCGGCGTCGCGGGCGGCCAGATCCTGGGCCAGATTCTCGGCGGCTCGATGGGAGCGGACCCGGCCGCCACCGGCGCGATGGGGGGACTGCTCGGCGATGCCATCGGCGGCGCTGGCGGAGGCGCCATCCTCACGGCGATCGTAGGCGCGGTCATGAATGCGATGAACAAGCGCTGACACGGCGCGGTTCGTACCGGAGGGCGGCCATCGGGCCGCCCTTCTGCGTTTGGCGGGTTGCCTTGACGGCGGCGCGACCTGTAGGACGGCGTGGCGGCGGAAAGAGACGAGGATCGCGATGAGCCAGTTCAACGGCGTGATCGTGCCGGTCACCCCCTTCCAGCAGAACTGCACGATCCTCTTCGATCCGGACGACAAGTCGGGCGTCGTGGTCGACCCAGGCGGCGACATCCCGCTCATCCTCGGAGCCCTCGACCGTGAAGGCATAGCGCCGGTCGCCATCTGGCTGACGCACGGCCATATCGACCATGCGGGCGGGGCGATGGACCTCAAGGACGCTCTCGGCCTGGAGATCATCGGCCCGCATGTCGCGGACAGGCCGCTTCTCGACAATCTCGAGACGCAGGCCACACGCTTCGGCCTGTCGGGCGACGTTCGCAATTGCGTTCCGGACCGGTTCCTGAAGGAAGGGGACGTCGTCTCCTTCGGCAGCCACGTCTTCTCCGTGCTGCACTGCCCCGGTCACGCGCCGGGCCATGTGGTCTATTTCAACGCCGTCGCCAAGTTCGCCCATGTCGGCGACGTGCTGTTCCGCGGGTCGGTCGGGCGCACCGATCTGCCGGGCGGCGATCACCAGGCGCTGATCGCCTCGATCAAAGAGAAGCTCCTGCCGCTTGGCGACGACATTGGCTTCGTATGCGGCCACGGGCCAGGCGGGCGATTCGGCGAGGAACGCCGAACCAATCCCTTCCTGACTTGACGCCGGAAAGCGAAACGCCGCCCGTCGGCGGCGTTCGCTCGGTCCGTGTCAGACGCCACGCTTCACGCAGCGTTGCATGAGAAGCGCTGATACTCGCCGTCGATGATCGCCGTGCGCTTGAAGACGCGGTAGCTGTTCTCGCAGTACTTGTACCACTCGCGCGTGCGCGGATCGAACACCTCGGGCTGCTTAGGCTCGGGGAATTCGGTCAGGTCCTGCGCGTCCGCCGCCGATGCGACGTCGACGACGTCGTGGAGCGATCGGTCGAGGCGTCCGCGCGGCTCCGGCGTGGTGATCGCCGCGAGGATTTCGGCTCCGGCAGCGATGAGCCCGGCTTCATCCTGCCGCGGCTGGCCGGCACTCGCCGGCAGCACCGCCATCGCCGTTGTGGCGACCGCCGTGCAAAGCATGGTGGTTCTGAGGAAACGCGTCATAGGATTCTCCTTCGCGGCGGGCCCCGGAAGGATTGACGGGCCCGTCGATGCCGCAAGGACTAGGGCAGGCGCGCTGAATGCGGCCTGAATGCAATGTGGCGCACCCGCGGCGAGGCGATGGTGATTTCACGGAACCAAAGAACGCCTCGTTCGATCGGAAGCCCTCGCGGGGCTCTCCTCTCGACCAAGGGCGCGGCGTCAGCCGAGGGTCAGGTTCACGGCCTTCGGCCCCTTGCCCCGCTTGTCGGGCTCGGTATCGAAGGAAACCTTCTGGCCATCGTTCAGACCGGGGAGGCCCGATGCCTGCACGGCCGAGATGTGGACGAAGACATCCTTCGCACCGTCATCCGGCGTGATAAAGCCGAACCCCTTGGCATGGTTGAAGAACTTCACGGTGCCGGTCTGCGGCATGGGATACTCCCTTTTCCCATCATGATAGGCGCCGCAGGTTTCGCGGACCGGCGGCCACATCGGAGTGCTGGTGGAGAAGAAAAGGTCCTGCCGCGCCGCGTTCCCCGAACGTCCTCGCCTTGCAGTATCCCGGATCGTTGTTTGGCATATGTCCGGACGCAATCCATTCCGCTCTCCGGACCCGCACCAGTCCGAGCACGGATTTTTTCCTCCATTTCAGTCCAGCCGGCAAGAAAAAACTTTGTCATGGCGTATTGACCCGCGCTGGCAAATCCGGGTTGCCGGGCTCGGCAGGCCACGATTCGCGAGCCAAACGCAAACGGCGCGACGGTTGCCCGTCGCGCCGCTTTCAAATGAAATCGCGAGGATGAGGCAGTGCGCTCAACTGGCGCGGAGATTGACCGCCTTCGGTCCCTTGCCCATGCGATCCGGCTCGACGTCGAACGACACCTTCTGGCCGTCGACCAGGGTGCGCAGGCCCGACTTCTCGACAGCCGAGATGTGGACGAACACGTCCTTCGCGCCGCCGTCAGGCGTGATGAAGCCGAAGCCCTTGGTAGTGTTGAAGAATTTGACCGTACCGGTCTGCGACATGGGGAACTCCTTCACCCGTCTCTCGTGACCTCCGCTGGCGGGCGGGAAGGCCTCTAGGTTGCTGGCGGACGTGCGCGCATGCACAAGCCCCCCGCCAAAGGTGGGGCCGTTAGAGATTTACAGGATCGGGGAAAGGGTCGTCCAAAACGTTCCAGTCACCGGGTCAGCAAATGCCCGAACACTGAAAGTATCGCACGGAAATCAACGGTTTTCAAGCAATCGCGTAGGCGTCCGGTCCTACCCAAAACGCAATGAAATCAGACCCCTGTCACCGGCTTGCCACCTGCATGCCATCGTGATGCCATGGGGCCCGGGCAAAGCGCGTTCGGGCTAGACGGGAGGCGAGGGTGTTTCGCCGCATTGCTTACTGGGGATTTCTGGGCGGCGCGCTGTGGGCGCTCGCGGGTTCGATCGCGGCTGTCGCCGAGGAGAAGGCGCTGACCGGCGTGGCGCTGGTGATCGGCCAATCCGAGTACGAGCATCTTGCCGCTCTGCCGAACCCGGCCAACGACGCGGAGGCGATCGACGACCTGCTCTCCGACCTCGGCTTCGAGGTGGATCTCGTCCGAGACGCCGACCGAAAGAAGCTGGTGAGGGCGCTGGAGCGTTTCGCCGAAGACGCCGAGGGCGCCGATGTGGCGCTGATCTACTATTCGGGCCATGGCATCGAGGCGGGCGGCGAGAATTTCCTGGTGCCCGTCGACGCCGACATCGGTGCGCTCGACGACATCGCCGGCGAGCTAGCACCGGTCTCGGAGATGCTGGCCAGGCTGGAGTCGACGGTGCAAGTGACGATCGTGCTGCTCGACGCCTGCCGATCCAATCCGTTCCCCGCCGGCTCCATGGTGACCCTGGCGGGCGGGACCGAACCGGTTCCCATATCGGTCGCGGGTCTCGGTGAGCCGCGCGGGGCATCGGCGTTGAAGCCCGCTGGTGGAGACAGTCCGGATGGACTGGGCGCCGTGCTCGGCTTCGCCGCCGCGCCGGGCCACGTCGCGCTCGACGGGCAGCCAGGCTCCAACAGCCCCTATGCCGCCGCGCTGCTGAAGCACCTGCCCGCGGGCGGTTTCGCCTTTTCCGACGTCATGACCATGGTCACCGAAGAGGTGTGGCTGCGCACCGAGGCGAAACAGCTTCCGTGGACCAATTCGAGCCTGCGACGCCTCCTGTTCTTCGGAGGAACGGTCGAGGCCGAGGACGACGAGACTGCCCCGATACGCGGCGAACGGCGCAAGCTGCTGCTGTCGATGGTGTCGGTCGGCGATGTCGAGCGCCGACAAGTCGCGGCCGCGGCGGAAAAGAACGGAGTGCCGATGGATGCGCTGTTCGGCATGCTCGAAGCCCTCGGCGCCGAGGCCCCGGACGATCCAGACCAGTTGGCCCGGCTGCTCGACGAGCAGGCGGCCCGCGTCAAGTCGCTGCTCGAAGATCGGGCGGCGCTCAAGCAGTCGGATCCGGAAATCGCCCGGCTTTCCGGGCTGGCCGGCGAGGCGTTGGCCGAAGGGGCGCTCGAAGCGGCGCTTGCCTATCACGAGCGCGCCAAGGCCCGGGTCGGCGAACTCCAGGAGACGCTCGACCAGACCGAGGCCGACCTCAAGGCCCGCCGGATCGAGCATGCGGCGGTGTTCGCCTCGAGCGCGGAGACCTATGCGCTGGCCTACGACTACGTCGCCGCGGCCGTGGACTTCGGCAAGGCCTTCGGGCAGGTCGAGCGCTGGGACGACCGTCTCGCGTTGCGGTACAAGCAGTCGCAGGCAAAGGCATTTACCGACCAGCACTTCTTCCACGCCGACGAGGCGGCCGGAGAGGAGGCGATCACAGCGTATCAGGAGGCCATCCGGCTCGCTTCGCCCGATGGCGACCCGGAAGGCTGGGCCGATTCAAGGAGCGGGCTGGCGCTCGCCATCTGGGGCCGCGGCGAGCGGCAGGCGGAAACCGCCGAGATCGAGCGGGCGGTTGCGCTACTGCGGGAGACCATCGCGGCGCCGGCGCTCGCCGAGCTTCCGGTGAAGCGCGCACAGCTCCAGGGCGATCTGGCGCTCGTGCTCATGACGCTCGGCGAGCGGCAGACGGGCACGGAGACGCTGGAACAGTCGGTGACGGCCTCCCGCGCCGCGATGGAGGTGCGCACGCGCGCCGTCGCGCCGCTGGAATGGGCGCGGCTGCAGAACCACCTCGGCTCGACGCTGTTCGTCATCGGCCAGCGCCAGCAGACGCGCGAACGGCTCGAGGAGGCCGTCGCGGCCTTTCGCTCGGCTCTGGACGTGTGGACGGCCCAGAACGCCCCGATGGACTGGGGCAATGCCCAGAACAACCTTGCCCTGGCGCTCGGCGAACTCGGTTCCCGCGATCCGGACGCGGCGCGCCTCACCGAGGCCGCCGCGCTGCTGGAAGCGATCTTCTCCGTGCGCACCCGCGCGTTCGCGCCGCTGCACTGGGCGGAAACGCATTCCAATCTGGGCTCGACGCTCTACCACCTCGGTCTCAGGGAGGAGGGCGTCGCGCGTTTCGACGCGGCCGCGCAGTCGTTCCGCCTCGCGCTCGAAGAGATCACCCGAACGCGCGACCCGCTGAAATGGGCGGGCATCGAGGACAATCTGGGCCTCGCGCTGTCCACCTCGGCCGGGCGCACCGGCGACCTCGCGGTGCTCGATCAGGCGATCATCGCCTTCGAGGCGGCGCTGTCGGAGCGCACCCGCGAGCGGGTGCCGCTCGAATGGGCGGCGACCAGCAACAACCTCGCCAACGCATATTTCCGCTATGGCGAGTACACGCACGAGGTTTCGCACTACCGCAAGGCGGTGCCGATCTACGAGGCGATCCTCTCGGTGCGTACGCGGGATTTCGACGCCATCGGCTGGGCGTCGACAAACAACAACCTGGCCAATTCCTACTTTTCGCTCGGCACCCACGGCGACGGACCGGACAGCCTGAGGAAGGCGGTCGACCACTACAGGTTGGCGCTATCGGCCTACGACCGCGCCTCGAACCCGGTCAGCTACGCCGACACGCACTACAATCTCGCGCTGGTGCAACTCGAACTCGGCAAGCAGACTTCCGACCGCGCCGTGCTGGCCGAGGGGCTCGCCTCGATCGAGGAGTGCCGCGCCGTCTATCACGAGGCCGGACAGCGCCAGTGGGACAGCTATTTCGATTCCATCGAGGCCGGCATCAGGGCGGCTGACCTCGACCTCCTGCTCAAGGAGAAGATGAAGGCGGCTGAGTAGCGAAGATGGCCTCGACGCGCTTCGCCACGCGGTCCCCGATCGTGTCAGGCAGGCCGCCGATCGGAACGAGCCTCTCGCGGTCGCCGTCCGGCAGGCGATAGAACGGCACGATCGTCCAGCTCGCTATCCTGCCCCGGCTCTCCGGGCCGGCCGACACATCGACCTCGATCATCGCGGCGATGCGGAGCGGCCAGCGGATGCGGAACCAGGCCGTGCCGAGAAAGTCGCCGAGCGCGTAGGCGACCAGCGCGCCACCGAACACCTCCACCGGCTGCGGCACATGCGGATGACCGCCGACGACGAGCCCGGCACCATCGCCGACGAGGCGTTTCGCGAGAGTTCGGGTCCAGTCGGCCGGCACATGCCGGAACTCGCGGTCCCAGTGGGGCAGAACGCAGACGAGGTCGGCGGGCGGTCGGGCGGCTGGACGCGGGTCCATCGCGATCACCTTCGCGAACGGCCGGGCCGGGGCATTGCGCCAGATCGTGAAGGCGTCGAAGGAAATCGAAATGCCGCCTACGCTTACGAGCGGCGGCGGCGCGGCGACCAGTCCCGCGATCGTGGCGCCGAGTTCACCAAGAGCGGCGACGGTTTCTTCGAGGCCAGAGACACCCTGATCCAGCGCATGGTTGTTGGCCAGCGACAGCACCAGGCGATCCGGCCGGATTCCCGCGGCCGACAGGGCCTGCCTCAACAAGGATGGCTTCATCGCGTGGAGGCCGCGGATCCGGGTGAGCAAGGGGTGATGCGGGCGCTCGACCACGGGGCTCTCGCAGTTCGCCACGACCAGGTCGGCCGCGGCTATGCGGTCCCTGAGCGCGGCATCGACGACGGGCGGGCGCCGGTTCATCACCGCGGACAGGTCGCCGAGAAACACGAGGCGGACGATGCGGTCGCCGGAGACGCCGGGCATGCAACCGGCCGCCGGGGACAGGCCGATGCGGTCCCCGGACACCGACGGCCAGAGGAGCCGGGGCAGCCAGCTCATGATGTACCAGGCGGGGAAGTTTGCCATCCCGCTTGATTAGCGTCGCCTTCGTTTCAGCGCTACGGGGGTTGCGCGGGCCGCTCCATCATGGCTTGCTCACGGAATGGCCATTCGCAGATGCATCACCTGGATCTCCGTCCTCCTGGGCGTATCGCTGGCGGGGTCCGCAGCCGCCTGGGAAAAGATCGAGGGCGGCGTTTCGGCGCGCCCGGTGGAGACCAACAGCAATGTCGAGGCGCTGCTCGTGCATTGCCTCGAAGGCCCGGCGATCGACCTTTACGCGCGCGATGGCGGGCCGGTGCTGCCGGCCGACCGCCCCGCTCCGGCGGAGTATTTCTACCTGCCGGGCCTCGTCGTGGCCGACGTGGACGGGCGGACCTTTCCCCTGGTGGCCGCCGGTTCCGACATCGCGGTCATCCTGTTTTCCGAAGGCGCGGCCGAGCAGAACTACATGGCGCCCGTCGATCGCGCATTGCTGGAGGCCATGGCAACCGGCACGGCGCTCACGATCCGGTTCGACATCACCACCGACGCGGCCCCCGACGGCTCGCCGCACGAGACTTTCATCCGCTTCGACCTCGCCGACGCCACCGCGCTGATCAACGAGGCGGTGGCGGCCTGCGGATAGCGCCATAGAGCCACGCATCCAGCTTGCGCCAAGCTCCGAATTCCTCGAAGGCTAAGGCTTCGACCAGCAGGAGGAGGCCGCGATGTCGCTCAGGGGCAAGACGCTGTTCATCTCGGGAGGATCGCGCGGCATCGGCCTGGCGATCGCGCTGAGAGCCGCTCGCGAAGGCGCGAACGTGACCATCGCCGCCAAGACCGACACACCTCATCCCAAGCTGCCGGGCACGATCCACACGGCGGCGGCCGAAATCGAAGCGGCCGGCGGCAAGGCGCTCGCGGTGTTGTGCGACATCCGCGACGAGGCACAGGTGACGGAAGCGGTTGCGAAGACCGTCGAAAAGTTCGGCGGCATCGACGTGTGCGTCAACAACGCCAGCGCGATCCAGCTCACCGGCACGCTGGAAACGGACATGAAGCGCTACGACCTGATGCACCAGATCAACACCCGCGGCACGTTCCTGGTCTCGAAGACCTGCATTCCGCATCTCAAGAAGGCCGGTAACCCCCACATCCTCAATCTGGCGCCGCCGCTCGACATGGCCGCGAAGTGGTTCAAGAACCACGTCGCCTACACGATGGCGAAGTTCGGCATGTCGATGTGCACTCTGGGCATGAGCGCCGAGTTCGCCAAGGACGGCATCGCGGTGAATTCTCTATGGCCACTGACGGCGATCGACACGGCAGCCGTGCGCAACCTGCTGGGCGGCGAGGCGCTTGCCTCGATGAGCCGTTCGCCCGAGATCATGGCCGACGCCGCTCACGCGATCCTGACCAAACCGTCGCGCGAGGCGACCGGCAACTTCTACATCGACGAACTGGTGCTGAGGGAAGCCGGCGTCACCGACTTCTCGAGATACGCGCCGAACGCCAAGGGACCACTCGGCGGCGACTTCTTCGTGCCGGACGAGATTTTCGAGAAGGTGCCGACCAAGGTGGTCAGGGCATTCGGCTAACCGCCGCGAAAGACGGCGACGTCGTGCTGGCCGGTAATTTGCGTCAGGTCCCCGATCGGCCGCGGCACCAGGAGCGCCTCGGCCAAGTCGACGAACATGTCGTAGTGAGGGATGAGGATCGACGCCAGCGCATCGATCCCGCCGGCATAGAGATGCGGGTTGGTCTCGATCACCAAGGGGACGCTTCTCGCGAGCAATCCCGGCATGCCGGCAAGCACGTCGGGCTCGTATCCCTCGACGTCGATCCAGACCATGCCCACGGAGGCCGGATCCGCGCCGCAACCGGCAAGCAGGTCCGGTAGCGGGCGCACCGGTACATTGATCGATACGCCGCTGGTCGCCGTCAGCGCCCGCACAAGCGAATGCGCCGCCCGGTTGCCGGCCTCCACCATGAAAGGCAGCTCGCCGCTCGTTGCACCCACCGCGCTGCGCACCGTCCGCACGCGGTCTGCGAACCCGTTGACGGCCACGTTCAGCTGAAGGATGTCGAAGCAGCGCGGCTCGGGTTCGATTGCCACCGCCCCTCCGAAGGCGCCGGTCAGCATGGCGTAGACCGTCTGCGTGCCGATGTTGGCGCCCACGTCGACGAACAGCCCGCCCGGCGGCAATGCACCGCGGGCCGCGAGGAACGAAACCGCGCGGTCGAGTTCCCAGCGTTGCCACGTGCCCTCCCGCATCAGCGAATAGGAGAGCGTGTGATCGCCGGGATCGAGCACGATCCGGTGGTCCGCAAGCGTGCGGACGATCAGGTCGCCGCGCGCGCCGAGATGGCGAAGGAACGCCTTCGCCGTGATGCCCGCACCAAACAGCGCGTTGCCGAGCGCCCGGTCGCGCAGGCGGCGGAAGCGCCCCTCGAGCTTCTGAAGAGACCGGATCGCCACGCGCCCCCCAAGATGCCGTCGAGGACTGACCTTCCCACCCTCGTAGGCCAGTCTTAGCCGGGCTGGGGGCAGAGCACCAGCCCGCGACGCGGCGGCCGCTTTTCGCCGCAATAGGCGGTTGCTATCGTCGCGGGTGGCGTGGGAATCAGGCATGGACATGCAGACTGTTGGGCCGGTGGGACCGGGTTCGGCCATCGCGACGGCGAACGCCGACGCGCTGAAGGTCTTCATCTCCTATTCGCGGGTGGACATGGCGGCGGCGGACCGCATGGTCGCCGACCTGGAGAGGAATGGCTTCGCCGTCACCATCGACCGCCGCGACCTGCCCTATGGCGAGGAGTGGCAGAAGGAACTGGCCGCCTTCATTGCCGCCAGCGACACGGTGGTCTGGCTGGTCTCGCCGGCCAGCGTGAAATCCAAATGGGTGAACTGGGAGCTCGGCGAGGTCGGCCGCCTGTCGAAGCGGCTGCTACCGGTGAAGGTCGCCGACACCGATCCGGCGACGCTGCCCGAGGCGCTGGGGAGAATCCACCTTCTACCGGCCGAAGGCGTTTACGAATCATCGCTGCACGAGGCCGATCTCGTCCGTGCGCTGAACACCGACCGGGCGTGGCTGAAGAAGGCGACGAGCCTTTCCGACGATGCGCGCGAGTGGATGGCGGCCAACCGCGACGGCGCGCATCTGCTGCGCGGCCGGGCGCTGGCCGAGGCGGAGGCCTGGTCTGTCAGGACGCCTCGGGACGTGCCCGCTCCGGCGTCGGAGATCCTGGAGCTGATCCTCGCCAGCCGGCGCGGGCAGGACCGGCGCAGAAGGATGACGGTCGTGGGATCGATCGCTGCGGCCATCATCGCCATCGGGCTGGCCGTGACCGCCTTCCTGTTCCAGCAGCGCGCGGAGGAGCAGACCGAGATCGCGGAGGAGAAGACGCGCGAAGCCGAACTTGGCGCCGCGCGTCTCGCCGTCAACGTCGCCGGATCGCAACTCGACCAGGGCGAGACCGACGCCGCGGCGGTGCTGCTGCTTGAGGCGGCAAGATCTTTCGACGACGCAGGCGCAGGCGACGAGATGCTGATCGCGTTCCACCGCGCCAACCAGGCCTATGCGACCAGTCGCGCATACGACCTTCCGGTCGGCGCGGTCGCCTATGAAGGCCCTGACGCGCTCTACTTCGTCGATCGCGCGCGCGGTGTCGTGCTGCGGTTCGACGCCGCCGCCGCGCCCATGGAGAGCTACATCGCCCCCGCCGGCAGCGCGCCGATCGAGACGGTCGGTTTCGTCCGCGCCGGCGATGCGGTCGACCTCGTGGTCGTTCACGAGGACGGTCGGGTGGTTAGGGTCGACGCCGTGACCGGCGCGACGAACTTTACCGGTCGCATGCCGCCGATGGAGCAGGCGACGTCGGCCCAGCGCCGCGAGGGCGACATCGTCGTGCACGGCAACGGGATGATCGCCTCCGCCATCTACGTCGTCGAGGCGGACGGCGATGGACGAACCGTCGGCCGCCTGCTCGACACCAAGACGGGCGCGATTGTCTCTCAGGTCTTCGAGTACGACATGAGGTACCTGGTCGACGCCGACGGCTCGGAGTTCGTCTATGATGGTGGACCGGTCTTCGCCGAACATTTCAGCGCTTACCGCCTGGTTCGCGGCGCGGGCGGCATCGCGCTCGACAAGGCGACGCTGCAGTCGACCGACTACGACCGTCTGGTCTTCCGCGCCTGCATGATGGATGCGGCGCTGGGTCCCGATGCGTATCCCGATGCGATGATCGCCGGATTCGCCGACGCCTACGGCTCCTACCGCTGCGCGGCGTCCGGCGACGCCGTCCTGATGTCCAAGTTCCAATCGACATCCGCGGGAGTGGACCGTTCGGATTACGTGCTGCGCGCGGACGGGTCCGTCACCGACGTCCAGGAACTGATGCAAAGCTTCGGGCGCGAGCCCCAGCAGACGAACTTCTCCTGGTTCGGCGGCGATCCCGAGACAGGGCAGTTCGGCGCGATCCTCAACCGCGAACTGCTGGTCTTCGCCGACTACGGCGTGGCCCGGACGCTCGCCTATCCCGATGCTCCGGGGCCGGCCCGCTTCGTCGGCGCGAGGCGGATCGCGGTGGTGGAGCCGTGGTCGAACCGCGTTGTCGTGCGGTCCCTGGTTGAGCGGCCCCGGCCATCGCTCGACGATGCCGCGCAGGCGGCTATCGCCGGCCAGCGGCAAAGACTGCGTCCGCTCAATCCCGGTAGCTGTGTCGGCTACGCCATGCTGGAGCCCTATCTCGAGGCGGACTTCGCGCTCCCGGACGGAACCACCGTCGACTATGCGGACCTGGAAGACGGCGACGATCCCCAGATCGTCGTCATGCGTGGCGCAGGTGGCGAGGAGCGGTCGGTCGATCTCGGGCCTGGCGTCGACTGCGCCCAGTTCTCGCGCGACGGCGAGCGCATGCTGGTGCTGGGGCGCGATCCGCAGGCGGTCTCGCTCTACGATCTTCGCGCGATCCGCGCCGGCGCGGGCCTCGAGGATGCGCGTCTCCCGGCGCCGGAAGGGTTCGTCACCTCGGCCTTCATCGTCGGTTCGGGCAGCGCCATAGTCACCACCGACGCCACCCATTCCGTCCTTGCCTGGACCCGGATGCCGCAGGGTGGCGGCTGGGCCTCCGAAATTGTCTACAAGGGCGACAATCTCGTTTTCCACGCCGAGCCGAGCAGCGACGGCCAGCGGTTGCTGATCCTCGAGAGCCTGGGGGCCGGCGACACGTTCGGGTTCCTCTATTCCGTGCCCGCCCGGAGCCGATGGATCGATCTCGGCGGCGATTACAAATGGTTCGGGCTGGCGTTCGGCGAGGATGGGGCGATCGCTTCCGGCGCCCGCCAGGTCGAACGGGTCCTGCGGCTGCCGGCCTTGTCCGCGCTTGTCGAGGAAACCCGATTGAACCTGCCGGCCCGCTGCCGCCCGGCGGTCGCCGACGACTGGCGGACATCGCCCTGCTGGCCGGCCGAGCTGTAGGCGATCCAGCGCGCCCTTTTGCCACCATCGCCTCCTCGCACTATCTTGGCGTCGAACGGCGGTGACGATGGTGAGCAGCGACACGACCAAGACCGAGGTGCAGGCGAGCGGGGAACGCGCCCCGCTGCCCTTGGTCGATACGATCGGCGTCGGTTGGCGGGCGGTCTGGCGGAGTTTCGGGCGGTGGATGCCGAAGCGCCTCTACGCCAGGTCGCTGATCATCGTCATCGCGCCGATGATCCTGTTGCAGTCCGTCGTCGCTTTCGTCTTCATGGAGCGGCACTGGCAAACGGTCACTCAGCGGCTCTCGCAGGCCGTCACGCGCGACATCGCGGCGATCATCGACATGATCGAGACCTACCCGCCCGGCGACGACTATGCGCAGGTCGTGCGCATCGCGCAGGACCGGCTGGCGCTGAGGATCGACATCCTGCCGCCCGAACCCCTGCCCGGGCCGGGACCGAAGCCGTTCTTCTCGCTCCTCGACCAGACACTGTCGGAGGAGATCACCCGCCAGATCAACCGTCCGTTCTGGCTCGACACCGTCGGCAACTCGAACATCATCGAGATTCGCGTGCAGCTCGATGGAAAGGTGCTGCGCGTCTTCGCCCGACGCGGGCAGGCTTACGCGTCCAACACCCACATCTTCCTCCTTTGGATGGTCGGCACCTCGCTGGTCCTGCTGCTCATCGCCGTGCCTTTCCTTCGCAACCAGATCCGCCCGATCCTGCGGCTCGCCGAAGCCGCCGAGAGTTTCGGCAAGGGCCGGCCGATGCCGAGCGACTTCAAGCCGCGCGGCGCGGACGAGGTGCGCCGCGCGGGTTACGCCTTCATCCAGATGCGGGAGCGCATCGAACGCCAGATCGAGCAGCGGACGGCCATGCTTACAGGCGTCAGCCACGATCTGCGCACGATCCTCACCCGCTTCCGCCTCCAACTCGCCCTGTTGGGCAGGAAGGTCGACACCGAAGCGATGATCGCCGACATCAACGAGATGCAGTCGATGCTCGAAGGCTACCTTGCCTTCGCCCGCGGCGAGGGCTTCGAGGAGACGGGACGTTATGATCTGCGGGACGGTTTCGCCCGTCTCGCAGAGGAAGCGCGCCTGAGGAAGCGCGATTTCGCCTACACCATCGCCGGAAACGCCGAAGTGCAGGTCAGGCCCGGCGCCTTCGCGCGACTCCTGGGCAACGTCGTCGGCAACGCCTTCCGCTACGCCGCGACGGTGCGCGTCGCCGCCGTCCATGCGCGCGGCTCGCTCACCGTTACGGTCGACGACAACGGTCCGGGCATCCCGCCCGATCGCCGCGAGGATGTGTTCAAGCCGTTCGTCAGGCTCGATGAGGCCCGCAATCAGGATGAGAGCGGGACCGGCCTGGGCCTCTCCATCGCTCGCGACATCGCCCGCGGCCACGGCGGCGACGTCGCCCTCGAAGACAGCCCTATGGGCGGTCTGCGCGCGGTGATCCGTCTGCCGGCCTAAGCGTTCGAGCCCTGGAGCGGGCTCCTGACACCCTCCTGTCAGGGATGGCGCTCCACGGTTGCGGCCGCCCTTTCCTTCGCGCGGCAACGGCCCCATATTCGCGCCATGGCCAAACCAACCGGAAAAGCAGCGCCGCGCCGGCGCAGTCCGCTGCTTGACTACGCCGACGCCTCGGAACCCCTCGACGGGTTCGGCGAAGCGCCGTCAGCGCCATTCGAGGGCGCACCGCTCGATGGCCCGGTTTCCGGCTGGGCGGAGCAGATCGCGCGCGAAGCCGAGCAGGAAGGGCGGGGTTCGGGGCGATCCGGCAAGGCCGCGAAGAAGGTTCCCGAACGCTCCTCCGCGCCGACCAAGACGGCCCGGGGCACCTCCATGGGCGGCGCCGCGACCGCGCGCGAGCGGGCGGCCGCGGGGTTGAACCCGGTTCCCGGCCTCGACATCAGCCTGGAAGATGCCGAGGCGATGCCGAAATCCGGCGTCACGGCGACGGTGGAGGCGCTGTCTGCGCTGATCGAGAGCGGCAACCCGCTCCATAAGAACGGCCAGCTCTGGACCCCGCACCGTCCGGCGCGTCCTGAAAAGTCCGAAGGCGGCATCGCGATCGTCATGAAGTCGGATTTCGAGCCGGCCGGCGACCAGCCGACGGCCATCCGCGACCTCGTCGAGGGCGTCGAACGCTCCGACCGCACGCAGGTCCTGCTCGGCGTCACCGGTTCGGGCAAGACCTTCACCATGGCCAAGGTGATCGAGCAGACGCAGCGCCCAGCGCTGATCCTGGCGCCCAACAAGACGCTGGCGGCGCAGCTCTATGGCGAGTTCAAGCAGTTCTTCCCGGGCAACGCGGTCGAGTATTTCGTCTCCTACTACGACTACTACCAGCCGGAGGCTTACGTCCCGCGCACGGACACCTACATCGAGAAGGAATCGTCGATCAACGAGCAGATCGATCGCATGCGCCATTCGGCGACGCGCTCTCTGCTCGAGCGCGACGACGTGATCATCGTCGCCTCGGTCTCCTGCATCTACGGCATAGGCTCGGTCGAGACCTACACAGCGATGACGTTCCAGATGCAGGTCGGCGACCGGCTTGACCAGCGCCAGCTCCTCGCCGACCTCGTCGCCCAGCAGTACAAGCGCCAGGATGTCAACTTCGTGCGCGGTTCCTTCCGCGTGCGCGGCGACACGATCGAGATCTTTCCCGCCCACCTCGAGGACCGCGCCTGGCGCATCGCCCTCTTCGGCGACGAGATCGAGTCCATCACCGAGTTCGATCCGCTCACCGGCCACAAGACCGGCGGGCTGAAGAGCGTGAAGATCTACGCCAACTCGCACTATGTGACGCCGCGCCCGACGTTGAATCAGGCTGTGAAGTCCATCAAGGAGGAACTCCGGTTCCGCCTCGAAGAGCTTGAAAAGGCTGGGCGTCTGCTGGAGGCTCAGAGGCTGGACCAGCGCACGCGTTTCGACATCGAGATGCTGGAGGCCACCGGCTCCTGCGCCGGCATCGAGAACTATTCGCGCTATCTTACAGGCCGCCAGCCGGGCGAACCGCCGCCGACGCTGTTCGAGTACATCCCCGACGACGCATTGATCTTCATCGACGAGAGTCACGTTACGGTGCCGCAGATCGGCGGCATGTATCGCGGAGACTTCCGCCGCAAGGCGACGCTCGCCGAGTACGGTTTCCGCCTGCCGTCCTGCATGGACAACCGGCCGCTGCGCTTCGAGGAGTGGGACGCCATGCGCCCGCTCACTGTCGGCGTGTCCGCCACGCCGGGCAACTGGGAGATGGAACAGGCCGGCGGCGTCTTCGCCGAGCAGGTGATCCGCCCGACCGGCCTGATCGATCCGCCGGTCGAGGTGCGCCCCGCCCGGACCCAGGTCGACGACGTTCTGGGCGAGATCCGCGACGTCGCCCGCAAGGGTTACCGCACGCTGGTCACCGTGCTCACCAAGCGCATGGCCGAGGATTTGACCGAGTATCTGCACGAGCAGGGCATCCGCGTCCGCTACATGCATTCCGACATCGACACGCTGGAGCGCATCGAGATCATCCGCGACCTCCGCCTCGGCGCGTTCGACGTGCTGGTCGGCATCAACCTCCTGCGCGAAGGCCTCGATATTCCGGAATGCGGCTTCGTGGCCATCCTCGATGCCGACAAGGAAGGTTTCCTGCGCTCCGAGACCTCCCTGATCCAGACCATCGGCCGCGCGGCGCGAAACGTGGACGGCAAGGTCGTCCTGTACGCCGACAACGTGACGGGTTCGATGGAGCGCGCGATGGCGGAGACCGCGCGGCGTCGCGAAAAGCAGGCGGCCTACAACGAGGCCAACGGCATCACGCCCGAAAGCATCAAGTCTCGCATCGCCGACATCCTCGACAGCGTCTACGAGAGGGACCATGTCCGCGCCGACATCTCGGGTTTCGCCGAGAGCCAGGGCGCGCTGATGGGCAACAATCTCAAGGCTCATCTCGACCACCTCCAGAAGAAGATGCGCGACGCGGCCGCCGACCTGGACTTCGAGACTGCGGCCCGCCTGCGCGACGAGATCAAGCGGCTGACAGAACTGGAGCTTTCCGTCTCCGACGATCCGCTCGCCCGCGAAGTCGAGAGCCAAAGTCCCTCTTCGGGCCGAGAAAAAGGCAAGCACAACAAGGGGGTGGCAAGACACCGCACGGCCGACGAGCAGGAGCGGTTTCGCAAGCTCGACGAAGACCGTGCCGCCGAAGCCGCGGCGAAGGCGGCCAGGCCCAACATGTTCCGCAAGCCCTCGCTCGACGAGATGGGCACATCCGGGGACCATGCGACGCCGGAAGGCGCCGTGCCCCGCCAGCTCTTCAGGAAACAGTCCGCCAGCGAGGCGCACGGCTCGGACTACGGCACGCCCGACGAGCGCGGTTCGCTGTTCCGCAAGAACTCGCTGGACGAGATGACGGTCAGGCGCACCGAGAAGCCGGTGGAGGGAAAGGTGCCGGCCAAGCCACAGCCGATCTCCTCCCGTGCGGGGGAGATGTCCGGCAGGACAGAGGGGGGCGCGAAGGATCGCGACGATCCCCGGCCGGTCGTCCGCGCCCGATCGGGTGCGGGAAGCCATGAGGACCCTTCCGACCAGAAGCGGCAAGGCCGGCGATCTCGAAAGTCCGGCCGGCCCGGGCATTGAACGCCGCCACGACTTTTGGCCCACGCCGGGTTACAAGGGCCGATGACCTCGCGGACGGACGACTCTGAAATCGAACGCTGGACGCTCGCGGCGATCCGCGAGCGCGGGCTCGAACTCGAGGCCGCGTGCCGCACGCCGGGCTGCGGCCGCTTCGTCATGTTCGACCTCGAGACGTTGATCGCGCGGGTCGGACCGGACTATCTGTTGCCCGCCGACGGTCCGGGTCTCGCCTGCGAAGGCTGCGGCGGTCCACTGGAATTCCAGCTCGCCGCGCTCCATCGGCGCGAGGGCTGAGCGCGCAACCTCGGCCATTCCCCCGCGTTGCCTCCAGAAGGAGGCTTCGATGCCCACTCCCCTGACCGCATTTGCGCTGAATTGCTCGCTCAAACCGTCGTCGCATGACGCACCGAGTTCCAACGACCGCATGCTCGGCGATATCCTGGACGCCTTCGAACCGCATGGCGTCACCGGCGAGATCGTCCGGGCAGCCGACTGGGATATTCTGCCCGGCGTGCGCTCCGACGAGGGCGATGGCGATCACTGGCCCGCCCTGCGCCGCAAGGTGCTCGCCGCCGATATCTTCATCCTCGGCACGCCGATCTGGATGGGGCAGCCGTCGAGCATCGCCAAGCGCGTGCTTGAGCGCATGGACGCCTTCCTGTCCGAGGCCGACGACAAGGGCCGCATGCCGCCGGCCGGCAAGGTGGCGCTCGTCGCCGTGGTCGGTAACGAGGACGGAGCTCACCACTGCCACGCCGCCTGTTTCCAGGCTCTCTCGGATGTCGGTTTCACCGTGCCGGCCAACGCCGGGGTCTACTGGGTCGGCGAGGCGATGGGCTCGGTCAACTATGTCGACCTGCCCGGCACGCCCGACAAGGTCGTGGAAACGATCGAGATGGCCGTCTCCAACGCGGCGCACCTCGCGCGCGCCCTCAAGGCGGAGCGCTACCCGGGCGTCGCCGCCTGATTGCCGGCCTCACATGTTGTTGAGGTGGAGTATGTTCCCGTCCGGGTCCTTGAGCCAGACCAGCCGCATCGGTCCGTCGACATGGATGTTTCCTTCCAGGCGGCCGATGTCGCCATAGTGCTCGAAAGTCACATCCTTTTTCTCGAGATCGGCCACGATCGCATCGATCTCGTTTCCCACGTCCCAGACGACGGCGTTCGCCTTGTTGCCGCCGGCCTCGTCGGACCGATAGACGACGAGCGAGGTATCGCCGGTCCGGAACACCAGCACCTCGCCCATGCTGTCGTCCTGGATGTCGAGGCCGAGCGTTCCGGCGTAGAAGCTGCGGGCACGTTCGATGTCGCTCACCGCCACGATCGCCGAAGATGATTTATCCTTGAGCATCGTATCGTCCTTCCTCGTGAATGAAGATGAACGCCCATGGCCCGATAGGGTTCAATGGCTGGCTCAGAGCTGCGATTCCACCGGCAGCCAGCCGACGACCGCCGCGATGGCGCGCCTGAGCCAGCCCGCCTCCGGTTCGTTCGCGTAGCGGCGCGGCGCGCCCTCCTCGTCGCAGTCCCAAGTCAGGCGCGTCCCGTCGAGTCCGAGCCGGTAGCTTGCGTGGGGCGACCGTTCGCGCCGGAACTCGGCGGTCAGCGCCGAGGCCAGGGTCGGGTCCTCGAACAGCACGCCCATCTCGGCGTTCAGCGAAACCGAGCGGGGATCGAAGTTGAACGAGCCGACGAAGCCGAAGCGATCGTCCACTGTGAAGGCTTTCGTATGAAGGCTCGCCCCCTTTGACCCGAAGACCGACATGTTGGCCCGGCCGGCCGATGGTCGGAGTTCGTAGAGCCTGACGCCCGCCGCGACCAGCCGTTCCCGGTAGTTCGCGTACGCGCCGTGCACGGCCGCCACGTCCGTCGCCGCGAGCGAGTTGGTCAGCACCGAAACCCGTACCCCGCGTCGGACCAGGGACGCGAGGATTTCGCTGCCGCGCCGTCCCGGAATGAAATAGGGCGAAGCGATGTCGACCCTCGTCGACGCCTCGCGGATCACCGGTAGGAGCACCTTCGACAACCATCCGCGACGCTTCCGGCCCAGCGCCTTTTCCGGGGGGTCGGCGATCACCCGCGCGGTGGACGTCCAGTGCAGATCGATGCTCGCCGCCAGCATCTCGTCGATCGTGCGGCGCCCGCCGAGGCATGCGCAGAGTTCCGGATCGGTCAGCGCGCGCAACCGGCGTAGGTCACGGTCGGGGTCGCCGGCCCCGACGCGATGCAGCGCCGCGATGGGACGCGTGGCCTTGGAGTTCCAGAACCGCTCGAACACGTAGCCGGACTGCGATACTGCTGGACCGAGCAAGAGAAGGTCGAGGTCGCGGAAATTGGTGTCGGCAGCGTCGAAATAGGCATCGCCGATGTTGCGCCCGCCGACGATCGCGACCCGTCCGTCGGCGATCCAGGCCTTGTTGTGCATGCGCCGCGTCAGCGCGAACAGCCGCAATGCGAGTTCGAACGATCGTAGCAGGCTGCCATTGCGCATGCCGGCGGGATTGAAGAGCCGCAGATCGATGTTGGGATGGGAATCGAGCGCCAGGTAGGTCGCATCGCTCCGCTGGGGATTGATGTCGTCGACCAGCAGCCTGACGCGCACCCCCCGGTCGGCCGCCTTCACCACCTCCGAAAGCAGCAGACGACCCGTGCGGTCGTCGTGCCAGAGGTAGTACATCAGGTCGAGGCTCTGCCGGGCGCTGCGCGCAGAAAGGATGCGCGCCGCTAGCGCTTCCGCGCTGTCGGCCATGAGCCCGAGGCCTGATAGGCCCGCCCGAACCTTGTCCTGCGCAGAACGATGGATCGCCGTGTCCATTTCGCCTTCCCGGAGACCGACGCCGCCGAACGCCGGCGCCGTATCCGGAAACGCGCTAGAGGGCGTTGGGTTGCGCGGCTTGTGCGGACTGCATCGTGCGCAGGCTTTCGAGGTCGAGTCGGGCCTTGAGCGGCAGATGGTCGGACGCCACTCGAGCGAGAGGGCTCTGGTGAACCTCGATCGAGGCGATCATCCGGGCCGGGCGTGCGAGGATTCGGTCCAGGGCCAGGAGCGGCAGCCGCGACGGGAAGCTCGGCAGCGCTGCGTCGATCGGCCCGAAATGTGGCAGCAGGGTCAGCAGGGAGGAACGCGTCCGCACCCGCCACTCGTTGAAGTCGCCCAACAGCAGGGTCGGCCGCATCACCGGATGGGTAGCCTCGACGAGGGCATGCGCCTGCTGCGCTCTGGAATGACGCAGGAGACCGAGATGCGCGGCGACCACGCGCAGCGCGACGCCCTTGAGTTCGAGGTCGACGATGACCGCCCCGCGCGGCTCGAGTCCCGGCAGGCGCACCGTCCGCACCGCGTGAACCGTACCTTTCCTGGCCAGGATCAGGTTCCCGTGCCAGCCGTGACTCCGCGCGTTTTCGGGCAGATGGGTCGGCACCAGGTCGGTCTCGCGCCGCAGCGCTTCGAGATCCAGCAGCCCGTGGCGGGCGCCGGTCCTTGCATCGGCCTCCTGCAGCGCCACCAGATCCGCGTCGAGCTCGGCGAGGACGGCGACCGCCCGCATCGGATCGAACCGGCCGTCGGTGCCCACACACTTGTGGACGTTGTAGGAGGCGACGGTCGTACACGCCTCCTCGCTGAGGCGGATCGCCCGAGGGGCGCTTCGACGTAGCGCGGCTGCAATCGAGTTGGGGAACGTCTGTGGGCGATCGAGCATCGGCTGATATGAAACTGGCGAGTGATCATAGGCGAGCCACGACATGCCGAAACCCCTCCTATGGTCTCGTCCTTAACGGCAGGTGGCTGGCCTGGTTCCGCGACGTCCGCGTTGCGGCCTGGCGCGCGACTTGCGAGAATTCGTCCATGACCGGCTTGTTCTCCGTCCTGGTGTTCGACATGGCGCGCACTGGCCAGCCTGACGGCGAGCGGATCGTCGGCGGTTTCGCCACCGTGGAAGCAGCCCGCGCCTATGCCGGGGCGCGCATGCGCGATTCGATCGAGGAGTTGCGCGCGCCCGGCCAGTCGCCGGCGGAGCTCCGCTCGCTCTGGCATCTCTACGGCGAGGACTGTTCCGTCCTCTGCGACGACTGGAAGGGCCACCTGAGACTCGACGAATGGATCGCCGTACCCGCGAGGCCGGAGCAGCGCGCCTGGCAAGCCCTGGAGCCCGGAACGACTAGCTCGGCTTGACCTTGCGTATCCCCCGCGGCCGCTGTTTGCAGTCCTCGCCCGGCTCGCAGCCGAACTGCCGCTGCGGTTCGCCGCCGCACTGGACGTTGGAGACGATCGCGAAACCGGCTCCCTCCGCGACGCACTTGTTGGGGAATATCTTGGTCTGCGCGCCGTCCGACCCGCACACGGGCAGGTAGATCATCGGGCACATGATGAGACCGTCGCGCACGGGCCGGTTCTCGGCGGCGGCCACCTGCGTGGCCATGATTGCGGCAAGCGCAGCCGGAATGGCGAACTGGATGATGGGACGGATCATGGCTGGACGTTGCTCCTCGCTGGAGACGGAAATATGGCGGCACGACTTTCGGGAGGGAAAGCTTCGTCCTTCGCGTGCGGTCCGGCTCATTCCGGTGCATGCGCGAAGGGTTGGGCAAGAGCAGGAAGTCCTTGCTGGGGTGAATAAATCCTGCACCCGCGGCGACCGCGATCCGGCCGGAATGCCGATGACCGTGACGCCGCTTTCCCTCCCGAAAGGCGAGCCGCGCCGGCGCTAGTGAAAGAGCCGGCTCATGCCGTTGGACGTCTGCCGGGCCGAATCCTTGGTCCCGGTCGAAGTGATGGCGCCGGCCTGGCGTCCGTCGCGCAGGCCGAGCCCGTCGGCGACCGACGAGGCGATGCGGCGCGAGGCAGCGCCGTGCGGAAAGCGTGAGAAATTGCGCATCGGGTCGATCCCTTCTGGTCACCGATGCCGCGACTTCTATCCACCCCCGTCTGAACGCCGTCTGGCGGAAACGTTCAGCCGCCATTCAGCGCCCGGAACTCAATCGCGGACGCCGAAACGGCTTGGCGGCGCGCCCGCGATTGGACATCATGGCGCATCGAACGGAGATATCCATGGACGCGAAGGACTTCATGCCGGACGAGGCGACGATCGCCCGCATCCGCGCCGATCTCGACCGCTACGAAGGGGATCGCGCGCTGGCGGCCGCGAAGGTGAGACTGAGGATGCCGGCCTATGTCGGCGGCGTGCTGGTGATTGTGGCGGTGCTCGCCTACGCCTTCAACAGCTTCGCCGACCCGAATGAGCAGTGGTTCTCCTCGCCGCATGTGTTTCTCTATTTCGGCGGGATCGTCGCACTGTTCTTTGCCTACAGCGCGGCCATGGGGCCTGCCACGAAACTCCAGCAGTCCTTCCGGGAGCACATGCTGCCGATCGTCTTCGGCTTCATCAAGGACGTGCGCTACAGTCACGGCACGACGCCGGACTCCTTCCACCACTTGCCGCGCGAAGCGGTCGGCACCTTCAACCGGCAGACCTTCGACGACACGATTTCGGGCACCTACAACGGCTTCACCTTCGAGCTCTACGAGGCCACCCTGAAGCATAAGCAGGGCAAGTCTGACCAGCTCATGTTCAAGGGCATCGTCATGGCCTTCCACATGCTCCGGCCTTTCCCGGGCAAGCTGGTGGCGACGCGCCGGGCCGACGTCGTGACGTCGTTCTTCCGCGGCATCTTCGGCAATACCGGCCTGCCTGAACTGAAAAGCGGCGTCGAGACGCTGGACAAGAAGTACGAGTTCCGCACCGACAACCCCGAAGTCGCGCAGCCGCTCGTGTCGGGCCACCTCGCCCAGGCCCTCCAGTGGCTCGGCGAGACCTGGCCGGAGCAGCCGTCGCGCGTCGGCTTGCAGGGCAATGACGGCTACCTGCTGATCCCGCAGAACAAGAACTATTTCGAGCTGCCTTCGATTTCGACCAAGCTCGACTACAACGCCCACATCGCGCCGATGATCGCCGACATGGCGGCGCTGCTGGCCACCGCCTCGCTGGTGCGCAGGGTTGGCGCCGACGAAGAGCCGGCGGCCGCTCAGCCTGACCCGGCCGCATGAGCGCCGACAGCGACATCGCCTCCTATCTTCTCGCGCAGCCGCCCGACCGCCGCGCCACGATGGAGGCACTGCGCGCGCTTGTGGAGACACATTTGCCGCGAGGTTACGTGGAGGCGTTTCGCTGGGGCATGGTGACCTTCGAGGTGCCGCTCGCGACCTCCGGCCCGACCTACAACGGCCAACCGCTGATGATCGTCGCGATCGGCAACCAGAAGAACCATGTCGGGCTCTATCTCAGCGGCGTCTATTGCGTGCCCCGCGCACGCGAGAAGCTGGAGGCGGCGTTCCGCAAGGCTGGCAAGAAGCTCGACATGGGCAAGTCGTGCCTGCGCCTGAAGACGCTCGACGACGTCGACCTGCCGGCGATCGAGGAGGCGGTGGCGGCTGTCACCCCGGCCATGTTGGTCGCCGCGTCCGACGCCGCGCCCCGAAAGAAGCGTTGACCGAAACAATTCGTGTCTAGCCGGCGAAGCCGCGTTGCCATGCGTGAACGCCGCTCTCCGCGATTGGGTCGAGGGTTTGGCCGGCCGCACGATGTCGCCGCATTGTCCCGACCTTGCTCTGGCAAACGATCGCGCGAACCTCGCGCGGGATGCGGTCTCGCGCGAAGCAACGCGTCGAGCGCAATGAGGCGGAATTAAGCCATTGATTCATCTCACGATTGGACACCCTTCGTGATTTGCGGCGAGTGCGTCGCCCGGCCTATTCCCCTCGCCGTCCGCTGTGCCCTCCTGGCCTGCGGGCGACAAACAGCAACAGGAGTTACCCATCATGAAGAAGATTCTAGCGACCGCCGCCGCCTCGCTCGCCTTCATGGGCATGGCCTATGCCGCGACCGTCGAAGGTACGGTCCAGATGATCGACCCGTCGACGCGCACCATCACGCTGGACGACGGCACGACCTTCCGCGCGCCCGAGGGCGCATCCATCGAACAGATCGCGGTAGGCGCCAAGATCAAGGTGACGGTCGACGACACGACCGGCGCCGTGACCGCGGTCGACGTCGCGTCCTAGCCCGACGGAGCCCTCCCAGGGCGGGGCGGGCCTTCGTGGCCCGCCCTTTCTTGTTTTTGCCATCGCTTCGCGCATACCGTTGCGTCATCACGCCGGTCGGGTGATTCCGGCGCGGAGGGGGCGATGGCGAAACGCAGATGGTCGCGCAGGCTGGTGCTGGGCGCGGCGATTGTCGGGGGCAGCGTGATCTGGGGCGGCGCGACGCTGGCCCGCCTGGCCCGCGATCCCTCCGGCCGCAAGAGCATCGGCCGCGTCGCCGATTTCGACGGGGCGGCGCTCGCCCAGGCCCCGCTGTCCAACCCGCCCGCCCATGATCCCGACCTTCCCTGGCTGATGCGGGGCGGCACGCTGGACGATGCCAGCGCGCTGTCGGCGACCCCCGTCTACGGCATCGTGGAGGTTTCGGCCGAAGAACACATCGCCAAGGCGCTGGCCTTCGCCCGGACCAGCGGACTCAAGGTCTCGATGGCGGCCGTGCGCCACTCCATGGGCGGTCACGCCTTCGACGATAACGCCCTCGTGCTGGACATGATGACGTTCAACGCCATCGACGTCGACGAGGCGGCGCGCACCATGACGGTCCAGCCCGGCGCCACCTGGCACGACATCCAGAACCGGCTGCATCCCCGCTTCGCGGTGAAGGCGATGCAGTCGACCGACATCTTCTCCGTCGGCGGCTCGATCTCGGTCAACGCGCACGGCATGGACCACCACGCCGGCTCGATCGCCGGCTCCATCCGCTCGATGCGCGTCATGCTGGCCGACGGCACGGTCGTCACCTGCTCGCCCAGCGAAAATCGCGACCTCTTCCGCCACGTCGTCGGCGGCTACGGGCTGTTCGGGGTGGTGCTCTCCGCCACGCTCGATATCGTCGACAACGTCGTCTACCGCACGGATCGCGCGATCATCCCCGCCTCCGAGTTCATCCCCTATTTCGAGCGCGAGTTGACCAGGCCGGAGGTCGGCCTCTTCTACGGGCACCTGTCGACCGCGCCGGGCAACTTCATGCAGGACATGATCGTCTACCGCTACGACAGGGTGGCCGACGCCGCGCCCGCCGACCAGCCGCCGCTGGATGGGCCAGGAAGCGTCGCGATCAAGCGCCTGATCATGAACCTCGCCAAGTATGGCGGCATCTTCCAGCGCCTGAAATGGTTCGCGGAAACCACCCTTGAGCCCGAGTTCGAGGCGTGCACCGTGCCGCGCACCGCGGCGATGGCTGAAGGCGAGGCCTGCCTGGTCACCCGCAACAACCCGATGCACGATTCGGTGCCGTACCTGTTCAACGACCTGGGCGACCAGACCGACATCCTGCACGAGTATTTCGTGCCGCGCGGGAACTTCGAGGCCTTTCTGGCGGAGGCCCGCATCGTCCTGGCCGAGAGCCCGCTGCCTGTCCTCAACGCATCCGTCCGCGTCGTCCACGCCGAGGATACGGCCCTCACCTATGCGCCGAGGGACGCGTTCTCGCTGGTGCTCTACATAAATCAGGCGGCCGACGACGACGGCAACGCGAAGATGCGCACGCTGACCCGCACCCTCGTCGACGTGACGCGGAAACATGACGGGCGGTTCTTCCTGCCCTACCAGCTCCACTACACGGCGGCGCAGCTCGCCGCCGCCTATCCGGAAATGCCGGCCTTCATCGCGGCCAAGCGTCAGGTCGACCCCGGCGAGCTGTTCACCTCCACCTTTTGGAGGGTGGTCAGCAACGCCGGGGCGGCTGCCTGAGCTCTAAAGCAATTCCAGCAAGAGTGTGCAGCGGTCTTGCGTCCGGAATTGCGAAAACTAGAAAAGATTCGTCGCGCGCGACACGACCCAGCCGCCAGCGCCGCTGACGATGTTCAGCGCACCACCGACCGCCAGGGTCGCGCCGCCGGCAAGCTCGCCTGCGAAATTGCGCGCGACGACCACGCCGTCGGAAGCCCGCACGAGGATCGAGCGCGTTTCCTCCCCGGGTTCCGCCGGCGTCGCCGGGGCAACCTCCATGTCGGGCGCCGAGGCCAGTCTGATGGGGCTTTCCTCGGTCGAACGGCAGATCGCCATCAGCAGCGGATAGCCGGAATCGCGATCCTTCAGCGCACGGCCCTTCAGAGCCGTCTCGCACTCTGCGATGGTTGACCACTCGGCAGGCGTCGCGCGCACGAATTCGCACATTTTCGCGTCGCAGTCGCAGCCTATCACGGTCATGGCGACCAGCGCTGTCTTCAGCATGAAACCTCTCCGCAACGCCCGCCCGGCGTGGGTATCGACTGCCAACGCGGCGGGAATTGGCCGCGATCGTGGAAGGATCATGGCAGCAGCGGGAGCCGGCGCGGGTGTTGCGCCCGCGCCTCACCCCCGGCGCGCCGTCAGCCTCGGCATCTTGGGGGCCGTCATGGGCCCCTCGTCGGCGATCCTGAGCGCCTCCATCAGGGACGCGACCAGCCGAACCACGTCGTCCGGCTTCTCGACATGCGGGATGTGGTTGACGCCGTCCAGCACCCTCAACGCTCCACCCGGAAAGCGTTCGGCGATCGTCCTGCCCTGGTCGAGCGGCGTCACGCTGTCCTCGCGCCCCCAGATCACCAGCACCGGTCCGCGGAAGGCCTGCCAGCTGGCGGGATCGGCCGATCTGGCCTGCCGCTCGTCCCCGTAGAGTCCGGTGCCCAGCCAGCGCCTCACCGCATCCGTGAAGCCCACCGTGCCATAGGGCCTTTCGTAGAGCGCGATGCGCTCACTGGTCACCAATGCGTCGTCGTGGATCAGTTCGCTGAGCCCGTAGCCGATCAGCAGCGGGTTGGCGAAGGTGGACGCCACCACGGCATCGCCCACCACCGGCAGGTCGAGGAGCAGTTCGGCCGGCGGCGACGACGTCTCCGTCTGCCCGAGCCCCAGCGCCACGTCGAGCAGCACCAGTGCCTCGATGCGCTCCGGCGCGGCGAGAGCCGCTTCCAGCGCCGCGCCCCCACCGTGAGAATGCACGCCGAGCACGAAACGCTCCAGCCCGAGCGCGTCGGCGAAGGCAAGTATGCGTCGACCGCCGGCGGCGCGCGAATAGTCGTGGTCCTCGGGCCGCTGCGAGAAGCCGAATGGAGGAATATCCGGCGCGATCACCCGGAAGCCCCGTTCGCCGAGCGGCGCGGCGATGTCGCGGAAGGTCTCGCCCCAGGCGAGCGAGCCGTGAGCGAGCACCAGCGGCCGCCCGTCCTCCGGCCCCCATGACCGGTAGTGGATCGCCAGCCCGTCGGCGTCCACGAACCTTGCCCCCTCGCCCGCCGCCACGCGGAAATCCTTGCTTTCCCTGACCATCGACCAGGCGAGGAAGCCGGCGGGAGCCGCCACGACGAGCGCCAGGAGCGCGATGACGGCCCATAGCAGAGCGCGCAGCGGTCGTCGTCTAGGGACGCGCCGGGTCGCCGCCTGTGCCGGGATTGCTTCAGTAGTCGTAGACATGCTCGAGCCTGATGTTGCCCGCCGACAACGCCGGGAGAACGGTATGCAGCCGTCGCACGGAAACCACGAGTCCAGTCCGCTCCGTCGCCGGCTCGGCCGGCAGCGGATAGGCGAAAAGCGCCTTCGCCCCTTCAGGCACCGGCGCTGGCCCTTGGCTCAGCACCGTGATCAGGATGTCGTCATTGCCCCCGATCTCGACGAACGAGACCCCCTTGCCGATCAGGCGCGGAATCATCTCGGTGAAGACCTGGTAGCGTTTGGTGACGAACACCGCGCCCGCCTCGCCGAAATCCTTCTCCAGCGTGGTGTCCGGCTCCCCGGCGATCGCCTCCGCCACCGGCCCGCGCGCCCAGACATGAATGTCGAGCAAAGCCGGGTCGGCCGTGGCTGAAAGCCCCGCCCTGATCAGGTCTGCATAGCCCTGCTTGATCCAGTAGGCCGCGCCGAAGGCCCATCTGCGTTCGGCCGTGCGCATTCCGTCGTCGTCCGTCGCGGGCTGGACCGCCATGAGCCCCGCGCGCTTTTCGGCATAGGGAAACTGGTACCACGGCACCTGGTCGAGGAAGGCCGCGTACTCGGCTGCCACGCCGGCCAGATAGTGGTCGACCGCCGTAGGCCTCCCGCTCGTCCATTCGGTGATCCTGCCCACGGTGTTCTCGTAGGCCCACTGAGCGACATGCTCGATCGTGTGGCTGGTGCCGATGACGGCGAGCATCTGGTGGTTGGCGAAGTTGAACGGATACTCCCAGCTCGCCCGTATCACCATCGCATAGTCCTGCCAGAACCGCCCGACATAGGGCCAGTACGGAAAGCCGCTCTCGCGGCCGGTCTCCAGGTACTCGGCATATTCCCGCGCCGCGTAGACGATCGCCCATTCCGGATAGGTCAGGTAGGTCGATTCTTCCGGCCGCTTGTAGCCCGGGATTTCCGCCCGCACCTGCTCGGCCAGTTCGGGCGGCGGCGCGTCGGTATGCGGCACGGAGGGCGACGCGCCGACGAAGGACGGCGTGGTGAGGAACCCGTAGGCGAGCCCGGCGATCGGTATGGCGATGACGATCGCGATCAGCCACAGGACCGCCTTGACGAGCCTCTTGACCAGACGGACGAGGAACACGGCCCCCGCCCTTCCGCTATGCCGTCCTGAGCGTGGGCGCCGCGCCGGAACCGCGCGCCAGCACGAAGCCGACGAGGACCGCGAAGCCGCCGATCGCCAGATGCGGCAGGTTGGCGAAGACGCGGGTCATGAAGTCGATGTCCTGTATGCCGTAGATGAAGATGCCGCCGTCGAGGCAGCCCGAGCCGGTGACCAGTCCGAGCACCCCGTCGAAGAGGTAGACCCCTCCGAACAGGCGGAAATAGATGACCGAGGCGCGGTGCGACACGAACGCCGCCGCCAGCGCCCAGACGCCCGAGAAGCCGTGTAGCAGGTCGTCCCACCATTGCAGGGAGAACAGCCCGAAGAGGTAGCCGTTCTCGTCGTTGAAGGCCGGCACGTAGCCGATCGCAACCACGACGATGAACATCACGGCATATGCGATGGCCAGTTTCTGGATGAGCGTCATGGAGACCCCCTGCGATGACGGTCGGAACCTTAGCCGATTCCGCGGGCCTCGGGCAGTGGCGGCGCGCCCGTCAATCCATCCTCGCCAGCCGGAACCCGAAATCGCCGCTGCGCACCGACGCCAGCGTGCCGTAGCGGCGCGCCGCGCGGAGATAGCGTGGCACGCTGCTCCACGATCCGCCCCTGACCATGTGGAGCGCGCAGCCCGTCATCTCCGAGGGCCGGTGGCCAACGGTCGGACTGAGGTAGTCGCTGCGGTAGCAGTCGGAGACCCATTCCGCGACGTTGCCCAGCATGTCGTGGAGACCCCATGGGTTCGGCCGGAAGTTGCCTACAGGGGCGGTGTTGGCGAACCCGTCGTTGCAGGTGGCGGCGGCAAGGTCCGGATCCTGGCGCTTCAGGGTCGCGTCGGCCATGTTCTCGTGCCCGCAGCCCTGTTCCGCCCAATCGCCGAAATGGCGCGCCGACGCCGTGCCCGCCCGGGCGGCATATTCCCACTCGGCCTCGTTGGGCAGTCGGTACTCGCGCCGGCCGAACAACGACATGAGCCGGATGAAGAGCTCGGCGTCGGTCCAGCTCACGCCTTCGACCGGCTTCTCCGCCCCCGTGAACTGCGACGGCTCGGGATTGATGAACACCATCACCTTGCGCCACTCGGCCTGCGTGACCTCGCGGCGGCCGATGTCGAATGCCTCGACGCAGGCCTCGTGCGGCGGCAGCTCGTTGGCGAACGCTTCGAGGTCGTTGCCGGCGCTGCCCATGACGAAGCAGCCGGCCGGCGCGCGCACGAACTCCATCCGCGCCTCCACCTCGCGCACGCCGCGCCAGACCTCGAAGCTCCAGATCAGCCCGAGCGCGAACGGTATCGCCACCAGCGCGGCGGCGACCGCTCCCGAGAAGCGGATGCGGCGCTGCCAGGCGCCGCTGCGGGAAGCCGCGATGTAGTCGCGAACCTCGCGGGGCAGTTCCTCGCCCCACCGGCGAAGCAGCCCCCGCGCCTCGGCGAGCGGCAGGCCGGGAGCCCTCAGCAGGCTCGGCCGGTCGGCCGCCGCGGCCTCGCGCCATTCCCTTGCTTCCGTTTCCAGTCGTTCGCGCAGCGCCAGATCGCGCAGGTCCTCCGCCACCTGGTCGCGGGCGCGCGGCCAGTGGGTGAGCAGTGCCTCATGCGAGAGCCTCAACTCGGCCATCGCACCGTTGCTGCCGGAGACGAGAAGGCGGGCCTCGGGCGCGAGCAGCGCATCGGCAAGAGCTCGACCGGGCGAACCGGTCGGAAACAGCGAGAGTGGCGCGGGCCGCGACGTCGCCTTGCCGTGCTCGACCGTCACCAGACTCCGGATCAGCGGCACGAACGCCTTCTGGGCGGCCTCGGGCTGTGCGAGAAAGACCTCATCGGCGCGTCTTCCGATGGCGCCGTGCAGACCGCCGAGTTCCTCATAGGCCGCGAAGGTGAGCGTGCCGTCCCCGGTTCGGCGCTGCCAGAGCTGGTCGAGGAGGAAGGAGAGCAGCGGCAGCGCGTTGGGGTCGCGCGCCGCCGCCTGGCGGATCACCTCGTCGAGGCCGATCCCGTCCGATCCTTGTTCGAAGCGCACGCCTGCTTCGAGCGCCGGCTGGCGGATGATCTGGCCGATCTCGCCGCGGTCGGGCGGCAGCAGCAGGAACCGGCCCCCGGCCGACATCGCCGCCAGCGCGGGGATGGTCTCGATCCGGTCGAAGAAGTCGGAGCGCATGCTGGCCACCACCCAGACGAGGCCGCTCCCGGCCAGCGCCGAAAGCGCCGTGACGAAGGCCGCGCGCTCGGCCTCGCCCATCCCCTCGACCGTGAAGAGTTCCTCGAACTGGTCGGCGACGACCACCAGCCGCGCTTCGGAGGTCTCGGAGAGCCCGGCCGCCCTGCCAACAGCCGCCAGCCCCTGTCCGATCGGCACCGCCGCCTGCTCCGGCACCGTGCTCAGCAGGGCGAGCAGGTGCTCCGGGGTGACGCCGCTGGCGGCGAGCTCCGGCAGCGCCGTCGGCGAGAGTATCGCCTCCGTGAGCGCCGCGAGCGGATCGCCGCCCGAGGCCGACGGCCGCATCGAGCACCAGCGCAGCAGGGCCACTCTCTCGACCATGCCCGGCAGCATCAGGTCCGGCAGCAGGCCGGCCTTCACCAGCGACGAGCGGCCCGAGCCGCTGGCGCCCAGCGCCAGGACGAACGCAGTGCCAGCGTTGATCTGGCGCACCAGCAGTTCGCGCAGCTCATTCCTGGCGCGGGTGCGGCCGAAGAACACCCGCGAATGCTCGAATTCGTAGGAGAGCAGCCCGCGGAAGGGTGCGCTGTGCCATCGCACGTCGCCCGCGGCCGCGCTCGCCGTCGCGCGCCGCGCGACCGCCGCGCGCAGGTGCTCGTAGAGTTGCTGCTCGAATTCGGCCGTGGTCGAGAATTCCCGATAGGCGGCCTTCGCCTCCTTGCCGCCATCGCCGGTGAACCAGCGCGCGACGAAATCGTCCACGCTTTCCATCTGTTCGAGCCGTTGCCTGACCACGGCGCGATCGGCGAGGCTGCTGACTGGCTCGGCGACCTTGCGGTAGAACAGGAGGTCCGGCTTGCCTGCCCCCCGCGCCGCGGCCAGCGCGTCCTCGAACTCCCATTCGGTGCCGGTGACAGCCCTCCCCGAGATCGCGCCGCGGAAGCGGTCATGCGGCAGCGGCACGCCGAGCCGCGACCACAGCACGACGACGACGATGTCGGCCTCGCTCGGCGGCTGGATGTTCTCGGCGTCCTGGAAGTGGTGCGCCGCCGTCATCGGCTCTCGCTCCCACAGCACCGCCTCGACGTGGAAATGGTGCGCGAACTCGCGGTCCAGGCGCGCGACGACCTGCTCGGCCTTCAGCCGCTCGGGCCGGACGTCGGCGGGCGAGGAGATGAAGATGCGCAGGGTGGCGCGATGGGGCATCCCGTCATGGCGGCGTTGCAAGAGACATCCGGATGATAGTCACCGCCCCGGCCGCCGTCGAGCCGCGCGGTGCCGACCCTTCACCTGTACCAGAGCGTCGGCAGCCACAGCGTCAGGGGCGGAAAAACCGAGATCAGGACCAGCACGACGAGCAGCGGGACGAGGAAGGGCAGGACCGCCATCACCGTTCGGTCGAAGGAGAGTTTCGCCACTCTCGAGAGTACGAAGAGCACCATGCCGACCGGCGGCGTGAGCAGCCCGATCATCAGGTTCAGCACCATGACGACGCCGAACTGCACCGGGTCGATGCCGGCCTGCACCGCCGCCGGCATCAGGATCGGCACGAGGATCGAGATCGCCGCGATCGTCTCCATGAAGCACCCGACGATCAGCAGCAGGATGTTGATGATGATGAGCAGCAGCAGCGGGTCGCTGGTGATCGACAGCAGCACCTGGGTGATCGCCTCGGTGACCCGCGTCGTCGTCAGCACCCAGCCGAACAGCGAGGCCGCCCCGACGATGATCAGCACCGCCGCCGTCATTTCGATCGTCTCGATGGTCACCCGGTAGAACTGGCGCAGCGTCAGCGACCGGTAGAGGACGATGCCGAGCAGCATCGCCCAGGCGCAAGCCGCGACCGCCGCCTCGGTCGGCGTGAAGGCCCCCGACGTCATGCCGCCGATGATGATGACCGGCGTGATCAGCGCCGGTATGGCGCGCAGGAAGCTGCTTCCCAGCGCCCGCAGCCGGAACGTCTGGTCGCGGCCGATGCCGTTGCGCCGGGCGTACCAGCTCACATAGATCATCATCGCCAGCGCCATCACCAGGCCCGGCACGATGCCGGCGGCGAAGAGCTGGCCGATCGAAACGTTGGCCATCACCCCGAACACCACCATCGGCAGCGACGGCGGGATGATCGGGCCGATGGTCGAGGACGCTGCCGTGATGCCGACCGCGAACTCGGCGCTGTAGCCGTGGTCGCGCATCGCCTTGATCTCGATGTTGCCGAGCCCGCCAGCGTCGGCGACGGCCGTCCCCGACATGCCCGCGAAGATCACCGAGCCGACGACGTTGACGTGGCCGAGCCCGCCGCGCAGCCAACCCACCGCTGACGCGGCGAAATCGTAGATGCGGTTCGTGATGCCCGCCGTGTTCATCAGGTTTCCGGCGAGGATGAAGAACGGCACGGCGAGCAGCGGGAAGGAATCGACGCCTCCCGCCATCCGGTGCAGCACCACGAAATCAGGGATGTTCGACAGGAAGGCCGTATAGACCAGCGACGCGCCGCCCAGCGAAACGAAGATCGGCGCGCCGATCAGCAGCAGCACGATGAAGACGATGAAGAGCACGGCCATGGCAACCTCAATCGAGCGGCATCGGGGTCTGCGAGGGGTCGGCGCGCCACCCGCGCCGCATGCCGGCGAGGAAGCGCCCGGCCGCGCGCCACAGCATCAGGAAGCAGCCAGCCCCGACGCCGGCGTAGACGATGCTCATCGGCAGCGGGAACACGGTCATCGTCTGGATCTGCATGCGCTGCGTGATGGCGACGGCGAACCAGCAGAGCAGCGCCACGAAACCGAGCACCATCAGGTCGATGACGAAGTTCAGCACGCGCACCCCACGCTCCGGCAGGAAGACGTGCAGCGCCTCGACGGCGATGTGCGTGCCCTTGCGCATCGCCACGGCCGCGCCGACGAACGTCACCCACATAAGCAGGTAACGCGCGATCTCCTCCGTCCACGCGAAGGAATCGTTGAGCACGTAGCGCGTGAAGAACTGCAGGAACACGATGATCGCCATCGTCCAGAAGATGGCGAAGGCCAGCCAGTCCTCCAGGTGGTGCTCGATCGGCGGCTCGGCCTCGTCGGGCACGCTGATCAGGACGCGGTCGGGTTCGTTCGCCATGTCGCGTTCCTCCGGCCCGGCGGGCGGGGCGTTGGCCCCGGCCCGACCGCGCCATCCTACAGCTTCTGGAGCGCGTCGTACTGTTCCTGCGTCCACGTCGCGCCGGCGGCCGCGTCGTTGTGCAGCGGCTTCGCCGCCTCGATGAACGGGCCGCGGTCGACGTCGACCACCGTCTTGCCGAGTTCGCGGAACTTCGCCGCCAGTTCCTGCTCGGAGGCCCGGATCTGGTCCGTGGCGTTGGCGGCGGCCTGTTTCAACACCTCCTCGAACACAGCCTTGTCGGCGTCGCTCATGCCGCCCCACACATGGCCGCCCACGACCGAGACCAGCGACTCGGTGATGTGGCCGGTCAGCATGATGTGGCTCTGCACCTCGTAGAACTTTTTCGCCATGATGGTCGGCAGCGGGTTCTCCTGTCCGTCCACCGTGCCCTGCTGGAGCGCCAGATAGACTTCGGCGAAGGCGATCGGCGTGGCGTTGGCCCCGACCGACTTGGTGAACATCTGGAACAGCGGCGCCGGAGGCACGCGCAGCTTCATGCCTTTCATGTCCTCGGGCTTGGTGATCTCCTTGTTCGCCGTCACGTGGCGCTGGCCGTAATAGGTCAGCGACACGATGTGGTGGCTGCTCTTGGCGTCGTAGCCGGCCGCCAGTTCCGTGAAGAGCGCGGAATCCCGATAGCTCGTCCAGTGATCGAAGTCGCGCAGCACGAAAGGCGCGTTGGTGATCGCCATCGGCCCGTAGATCGAGCCGGCGAAGGCGACGCCGGTGTAGATCATGTCGACGGTGCCGAGGGTCAGCGCCTCGTTGATCTGGTTCTCGTTGCCGAGCTGCGAGGCCGGGAAGACCTCGATCGTGTAGCGGCCCTCGGTGCGCTTGGCGATCTCGTCGGCCGCCCACAGCGCCTGCGTGTGGTAGGGCTCGCCCGTCTCGTAGACATGCGCCCATTTGAGCGCCGTCTGCGCGGCGGCCGGCCAGGCGGCGAGCCCGGCCGCGGCGGCCATGGCGGCCACCAGGATCCTGCGTGTGATGCTGGTCATGACAAACACCTCCCTGTGTTCGACCGCCCCGGTTGTCCGGGCCCCGGTCACTCTCTCGTAAACCCCCTGCCCCTCGGCTTCCGCGCCTCGCCGTCGTCCTCTTCGTCGGCGAAGTAGTCGGGATAGCTGTTGCGGATGACCGCGATGTCGAGGCGCAGCTGGTCGATGTGGGTCGCCATGGCGGCCGCCGCTGCGTCCGCGTCGCGCGCCTCCAGCCCCGCCACGATCGCTGCGTGGTCGCGCTGCACGCGCGCCATGCGTCCCTCCTGCGGCAGCGTCAGCAGCCTGTAGCGGTCGACATGCATCTTCACCTGCTGAACCAGCGTCCAGATGCCGGGATAGCCGGCCGCCGCCGCGATCTCCGCGTGGAAGGCTTCGTCGGCGGCATGGAAGGCCGCCTCGTCGCCGGCGTCCGCCGCCTCGGTCTGTCGTTGCAGCAGCACGCGCAGCCCCATCAGGTCGCTGGTCGAGGCGCGCTGGGCCGCTGCCCGCGTCGTCACCTCCTCCAGCGCCTTGCGCACGATGATCGCCTCGGGCAGCCGCGCGACGGGAATGCGCGTCACCCGCGTGCCGGATTTCGGCACGATCTCCACCAGCCCCTCGTCGGCGAGCCGCAGGAGCGCCTCGCGGATCGGCGTGCGCCCGGTGCCGTAGGCCAGCGCCAGTTCGTTCTCCGAGACCCCCGCGCCGGGCGCCAAGCGGAGAGCGAGGATGTCGTCGCGCAACCGCCGGTGCACCTTGGTCGCGATCTTCTGGGCGTCGTGGCGCGCCGGGCCGGCGGTCCGCTTCCGGATCTCCCGGCGCGTTGTCGTCGGCGAATGGGGCGCTTCCTCGTTCACGCGCCCTCCTCCCGGCCCGTCGTCGTCTCTTGCCTATCTGACATGCCTGGTATGCAAGTTGCAAGGACAAAGCGCGGCGGCCGGGGCGACGTTGCCTGACCGTCAGGTGGGAGCGGCGGCCTGCCCGGAAAGGGACAGGTCGGAGCGGCGGTTGGTCGGAAATGAAAGGGAGCCCGACGCTCAGTTCGTCATCCTCGGGCGGAGCAGGCCGAAGGCCGTCGGCGAGGCGCGTCCCCCCCGATGCGAGGGTGGCCGCGACGCGGCCGGGTGGGGGTCAGGCCACCCGGCTTCTCCATTCGTCATCCTCGGGCGGAGCAGGCCGAAGGCCGTCGCGCAGACCCGGGGATCCATGCCGGAACGGTGAAGGAAACGCCGTCGCTCCAGGACATGGTTCGTCCTTGGGATGCGAAGGTTCCGGCATGGATCCCCGGGTCTCCCTTCGCTTCGCTCCGGTCGCCCGAGGATGACGAAGAACGAGGGGCACCTACCATGCAGCGTCAGGCCCCTACCAGCTGAACCCGACCTTGGCCTGCGCGCCGAAGCTGGTCACGTTCCGCGAGAACTCGCCGGTTGCCGTGAGTTTGGCGGTGACATTGCCGAAGGCGGCTTCCACGCCCGCCTCGAGAAGCGCGGCGTGGCGTGCCGGCTGCGCCCCGTTGATGGTGAAGCTGGCGCCGGGCAGCGCCTGGAAGGCGGCGGTGACGGTGCGGGCGCTGTCGGCGTTCCACACCCAGGCCGCCCGGCCGGTGAGCCTTGCGTTGGAGCCGAGCGCGATCGCCGTGCGCGCGCCGAGTTCGGTGCGGATCGCCGTCTCGGTCTGCGACGCGTAGGCGAGCGCGAAGGGACCGCCGAGCGCCGAGGTTTCGGTGTAGGACGGCAGGCGATAGGCGGTGGCTTCGGCGGCCGCGAACGGGGTCAGCACCACGCCGCCGAGGTTCAAGCGATAGCCGGCCTCCAGCCTGCCGCCAAAGGTCTGTGCGCCGAAGCGGGCCGACAGCGTATCGCCCGGAACCGCCCGGCTGGTGCGCGTCGCATGGTAGCCGTAGGCGAGCGCGGCCGTGACATAGCCGTCGCCGAAGTAGCCCGTGCCGTGGACGCCCGCGTTGAAGCTGGTCGCATTGCCCGAGCCCAGCCCGCCCGCGAGCGAGAAGGACGTTCCCGCCCCGCCGAGCGCCATGCCGACGCGGCCGCCGTCGAAGTTCCGGGTGATGCCCGAGGCGATACCCCAGGTGCGCGCCGACAAATCGGCCGAGCCGACCGTCGCATTGCCGTCCACCTGCTCGCCGCCGCCATAGGCGGAACCCCACAGATGCCAGGGCGAGCCGCCTGTATCGATCGCTTGCGCCGAACTCAGCGCCAGCGTCTCCGCAGCCTTCGCAGCCGCGTCTTCCGCTTCGCCCGACAGGGCAGCCAGCGCCCGCGTCGACGACAGCGGTCCCGTCTTCCACCGCGCCAGGTCCGCGCGCATGCCGGCGTCGGCCGTGTACTCCAGCGGATCGCCGGCGTTGCCGCTCGCGCCGCCCGCACCCGGATCGCCGATGAGGTTCAGGAACTGGCTGGTGGCGCCCATGCCGCCGCCCATCGCCCCGGTCGAAACCTCGCCGGTGAGCTGGTTGAGCCCGACTGCGTCGAGGAAAGCAAAGGCGGCAGGGATCGCCCCTGTCCGATCAAAATAGGCGTCGAGAACCGAGGCAACGCCGGCGGAGTTCGTCGTCAGGCCGGTGATCCCCCGCATCGCGAGATCGACATCGAGATAGGCGTTGCTGGCGTCGTAGGAGAGCGTGCTGACGATGCCCGGCGCATTGTCGGTGACGCCCGCGAACTCGGTGCCGCCGAGTCCGCCCGTGGCGGTCAGGATCGTGTAGCGCCTGCCGATCGAGCCGGTTGGCAGGTAGGTGACACCGACGGCGCCGCCCGACAGCGTGGCCAAGCCCGTCACGTTCGTCAGGTCGGACGCCGCGCCTTCGACTTCGACCGAATAGCCGCCGGCCGCGAAGGTCAGGTTGCCCGCCACGGTCAGCGTGCCGACGGAATTGCCCGGCGACAGCGCGCCGCCGTCGATGACCGTGTTGCCGACCGTCCCGGAGCCGCCCAGCACGCCGCCATTGACCGTCATGTCGCCGGCCGTGCCGTCGACCAGCAGCGTGCCGCCGAAGACCGACCATGCCGCGCCGTTCGCGCCCGTCAGCGTCCAGGTCGAGGAGCCGCGCTTCTCGCCGGTCGAGAAACCCGTGTACTGCGTGCCGATCAGGTCGAGATCGAACGTGTCGTCGCCAGCGCTACCGAGAACCGTCAGCGCGCCATTAAGGACGACCTGACCGGTGATGTCGTACCCCGGGCGAAGTTCCAGGGTGTTTCCGTTGCCGAGAAAATACACTCCCCAGTTTGGCGACGAAACAATCCCAGAAACGGTAAGATAATTGTTGTCGTCGCTGAATATAACCGCAGCGCTGTTTACGCCCTGAACGATGACAGACCCGGAAATATCAACTATATTACTCCCGCCTGAAGTCTCTATGCCTGTGTTCGCTGGACCGGGATGTGCAAGGAGGATGTCTCCTGAAACCGTGACGTTATTATTTGCTCCGCTGACAGCGATACCCCTTCCATTGAAACCAGTATTACGTATTGATCCAGATAATGTTACTGTATTGTTGTCGCCATTGGCGATAATTCCGGTGCTGGTTGTATTGGAATGCTCTATTGAACCGGAGACTTCGACGGATGTATCGCCGCCATCTGTTACAATACCTGCCGACGACAATCCGCTGCCACTCAGCTTTCCAGCGACAGCAACGGAGTTGCCTCCTCCAAGGACAAAAACCGCGGCTGATTCGTTGCCCGTTGTGGCAATGGATCCCCTAACGGCAACTCTGTTGCCTCCGCCATCGGCCCGGATGCCCATGGCCCCAAGACCGCCTGTGTTTATCGATCCTCCCAAGCCAATCGAATTATTGCCTGTCGCTGCGTTGATTCCATGGGCAGATACACCGGCCGTCTCGATCGTCACGGCCTCGCCGACGGTCAACACGCGCGATCCGGTGATGTCCAGTCCGACGCCCGCGTTCGCCAGCGTGAACGGCACGTCGCCGCCGATGGTCAGGTTCTTGTCGATGATGACCGGGGCCAGCAGCCCGACCGTGCTCCCGGGGGCCGCTCCCGACGAGACGGTATCGTCGGCGTTCGCATCGACCACGCATTGCCGGAAGCTGCCCGCGCCCGCGTCGGCGGTTGTCGTGAAGGCGCAATCGGCGGCGGCGTGAGAAGGCGCCAGGCAGAGGGCCGCAACGCCAAGGGCGGAACTTGCGGCGAGGCGAGACCATGTTCTCGCGAAGGGCTCCCGCACCACCTTAAGCATCCAAAGCAAGGCCACCCTCCCGCAGGTTCCCACCTCAGCCGACTCTGATCGCACCGGTTGCACGAGATTGAAACCGGGAATTGTCGGTCATCACCACGATTCTTGCAGATGTTGCAGGCGAGACACATGATCCATTTGGACTACGCCGACCTAGAGGTTGATATCCGCTCGATAGCTCTCCGCTCGCCGCAATCCGGCCAGCCGATTTCGCGGCGCGGCCGTGGCGGGGGGCTGCCGCCTGTGTTAATGCGCCGCCGGACTTTCCAAGCCCCGAGGACATGCCGATGGCCGCCGCCGACAAGAGCAACAGCTTCTTCACCGCTCCGCTCGCCGAGATCGATCCCGAGATCTTCTCGACCATCGGCAAGGAACTCGGCCGCCAGCGCCACGAGATCGAATTGATCGCGTCCGAAAACATCGTCTCCCGCGCCGTGCTCGAGGCGCAGGGCTCGATCCTCACCAACAAATATGCCGAGGGCTATCCGGGCAAGCGCTATTATGGCGGCTGCCAGTTCGTCGACATCGCCGAGGAACTCGCCATCGAGCGCGCCAAGAAGCTGTTTTCCTGCAAGTTCGCCAACGTGCAGCCCAACTCCGGCAGCCAGATGAACCAGGCGGTTTTCCTCGGCCTGCTCCAGCCGGGCGACACCTTCATGGGCCTCGACCTGAATTCGGGCGGTCACCTGACCCACGGCTCGCCGGTCAACATGAGCGGCAAGTGGTTCAAGGTCGTCTCCTACGGCGTGCGCCGCGACGACAATTTGCTCGACATGGACGAGATCGAGCGGCTGGCGCATGTCCACAACCCGAAGCTGATCATCGCCGGCGGAACCGCCTATTCGCGCGTGTGGGACTGGGAGCGGTTCCGCGAGATCGCCGACGCCGTCGGCGCCTATCTGATGGTCGACATGGCCCATATCGCCGGTCTCGTCGCCGGCGGCGCGCATCCTTCGCCCCTGCCGCACGCCCATGTGGTCACCACCACCACCCACAAGTCGCTGCGCGGCCCGCGCGGCGGCATGATCCTCTCGAATGACGAGGAGATCGCCAGGAAGATGAACTCGGCGGTGTTCCCCGGCCTCCAGGGCGGCCCGCTGATGCATGTCATCGCCGCGAAAGCCGTCGCCTTCGGCGAGGCCCTGCGTCCGGACTTCAAGACCTATGCGGGCAACATCGTCGCCAACGCCAGGGCGCTGGCCGTGAGTCTGAAGGACACCGGCCTCGACATCGTGTCGGGCGGCACCGACAACCATCTGATGCTGGTCGACCTGCGTCCGAAGAACGCGACGGGCAAACGCGCCGAGGCAGCCCTCGGCCGCGCCAACATCACCTGCAACAAGAACGGCATCCCCTTCGATCCCGAGAAGCCGTTCGTCACCTCCGGCGTCCGTCTGGGAACTCCCGCCGGCACGACGCGCGGCTTCGGCCCGGCCGAATTCCGGGAGATCGGGCGCCTCATCGCCGAGGTGCTCGACGGCCTCAAGGTGGCGAATTCCGACGAGGGCAATGCGGCGGTCGAGGCGGCCGTCCAGAAGAAGGTGATCGCCCTCACCGACCGCTTCCCGCTCTATTCCTACATGGACTGAGCGGACGAAGGCGAAAGGCGCACGTCCGACCGGCGATTGCGGCAAAAGGCGTGGTCCTGTCGCTGCTCGCCTGCCATGTGAACGAATTCCGCGACCGCGCTTGTATCGGTTGCGGTCAAGGCGCTGTTTTCATTGATCTTCATGACACATCGCGGACCGGCGGCGAAGACATCGATCCACCTGCCGCGAGACTCCGGGCGGGCTTTGATTCGCGCGCCAAACGTCCTAAGCCTCTGATCGCACGAGAATCGCGGGAACGACATGCGCTGCCCCTATTGCCAGTCCGAGGACACACAGGTGAAGGATTCGCGCCCGGCCGAGGACGGCTCCGCCATCCGCCGCCGACGCGTCTGCCCGGATTGCGGCGGCCGCTTCACCACCTTCGAGCGCGTCCAGCTGCGCGACCTGGTCGTCGTCAAGAAGTCCGGCCGCAAGGTGCCGTTCGACCGCGACAAGCTCGCCCGTTCGCTGGAAATCGCCTGCCGCAAGAGGAACGTCGAGCCGGTGCGCATCGAGCGCGCGGTCACCGGCATCGTCCGCCAGCTCGAGAGCTCGGGCGAGACCGAGGTCACCACCGGCGAGGTCGGCCGCCTGGTCATGGAGGCGCTGAAGTCGATCGACGACGTCGCCTATGTGCGCTTCGCGTCGGTCTACCGGAACTTCCGCGAAGCCAAGGATTTCCATGACGTTCTGGGCGAACTGAAGGGCGACGAGGACGCCGCCTGAGCCATGGCGGGCTCGCCCGGCACGCCCGAGACCGCGCTCGACCGCCGTTTCATGGCGGCGGCGATCCGGCTGTCGCTGACCCATCTCGGCCTGACCGCCGAGAACCCGTCGGTCGGCGCGCTGGTGGTGCGCGACGGCGTCATCGTCGGCCGCGGCGTCACCGCCGAGGGCGGCCGCCCGCACGCCGAACTCCAGGCTCTGAGGGAGGCCGGCGACGCCGCGCGCGGCGCAACGGTCTACGCAACGCTCGAACCCTGCTCGCACATCGGCAAGGCGCCGCCCTGCGCCGACGCCCTCGTCGCGGCGAACGTCCGCCGCGTCGTCATCGCCACCCTCGATCCCGACGCGCGAGTCGCCGGCCGCGGCGCCGGCATCCTGAAGCGCGCCGGAGTCGAGGTCGTCACCGGCTGCCTCGAAGCCGACGCGAAGCGCGCGATGGCGGGGTTTCTGTCGCTGAAAGGCCGGGGCCGTCCTTTCGTCACGCTCAAGATGGCGGTCTCGGCCGACGGCATGATCGGTCGTCGGGGGTCGGGCCAGGTGACGATCACCGGCGAGGTCGCGCGGACGATGGTCCAGACGATGCGCATCGAGCACGAGGCCGTGCTGGTGGGCGTCGGCACGGTCGTCGAGGACGACCCGCTGCTGACCGTGCGCCTGGCCGGGCTGGAGTCCCGCTCGCCGGTCCGCGTCGTCGTCGATCCGTTTGCACGCACGCCCGCGAAGGCGAAGCTTCTCAGGCGCCCCGGCCCTTCGCGGGTGCTGGTGCTGGCCAGCGAGAAGGCGCCGAAGCGCGCGGTCGACGCGTTGCGCGAATCCGGCGCGACGGTGCAGTTCGTGGCTTCCGACTATCGCGGCCGCTTCGAGCCCAGGGAAATGTTGCGGGCGCTCGGCGTGCTCGGCCTGAAGAGCGTTCTTGTCGAAGGCGGCGCGGATACCGCGCGGCGTTTCCTCGCCGCGGGCGCCGTCGACCGCGTCGCACTGTTCACCGGTTCGACCGTCGTCGGCGAAGGCGGCGTTGCGGCGCCCGCTACGGAGGACCACATTCCTGGCGGCTTCGCGAAGATCCGGGACGCCGCCTATGGCGACGACCGCTTCGCCGAATGGGAAAGGACCGGCTGATGTTCACCGGCATCGTCACCGACGTCGGCAAGGTGGCCTCCGTCGCGCCGCTTACCGAGGGCGTGCGGCTGAGGATCGACACCGCCTACGATCCGGCGACGATCGACATCGGCGCGTCGATCTCCTGCGCCGGCGTCTGCCTGACCGTCGTGACGCTGCCCGATGCCGGGTCGAACGCCCGCTGGTTCGAGGTCGAGGCGTGGGAGGAGGCGTTGCGTCTCACCACGGCGTCCGGCTGGGGAGCCGGCACGCGGCTCAATCTGGAACGCGCGCTGAAGGTCGGCGACGAACTCGGCGGTCACATCGTCTCGGGACATGTCGACGGCATGGCCGAGATCGTGGCCCGAAATGACGAGGGCGAGGCCGTTCGCTTCACGCTGGAAGCCCCGCTCCACCTGGCGAAGTTCATCGCGCCCAAGGGCTCGGTCGCGCTCGACGGAACCTCGCTCACCGTCAACCAGGTCGACGGCGTCCGCTTCGACGTCCTGCTGATCCGGCACTCGCTGCAGGTCACGACCTGGGGCGAGCGCGCCGTCGGCGACCGCGTCAACATCGAGGTCGACACCATGGCGCGCTATGCGGCGCGGCTGGTGGAGGCGGAAAAGGCGGGTTTCTAGCCTTTCGACTTCTTCGCTTTCTTGACTGCCGAGCGTCCCGCGACCTCCTCGCCCCGCAGTTTCGCGAAGCGTTCTATCAGCTTGGCCGGCACCGGCTTGTCGAGCGGGAAGCGGATGGTGCCCTTGCTCATCTTGTAGCCTTCGAGCGCTTCACCGAGCGCGGCTACGATCGCCTCGGATGCCGGATAGACGGAATAGTGTTCCTTCCAGCCCGCGAAGAACAGCGCCGTACCGCCAGGCAGCTTGTATGCCGGGATTTGATAGGAGATCACTTCCTCGGCCTTGGGCAGCGCCCTGCGCACGATCGCGCGCACTCGGTTGAGCACCGCCTGCGTCGCCTCGGGCTGGCTTGCGATGTAGTCGTCGACGGACTGGAAGCCTTTTGCGGACATGTACGCACCTCTCCCCGGCAGCCTAGCCTCGCGGCGTGGTCCGTGAACAGCCCAGTTGCTGGGCCACGCCATGGAACGCCTTGCAGCGCCGCGCGCTTCGGCCTAATTGACCGGCTCCGCGGAGACAGCCATGGCCACGCCCCACCAGACCGGTTCGCTGCCGATGCCCGAAAAGGCGCATGTCCTCGTTATCGAGGCGCGCTATTACGACGGCCTCGCCGATGCCCTGCTCGACGGCGCGAGGTCGGCGCTTGAAGAGGCCGGCGCGACGTATGACGTGGTCACCGTGCCCGGCGCGCTGGAAATCCCCGCCGTCATTTCCTTCGCCCTCGAGGGCGCGGAGAACGGCGGCGCCGACTATGACGGCTTCGTCGCGCTCGGCTGCGTGATCCGCGGCGAGACCTATCATTTCGAGATCGTCGCCAACGAATCCTCGCGCGCGCTGATGGACCTCGCCGTCGAGGAGGCCGTCGCCATCGGCAACGGCATCCTCACCGTCGAGAACGAGGCGCAAGCATGGGTGCGCGCGCGGCGCAACGAGGGCGACAAGGGTGGCTTCGCGGCGCGCGCCGCGCTCTCCCAGATCGCGCTGAGAGAAAAGCTCGGGGCATGAGCGAACCTGCCGAAGCCGGCGCGACGCGCCAGGCCAACAAGCGCGGAGCAGCCCGCCTCGCCGCCGTTCAGGCGCTCTACCAGATGGACGTCGCGGGCAGCGGGCTGCTCGAGATCGCCGCCGAGTACGAGGCGCACCGGCTCGGCAAGGAGGTCGACGGCGCGCTCTACCGCGAGGCCGATCCGCAATGGTTCCGGGCGATCCTGTCCGGCGTCGTCGAGAACCAGAAGTCCGTCGACCCGGTGATTCACGACGCGCTGACCGACGACTGGCCGCTGTCGCGTCTCGACTCGACGCTGCGAGCGATCCTGCGCGCCGGTGTCTACGAGTTGATGAAGCGCCAGGACGTGCCGGTCGCCGTCATCGTCTCGGAGTATGTCGATATCGCCAAGGCCTTCTACGTCGAGGACGAGCCGAAGCTGGTCAACGCGGTTCTCGACCGGGTCGCCCGGCGCGTGCGCGGCGAAGGCCGGGGGCGCGACGCGTCGTGACGACAGCGGATTCCGAGGCCCGCCGCACCGCCATCATCCTCGCTTCCTCGCAGGCGATCGTCGGCTCGGCCGCCGTGATCTGCATTTCTCTCGGCGGACTGGCCGGCCACTTCCTGCTCGGCGCCGACAAGTCGCTCGCGACCGCGCCGGTGACCGGTTTCAACGTCGGGGTGGCCGCGGGAGCGATTCCCGCCGCCCTGATCATACGGGCGCTCGGTCAGCGCGGCGGCTTCCTGTCCGGTACCGGCATCACCGCCCTCGGCGGCTTGATCGCGACGCTCGGCCTTTTCCAGGGCGCGTTCTGGCTGTTCGCGTTCGGCCTGCTGGTCGTGGGCATAGGCGGCGCCTTCGTCCAGCAGTTCCGGTTCGCGGCCGCCGACAACGCGCCAGCCGCGTTCAAGGCGCGGGCCATCTCCTTCGTGCTCGCGGGCGGGGTCATCACCGGCATCATCGGTCCGCAGATCGTCATCTTCACCCGGGAACTCCTGCCCGTCCCGTTCGCCGGATCATATGCGGCCATCCTCGTCCTGGCCGCGGTCGGCGCAATGCTGCTTGCCTTCCTGCGCGTGCGCTCCGGCATCGCGGGCCCTTCCGCCACGACGGATCTTCCCGCCCGGCCGCTGCGCCAGGTCGTGACCCAGCCGCGCTTCATGGTGGCGCTCGCCTGCGGCGTCGGCTCCTACGCGCTGATGAGCTTCGTGATGACCGGTGCCCCCCTCGCCATGGTCGGATGCGGTTTCACACCCGACGAGGCGGCGCTCGGAATTTCCTGGCATGTGCTGGCCATGTTCGGCCCGAGCTTCATCACGGGGAGGCTGATCCAGCGCTTCGGCGTGGAGAACGTCGTCGGCTTCGGACTGACGCTCCTGATCCTGTGCGCAATCATCGCGCTTTCCGGCATCCAGCTCTGGCAGTTCTGGACGTCGCTGATCCTTCTCGGGCTCGGCTGGAACTTCGGCTTCATCGGCGCCACCGCGATGGTGGCCGAGACCTACCGGCCGTCAGAGAAGGGCCGCGTGCAGGGCTTCCACGACTTCGTGCTGTTCACGTCCGTCGCGCTCGCCTCGCTGCTCTCGGGCACGGTCTACAATCACTGGGGCTGGGAGGCGCTCAACTGGGTCGTGTTCCCGGTGACCGCGCTCTGCATCGCCGCGCTGGCGTGGCTGGTGGTGATTTCGAGGCGGCGTACGCCGGGAGTCGCAGCCGGCTAAATCGGTTCGATTTCCGCAGGCTTTGTCGCACGCCCCGCTTTTCCCCCATCCGGCGATCCCCTGCCTGTTGACCTTCCGCCATCCGGCACGCATAAGCCGCCCCGAACGAACGGATTCCGGCCCAAAACCGGTCCGGTCGGCAGCCAAACGGCTCGCGGAGGGGTTCTTGCGGGCCAACATCAGGGAAAATCGGCAATGACCATGCTTTACGTCGTCATCGCCTGCGGCCTGCTCTCTGTCCTCTACGCCATCTGGGCGACGCAGTCGGTCCTCGCGGCCGACCAGGGCAATGCACGCATGCAGGAAATCGCAGCCGCCATCCGCGAGGGTGCGCAGGCCTATCTGGCGCGCCAGTACACGACCATCGCCATCGTCGGCGTCGTCGTGTTCCTGCTCGCCTGGTGGCTGCTGAACGGCGCCGCCGCCATCGGCTTCCTGATCGGGGCGGTCCTGTCCGGCGCGGCCGGCTTCATCGGCATGCACGTCTCCGTCCGCGCCAACGTGCGCACGGCGCAGGCCGCGTCCAACAGCCTCGCCGCGGGTCTCGACATCGCCTTCAAGTCGGGCGCCATCACCGGCATGCTCGTTGCCGGCCTCGCGCTGCTCGGCGTCGCCGTCTATTACTGGGTCCTCATCGGGCCGATGGGCTACGCCCCGGCCGACCGCACCGTCATCGACGCGCTCGTCGCCCTCGGCTTCGGCGCCTCGCTGATCTCGATTTTCGCCCGCCTCGGCGGTGGCATCTTCACCAAGGGCGCCGACGTCGGCGGCGACCTCGTCGGCAAGGTCGAGGCTGGAATTCCCGAGGACGACCCGCGCAATCCGGCCACCATCGCCGACAATGTCGGCGACAATGTCGGCGATTGCGCCGGCATGGCGGCGGACCTTTTCGAGACCTACGCGGTGACGGTCGTCGCCACCATGGTTCTCGGCGCGATCTTCTTCGCCGGCACCGAGGTTCTGGGCAGCGTGATGCTCTATCCGCTGGCCATCTGCGGCGCCTGCATCATCACCTCGATAGTCGGCACCTTCTTCGTCAAGCTCGGCTCCAACGGCTCGATCATGGGCGCCCTCTACAAGGGTCTGATCGTCACCGGCCTGCTGTCGATCCTCGGCCTCGGCGGCGCCACCTCGCTGACCATCGGCTGGGATGCGGTCGGCACGGTCGCGGGCCAGACGATTACCGGGACGAACCTGTTCATCTGCGGGCTCATCGGCCTCGTGGTGACGGGTTTGATCGTGGTGATCACCGAGTACTACACCGGCACCAACAAGCGCCCGGTCAACTCGATCGCCCAGGCGTCGGTGACCGGCCACGGCACCAACGTCATCCAGGGCCTCGCGGTCTCGCTGGAATCGACCGCTCTCCCGGCCATCGTCATCGTCGGCGGCATCATCGCCACCTTCCAGCTCGCCGGCCTGTTCGGCACCGCGATCGCGGTGACGACGATGCTTGGCCTGGCCGGCATGATCGTCGCGCTCGACGCCTTCGGTCCGGTCACCGACAATGCCGGCGGCATCGCCGAGATGTCGGGCCTGCCCAAGGAGGTCCGCCACTCGACCGACGCCCTCGACGCCGTCGGCAACACCACCAAGGCGGTCACCAAGGGCTATGCGATCGGCTCGGCCGGCCTCGGCGCGCTGGTGCTGTTCGCGGCCTACAGCTACGATCTGCAGTTCTTCGCGGCGAACGCCTCGCAGTACCCCTACTTCGCGGATCTCGGCACGGTCTCCTTCGACCTGTCCAACCCCTACGTCGTGGCGGGCCTGATCTTCGGCGGCCTGATCCCCTACCTGTTCGGCGGCATCGCCATGACGGCCGTCGGCCGCGCCGCCGGCGCGATCGTCGAAGAGGTGCGCAAGCAGTTCCGCGAGGACCCGGGCATCATGGCCGGCACCTCCAAGCCGAACTACGCCCGGGCGGTCGACCTGTTGACCAGGGCGGCGATCAAGGAAATGGTCATCCCCTCGCTGCTGCCGGTGCTTGCTCCGATCGTCGTCTACTTCGGCGTGCTCATGATATCCGGCTCAAAGGCATCCGCCTTCGCGGCGCTCGGCGCCTCGCTGCTCGGCGTCATCGTCAACGGCCTCTTCGTCGCCATCTCCATGACCTCGGGCGGCGGCGCATGGGACAACGCCAAGAAGTCGTTCGAGGATGGCTTCACCGACAAGGACGGCGTCAAGCACCTGAAGGGCTCCGAGGCGCACAAGGCCTCGGTCACCGGCGACACCGTCGGCGATCCCTACAAGGACACGGCGGGTCCCGCCGTGAACCCGGCGATCAAGATCACCAACATCGTCGCGCTGCTTCTGCTGGCCGTGCTCGCGCACCAGTCCTGAACCAGCGACGATCGTTGACGAAAAGGCCCGCGGGAGCGATCCCGCGGGCCATTTTCTTGCCGCGCCGGCAACCACCGCCGCATGCGGACAGCAAAACGCCCGGACGGTGTCCGGGCGTCTGAATTCGCGATCGGGCCTTGCGCTCAGCCTCCGAAGATGCCCTTCGCCGCGGAGGCGCCGCCGCTCGACAGACCGGTCAGCAACTGGCCGATGAACGTGTTGTCCTTGCCGCCCGTGGGCGTGGTCCGCGAGATGAAGTCGAATACGCGGCCGTCCTTCAGGCCGTAATTGGCGATGCTCGTGACGCGGTCGTCCTCTCCGAAGTAGACCGCCAGCACCCGCTGGTCGACGAGCTTGGCGTCCATGAAGGCGACCGGGCGCACGCGAAGCTGCGTGATGTAGTAGAAGGCCTCGGTGTCGAACGTGGCCGTCGTCGAGGGCGTGCCGAGCGCCAGGATCACCTGTTCGCGGCTCGACCCCACCGGCACCAGCTCCAGCGCCCGGGGATCGGCGACGTAGCCCTGGGTATAGGTCTGCGTCGGATTGAGGTTGGCGGACAGGTTGTTGCAGCCGGCGGCGGCTGCCGCGGCCAGCAACACGGCCAGCGTCGCTGTGCGGCGCACGCCCGTCTTGCCCTTGAAATCGCTACCCACCAGGTACAACTCCTTGTCCCCATGCGGCCGGTTTTCATCGGCCGGCAAAACCGATAGACCGGCATCAATGCCCGCGCAACAGCGCGAAACTCCAGCCCGGGAGGATCGACCACGCATGTTCCAGCGCCTGTTCGGACGCGAACGCACGTCCGCCCGCGCCTTGGTCGACGGACTTTACGGCCAGATCGTGGCGGCCGCCCGACGCCCGGTATTATACGCCGGGTTCGGCGTGCCCGATACCCCGCTCGGGCGCTACGAGATGATCTCGCTCCATCTTTTCCTCTTCCTGCACCGGACCCGTGACGCGGAGGGTCCGCTCGCGGATGTCGGCCAGGAACTCACCGATCGTCATTTCGCGGAGATCGACGACGCCTTGCGCGAACTCGGCATCGGCGACATGGCGGTGCCGAAACGCATGAAGAAGCTGGCGCGCATGTTCTACGGTCGGGCCCAGTCCTACGGCGAGGCGCTCGATCGTTCGGATCGCCCCGCGCTTGCCGCGGCGCTCGCCCGCAACGTGCGCCCCGACGCACCGTCCTGGCCGCAGGCGCCCATCCTCGCCGCCTATGTCGAGGCCGCCCGCGACGCGCTGGCGCGACAGCCGGTCGACGCCTTCCTCGCCGGCCGGGTCGAGTTCGCGGATCCGGGCACGGTCGCCGGAACGCCGGCATGAGCCGCCACGCGCCAGTCTCGGGCGGCAGCCCGGTCTCCTTCGACGCGCATGTCCTGAGGCTGCCGCGCGACGGGCTGCCCGTCGTGATCGAAGCGGACGAGAAGCAGCGCGCGGCGCTGGCGAAATCACACGGCCTGCTCTCGGTGGAAAGTTGGATCGCCGATCTCACGGTGACATCGAGCAAGCGTCACGGCGTTCGGATCGAGGGGCGGGTCGTCGCCCGCATCACCCAGGCATGCGTGGTCACCCTCGACGACCTCGCCACGACCATCGACGAGGAGGTCTCCGCGTCCTTCTACCCTGAAGAATCGCGAATCGGCCGCGACGGCTTCTCGACCGGCGGCGAGATGGTGCTCGACCCGGAAGGCGACGACGCTCCCGAGACCTTTTCGGGATCGACGATCGACGTCGGCGCGGTGGCCGAACAGTTCTTCGCGCTCGCCATCGATCCGTACCCGCGAAAGACCGGCGCCGAGCTGATTGCCGGAGAAACGGGCGATGCGGCGGCTTCCGCTGCGGCATTCGCGAGATTGTCCGTCCTCAAGCCGAAAAGCTGACGCTCGTGGGACGCTCCGGGCGAATCCCGGTTGTGCGAGACCGCAAAACCGCTATTTTTGCCGCCGTTTCGACCTTCGGCCGCTTCGCGGTCCAGCGAGAGTCTGTCATCGCGTGATCCGCATCTCCATCGACGCCATGGGCGGCGACCACGGCCCGAGCGTCACCGTTCCGGCGCTGGCGCGCGTCGCGGAGCGGCGGCCGGATGTCAGGTTCATCGTGTTCGGGCGCGAGGCCGAGATCGCGCCGGAGCTGGCGCGCCATTCGCGCCTTGCCGCCGTCACCGAGATCGTCCATTGCGACGTCGCCGTGCGCATGGACGACAAGCCGAGCCAGGCGCTGCGCCACGGGCGCTGGAAGTCGTCGATGTGGAAGGCGATCGAGGCGGTGAAGAACCGCGAGGCCGACGTCTGCGTGTCCGCCGGCAACACCGGCGCCCTGATGGCGATGGCCAAGTTCTGCCTGCGCACGATGGCGACCATCGACCGCCCGGCGATCGCCGCGCTCTGGCCCACGACGCGCGGCGAGAGCGTCGTACTCGATGTCGGCGCGACGATCGGCGCGGATGCCCATCAGTTGATTGACTTCGCCATCCTCGGCGCGGCGATGGCCCGCGCGCTGCACGAGACCGACAGGCCGACCGTCGGCCTTCTCAATGTCGGCGTCGAGGAGATCAAGGGGCAGGAAGAGGTCAAGGAGGCCGGCCGCATCCTGCGCGAGACGGATCTGAAGTCGATGGACTATCGCGGCTTCGTCGAAGGCGACGACATCGGCAAGGGCACGGTCGACGTCGTCGTCACCGAAGGCTTTTCCGGCAACATCGCGCTCAAGACCGCCGAAGGAACCGCCCGGCAGATCGCCGGCTACCTGCGCGCCGCGATGAGCCGCACGCTGATGGCGCGTCTCGGCTACCTGTTCGCCAAAGGCGCATTCGACCGCCTGCGCGAGAAGATGGACCCCCGGCGATCCAATGGCGGCGTTTTTCTCGGCCTCAACGGCATTGTCGTGAAGAGTCATGGCGGCACAGACGATGAAGGCTTCGCCGCGGCGATCGAACTCGGCTACGACATGGTCCGCAACCGCCTCATCGAGCGTATCGCCGCCGACATCGAGCAGTTCCATTCCCGGCAGTCGGCGCTGACAACCCCGGCGCCGGTTGCAGCCGGAGGGGCGCAATCCGCATGAAGAGATCGATCATCCGTGGCATCGGGTCGGCGCTGCCGGCCCGCGTCATGAAGAATTCCGACTTCGGAGGCATGGTCGAGACCTCCGACGAGTGGATCGTGCAGCGCACCGGAATCCGCCAGCGGCATATCGCCGACGACACCGAAACGACCGCCTCGCTCGGGGAGGCCGCCGCCCGCGCGGCGCTGGCCGACGCGGGCCTTACGCCCGACGACATCGACCTGATCGTGCTCGCCACATCGACGCCGAACAACACCTTTCCGGCGACGGCGGTCGAGATCCAGGAACGCCTGGGCATGCGCCACGGTTTCGCCTTCGACATGCAGGCGGTGTGCTCGGGCTTCGTCTATGCGGTGACGACGGCCGACCTCTTCCTGCGCGGCGGACAGGCGAAGCGCGTGCTGGTCATCGGCTCGGAGACGTTCTCGCGCCTCCTCGACTGGAACGACAGGTCCACCTGCGTGCTGTTCGGCGACGGGGCCGGCGCGCTCGTCCTGGAGGTCGGCGACGGCGCGGGAACAAATGACGACCGCGGGGTGCTGGGCTCGGCCTTGCGCTCCGATGGAAGCCACAAGGAAAAGCTCTATGTGGACGGCGGGCCGTCGACCACCCGGACGGTCGGGCACCTCAGGATGGAGGGACGCGAGGTCTTCAAGCACGCCGTCGGCATGATCACGGACGTGATCGAGGCGACCGTCGGCGCGGCGGGAATGAAGCCCAACGACATCGATTGGTTCGTGCCGCACCAGGCCAACAAGCGCATCATTGACGCTTCGGCCAAGAAGCTCGGGATCGCCGAGGAGAAGGTCGTGATCACCGTCGACCGCCACGGCAACACGTCGGCGGCTTCGGTTCCCCTGGCGCTGTCGGTCGCCGCCGGCGACGGCCGCATCAAGAAAGGCGACCTCGTGCTGATCGAGGCGATGGGCGGCGGCTTTACCTGGGGGGCGGTGCTCATCCGCTGGTAGTATGCATGACGCGTACAGTTCTTGACCTCGCTTGACCGATTTCTTAACGTCTGCCTCGTTTGAAAGAAGCCAGTTATTTTCAATGGTTGGACGGTCCGATGGGGGGAAAGACTCTAACGCGCGCCGACCTCGCCGAATCCGTCTATCGCAAGGTAGGCCTGTCGCGCACTGAATCGGCCCAACTGGTCGAGACGGTGCTCGATGAGATCTGCGAGGCGATCGTCCGCGGCGAGACCGTCAAGCTGTCGTCGTTCGCCACCTTCCAGGTGCGTTCGAAGAACGAGCGGATCGGCCGCAACCCGAAGACCGGCGAGGAGGTGCCTATCCTTCCGCGCCGGGTGATGACCTTCAAGGCGTCGAACGTGCTGAAGAGCCGGATCCTTCGCGCCCACAAGATCGACAAGGCCAGGCGCGCGAAGGCGTAACCTCCATTCCCCTGCGTCATTTCTTTTTCGCGTGGGTCTTGAAAGACCAGCGTTAAGCCGCTGCTATGGGCGGATGATTCGTTTGCGTGTGGACATTGCTTAGCCATGGACAAGAGCCCGGACGCATTCCGCACGATCAGTGAAGTGGCGGAGGACCTGAACCTGCCGCAGCATGTCCTCCGGTTCTGGGAGACGCGCTTTTCGCAGATCAAGCCCATGAAACGCGGCGGCGGCCGACGCTACTATCGCCCGCAGGACGTGGAACTGATCAAGGGCATCCGCCACATGCTCTACGACCAGGGTTACACCATCAAGGGCGTGCAGAAGCTGCTGCGCGAGAACGGCAACCAGTTCCTGATCGCCGTCGGCAGCGGCGATCTCGCCGCCGTCGAAGCCATCGCCCAGCGCCGTCAGCAGGAGCAGGCGCCGCCATTGACGCCCGCCGCCCAGCCGCGCCATGCCGACGACGAATTGTTGGTCGGCGAGCCGAAGGTCAAGCCCTCGCGCCGTTTCTTCGGGCTGGGCAAGGCCGACGAGGAAGGGCCGGTGCAGCCGGGCGACGGAAAACTGTCGCGCGACAACCGCGCGCTGCTCCAGGAAGCGCTGTTCGATCTTTTGGAATGCAAGCGCCTGCTAGACCAGGTGCGCTGAGCCGTCAGCGCACGCGGACGCCTACCAGCTGAACCCGACCTTTGCCTGCGCGCCGAAGCTGGTGACGTTCTTCGAGAACTCGCCGGTGGCGGTGAGTTTTGCCGTGACGCTGCCGAAGGCGGCCTCGACGCCGGCCTCGAGGAGCGCGGCGTGCCTTGCCGGCTGCGCGCCGTTGATGGTGAAGCTCGCGCCGGGCAGCGCCTGGAAGGCGGCGGTGACGGATCGCGCGCTGTCGGCGTTCCACACCCAGGCCGCCCGGCCGGTGAGCCTGGCGTTGGAGCCCAGCGCGATCGCCGTGCGCGCGCCGAGTTCCGTGCGGATCGCCGTCTCGGTCTGCGATGCGTAGGCCAGCGCGAAGGGACCGCCCGCCGCCGAGGTTTCGGTGTAGGCCGGCAGCCGGTAGGTGGTGGCTTCGGCCGCCGCGAACGGTGTCAGCGCCACGCCGCCGAGGTTCAAGCGGTAGCCGGCCTCCAGCCTGCCCCCAAAAGTCTGCGCGCCGAAGCGGGCCGACAGTGTATCGCCCGGAACTGCGCGGCTGGTGCGGGTCGCGTGATAGCCATAGGCGAGCGCGGCCGTGACATAGCCGTCGCCGAAGTAGCCCGTGCCGTGGAGGCCCGCATTAAAGCTGGTCGCATTGCCGGAGCCTAGCCCGCCCGCGAGCGAGAAGGATGTGCCCGCGCCGCCGAGCGCGAGGCCGATCCTGCCGCCGTCGAAGTTGCGGGTGATGCCCGAGGCGAGGCCCCAGGTGCGGGCCGACAAATCGGCCGAGCCGACCGTCGCATTGCCGTCCACCTGCTCGCCGCCGCCATAGGCCGAACCCCACAGATGCCAGCGCGTGGCGAACGCGTTGTCCACCGCATGCGACGAGGATAGCGCCAGCGTCTCGGCCGCCTTGGCAGCGGCGTCCTCGGCTTCGCCCGACAGCGCTGCGAGAGCCTTGAGCGACGACAATGGTCCCGTCTTCCACCGCGCCAGGTCCGCGCGCACGCCGGCATCGGCCGTGTATTCCAGCGGATCGCCGGCGCTGCCGCCCGCGCCGCCATCCGGATCGCCGATCAGGTTCAGGAACTGGCTGGTGGCGCCCATGCCCCCGCCCATCGCCCCGGTCGCAACCTCGCCCGTGAGCTGGTTGATCTGGCCCGGCAGCAGCCCGACGAACGCGCCGGGTATCCCGCCATTGGCGTTGAAGAAGCCGTTGATCGCGCCGGCCACCGCGTTCTGGTTGCCGTTCAGGCCGAGCAGCGGCG
>JBFXAF010000010.1:0-154111 GCA_050184585.1 Rhizobiaceae bacterium | reverse complement strand
TTCAACAAGCTCAAGCATTTCAGACGCATCGCGACCCGCTTCGACCGGCTCGCCGTCCACTTCCTCGGCTTCCTGCAACTCGCCGCCGCAATACTGTGGATGCGCTGAATGTCGATTCAGCCTAGGGGAAACGGATGAGCCAGGTGACAAACCAAGCCCCCCAACCGATTCTCGACATCGAGAGCCTGTCGATCTCGTTCTTCACCAAGCGAGGCGAGATTCCGGCGGTAATGGATTTCTCCGCTACGGTCATGCCCGGCGAGGCGATGGGCATCGTCGGGGAATCCGGCTGCGGCAAGTCGACAGTGTCCCTCGGCGTCATGCGCGACATGGGCAACCGCGGCAAGATCGTCGGCGGCACCATCCGCTTCAAGGGCAGGGACATGGGCGATATGTCCGACGCCGAGTTGCGCTCGCTGCGCGGCAACGAGATCGCCATGATCTACCAGGAGCCGATGGCCAGCCTGAACCCGGCGATGAAGGTCGGCCAGCAGCTCATGGAGGTGCCGATCCTGCACGAAAAGGTCTCCAAGGAGGAGGCCTACAAGCGTGCGCTTGACCTGGTGCGCGCGGTTCGGCTTCCGGACCCGGAGCGCATGATGCGATCCTATCCTCACCAGCTCTCGGGCGGCCAGCAGCAGCGCATCGTGATCGCGATGGCGTTGCTTTCCAAGCCGTCGCTGCTCCTCCTCGACGAGCCGACGACGGCGCTCGACGTGACGGTCGAGGCCGGCATCGTCGAACTTGTCAGGGGACTGCGCGAGGAGTTCGGCACGTCGATGATCTTCGTGTCGCACAATCTGGGCCTGATCCTCGAGACCTGCGACCGCATCACGGTGATGTATTCGGGCGAGGCGGTCGAGACCGGAACCGTCAAGGACGTCTTCGACCGGATGCGCCACCCCTATACGCAGGGACTGTTCCGCTCGATACCGCTGCCCGGCGCCGACAAGAATTCACGTCCGCTGATCTCCATTCCCGGGCAATTGCCGTTGCCCCACGAGCGGCCAAAGGGCTGCAACTTCGGCCCACGCTGCGCGCACTTCGTCAAGGGCAGGTGCGATGCCGACGAGATACCGATGATACCGGTGGACGGGCACGACAACCATTTCAGCCGTTGCATCCGTTTCAACGAGATCGATTGGGTGGCGCTGCCACCCGGCGCGGTCAAGACGCACGAGCCCGTGAAGCCGGGAGCGCCCGTGCTCCGTATCGACGACCTGAAGAAATACTACCGCGTCGCGGCCAACGAGATCTTCGGCGGCGGCGAAGGGCGGGTCGTCAAGGCCAACGAGGCGATCAGCTTCGAGGCGCGGGAAAGCGAGACGGTGGCGATCGTCGGCGAGTCCGGATGCGGCAAGTCCACGCTGGCGAAGGTCCTGCTGGGCCTCGAGACGGCCAGCTCAGGTACGGTGAAGCTCGGCAACAGCGACATCCAGTCGACCGGCATAGAGATGCGCAACGTCCAGACCATCTCCTCGATCCAGATGGTCTTCCAGAACCCGTTCGACACGCTGAACCCCAGCCATTCGGTCGGTTCGCAGATCATCCGGACACTGGAGATGTTCGGCGTCGGAAAGACCGCCGCCGATCGTCAGAAGCGCATGCTGGAGCTGCTCGATCTGGTGAAGCTGCCACGCGCCTTCGCCGACCGGATGCCGCGTCAGCTCTCGGGTGGGCAGAAGCAGCGCATCGGCATCGCTCGCGCCTTCGCCGGTCAAGCCAAGGTGGTGGTGGCCGACGAACCGGTCTCGGCGCTCGACGTGTCGGTGCAGGCCGCCGTTACCGAACTGCTGATGGACATCCAGCGGAAGAACAAGACGACGATGCTGTTCATCAGCCACGACCTTTCCGTCGTGCGCTATATCGCCGACCGCGTGGTCGTGATGTATCTCGGCCACATCGTCGAGCAGGGGACGACCGACCAGATATTCTCGCCGCCCTACCACCCGTATACGGAGGCGCTGCTCTCGGCGATCCCGATCGCCGATACCAGCGTCGTGAAGAAGCACATCGTGCTCGAAGGCGACATTCCCTCGGCGATGAACCCGCCTCCGGGTTGCCCCTTCCAGACGCGTTGCGGCTACAAGCAACTGGTCCCCGGCAACAAGTGCGAAACGGAACTGCCGCCATTGCGTGACCTCGGCGGGGGACACCGCAGCCTCTGCTGGCTGTCCGACGACGTGCTGAGCACGATGGAGCCGGTCATCCGCCTCAATCCGAGCGCCAAGCTGGTCGACGAGAAGGAGGAGGACGGGACGCCACCCGGTGACGGACCGGGTTTTGCGGGCAAGCCTCCGAAACGCCCACGCGGCAAGTTGGCTTCCGCCGACCGTTCGGATGACGCGGATCTGGACGAGGAAGCCGCCGGCGAGGCGAGGATGGGCCGCAGCGAGGGCGCTGCCCGCAAGCCGAAGAGCCGCGGCGTGCAGGTCGGCTGGGGCAGCCAGGGTGACGACGCCAAGGCGCCGTCGCCCTTCAAGGGGCCGCGGAAGCCGCCCGGCCGCTAGCGCCGAGAGTCGTGACATCGTCGGGCGTCGGCAGAGCGACGCAGACTGTCGGCGAGGCGACGCCGGTAATTGATCCGTGCCGCCTGCACGACAATCTCGTCCCGAGGTGACGGTTTCCCGACAGACTCGACGCGGCCACGGCCTATCCATGGCGGGATGAACGTCGAACGAAAGAGACGCAGCCACGACCGGGGTTCGGCCCGGTCGGGCTCGATGCTACCGCAGCTTCCACGCCGGCGGGTTCGAAACCCCTATCCGCCGATGCAGCTGCTTTCCGCCGACCAGGTCGAAGCCATCCATCTCGCCTCGATGCGTATCCTTGAGGAGTTCGGGATCGAAGTGATGAGCCCGCGCGCGCTCGAAATCTTCGCCCGGGCCGGAGCAAGCGTCGATCACGCCACCATGACCGTGCGTATCGACAGGGGCATGGTGGACGAAGCGCTGGCGACGGCGCCCTCGACCTTCACGCTGACGCCGCGGAACCCGGACAACACCGTGCATCTGGGCGGTGACAATATCGCGTTCACGCTCGTCGCCGGTCCACCCAACGTGCACGACCTCGAGCGCGGCCGGCGTGCCGGAAATCTCGCCGACTACTCAGACCTCATCCGGCTGGCGCAGCACTTCAACGCCATCCACATGCTCGGCAACCAGGTCTGCGCGCCGATCGAACTGCCCGCCAACTCGCGTCATCTCGACACCTATCGCGCCAACCTGACCCTGACCGACAAGGCGTTCCATGTCTCGGCGATCGGCCGGGGCAGAGCGCGGGACGGCGTCGTCATGGCGGCAATGGCGCGCGGCAGGACATTGGAAGACATCGCCAGCGATCCCTGCGTAACCACGATCATCTCGGTCAACTCGCCCCGCCGTTTCGACGATGCGATGTCGGACGGCCTGATGATGATGAGCGAACTCGGCCAGTCGGTCTGCATCACGCCGTTCACGCTGATGGGGGCGATGAGTCCGGTGACGCTCGCCGGCGCGCTGGCGCAGCAGAACGCCGAGGCTCTGTTCGGCGTGGTGCTCACCCAACTCGTCCGGCCCGGTGCGCCCGTGCTCTACGGGGCCTTCACGTCCAACGTCGACATGCGGTCCGGCGCGCCGGCTTTCGGGACGCCGGAGAATACGAAGGCCAATGTGGCGTCTGGCCAGCTCGCGCGGCGCTACAACCTGCCCTACCGCACGACACCCGGCTCGGCCTCCAACGCGGCGGATGCGCAGGGCGCCTACGAGACGATGATGGCGCTGTGGGGAGCCGTGCTCGGCCACGGCAACCTCGTCTACCACGCCGCCGGCTGGCAGGAGGGCGGGCTGACCGCCTCCTTCGAGAAGCTGGTGCTCGACGTGGAGATGATCCAGCACATGATGGAGTTTCTGGGGCCGATCGAGGTGAACGAGGGCGAACTGGCGCTCGACGCGCTGGGCCGCGTGCCGACCGGCGGGCATTTCTTCGGCGACGCACACACGCTGGAGCGCTATTCGACCGCCTTCTATCAGCCGCTCGTCTCCAACTGGCAGAACTTCGAGGCATGGGCCGAGGCCGGCGCGCTCGACGCCACGCAGCGCGCGACGCGAATCTGGAAGAGGGCGCTGGAAGAATATCAGCAGCCGCCGATGGACGAGGGCGTTCGCGAGGCGCTCGACGCATACGTGGCCAAACGGCGCGAGGAAATCGGGGACGGGGAGCCGTGAGTGCTGGTTCGGCGCGGGTTTGCTCATTCGGTGATTCAAGTCGTTGAGAAACTGATTCAACTCTCTGCCATTCCGATTCCCTGATCCATTCCAACACATTGAAACATCGAGAACATTCATGAAGTCTCATGCAAAGGTCGTGGTCATCGGCGGCGGGGTCGTCGGCTGTTCGGTGCTCTATCACCTCGCCCGCCACGGCTGGACCGACGTCGTGCTCCTGGAGCGGGACGAGCTGACGTCGGGTTCGACCTGGCACGCGGCCGGCGGCATGCACACGATCAACGGCGACCCGAACGTCGCCAAGCTGCAGAAATACACGATCGAACTCTACAAGGAGATCGAGGAGCTTTCGGGCCAGGCGACCGGCGTACACATCACCGGCGGCGTGCTGCTGGCCGCGACAGAGGCGCGCATGGACTGGCTGCGCGGCGTCGTCGCCAAGGGTCGCTATCTCGGCCTCGACCTCGAGGAGATCTCCTCCGAGGAAGCGCACCGGTTGATGCCGCTTCTCGACCCGAAGCAGTTCGTCGGCGCGGTGCGCAACTCCGAGGACGGGCACCTCGACCCGTCAGGCGTCACCCACGCCTACGCCAAGGCCGCGCGCAAGCTCGGCGCCGAGGTCGAACGCTTCACCAAGGTCGAGGAAATCCACCGTCGGCCTGACGGGCTGTGGCGCGTGATCACCAACAAGGGCGAGGTGGTCGCAGAGCACGTCGTCAACGCGGGCGGGCTGTGGGCGCGCGAGGTCGGCCGGATGGTCGGGCTGGAACTGCCGGTGCTCGCAATGGAGCACATGTATCTCATCACCGAGGACATGCCCGAGGTCGCGGCGGCCAACGCCACGACCGGCAAGGAAGTCATCCACGCGGTCGATTTCGACGGCGAACTCTACCTCCGCCAGGAACGCGGCGGCATGCTGATGGGCACATACGAGAAGGCCGCAAAACCCTGGTCGGAGCGCCAGACCCCGTGGAGCTTCGGTCATGAACTGCTGGAACCGGACATCGATCGTATCGCCCCTTCGCTGGAGGTCGGGTTCCGCCACTTCCCGGCCTTCCAGAAGACCGGCATCAAGCAGATCATCAACGGCCCGTTCACCTTCGCGCCGGACGGCAATCCGCTCGTCGGTCCGGTGCGTGGCCTGCGGAACTTCTGGGTCGCCTGTGGTGTCATGGCGGGCTTCAGCCAAGGCGGCGGCGTTGGACTGGCGCTCTCGAACTGGATGACCGACGGCGATCCCGGCGCCGATATCTGGGCAATGGACGTGGCGCGTTACGGCGACTGGACGTCGATGGCTTACACCAACGCCAAGGTGCGCGAGAACTATTCGCGTCGCTTCTCGATCCGGTTCCCCAACGAGGAACTGCCGGCCGGACGCGGGCTGCGCACGACGCCGGTCTACGACCTGCTTACCGCGCGCGGGGCGCAGTGGGGAGCCGCCTATGGACTGGAGACGCCGCTCTGGTACGCGCCGGATGGCGTCAAGGACGAATTCTCGTGGCGGCGCTCGACCGACTTCGGGCATGTGGCCAAGGAAGTGAAGACCGTGCGCGAAGCGGTTGGCCTCGCCGAAATCTCGAGCTTCGCGAAGTATCGGGTCACGGGCGAAGGCGCGGCAGGGTGGCTTGACCGCCTTCTCGCCTGCAAGCTGCCGGCGACAGGCCGCATGACGCTCGCTCCGATGCTGAAGGAAGACGGCAAGCTGATCGGCGACTTCACGCTCGCCAATCTCGGGCACGAATGGATGATCTTCGGCTCCGGCGTTGCCGAGGAACATCACATGCGCTGGTTCGAACAGCATCTCCCGGCGGATGGCTCGGTGCGGGTCGAGGCGCTGGCGCTTTCCAAGGTCGGGCTGGCGATCGCCGGGCCGAAGGCGAGAGAGTTGCTGGCGAAGGTCACGCATGAGGACGTCTCCAACGCTGCCTTCCCCTTCATGGCGATCCGGCGGATCGACATCGGCATGGCGCCCTGCCTCGTCGGCCGAGTCAGCTATACGGGCGATCTCGGCTACGAGATCTGGATGGCGCCGGAGCACCAGCGCCATGTGTTCCACACGCTGATAGAGGCTGGCGGGGAATTTGGCCTCGGCCTGTTCGGCGGCCGAGCGCTCAACGCGCTGAGGCTGGAGAAGGGCTACGGCTCATGGGCTCGGGAATATCGGCCAATTTACGGGCCGCTGGAGGCGGGGCTCGACCGCTTCGTCGCCTATGCCAAGGAGGCCGACTTCATCGGCAAGGCTAATGCAGCCGCGGAGCGCAGCGGCGGCGGCAAACTTCGACTTCGCACCTTCGTCATGGAAGCGACCGACGCTGACGTCATCGGCGACGAGGCGATCTGGCACGACGGCAAGGTGCGGGGATGGGTGACGTCAGGCGGCTACGCGCACCATTCGAAGAAATCGGTGGCGCTGGGCTACGTGCCCAAGGAGATCGCGGACGCGGACGATTTCGAGATCGAGCTCCTCGGCAAACGCCACAAGGCGCGCTTGCAGAGAACGCCGCTGTTCGACGCCAACTTCGAGCGTCTCAGAGGGTAGTTACTCCGCCGCGGTCTCCCCCCGTCCCTCGTCGGTCTTAGCATAGAACTCCGCGAGCCGGCCGCTGACCGTCGCGTTGGCGGCGCCGGAATAGCCGGTGAAGGCCTCGTAGGCGAGTTGGTCGTCCAGCGGCCGGCCAATGACGTTGAGGATCGTCTCCTTGGCTGAACGCACCGCCCACTGGTCGTTGCGCAGGATCTTTTGCGCGACCTTTTCGGCTTCCTCCATCAGATTGCCGTGGGGCACCACACGGGAGACGAGGTTGCACTGCAGGGCGCGCCGGGCGTCGATTGGCTCGCCCGTAAGCAGCATCTCCAGCGCGAGACCGGAGCCACAGGTGTTGACGAGGCGCACGATACCGCCGTCGCCATGGTGGAAGCCGCGGCGCACTTCGAAGGAGCCGAACTGCGCGCGTTCGGAGGCGATGCGGATGTCGCAGGCGAGCGCATTCTCGAAGCCGCCGGCGAGCGCCCAGCCGTTTACCGCAGCGATGATCGGCTTGTAGATCCGATGCAGCCCGCGCGTGATGCCGCCAAGTCCGTCGGCGATCTTTCTGCGCGGCAGGAGCGCGTCCGCGTTCTCGACCCAGTAGGGCAGATGGCTCTTCAGATCCGCCCCGGCGCAGAATGCCTCGTCGCCGGCGCCGGTCACGATCGCCACCTCGACCGCCTCGTCGTCCCGGAAGTCGGTCCAAATCTCCCATAGCAGCGCATGCATCTCGCGGTCGATCGCGTTCATCGCCTCGGGCCGGTTGAACGTGACGTAGGCGACCTTGGCGCGTTTCTCGTAAAGGGCCTTCGGCATCGTTCCTCCACCGGTCATGCAGACATCCCGCAAGCGGGCCATGCCGTGGTTTCAGAATGATGTCGCGTGGCCGATGGCGCGCCGAACGCCAACCACGCAAATCCTTAGGCGTCAGACAATAAACATGACAATATTGGTCATGTTAAATCCCATGCTTTCCAATGGCTTATCGGAATATTTGACCGATTGATAAAAAACTTAGCTGTGCTAGCCTTCCTGGATCAATAGGATGATGGGGAATCCTCATGGCCGAAGGTCAGCTCAAAGCGGGGATCGCGGCAGGCCGGCTCTCCGCTGAGGAGTACGCCGACAACTTTTCGGACCTCCATCCGCCTCTCGACCCTCACGAGGCGCTGGTCGAAGCGGACCGTTGCTACTTCTGCTACGACGCGCCGTGCATGCAGGCCTGCCCGACCTCGATCGACATCCCGCTGTTCATTCGCGAGATATCGACGGGCAATCCGTTGGGTTCGGCCAAGACCATCTTCGACCAGAACATCCTTGGCGGCATGTGTGCTCGCGTGTGCCCGACCGAGACGCTGTGCGAAGAGGTGTGCGTGCGCGAGACGGCCGAGGGGAAGCCGGTACAGATCGGACGTCTTCAGCGTTATGCCACCGACATCGCCATGAAGGCGGGCAAGCAGTTTTACGAGCGGGCGAATCCGACCGGCAGGACGATCGCCGTCGTCGGCGCGGGACCGGCGGGACTGGCCTGCGCACACCGGCTGGCCGTGAAGGGCCATGACGTGACGATTTTTGAGGCGCGGCCCAAGGCAGGCGGCCTCAACGAATACGGCATCGCCGCCTACAAGAGCACCGACGATTTCGCGCAGGCCGAGGTCGACTATGTGACGGGGGTCGGCGGGATCGCCATCGAACATGGGCGCGCGCTCGGCCGCGACGTGCAACTGGCCGATCTCGTCGCATCCTACGACGCCGTCTTTCTCGGCATGGGGCTCGGCGGCGTCAATGCGTTGCGGGCGGAGGGCGAGGAAGCCGAGGGGGTTTCCAACGCGGTCGACTTCATCGCGGAGTTGCGCCAGGCATCGGACCTAGCCGGCATTCCGGTCGGGCGGCGCGTCGTCGTCATCGGCGGCGGCATGACGGCGATAGACGCGGCGATCCAGTCCAAGCTCCTCGGCGCCGAGGAGGTGACCATCGCCTACCGACGCGCGAAGGAGCACATGAACGCCTCCGTGTTCGAGCAGGACCTTGCAACCCAGCACGGGGTCGTCATCCGACATTCTCTGCAGCCGAAGAAAGTCGTCGTCCAGTACGGCGAGGTGGCTGGCATCGAGCTCGAATACACGGCCATGAGCGAGGGCAAGCTCAGTGGCCTCGGCCAGACAATCGTGCTGCCGGCCGACCAGGTGTTCAAGGCGATCGGCCAGTCACTCGTCGCTGACACACTGAACGGAAGCGGCGCAGCGATCGTCTTCGAAGGCGGCCGAATCAAGGTCGACGGGGAGGGCAGAACGTCCATGAAAAAGGTCTGGGCCGGGGGCGACTGCATCCTCGGCGGCGACGATCTCACGGTCTCGGCCGTCGCCCAGGGCCGCGACGCCGCCGAAAGCATCCACCGCGCACTCAGCTCCAACGGAAGGGCTTGAGCAATGGCAGACATCCGCAACAACTTCATCGGCATCAGGTCGCCCAACCCGTTCTGGCTGGCGTCGGCGCCGCCGACCGACAAGGCCTACAATGTCGAGCGCGCCTTCAAGGCGGGCTGGGGCGGGGTGGTCTGGAAGACGCTGGGTGAGGAAGGCCCGCCGATCGTCAACGTCAACGGGCCGCGCTACGGGGCTATCTGGGGCGCCGATCGGCGGCTGCTCGGACTCAACAACATCGAACTCATCACCGACCGCGACCTGCAGACCAATCTGCGTGAAATGAAGCAGGTCAAGAAGAACTGGCCGGACAGGGCGCTGATCGCGTCGATCATGGTGCCCTGCGAGGAAGCCTCCTGGAAGGCGATCCTGCCGCTGGTCGAGGAAACCGAGTGCGACGGGATCGAACTCAATTTCGGCTGCCCGCACGGCATGTCGGAGCGCGGCATGGGCTCGGCCGTCGGGCAGGTGCCCGAATACATCGAGATGGTGGCGCGCTGGTGCAAGCAGTACACGCGCATGCCTGTCATCGTGAAGCTGACGCCGAACATCACCGACATACGCTACCCTGCGCGAGCGGCCAAGAAGGGCGGCGCCGACGCGGTCTCGCTGATCAACACGATCTCTTCGATCACGGCCGTCAACCTCGACAGTTTCTCGCCGGAGCCATCGATCGACGGCAAGGGCAGCCATGGCGGCTATTGCGGTCCGGCGGTCAAGCCGATCGCGCTCAACATGGTGGCCGAGATCGCCCGCGACCCGCAGACGGCCGGCCTGCCGATCTCCGGCATCGGCGGGATCACGACCTGGCGCGACGCGGCCGAGTTCCTGGCGCTCGGCGCCGGCAACGTGCAGGTCTGCACGGCGGCCATGACCTACGGCTTCAAGATCGTCCAGGAGATGATCGCCGGGCTGGAGAACTGGATGGACGAGAAGGGTCACCGGTCACTGGACGACATCATCGGCCGCGCGACGCCGAACGTCACCGACTGGCAGTTTCTCAACCTCAACTACGTCGCCAAGGCGATGATCGACCAGGAGGCCTGCATCAAATGCGGCCGCTGCCATATCGCCTGCGAGGACACCTCACACCAGGCGATAACGCAGATGGTCGACGGCGTGCGCCACTTCGAGGTGATGGAGGACGAGTGCGTCGGCTGCAACCTCTGCGTCAACGTCTGCCCGGTGGAGAACTGCATCACCATGGTGCCGCTCGCCGCCGGCACGCTTGACCAGCGCACCGGCAAACCCGTCTCGCCGACCTACGCCAACTGGACGACCCATCCCAACAACCCGATGGCGAAGGTCGCGGCGGAGTAGGGCTGAGCCGCGAAGCCATCTTGGTGGGCTTGGAACCGGGTGGAGGTCTCCATGGCCGATGCGCGTCCCTATGACTTGATATCGCCCGCCTTCCAGGCGAACCCTTTTCCCGAGTTCGACCGGATGCGCGCCGATGGGCCGGTCGTTGGGATCAAGCTTCCCATCGTCGGCCCGATCAAGCTTGCCGTAACCCACGACGCCTGCGTCGCGCTGCTCAAGGACCAGAAGACCTTCGTGCGAGACGGCCGCAACGCGGGCAAGCGTTCGCAGATCGGCATCCTCCAGTGGCTGCCGCGACCCGTCCGGGTGCTCGCCGACAACATGCTCGGCCATGACGATCCGAAACACCGAATGCTGCGCGGCCTCGTCGACCAGGCCTTCGCGCGCCGGGGGATCGACACGTTGCGGTCCATGATCGTGGATATCGCAGATCAGCTGCTCCACCGGCTCGAGGGTCGCCGCGAGGTCGATCTCATGACGGAGTTCTGCCGCGACCTTCCGCTGTCGGTCATCTGCGCGATGCTTGGCCTCCCGGAGCGCGACCACCCGATCTTCAAGCGGTGGATGGGCGGGATCGCCGACACGGCGAATGTGTGGGCCGTGCTGCGCGCCATACCGGGCGTGCTGCGGACCGTCACCTATGTGCGCAAGATGGCCCAGCCGGGCAGCGAGGCAAAGCCGGACGGCCTGATCGCCGCGTTGCGCGATGCCCGGATCGACGGAAGGCGGCTCTCGGACGATGAAATGGCGTCAATGGTCTTCCTGCTCTTCGCAGCCGGGCAGGAGACCACGACGCACCTGATCGGCGGTGGCCTGCATACCCTGCTGGTCAACCGGGAGCAGAGACTGCGTCTCGCAGCAGATCCCGCCTTCATGCCTCTCGCCGTCGAAGAGTGCCTGCGCCATGTCTCACCGGTCCAGATGTCGAAGCCGCGCTTCGCCGCTGAGGACACAGAGTTGGCCGGCATTCCGATCAGGCGAGGCGAGGCGGTCGCGGCACTGCTGTCGGCCGCGAATTGCGATCCCGCGAAGTTCGACGATCCGCACCGATTCGACATAGGCCGTCATCCCAACCCGCACATCGCCTTCGGCACCGGCGTGCATTTCTGCCTCGGCTTCCAGCTCGCGCGCGTCGAGGCGGCGATCGCCTTCGAGCGGTTCTTCGCCAGGTTCCCGAACGCCGTACTGGCCCACGCGGAAGACCACAATCTCTGGCGCAGGCGTTTCGGCATCAGGGCGCTCGCCTCGCTACCGGTCAGACTATCGGCCTAGGCGGCCCCGCGCGGCTTCAGCCCTTCAAGATAGAGCTGTTCGAGAAAGCGCGCCGCGTCCTCGAAGCGACCATCGCCACCCCGATCGGGACCGAGTACGGCCCGGACCTGAACGTCGAAGTCGGCATAGTGCTGCGTCGTCGCCCAGATCGAGAAGATCAGGTGCCACGGGTCGGTGCGGGCGATCCTGCCCAGGCGCATCCAGCCCTTGATGATCTCGGCCTTCTCGTCGACCAGCGATTTCAGTTCACCTTCCAGGATGGCCTGGATACGCGGCGCGCCCTGGATGATCTCGTTGGCGAAGAGACGGCTCTCGCGCGGGAAATCGCGCGCCATCTCCAGCTTCCGGCGAATGTAGCTTCTCAACTCGGTCAGCGGGTCGCCGACGTCGTCGAGCGCCTTCAGAGGATCCAGCCACGTTTCGAGAAGCCGCTTGATCAGCATCTCGAATATCGCCTCCTTGCCCTTGAAGTAGTAGAGCAGGTTTGGCTTCGACATGCCCGCAGCCTCGGCGATCTGGTCGACGGTCGCGCCGCGGAAGCCGTGCTGCGAGAACACTTCGAGCGCCGCTTCCAGGATGCGCTCGCGCTTCTCCTTCTGGATGCGCGTGGGTCGGCGCTTTGCTACCGCGTCCAATTTATGGAGCCTCGCATGCTTCGGCTGTGGCCCAATGTTCTGGACCAGTTTCTCGGCGTCCGTGGAGCGCGCTTCGTGCGGGTCATATCCGTTAGGAGTCCCTTGACCGCCGTTCTGGCGGTGCTAACGTTTGTCCATTCGGTCAAAATTTTGCGTAGCACGATAACGCAGCCGGGACAAAGCGCTAGCCGCTTCGAACAACGGGACTGAAAGGGAACTCATGTCCAACCGGCTTAGAGTGGCGCCGAACGATCTGTCGGCATTCTGGATGCCCTTCACCGCGAACCGCCAGTTCAAGCAGGCGCCGCGGATGCTCTCCTCCGCAAAGGACATGCACTACACGACGACGGACGGCCGCAAGATCCTTGATGGCACCGCGGGGCTCTGGTGCGTCAATGCCGGTCATTGCCGGCCAAAGATCACCGAGGCGATCCAGACACAGGCCGCCGAACTCGACTATGCGCCCGCCTTCCAGATGGGCCACCCCATCGTGTTCGAACTGTCGAACCGGCTGATCGACATCGCGCCTGAAGGCATGGAGCATGTCTTCTACACGAACTCCGGGTCGGAATCGGTCGACACGGCGCTGAAGATGGCGATCGCCTATCACCGCGCCCGCGGCGAGGGTTCGCGCACCCGGCTGATCGGCCGCGAGCGCGGCTATCACGGGGTCAATTTCGGCGGCATCTCCGTCGGTGGCATCGTCAACAACAGGAAAATGTTCGGCACGCTGCTCGGCGGCGTCGACCATCTGCCGCACACGCACCTGCCGGCCAGGAACGCCTTCACGCGCGGCGAGCCCGAGCACGGCGCGGAACTGGCGGACGAACTGGAGCGCATCGTGGCGCTGCACGATGCCTCGACCATCGCGGCCGTCATCGTCGAGCCGGTCGCGGGCTCGACCGGCGTGCTCATCCCGCCGAAGGGCTATCTCCAGAAGCTGCGCGACATATGCACCAAGCACGGCATCATCCTGATCTTCGACGAGGTCATCACGGGCTTCGGCCGCCTCGGCACGCCTTTCGCGGCCGACTATTTCGGCGTCACGCCCGACATCATCACGACGGCGAAGGGAGTCACCAACGGCGTCATCCCGATGGGCGCGGTGTTCGTTACCAAGCAGATCCACGACGCCTTCATGAACGGGCCGGAGCACCTGATCGAGTTCTTCCACGGCTACACCTATTCGGGAAACCCGATCGCCTGCGCGGCAGCGCTCGGCACGCTCGACACCTACAAGGAGGAGGGCCTGCTGACGCGGGGCGCCGAGCTGGCTCCATATTTCGAGGACGCGCTTCACTCGCTGAAGGACGAGCCGAACGTCATCGACATCCGGAACATTGGCCTCGTCGGCGCGATAGAACTCGCGCCGATCGCCGGGCAGCCGACCAAGCGGGCGTTCTCGGCCTTCGTGAAGGCGTTCGAGCGGGGCTGTCTGATCCGCACCACCGGCGACATTATCGCGCTTTCGCCGCCGCTGATCATCACCAAGGGCCAGATCGACGAACTGATCGATCATGTCCGCGAAGTCTTGAGAATGGTCGACTAGAAGGAAACGGGATGGCGGCGCCGGGACAGAACCTTCGCATCAACGCGGACCGTCTGTGGGATTCGATCCACGAGATGGCGAAGATCGGGCCAGGCATCGCCGGCGGCTCCAACCGCCAGACGCTGACGGACGCGGACGGCGAAGGTCGGCACCTCTTCCAGCGCTGGTGCGAGGATGCGGGGCTGACCATGGGCCTCGACCAGATGGGCACCATGTTTGCCCGGCGCGAGGGCGCCGATCCGGATGCGCTGCCGGTCTATGTCGGCAGTCATCTCGACACCCAGCCCACCGGCGGCCGCTATGACGGCGTGCTCGGCGTGCTGGGCGGGCTGGAGGTGATCCGCTCGCTCAACGACCTTGGCATCAGGACGAAACACCCGATCGTCGTCGTCAACTGGACCAATGAAGAAGGCACCCGCTTCGCGCCGGCGATGCTTGCATCGGGCGTGTTCGCAGGCATGCATGCGCAGGACTGGGCCTACGACCGCAAGGACAAGGACGGCAGGCGCTTCGGCGACGAACTGGAACGGATCGGCTGGAAGGGTGACGAACCGGTCGGCGCGCGGAAGATGAAGGCCTTCTTCGAACTGCACATCGAGCAGGGCCCGATCCTCGAGGACGAAGGCGTCGACATCGGCGTCGTCACGCACGGGCAGGGGCTGTGGTGGCTGCAGGTGACGCTGACCGGCAAGGAGAGCCACACCGGATCGACGCCTATGCCCAAACGCCGCAACGCCGGCTTGGGCATGGCGCGGGTCACCGAACTCGTGCACGAGGTCGCGATGGACTATCAGCCGGACGCGGTCGGCGCGGTCGGCCACGTCGAAGTGTACCCAAATTCCCGCAACGTAATTCCCGGCAAGGTCGTCTTCACGATCGACATCCGCTCGCCGAACCAGACGGTCCTGGACGAGATGCGCGCGCGCATCGAGGACGGCATCGCGACGATCTGCGAGGCGCTGGACATCCGCCACGAGGTCGAACCGGTCGGCCATTTCGACCCGGTGACGTTCGACAAGGCCTGCGTCAAGGCGATACGGGACGCCGCCGAAAGGCTCGGCTGCTCGCACCGCGACATCGTGTCGGGCGCGGGCCACGATGCCTGCTGGGTCAACCGGGTCGCGCCAACGGCGATGGTGATGTGCCCCTGTGTCGACGGCCTTTCGCACAACGAGGCCGAGGACATCTCCAAGGAATGGGCGTCCGCCGGCTGCGACGTGCTGTTCCATGCGGTGGTGGAGACGGCGGAGATCGTTGAGTGAGGGAGCTCTGCTGTTGAAACTCGATGAGTATGTGAAGCAGACGCTGCTCGATATCACCAAGGGTGTTTCCGACGCCAAGGACGACTCGTTGCTGTGGATTGCGCCTGGTTACGTCGACGGCGAGAAGGTGTTCGCGGCTCAACTGGTTTCATTCGAAATTGCCGTTACGGTCAGCAAGGAAGGCGGTGGTGGCATTCGAGTCCTCGCGATTGGCGACCTCGCCGGCAAGGGTACTACGGAGCATACCGATCGTATCTCGTTTTCGGTGCCGATCTATTTTCAAGCACCCCAGAAGCAAAAGAAGAGCTAGAGCAATGTTCGACCAGATTGAACCAGTTCTGTTTCCCCGATGGCGAGGCGATCCGGCAGGAGAGACGCGACGGGCGATGGGGTTCCATCGTCCGAGCGGCTCGACGAACCGGGCGCCCCGCCAGCGGGAAACCCTTCGGGCCGGGTCAATTCGGGCCAAATCCTTCGGGCTCCGGCTCGGCCGATGCACCACATCGACCTTCGCCGAAGCCCTCGACCCTGGCCCGAATTCCCTCCGGCAGAACGATTCAATCTGGTCGAACATTGCTCTAGTGAACGTTCGCGTTGTGTGCATGTCGACTAACAACGATAATGCGGGTTTTCGCGAGTAGGAGGCAGCGATGGGCCGCCCGAAGGAACTGACGGACGAGGAAAGGGCGAAGCTGATCGCCGAAGGTTTTACGTCCGTAGAAGTGTGGATGCCCGATATCTGGTCGGATGCAGTGTGGGAACGGGTCTACGAAGACTGCAAGTTGATCAGCGGCTCCGAAGAACGGGCCGACGTGAACCTTTGGGTCGAGGGAGCTGCTCGTGAATCGATGCGCCTGATCGAGGAAATGGAAGAGAACGACCTGTGAAGCGAGGTGATCTTGTGATCGTTTCTCTTCCAGGCGACTATGGCAAGCCACGTCCTGCCGTCATCATTCAAAACGATCGCCTCGAGGGCCGGCTGGAGAGCTACGTCATTGCTTTGCTGACCACGTTTAACGAGGGGGCGACGGTCCTGCGAGTGGCCGTGACTCCGAATGACGAGAACGGCCTGCGGGAAATTTCCCGCGTGATGGTCGACAAGCTATACGCGATTCCTGCTCATCGAATTCATCAGCAAATCGGGAAGCTCGATGCGACGGTCATGCGAGCAATCGATCGTGCTCTGCTGATGATCCTAGACCTCGACCCTTTCAAAACGGTTCAATGAAGGCCGGACCACATTTGGGGAACACCATGACCAAAGTCATCCGCAACGGCACCGTCGTCACCGCCGACCGCACCTGGAAGGCGGACGTGCTGATCCAGCACGGCAGGATCGTCGCGATCGGCGGTGACCTTCACGGCGATCACGAGTTCGACGCGACGGGCTGCTACGTGATGCCCGGCGGCATCGACCCGCACACCCATCTCGAAATGCCCTTCATGGGCACCTATTCGGCCGACGATTTCGAGAGTGGCACGCGCGCCTCCCTGTCGGGCGGCACGACGATGGTCGTCGACTTCTGCCTGCCGGCGCCGGGCCAGTCGCTGCTGGAAGCGCTCACGATGTGGGACAACAAGACCTCGAAGGCCGCTTGCGACTATTCCTTCCACATGGCGATCACCTGGTGGGGCGAGCAGGTCTTCAACGAGATGAAGACCGTCGTGGACAAGGGCATCACCTCGTTCAAGCACTTCATGGCGTACAAGGGCGCGCTGATGGTCAACGACGACGAGATGTACTCGTCGTTCAAGCGCTGCGCCGAACTCGGCGCACTGCCGCTGGTCCATGCCGAGAACGGCGACGTGGTCGCCCAGCTCCAGCAGAAGCTGATGGTGGAAGGCAACACCGGACCGGAGGCGCATGGCTATTCGAGGCCGCCGGAGGTCGAAGGAGAAGCGACCAACCGTGCCATCATGATCGCCGACATGGCCGGCGCGCCGCTCTACGTGGTGCACACCTCCTGCGAGCAGTCGCACGAGGCGATCCGCCGCGCACGGCAGAAGGGCATGCGCGTCTTCGGCGAGCCGCTGATTCAGCACCTGGTGCTCGACGAGAGCGAGTACCAGAACAAGGACTGGGACCACGCGGCGCGGCGCGTCATGAGCCCGCCCTTCCGCAACAAGCTGCACCAGGATTCGCTGTGGGCAGGCCTTCAGGCCGGTTCGCTTCAGGTGGTTGCGACTGACCACTGCGCCTTCACGACCGAACAAAAGCGCTTCGGCGTTGGCGATTTCACAAAAATCCCGAATGGCACGGGGGGTCTCGAAGACCGCATGCCGGTGTTGTGGACTGCAGGCGTCAATACGGGCCGGCTCACCATGAACGAGTTCGTGGCGGTGACGTCGACCAACATCGCCAAGATACTCAACATGTATCCGAAGAAGGGCGCCATCGTCGAAGGCGCGGACGCCGACATCGTGGTGTGGGATCCGAAGAAGAAGAAGACGATCGGAGCGAAGACCCAACAGTCGGTGATCGACTACAACGTGTTCGAGGGTTTTGAGGTGACTGGTATGCCCCGCTTCGTGTTCACCCGCGGCGAGGCGGTCGTCGAGGACGGCGTGGTGAAGGCGAAGCCCGGGCACGGAGAGTTCGTCGGCCGCTCGCCGAACGGCGCCGTCAACCGCGCCCTGTCGAAGTGGAAGGAAGTCGTCTCGCCACGCAAGGTCGAGCGTACCGGCATACCGGCGAGCGGGGTGTGAATGCGGTCCCTCCTGATGGTCATGGCGATTCTGGCGTGCGCTGGCGGGTCAGCGGCGGCTTCGCTCGACATAGAAGGAACATATGGCTCTCCGGCGGGGTGCAAGTACGCCGCCGACAGCGTCTATGGGGACGAGACCGTGACGGTCCTCGACGCCGAGCACTACGAGAACTTCGTCACCTACTGCGAGTTCGTGCAGATCCTGCCGGCGAGGGACGGTAGCCACATCGTCACCATGCTGTGTGGACACGAGGGCGACGAAGCACAGACGATCGAACAGGTGAGGATCGCCAAGGCGGCGGAAGGGGACGCCTACAACCTGTTCCACGCGAGCGGCGAACCGTGGGATTCGGTTACGCGATGCGAGGCTGGCGATGCCGCCAAGACGAAGTAGCGCGCGCACCGCCGCGCGCCCGACGGACTGCGTCGATGATGACTCAGCGCGGTACGAGGCCGTCGAGTTCGGGCAGCAACACCACGCTCTCCTGCTCGTTCGGATCGGTGCGGGCAATAATCGCCGTGCAGGGCGCGTCGGAAAGGTTCGCCGGCAGATGCGGTACGCCGGCCGGAATGTAGAACATGTCGCCGGCACGGGTCACGGCGCGCTGCTCCAATCGCTCGCCGTAGAAGGTGACGGCCTCGCCCGAGAGTACGTACAGCGCCGTCTCGTGGCTCTCGTGCAGATGCGCCCTGGCGCGCGCGCCGGGTGGGATCGTCACCCTGTGCATGCAGATGCCCACGGATCCCACGGTCTCGGCGGCGATGCCCTCGAAATATGTCAGCCCCTGCTTGCCGTCATAGGAGCCGGAAGGGCGGACGAGCCTGCATGTCTGTGCGCTATCGGTCATGGTCACGTCAGGATGCTTCGCAGCGACACCGCGTCGCGCGTCACGAAGTCTAGCGTCCGGACGGGTTGGCTGCCAATGTCAGACCGATCGAGCCAGCGACCCGGATTGCCAGCCGCATGAACGAACCAGTCGTCAACGCCGATGGCCTCGCGCTCACCTTCGAGACCAATGACGGGCCGGTGCGCGCGCTGACGGACGTCAGCCTCGCAATCGGCAAGGGCGAGTTCGTTTCGTTCATCGGTCCCTCCGGCTGCGGCAAGACGACGTTTCTCAGGGTGATCGCCGACCTGGAGAGGCCGACGAACGGGACGATCGCCGTCAACGGCATGACGCCGGAGGAGGCGCGCAAGGCGCGCGCATACGGCTACGTCTTCCAGGCCGCTGCGCTCTATCCATGGCGGACCATCGAGCGCAATGTCGCATTGCCGCTTGAGATCATGGGCATCTCCCGCGACGAGCAGCGGGCGCGCATCGCCCGCACGATGGAACTGGTGAACCTCACCGGGTTCGAGAAGAAGTTTCCCTGGCAGCTCTCGGGCGGCATGCAGCAGCGCGCGTCGATCGCGCGAGCGCTCGCCTTCGACGCCGACCTGCTGCTCATGGACGAGCCGTTCGGCGCGCTTGACGAGATCGTCCGCGACCACCTCAACGAACAGCTCCTCGAGCTGTGGGCGCGGACGGAAAAGACAATCTGCTTCGTGACGCATTCGATCCCAGAGGCGGTCTATCTGTCGACCCGGATCGTGGTGATGTCGCCTCGACCGGGCCGCATCACCGACGTGATCGATTCAACACTGCCGAAGCAGCGGCCGCTCGACATCCGCGAGAGTCCGGAATTTCTCGCCATCGCGGCTCGCGTGCGCGACGGGCTCAGGGCAGGGCACAGCTATGATGATTGAGGGAAAGGTTACCCCCACCCCTAACCCTTCCCCACAAGGGGGAGGGGAACGGAGAGGGTGCCGTTGATGGACCGGCTCCGCGACAAAGTCGTTCCCGTTTCCACCATCGTCATCGCGATTGTCGCGATCTGGTATGTCGGGGCCTTCTTCATGAACGCGCCTTTCCAGCGCGACCTGGATCGCCGTGCGGGAGAGACACCAAGCTTGGTCGAGTTCGTCGTCAAGACCATGACGCAGCCGAAGCCGACACTGCCAGCGCCGCACCAGGTGGCGGTGAACGTCTTCGAAAACACGTTCCTCCGGCCGCTCACCTCCGCACGCAGCCTGGTCTACCACTCCTGGGTGACGCTCTCTTCGACCCTTGTCGGGTTTGCACTGGGCACGGCGCTAGGCATCGTGATCGCGGTCGGTATTGTGCACGTGCTGGCGCTGGACCGCAGCCTGATGCCATGGATCATCGCCTCGCAGACGATACCCATCCTTGCGCTCGCGCCGATGGTCGTCGTCGTGTTCGCGGCGATCGGGGTCACCGGTCTGATTCCGAAGGCGCTGATCTCCACCTACCTCTCGTTCTTCCCGGTCACCGTCGGCATGGTGAAGGGACTGCGCTCGCCCGAATTCATTCAGCTCGACCTGATGAAGACCTACAATGCGAGCCGCTGGCAGATCTTCTGGAAGCTCCGCGTGCCCACGTCGGTGCCGTTCCTGTTCACCTCGATGAAGGTGGCCGTCGCCGCGAGCCTTGTCGGCGCGATCGTCGGCGAACTGCCCACCGGCGCGGTTGCCGGGATCGGCTCGAAGCTGCTCACTGGTTCCTACTACAGCCAGACCATCGAAATCTGGGCGGCGCTGATCGCCGCCTCGGTGGTGGCGGTCCTGCTCGTCAACGCCGTCGGGCTGGCCGGCAGGGTCGTCGATCGCTCGATGGGAGCGCGCGCCGCATGACGGGCTATCGCTTCCCCTGGCAAGCGATCCTTGCCATTCTGCTGGCGCTCGCGGCGTGGGCAGGCGGGGCGTGGAGCCTGCCGGAGGCGACGGTCATCGCTGACCCGACGATCTCCATGGACTATCCGTTCCTCGGTTCGAAGGGCCTGATCGCGGGACTGCTCGTCGTCGGCGGGCTGGCGGCTATGCCGCCTCGTGTCGGCGACGCCGCGAAGGCGTTCCTCCTCTTCGTTGTCGCTCATGCCGTGGGCTGGCTACTGATTGACGGCATAAGGGGCTTCGAGGGCGATGCGCGCTGGCCATTCTTCGCGGCAATGGCCGCGGCGTGGTTGCTCGCCTGGCTATGCGTCGACTTCCTGTCGGGCCTCAAGCCGGTCGAAAAATGGACGAGAATGGCCATCCGGCTCCTGGTCCCGATCATATTCGGCGCATGGATACTGATCTTGTGGGAGGCAGTTACGCGCGGCGGCGGGGTACCGTTCGTGCTGTTGCCGCCGCCCAGTCTGATCGGCGTGCGTTTCCCCTCGTCCCTGCCGACACTGTGGGCCGACCTTCAGCAGACCTTCTTCAAGTCCGTGCTGGTCGGCTACGTCCTGGGTTGCGCGCTGGGTTTCCTCACGGCCGTGCTCGCCGACTGGATTCCATTCCTGAGACGGGGGCTCCTGCCGATCGGCAACATGGTCGCGGCGCTGCCAATCATCGGCGTCGCACCCGTCATGGTCATGTGGTTCGGATTCGACTGGCAGTCGAAGGCGGCCGTCGTCGTCATCATGACCTTCTTCCCCATGTTGGTGAACACGCTGGCCGGGCTCGCCGCCCCCGGACAGATGGAACGCGACCTGATGCGCACCTATGCCTCCGACTACTGGCAGACGCTGACAAAGCTCAGGCTGCCCGCAGCGGCGCCGTTCATCTTCAACGCCCTCAAGATCAACTCCACGCTCGCCATGATCGGTGCGATCGTCGCCGAGTTCTTCGGCACGCCGATCGTAGGCATGGGCTTCCGGATATCGACCGAGGTCGGGCGCATGAACGTCGACATGGTTTGGGCCGAAATCGCAGTTGCGGCCATCGTGGGTTCCGTCTTCTATGGCGTGGTCGCGCTCGTCGAACGGGCAGCCACGTTCTGGCATCCGTCTGTCCGTGGTGGATAGACGCACTTCAGAGGGTAAAAACGAATGAAAAAGCTGATGATCCCATTGTTGGCCGGCGCCCTGTCGCAGGCCGCCTTCCAGGCCTACGCCGCGGACAAGGTCACGCTGCAGCTCAAGTGGGTCACGCAGAGCCAGTTCGCCGGCTATTACGTGGCCAAGGAGAAGGGTTTCTATACGGAGGAGAATCTGGACGTCGACATCAAGCCGGGCGGCCCTGACATCGCCCCCGAGCAGGTGATAGCCGGCGGCGGCGCAGACGTCATCGTCACCTGGATGGGCGGCGCGCTGGTGGCCCGCGAGAAGGGCGTGCCGTTGGTCAACATCGCCCAACCCTTCAAGAAAGCCGGGATGCAGATGGTCTGCCCGGCCGACGGTCCGGTGAAGACCGAAGCGGACTTCAAGGGCAAGACGCTCGGCGTTTGGTTCTTCGGCAACGAGTATCCGTTCTTCGCCTGGATGGCCAAGCTCGGCCTGTCCACCGAGGGCGGCCCTGATGGCGTCACCGTGCTCAAGCAGAGCTTCGACGTGCAGCCGCTGATCCAGAAGCAGGCCGACTGCATCTCGGTCATGACCTACAACGAGTACTGGCAGCTGATCGACGCCGGCTACAAGGCCGAGGACCTGATCGTGTTCAACTATACCGCGATGGGCGTCGACCTACTCGAGGACGGCCTCTACGCGCTGGAGGACAAGCTCGCCGACCCGGCCTTCTCCGACAAGATGGTGCGTTTCGTGCGTGCGTCGATGAAGGGCTGGAAGTACGCCACCGAGAATGCCGAAGAGGCGGCAGGCATCGTCGTCGACAATGGCGGCCAGGACGAGAACCATCAGGTGCGCATGATGGGCGAGATCGCCAAGCTGATCGACAATGCCGACGGCAAGCTGATCGAGGCGGCATACGACCGCACCGCCAAGGCCCTGATCGACCAGAAGATCATCACGAAGGAACCTTCGGGGGCATGGACCTCGGCGATCACCGACCAGGCGATCAAATAGGTTGCCATGTCTGAACGGACAAAAGGGGCGGGCGACCGCCCCTTTTTCTTTTGGGCGTCCGGGAAACCTCGGCCGCCGGATTTCGTTCATTGAAGATGGCGCTCATCGCAGACGCGCCGTTCACCGTAAGTGGAGGACCTCATGCTGATCCGGACGATATCGCTCGCGGCCGTCGTCGCCGCGGCTTCCACCCTCGCACTGCCGGCGCTCGCCGAGACCGTCAAGATGTCGGCAACGCTCGATGGCGCCCAGCAGTCTCCCGCGCTGGACGTGCCAGGCAAGGGCACGGCCGATCTGACATTCGAAACCGAATCGAAAATGCTGACCTGGACGGTCGAGTACTCCGATCTGTCCGGCCCTCCCGCCGCCGGCCATTTCCACGGACCCGCGGACAAGGGCACCAATGCAGGCGTCGCGGTGCCGTTCGAGGGAGACCTGGCGAGTCCGATCAAGGGATCGGCGACGCTCACGGATGCACAGGCCGCCGACCTGCTCGCCGGCAAGTACTACATCAACCTGCACACCGCCGCGCACAAGGGCGGCGAAGTACGCGGGCAAGTCGAGAAGGCAATGTGATTGAGGTGATGCCGGCCTGCAAACAGCGGACCTCTGGTTTCCGGTACTCGCATACCAATGTGCGCCCCCCGGTTCCAGTATCGGCTTTTCCCAGCGCGGCCTGATCTGAATCGACGCCGTCAGGACACTGACTTCTTCCGCTCCGACGCCCGGAATCGTCCGGGCGTCGTTCCCGTATGCTTGCGGAAGAAGCGGTTGAAGTAGGCGGGATCGGAAAATCCAAGCGAATAGGCAATCGCCTGGACAGGCGTCGGTGTGAACACGATTTCGCGCCGCGCCTGATCGATAAGTCGCCGCTCGGTCAGTCCCTGGACCGTGGCGCCGGTCGCGCTGCGGGCGATGCGGTTCAACTGGCCGACGGAAATGCCTATCCGAGCGGCGTAGAAGTGCGCGGGCCGATGTTCCCTGTAGTGCGCCGCAACCAACGTCTCCAACTGCTCGAGGCGCGGGTCCGCGACCGGCTCACCTTCTTGGGGCCGACCTGCGAGGCTGGCGCGCGCCAGCGCCACGACGGCCATCGTCGCCAAAGCCTCCAGCATGACGGCGCTGCCGATATCGCGCCTGCCGGTTTCCACGGCAAGGCGGCGCACCGCCAGCGATGCCTCGTGTGCGGGCTGACCCCAGCCCGAGTCCAGAATGCGGACCGACGATGCGAAATGTGCGATCCGGCGGTCGGAAGCGGCGAGCGAAACAAGCCGGTCGGCGAGAGCGGTGACGACCAGGCCGTCCACGTCGGAACCGAAACGGAATCCGTGTATCGCTCCGGGAGGCACGAAAAGCAGGCATGGACCGGAGAGCGCGACAGCGCCGCCGCCGCCGAGCAACTCTCCTCCGCCCGAGGCTATGTCGAAAATCTGGAAGAAGCCGTCGTGGCGGTGCTCCGCAATCGTCCAATTGTGCAGGCGGCTGCGTTCGGGCAAGGATTCACAATGCAGCCAGAAGTCGCCCGTCTGCTCTGATTCTTCACCATAAAGTCGATAAGTCGGGACCGAACGCGCCATTGCTGCTTCCTGCGCAGATGCACGGATAATGCAATCCATTGACCGTTCTGTCCATTGCGCGAAGCGGCACGGGGGATAACGGTTGAGCCGGGAGACTGGGAGGAATTCCGCGTTTGCGTACCAAGGCCGCCATCGTCGGTTCGGGACCGTCTGGACTGCTGCTCGGGCAGTTGCTGATCGACGCGGGCATCGACAACGTCATCCTCGAGCGATCGTCGCAGGCGCATGTGCTGTCGCGCATCCGCGCCGGCGTGCTGGAAGAAGGAACCTGCGGCTTGCTCGAACAGGCGAGGGCAGGGGAGAGGATGCGCAGCGAGGGTCTGCCGCATGACGGCTTCGACATCGCATTCGACGGGCGTCGGCACCGCATCGACCTCCACGGACTGACGGGCGGACGGCGCGTGATGGTCTACGGCCAGACCGAGCTGACGCACGATCTGATGGAGCGCCGCATGGCGACGGGCGGGATCAGTGTCTACGACGCGGCGGACGTCACGCCCCACGATTTCGACACGGGCCGACCCTACCTGACCTACCGGAAGGATGGCGCCGAGCATCGGCTCGACTGCGACTTCATCATCGGTTGCGACGGCTATCACGGGGTTTGCCGCAAATCCGTACCCGCCGACGCGATCGCGCTGTTCGAGCGGGTCTATCCCTTCGGCTGGCTGGGGATCATCGCGGACGTCAGGCCGGTCAGCCCCGAATTGATCTACGCCAACCATCCGCGTGGCTTCGCGCTGTGCTCGATGCGTTCGATGAGGCGCAGCCGCTACTACGTCCAGTGCAGCCTGGATGACAGGGTGGAGGAGTGGCCCGACGAGCGCTTCTGGGACGAACTGCGCGCCCGTCTGCCTCAGGACACCGCAGCGGCGGTGACCACCGGACCATCGGTGGAGAAGTCGATCGCGCCGCTCCGCTCCTTCGTCGCCGAGCCGATGCGCTTCGGCCAGCTGTTCCTGGCCGGAGACGCCGCCCACATCGTGCCGCCGACAGGCGCCAAGGGCCTCAACCTTGCGGCAAGCGACGTGCACTATCTTTTCGAGGGGTTACGTGACCACTACCTTGATCGATCAGACGCGGCGCTCGACGCCTACTCGACGCGGGCGCTGTCGCGTGTCTGGAAGGCCGAACGTTTCTCCTGGTGGATGACCAGCACCATGCACAAGTTTCCCGAGGCTGGGCCGTTCGGACAACGGATCCAGGAAGCGGAGCTCGACTATCTGTTTCACTCGCGGGCGGCCTCAACCTCCGTCGCGGAAAACTATGTAGGGCTGCCCTATTGACGAACGCCCGGGCGGGATGCGGATGGGGGTCCCACAACGCGCCCGTCGAGGGGTAGGGTCAGACCGCGATCAGGCAAGAGCAGGAATGATGACCAGCGATACGCCAAAATCCGCCCGCTATGCCGAGGGCATGAAGACCCGCCGTTCGGTTCTCGGCGATGCGCATGTCGACCGGGCCGACGCGAAGAAGACGCCGTTCGACACCCCGTTTCAGGAAATGATCACCGAGGCGGCGTGGGGACACGTCTGGTCGCGCCCGGGGCTTACGAAGCGAGAGCGCTCGCTGATCACCGTGGCCCTGCTCGCAGGGCTCGGGCACCACGAGGAGCTCGTGCTGCACACCAAGGCGACCGCGAATACCGGCGCCACGCCGGACGACCTGCGCGAAGCGATGCTGCACGTGGCGATCTATGCTGGTGTGCCGGCGGCCAATACGGCCATCCGCATCGTCAAGGAAACCCTCGCCGCGATGGAGGAAGCGAAGAAATGACTGCCGGCCAGAGTCGCTCGAACCGCGGACCAGAGACGGGCGCGTTCTTCCAGCGCGACCGCGAGTGGCATCCGCCCGCGTTCACGCCGGGCTACAAGACCTCCGTGCTGCGCTCGCCGCAAAAGGCGCTGATCTCCCTCGACGGAACGTTGTCGGAAATCACTGGGCCCGTGTTCGGCCGCAACATCCTGGGCGAACTCGACGACGACATGATCCACAATTTCGCCAAGCCGGGCGAAAGTGCGATAGGCCAACGGATTATCGTCTATGGCCGCGTGGTCGACGAGCGCGGCAAGGGTGTGCCCGACGCGCTGATCGAAGTCTGGCAGGCGAATGCCGGTGGCCGCTATCGCCACAAGCGCGAAGGTTATCTCGCTCCACTCGATCCGAACTTCGGGGGCTGTGGCCGGACAATCACCGGCGAGGACGGCAGCTATGCGTTCCGCACCATCAAGCCGGGTCCGTACCCCTGGCCAAACGGTCCAAACGACTGGCGACCGGCGCACATCCACTTCTCCATCTTCGGCGCCGGCTTCGCGCAGCGGCTGATCACCCAGATGTATTTCGAGGGCGATCCGCTGATCTGGCGGTGCCCGATCGTGAAGACGATCCCGGACAAGGCCGCGATCGAAACACTGGTCGCCGCGCTCGACATGGAGGCGACGATCCCGATGGATGCGCGCGCCTACAAGTTCGACATCGTTCTGCGCGGGAGGCGCTCGACGATGTTCGAGAACCGGCTGGACGGGAATTGACATGACCCAATCCCTCGACCGCCTGAAGGAAAGCCCATCGCAGACGGCTGGCCCTTACGTGCATATTGGGCTCACGCCCGGTTTCTCCGGGATTACCGGCGTGTATCCGGCCGACCTCGGGACCAGCCTCGTCAACGACAAGACCAGGGGCGAGCGCATCACGGTCCGCGTCCGCGTCATCGACGGCGTCGGCGCGCTGCTGAGGGACGCGGTGATCGAGACGTGGCAGGCCGACGTGGACGGTCTCTACAACTCCCCGTCGGAACCGAGGGGCACGGCCGACCCTAATTTCACGGGCTGGGGCCGGTTCGCGGCCGACTGGGACACCGGCGAGTTCGTGTTCCAGACGATCAAGCCTGGGCGTGTTCCGTTCAGGGACGGTCGCTTGATGGCGCCGCACATCTCGATCTGGATCGTGGCGCGGGGGATCAATCTCGGTCTCAACACACGCATGTATTTCGCGGACGAGGAGAAGGCCAACGCCGAGGACCCGATCCTCGCGCGCATCGAGCACCGCGTACGCGTACCGACGCTTTTCGCGATACGGGAGGCCGACACCTACCGCTTCGACATCCACATCCAAGGCGACAGGGAGACGATCTTCTTCGACCTCTGACGATGACGGTATCGCCCTTCGATCACCCGATCCTGTCCGGCCTGCTGGGCGACGAGGATGTCTCGCGCGCCTTCTCCATCGATGCCGAGGTCGACGCCATGCTCCGCTTCGAGGTCGCACTCGCGGAAGCGGAAGCTGAAGAAGGGGTGATCCCGGCTGTGGCGGCGAAGACCATCGCCAAGGCTCTGGGTCGTTTCCGGCCAGACGTGGCGCGGCTGCGCATCGGGATGGGTCGGGACGGCGTGGCGGTTCCCGACCTGGTCGCACAGATGCATGCAGCCATCGGCGAGCCCCATGGCCGCCATGTGCATTTCGGGGCGACCAGCCAAGACGTGGTGGACACGGCGCTGGCTCTGCGCATCGCGCCGCTGCTCGATGGCTTCGGCGCGCTCCTCGATGGGCTGACCGCCGCGCTCAAGGCGCTCCAAGCGCGCGACGGCAAGCTGATCGTGATGGCGCATACGCGCATGCAGGCGGCTATTCCCGTTCCCGCTTCGCGAAAGATCGCGAGCTGGCGCGAGCCGCTGCTGCGCCATCGCGCACGCCTCGTTGCGGTACGCAAGGCAATCACCGTGCTTCATTTCGGCGGAGCTGCGGGCACGCTCGATAAGCTCAAGCCAAGCGAGGCGCGGGCGGTGTCGAAGCGCGTGGCCGATATGCTGGCACTCACGCCGCTTCGGAGCGCCCGCCATTCCGAGCGCGACGGAATCGCCGAACTCTCATCCTGGCTGTCGCTGGTCACGGGGAGCCTCGGCAAGCTGGGGCAGGACGTCGCGCTCGCCGCGCAGAGCGAAGTCGGCGATATCGTTCTCTCGTCCGGGGGCGGTTCCTCCGCCATGCCGCACAAGCGCAATCCGGTGGCCGCGGAAGCGCTGGTCGCGCTGGCGCGCTTCAACGCAACGCTGCTGTCGGGCGTCCACCAGGCTCTCGTTCATGAAAACGAGCGTTCCGGCGGTGCGTGGACACTCGAATGGATGCTGCTACCGCAGATGCTTGCAGCCACTGGTGCGGCGCTGCGGCTCGCCGGCGGTCTCGTGCCGCAGATCTCGTTCAGGGAGATCGGCAAGAATCAGTCGCCGGCAACCCGGTAGAGCGTCACGGTCCGTTCGATGCCCTTCGTGTAGTCGACCGCGGTGAACTCGGTGATGATTTGGGCCTCGCCGTGTGGCATGGCGGCGAGGAAGGCTGGGCGCTGGTCATCCTGAACAACCGCGACCGCGCAGAGCGGGTCGGCCGCCAGGTGCACTGCCGCGCCCGCCGGGTCCGTCAGGACAGTCTTCGTTCCCGCCAGGAACACCAGGCTTGGTTCGTGGAATGCGGAGGAGGCGAGCACGGAGTCGGGGCAGGGCCTGTGCTGGATGAACGTCTCGGCGATGCGCTCGCCCAGCCAGAATGGCTTCGCCCCGGGGGCCAGGACCTGCATGACGATGCCGGTGGCAAGACCGGCAGAAAGCGTCGCGGCCGCGATTCGAGGCAGGGCGGGGATTCGCGCATAGTAGCCCGACCCGAGCCAGGCCGCCGCGAGGATCAACATCGCAGCGACCAAGCCCCAGAGCGAGAAGGCGCCGACGACATAGGGCAGCAGTATCAGCGCCGCAGCCGCGAGGAACAGGGTGACGATCGCCCATCCCGCCCGCCCGATCCAGGTGAGCCAAACCTGCCATCTGTTCAGCGGCATCCGCGTTCCCTCGACGATCGCCCAAGCGGCAAGGAGCGCCATGGCCGGGTATGTCGGGAGCACATAGTGCGGCAGCTTGGTCGGAATGATCTCGAACAGGATCCAGAACGGGGCGAACCAGGCGAACAGAAAGACGAGGCGGGGGTCGCCGCGCAACGCGTTCATGCCCTTCAGCAGCCCGGACAAGACATGCAGGCCGAATGGCCAAAGAAACAGCGCGAAGGTGGCGAAGTAGTAGCCAGGTGGAAAGCCATGGGATTCCTGCCCCGACGACACTTTCGGGATCGCGTCCTTGCCGAGCGAAACGTTCCAGAAGGCCAGGCCGCTCTTCCAGGTGATGACAATGAACCACGGCGCGGCAATCACCAGCAGAACAAGCGCCCCGAGCCTTGGCCGCAGGGCCTTGGTCCAGCGCCAGTCGCGGTCCCACCAGCACAATGCCGCGACGGTCAGCGCGGCGAGCATCGGTGTGATAGGCCCCTTGATGAGAATGCCGGCGCCGATGCCCAGCCAGAACAGCCAAGGGATCACCGGCCGGAAGGATCGACCCTGCCGCAGCCCGAGATAGACGTGCGCAAGCGCGGTCATCGCCGCCATCGTCGCCGCGAGCAGGATGGCGTCGGTCTTGGCGATGCGCGCCTCGAAGCCTACGGCGACCATCCCCGTGAGCATGAGCGCCGCCGCGAGCCCTGCGCGTGTTCCGAGGATCCGAAAACCTGCGAGGTAGGTCAGCACCACGGCCGAAACCGCGCCGAATATGGATACCAGCCGGTAGACCCACGGCCGCGTGGCCTCGCCGTCACCAAAGATGTGGACCGCGACCGATTGCAGCCAGTAGGCGCCGATCGGCTTGAGATAGCGCGGATTTTCCTGGAACCGGATGTCGATGTAGTCGCCGGTCGCGACCATCTGCTTGGTCGCCTGCATGTAGCGGGACTCGTCGCGGTCGGTCGGCGGCAAGCCGGAAATGCCCGGAACGAAGCACACCAGAGCGAGCATGACGAGAAATGCGATGCGCGCCGCGTGGCCGCGGCGTCCGCCGGCCGAGGCAAGCTGCCGGAGACGGTCAAGCATCCGTGGCGTCCTCGACGACCGGCCGGACACGCCTCCGGCGCCGGAACCACCAGACGCCGAACAGGTCGAGAGCGCCCTGAAGTCCGCGATCGAATATCCCGTAGTGTGACGAACCGTGCAGGCGCGGACGATCGACCACATCGACATGCACGACGTCGTATCCTTCGGTGAGCACCAGCGCGGGCAGGAAGCGATGGCTGCCCTCGAAGAAAGGAAGCAGACGGAATACCTCGGTCCTCAGCAGCTTCAGGCCGCATGCGGTATCGCGGGTGTTGTCGCCAAGCAGGCGGGACCGTAGAGCATTGGCGAAACGGGAGGCATATTTCTTGATCGAGGAATCTCCACGTTTCAGCCGTTGACCAACGACAATCCCCGTTCGCGGGCCGCCGGTCTTCATGGCGTCAAGCATGGCTGGGAGGTATTTCGGGTCGTTCTGGCCATCGCCGTCCATGGTCGCGACCAGCGCTCCGCGCGCCGCCATCACGCCGGTGCGGAGCGCAAGGCTCTTGCCGGTCGAGCGGTCGTGGCTGAGGCAGCGAATTGGGAACGATCGCGCCGACTTCTGAGCGCGCACCGCAAGGACTGTGCCGTCGGTCGATCCGTCGTCGACGAGGATCACCTCGATCGCGCGCCCTGCCAGAACCGTTTCGAGTTCCTCGATCACGCGCGGCAGGTTGGATGCTTCATTCTTCGCGGGAATGACGATCGAAAGCAGTTCGTCCTCTACGGAGGGCATGGGTCCGTCCTGTTGAGCGCCCCACCTATCATTGCGGGCTGCGGCGCGACAAGGAGGCCTATTGAGGCGTGGCGCCGGCCTCCTGGCGTTCGCGGGCGATCAGCCAGAGGTTGCGGATGTAGATGAAGAGCCCCATGCCCTGGCCGGCGATGAAGACGGGGTCCTGTCGCTGAATCGCATAGACGAAGAGAAGGGCGCCTCCACCGAGCGAGAAGAACCAGAAGGCGACCGGCACGACGGAGCGTCGTGCACGTTCAGAGGCGATCCATTGAACCACGAAGCGCATGGTGAAGAAGAACTGCGCGACGAAGCCGAGCAGGATCCAGCCATTGAACTGCTCGATGAAGACGGTGTGGAACCAGTCGATGAGCGGGGCGAGGAAATCGGGCATTTGCTGTCTCCGGTCGTGCGCCCGGCGGACCTCGGCGCGCGCGGCGCTGCCTTAGCATCGGTCACATGCGGCCGCCAACTGCGGCGTCAGGGCGCGGCATGTCCGCTCAGCGCTGCTCACGAATGTCGGTGAGCGTCCGGGCGGGAGTGATCGCCTCGGGATCGAGTCGGACCTCGATTATCGACGGCTTGCCGCTGGCGCGCGCGCGCTCGAAGGCTGAAGCGAACTCCTCGGTGGCCATCACGATCTCACCATGCCCCCCGTAGGCGCGCGCCAGGGCGGCGAAGTCCGGATTCCGCAAGTCCGTCGCGACCACGCGCCCGGGATACTCGCGTTCCTGGTGCATGCGAATGGTGCCGTAGATACCGTTGTTTACGACCACGACGATGATCGGGAGGCCATATTGCACCGCCGTCGCGAACTCCTGGCCGTTCATCAGGAAGCAGCCGTCGCCGGCGAAGGCAATGACCAGCCGGTCAGGAAAAAGGTCCTTCGCCGCGACCGCTCCCGGCGTACCGTAGCCCATCGAACCCGAGGTAGGAGCTGCCTGCGTGGCGAACCTGCGGAAGCGGTGGAAGCGGTGCACCCAGGTCGCGTAGTTGCCGGCGCCGTTGGTGAAGATCGTGTCCTCCGGAACGGATTTCTCGATCAATGCCATGATCGGACCCATCTGGACCTGCCCCGGTCCCTCGATGGGCGGCGTCGACCAGGCGAGGTAGGATGCATGCAGGGTTTCGGTCCGGCCGGCCCATTCCGGGACCGATTCCGGCCCGAGCTCGGCGAACGCCTCGGCGAACGCTGCGGGCGAGGCGTTGATGGCCAATGCCGGCCGGTAGACTCGGCCCAGCTCGTTGGTGTCGGGGTGGACGTGGACGAGCGCCTGGTCGGGATACGGACTCTTGAGCAAGGTGTAGTCGGAAGAGGGCATTTCGCCGAGCCTTCCCCCGACGAGCAGCACAACGTCGGCGTCCCTGATCGCCGCCGCCAGCTTCGGGTTAGGCCCGATGCCGACGTCGCCGGCGTAGCAGGGGTGCAGATGATCGAAGAGCATCTGCCGCCGGAACGAGCAGCCGACCGGCAGCGCCCATGCCGCGGCGGTGCGCTCAAACAGGGCCTTCGCATCAGGGGTCCAGCGCGAACCGCCGAGGATGACGAAGGGGCGCCTCGCGTCAACGAGCAGCGCCTGCAGCGCGGCCATCTCCGCCGCGCCAGGACGCGTCTCTACCGGCGTCCAGGCGACTGGCTTGGGTGCCTCGGCCTGTTCGGTCAGCACGTCCTCGGGCAGGCTGACGATGACTGGGCCTGGACGGCCGGATGTAGCGACGGAAAAGGCGCGTGTGACGATTTCGGGAATGCGCGCAGGATCGTCGATCTCGATCGCCCATTTGGCGATGCCGCCGAAGAACTGGCGATAGTCCACTTCCTGAAAGGCCTCGCGGCCGAGATTGCCGCGTGCGACCTGGCCGATGAACATCACCACCGGCGTCGAATCCTGCATGGCGATGTGAATCCCGGCGGAGGCGTTGGTCGCGCCCGGTCCGCGCGTGACGAAGCAGACGCCCGGCCTGCCGGTCAGCTTCCCGTGGGCGTCCGCCATCATCGCAGCGCCGCCTTCCTGGCGACACACGATCGTCCGGATCGGTGAATCGTGGAGGGCATCGAGCACGGCGAGATAGCTCTCTCCCGGCACGCAATAGATACGGTCGACGCCGTTCGCCTCGAGCGCTTCGACGACGATCTGTCCGCCTGTCCTCATTTCCTGGTCTCCAGTTCGGCCAGAATCTCCGCCGTGTGTTCGCCGAGGCGGGGAGAGGGCCGCTCGTAGATAGGCGGCGTGGCGCTCATCAGCATCGGCGCGCGCACCGAAGGCAGCAAGTTGCCATGCCCGTCCTCGAGGTCCATGCGCAGTCCCCTGGCGATGGTCTGCGGGTCGGCGAACATCTGGGCGATGGTGTTTATCGGGCTTGCTGGAACGCCCGCGGCCTCCAGCCGGGTGAGCAGGGCGTCACGATCTAACGTCAGGAGTCGTTCCACCAGCGCTTTGCGCAGCCGGGCACGGTTGGTGACGCGTGCGGGGTTGGTCGAGAAGTCCGGGTCTACCGCCAGCGGCTCAAGGTCGACCACGGCGCAGAAGCGCTGGAACTGGCCGTCGTTTCCGACCGCCAGGATGATGTGGCCGTCCTTCACCGGAAGCACCTCGTAGGGCGCGATGTTCATATGGGCGTTGCCCATCTGTACGGGCGATATGCCGGAGACGAGGTAGTTGAGATTCTGGTTGCCGAGGATCGAGACTTGCGCGTCGAACAACGCCATGTCGATCCACTGGCCCTGGCCCGTCTGTTCGGCGTGGCGGAGCGCAGCCTGGATGGAAATGACTGCGTAGAGGCCGGTGAAGACATCCGAAATGGCGACGCCAGCCTTCTGCGGCTCGCGACCGGGCTCACCCGTTATCGACATCATGCCTGCCATGCCCTGGATGATGAAGTCGTAGCCGGCCCGGGGGGCATAGGGTCCGGTCTGGCCGAAGCCGGTGATGGAACAATAGATCAGACGCGGGTTGAGCGCTTTCAAACTGTCGTAGTCGAGGCCGTACTTCTTCAACCCGCCGAGCTTGAAGTTCTCGATGAAGACGTCCGCGGTCGCAGCCAGGCGACGGACCGTCCCGGCCCCCTCCGGCATCGAGAAGTCGACCGCGATCGAGCGCTTTCCGCGGTTGGTCGAGTGGTAGTATGCGGCCGACAGGTTCTCGCCGTCCGCGCCGGTGACGAAAGGTGGGCCCCATTTTCGCGTGTCGTCGCCGCCGTCGGGGTTCTCGACCTTGATGACGTCCGCCCCGAGGTCGGCCAGCAACTGCCCCGCCCATGGGCCGGCGAGGATGCGCGCGAGCTCGATCACGCGCACGCCTTTGAGGGGAGGGTTGGACATCAGAGGAGCGCCGTTGGATCGTGCCGCTGCCTAGCAAAGGCAGTCGGGTCTGTCACGCAACAGTCTTCCGCGCCCATGAGACGAAAGCTTCAGTGATCTCGTCCCGGTTGAGCTCGTTCAGGCTTTCATGACGTGTCTCGGGATAGATCGTCGAAACCAGATTCGAAAACCCCATCCGGTTCATCCTCGCGGCCAGGTCTCGGACGGCCTTGCCGCCGTCGGTCGCCGGATCATGCTCGCCACCGACCAGATTGACCGGAAGGTCGCGCGGCAGGGACGCGAAACCGGCATCATCCGCACCGAGGAACGCGAAGCGGAAGACGTCGCGCCACATCGACACCGACGCGTTCCACCCGCAAAGGGGGTCGGCAACATACTTGTCCACCTCGGCCGGATCCCGCGACAGCCAGTCGAAGGCGGTGCGGGCGTTCGGCACCTTCCTGCCCCATGATGCGAACGTAAGCTTCGGCAAGAGCCTGGACGGTACGTCGGAGCCGAGACGGAAACGTTCGACGGCGAGGATCAGCATTGCTGCCCGTCCTGCCAGCCCGGCGGAGAAGTTGGCGTTCCAGATCGCCGCGCCACGGACGCGTCCGGAATGCCGGAGCACGAAGTTCAAGGCGATCAGGCCACCCATCGAATGGCCGAACGCGATGACGGGCAATCCGGGATGTTCGGCGGCAATGAGATCGTGAACGGCACTGACGTCGACGATCACCTTGTCGACACCGCCATCGCCAGCCGCGAAGACGCCAAGAGGCGCGTCGGGGGCATGGGTGCGGCCATGGCCCCGGTGGTCGTGGGCATAGGTGTGTAAACCCTCGGCCGCGAGCGCATCAGCGAATCGTTCGTAGCGGGCCGCATGTTCGGCGAGGCCGTGATTGACCTGCACGACCGCGCGCGGCTGGTTCGCCCGCCGGCAATAGACATGGAGCGCCGCTCCAGTCGGAGACGGCACGGAACGGGCTTCGTCGAACGGCATATTTTCCCCTCTGCCCCGAGGATGTGCCTCGCGAGCATGGGCGTCAAGCACAGATGGCGCCGGGGTCGCGAACGTGGCAGATTTGTCTGGCGGTGTCGTTCGCGGTGCTGGGGTGGCGGGGGTAATCGAGAGTCTTGGTGCGCTGACCTGTCGGGTCACGGTCGTGACTGCGGTCGTCCTGCTGTGCGCATGCGGCGGCTATCGTCCGGCGGAAGACGCGCCCGACTGGTTCGGCGGCGACTGGGTCGACCCGCGGCTCGGCCTGATGCAGGCCTTCGGCCAATCGCTGTCGCCGATCGTCCGCAACGTCAGAACGGCCCACGGCAAACTTTTCCGCCATGCCGAGGTCGAGACGATGATGCGCAACGATCTGCGGCCGCTCGACATCGTGCTCGTACGTTCACGTCCGGCGCTCACAAGGACCTTCATCCCGAGCCGCTACACGCACGCGCTGGTGTGGCTCGGCAGCGAAGCCGAACTCCGGGCGCATGGCTTGTGGAAGAGCGCCGCGCTCGATCCCTACAGGGCCGCAATCCGATCGGGCCTGACGGTCATCGAATCGTCCAAGGACGATGTCCACCTATCGACGTTCTCCGAACTGGTGGACGTCGATGCGCTGGTCGTTCTGCGACCGCGTCATACCGGTTTGGCGCACGCCAAACTGTCGACGCTTCTTTCGAGGGTCGGCACTCCATTCGATGTCGCCTTCGATCTCTCCGATGCTTCGCGGCTGACATGCGCCGAATTGATCGTCGAGGCGTTTCCGGAGTTCGGCGTACCGAAGCGCTATGCGGCGGGACGCATGGCGATCATACCTGACGATCTTGCACGCCTGGCGCTCGAAGGCTCGCGGCATCTCGGCTTCCGCATTGCCGTCCGGGCCGAGGGTGGCCGGTTCCATATGGAGAGCGCGCGCGAAGCACTGGAGCGTCTTTCGAGTCCGGACTACACCAAGAGGAACTGATGGTCGACGCCGGGAAGATGGACGTGATGCTCAAGGTCGGCATCCTGCGATCGATGCCCTGTGTCTCCGGATCGTTGAAGGTCGTTCTTACGCTCGCCTTCGTCGCCTCGCGGATCTCCGAAGGTCCCGGCCAGTTCCGGTCTGCGTCGGGTCGGTGACGCCGGCGGTCGAGGACATTGCATCACGGCTCGACGGCGCAGACCCGAGATCAGGCAGGCGCGTCGATCATGCGGCGCATTTCGGCGACGGCGTCCTCGAACTCGGCGCCGGTGACGATCTCCGTGTTGAGCAGCTTCATCGAATGAAGGCCATGAAGCGCGAGGAAGATGACCAGCATCGCGGAGGGCCGCGTGGAGTTCGCTTTCATGCGGTCGAGGAAGGCGCGCTCGTAGCGCTTCACGGGTGCGAGAAAATCGGGGTTCTCGGCAAGCGCGGCGATCAGACCGCTCGACGGCGCCTGCTTGCGCTTCTGCTCGGTGACGAAAAGGTCGAGATAGGCCGCGGCCACGCCATTGAGGGCTCCGGCCTGTTCGCGCTCGCCAAGCGCGTTCTCCCAGGCCCCGAGATAATTCTCGACCATCGCCTCGAACAGCCTGGCCTTTGAGGGGAAATGGTACAGCAGCCCGCCCTTCGAAATTCCCGCCCGGGCGGCGACGGCGTCGAGAGACAGGTTGCCGGCACCAGCGTCGCGGCTGACTTCTTCGGCCGCGCGAAGGATTCGTCCCTTGGTGTCTGCAGTTCCCGCCATCCTGGTCCTGGCCGCTTGACAATACCGTCCAGACGGTACAGTAACCGCATCAGTAATTGCAAGGGCGGTCGGATCGCACCATTGTCGGGCGGCCTGGCTGGCGCCCGGCTCCGATTCCCCCGAGGCTGACCTCATGATCAAACGCTTTCTCATCGCGTTCGTGCTGCTCGTGCTCATCGGAGGTGGTCTCGTCGGTTTCAACATGTTCCGTGACCAGGCGATCGAGCAGTTCTTCGCCAATATGCCGGTCGCGCCGCTGACCGTATCGGTGATCGAGGCAAAACCGGCCGACTGGACACCCGCGATCGGCGCGATCGGCACGGCCAGCGCCGCGCGCGGCGTGGACCTCACCGTCGAGACGACCGGCATCGTCAAGGAAATCGGCTTCTCGGCGAACCAGAAGGTCGATGAGGACGCGGTGCTGCTTCGCCTTGACGACGCCGTGCAGCGGGCAGACCTCGATGCGGCCCGCACACAGGCGGCTCTGGACCAGCAGGCGCTCGACCGGGCGATCGAACTACAGAAGCGCGGTGTCGGAACCGAAGCCGCGCTCGAGGCCGCGCGAGCGGCCGCCGCCGCATCCGCGGCGCAGGTGACCAAGCTCGAAGCCGTCGTCGAGCAGAAACGTCTCCGAGCGCCATTCTCCGGGACGATGGGCATCCCACGCATCGAAGCGGGCCAGTACATAGCTCCGGGCACCATCGTTGCCACGTTGCAGGATCTGGACACGATGCGGGCGGATTTCACCGTCGCCGAGCAGCAGTTCAGCTCGGTCCGCATCGGCCAGCCGGTTCGGTTCGGGCTCGGCGACGGGCCGATGCCCTTCGAGGGCGAGATCGTCGGCATCGATCCCAAGGTCGATCCCGCGAGCCGGCTGGTTGCGGTTCGCGCGGAGATCACCAATCCCGACGGCAAGCTGACTCCCGGCCAGTTCGTGCAGGTCGAGGTGCAGATGCCGATCGAGCAGGACATCATCGCGTTGCCGCAGACGGCGGTCGTGACCAGTCTCTACGGCGACTACGTCTTCGTCGTGCGCGAGAAGGCCGCCGAGCCGCCCGCAGCCGCGCCAGCACCGGCAGCGGGCGACACGGCGCCCTCCCAGACTGAGGGCAAGGCCCCGACGCTGGAAGTCCGGCAGGTGTTCGTGAAGACCGGCCGCCGCACGCAGGGGCTGGTCGAGATCGCCAGCGGCGTGGCATCTGGCGACCGGGTGGTAACCGCCGGCCAGAATCGGCTGTCGAACGGTGCACCGGTGGTCATCGACAACACGGTCGATCCATCGCAGGCCGCACCGCAGGAGACCGCCCGGCAATGAACGTCTCCGCGCTGTTCATCCGACGGCCGGTTCTGTCGACGGTCTTCGCTCTGCTGATCCTGCTGCTCGGATTCCAGGGTCTCTTCAACCTCTCGGTGCGCCAGTATCCCGAGGTCGAGGAAACCGTGATCACGGTCACGACCGTCTACCCCGGGGCCAGCGCCGATCTAATCCAGGGGTTCATCACCTCGCCGATCGCCGCCGCCGTCGCGACCACGGAGAACATCGACTACGTCACATCCCAAAGCCGGCCATCGGCCAGCGTCGTGACCGTGCAGATGCAGCTCGGGTCCAACCCCGACGTGGCGCTGACCGAGGTCATGTCCAAGGTCCAGCAGGTGCGCAGCCAGCTCCCCGCCGATGCCGAGGACCCGACCATCGTCAAGGGCACGGGCATGCAGTTCGCGACGATGTACCTGACGATGCAGAATCCGAACATGACGGCGGAGCAGCTCACCGAATACATCGAGCGCGTCATCCGCCCACGCATGTCGACCATCCCGGGTGTCGCCGAGATCCAGATCATGGGAGCGGCCAACTACTCGATGCGCGTCTGGGTCGATCCGATCAGGCTCGCCGCGCGTGGCCTCACCGCCACCGAGGTGCTCGCGGCGATCAACGCCTCCAACTTCCTCGCCGCGCCGGGCAAGACCGAGAACGAGTACGTCGCCTACTCGATCACCATGCGCTCGACGCTGCAGACGCCGGAAGCCTTCGGCGCCCTGCCGCTGAAGTCGTCCGGCGATGGCGTGGTCCGCCTGCGCGACGTGGCGACCGTCGAACTCGCGGCCGAGAACCGCGACATGATCGTCAACTTCAACGGCCAGCCGGGGACCTTCATCGGCGTCTTCCCCACGCCGTCCGCCAATCCGCTCGACACGGCCGAGGCGGTGATCAACGAACTGCCGGCGATCCAGGCCACCCTGCCGGACGGCATGTCGATCTCGCTGATGTACGACGCGACGGAGTCGATCAGCGCCTCCATCGAGGAGGTGTTCAAGACGATTGCCGAAGCGGTCGCCATCGTCGTCCTGATCATACTTCTCTTCCTCGGCTCTTTCCGATCGGTGCTGATGCCGATCGTGACGATTCCGCTGTCGCTTATCGGGGTATGCTTCTTCCTGTTCCTGCTCGGCTATTCGATCAATCTCCTGTCGCTGCTGGCCATGGTCTTGGCGATCGGCCTCGTCGTCGACGATGCGATCGTGGTGGTCGAAAACATCCACCGCCACATCGAGGAGGGCCTGACCCCGCGCCAGGCGGCCTTCCAGGGCATGACCGAGATCGGCGGACCGGTGGTCGCCATGACGATCACGCTTGCCGCGGTGTTCGCGCCGCTGGCGTTCACCGGCGGGCTGACCGGCTCGCTGTTCCGCGAGTTCGCCGTAACGCTTGCGGGCGCGGTCGTCATATCGGGGATGGTGGCGCTCACCATCACGCCGATGATGGCGGCACGCCTCCTCACCCGAGGCCACAGCCGATTCCAGGGCTACGTCGACCGCACCTTTGACAAAGTCGCCAACCGTTACGAACGGCTGGTCTCCGGCTCGCTGAAGTATCGGCCGGTGACACTGATGATCGTGCTCGTACTCGTCGGCCTGACCGGATACCTGTTCATGAAGACGTCGAGCGAACTGGCGCCGGAAGAGGATTCCGGCGCGCTCTTTGCGCTGGTCAACGCGCCGCCCTATGCAACGACCGACTACACGGAACTCTACACCGCCCAGATCCGCGACCTCACGCAGGACATTCCCGAACTCGACGCCAACTTCTCGATCGTCGGTTTCGGCGGGGCGACAAATTCGGGAGTCGCGGTCTGGGTCTTCGACGACTGGTCCGAGCGTACCCGCTCGCAGGCCGAGATCCAGCAGGACATCCAGGCCCGGTTGTCCAAGGTGGCCGGCGTGCAGGCGCTCGTGTTCGCGCCGCCATCGTTGCCGGGAGCCGGGGGCGGGCTGCCGATCTCGGTGGTGATCCAGTCGACAGGCGATCCGAGCCAGGTCTTCGAGGTCGCGGAGAAAATCCGGCTGGAAGCGCAGGCGACCGGCCGCTTCATCATCGTGCAGAATTCGCTCGCCTTCAACGCCCAGCAGGTCACCGTGACCATCGACCGCGACCGGGCGGCGGCCCTCAACCTGCCCATTCGCGACATCGGCGCGACGCTGAGCCTGCTCGTCGGCGGCGGAGCCGTTGCGCAGTTCGACCGCGATTCCAACAGCTACGACATCATCATGCAGGTGCCGCGGGAGTACCGGGACAATCCGGAAAAGCTCGGTGAGTTCTTCGTGCGCAGCGCGACCGGACAGATGGTGCCGCTATCAGCGGTCGTCCAGATCTCCACCAATGTGACGGCGGCGGCGATCGAACAGTTCAACCAGCTCAACTCGGCCACGATCTCGGCGTTGCCGATGCCGGGGGTGACGACCGGCGACGGTCTGGGCGCAATCCAGAACATCGCTCGATCGACGCTGCCGGAGAGCTTCTTCATCGACTATTCGGGCCAGTCGCGACTGGAAATCGAGCAGGGCAACACCATCGCCATCGCCTTCGCGCTGGCCGTTGTCGTGATCTACCTGGTGCTTGCCGCCCAGTTCGAGAGCTTCCGTGATCCACTGATCATCATGATGTCGGTGCCGCTTTCGATCTTCGGAGCGATTGTACCGCTGAACATCGGGCTCGGCACGCTGAACATCTACACCCAGGTGGGCCTGATCACGTTGATTGGGCTGATCACCAAACACGGCATCCTGCTGGTCGAGTTCGCCAACCAGCAGCGCGAGGCGCAGGGCCTGTCGCGCACCGAGGCGATCATCGCTTCGGCGAAGGTGCGGCTCAGGCCGATCCTGATGACCACAGCGGCGATGTCGCTCGGCGTCGTGCCGTTGATCGTCGCTGCCGGAGCTGGAGCCGCCGCCCGCTACTCGATGGGCCTTGTGATCTTCACGGGCATACTGATAGGCACGATGTTCACGCTCTTCGTTGTGCCGATGTTCTATTCGTTCATCGCACGGAGGGAACTGAAGCCGCGCCCGGACGATACCCTGCCGGCTGCGTCACATGCCGCCGCTCACTGACGGCGTTCACGCGGCAGGGAGGCGGCGCCGCCGCCCTGCCGCGGCGTCCTCTCCGACGACTCGATCACGGCCACCGTCCTTGGCGGCGTAGAGCCGCATGTCGGCGATCGCGAAGAGATCGGTCAGCGAGCGTGTGACAGGCGTGGCGGTTGCGACACCCACACTCACGGTACAGCGGGGGGCGTCGGAACCGGACGCAGTGGCAACCGCCTGGCGGATCGTCTCGCCGAGCAGTCGTGCGAGGGCGTGCGGATGGGCGCAGAGGATGGCGAACTCCTCGCCGCCGATGCGGAAGACCGTATCGTCGGGACCGACTGTCCGGAGCAGGGTGCCGGCGATGATCTTCAGGCAGCGGTCGCCTTCGGCATGGCCATAGCGGTCGTTGATGGCCTTGAAGTGGTCGACGTCGACGATGAGCAAGCTGAGCGGCCGCCCGGTCCGCCGGACATCCGAGAGAGCAATCGTTCCTTGCTCATCGAAACGGCCTCGGTGAAGAAGGCCGGTCAACGAGTCGCGTCCCGCGTGTTCCACCAGAGCCTCGTAGCGCTCGCGGAACGTCAGAATCTCGAAGACGTCGGTCAACCCGCGCGGCGCGGCGACGTCGGCGCGCTCGAACCAGCGCAGATAGGCGGTCAGCATGGCACTGTAGACCATCGCCGCCACCATCTTGCCAACCCAGCCGCCAACCAGGACGTCGACAGGCGCGCCGGCCGCGAAATGAAGCATCGTCCAGAAGCCGAGCTGGTCGAAAGTGAGGATCGCCGCGACCGATATGGCGATGCGAGGGAAGAGCCGCCGTCCCAACGTGCGTCCGAGCCGCTCATAGAGCAGGATTATCAGGATCGCGTCGACGAAGAGAAGCCCCGTTCCCCAAACCATCAGCCCGCCCATTCCGTCGATGAACGCAATGTCGGGGACGGCGCCGGAGGGCAGGGCGGCAATGTCGTGGAATCGAAGGAGCAGGACCAGGCCGATCATCAGCACATTGCCCAGGAGCAAGCCGTATATCGGCTGGCGGACGGTCGCGGCGTCCTCCTTGATGTAGAGGAGGAGCAGCATGGCGAGCTTTCCGGAGAAGAGCACGGTCGAACCCGGCGACAGCATGCCCATCGGAACGGCGACGTAGAAGACGCTGGCGAGGTAGGTCTCGAGGAAGTGCATGACCGCCAGCGCGCACATGAAGACGCCGATGCCGATCCTTTTCCTCAGGCGGAAGAGGATGGCCATGGCGCCGAAATAGAGCGCCGCCTCGGCCAGCAGCAGAAATGCGTTCGTCACGTCCGACCAGTCCACGCAGACCGCCGCAGCGGCTTTTCCCGCCAGCGTTGTAGCCTCCGAACAGTTAAGCGGGTGTTGCGACCCACGTCGCTACGCCTTCGGCGGAAGCACGAACAAGGTCAGGAAACGTTCGGCGAGCGCCCGGTCACCGGACACCGACAGCGTGCCGGCGTGGGCCAGGTCTTCGAGCGGCTGGCCGTCATAGACGGCTGCACCGAGGGCAGGGGGTGTGCCGGAAAAGACCGTGCCAGCTCCGTCCACCGGCCCTCGCGTCACGGACAGCCGGCCCTGCGCGATGCGGACGAGGAAGGTCTCGTCGCCGAACACGACACCGATGCTTGCCTCGAGGTCCGCTGCCTTTGAGGGGGCAAACATGGTGCGGAAAGACGACATCAGCGCCGCCGAACTGATCGGAAGGGTCGGGTCGTGCGAGGGTGACCGAATGGCCCAGCGGCCCATGACCTGGATGATCTCCTCGGCTTCGTAGCCCCATTCCGTGAGTTCGTAGACCTGCACGGAGGCCGGCGGCGGCAGCTTCCGGCGGCGTACGACGCCGGATGCCTCCAGTCCCTCAAGCCGTTGCGTCAGCACATTGGCGCTAATGCCGGGCAGGTCGGTCCTCAGATCGCCAAATCTCTTCGGACCGAACATCAGCTCGCGAACCACGAGCAGCGCCCAGCGCTCCCCGATCAGGTCAAGGGCATGAGCGGTGCCGCAGGCGTCGTCATAGCGACGTTTCGGTGAGTCGGAGCTATGAGTTATTTTTTCTAACTTCATGGTTGCCATAGATAACATGATGCGCTATGTCCGTCAAATCCAACGAGAGGAGTGCCAGTCATGTCAAAGATGATTTTCGTGAACCTGCCCGTGGCCGACCTGAACAGGGCGATCGCCTTCTATGAAGCAATCGGGGCGACCAAGAACCCGCAGTTCTCCGACGACACCGCAGCCTGCATGGTGATCTCCGCGTCGATCTTCGTGATGCTGGTCACCCACGACAAATATCGCCAGTTCACCTCGAAGCCGATTGCAGATGCGTCGAAGACGAGCCAGGTGCTGCTTTGCCTGTCAGCAGAGTCGCGCGACGATGTTGACCAACTCGTCGCGAAAGCGGCACGTGGCGGCGGAAAGGCCGATCCAGGGCCGCAGCAGGACTACGGCGTCATGTATGGTCGCAGCTTCGAGGATCCGGACCACCACCACTGGGAGGTGATGTGGATGGACATGGCTGCCATGGAGGCCGGCGAGGGCGCGGAAGCCGCCTGATCGCTTCGCCGGGCTGCGGGGGTTCACCCGCGGCCCGGCATCCGTTGAACCGAGGATGAGCCTGCGCATGTCCGATTTCCCGAGCACATTCTTCTGGTACGAACTGGTGACCACCGATCCGAGGGCGGCGACGGATTTTTACGCTCATGTGGTCGGCTGGAAGCCTGAACCCTTCGGCGGTCCCGGCTCCGACTACATGGTGATGAACATGGACCGGCGCGGCGTCGCCGGGATCATAGCGACCCCCGAAGCGGCGAAGGGCGCACCGCCAGCCTGGATGGGCTACGTCTACACGGACGATGTCGATGCTACGGCGAAGACCGTCGTCGCCGCGGGCGGCTCGATCCACCACGGCCCGCTGGACATTCCCGAAGTCGGCCGCTTCGCGGTCGTGGCCGATCCGCAGGGTGCGCATTTCATGATCATGAAGCCCGGGATGGAGGGCGGCGGACCGGCGCCGATAAAGCCGGGATTCGTCGGCTGGCACGAACTTATGTCGGCGGACTGGAAGAAGGCTTTCGACTTCTACGCCAAGGTCTTCGGCTGGACAAAGGACCAGACAATCCCGATGGGCGAGATGGGCGACTACCAGCTCTTCGCCGCGGGCAAGGAGGCGATCGGCGGCATGATGAACAAGCCTGAGACGATGCCGGTGTCGGCCTGGGGATTCTATTTCATCGTGCCGGAACTGGACGCTGCTCTCGATCGCGTCAAGGCGAAGGGCGGCAAGGTGATTTTCGAGCCTGTCGAAGTGCCGGGCGGCGCCTGGGCATGCAACGCTGTCGACGCGCAGGGTGCGGCCTTCGGCCTGACCGCGGACAGGCGGTAATTCGGGAGGGGCGGCAAACGCCGCCCCAAAGCCGTCTCACCAGCCGAACTGGATCGTCGCGCCTGCCTTGCCATGGCCCGTCTGGGCGACATGGCTCGTGGTGTTCCTGCCGAACTGGAACAGGCCGTGGATGTTGCCGTTGCCGTTTTGCGACACGGTGCCGGTATGTCCCTGGCCTTCCTGCATCACGAGACCGTAGTTGCCTTGCCCGTTCTGCATGAGGCCGGCCGCGTTGCCGGTGCCTCGCTGGTAGATGCCGCTGCCCCGGACGCCCTTGCCGGCGGCAATCGCCGCGAGGCTGCCGCGCAGGGCCGCAGCCTCTCGCGGGTCATTGGTGAAGACCTGGATCGTGAACGAGCCGCCGGCGAATGCGGGGCCGGCAAGAGGAGCGGCGACGCCGAGGGCGATGGCGGCTGCAGCGAGGGTGCGAGCGATCCGGGTCTTCATGATATTTCTCCAGGCGGTGGCGGCCGTGTGCGGGCCGATGTGATGATCTTGACTGCCTGCGGCTGAACCGGGTTCCAACGCGCGGTTCAGGTTCAATTCACGCGGGCGGCGGCCGTCAGATGGTCTTTTCGCAGGCGGCGGATCGGTCGCCGACCGAAACGGTGAGCGTGGCCCTGTAGGCTGGCCCGCCGGTCGACACGGTGACCGAGCCAAGCACGACGCGCTCGTCCGATGCGGCATGGAAGGAACCGCCCTGGTTGATGTCCATGCCGGGGCCGCGGAGCCTGAAGCTGTATTCGCCGGTCGTCGCCCAACGGCTGCGGGCAGTGACTTCGATCGAGGCCAAGCCAGCGGCGCGATCGACCTCGATCGCACAGGCGAGCGCCCGGTCGGAGGGCGCCGAAGCCGAACCGGCGGCCACGCCCGCCGAGACGAGCATCGCGGCAGCCGACATCAGGATCGTTGAACGTTTCATCATCGTGTTCCTCCGTTGGGAAGATTGCGAGCGGGAGGCTGCGGGAGCCTCCCGCTGGCGCGAAGCCGACTAGTTGCAGGTCTGCACGAAAGCCGAGACATTGCCGCGGCCAGCCTGGACCACATTGGCCGAGCAGCCATTGCCGACCTGCACGCCGGCGGCCACGTTGCCGTTGCCGTCCTGGCTGATCACGGCGTTGTGGTTGGCGCCGAACTGGCCGATGCCGGCGGCGTTGTTCCGGCCGCGCTGGTTGGTCTCGCCGTAGTTGTTGAAGCCTTCCTGACCGATCGCAGCGGTGTTCCGGCGGCCGTTCTGGTTGGCGATTCCCTGGTTGAACCAGCCGCCCTGATGAACGCCGATGACGTTGTGTCGGCCGTTCTGGCCGCCTCCGGCGGCGTGGCCCCAGCCATTCTGCTGGATCGAGATCGAGTTGGCGAAGGCAGGCGCCGACGAAACTCCGACGAGCGCGGCGATGGCGGCAGCGATGATCAGCTTGCGGGTCATGGTCTTTTCTCCGGTCTTGGCGCGGGGGGCGCTGTTGGCGACGGAGGGGACGCTATGAGGGCGCGAAGGAATGCAGGCTGAATTGGGCGTTCAGATTTGGTTCAATCTCGTGGCGGGGGTCGAAACGTAGGCGGCGTCCCGCCACCGCGCGCTACCGCGTGAAGCGTTCCGCGCCGGTGACGGCAATGCCGCCGGTCAGTCCGGGCTCGTGGCGCAGACCGCAGGCTTCGAGCATGCGCCGTGAGGGCATGTTCGTCGTTGAGGCGAAAGCGTGGACGGTTTCGGCGTCGAGGATCGAGAAGCAGCCTTCCATCATGCCCGCAGTGACGAACGTTCCAAGCCCCAAGCTGCGGTGTTTCGGGGCGACCGCGACCAGCCCGGCCCAAGCGCTGCGGTTCAGAGGGCTGTACCGGTTGTGCGGCATGTAGCCATGCGCGGTGGCGGCTAGTTCGCCGTCGGCGTCGGCGATGCGGATCGTGACGACCGAGCCGAACTCGCCGGCGAGGAGGGAGCCGGAAAAGGGGGATATTCCCTGCGCCGCCATGAAGGCCTGCATCCTGGCCGCCTCCCGTGATGCGCCATCGGTCAGGACCGGCATCTCGGAAAATCCATGCGGCAGTCCCGACGCAAGTATCTTGTCGACGTTGGGGCTGGCCGCTTCACGGCCTGCCATGAAGACGTCCCACAGGTCGAGCCGGTAGCCGGCAGGCTTCAGCCGCTCGACCGCCGCCCTTGCCACGTCGACCGGCAGCATGCGGAACGAGAATGCGCCGTCTTCGGCAAGCCGCCTCAGGATCAAGTCCCAGCCCAGGCGCTCAGGATCGTCGGTGCCCACCAGCCGGCCCGAATTGCAGGCTCCGGGCGTCTCCATCGACCACTGCCATGCCGCTTCGCATTTCGCCTGCAGCGCCTGCTGCAACTCGCTGCCGAAATAGCCCGCCATAGCGCTTCACCCGACCCTCCACGACACTGCAGGGAGCGGGTCGGCGGGTCAAGGTGACACCAGACGGCCGGGCGCATTGCGGCGCCGCGGGCTTTCGCCTACATAGCGCGCGAATTCTCCATCCAGTTCGAGACGGGAAGACGCGCGCGTGGCACGCCAGTTCATCTATCACATGTCCGGCCTCAACAAGGCCTACGGCACCAAGAAGGTGCTCGAGAACCTGCATCTGTCGTTCTACCCGGACGCCAAGATCGGCATCCTTGGCCCCAACGGCGCCGGCAAGTCGACCGTGCTGAAGATCATGGCCGGCATCGACAAGGAGTTTTCGGGCGAGGCCTGGCTGGCCGAAGGCGCCACCGTCGGATACCTCGCGCAGGAGCCGCAGCTCGACCCGGCGCTCAACGTCTTCGGCAACGTCATGGAGGGCGTCGCCAGGAAGACCGCGATCATCGAGCGCTACAACGAGCTGATGATGAACTATTCCGACGAGACCGCCGACGAATCCTCCCGTCTCCAGGACGACATGGACAGGCTCAATCTGTGGGACCTCGAACAGCAGGTCGAGATGGCCATGGAGGCGCTCGGCTGCCCGCCCAAGGAGGCCGACGTCACCAACCTGTCGGGCGGTGAACGCCGCCGGGTGGCGCTGTGCAAGCTGCTGCTTTCGGAGCCCGACCTGCTGCTGCTCGACGAACCGACCAACCATCTCGACGCCGAGACGACGGCCTGGCTGGAAAAGCACCTGCGCGCCTACAAGGGCTCGGTGCTGATCATCACCCACGACCGCTACTTCCTCGACAACGTGACCGGCTGGATCCTCGAACTCGACCGCGGCCGCGGCATTCCCTACGAGGGCAACTACACTGCCTATCTTGAGGCCAAGGCCAAGCGGCTCAAGCAGGAGGGCCGCGAGGACGACGCGCGCCAGCGCGCGATCAGCCGCGAGCGCGAGTGGATCGCCTCCTCGCCGAAGGCCCGCCAGACCAAGTCGAAGGCGCGCATCAAGGCGTTCGAGGACCTTCTCGACGCCGCCGACAAGCGCCGTCCGACAGACACGCAGATCGTCATTCCGCATGGCGAGCGGCTGGGCAACGTCGTCATCGAGGTGGCCGACCTCGACAAGGGTTTCGGCGAGACGCTGCTGATCGAGGATCTGACCTTCAAGCTTCCCCCCGGCGGCATCGTCGGCGTGATCGGCCCCAACGGCGCCGGCAAGACGACGCTCTTCCGCATGATCACCGGCCAGGAAAAGCCCGACGACGGCTCGATCCGCATCGGCGAGACCGTCAAGCTCGGCTATGTGGACCAGAGCCGCGACGCGCTCGACCCGAACAAGACCGTGTGGGAGGAAATCTCGGGCGGCGCCGAGGTGGTCAAGCTCGGCAAGTTCGAGGCCAACACGCGCGCCTACTGCTCGTCGTTCAACTTCCGCGGGGGCGACCAGCAGCAGAAGGTCGGCAACCTGTCGGGCGGCCAGCGCAACCGGGTGCATCTGGCCAAGATGCTGAAGACCGGCGGCAACGTGCTCCTGCTCGACGAGCCGACCAACGACCTCGACACCGAGACACTTGCCGCGCTGGAGGACGCGCTGGAAAGCTACGCCGGCTGCGCCGTCATCATCAGCCACGACCGCATGTTCCTCGACCGGCTGGCCACCCACATCCTCGCCTTCGAGGGCGACAGCCATGTCGAGTGGTTCGAGGGGAACTTCGAGGAATACGAGAAGGACAAGGTGAGGCGGCTCGGGCCCGAAAGCGTCAACCCGCACCGGATGACGTACAAGCGGCTGACGCGGTAGGGGGGCGCAAGGCTGGACGAACTAGGCCTTCTGAGCACGTCGCCAGTCGTCAAGATCGGATATGCACCTCGGGGTGATCCCCACCGCAAGGACCGGACACGAACCATTTCGGCCTGCATTGAGGCGGTAAATCAGTTTACCCCACCATGTTGTACTCGCACCGTACTTTGCGGCCAGCATCACTGGCATACCATCTTTGAACTGTGGCGTCCCCGTTTTTGTAAGCGCCTGGCCGAGTTCCGCAAATATAGGATTTAGGCTTACATCTCGTGTAACAATAATCGCGGCATCGATTGCTCCCGCCTCCGCAAACGCATCAAATGCATACAGGTCTCGATCAAAGGTCTGATCTTTTGAATTCCACTCGAAATCGAATGCAAGTCGATTTTTGACAAAGTCAATCTTATGACCGTCTAGATAGTTTCGTCGGACTATTTGTTGCGTCCTCTGATCAAAAACTTCCTTGCCTTTGCTATTAGTTTTCAGGAGCTCCTTCCATCTGCGAGCGATGTGGAGATCGCCACTGATTGTCGTCTCATGCCAACCTTTGGGCCTAAGGAGTTTACGAACCTCTTTCGGTATCTCCGATTCATTGCCTCCAGGTTTTCTGATCATCTCAGTGGTAATGGAGAATAAACGAAGAGCTTCAATAATTTCTTCAAATTCAGTACGAAGTCCATACTGTAGAATTGAAATTGCTTTCTTGTAGCTAACAAATTTATACTTTTCTCTAAGGTCGCTATCTATGACATCAGAAACAAGCTTTGGGTCATCTGCAGCGAGGGGAGTGAGTTCGACTACGTTTGCTTCAGGACTGGAATTGTCGTCCTCATCGTCCTCAGATGTCATCGTTATTCTGCCGCTTCGACCGCTGAGTTGTAGGCATACGTCTTCCAAGTCGGTCGATATCCCTCGTCCGCCTGATTGCCCCAATAGGTCCAACCCGGCCGGGTGCCGCGCGCGAAGAGTTCCAGATACGGACCCTTCGAGCAGCTTTCGATCAAGTCATACTGCTCGTCCGGCTTGCGGGAGTGTTCGCGTTTGCGTGAGGACATGTAGTTGACCTGACTTCGGCCCGGCGCCTCGGTTCGCGCGTGCTTGCCACGCACGCCAAACAGGAGCAGTTCGGTAACGTTGCGGAAATAGAAGCCGACTCCACGGCCATCCGAGCCGCCATCTTTGCGCACCTTGTGCCAGACGACGTTCGCTTTGTACTCAAAGCCCCACGCCTGCATCACCTTCAGACCTTCGGGCAGCAAAGCGTTCGGAACCCAAAGATAGAGGTGCGCGGGTTTCCATGTCAGGTCGGCAATCGGCAATGCGCAAATATCGTCGGAGGTCATCGTCTCATACCGCGCCAGTCGACGATGCTCCGGTGCGACCTTTCCGGTCCGGTTCGTGAAGCGCCAAGGCGGGTCTGCAAGAACGGTATGAAACCGCCTTCCAGCCACGCGGCGAACCAGATCAAGGGTCGGATCGAGAGGTTCGGCGTTCAATGGCAATTCCCCCGCCTGAAAAGAGAACATAAACAGAACGATTACTGAGAGTCAATTATGCACGATTCGGACCCACAAGAATCGACACCCCGCATTGCGTTTAACTGCTCCCCGCAACCTTTTCGCTTCCCGTGCGTTTGGCCTTGGGCAAATCATGCGCGGAAAACTCCGCGCGGGCGTGAGGGGTGGGTGTCCTGATACCAGACTACGAGCAGCTGTTCGGGGCGCTTCCCAGTCCGCACATGGTGGTGGACCGCGATTTCCGGTACGTCGCCGTCAACGAGGCCTATGAGCGGGTGGTCATGCGATCACGTGGCGATCTGCTTGGCCACAACCTTTTCGAGCTGTTCCCGAATCCGGGCGAGGGCGGGCGCAAGCTGAGGCACTCCTTCGAGCGCGTGTTCGAGACAGGGCGGCCGGATACTCTGGCCTACATTCCCTATGACATACCGCGGCCCGAGGCAGAGGGCGGCGGCATGGAGCAGCGGTTCTGGACGGCCGTGCACACGCCGCTCCTCGATCCGTCGGGCGCGGTCACCCACCTGGTCCAGAACACCACCGACGTGACCGACATCGTCAGGCTGCGCGAGGCGGCGTCACTGCCATTCCGGCCGCTGTCGGGCGAGACGCAGCTGCTCGAGCGCGCGCGCGAGGCGGAGCAGCAGCACCAGGCGCTGCTCGGCGAGAGCGAGGAGTTCCGCCGGCTGTTCCGGATGGCGCCGGGCTTCTTCGCGGTGCTGACCGGCCCCGAACATGTCTTCACCTTCGCCAACGACGCCTACATCCGCCTCATCGGCGGACGCAACGTGATCGGCAAGCGGCTCGGCGAGGCGCTGCCGGAGATCGAGGGCCAGGGCTTCGTCGAAATGCTCGACCGCGTGTACGAGACGGGCAAGCCCGCCGGCGGCGAGGCGATGCGGCTCATGCTGCAGCGGGCGCACGGCGAGGCGCCGCGCGAAACCTTCCTCGACTTCTCCTACGACGCCATCCGCAATCCGGATGGGCAGATCGCCGGCGTGTTTGTGCAGGGCATGGACCGGACGGAAGCGGTGCGCACGCAGCGGCGCCAGAAACTCCTGCTCGACGAACTCAACCATCGCGTGAAGAACACGCTGGCCACCGTGCAGTCGATCGCCCGGCAGACGCTGCGCTCGGCGCGCGACACGGCCTCGGCCGGCAGGGATTTCGAAGCGCGCATCATCGCGCTGTCGAAGGCGCACAACCTGCTCAGCGCCCGCCAATGGGCGAGCACAGAGCTTTCGGCGCTGGTCTGCCAGGAACTGTCGATCCATGGCGAGGGCAGGGTGGAATCGTCCGGTCCGTCGGTGGTGCTCGATCCGAAGGCGTCGATCGCCTTCGCCATGCTTCTCCACGAACTCGCGACCAACGCCGCGAAGTACGGCGCGCTGTCGACGCCGACCGGCGTCGTCTCGGTGACCTGGAGCCGCGAGGGGATCGGCGCGGACGGCATGCTGCGTCTCGACTGGGCGGAGCGCGGCGGACCGCCGGTCGACGTTCCGTCGCGAAAGGGTTTCGGATCGCGCATGGTCGAGCGCGTGGCGGTCGGCGAACTCGGCGGGACGATCGAGGCGATCTACGACCCGGCGGGATTCCGCTGCCGCATGGACGTGCCGCTCGCCAGCCTCGGGAAGAAAGACGATGCAGGTTTCTGAGGCGGGTCGGCCGATGCGCGCCGTCATCGTGGTCGAGGACGAGGCGCTCGTCGCCATCAACCTCGAGGACATGCTGATCGAGCTCGGCTACGAGGTGCTGGGCCCCGCCATGCGGCTCGAAGCGGCGATGAAGCTTGTGGAAACCGGGGCAAGCGCGGACGCGGCGATCCTCGACGTCAATCTCGCAGGCGCGCCCGTCTTTCCGGTCGCCGCGCTGCTGGCCGAACGCGGCGTGCCGATCGTCTTCGCGACGGGCTACGGCGTTGCCGGCCTGCCCGAGCCGTGGCGCGGGCATCCCGTGCTGCAGAAACCCTACACGCTGGAGGAAGTGGCCGCGGCGCTGGCAAAGGCGGTCGCGGGCGGCGGGGCCTGAGCAAACGGCTGGAATTCTCATCCTCGAAAAAGGGCTGTCAGGCGAGCAACACCTCTGCTATACATGTATAGCAGAGGTGTTGCATGCTCGCACTGCGTTTGCCGCCCGATATCGAAAGACGCCTCGACGACCTGGCCCGCAAGACAGGTCGGTCGAAGAGCTTCTACGCGCGCGAGGCGATCCTCGAGCATCTGGACGATCTCGAAGACATCTACCTCGCCGAACATCGGTTGCGCGACAATCCCGAGTATGTCGAGTTTGACGATGTGCTTCGCAATCTGAACATTGATCTGGGGCCAGCGAAGAAAGAAGCCTGACCATGCCCTGGCGGGTGCGGTTCGAGCGGCGGGCGGAAAAGGACATCGAAAGGGTGGGGGCTCAGGACCGCGAGCGTATCGCGCGGTTCATCCGTGATCGCCTGGCGAGCCGGGATAACCCGCGCGAGATCGGCGAGGCGCTCTCGGGGCCGCTCGTCGGCCTGTGGAAGTATCGCGTTGGCGATTTCCGGATCATCGCCCGCATCGACGACGGACTGATAACGATCATCGTGATCCGCATCGGCAATCGCCGCGAGATTTACAGATGACCGCTCCCAGGCAAGGCAAGGACTGGTCGGCTTCGCTCTACCTGCGCTTCGAGGACGAGCGGACGCGTCCCGCGAGGGACCTGCTCGCCCAGGTTCCCGTCTCGACGCCGGCGCGGGTGGTCGACATCGGCTGCGGGCCAGGCAACTCGACCGAACTGCTCGCCGAGCGCTGGCCCGACGCGCGGGTGTCGGGCTTCGACAGCTCGGCCGACATGCTGGTCGCGGCGCGCAAGCGCCTCCCGAACGTCGAGTTCACCCTCGCCGACGCAGCCGCATGGACGCCAGACGGTCCGGTCGACGTGATCTTCGCCAACGCGGTCTTCCAGTGGCTGCCGGAGCATCCCGCGCTCCTCCAGAGGCTGATCGGCTTCCTTGCGCCCGGCGGCGCGCTGGCGGTGCAGATGCCCGACAACCTCGCCGAGCCGAGCCACCGGCTGATGCGGGAGACCGCCGCCGCGATGCCGTTCGCCGCGAAGATGGACGGGGCCGCCCGCGCGCCCCTGCCGCCAGCCGGCCGATACTACGATCTCATCGCGCCGCTCTGCCGGCGGTTCGACATCTGGCACACGGTCTACAACCATCCGCTGGGCGATGCGGGAGCGATCGTCGAATGGGTGTCTTCGACCGGGCTGAAGCCCTTTCTCGATCCGCTCGAACCCGATGAGAAAGCGTCGTTCATCGCCGTCTACACCGGTCGGATCGCCGACGCCTATCCGGGTCGCGCCGACGGCAAGGTCCTTCTGCGTTTTCCCAGGCTCTTCATGGTCGCGGTGCGGTGACGCCGCCATCAAATTGCCGGCGTCGCCGTTAAATCCAGGCCGTTCACCGTGGGGACAATCGATCATGACGACGCTTCGCAGCATCGGGTTCGGCGGCATCGCGCTGGCGGCCGCTCTCGCCGCAGCCACACCCGACGCAGAGGCCAAGAAGGCGCGCTGCTTCACCTCCGACGACGGCGCCTATCCGTGCGAGTTCAAAACCATCGACGGCGACGGCAGCTTCGAGATCACCGCGCCCGGCCATCCCGGGTACCAGCTGGTCCTGGAGCCTGCCGGCTTTGCATTCGGCTATGCGAATTTCGGCGACCGCTGGGTCTCGCTGCCCGGCCATTTCGATCGGGCGACTGACGACCGGGCCTGCTGGGACAATTCGGAGACTTCGGTCCGAATCTGCGCGTGGTGATCCGCCCGATCCATCATCGACGATGATGGATCGGCAGCGTGGAATTGGCTTTACGCCGCTGGCCCGCACCGGCATTCTGCGCCTTTCCCGATCGACGGAGCCGCCATGTCGCAGACGCTCGACCGACCCGACGAGGCCATCGAGATCGTGCCGGCGAAAAAACTCGCCGCCACCGTGGCGGGTGTCTACGTCGCGCCGTTGGACCGTTTCGAGACGCGTGCCGTCGACGGACTTGCGCTGACCTTCGATGGCATCGAGGGCGACCTCCATTCAGGTCCGACCCGGCGGTCGGGCGGGCGTGAGCCGTGGTATCCGCGTGGCACCGAGATGCGCAACGAGCGCCAGCTCTCAATCGTCGCACAGGATGAGCTGGCGATCGTCGCGAGCCGCATGAACCTTCCCGAGGTCCGGCCCGAGTGGATCGGCGCGAACCTGGTGCTCGAGGGCGTGCCGCGGCTTTCGATGCTGCCTGCCGGCACGATGCTGTTCTTCTGGAATGGTGTGACGATCAAGGTCGATGCACAGAACGGACCTTGCCGGGTGGCCGGCCGTTCGATCGCCGAGAACGCAGGCATGGCGGACCGCGATGCGGGATCGCTGTTGTTTCCCAAGGTGGCAAAGCGACTGCGGGGTCTGGTCGGCTGGGTCGAGAAGCCTGGCCGCATCGCGACGGGGGAGGCGGTGTCGGTGCGCATCCCCGAGCAGTGGATCTACAGGAGCTGAGATGATCCTGATCGGCCAATACGATTCCCCTTTCGTGCGTCGCGTCGGGATCGCGCTGACCATCTACGGTATCGGCTTCGAACATCGGCCGTGGTCGACCTTCGGCGATGCCGAACAGATCAGACCGTACAATCCCCTGACCCGGGTGCCGACGCTTGTGCTCGACGACGGCGACGTGCTTGTCGACAGCCACGCCATCCTCGACCATGTCGACGGGCTGGTTCCCGGTCGCCGCAGGATGTTTCCCACGAAGGAACCGGCCCGACGCCGCGCAATGAAGATCGCTGCGCTCGCGACCGGCTTCAGCGACAAGGCGGTCAGCCTCTTCTACGAGAAGCGGCTGCACGACAGCGCATCCCCCTTGTGGGTAGAACGCTGCGAGACGCAGATCGCGGGCGTACTGCGCGTGCTCGATGACGACCGGGCGAAGCGCGTTTCCACCTGGTGGTTCGGCGAGGAGATCGGCCATGCCGACATCGCCGTCGCATGCGCCATGCGGCACGCCAACGAATGCCACCCCGGCCTCGCTTCGACGGCGAAGTATCCCGCGCTCGGGGCACATGCCGCACGCGCGGAGGCACTGCCGGTGTTCAAGCAAGTCTCGAAGCCGTTCATCGCGCCGACTTGAGCGTCAGGCATCCTCGTCGTCGGCATCGAGCAGCCGCGTCGCGCGCCAGCGCGTCAGTGTCGCGTTGATGTGGCCGATGACGAAGAAGCGGGCGGCGTCGCGGTCGTAGCCATCGGCAAGCAGTTTCTCGTAGTCGGTATGGACATGGCGCACATGCGCCACCGTCGCCAGCCATACGGCGATTGAGGGCGGCAGCGCCTTCATGTGCGGCGCGCCTGCCGCGGCGCGGATCGGTTCGGTGTCGGCATAGGGCGCCATGGGGATCAGCGCGGTCAACGCCTTGGCCACGGCGCGCTGACGCTGCGTCCCGTTCATGACGCCTTGCCGGTCGATGCCTCGGGAATGGCGTCCGTCGACGCATAGTACGGCTTGATGTCGATGATTGGCGTGCCGTCGAGCACGTCGATGGCGTCGAGCGTCAGCACCCCGGACGCCGCGTCAAGAGCGATCAGCCGGGCCACGTGAAGGCCGATCGGGTTCGGGCGGACGGGTGAGCGAAGCGAAAAGACGCCGCGAGGCTCCTGAGCGTGGCGGGGTTTCTGGACGATCAAGTTGCGTCCTGCCCTGTCGAGCCAAGTCAAGAGGACGACGTGGGTCGTTCCCGTCAGGCCGTCGAGGCCGGGCCGATAGACCGCGTCGACATGGGCCTTGGCCCATAGCCCACGCTCGCGCGCGGCGTTCATGTTCTTCGGGCACTCCTCGCGCGACTTCCAGGGCGAAGCGATCCGACCAATGAAGACGAGGCCTGCGTCGGGCCTTTCCGCGGCGGGGTCCAATGGCAACGCAAGCTCGCCCTCGCGGATGTCACTCACCCCAGAAGTCCCCCGCCCGCGCCATTTTGTTGTCCCAGCGCGACATTCATGCTTGCCTCGTGTGAAGATTGCACATAAACATATCTTTATGTCTTTTTCGGAGAACGCAATGCTCCTGGGGTTGCAGGTCACCCTCGACACGATGGTGGATACACTCAAGGCGGCTGCCGAATCCAGCCGGCTGCGCATCCTCGCACTGGTCGCACATGGAGACCTGACCGTCTCGGACCTCACCGAAATCCTCGCGCAATCGCAGCCGCGCGTGTCGCGGCATCTGAGGCTCCTTCTCGAGGCCGGCCTCATCGCGCGCGCTCAGGAGGGATCGTGGGCCTATTTCCGGTTGGCAGACAGCGATTCGGTCCGGGAGTTCGTCGGCTCGCTCGTGTCGCGCGTGCATCGCGGCGATCCGCAGATCGCGCGCGACCTCGAGCGGCTTGCCGGGGTGAAGAGGCGGCGGCAGGAACGTGCCGCCGCGTACTTTGCCCGCAACGCGGATGCCTGGGACAGGATCCGATCGCTTCACGTTCCCGAAGCCGCCGTGGAAGGAGCGATTCTGGCCGCGGTCGGCAACCGGCCGATCCAATCCATGCTCGACCTGGGCACCGGCACCGGACGGCTGCTCGAGATTCTCGCTCCCGTCTACCGACGCGGTGTCGGCGTCGACATGTCGCGCGAGATGCTGTCGGTGGCCCGCGCCAATCTCGACCGGGCCGGTGTCAATCATGCGCAGGTCAGGCAAGGCGACATCTACGCGCCGCCGGTGGAGCGAGACGGCTTCGATCTGGTGACCATCCATCAGGTGCTTCATTATCTCGACGACCCGCGTCTCGCAGTAATCGAGGCGGCAAAGCTGTTGAGGCCGTCGGGGCGCGTGGTCATCGTCGATTTCGCCCCGCATGGGCTGGAATTCCTCCGCGACGCCCATGCCCATGCGCGACTCGGGTTTTCCGACCGGCAGATAAGCGAATGGCTTGCGGAAGCAGGCCTGGAAATGGGAGAGACGCTGGCTTTCGAGCCCGGCGTCGCCGACGGCGCCGGGTTGACCGTCAAGCTGTGGACGGCGACTGACCGGCGGCTCCTGGTCGCCAACGGCAACCCCGCCGACAATCGGAGGGAATCGGCGTGAATCAGTTCCGGTTCTCGCGGCGTCCCGACATCGGCCACCGCATCCGCGTTTCCTTCGAGTTCTTCCCGCCGAAGACCGACGAGATGGAGGCGCGGCTGTGGGACACCGTCACCCGGCTTGCTCCGCTTGGACCACGCTTCGTGTCGGTCACATACGGTGCGGGAGGCTCGACGCGCGAACGCACGGCGCGCACGGTGCACCGGATGCTGGACGAGACGCCGCTGACCCCGGCGGCTCACCTCACATGCGTCGATGCCGACCGCGATTCCGTCGACGCGGTGATCCGCGAGTTCGCGGCCATGGGCGTGAAGCGTTTCGTGGCGCTGCGCGGCGACCCCGCGGAGGGCGCGGGGGCCCTCTACCGGCCGCATTCGGATGGCTATGCCAATGGAGCGGAGCTCGTCGGCGCGCTTTCCCGGGCCGGCGATTTCGACATTTCCGTCTCGGCCTATCCGGAAAAGCACCCCGAGAGCCCGGATTTTGCGACCGATATCGAAATGCTGAAGCGCAAGGTGGATAATGGGGCAACCCGAGCCATCACCCAGTTCTTCTTCGACAACGACACTTTCGAGCGGTACGTGGAGCGCGTACGCCGGGCCGGTATCTACGTTCCGATCGTGCCCGGCGTCCTGCCGGTCCACAATTTCGCCCAGGTGGCGAACTTTTCGGCCCGCTGCGGCGCGCACGTTCCCGCCTGGATGGCGGAGCGGTTCGACGGCCTGGAGCGTGATCCCCAGACGCATGCGCTCGTTGCGGCCGCTGTGGCCGCCGAGCAGGTTCTCGACCTCGTCGAGCGCGGCGTGTCGGATTTCCATTTCTATACGATGAACCGCGCCGATCTCGCCTTCGCCATCTGCCACATGATCGGCATCCGCGCCGATGTGGCCGCGACGCGAACGCCGGCGGCAGCCTGAACGGCAAAAAGGAAAGGCCGGGCGTCGGGCCCGGCCTTTCCACTCTCTGTTCGAAGGCGCTTACGCCACCCTCTCGTCGTCTACGGCAACACTCCGACGATGAGAGCTCCGATGAAGGCGAACGCGGCACAAACCATCAGCGCATTGATCGGTCGTGTCAGTCCCATCAACATAGCCTCCTGTACAGACTATGGCAGGAGTCTAGGCGCATTCAGGGAGGTGACAAGCGAATTTGTTCTACGAATGTGACGCCTGTTTGAAACATCCTGTGCTTTTCCAGCCATTCGGTTTTGATTTTTCTCGGCAATTCGCAATCCACACCATGTGGAAAATAAAATCCTTGACAGATGCTCAGCGGCCACTCTGACTGCTTTTGTTGCGGCATATCCTGTTCAGGATGCGACCATCGATGATGACAAGGCCGGCGGCGATGATGGCCATGCCGACAATTTCGTAGGCTTCGATGCGCTCGCCGAGCAATCCGACGCCGAGCAGGATTGCGCTCGCCGGGACAATCAGGGTGACCAGCGAGGCGTTGGTGGCGCCGGCCGACCGCACGATCGAGAAGTAGAGCAGGTAGGCGAAGGCGGTCGAAATCAGAGCCAGGCCAAGGACGGCAGCCCATACCGTCGTCGCGACGGCGGTCAACCCTGCGTGAGCCCCTACGACGAGCACAACCGGGGTCATGACAAGGGTCGAGACGGTCAGTTGCGCGGTCGCAACCACCGGCGGCGGCAAGACGGACAGCCGCTTGGCGATCATGAGCGCGAGGGCATAGGAGACTGACGCCCCGATGAGGGCAATCTTCGGCCAGATCGGACCGGAGGCGGCGTCGCCCAGATCCGGGCCGATCATCGCCGCGGTTCCCGCGATGCCCAGCCCGATGCCTGCAACCTTGTTCAACGAAAGCTTCTCGTCCTGCGTCGCCGCATTGGCGATGAGCGCCGTCCAGAAGGGCGTGGTGGCGTTGAGGACGGAGGCGACGCCCGCGCCGAGATGGACCTGGCCGGCGAATATCAGCGAGAAAGGCAGCACGTTGTTGAGAAGGCCGAGAGCCAGGAGCCAGCCCCAGAAGGGAAAGGCAAGACGGAACGACAGCCCGCGCGCCACCAGCCACAGATGCAGCGCCGCTGCTGCGATCCCCACGCGCAGGAGGACCAGCGCCAGCGGATGCATTTCGACGACGGCGACCTTGGCGAAGAAGAAAGATCCGCCCCAGACGATGCCCAGCGCGAGGAGCATCGCCCATTCGCGTGCCGACATCGGGCGGGCGACCGCCTGGATTCGTGATTCGGCTACGCTGGCCATGACGTCTTCTCTGGAGCGAACAATGGCGGAGCCGTAGCGGGCGGGCGAGGTACGGGCCACCCGATTCCAGCCACTGGCGCAACGGATTTTCCCATCCGCGCGTTCGGCCTCCAAGAATCACCGGCTTTGGTGTTCAATGCGACACCGGGAACCGAGAGCAAATCCATGCAACGTTTCGCCAATGCCCGCGAGGCAGCGCTCGCGCTCAGGCCCGACGAACCCGTCTACGGCTTTCGACCGTCCGTGCTCAAGGAAGACGCCCGCGCCTTCATGGGCATGTTTCCCGGCAAGACCGCATATGCGGTGAAGACCAACGGCGAGAAAGTGGTGCTCAAGGCGTTGGTCGAGGCGGGCGTGAAGGCCTTCGACGTCGCCTCGCCGCAGGAGATCCGCGACGTGCGGGCCGTCTCGCAGGACGCCGAGATGCTCTACATGCATCCGGTCAAGTCGCAGTCCGACATCCGGCTCGCGCTGGAGACATTCGGCATCCGCACCATCGCCGTCGACCATGAGGACGAGGTCGCGAAGCTGACGCGCGTCGTCAAGGCGCTGGACATCGACCCCGGCACGATGACGGTCTTCGCGCGCATCCAGACAAAGGGTCTCGCGGCCTACGAGCTCTCGAAGAAGTTCGGCGCCGGGCCGGCGCACGCAGTCGAACTCGCCGAGCGACTGAACCGAACCGGCTACAGGGTGGGCCTTTGCTTCCATGTCGGCAGCCAGATCGAGGATCCGGACACCTATGACCGGGCGCTCGCATCCGCCGACTGGGTTAGGAACAGACTCTCCTTCGACATAGCAGGCCTCGACGTCGGCGGCGGTTTCCCGGCCGAGTATGGCCACGATCCCCGCCGCAAGGCGCCCGACATGCCCTCGCTCGGGCAACTGATGTCCAGGCTCAGGGCCGACATCACCGAATGGCAGTTCGATCGCATGCCCCTGGTGGCCGAGCCTGGCCGGGTGATCGTGGCGCGGGCGTTTTCGTTGATCGTTCGGGTGCTGCTGCGCAAGGGCAAGCGACTCTACATCAACGACGGCATCTGGGCGTCATTGTCGGACAGCTGGACCGGCAAGATCACGCTGCCCGCGCGGTTCATTCCCGACCCGGCGATCCGGACGCGCAATGGCTCGGATAAGGCGATCGTACCGTTCAAGGTCATGGGGGCGACCTGCGATTCGGTGGACATCCTCTCCCGGCCATTCTGGCTTCCGGAGACAGTGGATACGGGCGACTGGATCGAGATCGGCCACATAGGGGCCTACTCACTATCGCTGAGAACCCGTTTCAACGGCTTCTATCCCGACACCTTCGTCGAACTCGCGACGCCATTCGATGAGGGCGACGCGCCGCAGGGTTTCGCCAGCCTGGAGACGATGGCCAAGGCAGGTTGACTCAGGCGGCGTGGTTGGCGTGGGTGAGTTCGGCGATCTTCCTCACATGTGTCACCGCGGCCGTGCCGCCGGTCGTCTTGGTGAACAGGTCGAGCGTCTCCTCCTCGTCCTCGATGACCGGGGTCAGGGCGCGGTCCGTATAGGTCTTCGAGGCAGGGTCGCGCGATATGCGCCAGGCGGTCCAGCTCATACTGACGATCATGCCGAGCAGCGCGCCGTTCTTGGCCACAGTTTCCCAGACGAAGCGCGGCCAGAACATCACCGGGTTCTCACGCGGCAGGCCGGGGCGACGCTCGGACGGGTGCCGGAGGCGCAGGATGCCGGCCTGCAGCGGATGCAGGTTCTCGAGTCGCACCATCGTCGCGAACTGGACAAGCACCTTGACGATGCGCGCCAGCGGCATGTTCGTGGCGGCGGCCCGCCGCAGCAGGGTGCGGACATGGGCCGGCGAGTAATAGACCGCCCACGCCTCCTGGTAGATCGCCTCCCACTCGGCCTTGCTCATTTTCGGGTGAGCGGTGCAGACGTGCTCGACGTCGTAGATGTTGAGATCGGGGTCCATCGCGACGCCGTCGCGCCACAGCTTCTGATGGTCCTCCGAGCCGGGCAGCGGCGTCAGGCAGAAGAACTCGACGACGTCGAGCGGAAGCTCCTCCTGCATGATGGCGATGTCGCGGCGGATCGTTTCTGGCGTATCGGCGGGGAAGCCCAGGATGTAGCCAGCGAGCGTCATGATGCCCTCGGCCTTCCAGGCCAGGAGCATCTTTCGATACTCGGTGATCTTGTTCTGTCGCTTCTTCGCCGCGGCCAGATTGTCGGGATTGATGTTCTCGAGGCCGATGAAGACGCGGGTCACGCCCGCGCGCTTCGCCTTGACGATGAAGTTCTCGATCTTGTGGCACAGCGTGTCGACCTGGATCATGAAGCCGAGGGGGATCTTGTCCCTCTCGCGCAGTTCGATCAGCCGGTCGAAGATCGGCTCCCAGTCGCGGTTGCGTGCGAAGTTGTCGTCGGTGATGAAGAACTTGCTGATGCCCTGCGCCCAGTTGCGGCGGATCAGTTCCTCGACGTCGTCCGGCGAGCGGAAGCGCGACTTGCGGCCCTGCACGTTGATGATCGTACAGAAGGAGCACTGGTAGGGACAGCCGCGGCCGGCATCGAAGCTGGTGTTCTGGCCGAGTGTGCGGACGACGGATTCCTTGGGCAGAAAGGGCACCGGCGTACCCTGGATCCCGGGCAGATCGTTCATGTAGTTGTACACCGGTTGCAGCTCGCCGGCGATGGCGTCGCGGAGCACCGTATCCAGACGGCCCTCGGCCTCTCCGGCGAAGATCGAGACGCCAAGCTGGCGGCAGGCGTCCAGGTCGACCGCCTTCCCGTCGAGCATCGCAAGGCAACCCGATACGTGGAAGCCGCCCATCGCTACGGGGATGCCTGCCTCACGGAATGGACGGGCGATGTCGAGCGCGCGCGGATACTGGTTGGTCTGCACGCCAATCAGCATGACCATGCCGAAATTGTCGTGCCGGGCGAGGCGCGCGAGGATCGCCTTCGCGTTTACGCGGGTGTTGGTCTCGTCGATCGCCTGGATGTCGATCCTGACGTCCGGTCCGAGGACCCGGCGCTCCTCGCAGTCGGCTGCGATTCCGTAGACCGCTGCCAGAGAGTTGGACGGGAGCATCGCCTTCCACCAGCGGATGACGTACCCGTCATCGCCGTAGTGGGACGGCTTAATCAGGATCAGTTGGAACCGGCGTTCCGCCTTCCTCACGACTTGCAACATGCTCGAAACCCCTGCGACCCTCATCAAGAGGGGCTGCTGGGCACATTAGCATGTGAAATGGGGCACGTCTGCCATGTTGTCTGAAGCGGCCGGAAGGCTCCGATCGTCGACTCAGGCTGCCCTGGCCGTCAATATCTTGAAGCCCGCATAGCCGAAGGCGAGTGCGAAGGCGCCTTCGAACCAACGGCGCAGTCGGGCATAGCCGCGAGCAACACGCGGCATGGAAAAGAGCAGGGCGTAGCCGTGGAAGATCAGCGCGCTCTGGATGCCGACGGCAGCGACGACGAGTGCGACGGCAGGCGCCGGGGCGGCAGCCGGCACACCGATCGCATAAAGCGAACCGAAGAACAGGATCGCCTTGGGGTTGGTCAGGTGGAGCGCAAGGCCCTTCAGATAGGCGCGGCGGGCGGATCCCGCGGCGACGACGAGAAGCTTGGCATGCGTCGACGCCAGCGCGGACCGCGCGGACTTCCAGGCAAGGAAAAGGAGATAGCCGGCGCCGACGTAGCGAAGGGTCTCGAACATCCATGCGTTGGCGAGCATCACCGCGCCCAAGCCGAGGGCGGCGGCAACCGACCAGGCCAGCGATCCCGTCGTCACGCCCGCCGCGACGGCGAGCGCCCGACCGCGGCCCTGCTCCATTGCCGTGCCCGCGAGGGTCAATGTGGTGGGTCCCGGGCTCGCTGCGCCGATCAGCGCGGCGGCGAGGATGAGCGGAAGGTTCATGTCAGCGGTCATCGCGCGGCTCCGGCGTTGCCGCCGAAGTCACCGATGTGGTGCTTTCCAGTCAATCCGGGACGCTTGGGCCAGTCGCCAAGAAGGCCATGCTCTGGGCTCAGAGCTTCGCAAGAAGCGCCGGGGTCGGCCAACCATCAACCGGGAAGCCGTGCTTCATCTGGACCTGACGAACCGCCTCGCGGGTGTTCATGCCGAGCACGCCGTCGATGCCGCCGACGTCGTAGCCCAGGTCGGTCAGCTTCTGTTGAAGCCGTTTCATCTGCTCGCCGCTCAAGCCTGGCTCCGGGTTGCGCTGGTCGAATTTCGGTGCGCCGGCGAGGCGTGCGGCGAGGTTCGCCGCCGTCAGCGTGTAGATGAAAGACTGGTTCCATTCGAGATAGACGTCGTAATTGTCGTAGACGAGGAAGGCCGGGCCCTTGTGCCCCATCGGCAGGACCAGGCCGGCCTTCAGGCCCCTGTCGACCAGCGCGCCGCCATCACGCGCCTTGACGCCCCACGCCGACCATTGACCGATCGCCAGCTTGTTCGAGCGGCCGGTTTCCTCCCAGGGCATCTGGGCAGGAACCCGCACTTCCTCGATCCACGGCTGGCCGGCCTTCCAACCGCGCGAGCGGATCTTGTTGCCGGTCGTGAGGATGACGTCCTCTTCACTGTTCCTCAGGTCGACCTTCCCGTCGCCGTCGCCGTCGATGCCCTTGGAGAGGTAGTCGGAGGGCAGGATCTGCGTCTGGCCGATCTCGCCGGCCCAGGCGCCTTTCACGTCGGGCGGGAGAATGCCGCGATCGATGAGGGTGAGCAGGGGAACGACCTGCGGACGGAAGAGCTGGGGGCGCCTGCAATCATGCGCGAGGGTTACAAGCGCGTTGACCGTATTGAAGTCGCCCTGGTTGGCGCCGAAGTCGGTCTCGAGACCCCAGAATGCGGCGATCACGGCCGGCTGCACCCCAAACTCGGCCTCCTCGCGGGCGAAGACGTCCGCATACTTCTTCAAGTTCGCGGCGCCCTGCTTCAACCGGTAGGACGAGATCATCCGGTCGGAGAACTCGATGAAGGTTTGTGTGAAGACACCCTGCGCCCTATCGCGCTTGAGCACGTCCTGGTCGATGCGAGCGCCAGCAAGGACGCTGAGGCCCTTCTGGCCGACTCCCGCGGCGCGGGCCTCGACCTCGATGCCGGCCTTCCATTGCGGAAAGTCGCCGCCGCACTCCTGCGCCAGCGCAGGAAACGCAGTCGCGACAATACCTGCCGCTGCCAGAAACGTCCTCAAGCCCATGCCAGACTCCCATGCCCGTCGCGAAGAACCATGCGGGGGGCATGGCGGAAAGGCCGCGCGATGTCGAGTAACATTGACCAGGTCTCGCCCCTAGGTCGCGTGCGCCTTCAGCCATTTGCGCCACGCCGCCCAGTCGCCATTGAAGACATTGATGTCGGCGTCGCCGTCGATACCCGGTACGATGCCGGTGCCCGTGTATTGCCAGAAGGTGAAGGGGTGGCTGCCGTACTTTTCCGATGGATGACCGGCGACGGAGCGCAGCCAGTAGGGATAGCCATGAAAGCCCGAAAGCCCGTTATCGTCGAAGAAATCGACTGAAGTGTAGATGATCGGCTTCCTGCCATAGTGCCGCTCGACCATTGACAGCCATACCCTCATCTCCGAGCGGACCGTGGCCGGATCCGGCCTCAGCTTGCAGCTCGGCGATTGCGGATTCCACTCCATGTCGAGCACGGGTGGCAGGGTTCCTCTTTCGCGCGGAACGTTGCGGATGAACCACTCGGCCTGTTCCGAGGCGGGTCGGCAGAAGTAGTAGAAGTGGTATGCGGCGCGCGGAATGTCATGTGCGCGCGTGCGGCTCCAGTGCTCCGCGAAATAGTCATCTACCCGATCGCCGCCCTCGGTCGCCTTGATGAAGGCGAAGGAGATGCCGGATGCCTTTGCCTTGCTCCAGTCGATCGAGCGCTGGTACTTTGAGACGTCGGTCCCGTGCACGTCGTAGTGATGCGGCGCCTTGCCGCTCCACGCATGGGGGTCATTGTCAGCAAAGCGTGGCGCCGAGGCGTGGACTATGGCGCTTGCGGAAGACATGGGCGCGATGTCGGTGTCCACCGACGTGCAGCCGGCGAGCATCGCCATCGTCAGGAGCGCCGCGTATCGCTTCATTGCCTCATCCGCGCTGGCTATTCGGGATTGCGCCGACGTCGGACAATGGCGGCCCCGCTGCGTTCGTTGTAGCCGATCATGGTGGAATTTTGGTTGACCAGCCTCGACAGCGAGCGAAATTTGCTTGAGGAGGCGGTGCAAATCAATATGTGCAGCCTTGCTGCGGGGGCGCTCGATGGGCCTGCTGGTCACTATGGGAAAATGGCTCGCGGGGCTGATCGTACTGACCGTGGCCGCTCTGGCGCTCTGGCTCTCGGTCTCGCCGCCCGACCTCATACGGGTCGCTTCAAACTACTCCGCCAAGATCGTGTGCTCCAATGTGTTCGTTGCCGGTCGCGACGCGCAGGACGTCCTCGCACTCGATGTTCAGGCTCCCGGGCACCCGATCCTCAAGCTGATCAGCGTTTCGGTCGACGCCGAAGCGCGCACCGTCTCGGCCGGCCTGTTCGGGGTCTTCGGTGGCGGACTCGCGCTCGCACGTGACGGGTATGGTTGCGTAACCGTGCCGGATGGCGATCTCGCGGCGGTGCCGCGAACGCCCGCGGCGCCGTCAGGCGCGGCGCGCATGACCGGCATCTGGCCGCAAGGCATCGCCGTCGAGCCGTCGCAGGATGCGGACATCCTGCGTATTCTCGACGACCCGGCGATGACCGGTCCGGGTATGCGCGCAGTCGTGGTCGTGCAGAACGGACGGATCGTCGGCGAGCGCTATGGCAAGGGGTTCTCGTCCGAGACGCCCCTACTCGGCTGGTCGATGACCAAGTCGGTGACCGCCGCTATCGTCGGCACGCTGGTGCGGGACGGCAGGCTCTCGGTCGACCAGAAGGGCCTGTTCGACGCCTGGAAGGCTGATGGCCGCGCCGACATCGCGCTTTCCGATCTCATGGCGATGTCGAGCGGGCTGGAGTTCAACGAGGACTATGGCGACGTCACCGACGTGACGCGAATGCTCTATCTTGAGCCCGACATGGCATCCTTCGCCGCGGCGAAGCCCCTGACCGCAGGCGTAGGGGACGTCTGGAATTATTCGACCGGCACCACGGTGCTGGTCTCGCAACTATGGCAGCAGGCCGTAGGCGCGGAAGCGCTGGTCTATCCCTGGAAGGCGCTGTTCGACCCGCTTGGCATGACCACCGCCCGGATCGAGATCGATGCGCGCGGCACCTTCGTCGGGTCGTCCTATCTCTATGCCTCTGCGCGCGACTGGGCGCGGTTCGGCCTGTTCATGCTGCAGGGAGGCGTCTGGAACGGGCAACAGATTCTGCCCCCCGGCTATGTCGACTGGCTCCGCGAGGCGGCGCCTGCATCGAATGGCGAGTATGGCAAGCACGTCTGGCTGCATGGCCCCAGCGGCAACACCCCGCCGGGACAAGATCCTGATGCGGGGTTCGACCTTCCCGATGACGCGTTCTGGTTCCTCGGGCATGACGGCCAGTCGGTCGCGCTCGTGCCATCGAAGAACCTCGTGGTCGTGCGGCTGGGGCTTACCCCGTCCAAGCTCGACTACAAGCCGCAGGCGATGCTGGCGGAACTCGTCAGGGCGTTGCCGTGACGGGACCGATCGTGCCGAGCCACGCATAGCCGCGATAGAGCGGGCGTGCGACGAAGGTTCGTCGCCCCTGCGTGGCGATACCCTCCATCAATGTGCCGAGATCGTCCCGCGGCGTGACGTGGAAGCGTGTGAGCCATGCGCGCAACGCGCTTCGGCACCAGTGGGGCATATGCTCCTGGCCGCCGAAATCGGCCACGTGGAGCGATCCGCCCGGCGACAGCACCGCAACGCCGGCGGCAACCGCCTGCTCCCAACCCGGGATCATCGAGAGTGCGTAGGAGATGAAGACTCGGTCGAAGCTGCGTTGGCCGAACAGGCCGTCGGCGTCGAAGCGCGTGGCGTCGGCGCGAGCGAGCGAAACGCGCTTGTCGAGACTGGCGCGGCGGATATTGCCATGCGCCGTGGCGAGCATCTCCGCGGAGATGTCCAGCCCGAAGAAAGAGGCGTGCGGATAGCGCCGCGCCGCCAGGATCAGGTTTCGACCGGTGCCGCAGCCAATCTCCAGCACCGTACCACAGGCCGGAACGGCGAGTTCGTCGACCAGGCGATCACGCCCCAGCAGGTAGAATTTGCGACTGGCGTCGTAGATGTACCGCTGCCAGCGGTACACACCGTCCATGAGCTCGGCGTGGCTGGCGTCTGCGATGCTCACCGGTCCTCCAGCACGTAGAGGTGGAAGCCCCCATAGATCGCGGAGCGGTCGCGGGCGGAAAATTCCCGCGAGCCGTCGGCATCATAGCGCCATCGGGCAAGCAGGGAGGGGGCAAGGCGGCCGGGCAGCAGAGTGGGCTCGGCGGCCGTCCGGAAGATGACGCGAGCGCCCGGGGCGGCGGTGCGGGTGATCTCGCTCCAGAGCGCGTCCAACTGTGTGTCGGTCATCCAGTCCTGCGCGTCGAGAAGCACATAGCGGTCGACCGAACCGGCGCCTTTTCCGGCCAGAAAGTCGACTAGGTTGACCTGGTGGATGGCGACCCTGTCCGCGTTGCGGCGGATCGTCAGGAAGTTGCGCTTCTCGAGGTATGGGGGTAGCGCGCCTTCGCCTTTCTCGGGATAGCGCCGGGCGAAGGCCTGCCACGCGAAGTAGTTGTTCTTCAGGGCGTGATGGCAGGCAAGCTTTTCCAGCCGCACCCGCAACACGTCCGCCATCGTGCGATCACCCGCGAGCTTGTCATATTGCGCGGGCGGAATGCCGAGGCAGAACAGCGACGACTTGCGGCTGGTGACCCAGCGCAACAGCCGGCGGTCGAAGAGAGGTGCGAGCCGTTGCTCGAAGAAGAGGCGCTGTTCGCGCAGCGTGCGCGCCCCCATCATCTCGCGCGGATCGACGCCGTGCAGCCGCGCCACCAGGTGGCCGAGACCGATGAAGAAGCCGAGGAGACCGCGCCGGTAGAAGTCGCCATCGAATGCGGCGATGCGCCGCCGGCCGCTGATCATGCGGCCTTCCCAGTACCTTCTCGTCGTAGCGTCGAGGTGCGGAGCCACGAAGTGATCGTAGGCTTTCGCACTGCCAGGCCCGCGACCTTGGAAAAAATTCTGGAAGTCGGCATGGGTCGGCAGGCTGCGGGCAGCCGCGAGCTTGAGCCGGTTTAGCGCGACATGGGCGGCATTGAGGTCTACGGCGTCGATCCTGGCCGGCGACCGGGACAAATAGGACAGCACGTTGCAGCCGCCGGACGCGATGGTGACGATGCGCTGGCCGTCCAGCGATCCCATCGCAGCAATGTCGACCTCCGGGTCCTCCCATATCTGCGGATAGACAAGGCCCGAGAACAGCCAGGCGAAGAGGCGCTCCGACACGCCGTCGCGAGACATAGCAGGATGCTGGTAGACCGCCTCGCGGATGCGAGCGCGCCGGTCGAGGCGCTCCTCGGCATAGACGTCGGCCATGGCGATTCCCCTGGTTCGGTGGACGCAGGGGCTAACGCGATCGCATGACGAGTGGATGACGGCGGGGCAAGACCTCAGCCGCGCCTGAAACCGCCCGGCGTCGGCGTTGCCACGATGACCGCCTCGCCGGCCTGAGCGACCGTCTGGTCGGAGGCCTTCAGCCTCTCGATGCGGCCATCAAGACGCCTGATCTCGGTGCTGCCGACCTCGCCGTCGCCACCACCGTCCAGACCCTGCGGCGGCCGGTTGCGATGCGAGGACAGGATCGCGCAGTCCATCGTCTCCAGGAAACGGATCGTGCGGCGTGTGCCGTCGCCGCCGCGGAAGCGTCCGCCACCGCCCGAACCTTCCCGGATGTGGAAATCTTCCAGCACAACAGGGAAGCGCAGTTCCAGGATCTCGGGATCGGTCAGTCGCGAATTGGTCATATGTGTGTGCACTCCGGCCGTGCCCGCGAAGCCGCGACCTTCGTTGACCCGACCCGCGGGCGAACCGGAACAGATCGTCTCGTAATACTGGTGGCGGGCGTTGCCGAAGGTTAGGTTGTTCATGGTGCCCTGAGCGTTCGCCAGCGCGCCCATCGCCGAAAACAGCGCGTTGGTCACGTGCTGGGAGGTCTCGACATTGCCTGCGACGACAGCCGCCGGATACGACGGCTTGAGCATGCAGCCTTCGGGAATGACGATGTCGATCGGCCTCAGGCAGCCGGCATTCATCGGTATCGCGTCCTCGACCATGACGCGGAACGCGTAGAGCACGGCCGCGCGCGTCACCGGTTCCGGGGCGTTGAAGTTGTTCTTCATGACCGGCGAGGTTCCGGTGAAGTCGACCGTGGCGCGCCGGGCATTGCGGTCGATGGCAATCCTCACACGGATCACCTGGCCGGTGTCGGTGGGATACTCGCAGGACGCGGTGTCCGGCAGGCGGTCGAGCACCCGCCGCACGCTCTCCGCGGCGTTGTCCTGTACGTGACCCATGTATGCCTGCACCACGTCGAGGCCGAAATGGGCCACCATCCTGCGCAGTTCGGCGACGCCCTTCTCGTTGGCCGCGACCTGAGCCTTGAGATCGGCGACATTCTGAGCCGGATTGCGCGCCGGCCACGGATGGTTCGTCAGCAGGTCGAGCAGAGCCGGCTCGCGAAACACACCGGCCTCGACCAGGTGGAAATTGTCGAACAACACGCCTTCCTCGTCCACCGTCGTCGCAAGTGGCGTCATCGAACCGGGCGCGGTCCCGCCAATGTCGGCATGATGGCCGCGCGAGGCGACCCAGAAGAGGATACGACCGTCGCCGAATACCGGCGTCACGACGGTGATGTCCGGCAAGTGGGTCCCGCCATTGTAGGGGGCGTTGAGGGCGAATACGTCGCCCGGCAGGATGTTGCCAGCATTGAGGCGTATGACCGTCTCGACCGAACGGTCCATCGAGCCCAGATGCACGGGCATGTGCGGGGCGTTCGCGACAAGCGCGCCATCGCCGGCGAAGACCGCGCAGGAAAAGTCCAGCCGCTCCTTGATGTTGACCGACGAGGCGGTGTTCTGGAGCGTGACGCCCATCTGTTCCGCGATCGACATGAACAGATTGTTGAAGACCTCGAGCAGGACCGGGTCGGCCTCGGTGCCGATCGCGGCGCGCCTCCGCTTCTTCTCTGGACGGCGCAGGAGAATGTGATCCCGGGCTGTTACCTCGGCGCTCCAACCCGGCTCGACCACGACGGTCTGATGGTCCTCGATGACCAGGGCAGGCCCTTCGAAGACGTGGCCGGGCCTCAGCCCGCCGCGCCGGTAGACGCCGGCATCGCGCCATGCGCCGTCCACGAACACCGGACGATGTTCGTCCGGCGAGGTCCTGACACGGACGCTCTCGCGTTCCTGCTCGGTGGCTGTCCCGGGCCGGGCATCGAAGCCTTCCAGGTCGACGCTTTCGATGACGACCGAGCGATCGGGATAAAGGAAGCCGAACTGGGCCCGATGAGCCTGTTCGAATCGCCTCCGCGCCATATCAACCGACCCATCCGCCACGTCCACGGGGAGGTTGGTGTCGGTGCCGTCGTAGCGGAGCTGGAGCGATGGCCGCCACGATATCGATCCCTCCGAGACGCCCTGGTCGCCGAGTGTCGCGACCAATTCGGTACGCAGTTCCGCGAGGGCGCTTTCGAGCGCGCCAACGGATGCATCCGCCAGCGGGAGGAGCAGCGCTTTCTGGCGCGACGCCGAAATCGATGCGAGCCCGATCCCGTAGGCCGACAGAAGACCGGATAGCGGATGGATCAGCACCGCCTCCATGCCGAGCGCGTCGGCGACGAGACAGGCATGCTGGCCGCCCGCTCCGCCGAAGCAGTTGAGCAGATACTCCGTGACGTCATGGCCGCGCTGCACCGAGATCTTCTTGATGGCGTTCGCCATGTTCTCGACCGCGATGGTGATGAAGCCCTCCGCGACCGCTTCGGGAGAGCGTCCGCCGCCGATCTCGGCTGCAAGCGCCTTGAACTTCGCGTCCACCAGCGCCGCGTCGAGCGGCTGGTCGCCGGACGGTCCGAAGATCGCCGGGAAGAAGTCCGGCTGGAGCTTGCCCAGCATGACGTTGGCGTCCGTGACCGCCAGCGGGCCGCCGCGCCGGTAGCAGGCAGGGCCCGGATCCGCACCAGCCGAGTCCGGTCCGACCCGGAAGCGTCCGGCCTCATAGTGCAGGATCGAGCCTCCACCCGCGGCGACGGTATGGATCCGCATCATCGGCGCGCGGATGCGCACGCCGGCAACTTCCGTGTCGAAGGCGCGCTCGTAGGAACCGTCGGAATGGGCGACGTCGGTCGAGGTGCCGCCCATGTCAAAGCCGATCACCTTGCCGAAGCCGGCGATACGCGCCGTCTGCACCATGCCGACCACGCCGCCGGCAGGTCCGGAAAGGATCGCGTCCTTGCCGCGAAACTGCTCCGCGGCGGTCAGGCCGCCCGACGACATCATGAACAGCAGCCGGGGCCCGCCGGCGCCGGGCGTCACGCCGAGTTCTACCGACACCCGGCCCACGTAGCGCGCCAGTATGGGCGACAGGTAGGCGTCGACCACGGTCGTGTCGCCGCGGCCGACAAGCTTGATGAGGGGTGACGCCTGGTGGCTCGCTGAGACCTGGCCGAAGCCTGCTTCGCGACAAAGTGCGGCCAGCGACTCTTCGTGCGCCGGAAACTTCCAGGCGTGCATCAGGACGATGGCGACCGCGTCGATGCCGGCGTCGCGGGCGGCAAGCAAGGCCGGGCGGACTGTTTCGACATCGAGCGCGGTCTCGACGTTTCCGTCAACGAGCACGCGCTCGTCCACCTCGACGACGCGCTCATAGAGCATCTCCGGAAGAATGATCTCCTTGGCGAAGATGTCGGGCCTTGCCTGATAGGCGATGCGCAACGCATCACGGAAGCCGCGCGTGATCAACAGAAGTACGCGGTCGCCCTTGCGCTCGAGCAGCGCATTCGTCGCCACGGTCGTTCCCATGCGGACCTCGTTGACGAGGCCGGGCGGCAGGGGCTGCCCTTTGCCAAGCCCCAGCAGGTCGCGGATGCCTTGCGCGGCCGCATCGCTGTAGGCGCGCGCATTCTCCGAAAGCAGCTTGCGAGTGTGAAGGTGTCCGCCGGGATCACGGCCGATGATGTCCGTGAAGGTCCCGCCGCGGTCGATCCAGAAATCCCACTGCGCCATGGCCTCCCCCGGTTCCTGTCCAGGTGCACGAACTGTTTCCTCGGGTTAGCCGAAGTTATGAAACCTCCACAAGCCTTTGAAGTTTTCCCTGCGACAGCTCGGTAGCCCGGGCTCGACGTGTGAAATGAAAACGAAGGAGAGACGACATGAAGAAGATCGTTCTTGCGTCCGTTTCGGCGCTGGCCCTGCTTACCGTCTCCGCCTGCAGCGACACCGACAACACCACCACGCAGAGCGTGGAGCCGATGGAAGACAGCGTTCCGGTGACTCCGGCTCCCGATGCGACGACGCCGCCGGCTGCGGCGCCTGAGGCGCCGGCCGAACTGGATACGCTGCCGGCAGAGCCCATGGAGCCGGCTCCGGCAGAACCTGCTCCTGCCGAGTAGTCAAGACTGCTTCGAATGGAAGAGGCCGGCTCCCGCCGGCCTTTTCCATGTCCGGAGATCGTGTAGCATCGCATGGCTCGTTGAGAGGGTGCCATGCAGTTTGTGCGTCTGGGATCGACCGGCCTGAAGGTTTCGCGGCTCTGTCTCGGCTGCATGAGTTTCGGAACGCCCGGCGGTCCCACGCATCCGTGGGTGGTCGACGAGGATGCGTCGCAGCCGTTTTTTCGCAGGGCAATCGAGGCGGGGATCAACTTCTTCGACACCGCGAACTACTACAATCATGGGGACAGCGAAGAGATCACGGGACGTGCGTTGACGCGCTATGCGCGGCGCGACGAGGTCGTGATCGCCACCAAGGTGGGGCTGAAGATGGGAGACGGCCCGAACATGTCGGGCCTGTCGCGCAAGCACATTGTCGATCAGATCGATGCTTCCCTGAAGCGTCTCGGTACCGATTACATCGATGTCTACTATGTCCATCGGCTTGATCCGGACACGCCGTTCGAGGAAACGCTGGTCGCGCTCGATGACGTCGTCAGGGCGGGCAAGGTCCGTTATCTGGCCGCTTCGTCGATGTGGGCATGGCAGTTCGCCAAACTGAGGGAAATGCAACGCGCGAACGGCCTCGCCCAGTTCGTGGCCATGCAGAACTTCTACAACCTCGCCTATCGTGAAGAAGAGCGCGAGATGATCCCTTACTGCCAGTCGGAAGGCGTGGCGGTCGTACCGTGGTCGCCGATCGCGCGGGGCTTCCTTGCGGGCAACACGCCACGAAGTGGCGGGGTGACGGAACGGGGCAGGACCGATGTCCACATCGGACGCTATTTCGGCTCTTCGACGGACTATGCCATCCTGTCAAAAGTCCAGGCCGCGTCGAAGAAGCTCGGCATATCGGCGGCGCAGGTCGCGTATGCGTGGGTGCTGTCGAAACCGGTCGTTACCGCGCCGATCGTCGGCGTCACGAAACTCGGGCAGTTGGATGACGCATTGGCCGCGTTGTCGGTCAAGCTCGACACTTCCACCATCCGATCACTCGAATCGCCGTATCGACCCCGCGCCGTCATCGGCATCTGAGAAAAGTCTTCCCGTCCTGATCCCCGCAGCGACCGTGCGCCGCCTCGCTTTGGCCCGCGAACTTCCCTAAGAAGCGCACCATGTCGATCTGGCAAGACATCGGCGACTTCGTCGCCAGGGTCGCGGGTGGGGCCGGAGCAGGTGTTTCCGGTCTCGTGGAGGCGGTGCGCACCGTCTTCGGCGGCAATCCGGAACTCAGTCGCAAGGTGGCCTTCTCGGTCGCCATGATCGCGCTGTCGGCCAAGATGGCAAAGGCCGACGGGGTCGTCACCCAGGACGAGATCCGGGCGTTCCGGCACATTTTCGCTGTCCCGGCTTCGGAAGCGCACAACGTCGCGCGGCTGTACGACATCGCCAAGGCCGACGTGGCGGGTTTCGAAGTGTATGCGGAGCGCATGGCGCGACTCTGCGGGTCGGGCAGGCCGAACTGCGCGATGCTCACCGATATTCTCGATGGCTTGTTCTTCATCGCCAAGGCCGACGGCGTGCTGCACGAACGGGAAGGGAGGTTCCTGCACCGGATATCGGAGATCTTCCAGATCGAGGACACCCACTACCAGACGATCCTGGCGAGGCATGTCGACCTCGGCGCCACCGATCCATACAGGGTGCTGGGGATTGAGCCCGGAAAGCCTCTGGCGGAAGTCAAGCGGCACTATCGCAAGCTTGTCGCCGAGAACCATCCAGACAGGCTGATCGCCCGCGGGTTGCCGGAGGAATTCATCGCCATCGCGACCACCAGGATCGCCGCGATCAACGCTGCTTACGAACTGATCGAGAAGGGTCTTCGGCACGTATGACCTTCGCGCCGGACGAGGTGACCGCGCATGTCAGGGCGTCTCCGAACTTCGGCGAACGGAAGGGCGTGACCGCTCCCGACATGATCGTCCTTCACTATACCGGCATGGAATCCGGTGTCGCGGCGGAGAACTGGCTGCGTAATCCGGCGAGCGAGGTTTCCTCGCACTACCTCGTCCACGAGGACGGCCTGGTGGTCCAGATGGTCCCCGAATCAGCGCGCGCATGGCACGCCGGCGCCGGTTCGTGGCAAGGTGTGGCGGATATCAACTCCCGATCAGTCGGCATAGAGATCGTCAACGGTGGTCATGCGTTCGGCAGCCCCGCTTTTCCGGCGCGGCAGATCGACGCGGTCATTGCGCTATGCCGGGGCATCGCGTTGCGACACGGGATCGCGCCCGAGCGCATCCTCGGCCACTCGGACGTGTCCCCTGGCCGCAAGACTGACCCGGGCGAGAAGTTCCCGTGGGATCGACTGCACGCGGAGGCGGTTGGGCACTGGGTGTCGCCGTCTCCGCTTCGGCGCGGTCCGCGCTTGTCCTTGGGATCGCATGGAAAAGCGGTCGAGGCGCTGACAGCCTCGCTTGCCGCCTATGGCTATGGGATCACGGTCGGGAACGAGTACGACGAGGCGATACAGACTATCGTCGCGGCCTTCCAGCGTCACTTCCGTCCTGTTCTGGTCGATGGCGTCGCGGATCAATCGACAATCGACACGCTGCACGCCTTGATTGCGGCCCGAACCCGTAGTTGAGCCGGAGAGCGACGCAGATTACGGCGTGTCACGGAAAGTGACTTTGGCCGTCTCTATTCGCGCCAAAAGCACCGTCAGACGCGGCTGTTCGAGTACGCCGGCTGTTTCGCGGAGGGTAACCGGCGAAGGGACCAACCGGCGCGGCCACCCGCCGCGCACGAAGAACAAGAGACGCGAAGAACTTCATGAAGAAACTGATGTTTGTGACGGCAGCCATCGCTGCCGTGATGATTGGGTTTGCGGCCAATGCGCAGGACGCACAGCCAGCGGCCAGCGCGGGGAAACCCCCGATCGACAAGGTTACGAAATCCGAGGTGGTGAGACAGGGACGCGGAGAGCAGGGCCAACGCAAGCAGCTCGAACGACATGTGCTCGATCGCGGCATGCTGCGGATTCTCCCGCATGTCGGTTCAGAACAGTCGTCAGTCGGACAAGCGGAGCCGGTCGGCTTGGGCAAACGGCCCGTGCTGACCGCCTTTGCGCGTGGCGAGACGATCGTGAAGGGTCGAGAAGGGCCTGGCATCGGGATCGCCGTCGGCGGTAAGACCGTGGGCGGCCAGTACCACGAACTCGTGAACCGGTACGCGACCACATACGGCGTCCCCATCGGTCTGGCGCATGCGGTGATCAGCGTCGAGAGCAACTACCGTCCCAACGCGCGCGGAAAGGCCGGCGAGATCGGCCTGATGCAGATCAAGCCGGCGACAGCAAAGCTCATGGGGTACTCCGGAAAGTCGAGCGGGCTGTTCAATCCCGAAACCAACATCCGTTTCGGGATGAAGTATCTCGGCATGGCGCACCGGCTGGGTGGCGGGACGACCTGCGGCACCATCCTCAAGTACAATGCCGGGCATGGCGCCAAGCGGATGAACCCCATCTCCGCGGCCTATTGCAAGAAGGTGCAGCGCCGCCTCGGTTCCTGATCAGTGACGTCGTTCGCCGCCAGTTCGGATCAGCGGACAAGCGCGGGGTTGCGTTTTGCCCGCGCACCCTCTTTATACGCGCTGCCAGCTGGCCGGACGGCCGCACGCACGAGCGTCGAAAGGCGGTGCGTGAGGAAAGTCCGGGCTCCATGGAAAGACGGTGCCGGACAACATCCGGCGGGGGCGACCCCAGGGAAAGTGCCACAGAGAGCAGACCGCCCCGCCTGTAAATCGGTCCATCCACATCGGAGGGCCTGCCCATCCGGGCCGATTTACCGGCGGGGTAAGGGTGAAAGGGTGGGGTAAGAGCCCACCGCGCGACCGGCAACGGGAGCGGCACGGCAAACCCCACCGGGAGCAAGACCGAATAGGGGCGGCGTGAGGGGAAACCCTCGGGGCATTTCCGGCCCGCCGTCCGGGTAGGTCGCGCGAGGCGCATGGCGACATGCGCCCAAGAGGAATGGCCGTCGCGTTCCGGTGCCGCAAGGCGCCGGGGCCATACAGAACCCGGCTTACAGGCCAGCTGGCGCATTTTCCGCTTTGTTTCAGTGGGTTGCCACGGCGCACGACGAAATCGAGTCACAGTCCTGAGGGATCGATTCAAGATCTTCGCGCGGTGATTCAAGCGACCTCGTCAAGCGAAGCCTCGATCGCATTCCAAAGCTCCGGAAGCGGTTCGCATCCGATCGACAGCCTCACGAAGCCTGGCGCGACCACATCGCCCCAGCGTGCGCGTCGTTCGGCCGATGTGTGGATGCCGCCGAACGACGTGGCCGGCTGGATCATCCGGCAGCCTCCAATGAACTGCTCGGCCGCTTCCGCGCTGTCCAGCGTCAGGCCGATCAGGAAGCCGAACCGCTGCATCTGCGTGCACGCGAGATTGTGGGAAGGGTCGGATGGCAGGCCTGGATAACGCACCGTCCGGACGGAAGGATGGGAGGCGAGGCGCGGCGCGATGGCCTCGGCGCTCCGGCACATTCGGTCGAAGCGCACGTCGAGCGTTTCCAGCCCGCGATGGACCAACCATGCCTCGAACGGACCGGGGATCGCCCCCGACAGTTTACGCCAATCCCGGATGACGTTCAGGATCGCATCATCGCGTGTCGAGACGTGACCGAAGAGCACGTCGGAATGTCCGGACGGCGCCTTCGTGTCGGCCGCTACGACGATGTCGGCGCCCAGATCGAGCGGGCGCTGGCCGAAGGGCGTCATGGTCGTGTTGTCGACGACGACGAGCCCGCGCGACGCGTGGACCAACGCGCAGACCGCGGTGATGTCGCAAAGGTCGAGGCCGGGGTTTGAGGGCGTCTCGACAAACACCAGCCGATAGCCTGCGAAGCCGCCATCGAGAAATGAGGCCGTTGGCCGAAGGTCGGCGGTCACGCCCAGTGATTTCAGGAACCGGTCGGCGAGGACGCGGGTGGTGTAGTAGCCGTCGGAGGGCAGGAGGATCCGATCGCCCGATTTCAGCAGGGCGAAAAGGACGGAAGCGATGGCCGCCATGCCGGAAGGAAACGCCACGGCCTGTGCCTGATCGAGATGGCCGAGGACCGCCTCCACCGCCTCCCAAGTCGGGTTGTCGAAGCGCCCATACTGTCGATAGCCCGCAGGCTCTCCGGGCAGGTGATACATCGAAGTCAGCGTCAGCGGTGGCGGGACGGGATCGCCTTTTCGACGCAACTCGTGGCCGAGATGTGGAAGTTCGGCGGCGAGGCGGTCGTTTTCGCTCATCACAGGCTGGTCCTGACAATGGGGATAAACGGTTCATTAGCCCTAATGAACGACAAAGGCGACTGGCGGTGAAATCGCTCGGCATTCGTGACCGCCGGGGCGCCGCGGTAAAGCGCTTCCCGTTGACGCCCATATCTGCCCATGATATCCCAGATCAACATCCAGCGACACCATCCGAACCCGGGCGAGGGTTGTAACGAACGCGTTGCCTACGGCTGCGCGCCGAGCCCGCGTTCTCCAAGGCCAGTATTGGCCGCAGTCGAGAGGGGAGCGGCCGCCGGCCGGGAACATGGACCGTTTTCTGTCGAGTGCGGTGAACCGGATCGACGCGAAGGGACGGGTATCCGTACCGGCGCATTTCCGTTCCGTGCTTCAGAAGCGCGGCTATGTCGATCTCTATGGCCTGCGCACCCTGGACGCACCTGCCATGGATGTCGGCGGGGTCGATCTGCTGGAGCGCTACGAACGGCGGATCGCGCTGGAGGATCCCTTTGTCCAGACCGCCGACGACATGTCCTTCCTCGTGCATGGCGACGGAGCGTTCCTGAAGGTGGACCAGGATGGCCGCATCAGCATGACGGAGTTCATTCGCGACCACACCGGGATCGCGGACGAGGTCGCCTTCGTCGGTCGGGGTACGTTCTTCCAGATATGGGAGCCGAAACGGCTCGCGCAACATGCGCGCGAGGTTCGCGAGCGTCTCCTCAAGCTTCGGCAGGCTGCCTCGGCGGCTCGCCATGGAACACCGGGATGATGACGGGCCACGGCGAAGACCTCGTCGCCGGTGGCGGACCGGCCCGTCACATCCCGGTCCTGCTGGATGAGGTTCTGGCGGCGCTCGCCCCCCTGTCCGGGGCGTCGATCATCGACGGCACATTTGGAGCCGGAGGTTACACCCGAGCCTTGCTCGCCGCGGGGGCATCGGTCATCGCGATCGATCGTGACCCGGATGCGATTGCGGCAGGGCGCGACTTGGAAAGCGCTTCGGAGGGTCGGCTGCGGCTGGTGCACGCGCCGTTCTCCCAACTCGCCGATGTAGCGACCGCGGTCGACGGCGTCGTCCTGGACATCGGTGTATCCTCCATGCAGCTCGACGAGGCCGCGCGAGGCTTCTCCTTTCGCGCCGACGGGCCGCTCGACATGCGCATGACGCGAGCGGGCGTGTCGGCGACTGATGTCGTGAACGGCTATGCGGCGTCCGACCTCACCCGCATCTTCGGCCTGCTTGGCGAGGAACGTCATGCGGGCCGCATCGGCCGAATGATCGAGAAGCGGCGCGTGCAACGTCCCTTCGCGCGAACGCTGGAACTGGCCGACGCCATCGAGACCCTGGTCGGTCGCAAGCCCGGCGAGCGCATCCATCCGGCGACGCGCGTATTCCAGGCGCTGCGCATCTTCGTCAACGACGAACTCGGGGAACTGGCCGCTGGATTGTTCGCCGCCGAGCGCGCGTTGAAGCCCGGGGGCCGGCTCGCGGTCGTGACGTTCCACTCGCTCGAAGACCGCATGGTCAAGCAGTTCTTCGCGGATCGTTCAGGCCACCGGACTGGATCACGGCACATGCCGGTGCTGGAAGCCGTCGCCCCCAACTTCGAGGCCGCGAAATCCCTTCCCCCCTCCGAGGCGGAAGTCGCCGCCAATCCCCGCGCGCGTTCCGCGCGCCTGCGAACCGGCGTCCGCACGGCAAATCCGCCACGGCCCGCCGACCCGTCATTGTTCGGGTTGCCTCGCTTGCCGTCCATCGAACAGTCGAGAAGGTAGAATCCGCGTGTTTCGCACCAGCGACATCGTTCTCTTCGCAATCATGGTGTCGGCGGCCGCCTATACCTACAAGACCAAGCATGACGCCGAGCGCGTGCTGTCCGAAGTGGCGCGCCTCCATGAGCAGATAAGGCTCGAGGAGGATACGATCGACATCCTCAAGGCCGACTGGGGCCTGCTTGCGCAACCGGCACGGCTTCAGCGACTTGCAGACGTATATCGTGAAGAGCTGGAACTCGTCCCGGTCGAAGCCCGGCAGATCGTCGACTTCGACGACATTCCGGTCAGACCGCTGACGATCGAGGATCTCTCCAACGAGCGGCTTGGCGGCATGGCGGACTTGCCTGTCGACACGAAGACGACCGGAGGCGTCACCCAATGAGACGCTTCCTGCCGTCCGTTTTCCGCAAGGAGCCGGGTCCAGCGAAGGAGATCGTCGTCGACGGCGCCCGCAAGGCGGGCAGTGGAAGGCCGAGAAACCGCCTCCTGATGACGATCGTCGCGTTCTTCGCGATCTATGCGGTGCTTGCGGGAAGGCTGGTGCATCTCGGCTTCCTCGATCCGGAGGCATCGGGAGTACCGGCTGGCCGGGTGACGGCGACACGGCCCGACATCGTCGACCGCGCCGGAGTCGTCCTTGCGACAGACATCAAGACCGCGTCGCTGTTCGCGGAGCCCCGCCGCATCGTCGATGCCGACGAGGCGATCGAGAAACTGTCGACCGTGCTGCCGGATCTCGAGATCGAGCAGACCTGGCACAAGCTCAGAAGCGGTGCTGGTTTCGTCTGGCTGCGACGGCAACTTTCTCCGAAGCAGCAGGCCGACATCATGGCGCTGGGCATTCCTGGTGTGGGCTTCCGGACGGAGAAGCGCCGCTTCTATCCGTCGGGGGCGACCGCATCACACATCCTGGGCCTGACCAACATCGACAATCAGGGAATATCCGGCATCGAGAAATACATCGACGATCAGGGCCTCGCCGACCTGCAGGCGACCGGGCTGGCAACCGACCTGAAACCGGTGCGGCTCTCGATCGACCTGCGTGTTCAGCACATCGTCCATGACGAACTGACGCTGGCGATGGACAAGTATCACGCCATCGCCGCAGGCGCGGTCATCCTCGACGTGAAGACTGGCGAGGTCGCGGCCATGGTGTCGCTGCCCGACTATGACCCCAACAACCCGTTCAACGCGCACGAGAAGGACCGGTTGAACCGGATGTCGGCCGGAGTGTTCGAGATGGGGTCGACCATCAAGAGCTTCACCACGGCGATGGCGCTTGATTCCGGAAAGGTGACGCTGGAAAGCCGGTTCGATGCGACGCGGCCGATCACCATCGGCAAGCAGACGATCCGCGACTTCCACGGCAAGGGCAGGGTGCTCACCGTACCGGAGGTGTTCATCTACTCGTCCAACATCGGCTCGGCGCGCGAGGCCGACGTGGTCGGCATAGAAGGACACCGTGAATTCCTCAAGCGCATCGGCCTGCTCGACCGGATGGATACCGAACTGCCGGAAGTGGCGCGGCCGACCGAACCGAAGGTCTGGAAGAAGGTCCATTCCATCACCATCGCCTTCGGCCACGGCATGTCGACGACTCCGCTCCAGACGGCTGTCGCAGCGGCGGCGCTGATGAACGGCGGCAAGCTGATGGATCCGACGTTCCTGCCGCGCACGCTCGACCGGGCGAACGCGATTGCAACCCGGGTGATCGCGGAGAAGACCAGCGAGGACATGCGCTACCTCTACCGGCTCAATGCCGAGAAGGGGTCGGGCAAGCGTGCGGAAGTCCCGGGTTACCGGGTTGGCGGCAAGACCGGGACTGCCGAAAAGGTGGTCAATGGCCGATATTCCAAGGACAAGCGCTTCAACGCTTTCCTCGCCGCCTTCCCGATGGACGACCCGCAATGGATCGTCCTCGCCATCATCGACGAGCCGAAACCTGAGAAGCCCGGCATGGGCGCGACGTCAGGCCTCAATGCGGCGCCGACAGTCGCTGCGATCATCCGGCGGGCCGCGCCGCTGCTTGGCGTGAAGCCCGAATTCGGTCATGAAAGTGGCTCGTTGCTCGTGTCCTACCAATGATTCTTCGGGTCCCGGCTCGCGCCCGTAGCCGACCCTTGCGACGACTGGAGCGGAATGAAACTCGAGGAATTCGCCGGCATCCTGCCCGTGGACGGGGCACTCGGCGGCGTTGCCGTGACCGGGCTGTCGTCGGATTCGCGAACGCTCCAGCCGGGAGACATGTTCTTCGCGGCGGCCGGCTCGAAGGCTGACGGATCGACTTTCGCGGACGACGCGATGCGCAAGGGCGCGGTCGCGGTCGTCGCGGGTCGCGGCGCGCTCAAGGTCGTGGACGGCGCTCCGGTGCTGGAGGTCGACGATCCCCGTCGGGCGCTGGCTCTGTCGGCGGCACACTTCTTCGGCAGACAACCGGAAACGATGGTGGCGGTCACCGGCACCAGCGGAAAGACGTCCGTCGCGTCCTTCGTGCGCCAGATCTGGGAGCGAACCGGCAAGGCCTCGGCGAGCATCGGAACGACCGGTGTGGTGTCGCCCGGGCGCAACGAATACGGGACGTTGACGACACCTGATCCGGTGTCGCTGCACCGCCTGCTGCGTGACCTCGCAGACGAAGGCGTCACGCATGCCTCGATGGAAGCGTCCAGCCACGGGCTCGACCAGCGGCGGCTAGACGGCGTGCGGCTTGCAGCCGGCGCCTTCACCAATCTCGGCCGCGACCACATGGACTATCACCGGACCGTCGAGGACTACCTCGCGGCGAAGATGCGCCTCTTCGACACTCTGCTGCCGAAGGGCGCACCGGCCGTCATCTATGCCGACGACGCATGGTCGGGAAAGGCCGCCGAGGCAGCACGTAACGCCGGCATGGAGGTTCTGACGGTCGGTCGCGTCGGCTCTCTGCTCACTCTCAAGCGCGTGGAGCACGAGCGCTACCGACAGCGCGCCGAGATCATCGCCGAGGGCCACATTCACGAGATCGACATGCCGCTCGCCGGCGACTTTCAGATCGCCAACGCACTGGTCGCCGCGGGACTCGCCATCGCGACTGGCGCTTCAGCGACGGACGCGCTCGGCGCGTTGGAGAAGCTGAAAGGCGCGCCGGGAAGGTTGGAACTCGTCGGATCGACGCCCGGCGGCGCACCCGTCTATGTCGATTACGCACACAAGCCTGAGGCGCTGGAGAATGTGCTCGCCGCCGTCAGGCCCTTCACCACGGGCCGCGTCGTCGTCGTCTTCGGCTGCGGCGGCGACCGCGACAAGGGCAAGCGGCCGATCATGGGCGAGATCGCCACCCGTCTCGCCGACGTCGTCGTGGTGACAGACGACAACCCGCGTTCGGAAGTGCCGGCAACCATAAGGGGCGAGATTCTCCGGGCCGCGCCGGGCGCTATCGAGATCGGCGATCGCCGTCAGGCCATCCGCGATGCGGTGACGATGCTGAAGCCGGGCGACACGCTGGTCGTGGCTGGCAAGGGCCATGAGGAAGGCCAGACGATCGGAAAGGATACGCTGCCCTTTTCCGATCACGAGGAGGTTCGTGCGGCCTTGAGGGAGCGCGCGGCATGACCCCTCTGTGGACCGGAGAGGCGATCGTGGCGGCGACCGGCGGCCGGCCCGTCGGCCCGATGCCTCAGCTCATCACCGGCATATCGATCGACAGTCGGAGCCTCAGGTCCGGCGAAGCCTTCTTCGCCATCAAGGGCGAGATGCATGACGGCCACGACTTCGCCACGGCTGCGACTGCCGCCGGCGCGTCGGTGCTTGTCGTCGCCGAAGCGAGGCTCCCTGCGCTCGGGCGGCTTTCCGTCCCGATGATCGTGGTGCCCGACGTGCTTGCCGCGCTGGAGAAGGTGGGCGCGGCTGCCCGTGAGCGCACGAAGGCCAAGATCATCGCCGTCACCGGCTCCGCCGGCAAGACCAGCACAAAGGAAGCGCTGCGCCATGCCTTGTCCGCGGTCGGCTCGGTCCACGCATCGGACAAGTCCTTCAACAATCACTGGGGAGTGCCGCTTTCGCTCGCGCGGCTTCCGGAGGATGCCGATTTCGGTGTCTTCGAGATCGGCATGAATCACCCGGGCGAGATCCGGCCGCTGGTTGAAATCGTCAGGCCGCACGTGGCCATCGTCACGCTGATCGCGGCAGCCCATCTCGGCCATTTCCGCAATCTCGACGAAATCGCGAAAGCCAAGGCCGAGATATTCGAAGGCGTCGTGCCGGGCGGTCATGCCCTGATCAATCGCGACGACCAGCGTTACAAGGTTCTCGAAAAGCTCGCGCGGGCGGCGGGGGTCGACAACGTCGCGGGCTATGGCGAGAACGCGCGGGCGACGGTCCGGCTGACCAAGGCGAAACTCGCCGCCGATGGTTCCACCATCTCCGTCAGGCTCGGCGGCCAGGAGGTCGTCGCGAGGATCGGGACGCCTGGAAGGCATGTCGCGCAGAACGCCCTCGCCGTGCTCGGGGCAGCGCATCTGGTGGGGGCAGACATCGCCAAGGTTTCCCTGGCGTTGGCCGATCTCCAGGCGGAGGCGGGGCGGGGACGCCGGCATGTGCTTGCCCTCGATCGCGGCGAGGCGACGCTGATCGACGAGAGCTACAACGCCAATCCTGCTTCGATGAGGGCGGCGCTGGAGCTGCTGCAGGCCACTTCCATCGGCACGCCCGGACGACGTGTGGCGGTGCTTGGCGACATGCTGGAGCTCGGGACCCATGCCGAGAAACTGCATATCGCTTTGGCCGAAGCCATCGAGGCGACGCAGCCCGATCTGGTGCTCCTGGCCGGACCCGAGATGAAGGCGCTGTTCGCGCGCCTGAAGGGGCGCCGGCCGGTCGAGTACGAGGCAGACGTGGAGGCGCTGAAGCCTGTGCTTCTGAAATCGATCCGGCCGGGGGACGCGGTCGTGATCAAGTCGTCGAAGGGCGTCGGCTTCTCGAAGCTGGTCGATGCGCTCGTCAAGGAATTTCCGGCCCGGACCGGGGAGAGGGCCACCGCCTGACGGCGGGGCGAGGGGTTTCGCATGCTGATGCTGCTGACGGAACTGGCGGACGACTTCACCGCCCTGAACGTGTTTCGGTACATCACCTTCAGGACCGGCGGCGCGCTGATCACCGCGGCGCTGATCGTCTTCATCTTCGGGCCGCGCATCATCGACGTACTCAGGATGCGGCAGGGCAAGGGACAGCCCATTCGCGCCGACGGACCGCAGACCCATTTCAAGAAGGCGGGAACACCGACCATGGGTGGGCTGATGATCATGTCTGGCATCGTCGGCTCAGCCCTGCTCTGGGCGAACATCCTGAGCCCCTATGTGTGGGTGGTGCTTCTGGTCACGCTGGGCTTCGGCGCGATCGGCTTCTACGACGACTATCTCAAGGTCACCAAGCAGTCGCATCTGGGCTTTTCCGGCAAGGCTCGCCTCGCCATCGAATTCGTGATCGCAGCGATCGCGGCCTATACGATCATCCAGGTCGGGACCTCGCCGTTCTCGTCCTCGCTGACCTTTCCGTTCTTCAAGGACTTCCTTGTCAATCTTGGCTGGTTCTTCATCCCCTTCGCCTGCATCGTGATCGTCGGCGCCGGCAATGCCGTGAACCTCACCGACGGGCTGGACGGCCTCGCCATCGTGCCGATCATGATCGCGGCGGCCTCGTTCGGCGTGATCGCCTACCTCTCGGGCAACGGCGTCTTCGCCGACTATCTTCAGATCCACTTCGTACCGGGCACGGGCGAACTCGCAGTGATTCTAGGCGCGGTGATCGGCGCCGGACTCGGGTTCCTTTGGTTCAATGCGCCGCCGGCGGCGATCTTCATGGGCGACACCGGCTCGCTGGCCCTCGGCGGTCTGATCGGGACCATCGCGGTCGCCACCAAGCACGAAATCGTCATGGTCATCATCGGCGGCCTGTTCGTCATGGAGGCGCTGTCGGTCATCATCCAGGTCACGTCGTTCAAACTGACCGGAAAGCGGGTTTTCCTGATGGCGCCGATCCATCATCACTTCGAGAAACTCGGCTGGACCGAGAGCCAGGTCGTGATCCGCTTCTGGATCATCGCCGTGATCCTCGCGTTGATCGGGCTGTCAACGCTCAAGCTTCGCTGACAGACCGTGATCCGCGCCGAAACCTTCCGTGGAAAGGCCGTCGCCCTGTTCGGGCTCGGCGGGTCCGGGCTTGCGACCGCCCGTGCGCTCTCGGAAGGCGGCGCCGACGTCATTGCATGGGATGACAACCCGGACAGCGTGGCGGGGGCGAGCAAGGCCGGCATCAGGGTCGCGGACCTGCGCGGCGTCGATTGGGCGGGACTTTCGTCCTTCGTCCTGTCGCCTGGCGTGCCGCTGACCCACCCCAAGCCACACTGGACGGTCGAGCTGGCGCGCGCCGCAGGGGTCGAGGTCATAGGCGACATAGAACTCTTCGTGCGCGAGCGCGCCGCCCAGGCTCCATCCTCGCCATTCATCGCGATAACCGGCACCAACGGAAAGTCGACGACGACCGCGCTCATCGCCCATATCCTGACGAGCGCCGGCCGCGATGCCCAGATGGGCGGAAACATCGGGCGCGCGGTGATGACGCTCGACCCGCCTGTACCGTCGCGCCACTACGTCGTCGAGTGCTCGTCATATCAGATCGAACTCGCGCCCTCGATCAATCCGACGGCGGGCGTCTTGCTGAACCTCACGCCGGATCACCTCGACCGGCATGGCACGATGCAGCGATATGCTGCGATCAAGGAACGTCTCGCCGCTGGCAGCGAGACGGCCATCATCGGGGTCGACGACGCCTTCTGCAGTCAGATCGCCGACCGGCTGGTGCTGGCCGGCAAGGACGTCGTGCGCATCTCCAATCGTCTGCCCCTGACTGATGGTCTGTTCGCCGATGGCGCCGAGCTGATGCAGGTGCGGGGCGGGCGACGCGGCCCGATCGCATCACTGGCCGGCATTGGCTCGCTGCGTGGCAGGCACAACGCCCAGAATGCGCTGGCGGCCGTCGCTGCCTGCCTGAAGGTCGGGCTCGCGCCGGAGACGATACAGACCGGCCTGGAGAGCTTTCCCGGCCTCGCTCACCGCATGGAGCAGGTCGCCCGCAAGGACCATGTCCTGTTCGTCAACGATTCCAAGGCAACGAACGCCGACGCCGCCGCACCCGCCCTTTCCAGCTTCCCCCGCATCTACTGGATCGCCGGGGGGCTGCCGAAGGAAGGCGGCATCGAGCCGCTGCGAGGCTTCTTCGTTCGCATAGCAAAGGCCTATCTGATCGGTGAGGCCGCGCCTGCCTTCGCGGCGACGCTCGGCGAGGCCGTTCCCTACGAGATTTCCGGTACGCTCGCCGCCGCCGTCGAACATGCCGCCGCCGATGCCGCCAGCGATGGCGCCGGAGAGGTGGCGGTGTTGCTGTCACCCGCCTGCGCCAGCTTCGACCAGTTCAAGAACTTCGAAGTCCGCGGCGAATCCTTCAGGCAAGCTGTGCTTGCTATCGAGGGTACAGAGTCCATGGGGAATCACTGATGGCCAGCCGCGCAGACCGATCGCCCGTCGCCAACTGGTGGTGGACAGTGGATCGCGGGTTCCTCGCCGCGTTCCTCACGCTGATGGGGCTTGGCGTCATGCTGTCCTTCGCGGCCAGCCCGGCGGTGGCGGAACGCATCGGCCTCGATACGTTCCACTTTGCGACACGCCAGATGATCTTCATGGCTCCGGCGTTGGCGGCCCTGATCGCCGTGTCGTTCCTTCAGCCGCGCCAGGTGAGGCGGCTCTCACTGATCATGCTTGCTTGTGCACTCGTGATGATGGTGGCGGTCCTCTATGTCGGGGTCGAGGTAAAGGGCGCCCGCCGCTGGCTGTCGCTTGCCGGTGTTTCGATCCAGCCTTCCGAGTTCCTGAAGCCCGCCTTCGTCGTCATCTGCGCCTGGCTGTTCGCCGAGCATCACCGCCAGCCCGACATCCCTGGAAACCTCTTCGCCATCCTGCTCCTCGGCGTCGTGCTGGCGCTGCTCATCGCGCAGCCAGACCTCGGCCAGACCATTCTGGTGCTTGGTACATGGGGCGCCATGTTCTTCGTCGCGGGCATGTCCTGGTTCTGGATCGTCGCATTGGGCGCGGTCGGCGCCGCGGGCGGTCTCGCGGCCTATACGCTCTTTCCACACGTCGCCGGCCGCATCGACCGATTTCTGACGGGCGAGGGCGATACGTTCCAGGTGGACATGGGCCGCGAGGCGGTCATCAGCGGCGGCTGGTTCGGCGTCGGACCCGGCGAGGGCACGGTCAAGCGCATCATTCCCGACAGCCACGCGGACTTCGTCTACGCGGTGGCGGGCGAGGAGTTCGGCATCGTCCTGCTCCTCATCATCCTGTCCATCTTCGCCTTCGTCGTCATCCGCGGCCTCGCCTTCGCGCTGAGGGAGCGCGACGACTTCACCCGCTTCGCCGTGTCGGGCCTCGTGGTCAACTTCGGCTTCCAGTCGATCATCAACATCGGCGTCAACCTGCAGATGCTGCCGGCCAAGGGCATGACCCTGCCCTTCATCTCCTATGGCGGCTCCTCGCTCATCGCCATCGCGATATCGATGGGCATGGTGCTGGCGCTGACGCGCAGACGGCCCGAGAGCCGTCAGCAGGTTGGCTACGCCGCGCTAGCCCCGGCGGAATAGATGGTCGCACGGACCGCATTTCTTGCCGCCGGCGGGACCGGCGGCCACCTCTTCCCGGCCGAAGCGCTCGCGCACGAGCTCGCTGCGCGGGGCTGGCGCGTCGAACTCGTCACCGACGACCGCGCCGGGCGCTTTGCAGGAAAGTTCCCCGCCGCAGCCCTGCATACCGTTCCGTCGGCGACGATCGGGGGAAAGAATCCGCTGGCGCTGGCGAAAGCCTTCTGGACGATCTGGCGCGGCGTGCGCGCGGCCTCGGCGCTGATCCGAACGGTCAAGCCCGCGATCGTCGTGGGCTTCGGCGGCTACCCGACGCTGCCGCCCGTCTACGCCGCCACGCGACGCGGCGTGCCGACGCTGATCCACGAGCAGAATGCGGTCATGGGCCGCGCCAACAAGGCGCTGGCCGGTCGGGTCACGGCGATCGCGGGCGGCTTCCTGCCCGAGGGCGGTGCGCATGCGGCGAAGACCGTCATCACCGGCAACCCGGTGCGTCCGGCGGTGATCGAGGCGGCGACAACGCCTTACACGCCCTCGCTACCCGGCGAGCCGTTCAGGCTGATCGTGTTCGGCGGCAGCCAGGGCGCGCAGTTCTTTTCGGAGGCCGTTCCCGCGGCCATCGCGCTGCTGCCAGACGACGAGCGCCGGCGGCTCAACATCGTCCAGCAGGCCCGCCCGGAAGACGAAGCCGGGGTACGGCGCGCGTACGCCAAGTTCGGTTTGCCGGCGGAGGTCTCACCCTTCTTCGGCGACCTCGCAGCGCGCATGGCCGCCGCTCATCTGGTCATTTCGCGTTCTGGAGCCTCGACGGTCTCCGAACTCGCGGCGATCGGCCGGCCGGCGCTGCTCGTGCCATATCCCCATGCTCTGGACCACGACCAGGCGGCCAACGCGGCGGCGCTCGCCGCCGCGGGTGGCGCGGAGCTGCATCAGCAGTCGACGCTTTCCCCAGCCCGGTTGTCCGAACTGATCGCCGGGCTGATGGCCGACCCGGAGCGACTTTCGGCGATGGCGGCACGTTCACGCAGGACCGGACGGCCCGAAGCGACTCGGTTGCTCGCGGACCTTGCAGAGGCTATTGCCTCCGGCCGAACCGTCAACAACTTCAGACAAGAGGCGCGGCCATGAAGATGCCGCAGAGCATAGGGCTCGTCCACTTCATTGGCATCGGCGGCATCGGCATGAGCGGCATCGCCGAAGTGCTGCACAATCTCGGCTACCGTGTGCAGGGTTCCGACCAGGCCGACAGCGCCAATGTGCAGCGCCTTCGGGACAAGGGCATTTCCTGTTTCGTAGGGCATCGACCCGAAAACCTCGCGGATGCCGAGGTCGTCGTCGTCTCGACCGCGGTCAAGAAATCCAATCCGGAACTCGCAGCCGCCCGCGAGAGGTTGCTTCCGGTCGTTCGCCGGGCCGAGATGCTCGCGGAACTGATGCGCTTCCGAAATGCCATCGCCATAGGTGGAACGCACGGCAAGACGACCACGACATCCATGGTCGCGGCCCTCCTCGATGCTGGCGGACTTGACCCGACCGTGATCAACGGGGGCATCATCAACGCCTATGGAACCAACGCGCGCATGGGCGAGGGCGAGTGGATGGTGGTCGAGGCCGACGAGAGCGACGGGACTTTCCTCAAGCTGCCGGCGGACGTGGCCGTCGTCACCAACATCGACCCCGAGCACCTGGATCATTACGGCACCTTCGATCGTGTGCGCGAGGCGTTCCGGCAGTTCGTGGAAAACGTGCCATTTTACGGGTTCGGCGTGATGTGCACCGACCATCCCGAGGTCCAGGCGCTGGTGGGCCGCATCGAAGACCGTCGGGTCATCACCTATGGCGAGAATGCGCAGGCGGATGTCCGCTTCGAGAACCATCGCATGGAGGGCGCGACGTCACGCTTCGACGTGACGATCCGCTCGCGCAAGAGCGGTGGCGAGACGGCGATACGCGACTTGGCGCTCCCGATGCCCGGCCGCCACAACGTTTCCAACGCGGCGGCGGCGATCGCAGTCGCCAGCGAACTCGGCATTGGATCCGAGGCCATCAAGAAAGGTCTCGCCGGATTTGGCGGCGTGAAGCGGCGCTTCACCCACACCGGATCATGGAACGGCGTCGAGATCTTCGACGACTACGGTCATCACCCGGTTGAGATCAAGGCGGTGCTGAGGGCCGCGCGCGACGCATGCAAGGGCCGGGTGATCGCCTTCGCGCAGCCCCACCGCTACACGCGGCTCCGCGACCTGTTCGACGAGTTTTCCGCGTGCTTCAACGATGCCGACACCGTGGCCATCGCCCCCGTCTACGCGGCCGGCGAGGAACCGATCGACGGCGTGACATCCGAAGCGCTTGTCGGCCGCATCCGCTCCAGCGGCCACCGCGACGCGCGCCATATCCATGGACCGGATGAGGTCGCACCGATGGTGCGCGAGCTGGCGAAGCCCGGCGATTTCGTCGTCTTCCTGGGTGCGGGCAACATCACCCAATGGGCCTACGCCCTGCCCAAGCAACTATCCGGAGCGGCGTCTTGATGCCTGACGGGGCAATCATCGCGAAGCTGGGCGACAGGCTCTCTGGCCTGCGCGGCCGCGTGACGCCCAACGCCGAGATGGAGAAGATCACCTGGTTCCGCGCCGGCGGTCTCGCGGAGGCCTTGTTCCAGCCGGCCGACGAGGAAGACCTCGCCGATTTCCTGCGTGCCGTTCCGGAAGAGATTCCAGTCATCGTCGTCGGCATCGGCTCCAACCTGCTTGTCCGTGAAGGCGGAATTCCGGGCTTCGTGGTTCGACTCTCGGCAAAGGGATTTGGAGAGGCCGAGCAGGTGTCGCCAATTCGCATACGCGCCGGCGCGGCGACCCCCGACAAACGGGTCGCGGCGCTTGCGCACGAGGCCGGCATCGGAGGGTTTCATTTCTATCACGGCATTCCAGGCGCGATCGGCGGAGCGCTCCGGATGAACGCAGGCGCAAACGGCGTGGAGACGCGCGAGCGCGTCGTCGAGGTGCGCGCGTTCGACCGCAAGGGCAACCTGGTGACGCTCTCCAATGCCGACATGGCCTACGCGTATCGCCACTCCGGCGCGCCTGCAGGACTGATCTTCACCTCGGCGCTGTTCGAGGGTTTCGCCGCCGACAGGGACGAGATCAAGAAGGCGATGGACGAGGTCCAGCACCATCGCGAGACCGTCCAGCCGATCCGAGAGAAGACCGGCGGCTCGACCTTCAAGAACCCCGAGGGCACGTCGGCCTGGAAGGAGATCGACAAGGCCGGCTGCCGCGGTCTGATGATAGGCGGCGCGCAGATGTCGCCGATGCATTGCAACTTCATGATCAATACCGGTTCGGCCACCGGCTACGACCTCGAATATCTCGGCGAGACCGTGCGCGCGCGTGTCATGGAGCACTCCGGGATCCGGCTCCAGTGGGAAATCAAGCGCCTCGGCCGCTTCAAGCCCGGTCACGAGGTCCAGGAGTTCCTCGGCCAGCTGTTGTAGGCATCAGCGAAGACCGACCGGCTTCGTCACTTCGGCGGGCAGACCACGTCGCCAGCGCGGGTTGCCGCCTGCCCGTTGACGATGACGTTCGGGCTCGCTCCGGTGACGCAATCCTTGCCGACCGGATTGAACTGGACCATCGGCTCGCCGTCGATGACCAAGCCCTGCACGATGGTATAGGAGCCTGCCGGGCAGGCGGCGACGTCGCTTAGCCTGAGTGCGGGCAAGCCGTTGAAAGACAAGACGTGCGAACCGCTGCGGGCGCAGGCAGGAAAGCCTTGTCCCAGCGCTGGCGAGGACGCCACGGTCATGAAAACCAAAATCAGAATTCGCATTGGTCAAACTTTCTCGGTGCGCGATGTATCTCCGGAACCTTGACCCAGAGTCAAAGAGCCGTGCAACCACTGCCATGAAGTCCAGACGTCCAGACGGCGTTGCCGAAGAGTCACGGCGCGCCTCATTCACACCGATATTCCGAAAAAAGGAATCAGCGGGAATCCAGAGGGCTTGTCAGGGAGTCAAGTCTCTGATTCTTTCGGTCAACAGCGTTTCCTGATTTGAGTCGGCCCGCGCGCGAGGGGCGCGCTTTCATCCTGGACCAGTCGTCCGGGGGCGGGCGGATTCGGCCTTCGGAAATCGCGTCGAGGGGCGCCCGGCGAGAGGGAAGACCGGACGAATGAACAAGAAGCACGTGGCGGTCCTGATGGGTGGGTTTTCATCGGAGCGTCCTGTGTCGCTCGCTTCCGGCACGCCCTGCGCGGACACACTCGAAGCGGAAGGCTACACCGTCACTCGCGTCGACGTGGACCGCAACGTCGCGGCGCTGCTCGCCGAACTGAAGCCCGACGTCGCATTCAACGCACTGCACGGTCCGTTCGGCGAAGACGGCACGATCCAGGGCATCCTGGAGTACCTCCAGATCCCCTACACGCATTCCGGCGTGCTGGCTTCCGCGCTCGCGATGAACAAGGAGCAGGCGAAGAAGATCGCCAAGGCGGCCGGCATCCCGATTGCCGAATCGAAGGTGCTCGACCGCCGGACGATCGGCAGCAAGCACCCGATGAAGCCGCCCTATGTCGTGAAGCCCGTCAATGAAGGTTCGAGCTTCGGCGTCGTCATCGTCAAGGAGGATCAATCGCACCCGCCGCAGGTGATCGGGTCGGGCGACTGGCGCTACGGCGACACCGTCATGGTCGAGCGCTTCGTCCACGGACGCGAACTGACCTGCGCCGTCATGGGCGACGTTGCGTTGGGGGTGACCGAAATCATCCCGGTGGGCCATTCCTTCTACGACTACGATTCGAAGTATGTGCCAGGCGGGTCAAAACACGAATGCCCGGCAAAAATTTCACCGAATATTTACCAAAAGATACAGAGACTGGCCCTCAAGGCGCATCAAGCGATCGGCTGCCGGGGCGTTTCCCGGTCCGACTTCCGTTACGACGATCGATACTCCGAAAGCGGGGAAGTCGTCTGGCTGGAAGTCAACACCCAGCCGGGCATGACGCCGACGTCGCTCGTGCCAGAAATTGCCCTTCAGGCGGGACATTCCTTCGGCGAGCTCCTGAGTTGGATGGTGGAGGACGCCTCGTGTTTGCGCTGAAGCCCGGACGGCCTGGATTTGCGGGACCGCTCGCGGTGCTCGCTCGCGCCTTCGCGCCGGGCGGCGAGGGCCTCGTGCTGCCGCGCTGGCTGCGCCGACCGGCGCGGCTCGCGTCCCGCTATCTCGACGCCGATTACCGGCCGCCGCGCTTTGCCGCCTCGATCGGAGCCGGCGCGTTCCTGGCCCTGTCGCTTGGCTATGGCGCATGGGTCGGCGGCCATGTCCCCGCGGTGGCGCAGGCCGTGACATCGCGTCTCGGCTTCGCCGTCGAGCATGTCGAAATCGCCGGCGACCGCGAGACGTCCGAGATCGACATCATCGAGCGCCTGGGTCTCGATGGCTGGACCTCGCTGGTTGGGTTCGACGCCGACGCCGCTCGTGCGCGGGTTGCGAGCCTGCCGTGGATCAAGTCGGTTTCCGTACGCAAGACCTATCCCGACACGATCGAGGTGAGCCTGGTCGAGAAGGAGCCCTTCGCGCTCTGGCAGCATGGTCGGGAGATCGTGGTCATCGGTCACGGTGGAGACGTGATCGCTCCGTTCACGAGCAGCCGCCATGCGGGACTGCCGCTCCTTATCGGCATCGGCGCGCGCGCCCGCGCCAAGGACTTCGTCGGCCGCGTCGCGGCCCATCCTGGGCTCGCAGCGCGGGTCAAGGGATACATCCGCGTCGCCGAGCGACGCTGGGACCTGCGGCTCGAGAATGGCATAACCGTCCGCCTGCCGGAGGCCGGTGAGGACGTCGCGCTGGCGGAGCTGCTCGCGTTGGACCGGAAGGCGGGGCTGTTGTCGCGCGACATCGTCGCGGTCGACATGCGGTTTTCCGATCGCCTGGTCGTCCAGCTCACTGCGGACGCGGTGGAGCGGCGCGAGGCCGAACTGAAGGCGCAGGCCAAGACCGCATCGGCCCGGAAGGGCAAGCGCATATGAGTTTGCTCGGCAACAACGCGGCACGAGGCAATCGGAGGTCGGGCGTCGTCACGGTTCTCGACATCGGCTCGAGCAAGGTGTGCTGCATCATCGCGCGACTGAAGCCATGCGACGATAGTCAGCTTCTCAAGGGTAGGACACATCAAGTCCAGGTCATCGGCATCGGACACCAGAAGTCGCACGGCGTGAAGTCGGGTCTCCCCGTCGACCTTGATCGCGCCGAGCGTTCGATCCGACTCGCCGTCGACGCGGCCGAGCGCATGGCCGGGCTGACGGTCGAGTCGCTCATCGTCAACGTGACGGCCGGTCGCCTCAGGAGCGAGACCTTCTCGGCCACCGTGAAGCTCGGCGGCGAGGAAGCCGACGCGTCCGACGTCAAGCGTGTTCTGGCGGCCGGCGCGAAGTTGGCGCTCAAGGCCGAGCGGCAGGTGGTTCACTCGCTCGCGACCGGGTTCAGTCTCGACGGTGAGAACGGCGTGCGCGACCCGCTCGGCATGGTCGGCGAGGGGCTGGGCGTCAACATGCACGTTCTGACCGGCGACGCGGGTCCGCTGCGCAATGTCGAACTCTGCGTTAACCGCGCTCATCTCTCGGTGGAGCGCATGGTGGCGACTCCCTACGCAAGCGGTCTGTCGACGCTGGTCGACGACGAGATCGAGATGGGCGCCGCCTGCATCGACATTGGTGGAGGGGCGACCACCATTTCGGTCTTCACCGAAGGCCGCTTCGTCTACGGGAGTTCGCTGCCTGTCGGCGGCAGCCATGTCACGATGGACCTCGCACGCGGTCTTTCCACGCGGCTGGAGGATGCTGAGCGCTTGAAGGTGATGCACGCGTCCGCGCTGCCGTCGACCGGGGATGACCGTGATGTGGTCACCGTCCAGCCGATCGGCGAGGAAGGCGAGCCGGCGCTGCAGATTCCACGGTCGGTCATGAACCGCATCGTGCGCGCCCGCATCGAGGAATCTCTCGAACTGGTGCGGGACAGGCTCGCTCAGTCCGGCTTCGCGAGCGCGGCCGGCCGCCGCGTCGTGCTGACGGGTGGGGCCGCCCAACTCGGAGGCTTCTCGGAAGCGGCGCGGCGCATCCTGGGCCGCCAGGTCAGGATCGGCCGTCCGCTCGGGGTTGCCGGCCTGCCGGAGGCGGCCAAGGGACCGGCGTTCGCGACGTCGGTCGGCCTGCTCATCTACCCTCAGGTGTCCGGCTTCGAAACCACGGGCGCTCGGTTCGGTCCGCGCCTTCGCGCGACAGGGACGGGCGGCAGGTTCCAGCGTGTCAGTCAGTGGCTGAGGGAAAGTTTCTAACCGGGCGGGGACGCCTTCTCAATCGGCGGCCGCGGCGGCGAAGCGGCATGAAAGGCAAAGGACTTCAGACATGACGATCAATCTCAAGAAGCCGGACATCACCGAGCTCAAGCCGCGGATCACCGTGTTCGGCGTGGGCGGCGGCGGCGGCAACGCCGTCAACAACATGATCACCGCCGGCCTGAGGGGCGTCGAGTTCGTCGTTGCAAACACCGACGCGCAGGCGCTGACGATGTCCAAGGCCGAACGGCTGATCCAGCTCGGCGCCAACGTGACGGAAGGACTCGGCGCCGGGTCCCAGCCCGAAGTCGGCCGCGCCGCGGCCGAGGAGTGCATCGACGAGATCGTCGACCACCTCTCGAACACCCACATGTGTTTCGTCACGGCCGGCATGGGGGGCGGCACCGGCACGGGGGCCGCGCCCGTGGTCGCTCGCGCCGCTCGCGAAAAGGGCATCCTGACCGTCGGCGTCGTCACCAAGCCCTTCCACTTCGAGGGCCAGCGGCGGATGAAGACCGCCGACTTCGGAATCGAGGAGTTGCAGAAGAGCGTCGACACGCTGATCGTCATCCCGAACCAGAACCTGTTTCGCATCGCCAACGACAAGACCACGTTCGCGGACGCCTTCGCGATGGCCGATCAGGTGCTCTATTCCGGTGTCGCCTGCATCACGGACCTGATGGTCAAGGAAGGCCTGATAAATCTCGACTTCGCCGACGTGCGCTCGGTCATGCGCGAGATGGGCAAGGCGATGATGGGCACCGGCGAGGCAAGTGGAGAAGGCCGCGCGATGGCCGCCGCCGAGGCCGCCATCGCCAATCCGCTTCTCGACGAGACGTCGATGAAAGGCGCCAGAGGTCTGCTGATCTCGATCACCGGCGGCCGCGACCTGACGCTCTTCGAGGTCGACGAAGCCGCGACCCGCATCCGCGAGGAGGTAGACCAGGACGCCAACATCATCCTGGGGGCGACGTTCGATGAGGAACTGGAAGGAGTGATCCGGGTCTCCGTGGTCGCCACCGGCATCGACAAGGTGATGGGGGAGGCTGCTCAGCCGATCCAGATACGCCAGCCCGCCAAACCGACAACGCGCCCGGCCGCTGCTCAGGCGGGGGATGCCCGACCGGTCCAGCCGGTCGCTATCGAGCCGGTGCGCATGGAAGCGCCACGCGCGAGCGATCCCGTTGCGCAGGCAATTCGCGCGGCCGAGCTCAACGCCGAGACGGCTCGGGCGCAGCCCGCTGTCGCGCAGGACGAGTTTCGCCCGCAAAGCCGCCTGTTCCAGGCTCCGCCTGCGGCCGCGGCCGCCGCCGTCGACATGGCGCCGGTCCCGGTCGAACCGGTTCATCAGCCCGCGCCGCGTATGCCGCGGGTCGAGGATTTCCCTCCCGTGGTCAAGGCGGAGGTTGAGGCCGCGCATGCGCCGCGACAGGCGGATCATGAGGAGCGCGGCCCGATGGGGCTCCTGAAGCGGTTGACGAACGGTCTGTCGCGCCGTGAGGAAGAGCCGGCGAAACTACAGCCCGCGCAGCCCCGCGAGCCGAGGTTGAGGCAGCCGGCGCCCGAAGCAAGGAGACTGACCGGCCAGGATGCGCAGCTCTATGCGCCGCGGCGCGCTCAGCTCGACGAACATGGTCGAATCGCTCCCCAGTCACGCGCTGTGCAGGAAGAGGATCAGCTTGAAATCCCGGCCTTCCTGCGACGCCAGGCTAACTGACGCGACTGCCGCAGGATGACAAGCGGGCGGGCGCCAATCGGCGCCCGCCCGTTTCCGCTTTGCAAAGTTCTTGAGATTCAATGGGTTGGAGCTTAGTAACGGTTACTCATCCGGTAACATGGGGATAGAATCCGTGATTTGGCGCGGTTCGGGGCTGGCTCTATCCTCCAAGGCAGGTAGAAGAACGCCCGGGACGGGGCGCGAGTGTGTCGATGTCGAAGCCGCGAACAAGCGGACGCGTACAGGCAGGGGCGACGGGGGCAGCGTTGCAGGATCAGCAGACCACGATCCGGTCGGGTTTCAGGCTGACCGGGACCGGAGTCCACAGTGGAAAGCCTGTAGCGGTTCGTTTCTCCCCCTCCGAAGCTGACACCGGAATTCGTTTCTCGATCGGCTCAGGCGCTGTGAGGACCACGGTTCGCGCGCTGGCGTCGGAAGTTGGCGGAACCGACCTTTCGACTGTGCTCGGAGACCCCGGTGGCGCGCATGTCGCGACAGTTGAACATCTGATGGCCGCACTGATCGGGGTCGGCATCGACAACATCTCCATCGATGTCGATGGCGGCGAGGTGCCGATTTTCGACGGCAGCGCGGCGCCATACGTCCACGCGCTCGAGGAGGCAGGCATCGCATTGCTCGGGTCACCCCGACGCTACATCCGGGTCATGCGGCCGGTGCGCGTCGAGAGCGGTTCGTCGTGGGCGGAGTTCACGCCGTATGATGGAACCCGATTCGACATAAAGATCGACTTCGACAGCCCCGCCATCGGGCGACAGGCGATCACCTGCGATCTCACGGCGGCCAGCTTCCGGCGTGATGTGGCCAGGGCCAGAACGTTCGGCTTCATCAAGGATGTCGAGCGCCTGTGGGCTGCCGGCCTTGCGCTCGGCTCGTCGCTTGAGAACTCAGTGGTCATCGGCGACGATCATCGAATCATCAACATTGAAGGCCTGCGCTATCCCGACGAGTTCGTCCGCCACAAGCTGCTCGACGCCGTCGGCGACCTGTCTCTGGCCGGCGCGCGTTTCATTGGCCGCTTCCGCTCCTATCGCGGTGGCCACAAGCTCAATCTGCAGGTGCTGCGGGCGCTGCTTGCCGATGCGTCGGCCTTCGAGATCGTCGAGGCGACGCGCCGCGAACGGGGCCGGCTCGGCGAGATGCGTGCGATTGCCGCGCCGGTGTATCAGCCGTGGGCGCTTTAGGCACGAGCCGGGCCGCTTTCCCGCCACATTATTGAGCGATTGCCGGCAGATGGCGTTGTGACGCGCCGCCTGATATGATCGAAGGCCACGCTGCTGGGCAAGAGCAGCTTTGCCGGAGGGGCGAATACCGACCATGCATTTCCCGCGTGCCGCATTCCCGCGTACCCGGCTGGCGTTCGCGACGATCCTCGTCGCCGCGCCGCTGCTGCTTTCCGCCTGCGCCTCGAATGACGACGTCGACCTCGCCACCTATGTCGAGTCGACCGAGCCGGCCGACGTTCTCTACAATCAGGGCCTGGCGAATCTCGAGACCGGGCGTCTCAAGGAGGCGGTGCGCAAGTTTGACGCGGTCGATCGGCAGCACCCCTATTCGGAGTTCGCCCGCAAATCGATGGTTATGGGAGCGTTCACCAACTATCGGCAGGGCAATTACGACGAGGCCATCAACGCCGGCAAGCGCTACGTGTCCCTCTATCCGTCTACCGACGACGCCGCGTATGCGCAGTACATCATCGGGCTGAGCTACTTCCGTCAGATTCGCGACGTGACGCAGGATCAGAAGGAGTCGCGGAGGGCCATCGAGGCGATGGACGAACTGGTCCAGCGCTGGCCCGAGTCGGAGTATGTCGAGGACGCCAGGGCGAAGATCCGGTTCGCGCGCGACCAGCTCGCCGGCAAGGAGATGCAGGTCGGCCGCTACTATCTCGAAAGGCGTGAGTACCTGGCGTCGATCAAGCGCTTTCGCGTGGTCGTCGAGCACTACTCCAACACGCGCCACGTCGAGGAGGCGCTCGCGCGCCTGACCGAGGCCTACTTCGCAATGGGGCTGGCGTCGGAAGCCCAGGCCGCCGCCGCGGTGCTCGGTCACAACTACCCCGACAGCCAGTGGTACGGGGATTCGGTCAAGCTGCTTCAGAGCGGTGGTCTGGAGCCGCGCGAGAATGCCGGGTCGTGGCTGTCCAAGGCGGGCGCACTGATCGCCGGCACCTGACGCGCTCCGCGCGATGCTGTCGCAACTGTCGATCCGCGATATCGTCCTGATCGAGCGGCTGGACATCGAGTTCTCGCGCGGTCTTTCGGTTCTGACCGGAGAGACGGGAGCGGGAAAGTCGATCCTCCTCGATGCGCTGTCATTGGCGCTTGGCGGCCGTGGCGACGCGTCGCTCGTGCGCAACGGCGCGTCCCAGGGTCAGATAACTGCTGTCTTCGACGTTCCCGCGGCCCATCCGGTGCGCGCGCTTCTGGCCGAGAACGCCGTGGACGACGATGGCGACGTCATTCTGCGGCGCGTGCAGGGTGCGGACGGACGCACCCGCGTCTTCATCAACGACCAGCCGGCCAGCGTTGCGCTCATGCGCGATGTCGGCCGTGCGCTGGTCGAACTTCACGGCCAGCACGACGAGAGGGCGCTGGTCGATCCCGCCGCGCACCGTGCCCTGCTCGACGCCTTCGGTGGGCTGGCAGGCGACGTGGCGGCGGTTGCATCCGCCTGGCGCGACTGGCGCGCCGCGGAGATGGAGCTCGCGCGACATCGTGTGCGGGTCGAGACGGCGAGCCGCGAGGCGGACTTCCTGCGTGCCGCGGTTGCGGAACTGGCTGGGCTCGACCCGATTCCCGGCGAGGAGACAGCGCTCGCCGACGAGCGAGCCGCGATGATGCGCGCCGAAAAGGCCGCGACCGACATTCGTGAGGCACAGGAGGTGCTGTCCGGAAGCGGATCTGCGTCTCCGCAGCTTGCGGCTCTGCTGAGGCGGCTGCAACGCAAGGCGGGAGAAGCTGGGGGCTCGCTGGACGACCTGGTCAAGGCGCTGGATGAAGCTCTCGTCGCGCTCGATTCGGCGCAATCGGCGGCCGACGCCGCGATGCGGGCATGCGAGTTCGATCCGCAGAAGCTGGAGCGGTCCGAGGAGCGTCTGTTCGCGCTGCGAGCGGCCGGGAGGAAATTTGGTGTTGCAGTCGATGACCTCGCCGAGAAGCGGGATGCGATGGCCGCCGATCTCGCCGATCTCGACGCTGGCGAGGAACGGCTGATCCGTCTGGAGAAGCAGGCGGCCGGCGGGCGCCAGATCTATGATCGGCGCGCCGCCGAGCTGTCGAACAAGCGCCGCGCCGCGGCCGATTCGCTCGCAGGCGCCGTGATGGCCGAACTGCCCGCACTCAAGCTCGATCGCGCCGCCTTCATCGTGGAGATTTCGTCCGAGCCGGTCAGCCGCATGGAAGAGGGGATCGACACGGTCGAGTTCTGGGTCAGGACCAATCCGGGCACGCGGCCGGGACCGATGATGAAAGTCGCGTCCGGCGGGGAGTTGTCCAGGTTCCTGCTCGCACTCAAGGTGGCGCTCGCCGATCGCGGGTCCGCACCGACGCTCGTCTTCGACGAGATCGATACCGGCGTCGGTGGCGCGGTGGCCGACGCGATTGGCCAGCGGCTCAGCCGCCTTGCCGAACGGGTGCAGGTGCTTTCCGTGACGCATGCCCCGCAGGTCGCCGCGCGAGCCGCCACGCATCTCCTGATTTCCAAGGGAGGCGGGCCGGATCAGGTGCGAACCGCGGTTACGGCGATGGACCGCAAGGCGCGTCAGGAGGAGATCGCCCGGATGCTCGCGGGCGCGACCATAACCGACGAGGCGCGAGCGGCGGCAGAACGGTTGCTCCGGGAAAACACGACGGCGGTCAACGCCTGACAGCAGGGACCTCGACCCCTCTTGAACAGGTTGCGAAGGCGCGATCATAGTCGTCACCGAAACCGCAACCGGACCCGACAATGGCTGCCGAGAAATCAGTCGATCAACTGACGCAGGTCGAAGCAGTCGCCGAACTGAAGAGGCTCGCTACCGAGATCGCCTTCCACGACGAGCGCTATCACGCTGAGGACGATCCGCTGATCTCCGACGCCGAATACGACGCGCTCAGACGGAGAAACCTGGCGATCGAGCAGCGCTTCCCGGACCTGGTGCGCGACGATTCGCCGTCGCGTCGCGTCGGCGCGGCGATCTCCGAGAAGTTCGGCAAGGTCACGCATGCGGTGCCCATGCTTTCCCTGGACAACGCCTTCGCCGACGAGGACGTCGTTGACTTCCTCGCCCGCATCCGCCGATTCCTGCGGCTGGATACCGAGGCCAAGATAGCGATCACCGCCGAGCCCAAGATCGACGGGCTGTCGCTTTCGCTGCGCTACGAGGCAGGGAGGCTGGTGACGGCCGCGACGCGCGGCGACGGCGCGGTGGGGGAGAACGTCACCGCGAACGCCCGCACGGTGGCCGACATCCCCAATGTGCTGACCGGCGATTTCCCTGATGTGCTGGAGGTGCGCGGCGAGGTCTACATGGGCCACGCCGACTTCGCCGAATTGAACCGGCGCAATGCCGAGGCGGGCCGCCAGACCTTCGCCAATCCGCGCAACGCGTCGGCAGGATCGCTGCGCCAGCTCGACACCTCGATCACCGCCAGCCGGCCGCTGCGCTTCTTCGCCTATACCTGGGGCGAGGTGAGCGAGATGCCCGCCGTCACCCAGATGGGCATGGTCGAGGCGTTTTCATCCTACGGCTTCCGGGTCAATCCGCTGATGAAGCTGTTCGACGACGTCGACGGGCTGCTCGGTCACTATCGCGCCATTGAGGCGGCGCGCTCGACGCTCGGCTACGACATCGACGGCGTCGTCTACAAGGTCGACGATCTGAAGCTCCAGGACCGGCTGGGATTCGTCTCGCGTAGCCCGCGCTGGGCGATTGCGCACAAGTTCCCGGCCGAGAAGGCGACCACGGTGCTCACCGCGATCGACATCCAGGTCGGACGTACCGGCGCCATGACGCCCGTGGCGCGGCTGCAGCCGGTGACGGTCGGCGGCGTGGTCGTCACCAACGCCACGCTCCACAACGAGGATTACATCAAGGGCATCGGGAATGACGGCCAGCCGATCCGTGAAGGCCGGGACATTCGCGTCGGCGACACCGTCATCGTCCAGCGGGCGGGAGACGTCATCCCGCAGATACTGGACGTGATGCTGGACAAGCGGCCGAAGGACGCGACGGCCTACGAGTTCCCGGTCGTCTGCCCGGCCTGCGGCAGCCACGCGGTGCGCGAGGATGGCGAGGCGGTGCGGCGTTGCACGGGTGGACTGATCTGTCCTGCCCAGGCCGTGGAGCGCATCCGCCACTTCGTGTCGCGCAACGCCTTCGACATCGAAGGGTTCGGCGAGAAATACGCGCAACTCCTGTTCGACAACGGCCTCGTGAAGACGCCGGCCGACATCTTCCGCCTCAAGGATCGCGTGGAGGCATTGAAGGCCGCCGTTCTCCGGCAGCGCGAGGCCCAAGCGCAGGAGCGCGAGGCGAAAAGCGGCAGCAAGCGCAAGGCCTCTCTTTCGGAGGACAAGCGCACGTTCAAGGAGGTCGACAATCTTCTGGCGGCCATCGAGGACCGGCGCAGGATCGACGTGACGCGCTTCGTCTACGCGCTCGGCATCCGTCACATCGGCGAGACCAACGCCAAGCGGCTGGCGCGGCATTTTCTGTCCTTCGAAGCCTTGATGCGGACAGCGACGGAAGCCGAGATACCTGAGGGCAAGACCGGCGATCCGGCCTGGGAGGAGATCAATAACATCAACGGCATTGGCGCGACGGTTGCCGAAGCCGTCGTCGCCTTCTTCGACGAGGGGCACAATCTCGAGGCCGTCGCAGCGCTGCTTGAAGAGGTTACGCCGGTCGACGAGGAGCCGGTCGGCGAGGTCGACTCGCCGGTCGCCGGCAAGACGGTGGTTTTTACCGGCTCGCTGGAGCGCATGTCGCGCGACGAGGCGAAGGCGATGGCCGAGAAGCTTGGGGCCAAGGTCGCCGGTTCGGTGTCGAAGAAGACCGACCTCGTCGTCGCCGGCCCGGGCGCCGGCTCGAAGCTCAAGCAGGCCACTGACCTCGGCATCGAGGTGATCGACGAGAACCAGTGGTTCGAGCGGGTGGGGCGTTAGGCGACCGTCCTAAACGCAAGCACGGTGCCGAAGGCTCTTGCCGACGGCAGGACCAGTCGCTCGCCGACCCGGCTCAGTCCCGCCGTTTCCAGCACATCCAGGGTCCGGCAGCCTATCGTCACGGCGGCGAGATGAGGGCCGTCCTGCGGGTGCGGCGGCGGCTCGCCAAAGACTTCTGTGAAATCGCGGGCGTCCGAAAGAACGATACGGCCTGAATGCGTCGCGAAAACCAGCCGGCGGCCATCCCGCTCGGCATGGCCATCGAGGAAGGTCGCCAGGTGCTTCTCCAGCACGTCCGCCGGCTCGGAGACGATCCACACCTCGTCGACGCCCCATGCGGTATTGGCGTGCCGCAGGTACTGAGGCTGTTCGAAATAGTCGCGCCGCAGGTGCTGGCAGGCGAAGTGTCCGAGCCATGGAGCTTCAGGCGTCGAGGTGAAGGCGAGCGAGAAACCGACCGTCACGTCCTCGCCCGATGGCAGCCGCGCTGTGCGCGAGAAGTCGAACGGCGCGTAGGTCTTCAGGCCCGCCACGCGCCATGCGGCGATGTCGGCCGCGGCGTCGCGGCCGTCCATCACGAGCATCGAGAAGCCTTCGTGCCGGGCGAGATAGTCTCGATTGAAGGCCGAGAATGAGAAGGTCGCGGCTGTGTGCTCCACGACGTCGGACGGCGCCGTCACGGCGAGCAACTCCAAGTATGCGCCACGCAACTGGATGACGGTGTTGCCGGTTCCGAACGGATGCTGGCTGCGCGGGGTCAGCGGGAACCCCAGGTCGGCATAGAGCGCCCGAAGCGCCTTGAGGTCATGTCCAGCGAGAACGAGGTGGTTGATCGGCCTCATCACGTTTCCCCTGGCAGAATAGCGGGTGAGGTTACCGGGCGCCCGCCCGCGGCGCCACCGTCCCCGGCTCCGTTGAACATTGGCTCAAGGGATTTGGCATGACAGGGCAGGGCTCCTGACCTACATACGCGGCGAACCGGAAAAATCCCGATGTCCGTCGAAACGACCAGCGAGCGCGACGCCATGCGCGACTTCCGGCAGGGCGCCAGGCTCGGCATTCCGGTCATCGTGGCGTCGGCGCCGTTTGGCATGCTTTTCGGCGCCCTTGCCATCCAGCAGGGCATGTCCGCCTTCGAGGTGGCGCTCATGAGCGCCACCGTCTACGCCGGCGCGAGCCAGATGGTCGGCATCGAGCTGTTCGGCCAGAACCTCGAGCCCTGGGTCGTCGTGCTTTCCATCTTTGCGGTCAACTTCCGACATGTGCTCTATTCGGCGGCCGTCGGTCGCAATATCGTGCACTGGCCGCTGTGGCAGAAGGTGGTGGGCTTCTTCTTTCTGGTCGATCCGCAGTTCGCCGAGAGCGAGCGGCGCGCGGAGGCGGGCCTCCCGCTCGGCTTCACCTGGTACATGGGCATGGCGCTGCCGATCTACGTCATGTGGATTCTCACCGGCTATGTCGGAGCGCTGTTCGGCCCGCTGATCAAGGACCCGCAGGCCCTCGGGCTGGATTTCCTCCTGCCCATCTATTTTCTCGGCATGGTGCTCGATTTTCGCAAACGACCATTGTGGTTGCCGGTTGTCGCGGCCAGCGCCGCCGCCTCGATCCTGGCCCACTATCTGGTCAGTTCCCCCTGGCACGTTTCGATCGGCGCTGCGGTCGGTATCGCCGTTGCCGCCGCAATGGCGCCGAGCGCCAGCAGGCCGGTCGAAAAGGACGAGGCGGGCATGCCCGGAGAATCGGTGTGAGCACGACCGTGTGGATCATCCTCACAGGCGCTGTCGTGACTTACCTCACCCGCGCTGGAGGGCATCTCGTGCTCTCCCGGTTCCAGCGCATTCATCCGCGCGTCGAAGCGGGTCTCAACGCTGTACCCGCAGCGGTCCTCACCACACTGTTCGCGCCGGCAGTCGCGGCCGGAGGTCCGGCGGAGATCGCGGCCATCGTCGTCGCGGCCTTGGTGCACCTCGCGACTGGCGGCCTCATGGCGATGTTCCTCGCTGGTGCCGCGGTGCTGGTGGTGCTGCGCATGCTCATCGGTTGAACTTCGTCAAAGTGGCGCGCACGCTCGATCCAGCCAGGCGAGCGTCGCAGGGTCGAGCATCGGCCCGATCTCGGCCAGCACTCTGGCGTGGTAGGCGTCGAGCCACTCGCGCTCTTCCCCGGTCAACAGGTCCGCAACGACCAGGCGCTGGTCGAACGGCGCGAGCGTCAGCGTCTCGAAGCCGTGCATGGGAATGTCGCCACCCTCGATTGGCGCCGCAGGCGTGACCAGGATCAGGTTTTCGAGACGGATGCCGTAGGCATCCGTCTTGTAGTAGCCGGGTTCGTTGGACAGGATCATGCCATCCAGCAGCTTCTCCGTGCCGGTCTTGGCGATCCGCTGCGGCCCCTCGTGCACCGAGAGGTAGGAGCCGACGCCATGGCCGGTGCCATGCGCGTAGTCGAGGCCGGCCTTCCAAAGCGCCAACCGCGCGACGGCGTCGATGTCGCAGCCCCGCGTGCCGACGGGAAAGCGCAGCGTGGAGATACCGATCATGCCCTTCAGGACAAGCGTCGCGCGTTGACGTTCCTCTTCGCCGACGGACCCGATGGCGACCGTGCGGGTGATATCGGTCGTGCCGTCCCTGTACTGCGCGCCGGAATCGACGAGAAACAGCTCTCCTGCCGCCAGATTCCGGCTGGTCGCGGTCGAGACGCGATAGTGGATGATCGCCCCGTTGGGACCGGCGCCCGAAATCGTGTCGAAGGAAATGTCGCGCAACGGCATCTGGGCTTCCTCGCCGGTCCGGCGGCGGAATTCTTCCAGTGCTGTCACCGCACCGATCTCATCCACCGAACCCAGCGCCCGGCTGTCGAGCCAGGCGAGGAACCGGCAGACGGCGGCGCCGTCACGACGGTGCGCGGCCCGACTTCCTTCAATTTCCGCCGCGTTCTTCCGTGCACGCGGAAGACGCGCCGGGTCCGGCAGATTGACGATCGTGCCGCCGGCCTCCTCCACAACCATGCGCAACTTCTCCGCCGCGAGCGCAGGGTCGAGAGCGACGGTCGCGCCTGACGATGCGAGTTCGGCGAGATCGGTTAGGAGAGCCGATGGCGGGCGCAACGTAGCGAGCTGGGTCAGGTAGGCCTCGGGCTCGATCGAGAGCTTGCGCCTGTCGATGTAGAGGCGCGGCTCGCCTGCCGCCGAGAGTATTGCGAATGCGAGCGGTAGGGGGGTGTGAGGCACGTCCGAACCGCGGATGTTGAAGACCCAGGCGATCGAGGAAGGATCGGTGAGAACGGTGTGATCGGCGGGCGTCTCGGCGAGTGTCGTCGCGAGGCGCGCGAGCTTGTTCTTGGCGAGTTCGCCGGCGAGATTGATCGGCTGGATGTCCACCGGCTCGAGCGGAGGCTTGGGTCGGTCGGACCAGATCGCGTCAACGGGATTGTCGTCGAGCCCAACTAGATCGAAGCCGGCCTTTTTCGCCGCTTCGCGCAACTGCTTCACCTCGCCGATGGTGTGAAGCCATGGATCGAACCCGATACGGACGCCCTTGCCGAGATGGTCGGCCATCCATTTGTGCGGAGGGTTTTCGACGAGACTTTCCGGCGTGAAGACCGTCATGTCCGTCTGGCTCCGGACCTGGAGCGTGTAGCGGCCGTCGACGAAGACGATCGCCTTGTCCTTCAGGACCAGGGCGACGCCGGCCGATCCCGCGAAGCCCGCCAGCCAAAGCAGCCGTTCGGATCCCGGCGCAACGTACTCGCCCTGGTGTTCGTCGGCGCGTGGTACGAGAAAGCCGTCTACGCCAACCGTGGTCAGCACTTCACGCAGCCGTGCGACCCGTCCGCGTCCGAGCGTCGGGTTGGCGACGCTGTCGAAGGTCTGGAACATTGATTCCCTCCTCGTGGGCCGACCGGCGGAACCGGTGTTACTTCCCTCGGCGCGGGCCTGCAACGCCGCGAGCGCCGGGCGTCTCGCCAGAGGTTCATATTGCGTTGCAGCATACTGCTTGTTGCAATGCAAAATCGAATGCCCGCCATGCAGGATTGGCGCTACTGTCGGCAAGGCGGGGCCCATACATTGGGCGCGTGGAGGATCGAACGACCACCACCAGAGGACAGGACCGATGACCACCAGCACTCGCCGCGGATTCTTTCGCAACGCCATGGACGCGCTGATCACGGCTCGTGAAAAGCAGGCCGCGCTCTATGTGAATCAGGCCCTGCTTGGCCTCGACGATGCGACGCTCAAGGCGCATGGCTACGATCGCGCGGAGCTTTCGCGCCGCGCTCGGGCAGCGTACCCGTTCTGACAGTTTTCCTTCCTGACAGCCTGCAGGGCGGCCCGAGAGGGTCGCCCTTTTTTCTTGCCTAACGTTCCAAGTGCAGCGTGACCCAGCCTTCGCGCCACAGCGTTCGGACGTGGCGGAAGCGCTGGGCGCCATAGGCGGCGAGCACGGCGCGCCTCTGTTCGGCCAGGATGCCGGACAAGACCAGCGCCCCGCCCTTCGCGAGGTTTCGGCCCATCGCAGGCGCCAATCGCATCAGCGGCCGCGCAAGGATGTTGGCGACGATCAGGTCGAATGGCCCGCGCGCCGAGAAGACCGGGTCGTGGAAGCCCGCCGCCGTCACCGTCGCGACGTATCGGTGCACCTCGTTTAGCCTGACATTCGCCGATGCGACCCGCGTCGCCACGGCATCGATGTCGGTTGCAAGCACGGGGATACGCGCCAGCTTCGCGATGGCGATGGCAAGAACCGCGCTGCCGGTTCCCAAATCGAGCGCATTGCGGGGACGTGTCGCGCGTACGAGGCGGTCGAGCATCTCGAGGCAGCCCGCCGTCGTGCCGTGATGGCCCGTGCCGAAAGCGAGCCCGGCCTCGATCTCTATGGCTAGTCCGCCTGGGCGGCGCGCGGCCCGATCGTGCGAGCCGTGGACAAGGAATCGACCCGCCTGCACTGGTCGCAGGCCCTCAAGCGACTTCCTTACCCAGTCGATGTCGGGAAGAGTCTCGCGGCCGATGGCGTCTGCGCCGGCTAGGCCTTCGAGCGCTGCCCGGATCCGCGGCTCGGCGTCGACGTCATCCTCGTCGACGTAGAGCGAGACTTCGTGGATCTCCCGCGACTCGTCGATCTCGAAAATGGCGAGTGGCGCTCCCTCGTCCTCGAAGGCCGATTCCAGAGCTGCATAGATCCTTTCGGCGTCGGGCTTGGCGGCCGACAGGAAATAGCGGGTCTGACCCAAGTTGGATTAGCTCCCGGTCGCGAGGCGGCGCAGCTTCTGGACCGCTGTGTCCGGATTCTCGCCGTAGGCGATTGTTCCGGCGAAATCCCCGTCGGTCCGCAGCAGCAGCACGGAAGCCGTGTGGTCCATCGTGTAGTCGCCGTCGCCAGTGTCGACCTTGCGGGCGTAGATGCCGAACGCCTTCGCCATCGCGGCGATCCTGTCCGGTTCGCCGGTGATGCCGGTGATCCTGTCCGACACGGCCGTCACGTACTGCTTCATCAGTTCAGGCGTGTCGCGCTCGGGATCGATGGAGACGAAGTAGCCGCGGATGGCTTCGCCATCCTTTCCGAGCGCCTTGAGCCAACCGTCCATCTCGTAAAGCGTCGTGGGACAAACTTCCGGGCAGTGGGTGAACCCGAAGAACACCGCCGACGGATGTCCACGGAACGCTGTTTCGGTAATCGGCTGTCCGTCATGGTCCAGCAGGGTGAAGGGCGCACCGTACGGCTCGCCTCCATAAAGGGTGCGATACCAGTCGAAGGTAAGCCAGCCGACGCCGGCAGCCATAAGGACGAGAATGCCGACGAGGATCGATCGCATCATTGCTGGGCTCGGCGGCGGTGGACGGGTGCGTCAGAAGCACCAGGAAAGGCCGGACTCGGCCATGGCGAGGAATATCCCGGCCCCATGCTCGACCCAGCCGGCGAAGGCGAGGCCGCTTGCGGCGGCGAGCACGCCGAGCGAGAGCGACGCGATCGCCATACGTCTTGCGGGAGCGCTGATGCGGGCGGACGACATGATGCGAAGATAGTCGCTGCGGTGCCATAGCAAAAGAGGCGATATTGCCGCGCGCCGCGCCACGGCGTAGAGCGGCGCATGACCGTCCCCGACGACGCCAGGTTCACCGATCCGTCACCGCGCATCCATCCGACGGCGGAACTCAAGGGATGCAGGATCGGTCCATACGCCTCCGTCGGGGAAAGGGTGGTCCTGCGCGAGGTGACGCTCGGCGACTTTTCCTATTTCGAGCGTCACGCCGAGGCGATCTACACGACCATCGGAAAGTTCTGCTCGATCGCCGCCAACACGCGCGTCAACGCACTGGAACATCCGATGGAGCGTGTGACGACCCACAAGGTCACCTACCGCCCGAACGAATACTTCCGCTATCTCGGCCTCGATGCCGGTTTCCGTGAGAGACGCCGCTCGCGACCGGTGTTGATCGGCCATGATGTCTGGGTCGGCCATGGAGCCGTGGTCATGCCCGGCGTGACGATCGGCAATGGCGCGGTCGTCGGCGCCAATGCAGTCGTGACGCGCGACGTGGACGCGTACGCCATCGTCGCCGGTCAACCCGCGCGGCCGCTGAGGCAAAGGTTTCCTGCGGAAATCTCCGCCCGGCTGGAAGCCATTGCCTGGTGGGACTGGCCGCTGGGCCGGCTCCATGAGGCGGTCCCCGACATGCAGGCGATGCCGATCGCCGACTTCCTGGACAAGTGGGACCGGAGCGCACGTTAAGGTAAAGGCCTAACGTTAAGTCGGCAATCCAGGGTTACATACCAAATTATATGCTCTTTCAGGTTGCGTCATCTTGGCGATGCTGTAGTTCTGTATGTGGAGGTAAGTACTCGGAGCGGAAGGGTGTGCAACCAAGGAGACCAGTCATGAAGACCACTGTACTGATGCTCGCCGCGGCCCTCTCGCTCACCACCGTTGCCGCCGAGGCGGGCGGCAAGGACAAGGGCAAGAGCCTGATCAATCTGTCGCCATCGATCGGGCTCGGACTGGGCAACGTGAATGTCGGCAACGGCATCCTCGCCGGCTCGGCGATCCTGTCCGGCAACAACGTGTCGGGCATCCTGAACGGCAACAAGACCGGCATCCTGAACGGTCTCGGCGTCGGCATTCTCAGCGGCAACTCGAGCTACTCGCTCAAGAAGCACTGAGGCCCTCCGACCTGGCGGACCGTCGGGCAGGGGAGGCGCAAGCCTCCCCTGCTCACATCCGCGCGCGTATGCCGAGGAAGGTATCGAGCCCGCGCGTGCGAATTTCGAGGATCGTCACCTTGGACTGCCGGTAGTCGGCGCGCACCACGAGCGAGAAGGCTGGCGAGAGCGCATAGACGGCTTCGCCGTAGCCGCCGGCGACGTCCTCGCGATTCTCCAGCAGGAGATTGCGCCTGCCCTCGACATAGGCGCCGAGGGCGAGCGTCAGCCGCTCCCAGGGACGGTAGCCGAGCTCGACCTCACCCCGCATCACGTAGGAGGCTAGCGGATCGTCCGTGTCGGTCGTCTCGAACGCGGCCGAAAGCGCGCCGCGCAGTTCCAGGCCCTCGCCCACCGGCCCGGACAGTTCGGCGTGCCAGACTGGACGAAGATGGCGATAGTCCGCGTCTCTCGCGGCGATGGCCTGCATGCCAAGCGAGAGCGCCGCACGGGCGCCGTTCGCCCAGGTGCGGACAAGTTCCGTCGCGACCCCCGCTTCGCCGAAGCCGAGCGAGACCGGTGGCCAGCCGATCTCCTGTACATGGGTCGATCTGCCAGATGCCATCACCGCCGCGGTCGTGTCGCCGACAACATGCGCCAGCCGGATGCCTCCCTTCAGCCTGCGCCGGTCGGGTTCGAGCTTGATCGGGCCGATGACATCGTCCTCGAAGCGGGTGCGCCCCGACCTCTCCGAGCTGGCCGTGGTCTCGACGGAGATCGACGTTCCCTGGCCGATGTCGTAGCCTGCCTGGAGGGTCGCGGCGAGCGCGACCGTCCGCGTGCGGATCCCGATCGCGAAGGGGCCGAGCGGCAGATCGTCACCCTCTTCGCCGACGGTCGCCGACAATGCGCCCCTGAGTTCGAGATGCTCGGCGACGCGGCGCGTCGCCTCCACGGTGACACCGGCAGCGAAGTCGTCCTCGATACGAACCGTGTCGTGCCGGCTGGCAGACACCTCTCCCGATATCCCGATGCGGCCCACCTCGATGTCGCCGAAATAGCGAAACGAGCCGGTGGCGCGCGTGTAGAAATCGGAGCGGGCAACGGGGCTGTCCAGAACATCGGTCGTGAAATGACGCTCGATGCCGGCGCTCGCCCCATTGCCCGCCGCGGCGACCTGCTCCGCCTCGACGGCCTGCGGCGCCGCGGCGACGGCGAGGACGAGAAGGGCTCGGCGCATGGGGGGCCTCCGACCCGACCCCTTCCGCCCCGGGGGGTGTCGGGACGGAAGGGGCGGAGGTAAACCGCTCGGAAGCGGAAGGAGCAGGTTTCTCCCCTGCATGAGAAACCTAGCCGCGAGGCACGGAAAGTTCGGTTCAAATGCAACTCGACTGCCGCGTGCAGGCGGTTGTGCACGCGCCGTGGCGCGGGAACCGCTGCGCAGGTGTCGGCGTTGCCTGCGATCTTCAGCAGCACCGGGCCCGTGATGGACAGCGGTTTCGACCTGACACGCATCCTGATCGGGGATCGGGAGACGGCCTATGTCGCCTTCTTCCTGGAAATCGTGCTGCGCACCGTCGTCATGTACGCCTACACGATCTTCCTCTCGCGCATGGTCGGGCAGGGCGGGGTCGGGCAGATCGGGCCGTTCGAGTTCGTGCTGGTGATTGCGGTCGGATCGGCCGCTGGCGACCCGATGTTCTATCCCGAGGTCGGGCTGCTTCAGGGCATACTCGTGATCACCGTCGTCATCCTGCTGCATCGGGTAACGACGGGGTTCCTTCATCGCCACAAGAAGATCGAAAAGGTGCTGGAGGGCGCTCCGATCATGGTGGTGGCCGAGGGGGAGGTGGTGGAGGCGGCGCTCGGCTCCGGAACGCTGACGGAGCGCGAACTCTTCGCCCTGCTCAGGCTCGAGGGGGTACGCGACACCGGCGAGGTCCATTGCGCCTTCTTCGAGCCGAACGGCCGACTGAGCGTCTTCAAGTACCCCGAAGGTGAGAGCCGAGCGGTGAAGCGGGTGATCCCCAAGAAAGCGCCGATCTGACGTCTCCGACAGCTTCGATCGCCACGGGGGCTGACGCGACCGGCCCGCCGGGTGTATCTGTGGTGCGGGTCAATCAGTCGAGAGGTGGTTCCATGGCCGAGCAGGTGGTCGAGCAGAAAGCGACGGAAGGCGTCGAGGATCTGATGCACAGGCCCGGCCTCGGCTACCGGATCGGCAAAGCGATCATCGACTGGGCCGAGCGGCTGAACCTCAAACACGCCACGCTGGGCAACCCGCCCATCTACGACAATGCTGCGTTTCCCTGGGTGCCCGGCATCGAGGCGGAGTGGAAACTCATCAGGACCGAACTCGACACGCTCCTCAAGCGCAAGGACGAGCTGCCCGGCTTCCACGAGATCTCCGACGAGGTTCGCTCGATCTCGACCGACCGCAACTGGAAGACCTTCCTGTTCTGCGCCTACGGCAAGGAGAGCGACGAGGCCAAGCGGACCTGCCCGGAGACCTGGCGCATCCTGCAGAAGATCCCCGGGCTGAAGTCGGCGATGTTCTCGATCTTCGAGCCCGGCAAGCACCTGAAGCCGCATCGCGGGCCGTATAACGGCGTACTCAGGCTGCATCTGGGGCTCAAGGTGCCCGAACAGAGCGACAAGGTGGCCATCCGCGTGCTCGACCAGGTGCGCCACTGGGACGAGGGCAAGGTGCTGATCTTCGACGACGCCTTCGAGCACGAGGCCTGGAACCACTCGAACGAGGTGCGGGTGGTGCTCTTCGTGGATTTCGTCAAGCCGACCGGATTTCCCGCCAGCCTCGTCAACGGCACGCTGCTCAACGCCGCGCCTTTCACGCCCTTCATCCGCGAGGGCTACGAGGCGCAGAAGCGCTGGGAGAAGATCTTCTACAAGGGCGGCAAGGATCACTGAGGCGCGCGTCGCCACACGACCACGCCCCGTTTCCGGTCTGGCCATTGGCTTCGCAGTGCCCATGACTCGCTTTCCGACCCGGCTTCGCCGGTCGGGCGTCATGGGGGAAGACGGCGGCCACGGGGTCGCTCAACTAAGGTAGGTACGTGCAACCTCGCGGCCGCCCGTCCGGCGATTTTTGGCGTCCGCCCGATCCGCTTCCCCCGCCTTCGCCTCCTTTCGCAGGCTCCGGAGGGGTTAAGTGCAACCGTCCGGCACGCACGGGTCGTAATGCCCGCAGGGGAACCTTTGGCGGAGCCTCCCCGGGCAGCGGTTACGACCCGCTGCCGGAGGCGCCGGTTCCTCCCCGCGCAATCACCGTCATGACCGGCGTTCCCGAGGGAGGAACTGGACGTAGGATATGCGCGGTGGCGGGGGAGGTGGAGAAAACGGGCAAAGAATTCGCGGAAGCGATTGGAATCGCTGTGGGCAGGCCGAGAATTTGTCCACCGGCGCCGTGCTTCCTTCGAGGCTTACGGCCGAGCGCCTCAGGATGAGGGACGTGGCGCGGTTGACCCCCGTGCCGTGCCGCGCCAAGGTCGGCGCATGTCCGACCTCATCGCCATCCTGAAGGACCAGCGGGAGACCGGCCGCAAGATGGCGGCCGATGTGCCGAAGATGCTGGCCGACCCGGCGATCACGCCCGGACAGGTCGACACGCTGTTCCGGGCGCTGGAGGAGCAGGCGGGCTTCGTGGAGAAGCTCACGCAGGTGCTCGAAAGCGGTGGCTACGACCCGGATACATTGAAGGCCGCAGAGCGGCTCGAGGAACTCTATGTCGACCTCGCGGGGCAGGTCGCGGAAAAGGTCCGGGAACTGAGGGGCGGCTCGGCGTGAGCGACGACGAGCGCGCGATCATGGCCGTCATCGAGGCCGAGGCCGCGGCCTATTGGAACAAGGATTTCGACGCCTTCGCATGTTGCTGGGTGCAGGCGCGGCACGTACGGCGCATGGGCTGGTGGGAGCGAAGCGGTATCCGCATGCAGCGCGGCTGGGACGAGATCGCGGCGCGCATGCGCCAGGTGATGGCGGAGAGCCCGGTACCGAACCCCAACGCGGCCATCGTGCGGCGCGACAACCTGTCGATCACAGTGATCGGCGACATGGCATGGCTCACCTTCGACCAGACCGGCATCGAAACCGGCGACCGCGACATGGACATGCCGGGCGTCAGCCACGAGACGCGGGTGATGGAGCGACACGGCGGTGACTGGAAGATCGCCTATGTCGGCTTCCTGCTGAGGGGGTAGGCGTGGACGGATTGCCGAAGGACCGGGCCCCGCTCGCCGTGCCACCCATCACAGCGGCCTCGCTTGCCAAGCTTCTGCGCGAGTCGACGCCGGCGATCCTGGCGGCGCTGTCGGGCGAGCCACCCGGCGGTACGCCGAGATGGCGGTTCGAGAGCCGCGACGAGATCACCAAGGAGTGGAACGGCGGCGAGGTCGGACCCTCGACGCATGCCGTGTGGACTTTCGAGGCGGGTGCAGCAAGCGCCGAGGCGACCGTGCGGCTGGACACGATCCGCTGGTCGCCCGACGAGGTCTACCGCATGGAGGTCTCCGGCCACTGGCGAACGGCCGGGCGGGGGGTGTCGCTGTTCGCGCGCGGCGAGGGGCTAGCGGCCATCACGGAAATCAGGGCCGACGAGCAAGTGATGCGCGCGGTGTGGGGGTAGGTGCGCCCCGGTCTTGAGCACCTGCCGATTTCCGGGAAGCCACACCCCTCCGCCGGAACGATGCGCCCCGTGATGGCAAAAGGCACTACGACCGCGCGACCCACAACGCGATCAGGGGAAACAGGAGCAGTTCGGCCACCAGCGACGGCAGGAGCGCCGCGTCGAAGAGGGCCGCAGGGTCGGCGGCGCTGAACCGCGCCAGTCCACCGATGAAGATCGCTCCCGCCAGGAGGATAAGCGTTGCGTGCAGTCTCTCCAGCGCGACCGCACCGGCGAGAAAGATGAGCCCGACGCCGAGCCACACTCCGCCAATGAAGCGGATATGGCTGTCGCGGATCGAAAAGGCGCCGGCATCGGTAATGGTGATGAAGTCGGCGCCGCCCTGCCAGCCCAGCGTCTGGATGCCGCCCAAACCGACATTGAGGCCGAGGAAGATGATCGCCAAGCCGACAAAGGCAAGCACGACGCGGAGGAGCTTCGATGAACTGAACATGGGACTGGCTTTCGGGTCGGAGCGATCAGCGGGCGAATGTAGCGGCAGATGCATCGAACCTGGCAGGCAGGAGCATGGCGACGCCGGTCGCGATCAGCCATGTCGACAGTCCGACGAAGCCGACGATCGTCGCAAGGCCGAACATTTCGCCTGACTGCCCCAGCGCGATCGCGAGCCCCTCATTGGTGCCAAACACGATCGCGGCGGCGGCAACATAGCCGATCAGCGCGGTCAGGCGACCGCCCTCGCGGAACTGGATCGTGGCCAGCAGGCCGACAAACAGGGCCGTCAGCAGCTGGCCGATATGTTCGCCGACGGCGACGCCGCCATAGAGATTGATCAACGCAAAGGTGTTTTCCGCCGCGAGGCGCGATGCATCGGACGCGCTCGGATCGGCATAGGCGGCGGCGAGCGACGGTACGACGAAGACCCAGCGCCAGAGGCCGATCGCCTGCGCCAGACCGGCCAGGCTGCCGGCAATGGCCGCGCCGATCGCGAGCGCGGGAGTGGCGGCGACCCGGTCGGCGCGCAGGCTCAGCGCGATGGACAGCGGCACGAAGAGCAGTGCGGCGATGGCGAAGGCATGCCAGGTGAGGATCAAAGACGCACCGCCGGCGTGGAACAGGGTCAGCACCTCGCCGGCTGGGCGGCGGAGCACGTCGGGATATTCGAAGGTGGCGCCGAGGATGGCGAAGGGGATGTTGAAGGCGACTGCAAAGGCGATGGCGCCGGCGGCGAGCAGGCGGGTCGAGAAGGCGGACATGGGTTTCTCCCTGGGTGCGCGGTTGGGTCGGAGCGCTATTGTCTCCGGTCGGTGACAGACATATATCACCGACCGGTGACATAATGCGGAAAATGCGTCAGGAAGTATTCAGGATGCGACGCGAGATGCGTGCTGGTTGCGCGCGGGGCGGCCAGTGACTATTGCGCGAAAGGACCGCCAACGGGGATTCGCCGTGCCGGAGCACACCGAGCGCCAGCGCGACCGCGCCGCGACCGAGACGTCGCTTCTGGCGGCGGCACGGGGCGTGCTGGCCGATGTCGGATTCCAGGGGCTCGGCGTCAACGCGGTGGCGCGGGCCGCGGGTTGCGACAAGCAACTGATCTACCGCTACTTCGGTGGCCTGGACGGGCTGATCGACGCGATCGGCGCCGGCATAGCGGAAGACTGGCGCAGACGCCTCGCCCCCCTGTCGCCGGCGACGAGCTATGCCGCGTTCGCCGAGGCGATGATGCTGGGTTTCCTCGACGCGCTGATCGCCGATCCGCTGATGCAGAAGATCATGGTGTGGGAGATCGCAGAGCCGTCGCCGCTGGTGCAGCGGCTGACGCTGGCGCGGTCGAAGGCGATGATGCGCTGGGTGGCCGAGAGCAGGGGGACGCTGGCGCCGCCGGCAGGCGTCGACATCGGCGCCACCAACGCCGCGCTGCTGGCCGCGATCCAGCATCTCGTGCTCGCCGCCGCCGCGGCAGGACAGTTCTCCGGCCTTCCGCTCGCATCCGACTCGGACTGGGAAAGGGTTAGGGCGGTGGTGCGCAGGCTGGTCCGGGCCGCCTTTGCGGGCTGATCCCCTCGCGCCGCCCGTTTTCGGCCATGTTCACGGTGATGCTGGAATCTGCTACCGATGGGGCAGGTTCGCGGTTCGCCGCGTGACGACGCTTTTTCGATCGATGGGGGACCGATGTCCGATTTTCCGCTTCATTCAGGCCGGATCAGCCGGCGCGCGTTTCTGGGCGGCTCGGCCGCCGGCGTCGCCGGTCTCGGGCTGGGCTTTCCAGCCGCCGCAGCCGTGCCGACGTTCCCCAGCCCGTCGGTGATGTATGCCGCGGTGACCGACGGCGGCCACAGCCTGCCGGCAATTCCGATCGACAAGCTGAACAAGCGCTTCGTGCGCCAGGTGGTGATCGACCCGACGTCGGAAAAACCCGGCACGGTCGTGGTTGATACGACGGCGCATTACCTCTACTACGTGCTCGAGGGGCGCAAGGCGATCCGCTACGGGGTCAGCCTCGGCAAGTCCGGTTTCGACTGGGTGGGCAGCGCGGTGATCGAATACAAGAAGGCGTGGCCCGTCTGGACGCCGCCGCCGGAGATGATCGCGAGGAAGCCGGAACTGGCGAAATATGCCGACGGCATGCCGCCCGGTCCGCAGAGCCCGCTCGGGGCGCGGGCGCTCTATCTGTTCCGAAACGGCCAGGACACGATGTACCGCCTGCACGGCACGCCGGAATGGAGCTCGATCGGCAAGAACGCATCGTCGGGCTGCGTGCGCATGCTGAACCAGGACGTCATCGACCTATTCAGCCGCGTCAACGGCAAGACCACCGTCCATGTGCGCTATTCGATGTATCTCGGGGCCGATTCGGGCGGCACCGGCGCGTCGTCGCCGCCGACCACGGAGCCGATCGACACCGGCGTGCCGGAGGGCGCGGAGGCACTGTAGGGGCGGGCGCAAGCCTGGCATCGGGCGACGGTCGATCCGACACGTCGCCTCGTGCTTGAATGTGATATGTATTCGATATATATCGAACGATGGACTTCGACTGGAGCCCAAGGAAGAATGCCGAACTTAATGAACGGCATGGGATAGGATTCGAGCGGTTGCTCGTGGCGCTGTCCGACGGACAACTACTTGACGAGCGCGTCCACCCTAACCGGCAACGTTATGCCCATCAGCGACAACTCGTCGTGAACATTGATGATTACGCGTGGATCGTTTGTTTCGTTTCTTACGGGACGACGGCTTTCCTGAAGACAATGTACCCCAGCCGTAAGGCGACCCGCGACTATCTCGGAGGATGAAGTGGACAAGAAAAATCTCACCCACGCCGAGGAGAGGCAGTTCATTGAGAGTTCCGAGGCCGGTGAATGGGTATCGGTAGGAAACATCGAGGCGCAGCGCAAACTATGGCAGGAAGCTGCCCGGAAGACGCTCGACGGCAAGCGTCGGCGAATCTCGATCTCGATTCCCGAGCGCGACCTGTCTCGTCTCAAGGCTCGGGCGGCGGCGGAGGGCATGCCCTACCAGACGCTGATCAACTCAATCCTCCATAAGTATGTCGAGAGGTAGGATCGGGGCCTGCATCACCGAGGACCGGCATTGGCTCGCCGTCAGCCGTTCTCACCCTTTCCCGCCACCTTCCTCACCGGCCACACCATCTGCGCCAGGAATTCCTCCGGCACCGGGTCGCCGTGGATGCCGACTTCGTCGGGCCATCGGCCGCCGGCGGGCAAATGGAAGGTGCCGAACAGCCGGTCGATCCACGGGAAGTGGATGGCGAAGTTCTTGTCGATCGGGCGTTCCGCGTGGTGCCAGTGGTGGAAGCGCGGGGTGACCAGCACCTGTTCGATCCAGCGGAATCGGAAGCGCATGTTGACGTGGATGAAGGTCGCCTGCGCGGCGACGACGGCCAGCCAGACATAGAGCGCCTCGCGGGCGAAGCCGAGGAGGAAGAGCGGCACGAGGATCAGCCCGCGCGTCAGCACCACGTCGACCACATGCAGCCGAGAGCCGGCCAGCCAGTCCATCGCGCGCGACGAGTGGTGGATGGCGTGGAACGGCCAGGCGATGCGGTTCTTGTGGAAGAAGCGGTGCACCCAGTACTGCGTCAGGTCCGCCACCAGCATGATCGCCAGCACCTGCACGACCAGCGGCAGGTTCTTCACCTGCGCGCCGAGCGCCGAAAGCTGCCAGGCCTGCGAGACGATGGTGGCGGGAAGCAGGGTGAAGAAGGTGAGCAGTTCGACCAGAACGTGGCTGACGATGAAATAGAGCCCGTCGGTGGTCCAGCCGGGGCGGAACGTGCCCTGCTCGGGGTTCTTCGGGAACAGCCGCTCCAGCGGCACGAAGACGAGCGAGAGGAGCACGAGGTTGAGCACCAGCCAGTCGAGGCCAAGGCTGACCGGCGCCGGCCCATGCCAGTCGACCTCGACGCCGTCGCCGCCGAACACGACCGCCAGCGCCGCAAAGGCGAGGCCGGCGAGGCCGAGCTTCTTGGAGGGCCTGAGGATGATGTTCAGGGCGGAAAAGAAGAAGCCGGCGACGATGGCCAGGGTGAGGATGCCGCGCATCAGCTCCACGGGATAGTGGGCGCGGAAGTCGGGCGCGGTCAGCCATTCCGGATAGCGGAAGACCAGCACCGCCGCGAAGCTGCCGACCGAAAGCAGCAGGCCGGTCAGGCCCGAAAACCAGCCGGAGCCGAAATGCTGCGGGCCATGGTCGCCCAGCACACGCTCGAACCAGCGGTCGAGCCGCGTGTGCCGGCTCAAGGGCGCGTCCCGCCCCCGTTCCATCGTTTCAGATCCCCTTCACGAAGCCGTCGAGCACGCGTTTCTGGCCGGCCTTGTCGAAGTCAATGGTGAGCTTATTGCCCTCAATCGACGATATGTTGCCGTTGCCGAATTTCTGGTGGAAGACCCGGTCGCCGATGTTGAAGGGGGAGGGCGCGTCGGAGACCGATTTCGCCACCAGCTCGCCCTCGATGGTGCGGCCCTTCACCGAGCCGCGTCCGGCGCCGTAGCCGGAATCGACCTCGCCATAGCCGATGCGCTCGACCTGGTGGCCGGAGCGCGTGCCCCAGTTGCGGTCGGTAGCCTCGTTGCGGTTGGCCTGCGCGCGCTGCCAGCCCGGCGTGGCGTAGGTGTTGGCGAATGCGCCTTCGCCCGTCCCGCCGCGCTGGGGCGAGGGCGCGACGCTGTCGAAGCGGGAGGCGCCATAGGGGTTCTGCCGCCCGGCTTCGCGGAAACCGCCGCCGCGACCCGGCGCGAAGGAGCCGCCGCCATAGTGCGAGCCGTAGCCGCCATAGGAGCCGCCGCCCTCCGAGACCTCGACATGCGCCTCGGGCAGTTCGTCGAGGAACCGCGACGGGACGGTGGTTTGCCAGAGCCCGTGGATGCGCCGGTTGGAGACGAACCAGAGATGCAAATTCTTCTTGGCGCGGGTCAGCCCCACATAGGCGAGCCGGCGCTCCTCCTCGAGGCCGGAGCGCCCGCCTTCGTCCATGGCGCGCTGGTGGGGAAAGAGCCCTTCCTCCCAGCCGGGCAGGAACACGGTCTCGAACTCCAGCCCCTTGGCCGAATGCAGCGTCATCATGTTGACGGCGTCGAGGTCCTCGTTCTTCTCGGCGTCCATCACAAGCGCGACGTGCTCCAGGAAGGAGCGCAGCGATTCGAACTCCTCCATGGAGCGGATGAGCTCTTTCAGGTTCTCGAGCCGGCCGGGGGCGTCCGGGCTGCGGTCGGCCTTCCACATCTCGGTGTAGCCGCTCTCCTCCAGGATGATTTCCGCAAGCTCCGTGTGCGGCGTGGAATCGAGTGCGCCCTGCCAGCGGGCGAAGTTCGCGGCGACCTCGCGCAGCGACGCGCGGGGGCGGGGCTTCAACTCGTCGCTCTCGGCGAGCTTGCCTGCCGCTTCGAGCATCGGCACGCCGAGCGCGCGGGCGGTGTCGTGGATCTGGCGGATGGTGGCTTCGCCCAAACCACGCTTCGGCACGTTGACGATGCGCTCGAAGGCGAGGTCGTCGGCGCCCTGGGCGACGACCCTGAAGAAGGCCATGGCGTCGCGGATTTCCTGGCGCTCGTAAAAGCGCGGGCCGCCGATGACGCGGTAGTTCAAGCCGAGCGTGACGAAGCGGTCCTCGAATTCGCGCATCTGGAAGGAGGCGCGAACCAGGATGGCCATGTCGTTCAGCGCATGGCCGGCGCGCTGCGCGGCCTCGATGGTCTCGCCGACGGCGCGGGCCTCCTCCTCGGAGTCCCAGGCGGCGTGGACCATGACCTTGGCGTCGTCCGGATCCGGCCGGTCGGTGAAAAGCGTCTTGCCGAGCCGTCCCTCATTGTGGGCGATGAGGTGAGAGGCCGCGCCGAGGATGTGGGCGGTGGAGCGGTAGTTGCGTTCGAGGCGGATCACGGTGGCGCCAGGAAAATCCTTCTCGAAGCGCAGGATGTTGTCCACCTCGGCCCCGCGCCATCCGTAGATCGACTGGTCGTCGTCGCCGACGCAGCAGATGTTGATCACGGGTCTCTCCCCCCTTGCGGGGGAGATGTCGGCGAAGCCGACAGAGGGGGTAACCTCAGGAGGCACCGGGGGGATGCCACGCGCGTCGGAGGTTACCCCACCCCGGTCCGCTGCGCGGACCGACCCTCCCCGCAAGGGGGAGGGAGAAGCTGCGCCCGGCCTCTGGGCGATCAGCCTCAGCCACATGTACTGGGCGGTGTTGGTGTCCTGGTACTCGTCGACGAGGATGTATCTGAACTTCTTGTGGTACTCGGCGAGCACATCGGGGTTGCCCCGGAAGATGCGGATCGGGTGGCAGAGCAGGTCGCCGAAGTCGCAGGCGTTGAGCGTCTTCAGGCGCTCCTGATAGGCGCGGTAGAGTTCGCGTCCCTTGCCGTTGGCAAAGGCGCGGGCGTCGCCCTCCGGGATCTCGTCGGGGCCGAGGCCCTTGTTCTTCCAGCCGTCGACGATCTGCGCGAACTGGCGCGGCGGCCAGCGCTTGTCGTCAAGGTTTTCCGCATGGATCAACTGGCGCATCAGGCGGATCTGGTCGTCGGTGTCGAGGATGGTGAAGTCGGATTTCAGGCCAGCGAGCTCCGCGTGGCGGCGCAGCAGCTTGACGCCGATCGAGTGGAACGTGCCGAGCCATGGCATGCCCTCGACCGCCTCGCCGACGAGGTGGCCGATGCGTATCTTCATCTCGCGCGCGGCCTTGTTGGTGAAGGTGACGGCGAGAATCTGCGAGGGAAAGGCTTTTCCCGTGGCGAGGATGTGGGCGATGCGTGTGGTCAAGACGCGCGTCTTGCCGGTGCCGGCGCCGGCGAGCACGAGAACCGGGCCCTCGGTCGTCTCGACGGCGAGCCGCTGCTCGGGATTCAGGCCGGACAGATAATCGGCCGCACGCGACCCCCGCGCGGCCATGGCGCGCGCGGCGAGGCCCCCGCCACGCGGCACGGTCGCTGCGGGAAAAGAATCGTCTTCGGGAAAGCCGGCCATCTCATGGGCGAATGTAGTGATTCGGTCCGGAAAGGCCAGAAGGCGTTGCCGTTTTGTACCGGCTCACTGGGGGTGCGCGCCCGCTCTGCCGATGTGCTTCACACTTCTTTACATTCGCCCGGTTCGGCGGAAATGTCGGGCGCCTATCGTGCCACCAGTCGCGGTCCACGGGTGATCGCGCTGAAACAGGAGCACGACGATGACAGACGAGAACAACAACATCGAGCACGATCCCAACGAGACGCCCAAGGCCGCGCTGGCTTTCAGCGGCTGGAGCAAGCGCCTCCTCGTCGGCGGCCTGGCGCTGGTGGCCGTCGCGGGCACCGGAGTCGCACTGGCAGGCGGCGGCTGGGGCCACGGGCGCCACGGCATAGGCGGTTTCGGCGAGAGCCGGTTCGAGCGCATGCTCGACCATGTCGACGCCACAGCCGAGCAGGAAGAAAAGCTCTGGGACATCGTCGACGGCGTGCGCGACGAGGTCAGGCCGGCGATGCGCGAGTTCCGGGATGCCCGCGAACAGCTCGCCGCACTTCTGGCGGCCCCGGCGATCGACCGCGCGGCGGTCGAAAAACTGCGCGCCGAGCGTATCGCGGCGATCGACCAGGCCTCGCAGAAGGTCAGCGCCGCGCTGGTCGAGGCCGCCGAGGTGCTGACGCCGGAGCAGCGCGCGAAGCTCGCCGAGCGGCTCGAAAGAGCCCGCGACCGCTGGTAACAGGTATCGGCATGGCGGAAACGATCCTCATCGTCGATGACGACACAAGGCTCTCCGCCATGCTGGCCGACTATCTGTCGAGCAACGGATATTCCGTCCATCGCGAGACGACGGGCGAGGCGGGACTGGCGCAGCTGAAGCGACTGCCCGCCGACGCCGTGGTGCTTGACGTCATGCTGCCTGGCATCGACGGGTTCGAGACCTGCCGCCGCATCCGGGCAATTTCGCGGGTGCCCGTGCTCATGCTGACTGCAAAGGGGGACGAGACAGACCGCATCGTCGGGCTCGAACTCGGCGCCGATGACTATCTGCCGAAACCCTTCAACCCGCGCGAGTTGCTGGCGCGGCTGAAGGCGATCCTGCGCCGTGGCGGCGGGCAGGGCGCCGAGGAGAAGTCGTGGAGGTTCGGGCGACTGGAGATCGATCCGGGCTCACGCGCGGTGCGCCTCGACGGAACGGACAGGCTCCTGACCAGCTACCAGTTCGATCTGCTGGCTTCGTTCGCCCAGAACGCCGGCCGGGTGCTGTCGCGCGAGCAGTTGATGGACCTCGTCAAGGGCGCCGAACTCGAGGCCTTCGACCGCTCGATCGACGTGCATATCTCGCGCATCCGCGCCGCCATCGAGACCGATCCGAAGCATCCGAGGCGTATCATCACGGTGCGCGGGGCCGGCTATGTCTTCGCGCGCAACCAGGACGACGCCTGATGCGCAGCCGGCTGTTCCTCAAGGTCTATCTGACGCTGATGGCGTGCCTGGCGGCGGTCGCGCTGGCGACCGGCGTCTATTGGCGCATCGTGTCGGATCGCGAGGAGACCGGCTGGATGACGCGGCGCGACACGTTCCTTGCTGCGATGCTTCCCGCCGGAGCCGGCCGGGAAGCATCGCAGCAGATGGTGGATCGCCTCGCCCAGGCATTCGACGCGGACATATCCCTTTACGACGCGGCCGGCGGGCTCATCGCGTCCGCCGGGCCGACCTTGCCCCTGCCCCAAGAGGTCGCGCGCCGGCGAAGGGAGTTCGACCAGCCGCACGATTTCGCCGCCAGACTGGCGGACGGTCGAACCGTGGTGGCGCGACTTGACGACCCACGCGGCGGTCCCCGAGGGGGGCAACTCGGCTATCTGCTCCTGATCGCGGCGGTCATAGGGGCGGCAGCCTATCCGGTCGTCCGCCACCTGACGCGACGGCTGGAATCGCTTCGGCGCGCGGTGGAGAAGTTCGGGGAAGGCGACCTCGATACGCGCGTCCCCATCCACGGGCGCGACGAGGTCGCGGCGGTCGCGACCAGCTTCAACGCGGCGGCTGACAGGATCGGCACGCTTGTCGGCGCGCATCGCTCTCTGCTCGCCAATGCGAGCCACGAACTGCGCTCGCCACTCGCGCGGCTCAGGATGGCGTCGGAACTCAACGCCGAGAATCCGAGCGAGGCTCACCGGAAGGAGATGCTGGAGAGCCTCGATGAACTCGACCAACTGGTCGAGGAGATCCTGCTTGCCAGCCGGCTGGACCATGTGGGGCCGACGAAAACCGCCATGAGCGTCGACCTGCTCGCGCTCGCCGCCGAGGAGGCCGCGCGCCACGGCATCGAGGCGAACGGAACGCCGGCCATCGTCCAGGGCGACGCTAAGCTGCTCACGCGTCTTGTCCGCAACTTGATCGTCAACGCGTTCAGGCATGGCGCGCCGCCGGTCGAGGTCTTCGCGGAGATGAACGCCGGCAAGGCCCTGATTTCCGTCCGGGATCATGGACCGGGCATTCCGGAGAGCGAACGGGAGCGTGTGTTCGAGCCGTTCTATCGGCCGGCAGGCAGGGGAGAGTCGGCCGGCGGCTGGGGACTGGGACTCGCCCTGGTCCGCCAGATCGCGCGCAATCACGGCGGCGATGTCCGCCTCGAGACGCCCGAAGGCGGCGGCGCGCGCTTCGTGGTCGAGCTGGAGGCCTGACGCAGCCAGATTCTACCTGGTGATCCGCGCGCCTTTCAGCAGATCGACAAGAACGTCCTTGGGGATGTCCCAGATAGCGGACCGACAGCCCGACGCGCCGGGAACAGACAGATGGTAGGATCGGCCGCCGTGGATTGCGCATGCCTCAAGGCTCGGCGGCACGTAGTTGCGGCATCCAAGTGAAGTCTCCGAAATCGTGAAATCGAGCCCTTCGGGCGCCTCGGAAACGAGCGTCTCGACCCTCGTATAGTTTTCGTCCTCCCCGTCTCCGGTCGGGGCTGGACACGGCTCCTGCGGCGACTGCACCGAGAGTGTCGCGGCAATGTCTGGCTCGTGGCATGTCGGCATCCGGCATGTGAGCCAAACCGTGTCGCCGACGTGGCCGATCGTCCATGTCTCCGTCGAGACAGGGAAGTCGACGTCGCCGATGCGCAGCGTCTTGATCACGGCTTCGGGGGCGGTCGCATTGGCGACGAGGTAGTGCAGCGCGCCGCCGATCCACGATTGCGTACCGACGGTTTCGGGCCGCATGGCGAAACGGTATTCTCTGCCTTGCCATGCGACACAGCCATGTGCGAATTCCGGTGAGCTCAGATCGGGGCCGTCGTGGCGCTGGGCCAGCATTAGCGCGAAGCGGCCGGCCGGAAGCATGTTCGCATAGGCGCGTCCTTGAACAGGGAACAGGCGCTCGGCCTCGGCGACCATCGCTTCCTCGGTGCAGCCGGCCTCACCCTCGCGGCGGCTGATGTCGATCACGGCGCCGCGGCAGTCGTCGTGCACGCATGTTGTAGCCAGTCCGCTGCCCTCGTGCTCGATCCGCCACGATGTGGATTTGTAGTTGAAGGTCAGGTCGCCGATCGTGGTCGTTTCGAGCTCCTCCGCAAGTGTGCCCGTCGATCCAGCGAGCGTCGCCAAGGCCAAGAATCCGGCGAACCGACCCCAATTCCACATCTCGTCCTGTCTCCGTTGCCTCGGGCACGGTCGAAGAAGATTGCGGCGCGAGCGCGATTGCCCTCTCTTCGGTGAACCCGGGGCTTCATGGCCGATTGATCGCCTGGCCGGTTGTGGCTAGATTTCGCACAGGCCGGATGCGGCCCGCCGCCCGCCCCGGTCATGCCGGGATGGTGAACGCATCCAGGGAAGCAGACCTTCGATCATGTCCCTAGCAAGGACGGCGAACGGTTCGGCAATGCGGGCGCTGATCCAAGGTTCGCCGTCAGCGAAGGGCATTTTCCATGCGCAACATCCAGGACGCCAAGGGGATGGCGAAGGCCATCCGTGCCGCACTCGCGGAGAGACAGATCGCCATCAGCCACTCGGACGCACTCGAGATCGTGGCGCGGCAATTCAGCTTCGACAACTGGAACGTGCTCGTGGCCAAGCTCGACAAGGACGCCGTCACGAGCGGGGAAACCGCGCCCAGCTTCACCCAGCCCGTGCCCATCTTCCGCATCTTCGACGAGGAGAAGGCGAGGGGGTTCTACGAAGGCTTCCTCGACTGCACGGTCGACTGGCAGCACCGCTTCCATCCCGGCGCGCCGCTCTATTGCCAGGTGTCGCGCGGCGGGCTGAAGCTGCATCTCTCCGAGCATTCGGGCGACGCCAGTCCGGGCGCGACGGCGGTCTGCACCATGAAGGGCGTCGAGGCTTTCCAGAAGGGCCTGCTCGCCAAGAATTACAAATACAATCGGCCCGGCCTGGAGCGACAGGACTGGGGACTGGAATGCGAGGTGATCGACCCGTTCGGCAATCGCATCCGCTTCATGGAACAGGGAACCTAGCGGAGAGAGGGGCGGCGTCGCCGACGCCGCCCCTCCCCAGTGATCAGACGTAGTAGAAATTCTTCACCGCGCAGTGGTGCGTCTTGCGCTTGACGATGAGGCGAACATGATCGCCGGCGAGCTTGCCGCCGACCGTGATGTAGTTCGTGGTCACCTTCTTGATCGAGCGGTTGTAGATGCCCATCGACGCCGCCTTGCCCAGCGCTTCCGACTTGGTGCATTTGGCCGCGTCGATCGACAGGCCGCCGCCGCCGGGGCCGAAGCCGACGCCGATCTCGACGTCGTCGTCGCCGAAGACGAGACCGCCGCCCCCGCTGCCGTCGAAATAGATGCCGAAGGACGGATCGGCCTGGGCGGGAACGAAGCTGGAGGCGAGCGTGCCGGCGGCGAGGAGCGCGGCGGCGATGGTGGTGCGAAGCGAGGTCATCAGAGTATCCTTTCGGGTTTCGGATCAGTCTCGCGCCGCTCTCGTTCCGCGGCGTTCGGACATGGGTCGCGGCGGCCGATCGAAAGGTTCAACAAAAAATCGCAGCCGGTTCTCTTGATAAAAGTTTGACATCAAACGATATGGTTTGATGTCAAACCATTGGAGAGACCGATGACCAGCAGGCGCAATTTCCTCTCGCTCGTCGGCGGCGGCGTGGTGCTCGCGGCAACTGCCGGCGCCTGGGCGGCAACGCGCGACCCGTCCGGCGCGCGGCGGCCTTGGGAGATCGCCGGGCAGGGGATGGATGCACGGCGGCGCGCGCTGTCCTACGCTGTCCTCGCCCCCAACCCCCACAACCGGCAGCCATGGCTCGCCGACCTCTCCGTCTCGGACGAGATCGCGCTTTACTGCGATCCCGACCGACGGCTGCCGGAGACCGATCCCTTCGATCGCCAGATCACGATCGGTCTCGGCTGCTTTCTGGAACTCCTGGAGATGGCGGCGGCGCAGGACGGACTTCGCGCCGCCGTGACCCTGTTTCCGGACGGCGAGCCGCAACCGAGACTGGACGAACGGCCGGTCGCGCGGATCCGCTTCAGCGCGGACGGTCCGGTCGAGGGCGACCCGCTCTTCGCGCATGTCCTCGACCGAAGGTCTAACAAGGAGCCCTACGATGTCGGCCGGCCGGTCGACGACGCTGGCCTTGCTGCCGTCGCTGGCGCGGCCCGGACGGTTGGCACGGCCTGGACGGCCGATCCCGAGCGTGTCGCGGCACTGCGCGACCAGGCATGGCAAGCCATGCACCTCGAAATCAGCACCACCCGTACCGCAAAGGAGAGCATCGACCTGATCCGCATCGGAAAGGCAGAGATCGAGGCGAACCCCGACGGCATCGATCTCTCGGGCGCCTTCATCGAGATGCTGGCGCTGACCGGCCTCCTGGACAAGCAGGACATGCTCGATCCGTCGTCCGCGGCGTTCAGCCAGCAGCTTCCGATCCTGAAGGCCCCGTTCAACACGGCCATGGCGTTCCTGTGGACCACCACGCGGGGCAATGGCCGCGCCGAGCAGATCGCGGCCGGCCGCGACCACCTGCGCATCAACCTGGCGGCGACGGCTGCGGGATTGGCCATTCAGCCCTTCAGCCAGGCGCTGCAGGAGTTCTCCGAGATGCAGCCGCACCGCGAGGCGATGCGCGCCGCGCTCGGCGTCCAGGCGGACGAGACGCTGCAAATGTTCTGCCGCCTCGGCTATGGTCCCGAGGTCGCGGCCGCGCCGCGATGGCCAAGCGAGACGCGGATTCACGGAACATGACCGGCAGTGACGACCTTGCCCTGCTGTTTCGATACTTCAACGAGGTTCACATCGTTGCCCAGCTTTCCGGCAACGCCTTCGAGAAGGCGATGCCGGTCGGCATGACCCTGCCGCAGTTCGCGGTGCTCAACCACCTGGCCCGTCTGGGCGGCAACCGGACGCCGCTGGAAATCGCCCGAGCGATGCAGGTGACCAAGGGTACCATGACCAACACGCTGGGCCATCTGGAGCGGGGGGGCTTCATCTCGGTCGCGCCGGACGCGAAGGATGGGCGCTCCAAGCGGGTCGACATCACCGAGGCCGGACGGGCGGTCCGCCAGGCCTGCATCGCGTCGATGGCCCCCGAACTTGGCGCTCTCAGGACAGCGTTCGCTGCCGACGGATTCGCGGCGGCGCTGCCACTGCTCGAAGGCGTGCGACGCTTCTTCGACGAGCGGAGGTAGGTGGTCGGTCCGTCCGGCCTCACGCATGCTTGACTGGACCGCAGGCCGCCACGGCCTAGGTTCCGGCGCGTCGACAGGAAGGGAGACCGGCATGCAGCGACCGACGATCACGCAGGCGATGATCGACGCCTATGACGAGTATACGCACCTCACCCTCGACCGGCGGGCATTCATGGAGAAGCTGACAAGGCTGGCGGGCTCGGGCGCAGCGGCCGCCGCGATCGCGCCGATGCTGGCGGCGAGCCCGGCCGCCGCCGCGACGGTCGCCGAGGATGATGCGCGGATCACGGGCGAGGACATCGTGTGGGCGGGCGCCGAGGGCGAGATCAAGGGTTACCTCGCGCGTCCGGCCGGGGTCGCCGACCGTCTGGGGGCGGTGATCGTCATCCATGAGAACAGGGGTCTGAACGGCCACATTCGGGACGTGACGCGGCGCATCGCACTGGAAGGTTTCCTCGCGCTGGCGCCCGACTTCCTGTCGCCGCTCGGCGGCACGCCGGAAGACGAGGACGAGGCGCGCCAGATGTTCTCGCAACTCGATCCCGAGGAGACGGCGGCGAACGGCGTCTCGACGGTGAATTTCCTTGAGTTCCACCAGGCGAGCAACGGCCTCGTCGGCGCGGTCGGCTTCTGCTGGGGCGGCGCCGCGGTCAACCAGCTCGCCGTGGCGACGCCGGCTCTCGCGGCAGGCGTCGCCTACTACGGAAGACAGCCCGAAGTCGAGGACGTGCCACAGATCAGGGCGGCGCTGCTGCTGCACTATGCCGGGCTCGACGAGCGGGTCAATGCCGGCATCGAGGCCTACCGGGAAGCGCTCGAAGCGGCGGGCAAGGAGTTCACCATCCACGTCTATGACGGCGCCCAGCACGCGTTCAACAACGATACGTCGGAGGCTCGCTACAACAAGGAAGCGGCGGAGCTGGCCTGGGAACGAACAATCACGTTCTTCAGGGAAAAGCTGGCGTAGCCATCGCCCCAGGCGCGACCGGGCGGCTGCCGGTCATGCCCGCCCCAGCCGATCATCCTAGGCCGGCAGCCATGCGGCGTCGTATCGCGGCGAAAGGGCGAAGCCAGTGGGCCGCCCTGCCGATGGCGGGGGGCGACGGATGCCCTCCTGCAGATACCGCAGTGCGCTTGCGAGTCCCGCGACCGTGTAGGGCTTGGCGATGACGCCACAGGCTCCGGCGAAATCCTCCGGGATGCGTTTGGGATTTGCGGTGAGGAACACGACCAGCATCGGTCGGACCTCGGCGAAATACTTGGCGACTTCGACCCCCGTTGGGCCGTCCGCCAACTGCATATCCACGAACGCCAGGTCGGCCTCGGTGGTGTCGATCAGCCGCCGCGCCTCGGACGAACTGGTGGCCCAGCCCACCACCTCGTGGCCCGCGTCCTCGATAAGGCTTTCCAACTCCATCGCCAACAACGCCTCGTCTTCGACGACGAGGACGCGCAATGCCTGCAGATCACTCATTTGGTCACTCCGCGGCGTGTGATTCGACAGGCAGGCTGATCATCACGCGGGTTCCCGGTTCGCCTGGTTCCCACGTCACCTTAGCCTGCAACTGGCGGGCCAACGCCTTTACAAGATCCGTCCCGAATGAGGACTTGCCGTTCGGCGGAGACATTCCGGTCCCGTCGTCACGCACCTCGATCTCGAACTCCTGGCCTTTCGAACGAACCGAAACAGATATCGTTCCCGCGCGTCCGCCATTGAAACCGTGCTTGAGGGCATTGGTGACGAGTTCGTTGACCATCAGCGCGACCGGGGCGGCCTTCTGCGCCGGCACGTCGACGCGGGCAAGATCGAGCTCCGCACGGACGTCGCTGCGGCCTGACGCTGCGACCAGATCAGGCACCAGGTCGCGGACAAAATCGGCGACGTCGAACTGCCTCACGTCGTCCGACTGGTAGAGACGGCGATGCACCGTCGACAGAGCCTCGACCCGCGCCAGCATCGACCGCAGAGAGCGTCGGATGCCCTCGTCGGGGATCGACCGGCTTTGCATGAGGATCAGCGACGAAACCATCTGGAGGTTGTTCTTCACCCGGTGGTCCACCTCATGGAGAAGCACCGTCTGGGCTTCGAGCGCGGCCTCGAGTTCTCGCGTGCGGTCCTTCACCGCCTGCTCGAAACGACGCTTGTCGGCGCGCGCCCGCAATTCCGACGATTTCCGTTCGGTGATGTCGAGTTGCGAACCAAAGAAGTACTGCAACTCGCCATCCTCATCGGAGACTGGGCTGATGTAGAGCGAATTCCAGAACGTGGAGCCGTCCTTGCGGTAGTTGAGGAGGTCAACATTCACCGGTTCGCGGTTCACCACTGCCTGTCGAACGCGGTCGAGTTCGGCCGCATCGGTCTCTTCGCCCTGAAGGAATCGGCAGTTGCTGCCGACCACCTCGGACCGGTCGTAACCAGTCAGCTTGAGAAACGCGTCATTGACGAAGACGATCGGATTGTCCGGTTGCTTGGGGTCCGTCACGATCATCGCCATGCGCGTGGCGCGCATTGCAGCCGCAAACGGATCCGCCTTTCCCTTCGGAGCGTGCAGATCGTCGGTCATATGCCAGTCGTCGACGCGACCAGCGCCAGTTTCCCTATTCATGCGGTGCCCACCGTCTTTGAATTGTGTGTTCCGGGGGGTAACGGCGAGGGAGCGGACGCGGTTCAATCACCAACGATTACAAATGTTTCACCTTGGCTTTCTGCGGATTCCAATAGAACGCCCGGCGCGTTCCGGCCGCGGCAGGAAAGCATGCGCTGTCCGCATGGCCTCGACCTTCTCGGCGATGTCGGGGGGAAAGGGGGCGACCTTCGGCCCCGACATGTCGATGTGAAGCGCCAGCACTTCGGAGGTCGCCGCGAGCCATCCGTCCGCGTGGACGATCTCCTGGTAGAAGTGAAAACGCTTGTCGTCGGCGTCGATGAGCTGGCAGGTGACGGTCACCCGGTCTCCGAGGTGGAGTTCGCGCACGTAGCACACATGAACTTCGGCGGTGTAGCTGGTGAGACGCCGGGTACGAGCGTAGTCGGGACCGAGGCCAAGAACCTCGAACGCATCGTCCGCGCCACGATCGAACAGCACGTTGTAGTACGCCATGTTCATGTGGCCGTTGTAGTCGATCCAATCCTTCTCGACGGCCATGACACGCGAGACGAATGGTGCTGGAAGGGACATCGGCGCCTCTCGGATGCTTGCCGGGCGACACGCCGGCGCTCTACAGACTAAAGAAGCCTAGACCGACAACAAGCACCGCCACTGGTCCATTCGCGGAGGAAAGCATGGCGCTGAGCGACCTTACCACGGTGCCGCGCAACGAGCAGGGCATCGCCGCAGTGCTCGGGATCCTCAAGCAGCGGTTCGGCGAACGCTTCCAGACCAACCAGTCGGTGCGCGAACAGCACGGGCACACCACCACCTACATACCGTTGCAGACTCCCGACGGGGTCGCGTTTCCCGAAGCTCATGACGAGGTGGAGACGATCGTGCGCGCCTGCGCCGAGCATCGGGTGCCGGTGATCGCCTACGGCACGGGGACCTCGCTCGAAGGTCACGTCAACGCGCCGGGCGGCGGCATCTCGGTTGACACGTCCCGGATGAACCGCATCGTCGCGGTCAACCCGGACGACCTGGACTGCGTCGTGGAAGCCGGGGTGACCCGCGAGGCGCTGAACACGTATCTCAGGGATACCGGACTGTTTTTCCCGATCGATCCAGGCGCGAACGCCAGCCTCGGCGGCATGGCGGCCACGCGGGCCTCGGGCACCAACGCCGTGCGCTACGGCACCATGCGCGACAACGTGCTGTCGGTGACCGCGGTGATGGCGGACGGCCAGTCAGTGACGACCGCGCGGCGGGCCAGGAAATCGTCCGCCGGCTACGACCTGACGCGGCTTCTGGTCGGGTCGGAAGGGACCCTCGGAGTCATCACGTCCTTGACTCTGAAGCTCTACGGCATCCCGCAGGCCGTGTCGGGCGGGGTCTGTCCGTTTCCCAATCTTCAGGCCGCCTGCAACGCGGTCATCGCCACGGTCCAGACCGGCATTCCGGTGGCGCGCATCGAACTGGTCAACGCGCTGCAGATGCGGGCGATGAACACCTACTCCAAACTCGGATATCCGGAGAGCCCGTGCCTTTTCGTGGAATTCCACGGAAGCGACGCAGGCGTCGCCGAGCAGGCCGAGATGTTCGGCGAGATCGCCGCCGACAATGGCGGCGGCCCGTTCAACTGGACGGCCATCGCCGAGGAGCGGACCAAACTCTGGAAGGCGCGTCACGACGCCTATTGGTCGGCTCTGACATTGAGACCCGGCGCCAGGGGGCTCTCGACCGACGTCTGTGTGCCGATCTCGCGGCTTGCCGAATGTATCGCGGAGACCGAGGAGGACATCGCCCGCAACGGGCTGGTGGCACCCATCGTCGGTCATGTCGGCGACGGCAATTTCCATGTGCTGGTTCTGATGGACATGAGCGATCTGGATGAGATCGAGCGCGCGGAAGCGTTCGTTTCACGCCTGAACCTGCGTGCGCTGGCGATGGAGGGAACGTGTACGGGCGAACACGGGGTGGGACAGGGAAAGATGCCCTATCTCGCCCGTGAGCATGGGCACGGGGTCGAAATCATGCGCAGCATCAAACGGGCGCTGGACCCGGACAACATCATGAACCCAGGCAAGGTCTTGGTCTTCTGAGGAGTGCCGACCCGGGAAATTGCCACTTTATCGACACGCTCATCCGGCTAGAGTGAGTCTTCCTGGATCGAGGAAAGCGGGAGAGCGGCACTGGCCCGGCTATTCGTCTTCATAGGCGGTCTTATCGTGCTCCTGCTCACGGCTGCGCTGGTCGTGCCGTACTTCGTCGACTGGTCGAGCTACCGATCCGAATTCGAACGCGAGGCGAGCGCCATCCTCGGCCGCAAGGTGACCGTCGAGGGTGACGCCACGGCTCGGCTACTCCCCTTTCCCTCCGTGACCTTCACCGACGTGGCGGTGGCGGGCGGCCCCGGAGGCCAGCCCGCCATGACGGTCGAAACCTTCTCCATGGACGCCGAACTCGCGCCGTTCATGAGCGGCGAGGTGAAGATCTTCGACATGCGCCTCGTGCGTCCCAAAGCCGTCATCTCGGTCGGCGCCGACGGCGCGGTCGACTGGGCAATGCGGCCGTCCGTGCCGTTCGATGTAACGCATATCAGCCTGGAGAAGCTGACGATCACGGAAGGGCAGGTCGCGATCCGACACGGGACGAGCGGACGCGAGCATGTGCTCTCCGAGATCAACACCGAGGTGTCGGCCAGATCGCTCGCGGGGCCCTGGCGGATCGACGGCACACTTCGCATCGACGGCGCCCGCGCGGCGCTGACCGCTTCGACCGGCCGTGTCGAGGACACGGGTTCGATGCGCGTCCGCATCAAGGCCGATCCCATCGTCTATCCATTCGCCGTCGAACTCGATGGCACCGTGAAACTGGCGGACGGGGCGATCACCTATGCCGGTGGGTTCCGCCTGGATGCGCGCAGCGTCAGCAAGGACGACCTTCGCGGTACGGGCGGCCAGACCTTCGCCCTCCAGGAGGACGGCGCGGGAAAGCCTCTGCCGCCGCCCTACAGGCTGAACGGCAGGTTCACCTTCGATCATGCGCGGCTGGCGATCGACGAGTTCCGTTTCGAGACCGGCCCGCTCGATGACCCATACACGGCGGACGGAAGCGCTACATTCGACCTCGGACGGGAGCCGCGCTTCGAAATCCTTGCAGACGGCGCACAGGTGCGTTTCGACCAGGCGATCGTCGATGAGCAGGACGCGTCCGGCCTCACCTTCACGCAGCGGTTGGCGGCGCTCGAGGCCGTGCTCGTGGACCTGCCGCGGCCGACCATACCCGGCGCCGTCGAGGTCAAGCTTCCCGCCGTCGTCGCGGGCGACACCACGATCAGGGACGTGCGTATCTCGGCGGAGCCGGGCGAAGGCGGATGGAAGGTACGATCCTTCGCAGCGTCCCTGCCGGGGAGGACGACGCTCGAAGGCAGCGGCGTGCTCGCCACCGACGACAGGCTCGGATTCCGCGGCGACCTGCTGGTGGCGATCGGCCAGCCTTCGGGCTTCGCCGCCTGGGTGTCGACCGAGGTCGACGAGGCGATACGCCGCCTGCCTTCGGCAGGGTTTCATGCGAAGGTCGACCTAGGCAGGGGAAAGCAGTCCTTCCAAGACCTCGAACTTATCCTCGGCACGGCCAGGTTCACCGGCGACATCGAGCGTCTGGCGAATGAGGGCGCGAAGCCGATGCTCGCCATGCGCCTCGACGGAGGCGGGCTCGACATCGACGGCCTCGCGGCCTTCGTCTCGCTGTTCGTCAGCGACACCGGCGTCAACCGGGCGGCCGACACCGACGTCGACCTCGAACTCAAGGCCGGGCCCGTGGCGGCCGCGGGATTCGTCGCCGAGACGGTCGACACGGCGCTGCGCATCCGAGGCGGAACGCTGGAGATCGATCGCCTGACGGTCGGTGGCCTCGACGGCGCGACCTTGACCGCGGCAGGCACCCTGCGGCACTTCGCGACAAGGCCGGCGGGCAATGTCGACATCGGCGTCGTCGCGGTCGACCTGGAGCCCCTGGTCGCGCGGCTCGACGCCAACCGCCCGGGCAACGCCATCGTCGCCGCGCTCGCACGCCGCGCCGGCAACTATCCCGGCCTGCTCGATGATACGCGCGTTGACGCGCTCGTCTCCTTGGCTCCGGAAGGCGACGAGGCGACGGCGCTGGAGATGTCAGCGAGCGGCAGCGCCGCCGGAGAGACGTTTTCGCTGACGGTGTCGGGAACCGTCAATGGCGGCCTGTCGGCGACCGCGCCGCTCAAGGTCGACTTCCAGGCGGAGAGCCCGAACGCCGAAACACTGCTGGCGCTCTACGGCGTGCCGACCGCTCCGCTGGGCATGACCGGGCCGGCGGAATCCACGCTGTCGCTCAGCGGAACGCTCGAAGGCGGGCTCGACACGAGCTTCACGATCGCCGGACCCGACTCGCGGGCCGAGTTCGCCGGATCGATACGGCAGGGAACCGCGGGGCTGACTGCGGAGGGCGATGCGCGCGTTTCCGCGGCCGACATCGAGCCGTGGCTGATCACCGCCGGCTATACCTTGCCCGGCATGGGTCTGGGGACCCCGGTCTCGCTGGCAGGCAGGCTGACTCTTGCCGACGGCAGGGCGACGCTGGCCGACATCGAAGGCACCGTCGAGGAGGGCACCGTCGCCGGGACCGCCATCGCGGAGATGCGGGGCAACACGCCGCACCTGACCGGCGACTTCACCCTCGATGCCCTCGACCTGTCGCAGGCGATCGCCGGCGTCGTTGGCGAGGCGTCCCTCGTTTCGACCGACGGGGATTGGCCGCAGACCCCGTTCACCGGCGGCACGCTGCTGCCGGTCACCGCGGATGTGCGGATCGCCGCCGGCTCCATCAATTCCGGGCTGTTCGGGCAGGCGCATGACGCGGCGATGAAGCTCCGGCTCGACGCGGAGGGCCTCAGCGTCTCCGATTTCCGCGCGAAGTCCTATGACGGCACGGTCTCCGGCCTGCTCGAACTCAAGAACACGGCCGGCACCGCCCTCCTGTCCGTCCAGGCACGCCTCGACGACGCCGACGTCGCGCGGCTGCTCCCCGAAGCCGGACTATCGGGCGTGGCGGATATCTCGGCCAACCTGACATCGAGCGGCAAGTCGGTCGGCGCCATGGTCGCGTCACTCTCGGGCTCGGGGGTCGTCGCGCTGGAGAACCTGTCGGTCGCAGGCATCAATCCACAGGCCTTGCCCGGGATCATCGAGGCAGCCGATCTGGCGGGCCGCGACCTCGACGCCGCCAAGATCGCCGCGTTCGCGCTGCCGCTGGTTGCGACGGGCGCGTTCAACGCGCCAGCGGCCGAACTTGCCTTCACGGTCGCCAACGGGGTCCTGCGTACACCGCCGGTGACGGTCGACAACCCAGGGGCCATACTCACCGCCGAGCTTCGCGCAGATCTCGACACCGGAACCGCCGCGGCGACGGGCCAGGTCGCCTACCTGCCAGGCGAGGAGGAACTCGTCGGCGCGGAGCCGACGGTGCGTTTCGCCGTCGACGGAATGCCGGGCGCCTTCACCGCCTCGCTCGACATCGAGCCCCTGACGCAGTTCCTGACGCAGCGCGCGCTGGAGATCGAACAGGCGCGCGTCGAGGCGGTGCAGGCCGTGTTGCACGAGAAACAGAGGCTGCGACGCGAGGTTCGCTACTACGCCGCCCTCCAGGCCGAACGGGACAAGGCGACCGAGGCGATGCGGCGGGCCGAGGAAGAGGCGCTGCGCAGGGCGGAGGCGCTTCGCAAGGCGGAAGAAGAGACCCGCGCCAAGGCCGAGGCCCGGGCCAGGGCAGAGGCCGAGGCGAGGGCCGAGGAGGCTGCCGCCCGCGCCGCGGAAATCGAGGCGCGTGCCGCCGCGGCGCGCGAGGCGGAACGGGTCGAGCAGACACGCGCGGCGCCTTTGCCGGCCGGCGATTTCATCGACGCGGCGGGCGCGGCGCCCTCCACTCCGCCGACCGCCGTCGAACGAATCCCGCCGCCGGCCGAACGTCCCGTCGAGACACCTGCGGCGCCGAGCGCCGATTCCGGGTCGTTCAAGCCGCTGACGATCGACAGCTTCCTCAAGACCCTGCAGATCGGCGAGTAGCGCCCGGAACCTTCGTCAGTTGCGTCGCCTCAGGGCCTCGAGCACGAAGAGCCTCAGCGCCGACGACAGATTGGTGCGCCGGTCGCGGCCTGCGTCGACCTCCGCGACCAGCGCCGCGAGGGGGATGTCCCGTCCATTCGCGATTGCCGCGAGTTCGTCGAAGAAGGCCTGTTCGAGCGAGAAGCTGGTGCGGTGGCCGCGGATGGACACCGACCGCTTGCGAACTCCGCTCACGGTTCCTTCTCGACCACGTCCCGCCTGTGGCCGTCCAGGAACGCCGCGTCGCGCTCGGTCCGCAGCCTGTCGGCCTCCCGCCCGGCACGGGTGCGACCGTGGATCGAACGGTTGCGCGCGGCAGTCTCCTCGCGGAGCGCGCGCTCCGCGCGCTTGCGGGCCTGCCTCAGATTGACGATCTCGGCCACGTCACTTCTTGCGGAATGCGTCGAGAGACACGACGTCGGCGCTTTTTGCCGCGTCGCTCTCGGCCTTCTTGGCCGCGGCCGGCTTCGCGGTCTCGCCCTTCGCGCGAGGCTCGGCCTTCGCCTTGCCTTCCGGCTTCACAGCCGCAACCGGCGACTTCGCCGAAACCGCCTCGGGTTTCTGCGCGATCGACTGATTCGCGGCTGGTTCGGTCTTGACGTCGAACTCGAGCTCGAAATTGACCGACGGGTCATAGAAGCCCCGCACCGCCGAGAACGGGATCTCGAGCTTCTCCGGGACGTCGGAAAAGGAAAGGCCAACCTCGAACCCCGCGTCGGTGACCTTCATGTCCCAGTACTGGAACTGCAAGACGATCGTCATCTGCTCGGGGTAGCGTTCCTTGAGGCGACTCGAGACACGGACGCCCGGAGCCCCGGTGACGAAGGTGATGAAGAAGTGGTGGTTGCCGGGAAGCCCGGTCTTGGCCACCTCCGACAGCACCTTGCGCATGACGCCGCGCAGCGCCTCCTGGCAGAGGATGTCGTAACGGATGAGATCGTCGGCCATCGCCTGGAACCCGGTGAATCGCGCCAGCTAGGTGTAGTGAAGGCGCAGCCCTGCGTAAACCGAATAGACTGACAGATCGTTTCGCGACCAGGTCAGCCGCACGCATGCCGCACGAAACCGACTCTGGCGGCGACGTCCGTCCGGGGCAGATCGACCGTGCGATAGCCGAATGCCCGCCACGCGGCGACCACGGCGCCCTCCGTGGCGACCGCTTCGGCAAAGTCCTGCGTGCGCTCCGCATCATTGCAATAGATGTCGCGCCATGCCGGCGCGACGAAGACAGGTTCGCAATAGCGAACCAGCCCGGCTGCCTTGATGAAGTGAGGCGGCACGGGCTCGCCCATCAGCTCAAGGTAGCCGACCAGATCCGGCACCCCCCGGTCGAGAACGAAATGCCCCGAGGCGCCTCCGCATATGAACGCATGTCCCAGGACAGCATCAGTTCGGCGAACAGCAGTCGGTCGCCGCCATGTCCGGCAGGCCCGTCGATGGCGCGGTGGAAGCGGGTGATCGCTCGGCCCGCTTCCGGGAGAACGGCAAATCCCTCGCGGGCAAGCGCGGAAAGCAGGGCCGTCTTGCCGGAGCCGGGGCCACCGGTGACGACGAAACGTCGAGAGTCGTGCATGGGATCAGGGGGGTTGTCGCCCGCGTCGTCGAGCGATCTGTCATGACTGTCGGAAGGGAGAAGTGGAGGCTTCTGTTGCCAGGTGCCTCCGAACCCCGCCTGAAGGTGCTAACCCCCAGGACTTTGATCGAGACTATCGCGCCGCATTAAGCAGCGAGACGTGCCTCAGCATAGTTGTCGTTGGCAACTATAAGGTTAGCCCGATAACGGTGGTACAATGCCGGGCAAAAGTCCGATCTTTACACCCTCGTCGATCCTATTTCGCCCCCATCAGAAACCGCCGCAACGCGGCGGCTTGTGGTGGAGGCGCCGGGTACCGCCCCCGGGTCCGAATGGCTTATTACATCGGCAGTTTATCGCCATAGCCGGACAAGCCGGCACGGCGAATATAGGAAGTTGGGCTGGCAAAGGGAAGAGCGGGGATCAGCGTCCGGCCGGCGATGACGCGCGCGGCGCGCTGGAGTAGTGTACCCCATTCATCGAATCGCGAGCCAATGCGCCAGTATCTCGATCTGCTCAGTCATGTCCTCGACAACGGCGTCGACCGCGGCGACCGCACCGGTACGGGTACCCGATCGGTGTTCGGACACCAGATGCGGTTCGACCTGGCGGACGGCTTCCCGGTGCTGACAACCAAGAAGCTGCACCTCAAGTCGATCGTCCACGAACTGCTGTGGTTCCTGGCCGGCGACACCAACACCGGATACCTCCGCGACCATGGGGTCACGATCTGGGACGAGTGGGCCGACGAGAATGGCGATCTCGGTCCCGTCTACGGAGCCCAGTGGCGGTCATGGCCAGCGCCGGACGGCAGGTCAATCGACCAGATCGCCAATCTTCTCATCGAGCTGCGGCGCAACCCCAACTCGCGCCGGCTGATCGTTTCGGCCTGGAATCCGGCCGAAGTGGACGCGATGGCCCTGCCGCCCTGCCATTGCCTCTTCCAGTTCTACGTGGCGGACGGGAAGCTGTCCTGCCAGCTCTACCAGCGCTCGGCCGACATCTTTCTGGGCGTCCCATTCAACATCGCTTCGTACGCACTCCTGACGCTGATGGTGGCGCAGGTGGCGGGCCTCAGACCGGGCGATTTCGTGCATACGCTCGGCGACGCGCATCTCTATCACAATCATTTCGACCAGGCGCGCGAACAGCTCGAGAGAACGCCCAAGGCGCTGCCGAGGATGTGGATCAATCCAGAGGTGAAGGATCTGTTCGCCTTCCGCTACGGGGATTTCCGGCTCGACAACTACGTCGCGGATTCCAGCATCCGAGCGCCGATCGCGGTTTGACGCGGGGGCCGCAATGGCGCCGGATTCGCGTCGGACGATCCATACCGAAACCGGGCAAAGGGGTGTTTCCATGATCCGCAGGCTCACGCTTGCCCTGCTCGCCGCCGCGCCGTTGCCGGCGCTCGCCAATGATTCGACCGCCGAACTCGGCACCGGCGGGCTCATCATGTCGCGCAACGACGTGATCTACATGGAGAAGGAGAACCTGCGCATCGCCGAGGACGGCGTTGAGGTCGACTATGTCTTCCGCAACCATTCTGACGAGGATATCACGTCCATCGTCGCCTTCCCGATGCCGGACGTCGAGGGCAATCCGTGGTGGATGCCGGCGATCCCGGACGACAGCCACGACAACTTCCTTGGCTTCGAGGTGAACATCGGGGGCAAGCCGGTCCAGGCCAATCTGGAGCAGCGCGCCTTCGCCGTCGGCATCGACGTGACGGCCGATCTCGCAAAGCAGGGCATTCCGCTCTTCCCCTACGGAGAGGATGCATACCTGGCGCTGGAGAGCCTGCCGGACGCGATTGCGATGGACTGGCGCGAACGCGGCATCATCATGGTCGAGCAATGGGACGACGGCTCGGGCATGAAGAGTTACCGTTCGCCCTACTGGCAACTCAAGTCGACCTACTGGTGGGAGGCTGCGTTTCCCGCCAAATCCACCGTCGAGGTGTCGCACCGCTACAAACCGAGCGTCGGCGCAACGGCGGGCCTGACATTCTTCTACGACGGCAAGTTCCAGGGCGAGAGCTGGGAGCAGTATGAAGCGAAGTACTGCATCGACGAGCCGTTCAAGCGCGCCGTGCTGAAGGCGGCGAAGGCGAACCCGGACGGCTATCCCGAACTCTACGAGAACCGCATCTCCTATGTGCTCACCACCGGCGGCAACTGGGGCGGGGGCACGATCGGCGACTTCACCTTGACCATCGACAAGGGCAGCACGAAGAACCTCGTGTCGTTCTGCGGCGCCGGCGTGAAGAAGATCGGTCCGACGACGTTCCAGATGAAGGCGACGGATTACTATCCGGCGCGCGACGTCGACGTCTTGATCCTCAAGCCTTACGACTGGGACGACGAAGCCGCCAGCGCGTCGCGATCCGCCGACGTGACCCGACCCGAGACGCCGGCCGAACGGTTCGGCAAGCGGCCGGCGGCGCCGAATGCGCCCGAGCCGCCTGCCGCCAGCTCGATGGCTCCGTCGAGTGGCGCGGGCGACGGCGGGCAGGAGTAGGTGTGACGACGATCTCCATCCATGTCGCGATCGCCGAAAATGGCGTCATCGGGCGTAGCGGTGGCCTGCCGTGGCGGCTGTCGACCGATCTGAAGCGCTTCAAGGCCGACACCATGGGCAAGCCGGTCGTGATGGGCCGCAAGACCTGGGAGAGCTTTCCGAAGCGTCCGCTGCCGGGACGCGCCAACATCGTGGTGACGCGCAATCCCGAGTTCAGGCCGGATGGCGCAGATGTCGCGCGGTCACTCGACGAGGCGGTCAAGCTCGCGACCGTGCGGGCGCGTTGCGCCGCGGGAGGCGACGAGGTGTGCGTCATCGGTGGCGGCGAGATCTACCACCAGGCGCTGCCTTTCGCCGACAGGCTCCATGTGACGCATGTGATGGCCTCGCTCGACGGCGATACGGCGTTTCCCGCGATCGACGAGCGGCATTGGCTTGCGGTGAGTTCCGAGGAGGTGCCGGCCGGCGAAAAGGACAGCCATGCCACACGGCACGTCGTCTACGAGAGGCGGACGGCCCGCTAGAGCAATTTTCGGCGAGGTCCATCCCCTCGCGTTGAAAGGCGATGGCGGCGACCCTATAGAAGGGCTAACAAGCACAAGAACGAACGGGAGCATGCACCGGCCACATGCCGGTCGCACCAACCGAAAGGACAGAAATGCCCTGGAACAATCAGAGCGGCGGCCCCTGGGGTGGGGGCGGCGGCGGCGGCAATAATGGCGGGCCCTGGGGGCAGGGTCCTCGCGGTCCAGGTGGACCTCAGGGCGGCGGCCAGACGCCCGATCTCGAAGACATCATCCGGCGTGGGCAGGACCGCCTCAAGAAAGCGCTGCCCGGCGGCGGCGGCTTCAATCCGCTCTATCTCGGCATCATCGCGCTGGCGCTGGTCGCGTTCTGGATATTCCAGTCGATCTATACGGTGCAGCCGGACGAACTCGCGGTCGAACTGAGGTTCGGCAAGCCCAAGGACGAACTCTCGGAGCCAGGCCTGCACTTCCACTGGTGGCCGGTCGAGACGGTCGAGAAAGCGAACACCGCCGAGAAGCTGGTGGGCATTGGCGAGGTCCGCGGCGGGACGTCTTCCGGCCTGATGCTTTCGGGCGACCAGAACATCGTCGACGTCAAGTTTTCGGTCGCATACGCGGTGACCGATCCGAAGGCCTATCTCTTCAACGTCTCCGGACCGGACGAGATGGTGCGGCAGGTTGCCGAGAGCGCCATGCGCGAGGCGGTCGGCCGTCGCCCGGCTCAGGACATCTTCCGCGACGATCGTCAGGGCATCGCGGACGCGGTGCGCGTGATCATCCAGACCACGCTCGACAATTACGGCACCGGGCTGGCGGTCAACGCCATCTCGATCGAGGACGCCGCGCCGCCGCGAGAGGTCGCCGACGCGTTCGACGAGGTGCAACGCGCCGAACAGGACGAGGACCGATTCGTCGAGGAGTCCAACCAGTACTCCAACCAGCGGCTCGGCCAGGCGCGGGGCGAGGCGGCTCAGGTCCGCGAGGAGGCGGCCGCCTACAAGAACCGTATCGTTCAGGAAGCACAGGGCGAGGCGCAGCGCTTCGTCTCCGTCTACGACGAATACGCAAAGGCTCCCGACGTGACCCGCAAGCGCCTTTTCATCGAGACGATGGAGCAGGTGCTCAAGGGGTCGAACAAGGTGATCGTCGAGCAGGGCAGCAACGGCCAGGGCGTGGTGCCCTATCTGCCGCTGCCCGAACTGCAGAAACGCCAGAGCGGAGGAGCGAACTGATGAACAGGCTCCCCATCATCGGCGTCGTCATCGGCGTCCTTCTGATCCTAGGCTGGTCGTCGATCTTCGTCGTCAACGAGCGCGAGCAAGCGATCGTGCTGCGCTTCGGCGAGATCGTGGACGTGAAGACCGAGCCCGGCATCTACTTCAAGGCGCCGTTCTCGTTCTTCGAGGCCGACAACGTGCAGATCATCGAGGATCGCGTGATGCGTTTCGACCTCGACGACATCCGGGTCCAGGTTTCGGGCGGCAAGTTCTACGAGGTCGACGCGTTCGTCGCCTATCGCATCAACGACCCCCGCATCTTCCGCGCGGCGGTCTCCGGCAGCGTTCCTTTGGCCGAGCAGCGGCTCAGGACCCGTCTCGACGCGGCGCTACGCCGCGTCTACGGCCTGCGCGGCTTCGAGGCGGCTCTATCCGAGGAACGAGCGGCGATGATGCGCGAGGTGGCTGAGCAGCTTCGCCCCGACGCCGCGTCGCTCGGTCTGACGGTCGAGGACGTGCGCATCCGCCGTACCGACCTGACGGCCGAGGTGTCGCAGCAGACCTACGACCGCATGAAGGCGGAACGTCTCGCCGAGGCCGAAAGGCTGAGGGCGCGCGGCCGGGAGGCGGCGCAGCGAATCCGCGCACGCGCCGACCGCGAAGTCGTCGAGATCGTCGCCGAAGCGCGCAAGGAATCGGAGATCCTGCGCGGCGAGGGTGAGGGGGAGCGCAACTCCATCTTCGCCGACGCCTTCCAGCGCGACCCTGAGTTCTTCGAGTTCTATCGCTCGATGACCGCCTATGTGCAGGCGCTCGATCCGAGCGGTACGACCATGGTGCTGTCGCCGAACTCGGAGTTCTTCCGCTATTTCGGCAATGCGGATGGTCGCGGCGCGCCGCCGCCGGCGGCCGCGCCAGCGGGGACGCCGGACGGCACGGCAACGGGAGCCACGACGAATGACGCAGCACAATAGGTTGCGGCGGCGATGGTCGACTTCCTCGCCGCCGTCGGTCTGGTGCTGGTGATCGAGGGGCTGGTCTACGGCGGTTTCCCCAGCCTCGCCCGCCGGCTGGCGAGCGAGGTTCTGTCGACGCCGGAGGCCACGCTGCGCATCGCGGGCATCGTTGCGGTGGCGGCGGGTGTCGGCGTTGTCTGGCTGGCGCGGGGGTAACAGAGGATTTATTCCGGGCGCGTAGGCAGAGTCGCAAACGCGCCGTATTTTCCTTCGATTGGTTGCGTGTTTCCCCACCCTTCGAGCTTTGCCGGGAGGCATGAGATGAGTCCGAATTCAATCATCGCGAAGATGCGCAAGTCGCTTGTCGCCGGAGTTGCGGCAGCGATGCTGGGCCTTGCCGCGACGCCGGGCGTCGTCGCGACCGCTTCGGCACAGGGACCCGAATCGGTGGCGAACCTCGCCGAGGGCCTGCTCGAGGCCGTCGTCAACATTTCCACGTCGCAGACCGTCAAGGGTTCGGAGAATCCCAGCGCCGTTCCGCCGCCCCAACTGCCGGAGGGGTCGCCATTCCAGGACTTCTTCGACGACTTTTTCCAGGATCGCGGCGGCGGCAGCGGGCAGCAGAAGGTGCAGTCGCTTGGTTCCGGTTTCGTGGTCGACGCCGAAAGGGGCATCATCATCACGAACAACCACGTCATCGCCGACGCGGACGTGATCGAGATCAACTTCTCAGACGGGTCCAAGCTGCAGGCTGAACTGGTCGGCAAGGATCCGAAGACCGACATCGCCGTCCTCAAGGTCGACCCGACGCTGAAGAAGCTGAAGGCGGTCCGTTTCGGCGATTCCGACGCGATGCGCATCGGCGACTGGGTGATGGCGATCGGCAATCCGTTCGGCCTCGGAGGCACCGTCACGGTCGGCATCGTGTCGGCGCGCAACCGCGACATCAACTCCGGCCCATATGACGATTTCATCCAGACCGACGCCGCCATCAATCGTGGCAATTCCGGTGGACCGCTCTTCAACATGGATGGCGAGGTCGTGGGGATCAACACAGCGATCATATCGCCCTCGGGCGGTTCGATCGGAATCGGGTTCTCGATCCCCTCCAAACTCGCGCTCGGCGTCGTCGACCAGCTGCGGGAGTTCGGGGAGACCCGTCGCGGATGGCTCGGCGTGCGGATCCAGCCGGTGACGGCGGACATCGCCGAGTCGCTCGGCATGGACAGCGCGCGTGGTGCGCTGGTCGCGGGCATCATCCAGGGTGGGCCCGTCGACAATGGCGTGATCCAGCCGGGAGACGTCGTCATCACGTTCGACGGCAAGGCCGTGAAGGAAATGCGCGACCTGCCGCGTGTGGTCGCCGAGAGCCCGGTCGGGAAGGCCGTCGACGTCGTGATCGTGCGCAAGGGGGTGGAGCAGACCGTCAAGGTGACGCTCGGCCGCCTCGAGGACGGTGAGAAGCTGGCCTCGGCGGAGGCGGGCGGCGATACCGCGACCGGCAACGATGCGCAGCAACTGGCGACGGCATCGGTGCTCGGCATGACGGTCGCGGAACTGGACGACGAACTGCGCGGCAAGTTCGAAATCGCTCCGGATGTCGCCGGCGTGGTGGTTACCGAGGTCGCGGAGAATTCCGCAGCCGCCGAACGTGGGGTCTCGGTCGGAGACGTCATCACCGAAATCGCGCAGGAATCCGTCGGAACTCCGAAGGACGTCATGGACCGGATCGCGGCGCTGAAGGATCAGGGCCGGCGCAACGCGCTCCTCATGCTGGCGTCGAAGACCGGCGAGCTTCGCTTCGTCACTGTCCGGATGGAGTGAGTCGGCGGTTTGCCGAAACCCTCTGATCTCAAAGGAAAAGGCGGAGCTACCGCCATTTCCTTTCAGGTCGCGAACTCGTCCCGGCGATAGCCTTGAATGTAGAGCAGGGCCGTCAGGTCACCGTGGTCGATTCGAAACTCCGCCTGTTCGGCAACGACCGGCTTGGCATGCAGGGCGACGCCTGCGCCCGCCAGGCGGATCATGTCGAGGTCATTGGCACCGTCGCCGACCGCAAGCGCATCCTCGGGGGTCACACCCGCCCGGCGCGCGATCTCCAAGAGCGCCTGAGCCTTCGCCGCGCGGCCGAGGATCGGTTCCGCCACCTTGCCCGTGAAGCGGCCATTGGCGGCGAGGAGATGGTTCGCGCGGTGTTCATTGAAGCCAAGCATCGAGGCAATGCGCGCCGTGAAGACATCGAACCCGCCCGACACCAGCGCAGTATGCGCACCGGCGGCGTTCATGGTGGCGACAAGCTCTCGAGCGCCGGCGGCGAGCTTGATGCGGTCCCTGACGATGCGGTCGACAACACTCTCCCGCAGGCCAGCCAACAGCGCAACGCGCTCCCTCAGCGCGGGCTCGAACGCAATCTCGCCATTCATCGACCGGGCGGTGATTTCAGCGACCTGATCGCGGATGCCGATCTCGTCGGCCAACTCGTCGATACATTCCTGATCGATCATGGTCGAATCCATGTCAGCGATCAGGATCTTCTTTCGCCGGGTCCTGGCTGACTGAATGACGACATCGACCGGGAGGCCCGCCAGCGGCGCCCGCAACCTTGGCGCGAGCTCGTCCCTGTTCTGGGAGTCGTCGAATCGCAGGTCCACGGCCACTCCGTCAGCGAGCACGTCGATTGCGCTTGCACCGGCGGCGGCGGCGGCCCTATGCGCAACCTCGGACGTAATCACCTGAGATTGCGGAGCGCAGACGAGCGTGGCGACGAGTGACATGAGGAGGTCCGCGGAAACCGAGGCTGCCGGCCTCGTCAAGAACGCGGTCCTGATAGCGGGGCCGACCGCCAGCGGCAAGTCCGCAGCCGCGGTCGAGCTCGCGGTGCGGCTCGGCGGCGCGGTGGTGAACAGCGACTCCATGCAGGGCTATGCAGTGCTCGACATTCTCACCGCACGTCCGGGTCCGCCAGATCTGGCGAAGGCGCCGCACCTGCTGTTCGGCCACGTCCACCCGACAAGAGCCTACTCCACCGGCGCATGGCTTCGGGACGTCCGCGAACTGATCGAGGCCGGCACGTTCGTCAACAATCGCCCGATCTTCACCGGCGGCACGGGCCTCTACTTCCGTGCGCTCGTCGAAGGGCTAGCGGAAATCCCGGAAATCCCGGCTTTCGTCCGCGAACGCTGGCGTTACGAGCTCAAGGAGCGCGGCGCCGATCGTCTCCACCGGATCCTGATGCGCGAGGACCCGCGCGTCGCCTTGAAACTCAACCCGATGGACGGACAGCGCATCGTCAGGGCGCTGGAAGTGCTGGAATCAACCGGACGCTCGATTGTCGACTGGCAGGCCGAAAAAGGGAGGCCGCTGATCGATGCCGCCAGTGCTTCGTTCCATGTCGTCGAACCGGCGCGCGACGTGCTGGCACGACGCATCGAAGATCGGTTCGACGGCATGATCGCGTGCGGCGTCCTTGATGAGGTGAAGGCGCTGCTCGACCTCAATCTCGACCCGTCTCTGCCCGCGATGAAGGCGATCGGCGTTCGAGAACTTTCGGCATTGCTGGGCGGCGGCATGGATCGCGACCAAGCGATCGAGGCCGCGAAAGCGGCCACTCGCCAGTATGCAAAGCGGCAGACCACATGGTTCAGACACCAATTCGGCGCCCAATGGCGGCGGGTCGCGAGCGCCGCGGAGATCCTCGCGGCCGAATGACGTGGAGGTCGTGTTTCACGTCGAGGTTGCCGGTATTAACCCTGCGTAAGGCGCGCGGTGCGATAACCAGCCGTCTGTTGCCCGGGAAGTCCATGCGGTTCCATAAATCGGAGTCGGCATTCTTCGTGTTCATCGTCGTGATCCTCGCGGCGGGAGCGATCACTGTGCATGCGCACGACGTGATGAGAGAAGCCGGGACGTCGATCTATGAACCTGCCCGCCACGAGGCGCTTGCATACCTGCGCAAGCTGCTGTTCGCGACCGGCGTGCTGATCGCGACCGCGCTCTTCTTCGGTGCATTCTTCATCTATCCGATCCTGCGCACGCAGGTGAAGGAGGAGGGAAAGCTCAGGGCGATGACGGAATCGCTCAGCGCCCGATCGGAAACGCTGGAACACGCGGCGCTGACGGACGCCCTCACCGGGATGCAGAACCGCCGCTACTTCGACGACGCATTGAAGGAATACATCGAGGAGTTCCGGCGGATCGGCCGGCCGATCGGCCTGATGATCCTCGATCTCGACCATTTCAAGCAGATCAACGACACACACGGCCACGATGTCGGCGACGACGTGCTGCGCGCGGTCGCCAAGTGCCTGAAGGACATGACGCGCTACCATGACGTCGTGGCGCGGCTCGGCGGCGAGGAGTTCGCCGTGGTGGCGCCCAACATGGACAGCGACATGCTGGTCAAGCTCGCCGACCGTATCCGCAAGGCCGTGGCGGCAACGTCCGTGCTGGCCCAGAGCGTCAAGCTCAGGATCACGACGAGCGTCGGCGTCGCGGTATGGGACGGGCGCGAATCCGCCGAGGACTTCTTCCGCCGCGCGGACAGACAGCTCTACCAGGCAAAGCGTCTCGGCCGGAACCGCGTCTGCGCGTGAGGCGAGGCGGACAGACGCTTCACAAGGCCTCAATCGAGCGTGCGCGCCGCAAGGTTTCGCGCGGCTGGTCGTCGTCCTGAAGAGGGAACCTGCCGCGGCTCGCGGCAATCATATACAGCGTCTGCCGTCGCCGCCGCTCAATCCAGCGTTGGTCGATAGGCGTAGAGGCTGCTCCTATGCCCCCCGGCCTCGGTCTCGGGGAACGGCATCGGCTTGCGGTACTCCGCGTCGCCCGGCTGGCGAGCGCTGCTCACGGTGTCGCCGAACATTGCACCACCCATGCCTGACTGAGGTTTCGGCACGTTGCGAAGGCGTTCGACAATGTTGACGAGGTCGACGTCGTCCGGGTTGCCGGGCGCCACGGCCGCTCCGGCCTTGCGACCGGCGCCGGGGATGAGGTTCAGGGCAATCTTCTCGAATTTCAGCCGCATCGTGGTGGCCACGCCCTCGCCGAAGGCAATCGCCTCGCGCTGGCCCATGGACGACAGGAACGACAGGGTCGAGGCGGACGAATCGGCGATGGCGGAGCGGATGATCGCCTGGTCCTGCTCGTTGGCGAGACGCATCGCGAACACCGTCGAACACTGCGAGAGGATGGTCGGGTCGAGTTCGCCGGGACGCTGGGTGACGACGCCGAGATAGCAGCCGTACTTGCGACCTTCCTTGGCGATGCGCGAAAGCGCGTGCCGCGTCGGCGCGAAACCGAGCCGCTGGTCGGCCGGCATGTAACGGTGCGCCTCCTCGCAGAGCACGAGCAGCCGCAGGCGACCATCGCTGTGCAGGGCGAGGTCGAACGCGAGACGCGCGAGTACGGAGCAGACGGCGTTCACGACTTCCGATGGCAAGCCCGCCATCTCGAAGCATGTGACCGGGCGGCCGTAGTGGGGTACGCGGAAGATCGCTCCGATCGTCTGGTGGATCGAATCCTCGATGAGTCGCGAGGCGAACATGAAGCGATACCGCGGATCGCTGACCGCCGCCTCGATGCGCGTCTTCAGCGCGCGGTAGACGGGACGATCGTTCTTCGATTCGAGCAGGCCCATACGCTCGTCGATGAGCTTGAGCAGATCCGCCATGCGGTAGGGAACGGGGGTGTCCGCCGTCAGCGCATCGGCGCCGCGACGCAAATAGGTTCCCGCATTGGGATTGCGGTAGAGGTTCTTTGCATGCGGAATGAGATCGCGAAGAACGTCGATCTCCTCGTCGACCGTCTCGCGGCCCCGATAGAGCACCTCCGCGAACTCTTCCAGGCGGAACAGCCAGAAGGGCAGATCGAGGGACGACGAGTCGATGCGGATGGAGTGATCGGGCAGCGACGAGGCGAACTCATTGTGCGGATCGAGGATCAGGACCCGCAGGTCGGGCCTGGCGGCGATCGCCTTGCGAAGCAGGAGCGAAACGGCGGTCGACTTGCCGACGCCGGTCGTGCCGACGACGGCGAAGTGCCGATTGAGGGTCTCGTCGATGGCGATGCAGGCCTCGATCGACTCGTCCTGCGACAGGCGGCCGATTGAGAGCGAGCTGCGTCCGCCGAGGTCGTAGATCGCCGCTAGGTCTCGCACGCGGATGCGGTGCGCGACCGCGCCGATGTGCGGATAGATGGTGATGCCGCGGTCAAACACGGGTTTGCCTGCTGCCGGGTCATCCCTCACCTCGCCGACCAGTTCCACGGAGACCTCGATGGGGTTCAGGCCCTCCTCGTCCCAGGCATGATCGGATTTGGCGATCGAATAGACGAGGCCGACGGTGCGGATGCCGTCGAGACCGATCGAGACGAGGCGTCCGACAGCCCAGAGTGTCCGGACGTCGTTGCCGTTGCCGCCGCCGGCATAGGCCGCGATCGTGGCGCGTGCGCCGTCGCAGTGGACCACATGGCCGAGCACGCGCGAATCCGGCTGACGCCCATCGCGGCGCTCCTGAGACGTGGTTTCCCCGCCGGCCTTTTCCCGGTCTACGTACATGAACCGCTCGCCCCCTGGTCCCGCGTTCATTGAGGACACTAGACAAGCCGGGTTAAGGGCGCGTGTGATGCGATGGTTGAGGGGAGCTTAAGGCGGACGTCAAAAAGCCGACGATCTTCGGCCGTGTTCCCGCACGGAATGCATCTGCTATCCGCATAGATGGCATTGCGCGAATGGAGTTGCGCACGGCATCAGGGTAGCGACCGCACAGGCCCGAGACTCGCGGCGATCCGAAACGTCGGAGCCGGTCGCCGCGTTGCGGCTATCGAGCAAGTCCAGCGCGGTAGTCGGGGTAGGCTGGCGCCCATCCCAGCACTTCCTTCGCCCGCAGGTTGCTCATGCGGAAGGACGGGAAGCCCGCGCGTCCGCCTGGCTCCGGTTGAGCCCCGCCCGCGATCGCGGCGACGTGGGCGAAGACCTCCCGCCAGCGCGCCGGTCGATCGTCGGCGACGATCAGCGTCTGGCGCGAGGGCCAATTCGCCAGGGCGAGGACGGTGGCCACGGCCATGTCGGCGATATGGATGAGCGAAACGAAGTCCGCTCCGTCTCCGGGCAGTCGGAGCGTGCCAGCCTTAGCGCGGGCGAGCCAGTCCTCGTCGAAGCCGGTGCCCGGGCCGTAGAACAGGCCGCCGCGCAGGATCAGCCAATCCAGACCGGAGCCCTGCACGGACCGTTCCATGTCTTGCGCCGTGCAGATCGCGCGCGACCCGACATTGTCGCCGGGCGGCTCGAAGACCGAGCTTTCGTCGGCGAGCGTTTCGCCTGCCGCCCCGACCCAGGAGATGCTCTGCTGGACGAGGCGTCCGACCCCAGCGCGAGCGCACGCTTCGATGAGCAGCGGCACACCTTCGCGGCGGACGCGATCGTTGGTGTCGAAGTCGCCGCGCCCGCTCGGCCCAGGCAGGGACGTGGCGAGGTTGACGCAGGAATCGCAGCCTTTCAGGGCACGTTCCAGCGCCTCGGGATCGAAGATGTCGGCGACGCCGATTTCGGTGCCGGCGAGGCGTAGGGCTTCCGCAACCTCGGGCCGGCGCACGATTGCGCGGACGCTGAAGCCGGCCGCGAGCAGCCGCGGCACGAGGTGGCGTCCATAGACGCCGTTGGCGCCAAAGACGGCGACGGTTTCGGTCATGCCGTTCCCTCTCTCACCTGCGACCGGGGCCGCCCCGAGATTTATCTTGCCCGCGCCGATACTTGACCTTTATGCGAAGGATTAACCGCCCAGGAGGGATTCGATGGAAGCATCGTCGATTCGGATCGTCTCCCAAAGCCACGTCTCACGCCTTTACGGTCTGGTCGGCTTCATAAACGTTTTCATCGATATCCTGCCAGTAGCGGCGACGATCTACGTAACCGTGTCGGCCATGATCCTGCTTGCCTCGCTGCTGGGGCCGTGGCTCTTCGATCTGCTGACCGCGGCAGGTTTCCCCCAGGTCATTTTCGGCAGGGAATTCTACGTCGACACCCAGAAGCTTGGCGCCATCACTACCCTGAAGTCGCTCGTCGTCATGCCCATTCTATTCGTCGCCTTTCTGCGCGACGGCCTATCGATGCCGGTCCGGTCCCGCGGCGCGCTGGTGATTTCCTTGCTGTTTTCGCTGCCGTTCCTGATCCTCGCATGGCGCGTGATCGAAGAGCTTGCCGAGGGCCGCTACGGCTTCGGGGTGTCGGTCATCGTCGCCGTTTCCTCGATCTTCGCCACCGTCTTTCCGGAAGTGGACGCCAATGCCAGCCCGGCAATAATGGCCGTCGTGCTGATGGCGATGACTTTGCTCTTCTCGTCGCTTTCCTTCCTGCTCTGCGCCTTAGGCTGAATCGACATTCAGCGCATCCACAGTATTGCGGCGGCGAGTTGCAGGAAGCCGAGGAAGTGGACGGCGAGCCGGTCGAAGCGGGTCGCGATGCGTCTGAAATGCTTGAGCTTGTTGAAGC
>JBFXAF010000009.1:0-181155 GCA_050184585.1 Rhizobiaceae bacterium | reverse complement strand
ACTTCCCCGGCCCCGCGCGCGTCGGCCGCGCGCTCCTTGAGACGATGGCGGCGTGCGGTTGCGATCTCCCGATCTCCGGCTTAGGCCCCATCCACCATGCTTCGCTTGGTCCCCCTCCCCCGCTTCGCAGGGGAGGAACCGAGGTCGCGACCGGCCGCAGCGCCTGATCCTCCCCTGCGAAGCGGGGGAGGGGGACCGCCGAAGGCGGTGGAGGGGGCGGCTTCCCGGAACCCAGCCGAGGCACGCCCATGGGTGAGCATGTCATCAAGCTTCCTGACGTCGGCGAAGGCGTCGCCGAGGCCGAACTCGTCGAATGGCACGTCAAGGTCGGCGACCTCGTGCGCGAGGACGCCGTTCTCGCCGCCGTCATGACCGACAAGGCGACGGTGGAAATCCCCTCGCCCGTCGACGGCGAGATTCTCTGGCTCGGCGCAGAGATCGGCGACACCGTCGCCGTCGGCTCGCCGATCGTGCGGATCAAGGTGGCCGGCGAGGGTAATGTCGCGGCGGGCGGAGCACAGCCTGCCGCGACGAAAGATACCCCCACCCCTGACCCCTCCCCTCAAGGGGGAGGGGAAACGGCCACGCCGGGTCCGAAGGAACAAACCGGCAAGGTCGAAGCGGTGCATGAAGCCGACACGATGCGCGGCGTCGAGCCGGCCGGCGAGGCCGGGGCGACGCGACAGGCCCGGCCGGCTCCGGTCGGCAAGGATGAGAAACCGTCACGCGACATGTCCGAATCCCCCTCCCCCTTGAGGGGAGGGGCAAGGGGTGGGGGTGCGCCGTCCGCCACCTCGAAATCCGCCGCTCCCCGCGCCGAGGGCGAGCGCCCCCTCGCCTCGCCAGCCGTGCGGCTGCGCGCCCGCGAGGCCGGCATCGACCTGAGACAGGTCGCCGGTTCCGGCCCGGCCGGCCGAATCGGCCACGACGATCTCGACGCCTTCCTCGCGCGCGGGCCGGGCGTGTCGACCGTCGGTCCGCGCCTCGCCCGAAACGAGACGGTCGAGCAGATCAAGATCGTCGGCCTGCGCCGCCGCATCGCCGAGAAGATGCAGCTCGCCAAGTCGCGCATCCCCCACATCACCTATGTCGAGGAGGTCGACGTCACGGCGCTGGAGGAACTGCGCGCGACGCTCAACCGCGACAAGAAGCCCGACCGTCCGAAGCTGACGATCCTGCCCTTCCTGATGCGCGCGATGGTGAAGGCGATCGCCGACCAGCCGCGTTTGAACTCGACCTTCGACGACGAGGCCGGCATCGTCCACCAGCATGGCGGCGTCCACATCGGCATCGCGACCCAGACGCCCGGCGGGCTGATGGTGCCCGTTGCACGTCACTGCGAGGCGCGCGACATCTGGGACTGCGCGGCGGAGGTGAACCGGATCGCCGAAGCCGCGCGGCAGGGCACCGCGACCCGCGAGGAACTGACCGGCTCGACCATCACCATCAGCTCGCTCGGCGCGCTGGGCGGCATCGTGACCACGCCCGTCATCAACCATCCCGAGGTCGCCATCGTCGGCGTCAACAAGATGGCCATCCGGCCGCTATGGGACGGCACGGCGTTCCAGCCGCGCAAGGTGATGAACCTCTCGTCGGGCTTCGACCACCGCGTCATCGACGGGTGGGACGCGGCGACTTTCGTGCAAAGGCTGAAGTCGCTGCTGGAGACACCGGCGACGATCTTCGTGGAGGGGTGAGGATGCTTTTCCGGCAACGACCCCCCTCTGGCCTGCCGGCCATCTCCCCCTCAAGGGGGGAGATCAGCCGGCCACTTTCCTACCGCCAAGACGATTGGCGAAAGCAGTCGCGACATCCAATCTCCCCCCTTGAGGGGGAGATGGCCGGCAGGCCAGAGGGGGGTCGGTCCAATCGGCCCGATGCGGTGCGGACATGAAAGAAATCATCTGCAAGCTGCTCGTCATCGGCGCCGGTCCGGGCGGATATGTTGCCGCCATCCGCGCCGGCCAGCTCGGCGTCGACACCGTGATCGTCGAGGCCAAGAAGCCCGGCGGCACCTGCCTGACCATCGGCTGCATCCCCTCGAAGGCGCTGATCCATGTCGCCGAGGAGTACGAGAAGCTACAGCATTACGCGTCTGGCAAGAGCAGGCTCGGCATCTCAGCCGCCTCGCCTGCCTTCGACATGAAGCGCGCCATCGCGTGGAAGGACGGCATCGTCCAGCGCCTCACCGGCGGCGTGGCGGGACTGCTCAAGAAGGCTGGCGTCAAGACCGTGCAGGGACATGCGCGGTTCCGCGACGGCAAGACCGTCGAGGTCGAGACCGAGACGGGCGCCCAGATCATCCGCGCCGAGCAGGTGGTCATCGCCACCGGCTCCGTGCCCGTCGAACTGTCCTTCCTGCCCTTCGGTGGAAACGTGATCTCCTCGACCGAGGCGCTGTCGCTTAAGGCCGTGCCGAAGGACCTCGTCATCGTCGGCGCGGGCTATATCGGCCTCGAACTCGGCATCGCCTTCGCCAAGCTCGGCGCGAAGGTCACGGTCGTCGAGGCGGAAAGCCGCATCCTGCCGCTCTACGATTCCGAACTGACGCGGCCCGTCGCCAAGCGGCTCGGCGAACTTGGCGTCGAGGTGCTGCTCGGTGCTAAGGCGACCGGCATCGACACGAAGGGCGGCGCGCTGCTGGTGGATGACGCCAAGGGCGACGCCCAAAAGATCGCGGCCGAAAAAGTCCTCGTCACCGTCGGTCGCCGGCCCAATGTCGACGGCTGGGGGCTGGAGGAACTCGACCTCGACCGCAACGGCCGCTCGATCCGTATCGACGAGATGTGCCGAACCTCGATGCGCGGCGTCTTCGCGATCGGCGACGTCACCGGCGAGCCGATGCTCGCCCATCGCGCCATGGCGCAGGGAGAGATGGTGGCCGAGATCGTCGCCGGCAGGAAACGCGCATGGGACAAGCGCGCGATCCCGGCCGTCTGCTTCACCGATCCCGAGATCGTCTCGGCCGGCCTTTCACCCGACGAGGCGAAGGCCGAACGCGAGGTGCTGGTCTCGTCGTTCCCGTTCCAGGCCAACGGCCGCGCCATGACCATGGAGGCGGAGGAGGGTTTCGTGCGCATCGTCGCCCGCGCCGACAACCATCTCGTGCTCGGTATCCAGGCGGTCGGCAGGGGTGTCTCCGAACTCTCCGCCGCCTTCGGTCTGGCGATCGAGATGGGCGCGCGGCTCGAGGACATCGCCGGCACCATCCACGCGCATCCGACGCTCAGCGAGGCGTTTCCGGAATCGGCGCTCAGGGCGCTCGGCCACGCGCTGCACATCTGACGGGAATTCGGCATCGAAGCCGGGACTTTCGCGTAAGGACAGTGCGAATTCCGGGGCCGGAAGGCAGGTGTGAACAAATTTCCGGCTGCCGCGGCCGCCAATTCGATCAACGAGTTGACATCCCGGGACCTTCCGTGTGCCGCTTCGCGGAAACGCGAAAAATCCATCCACCTCCCGCCGGGCCTTTGCGGCGTCTATCCGAGGATCCCCGGCAGGTCGAGCTGGTGTTCCTTGGCGCAGTCGATGGCGATCCGGTAACCCGCGTCGGCATGGCGCATGACGCCCGTCGCCGGGTCGTTCCACAGCACGCGCTCGATTCGCCGCGCGGCGTCCCTGGTGCCATCGCAGACGATAACCATGCCTGAATGCTGGGAAAAACCCATCCCGACTCCGCCTCCATGATGCAGCGACACCCAGGTCGCCCCCGAGGCTGTGTTGAGCAAAGCGTTCAGCAAAGGCCAGTCGGACACGGCGTCCGAGCCGTCCATCATGCCCTCCGTCTCGCGGTTCGGCGATGCGACCGAACCCGAATCAAGATGGTCGCGGCCGATGACCACCGGCGCCTTCAGTTCGCCCGAGGCGACCATCTCGTTGAAGGCCAGACCCAGCCGATGCCGGTCGCCCAATCCGACCCAGCAGATGCGCGCCGGCAAGCCCTGGAAATGTATGCGCTTTTGGGCCATGTCGAGCCAGTTGTGCAGGTGCTTGTTGCCCGGCGTGAGTTCCCTCACCTTCGCGTCCGTCCTGCGAATGTCCTCGGGGTCCCCGGACAGAGCGGCCCAGCGGAACGGGCCTATGCCGCGGCAGAACAGCGGGCGGATGTAGGCCGGCACGAAGCCTGGGAAATCGAAGGCGTCCGCGACCCCCTCCTCCTTAGCCATCTGCCTGATATTGTTGCCGTAATCGACGGTGGGTATGCTCATCCTGTGGAAGTCGAGCATGGCGCGGACATGCACCGCCATCGACTTTCTCGCGGCCTTCTCGACCGCCTTCGGGTCGCGGGTCCGCTTCTCCTCCCACTCGGCCACCGTCCAGCCCTGCGGGAGGTAGCCGTTGACCGGATCGTGGGCGGATGTCTGGTCGGTCACCGCGTCCGGCCTCACCCCGCGCCGGACGAGTTCGGGAAACACATCGGCCGCATTGCCGAGCAGCGCCACCGAGATCGCCTTCCTGTCCTTGCCCGCCCGGTCGATGATCGCCAGCGCGTCGTCCAAATCCTTTGCAAGAACATCGACATAGCCGGTCTTCAGCCGCATCTCGATGCGGCTCGCCTGACACTCCACGGCAAGGCACGAGGCGCCGGCCATGGTCGCCGCCAGGGGCTGCGCCCCGCCCATGCCGCCCAAGCCGGCGGTCAGGATCCAGCGGCCCGAAAGATCGCCATTGTAGTGCTGCCGGCCGAGCTCCACGAAGGTCTCGTAGGTGCCCTGCACGATGCCCTGGCTGCCGATGTAGATCCACGAGCCGGCCGTCATCTGCCCGTACATCATCAACCCCTTGCGATCCAAGGCGTTGAAGTGGTCCCAGGTCGCCCAGTGCGGCACCAGATTCGAGTTCGCGAGGAGAACGCGCGGCGCGTCCGCGTGGGTGCGGAAGACGCCAACCGGCTTGCCCGACTGAACCAGCAGCGTCTGGTCGTTCTCCAGCCGGCGCAGCGCCGAGACGATGCGGTCGAAACTCTCCCAGTCGCGCGCGGCGCGGCCGATGCCGCCATAAACGACCAGTTCGCCCGGCTTCTCCGCGACCATCGGGTCGAGGTTGTTCATCAGCATTCTCAGCGGCGCTTCGGTCAGCCAGCTCCTGGCCGAAAGCTCGGCGCCATGCGGTGCGCGGATGGTGCGCGCATTGTCGATGCGGGTGGTCATCGGTTCCTCCGGGATTCAGGAAGCCGCCCAGTCGCGGGCGGTCGTCAGGATGCGTTTCAGCGTCGTCCGCATCGGTGCGGCGAAGCTCTCGTCGTAAGGGGTCGGCCAGTTGCCGGGCTCGCCCTTTTCGTCCGGCTCGCGCATGTAGCCGCGGTTGGACAGCTCCATCTGGATCGCATGGACACCGTCTTCAGGCTGGCCGTATCGGCGGGTGATCCAGCCGCCCTTGAAGCGGCCGTCGACCACAGAGCTCTCGCCGGTCCCGACCATGATCGAACGGACCTTGGCCACGAGTGCGAGGTCGGCCGAGCGGGCGTCGTTCGTGCCGAGGTTGAAGACCGGCAGCGTTCCCTCGAACAGGCGTGGAAGGACCGAGCGGATCGAATGGCAGTCATAGACGACGATGCGTGCGTGCTTCTTCCTCAGCCGTTCGATCTCGCCCGCCAAGGCGGCGTGGTACGGCTCGAACCAGTTCTTCCTTCGCCGCTCGATCTCGCCGGCGCCGGGTTCGCGGCCCGGCTTGTAGAGCGGGTCACCGTCGAAGGTTTCCGTCGGGCAGAGCCCGGTCGTCGCCTGGCCGGGATAGAGCGAGACGCCCGACGGATCGCGGTTCACGTCGATGACGGTCCGCGAGATCGCCGTGTGGATCACCGTCGCGCCGAGATCGGCGGCGAAGTCATAGAGGCGGTCGATCCACCAGTCGGTGTCGCGACGCGCGAGCCATGGCGAAACGACCGCGTCCCCGATGTCGGCGAGGTCCGTGCCGGTGTGCGGCAAAGAGACGAGCAGCGGCGCGTCGCCGCGGGTGATCGTGAGGAAGGAGGGGGTCATCCCCCCACCCCCGGGAGAGTCACCGCGCCCGCTGCCGCAATCACCCTCCCGCTGCGCACCATGGCGTTGGCGGCCTCCATGTCGGGATGGAAATGACGATCATCGTCGAGATGCGGGACCTCGGCGCGGACGAGCGCGCGCACGCCTTCGAGCGACGAACTGGAAGCCAGAGGCGCATGAAAGTCGCAGCCCTGCGCCGCCGCCAGAAGCTCGATGCCGATCACCGCGGTGGCGTTCTCGACCATGCCGAGCAGACGGCGCGCGCCGTGCGCGGCCATCGAGACATGGTCTTCCTGGTTGGCGGAGGTGGGGATCGAGTCCACGCTCGCAGGATAAGCCCGCTGCTTGTTCTCCGACACGAGCGCGGCCGCCGTCACCTGCGGGATCATGAAGCCCGAGTTCAGGCCCGGCTTCGGCGTCAGGAAGGCCGGCATGCCGGACAAGGCCGGATCGACCAGCATGGCGATGCGGCGTTCCGCGATCGAGCCGATCTCGCACACGGCGAGCGCGATCATGTCGGCGGCGAAGGCGACAGGCTCCGCGTGGAAGTTGCCGCCGGAGAGCGCGGTATCGTCCCCAAGTTCACCACCTGGGAAGATCAGCGGATTGTCGGTGACGCCATTGGCCTCGATGGCGAGCGTGTCGGCCGCCTTGCGGAGCACGTCGAGCGCCGCACCCATGACCTGCGGCTGGCAGCGAAGGCAGTATGGATCCTGGACCCGCTCGTCGCCAATGCGATGGGACTCGCGGATGGCGCTGCCGGCCATCAAGGCGCGCAGCGTCTCGGCGGTCTCGATCTGGCCGCGATGACCGCGCAGCGTGTGGATGCGTGGATCGAACGGCGCGTCGGAGCCTTTGGCCGCGTCGGTCGAGAGCGCACCGGTGACCAGCGCGGAGCGGAACAGGCGCTCGGCCTCGAACAGGGCGGCCAACGCATATGCGGTCGAGAACTGCGTGCCGTTCAGGAACGCCAGCCCCTCCTTCGCGCCGAGGGTGACCGGCTCCAGACCGTGGGTGGCGAAGGCCACGCCCGTCGGCACGCGGCCTTGCGGCGTGAAGCATTCGCCCACCCCGATCATGGGAGCGGTCATATGCGAAAGCGGGGCGAGATCGCCCGAGGCGCCGACGGAGCCCTGCGCCGGGACGACCGGAATCACGTCTCTGGCGAGCATTGCTTCGAGCAGGTTCAACGTCTCCGGCCGGACCCCGGATGCACCCTGCGCGAGGCTGGCGAGCTTCAGCGCCATCATCAGTCGAGCCACCGGCACCGGCATCGGCTCGCCCGTGCCGGCGGCATGGGAAAGCACGATGTTGCGCTGCAGGGTTTCGAGGTCCTCGGCAGGTATGCGCACGCTGGCGAGTTTCCCGAAGCCGGTGTTGATGCCGTAGACCGGCTCTCCCCTGGCGAGGATGCGGGCGACGGCGTCCGCGCTCGCCTGGACCTTCGGCCGGCAGGCTGGATCGAGGCGCGGGACCGCACCCTGCCAGATCGCCCGCCAGTCGGCGAGGGTCGCGTTGGCGGGGGTCAGCATGAGGTGTGTCATCGGCCCCTCCAGACGCGGGCGTTGAGCGGGTTGTATCCCAAACGGTAGACAAGCTCCGCGGGCCGCTCGATATTCCAGATCGCAAGGTCCGCCCATTTGCCGACCTCCAGCGTGCCGATCTCGCCGAGCCTGCCGAGCGCCCGGGCGGCCTCGCGGGTCACGCCGGCAAGGCATTCGTCCACGGTCATGCGGAACAGCGTCGCCGCCATGTTCATGGCGAGCAGCAGCGAGGTCATCGGCGAGGTGCCCGGATTGCAGTCGGTGGCGACGGCGAGCGGCACGCCATGCTTGCGGAACAGGTCGAGCGGCGGGAGTTTCGTCTCGCGAATGAAGTAGTAGGCGCCCGGGAGCATGACCGCGACAGTGCCGGCTTTCGCCATCGCGGCCGCGCCAGCCTCGTCCATGTGCTCCAGATGGTCGGCCGAAAGCGCGCCGTAGCGTGCCGCAAGCGCCGCTCCGCCGAGATTGGAGAGCTGGTCCGCGTGAAGCTTGACTGGAAGATCCAGCGCCCGCGCCGCATCGAACACGCGAGCGATCTGGGCAGGTGAAAACGCGATGCCCTCGCAGAAGCCGTCGACGGCGTCGGCCAGGCCCGATCCCGCGACTGCCGGGAGCATCTCGTCGACGACCCTTTCGATGTAGCCGTCCCTGTCGCCGTTCGCCTCCGGCGGCAAAGCATGCGCGCCGAGAAACGTCGTCGTGATCGAGACCCCACGCTCGACGCCCAGCCGCCGCGCGGCGCGGAGGGTCTTCATCTCGTTTTCGAGATCGAGGCCGTAGCCCGACTTCACCTCGACCGTCGTCACGCCCTCGGCGATCAGCGCGTCGAGGCGCGGCAGGGTCTCGCGCACGAGGCGATCCTCGCCGGCCGCGCGCAGCGCCTTCACGGACGATACGATCCCGCCTCCGGCCCGAGCCACCTCCTCGTAACTCGCCCCGGCGAGCCGCATCTCGAACTCGTTGGCGCGGTCGCCGGCGAAGACGAGATGGGTGTGGCAGTCGACAAGGCCGGGGGTGACCCAGCGTCCGCCGCAATCGGTCTCCGTCGCGGCGTGGGTCATGCCAGGCGGCAGATCGTCCTCGGTGCCAGCGAAGACGATGCGTCCGGCCTTGGACGCGATCGCACCCTTCTCGATGACGCCCAGACCGGGCAGGTCGGCGCGCAGGGTCGCAAGGCGCGCGTTGCGCCAGACCCGATCCGCCGAAAACCCCTCCACGGCCATCCGCATCCTCCCCAGTTGCGCTTTATGTATATACATATTACACTTCAAGGCAAGCGGGTCAACCGCGCCGGAGGAGTTCCATGATCGCGATCCATGCCCGGACGGCCCTGACCAGTCTCGGATGGCGCGACGACGTGCGCGTCGTCGTCTCGGCGCGCGGCACGATCGCCGCGGTCGAAGCTGGCGCGGCAGCGCAGCCGGACGACAGCCGCGCCGACATCCTGCTGCCGGCGATGCCGAACGTGCACAGCCACGCGTTCCAGCGCGGCATGGCGGGGCTCGCCGAGACGCGTGGCCCCGGCGCCGACACGTTCTGGACCTGGCGGGAGGTGATGTACCGCTTCGCGCTGACGATGAGCCCGGACGACGTCGAGGCGGTCGCCGCGCAGCTCTATGTTGAAATGCTCGAGTCAGGGTTCTGCCGTATCGGCGAGTTCCACTACCTGCACCACGACCGCGACGGCGGCGCCTACGCCAACATCGCCGAGATGTGCGAACGCATCGCCTCTGCGGCCGAGACGACCGGCATGGCGCTGACGCTCCTGCCGGTGTTCTACGCGCACTCCACCTTCGGCGGCGCGGCGCCGCACGAAGGGCAACGGCGCTTCATCAACAACTCCGAACGCTTCGGCCGCATCATGGAAGGCGCGCGCAACATCGCCGGTCGGCTGCCCGGCACGACGGTCGGCGTCGCGCCGCACAGCCTGCGGGCGGTGACGCCGGAGGAACTCGCGGACGTCGTGCCGCTGGCCAATGGCGGACCGGTTCATATCCACGCCGCGGAGCAGGTGAAGGAGGTCGAAGACTGCCTCGCCTGGTCGGGCAGGCGGCCGGTGGAGTGGCTTCTCGACCATGCAAAGCTCGACCGGCGCTGGTGCCTGATCCACGCGACCCACATGACCGACGCCGAAGCGACAGCGCTGGCCCGCTCGGGCGCGGTCGCGGGACTTTGCCCTGTCACCGAAGCCAATCTCGGCGACGGCATCTTTCCGGGCCGCCAGTTCATCGAGGCGGGCGGCGCCTTCGGCATCGGCTCGGACTCGAACGTTCTGATCGGCGTGGCGGACGAGTTGCGGCAGCTCGAATACGCGCAGCGGCTCGGAATGCGGCAGCGCAACGTCATCGCGCCTCCCGGCGGCTCGACCGGGCGCGACCTCTTCGACCGCGCCCGCCACGGCGGCTCCCAGTCGCTCGGCGTTGCGGCGCCCGAGATCGCCAGCGGAGCGTCGGCCGACCTCCTTTCGCTTGACAGCGATCATCCCACGCTGGCCGGCAAGACGGGGGACGCAATCCTCGACGCGTGGATCTTCGCCGGCGGGGCCAATGTCGATTCGGTCTGGGTCGGCGGCCACCGGGTGGTGAGCGAGGGCCGCCATCAGGCCCGCGAGACGATCGCCGAACGATTCAAGGCGGCGATGACCCGACTGTCGGCGACATGAGCGGACGCATCGTCCCCCCGGGCGACGGCGGCAGCCCGGCCGGAATGCCGATCCATCAGCGTATCCTGGCCGACATACGGGGCAAGATCGTCTCCGGTGCCTGGCCTCCGGGCCACCGCATCCCGTTCGAGCACGAACTGACCGCCGAGTACGGCTGCTCGCGCATGACCGTGAACAAGGCGCTGTCGGAACTCGCGAGGTCCGGGCTGATCGAGCGGCGGCGCAAGTCGGGCAGCTATGTCCGCCGGCCGCAGTCGCAGGCGGCGATCCTCGAAATCCACGACATCCGCGCGGAGGTCGAGGCGCTCGGCCTGACCTACCGGCACGAGGTGATCGGGCGCGCGACCCGCAGGGCCGCGAACGACGATCGCGAAAGGCTGGCCGTGCGCCCGGGCGGACCGCTCCTCGACATCGCCTGCCGCCACTTCGCCGGCGAACAGCCGTTCTGCCTGGAGGAACGACTGATCAGCCTCTCGACGGTGCCCGAGGCGGCGGCGGAGACGTTTACCGGCATCGCGCCGGGCGCCTGGCTGATCGCACGCGTACCATGGAGCGCGGCCGAGCACGTCATCGGCGCGACGGCGGCCAATGCCGCGGCGGCCGACCTCCTCGACATCGAGGCCGGAACTGCGTGCCTGACGGTCGAGCGGCGCACCTGGAAGGACGGCGCGCCGGTCACCCATGTGCGCCTCACCTACCCAGCCGGCAGCCACCGGTTGGTGGCGCGGTTCGCACCGAGCGCGTGATCGTCAGACGGCCGCGGTGACGATGATCTCGACCAGATAGCCGGGCGCGGCGAGCTTGGCCTCGCCGGTGGCGCGGGCAGGCGCGTTGGGGCCGTCGACCCACTTGTCCCAGACCGCATTCATGGCGGCGAAATCCTTCATGTCGGCCATCCAGATGATCGCCTGGAGGATCTTCGACTTGTGCGAGCCGGCCTCAGCGAGCAGGTCGTCGATGGCGGCGAGAACCTCCTCGGTCTGCTCGGCGACGCTCTTGCCGGCCGTGCCGACCTGGCCGGCGAGATAGACGGTGTTGCCGTGGATGACGGCCTGGCTCATGCGGGGTCCGGCCTGGATGCGGCGGATGCTCATCGGGTTCCCTCCTGGTGTGCGTTCATGACCTGAAGCGAGCCGGTGACAGGGCGGCGGCGAGCGCTCCCAGTCCGTCCGGCGGGTCGGCGCGCGTTATGGCGGCGGATGCGAAGCGTGACAAGGCCGGCGCGGTCTGGATACCGTAGCCGCCCTGCCCGGCCAGCCAGAAGAAGCCGTCGGCCGCGGGATCGAAACCCGCAATCGGCGTGCGGTCCGGCGCGAAGCTTCTGAGGCCCGCCCAACTGCGCTCGACCCTCGTGACCGGCCAGTCGACCGCCTGCTCGAAGCGGAACAGGCCCTCCGCCAGCACCATGTCGTCGGCGAAGGCATCGTGGGGCTCCACGGGGTCCTCGTCGGCCGGCGAGACCAGCAGCCGCCCCGCCTCCGGCTTGGCGTACCAGCCTTCGGCCGAATCGGCCACCAGCGGCCAGCGGCGCGGATCGATACCGTCGGGGGCGGGCAGCACCGCGATGGAGCGACGCAGCGGCCGGATGCCGATCGGCGCCACGCCGCACGCGGCGGCGACGACATCGGCCCAGGCTCCCGCGGCGTTGACGATCACGGCGGCCTCGAAGGAACCGCCAGTCGTTTCGATGGTCCATGAACCACCGGAACGGCGCGCGGCCAGCAGGCGCGCGTTCGTCACCAGCTCCGCGCCTGCGGACCTGGCGCGCTTGACATACGCCTGATGCAGGGCCGCGACGTCGACGTCCTGCGCGTCCGGTTCGTAGGCGGCAGCGGCCAGCCAGTCGGGACGCAGAACCGGGACCAGCCCGAGCGCCTCTCCGGCCGTGACAGGCTTCATGCCCTCGGCGTCGGCAAGCAGGCCCGCATGCGCGTCGAGCCCTTCCTCGCCGGCGACATAGAGCAGGCCGCGTTGCGAAAGTATCGGCGTTTCGGCGCCGGCTCGGTCGAACAGCGGCGCGCTTGCCCGCGACAGGGCGCGAATGGTCGCATTGCCGTAGTTCTGGATGAAGATCGCCGCCGAACGGCCGGTCGTGTGATAGCCGGGCCGGTCCTCGGCTTCCAGGAGGGCGACGCGAAGGCCGCCGCCCAGGCCGGCCGCTACCCCCGCCCCGGCGATGCCCGCGCCGACGACCACCACGTCGAAGCTGCTTCCGGCCACGGCGCCCCTCCCTTTTCGCCGCCGACTTCCTGCACAAGACGAAGCATCCTGCCAGCCCCTTTCGTCATTCTTCGATGAGCCAGGCGTGCAGACGATTGACCAATGTAATATTATCACATAACAAACTCGACCCCAGCGACTGGACCATCAATGACCGCCACCACGATCACATTCGCGGATCTGACGCTCGGCTATGGAAGCCACCCGGCGGTGCACCATCTGTCGGGCGCGGTCGCCAGGGGTTCACTCACCGCGGTGGTGGGCGCCAACGGGTCCGGCAAGTCGACGCTCCTCAAGGGCATCGTCGGGGTGCTGAAGCCCATGTCCGGCGCGCTGTCGCTCGCCCCGGGCACCCGCATCGCCTACCTGCCGCAGCAATCGGAGCTCGACCGCACCTTCCCGGCGCGTGTCGTCGACCTGGTGGCGCTCGGGCTCTGGTCGAGGCGCGGCCTGCTCGGCCGCATCACGGCGGACGACCGCGCCCGCATCGACGCGGCGCTGGAGGCGGTGGGGCTGGAAGGTTTCCGGGGCCGGTCCATCGACACGCTGTCGGGAGGGCAACTCCAGCGCGCCCTGTTCGCGCGCGTGCTCGTGCAGGACGCCGAGCTGATCCTGCTCGACGAGCCGTTCAACGCCGTCGACGCGCGCACCGTGCAGGACCTCGTCACGCTCATCGGGCGATGGCACGGAGAGGACCGCACGATCATGGTGGTGGCGCATGATCTGGACCTCGTCCGCGCGCATTTTCCGCAGACGCTGCTGCTGGCGCGGCGCCCGGTCGCCTGGGGCGACACGGCAGAGGCGCTGCGCCCCGAAAACCTGCTCGCCGCGCGCCACTTCGACGAGGCCTGGCGCGACGACGCGCCGTGGTGCGCACCCGGCGAGGAACCGCACCACGAGCATCACCACGATGACCATCATCATCACGACGCGGGTCGGGGACGGGCGGCCTGATGTACGATCTCCTGCTCGCCCCCTTCGTCGAGTTCAGCTTCATGCAGCGGGCGCTCGCCGGCACGCTGATCCTGTCGCTGGGCGCCTGCCCGGTCGGCGTCTTCCTGATGCTGAGGCGCATGAGTCTGGCCGGCGACGCCATGGCGCACGCCATCCTGCCCGGCGCGGCGGCCGGCTTCCTGCTGTTCGGCCTGCAAATCCTGCCGATGACGATCGGCGGACTGATCGCCGGCGCGGTGGTGGCGATCGGCTCCGGTGCGGTGTCGCGCTACACGATCCAGAAGGAGGACGCCTCGATGGCGGCGTTCTACCTCATCTCGCTCGCCGTGGGCGTCGTCATCGTCTCGCTGCGCGGTTCGAGCGTCGACCTCATGCATGTGCTGTTCGGGTCGGTGCTGGCGCTCAACAACGAGGCGCTGACGCTGATCTCGCTCATCGCGGGCGTCACGCTTGCCACGCTCGCCATCTTCTGGCGTGCGCTTGTCGCCGAATGCCTCGACCCGCTGTTCCTGCGTTCGGTGAGCCGGCTCGGCACGCCGGTGCACTTCGTCTTCCTCGGCCTCGTGGTGGTCAATCTCGTCGCCGGGTTCCAGGCGCTGGGCACGCTGCTGTCGGTCGGCCTGATGATGCTGCCGGCGGCCGCGGCGCGGTTCTGGACATCACGTGTCGAGACCATGTGCCTCGCCGCAGTCGCCATCGGCTGCGCGTCCTGCGTGGCCGGCCTGCTGGTCTCCTACCACGCATCCGTCCCCTCCGGTCCCGCCATCGTGCTGTCGGCAGGCGCGGCCTACCTCGTCTCGATCCTCGCCGGCAGCCGGGGCGTGCTCTCGACCCGCCTCGTCCGGCATCGCCACCGCACAGCCTGAAGGAGTACCCATGCTGAAGCCGATCCAACTCGCCGTCTTTGCAAACGTTATAACATTCCTTCATGTCGGCCTCGCAGCAACGCAGGAACTGAAGGTCGTCGCGACCTTCTCCATCATCGGCGACATGGCGAAGAACGTCGGCAGCGACCGCATCGACCTCGTCACGCTGGTCGGACCGGACGGCGACGCGCATGTCTACGAGCCGAAGCCAGCCGACGCCGCCGCTCTGGCCGGGGCCGACGTGATCCTCGTCAACGGTCTAGGCTTCGAGGGTTTCCTCTCCCGCCTTGTCGAGGCCAGCGGCAGCAAGGCCCCCATCGTCGAACTCACCAAGGGGGCGGAGGTGCTCTCGAGCGAAGACGAGGCGCATCATCATGACGACGAGAAGCACGAGGATCATGCCGGGGAAGGGCACGATCACGACAGCGAAGAAGGCCATGATCACCACGGCCCGAACGACCCGCACGCGTGGCAGTCCGTCCACAATGCCGAAACCTATGTGGAGAACATCGCCGAGGCCTTCTGCGCCGCCGACGCCGCAGGCTGCGACGCCTACCGTGCGAACGCGGAGGCCTACACCGACAAGCTGGAGGCGCTGGAAGACGAGATCGAGGCAGCCGTCGCCGCCATCCCCGCAGACAAGCGCACGATCATCACCTCGCATGACGCCTTCGGCTACTTCCAGCACGAGTACGGCCTGACCTTCCACGCGCCCGAAGGCGTGTCGACCGACGCCGAGGCTTCGGCGGCCGATGTCGCCGCTCTCATCCGCCAGATCAGGGAGGACAAGGCGGCGGCGATCTTCGTCGAGAACATCACCAATCAGCGCCTGATCGAGCAGATCGCCAGCGAGACGGGTCTCTCAATTGGCGGTGCGCTCTACTCGGACGCGCTGTCGGGGCCCGACGGCCCCGCAGCGACCTACATCGACATGATGCGCCACAACATCACGACCATCAAAGGCGCCATTCTCGGGAGTTGACCGACACGCCCGTTGACCGCCTCACTGCGATGCAACATACTCGGTAGTATGTCATGCGGAAGGGAGGAGCCGGCGTGGCCTTCGTGCGCGTCAACGGGGTGGTCCTGCATCACCGGGTGAGCGGCTCGGCCGGGGCGCCGACGCTCGTCTTCGCCAATTCGCTCGGCACCGACTTCCGCATCTGGGACGCCGTGCTCGACCGGCTCGGCGGCGGTTTCCGGACCGTGGTCTACGACAAGCGCGGTCACGGGCTCTCTGAAACGACGCCGGCGCCCTATGCGCTGACGGATCATGTCGCGGATCTCAACGCGCTGCTCGATCATCTCGGCGTCGCGAAGGCGACCATCGTCGGCCTCTCCGTCGGCGGCATGATCGCGCAGGGGCTGGCGGCTCTTCACCCCGAGAAGGTGTCGGGTCTCGTGCTCTGCGACACCGCCCACAGGATAGGCACCGAAGAGATGTGGAACGCCCGCATCGACGCGGTGAAGAGCAACGGCATCGATTCGATCGCCGACGCCGTGATGCAGCGCTGGTTCACCCCGGCCTATCGCAACCCCGCCAATCCCGACTTCGTCGGGTACGTCGCCATGCTGACGCGGACGCCGGTCGACGGCTATGCCGGCACATGCGCCGCGCTGCGCGACGCCGACCTCACGGAATCAACGCGGGCGATCAAGGTCCCGACTCTGTGCATCGTCGGCGACCAGGACGGCTCGACCCCGCCCGATCTCGTCCGCTCGACGGCGGCCCTCATCAAGGGCTCGGATTTCCGTATCGTCGCCGATGCAGGGCACCTGCCCAACATCGAGCAGCCCGACGCCGTCGCCAATCTCATCGGATCGTTCCTAAAGACGATCCCCGCTCGATAGAGGCCCCGCCGCCGCCGCAAAGCGGGCGCCAAGGGAGGAGAATCATGGTGCAGCCGGTCACGGTGACGCGGCATGGCGACGTGGCGGTGGTCACGCTCGACAACCCACCCGTCAATGCGCTCTCCTTCCACATGCGCCAGCCTCTCGACCGGGCGCTGCAGCAACTGCGCGGCGACGCCACGGTCGACGCCGTGGTGATCGCCTGCGCAGGGCGCACCTTCGTTGCAGGCGCCGACATCACCGAATTCGGCAAGCCGGTGCAGCGGCCTCACCTGCCCGATATCGTCGAGACGCTCGCCGCCTACGAGAAGCCGACGGTGGCCGCGATTCACGGCACGGCGCTGGGCGGCGGGCTGGAACTCGCGATGGGCTGCCACTACCGGGTGGCCGACACCGGTGCGAAACTCGGGCTGCCGGAGGTGAAGCTGGGCCTGCTGCCGGGCGGCAGCGGAACGCAGAAGCTGCCACGCCTCGTCGGGCCGTCCAAGGCGTTGAGGATGATCGTCTCGGGCAGTCCCGTGGGTGCGAGGGAAGCCCTCGCCGACGGCCTCGTCGACGCGGTTTCCGACGGCGATCTCGTCGCCAACGCCGTCACCTTCGCCCGCGACAAGGCGCGGTCGGGGGGGCCGCACATTCCGGTGGAGGATCGTGGCGAGAAGCTGGAACCGGCGCGGGCCAATCTCGCTGCCTTCGACGCCGAGATCGCCGAGGTGCTGAAGAAGTCGAAGGGCCTCGACGCGCCCGCCATGTGCGCACGTTCGGTCCGCAACGCGCTGACCATGAGCTACACCGAGGGCCTCGCAACCGAGCGCAACTACTTCTTCGAACTGGTGCTCGGCGACCAGTCGAAGGCGCAGCGCCACCTCTTCTTCGCCGAGCGCGAAGCGGCCAAGGTCGCCGGCGTCGGGAAGGACGTGAAGCCGCGCCCGGTGAAGACCGTCGGGGTGATCGGCGCCGGCACGATGGGCGGCGGCATCGCCATGTCGTTCGCGAATGGCGGGTACCGCGTAACGATACTCGAAATGACCGACGAGGCGCTGAAGCGCGGAATCGGAACCATCGAGAAGAACTATGCCGTCTCGGTGTCGCGCGGATCGCTGAGCGAGGAGGCGAAGGTCAAGCGGCTTGGGCTCTTGAAGGGCACCACCAGCTACGGCGATCTCGCCGACTGCGACCTCATCGTGGAGGCCGTCTTCGAGGAGATGGCGATCAAGAAGGAGGTGTTCGGCAAGCTGGACGGGATCGCCAAGCCGGCCGCCATCCTCGCTTCCAACACCTCCTATCTCGACGTGAACGAGATCGCGGCGGCGACCTCGAGGCCGCAGGACGTCGCCGGCACGCACTTCTTCTCGCCGGCCAACGTCATGAAGCTTCTGGAGATCGTGCGCGGCGAGAAGACGGCGCCGGACGTGCTCGCCACCCTGCTCGACGTCGCCAAGAAGATCTCCAAGGTGCCGGTGGTGGTGGGCGTTTGCCACGGCTTCGTCGGCAACCGCATGCTGGCGCTGCGTTCAGCCGATCTGGAAGACCTCCTGCTCGAAGGCGCGACCCCGTCGGAAGTCGACAAGGCCTTCACCGATTTCGGCTGGCCGATGGGACCGTTCCAGATGGGGGATCTCGCCGGCCTCGACATCGGCTGGCGCAACCGCAAATCGCTCGGCAAGACGGCGGTGATCGCGGACGCGCTCTGCGAACAGGGGCGCTTCGGCCAGAAGACCGGACGCGGATATTATCTCTACGAGGCCGGCTCGCGCGAGGCGAAAGCCGACCCGCAAGTCGAGGCGCTGATCGAGGCGAAGGCGCGCGAGCGCGGCGTCAACCGCAGGAACATCCCGGCGGATGAAATCCTCGAGCGCACCATGTATCCGATGATCAACGAGGGCGCGAAAATTCTGGATGAGGGAATCGCCTCCCGCGCGTCCGACATCGATATCGTCTGGGTCAACGGCTACGGCTTCCCTATCGGCAAGGGCGGGCCCATGCACTGGGCGGAGGCCGAAGGCCTGGGGAAAATCGTCGAGCGGCTCGACCACTGGCACGGCGCGACGGGCAAGGACCTCTTCGCGGTCGCGCCACTGCTGCGCAGATTGGCCAAGTCCGGCGGCGGATTCGCCGATCAGCGCGAGGCCGCCGCTTGAGCTCCCGGCCCCAAGACCGGCCCTGGGCGAAGTCTTACCCGAAAGGGCTCTCGCCCCATGCGGCCCTCGCGACATGGCCGCTGCCGGACATGCTGGAGCGTTCGACGGCGCGGTGGGGCGACAAGCCGGCCTTCGTCTTCCGCGGCATGGAGCTGTCATACGCCGAACTGAAGCGGCGCTCCGACCGGCTCGCGGCCGCATTTCTTGCCGCCAGGCTCGGCGCCGGCGCTCGCATCGCGCTCTTCCTGCCGAACACGCTGCATCATCCGATCGCCTTCTTCGCAGCAATGAAGGCCGGCGCGACCGTGGTGCACCTTTCCCCGCTCGACGGGCCCAAGGTGCTGGCGCACAAACTTTCCGACAGCGGGGCGCGCACGCTCGTCACCACCAACATCGGAGAGATGGCGGCAGGCGCGGCGAAGCTGCTCGCCGCCGGGCTTGTCGACCGCGTCATCATCGGCGCGGACGAGGATTTCGGTCCGTCACCACTCACCGGAGCGATGCCGTCGGGACCAGGGATCGTCGCCCTCGAGGAGTTCCTGCGTGGCGCTTCCGACCCGGCGGGCTTTCCGGCCCTCTCGGCCGACGCTCTGGCGCTGTTGCAGTATACGGGGGGAACCACCGGCATGCCCAAGGCGGCGATGCTCACTCATGGCAACCTGTCGGCGGCCGTCTCGGCCTATGAACTGTGGGGCAATGCGGAGAAGCTTTCGCGGCCAGGCGAGGAGCGGGTGCTGCTCTTCCTGCCCCTCTTCCATATCTATGCGCTCGTGTCGGTCATGCTGCGCTGCCTGTCGGACGGCCAGACGCTTCTGCTGCACACGCGCTTCGACCCGGAGACGGCGCTCGCCGAGATCGAGGCGGGCGCGACGGTCTTCCCCGGCGTGCCGACCATGTGGATCGCGATGTGCGCCCTCCCCGGTTTCGCCAAGGCGAACCTCTCCAGCCTGCGCCATTGCGCTTCCGGCGGCGCGCCGCTGCCGGTCGAAGTGGCGCGCAAGCTGAAGGACGCCGCCGGCATCGAACTGCTCGGCGGCTGGGGGATGACGGAGACATCGCCCGCCGGCACCAACATTCCGAAAGGCCGTCCCGACAAGGCCGGCACGATCGGGCTGCCGCTGCCGGGCATCCATTTCGACATCGTGGCGCTCGACGATCCGTCGCGCGTGCTGGGTCCGAACGAGGTCGGCGAGATGCGGGTGAAGGGTCCAAACGTGACGAGCGGATATCTCAATCGCCCGGACGAGACCCAAGCTTCATTCTCGGACGGCGGGCTGCTCACCGGCGACATCGGCACCATGGACGAGGACGGCTTCCTGTTCCTCGTCGACCGCAAGAAGGACATGATCATCTCGGGCGGCTACAACGTCTATCCGCAGATGATGGAGCAGGCGATCTACGAACATCCGGACGTCGAGGAAGTGCTGGTGATCGGCATCGCCGATGCATATCGGGGCGAGTCGGCCAAGGCGTTCGTGAAGCTGCGCGCCGGCGCTGCGACGCTGACGCTGGAGGCGCTCCGCGACTTCCTCAAGGACCGGCTTGGCCCGCACGAGTTGCCGCGCGCGCTGGAAATCCGCGCTGGGCTCCCGCGCACCCCGGTCGGCAAGCTCTCGAAACTCGAACTCAGGCAGGAAGAGGCCGCGCGGGCACATACCGCGAAGGCCTCGTAGAAAGGGATTTGCCATGGTCGACGCCGTCATCGTCTCCACCGCCCGCACGCCGATCGGCAAGGCCTATCGCGGAGGGCTGAACGACACGCCCGGCGCGACGCTGGGAGCCCATGCGATCCGAAACGCGCTGGAGCGCGCCGGGGTCGAGGCCGACGCCATCGAGGACGTGGTGATGGGCTGCGCCATGCAGCAGGGCACCACCGGTCTCAACCTCGCGCGCCGGGCGGCGCTGACGGCCGGCCTGCCGGTGACGGTGGCCGGCACGACGATCGACCGGCAGTGCGCGTCCGGCCTGCAGGCCATGGCGGTGCTCGCCAACGCGATCCGCAATGACGGGGTGCCGGTGGGCATCGCCGGCGGACTGGAATCGATCAGCCTCGTGCAGAACGAAAAGCAGAACACGTTCCGCCTCATCGACGAGAATCTGATGAAGGTGAAGCCCGAGGTCTACATGCCGATGATCGACACCGCCGAGATCGTGGCCAAGCGCTACGGCATCAGCAGGGAGCGGCAGGACGAATACGGGCTGGAAAGCCAGAAACGGGTCGCGGCGGCGCGGGAAGCCGGGCGCTTCGCCAGGGAGATCGCGCCGATCAAGGCGACGATGGCCGTGGTCGACAAGGAGACCAAGGAAATCAGCCACCGCGAGGTGGAGATCGCCCATGACGAGGGGCCGCGCGCCGACACGACCGCGGACGGACTCGCCTCGCTGAAGCCGGTGCGCGGCGACGGCTTCACGATCACCGCCGGCAACGCCAGTCAGCTTTCGGACGGCGCGTCGGCGCACGTCATGATGAGCGACAGGGAGGCGGCGCGGCGCGGGCTGACGCCTCTGGGAACCTTGCGCGGCTTCGTCGCGGCGGGCTGCGAGCCGGACGAGATGGGCATCGGCCCGGTCTTCGCCGTGCCGCGGCTCCTGGAGCGTCATGGGCTGAAGGTCGACGACATCGGGCTCTGGGAACTCAACGAGGCCTTCGCGGTGCAGGTGATCTATTGCCGCGACCGGCTGGGCATCGATCCTGCGAAGCTCAATGTCAGCGGCGGCGCCATCGCGCTCGGCCACCCCTACGGCATGAGCGGAGCGCGGCTGGCCGGCCATGCCCTGATCGAAGGCAAGCGGCGCGGCGTGAAACTCGCCGTCGTCACCATGTGCGTCGGCGGCGGCATGGGCGCGGCCGGCCTGTTCGAGATCAACTAGGAGGCAGCCTTGGACCTTCGCTTCACACCGGAAGAGACCGCATTCCGCGACGAGGTGCGCGACTTCCTGCGCGACAATGTGCCCGAGGCCACCCGCGCGAAGATGGTCGGCGGCGAGCATGTCGGCAAGGATGAGTTCGTGGCCTGGACGCGCATCCTCAACGCCAGGGGCTGGGGCGCCCCGCACTGGCCAGCCGAGTACGGCGGCACCGGCTGGGGGCCGATGAAGCAGTACATCTTCCTGGAAGAGCTGCAGAGGTTCCCGGCCCCGGCGCCGCTGCCCTTCGGCGTGAACATGGTGGGACCGGTGATCTACACCTTCGGAAGCGAGGCGCAGAAGAAGCGTTTCCTGCCGCGCATCCTGAACCTCGACGACTGGTGGTGCCAGGGATTCTCTGAACCCGGCGCGGGCTCCGATCTCGCCTCGCTCACGACCAAGGCCGTGCGCGAGGGCGACCACTATCTGGTCAACGGCCAGAAGACATGGACGACGCTGGCGCAGTATGCCGACTGGATCTTCTGCCTGGTGCGCACCGACCCGCAGGCGAAGAAGCAGGAAGGCATCTCGTTCCTGCTCATCGACATGAAGACGCCCGGCATCGAGGTCCGCCCCATCGTCACGATGGACGGCGGGCGCGAGATCAACGAGGTGTTCCTGACCGACGTGAAGGTGCCGCCTGAAAACCTCGTCGGCGAGGAGAACAGGGGCTGGGACTACGCAAAATTCCTGCTCGGCAACGAGCGCACCAACATCGCGCGCGTCGGCATGTCGAAGCAGCGCCTCGCCCGCATCCGCGAACTGGCCGGGCAGGAGACGTCGGGCGGCCGGCCGCTGATCGAGGACCGCAAGTTCCGCGAGAAGCTCGCTTCCATCGAGATCGAGTTGAAGGCGCTGGAAATGACACAGCTCCGGGTCGTCGCGGCCGACGCCAAGCGCGGCAGCACCGGCAAGCCCGACCCGGCATCGTCCACGCTCAAGATCAAGGGATCGGAAATCCAGCAGGCGACCACCCATCTCCTGATGGAAGTGATGGGACCCTACGCGATGCCCTACCAGCGCGAGCAGGAGGAGGGCTGGAACGAGCCGCCGATCGGTCCCGACTACGCGGCGTCGGCCGCGCCGTCCTACTTCAACTTCCGCAAGGTCTCGATCTACGGCGGCTCGAACGAGATCCAGAAGAACATCATCGCCAAGGCCGTGCTGGGACTCTGACTCATGGATTTCGACCTCACTGAAGAACAGTCGCTCCTGAAGGACTCCGTCGACCGGCTGTTCGCCGACCAATATTCGTTCGAGCAGAGGAAGAGGGTTCTCACCTCGCCAGAGGGCTGGAGCGCCGGGATGTGGGCGCGCTACGCAGAGCTCGGCCTGCTGGCGCTGCCCTTCGCCGAGGCGGACGGCGGCATCGGCGCCGGTCCGGTCGAGACGGCGATCGTCATGGAGGCGATCGGCCGCTCGCTGGCGCTCGAACCGTATCTGACCACGGTGGTTCTGGGCGGGGGATTCCTGCGCGCGGCAGGCTCGGCCGAGCAGAAGGCGGAGATCGTGCCCGGCATCGCCGACGGTTCGCTGAAACTCGCCTTCGCGCAGGCCGAGCGGCACGCACGCTATGACCTTCATCACGTCGAGACGACCGCGAAGAGGGATGGCGGCGACTTTGTCATCTCCGGCGCGAAAGGCGTGGTGCTGCACGGCGACAGCGCCGACCGGCTGATCGTCACCGCGCGCACGGCGGGCGGCGTGCGGGACGAGAACGGCGTCGGCGTCTTCCTCGTCGACGCGGGCGCCAACGGCGTCTCGCGGCGCGGTTATGTCATGCAGGACGGCCTGCGCGCCGCCGAGATCACGTTCGACAATGTGCGGGCGCCGGCCTCGGCCGCGCTCGGCGATCCCGAGAACGGGCTGCCGCTGGTGCGCAAGGTCGTCGACCAGACCATCGCCGCGCTGGCCGCCGAGGCCGTCGGCGTCATGTCGGCGATGAACGCGCTCACCGTCGAGTATCTGAAGGTGAGAAAGCAGTTCGGCGTACCGATCGGGGCGTTCCAGGTGCTCCAGCACAAGGCCGTCGACATCTACGTGGCGCTGGAGCAGGCCCGCTCGATCACGCTCTACGCCACAATGATGGCCGACAGCGACGACGACGCCGAGCGCGGCCGCGCATCGCATGCGGCCAAGGTCGAGATCGGCCGGGGCGGACGCCTCGCGGGCGAGAACGCGGTCCAGCTCCACGGCGGGGTGGGCATGACGATGGACTATGCCGTGGGACACCAGTTCAAGCGCATGACGATGATCGACCTGACCTTCGGCGACAGCGAGCATCACCTCGCGGCCCTAGCGGACGCAGGCACTCTCTTCGCCGGATGACGAAGCCGTCCCCATGACCGACGCCACGCTCCACCTCCTCTGCGGCAAGATCGCCGCAGGCAAATCGACGCTCGCCCGTCGGCTGGGCGAATCCCCCGCGACCATCGTGCTCAGCGAGGATCGCTGGCTGGCGCGGCTCTATGCGGGGGAATTGACGTCGATGAACGACTATCTGGAGCGCGCGGACAGGCTGCGCGAGACGATCGCACCGCATGTCGTGGAGCTGCTGTGGGCCGGCGTCTCGGTCGTACTCGACTTTCATGCGAACACGTTGTCCAGCCGGGCGTGGATGAGGGACATCATCGACCGCTCCGGCGCGCGCCATGAACTACACTTTCTCGACTCGCCCGACGACATATGCAGGGCGCGTCTCAGGGCAAGGAACGCGGCGGGCGCTCACGACTTCGCCGTCAGCGACGAGCAGTTCGACCTGATCACCAGCTATTTCGTCGCGCCGACCGACGACGAAGGATTCAACGTCGTCACCCATTGCTAACGTCGTCGTCCGCGACGCTGGAACGGGCGAGAAGGCCATGCTTCGACACAGGCGGCGCCACGGTGTAACTTCACCCGCGTGCGACCATACGGGCTCGGAGGCATGACCGGATGACGGACTTCACTCCCCTTCAGTCACTTCTCGGCGGGGCGCTGATCGGACTCGCCGCCGTGCTTCTGATGGCGCTGCATGGCCGCATCGCCGGCATGACCGGCATCCTGTCCGGCATCATCCCACCGCTCGCCGCCGACTGGCAGTGGCGCGCTGCCTTCCTTGCCGGCGCGGTCCTGGCGCCTCTCGGCTATCTCGCGACCGGCGGCACGATCGCCTTCAGCGTGCCGGTTTCGATTCCCGTGCTTGTCGTCGGCGGCCTGCTGGTCGGGATCGGCGTACATTTCGGCAATGGCTGCCCGAGCGGCCACGGAATCTGCGGGCTCGCGCGGTTGTCGCCTCGTTCGCTGGTGGCGGTGCTGACTTTCATGGCGACCGCATTCGTCACGGTCTTCATGATGCGCCACGTCATCGGAGGCTGAACGATGAACAAGCTCCTTTCGGCCTTCCTCGTGGGCGGCGTGTTCGGCCTCGGTATCGTCATCTCCGGCATGGCAAATCCCGCCAAGATCTTCAACTTCTTCGACATTTTCGGCACCTGGGATCCGAGTCTCGCTTTCGTCATGGGCGGTGGCCTCGCGGTCGCCTTCGTCGGTTACCGGCTCCTTTTCGCGGCGCGCGGAGCGCCGATCCTGGCACCCGCCTTCTCGCTTCCGAGCCGGAGGGACATCGACGCCGAACTGATCGGCGGGGCGGCAGTCTTCGGAGTGGGTTGGGGGCTCGCCGGCTTCTGCCCGGGCGGCGCCATACCCGCCCTTGGCCTCGGCCACGTCGAGACCTACGTCTTCCTGTCGGCGATGATCGTCGGCATCGTCGCCGGTCGCGCCTTGCGCGGCGCGATCGGACGCCCAGCTATCGCCTGAGGAGACGCGGATGACCGAGCTTCCCTTCACGCCCGACCTGTCGGTCAGGCCGGACGTCACCGGCTTCTTCGACCAGCAGACCAACACGGTCAGCTACGTGGTCAAGGATCCGGGGTCCAACGCCTGCGCGGTGATCGATTCGGTCATGGACATCGACTACGCGGCCGGACGGCTGAGCCATGTCGGCGCCGACGCAATGATCGAACACATCCGATCGAGCGGTCTCGAGATCGAATGGATCATCGAGACCCATGTTCACGCGGACCATCTTTCGGCTGCGCCCTACATCCAGCAGAAGCTCGGCGGCAAGCTGGGCATCGGCGAGAACATCGTTGTCGTCCAGGAGACCTTCGGCAAGATCTTCAACGAGGGCACCGAGTTCCAGCGCGACGGATCGCAGTTCGACCGGCTGTTCGGCGACGGCGACTGCTACACGATCGGCGCGATGACGGCCCATGTCATGCACACGCCCGGCCACACGCCGGCCTGCATGACCCATGTCATCGGCGATGCGGCGTTTGTCGGCGATACGCTGTTCATGCCTGACGGCGGCTCGGCCCGCGCAGACTTTCCGGGCGGCGACGCACGTACCCTCTACCGGTCGATCCAACGGGTGCTATCGCTTCCCGACGAGATGCGGCTGTTCATCTGCCACGACTACGGACCGAACGGCCGCGACATCAAATGGGAGACGACGGTCGGTATCGAGCGCGCGCACAACATCCACATCAAGGACGGCGTGACGGAGGACGAATTCGTGGCCATGCGCGAGGCACGCGACGCCACGCTCGCCATGCCGAAGCTGATCATACCCTCACTGCAGATCAACATGCGCGCCGGGCAGTTGCCGCCGAAGGACGAGGATGGCAAGACGTATCTGAAAGTTCCCGTCAACCTGCTCTGAGCGCCGCCGCGCCTGCAACCATCCGAGGGTCCGCATGGAGTACCGCAAGATCTCCGACGACTATTCCGTGTCGGGACAGATTACGGCCGCAGACGTCGCGACGATCAGGGCGGCCGGCTTCAAGAGCATCATCGGAAACCGGCCGGATTCCGAGGACGGCGTCGTGCCGCATGAAGAGATCGAGAAGGCGGCGCGAGCCGCGGGGCTCGACTTCCGCTTCATTCCCGTCGTCAGCGGGCAGATCACGCAGGAGAACGTCGAGGACCAGGCCAGGGCGCTCGATGAGCTCGAAGGCCCCGTCTTCGCCTATTGCCGCTCCGGTGCGCGCTGCACCAATCTCTACATGCTGATCCAGCAGGCGAGGGGCTGAGCGCGGCTCAATAGAGCCAGCGCACCATGAACAGCGAGATCGCCGGGAAGATCGTGAGCAGCACGGTGCGCACGATGTCGCTCGCCACGAAGGGCAGCACGCCGCGATAGGTGCTGCCGATCGGCGTGTCGCGCGCCATCGAGTTGATGACGAAGAGATTCATGCCGACCGGCGGCGTGATCAGACCCACCTCGACGACGATCAGCACGAGGATCCCGAACCAGATGGCGAACTCCTCCGGCGATAGCCCGTAGTCCAGCGCGGTGACGATCGGCAGGAAGATCGGGATCGTGAGCAGGATCATGGACAGCGAATCCATGACGCAGCCGAGCAGCAGGTAGAGGATGAGGATGGCGATCATCACGATCCAGGGATTGAACCCCTGCCCCGCGATCATCGCGGCCGCCTCCTGCGGGAGCTGCGACAGCGCGAGGAAGCCGTTGTAGATCGCCGCCCCGAATACGATGAGGAAGATCATCGCGGTCGCGCTGGCGGTCGCGAGGATCGACTGCACCAGGGTTGTGCGGTTCAGGCCGCCATTGGCCCAGGCGATGAGGCCCGTGCCGGCGGCGCCGACCGCGGCGCCCTCCGTGGGCGTGAACCAGCCGAAGTAGATGCCGCCGACCACCGAGAAGAACACCAGCAGCACCGGCCAGACGTCGACCAGCGCACGGAAGCGTTCGCCATACGGCACCCGCTCGGAACTGCCGGCCGAGGCCGGGTTCAGGCGAACGTAGATCGAGATCGTGATCATGTAGCCGATCGCGGCGAGGATCCCCGGCACGAAGGCGGCGAGGAACAGCTTGGCGATGTTCTGCTCGGCGAGGATCGCGTAGATGACGAGGACCACCGACGGCGGAATGAGGATGCCGAGGGTGCCACCGGCGGCGAGCGTTCCCGTCGAGAGCGCGCCGGAGTAGCCGTAGCGGCGCAGTTCAGGCAGCGCCACCTGCGCCATGGTCGCGGCCGTCGCCAGCGACGACCCGCAGATCGCGCCAAAACCCGCGCAGGCCCCGATCGCGGCCATGGCGATGCCGCCCCGCCGGTGTCCGAGCCACGTCTGCGCGGCCTTGAAGAGCGATTGCGACATGCCGCCGAGACCGGCGAACTGGCCCATCAGGAGAAAGAGCGGGATGATCGACAGCGAATAGCTGGAAAAGGTGGAGAAGGTCTCGTTCTTCAGCTTCGCCAGGATCGGCGTCGGGCTGCCCATGACCAGCCAGCTTCCGACCAGTCCGCAGACCAGCATCGCAAGTCCGATCGGGATGCGCAGGAAGATGAGGACCAGCAGCACGGGGAAGGACCAGACGCCGATCTCCAGATTGGTCAATGCTGCGCCCCCTGCGATGGCGCGAGCAGGGGCCTGCCCAGCATGACCTCGCGGAAGCGGACAAGGACCATGAAGACGGCCACGACGACCGCCACCGCGGCAGCCGCCATGCAGGCCGCATAGGCCCACCAGAGCGGCATTTCGAGGATGAACGTCGTCTCGCCGTAGCCGTACTTGTCCAGCGTCCCGACCCAGAGCCGCCATGCGATCAGACCGATGCAGACCAGCATCAGGATTTCCGACAGCAGGTCGATGACGCGGTTGGCGCCGGCCGACAAGATGTTGGTGAAGAGGTCGACGGTCGCGTGCCCGCGGTTGAGCTGGCACCACGGGAGAAAGGCAAACACCGCGAAGCCGACGCCGGCCTCGATGAGTTCGTAGACGATCTTCGCCAATCCGATGTCGATCGCGTAGACGGCGCGGTCGACGATGCTCAGACAGGTCAGGATGGCCAGGGCAACGAGCACGAACCCGCCAAGCATGGCGAGCCAGCGCGCGAGACCGCTGACGAGACGCGGCAGATGCAAGGCGTTCCTCCCCGCCCAAGCGATGGTGCACGCTATAGCCGGCCGGCCAGCGCCGCAACCATCCTATCCGCGCCGATTGCTATATGCCATAACTATTTTCCGCGAGCGATCAGAGCGGCAGAGCGGTGCTCTCCTTCAGCGTCTCGAGTACGATCGCCGTCTTCACATGCTGCACCGATTCGTGCGGCAGGAGCTCGCCGTTGACGAAGGCGGACAACGATTTCAGGTCGGGCGTGACGACCTTGAGGATGTAGTCCATCTCGCCGGTCAGCGCGTGCGCCTCCTGCACCTCCGGGAGCCGGGCGACGAGTTCGGCGAAACGCCTGGCGTTGTCGCGGTTGTGGGTCGAGAGCGTGACCGTGACGATGTTGACCAGCGGGAAACCGAGACGGTCGCGGTCGAGCACGGCGCGATAGGCGACGATTAGCCCCTCCTCCTCCAGCCGCTGGCGCCGGCGGGAGCATTGCGATGGCGACAGGTTCACACGCTCCGCCAGTTCGTTGTTGGTCAGCCGCGCATCCTGCTGGAGCAGTGCGAGCAGCTTGCGGTCAAAGGCGTTGATGTGAACGGTCGCCGCCATTCTGGTCCTCATCCGTGCACGAACCGTGCAACAATCCTGCAAAAGCCGGGCAGAATGCAAGCACTTCGCGGCCAAACCGCGCTAATCTGACCGCAACTGAATCCGAGGATCATCATGGGCCCCTTCCCGCACGACGCACCGCCCGCGAAAATCACCGACAAGAACCCCGCCGGCACCGACGGCTTCGAGTTCGTCGAGTTCGCGCATCCCGAGCCAGAGAAGCTCGCGGTGTTGTTCGAGCGCATGGGCTACGCGCCGGTCGCGCGGCACCGCACCAAGAACATCACCGTCTGGCGGCAAGGCGACATCAACTACGTGCTGAACGCCGAACCGGGCTCGCACGCCATGCGTTTCGTCGCCGAGCACGGGCCCTGCGCCCCAGCGATGGCATGGCGCGTGGTCGACGCCCGGAAAGCCTTCGAGCACGCCGTGTCGAAAGGCGCGGAGCCTTACGAGGGCAGGGACAAGGCGCTCGACGCACCCGCGATCGTCGGCATCGGCGGCTCGCTGCTCTATTTCGTCGACCGCTACCGCGCGACGGGTTCCGCCTATGACGAGGAATTCGAGTGGCTGGGCGAGCGCGACCCCAAGCCGGCGGGGGTCGGCTTCTACTATCTCGACCACCTGACCCACAACGTCTACCGCGGCAACATGGACAAGTGGTGGGCCTTCTACCGCGATCTGTTCGGCTTCAAGCAGATCCACTTCTTCGACATAGACGGGCGCATCACCGGGCTGGTCAGCCGCGCGATCACCTCGCCCTGCGGCAAGATCCGCATCCCGCTGAACGAATCCAAGGACGACACAAGCCAGATCGCCGAGTACCTGAAGAAGTACAAGGGCGAGGGCATCCAGCACATCGCGGTGGGCACCGACGGCATCTACGACGCCGCCGACCGGCTGGCCGACAACGGGCTCAAATTCATGCCGGGACCGCCGGAGACCTATTACGAGATGTCGTCGGAACGGGTGAACGCCCACGAAGAGCCGGTCGAGCGCATGAAGAAGCACGGCATCCTGATCGATGGCGAGGGCGTGGTCGACGGCGGCATGACCAAGATCCTGCTGCAGATCTTCTCCAGGACGGTGATCGGTCCGATCTTCTTCGAGTTCATCCAGAGGAAGGGCGACGAAGGTTTCGGCGAAGGCAATTTCCGCGCCCTGTTCGAATCGATCGAGGAGGACCAGATCCGCCGCGGCGTGATCAAGGCCAACGAAGCGGCCTGACCGACCGTCACCGGAGGCTGCGCGGGATGCCCTCCTGCGACTTCAGACAACGCCCGACGGCGCCGCTTCGGGACCGAACAGTCTGTAGCCGATGAAGAACAGCACGAAGCCGGCGAGGATGACCAGCAGCAGCAGGTTCATCCTCCGCCGCATCGCTTGCGTCTCGGGGTCGCCGGCAACTCCGATGTTCGTCACCGTGTGGAAAAGCATGGCGCGGCGCGGGATGCCAGTGCGGTTCGTCAGCTTCGCCGAGCGCGCCTCGATGCGATAGCTCAGCGAGATCGCGAGGATGAGGACGACGACCATCGCCAGCCCCCAAAGTCCGGCGACGATGCCGAACCACGACATACCGGAGACCTTATCGAGATAGAACATTCCGGGTCACCGTCTGCTCGATGGCGCCGAAGATCGAGCGGCCCGAACGATCCTTCATCTCGATGCGCACGACATCGCCGAACCTGAGAAACGGCGTCGACGGTTTACCAGCATCGATGCTCTCGATCATCCGCAACTCGGCAAGGCAGGAATAGCCGACTCCGCCCTGCGAAACCGGCCGGCCGGGTCCGCCGTTCTCCTTGTTCGAAACCGTGCCGGAGCCGATGATCGAACCGGCGGCCAGCGGTCGGGTCTTCGCCGCGTGGGCGACCAGCGCGGGGAAGTCGAAGGTCATGTCGATGCCTGCATTGGCGCGACCGAACGGCTTTCCGTTGAAGTCGACCGCGAGCGGCAGGTGGAGCCTGCCGCCGTCCCAGGCGTCGCCCAGTTCGTCCGGGGTCACGGCGACCGGCGAGAAGGCCGATGACGGCTTCGACTGGAAGAAGCCGAATCCCTTGGCCAGTTCATCCGGAACGAGGTTTCGCAGCGAAACGTCGTTGACCAGCATCACCAGACGGATAGCGTCGCGCGCCGTTTCCAGCGAAGCGCCGGCAGGAACATCGCCGACGATCACCGCGACCTCGCCCTCCATGTCGATGCCCCAGGACTCGTCGGCGACGTCGATCGGATCACGCGGACCGAGGAAGGAATCCGAACCGCCCTGGTACATCAGCGGGTCGGTCCAGAAGCTCTGGGGCATCTCGGCGCCGCGCGCCTTCCTGACCAGTTCGACGTGGTTCACATAGGCCGAGCCGTCGGCCCACTGGTAGGCACGGGGCAATGGCGACATCGCATCATGCTCGTGAAACCGTTCCGAGGGCACGGAACCGTGATCGAGCGACTCGGCCAGCGCGGCGAGATGCGGCGCCAGACGTCTCCAATCGTCGAGGGCGGCCTGGAGCGTGGGCGCCAGAAACGACGCGTCCGTGCAGCGCGTCAGGTCGCGCGACACCACGACAAGCCGTCCGTCGCGCGTTCCGTTCTTCAATGTCGCGAGCTTCAAGCGGCGTCCCTCTCCCGGGAGTTGATTTCAATGCCGATCGCCGCTCCATCGCGGCCGATCGTCAGCGGACCTTCCCATGTTTCCCGAACCGCGGCCACCCAGTGCTCCTCTCCGATCTCATCATCGTCGGCCGGGATGAGGTGGTGCAGCACCAGTCGTCCGACGCCTGCCTCGGCCGCGATTCGCCCGGCGTCGGCGGCCAATGTATGGCTGGCGTAGAGGTGTTCGCGCAGGCGCGCGCCATTGCCGGTCCGGGCGACGAGACGTTCGACTCCCTCGGCGAGCATCGCCTCGTGGACAAGGATGTCGGCGCCCCTGGCGAATGCCGCCAAGGGGAGATGGAAGCGCGTGTCGGCGGAGAAGACGACGGCATGACCCGCGTGCTCGAAGCGGAGAGCGAAGCAGTCGGTGACCGGTGGGTGGTCGACCCTGAGCGCCGTCACCCGAAGGCCATCGCCGACGAAGACCTCGCCTTCGGCAAACTCCTCGACCGTGACCAGCGCACGAATGTCGGGACGGCCCTCGTCGGCGATGCGGATCTCGATGTCGAACTCCAGCGCCGAGGCGAACTGTTTCCAGAAATGCCCGGTGCCGGGCGGCCCGAACACGCGCACCGGCGTCGAGAGGCCGGCCGTCCACGCAGTATGGATCAGCGCACCGAGTTCCAGGACGTGGTCTGAATGAAGATGCGTGACGAAGACCAGGTCGAGCCCTTTGAGCGACACGCCCGCGTCTGTCAGACCCCTGGTGACGCCGAGCCCGCAATCGATCACGACCGCCCTGCCTCCGATCTCCAGAAGCGAGGAGGTCGGCCAAGGGCCTCCGGGCCTGACCGCCGGTCCGCCCTTGGTGCCGAGCAGGACGAGCCGGTCATTCACTCCCACTTTCCTTCCTTCGTGCCGTCGAAGCGCTTCTTCAGGTCCGCCCAGCAATCGATGTAGTCCGGCTGGAGCGTCTCCGCTTCGGCCGCGTAGCGTGTCAGCATCTGGGGGAATCGCGTCTCGAACATGAAGGCCATCGTTTCCTCGAGCTTATGCGGCTTCAACTCCACGGTCGATGCCTTCTCGAAACCGGATGCGTCCGGCCCGTGCGCCAGCATCATGTTGTGAAGGCTGACGCCGCCCGGCAGGAAACCCTCCTCCTTGGCGTCATACTTGCCACGGATGAGACCCATGAACTCGGACATGATGTTGCGGTGGTACCAGGGAGGCCGGAAGGTGTTCTCCGCCACCATCCAGCGCGGCGGGAAGATGACGACGTCGATGTTGGCGGTGCCCTCCTCCCCGGACGGCGCCGTCAGCACCGTGAAAATCGACGGGTCAGGATGGTCGAACAGGATCGCGCCAACCGGCGAGAAGGTCGAAAGGTCGTATTTGTAGGGCGCGTAGTTGCCGTGCCAGGCGACCACGTCGAGCGGCGAATGGTCGAGCATGGTCGCCTGGAATGCCCCGCACCATTTGACGATCAGCCGACACGGCGTGTCCTTCTCCTCGAACCACGCGACAGGCGTCTTGAAGTCGCGTGGGTTGGCGAGGCAATTGGCCCCGATCGGCCCGCGGTCCGGCATGGTGAACTTCGCGCCATAATTCTCGCAGATGTAGCCCCGCGCCGGGCCTTCGATCAGTTCGACCCTGAAGACGAGCCCGCGCGGCAGGACGACGATCTCACCGGGAGCGGCCTCGATGACGCCCATCTCGGTCAGGAAACGCAGCGCGCCAAGCTGCGGCACGATCATCATCTCGCCGTCTGCGTTGAAGAAATGGTCGTCGGTCATCGAGGCGTTGAAGGCATAGACATGAGCGGCCATGCCTGTATGGGTGAACACGTCGCCCGCCGTCGTCATGGTGCGCACACCGGCGACGAAGCTGGTTTCGTCGTCCGGGATCGGCGTCGGATCCCAGCGCAACTGTCCGAGCGCAAGCTCATGATCGGCAACGTTGGGCGCCGACTTCCACAATGGGTAGGACGCCGCCCTGAAGCGTCCCGTATGCTTCACGCTCGGCCGGATGCGATAGAGCCAGGATCGTTCGTTGATGCCGCGGGGCGCGGTGAAGGGCGAACCCGAGAACTGCTCGGCATAGAGGCCATAGGCGGGTCGTTGCGGCGAGTTTCGCCCCTGCGGCAGGGCATCAGGCAGCGCCTCGGTCTCGAAGTCGTTGCCGAAGCCCGGCATGTAGGCAAAGGCCATCGCCCAATCTCCTCATTGCACGAATTTCGTTGCAGATGTAACCATCGCGTTTGCAACCATCAACCCTGCGCCCGACGGGAATCAGTGGCCGACGATCTGCTCGACCTAGAAAGCTTCCTGCCCTACCGGCTCAATCGCCTCGCCGAGGCGATCAGCCGCGAGTTCGCGCGAATCTTCCGGGATCGACACGGTCTGACGCGCCCGGAATGGCGCACGCTGGCAACGCTCGGCCAGTTCGGCCGCATGACCGCGACCGCCGTCGGCGCCCATTCGGCGATGCACAAGACCAAGGTCTCGCGCGCCGTCGCGGACCTGGAGCGCCGCCGCTGGCTGACGCGGACGCCGGACATGCGGGATCGCAGGGTGGAGCATCTCGAACTCACGAAGGCCGGGAGGGCAGTCTATCGGGACATGGCGCCGCTGGCGAAGGCGTATCAAGAAGGCCTGCTCGGCCGGATGACCGACGACGAACGCGCCGCGCTCGACACGGCGCTCGGCGCGCTCGAGGACGCGGCACGGAACCCGAAGAGTGCTACTGCTGCGCCATGAAGTCGGCGCAGGCCCGCTTCTGCTTCTTGGTCGACGCTTTGGTGATGCCCTTGCAGGGATTGGCGGCCTGCTGGTTGTCCTGGCGCGAGTCCTGCTGTTCGTTGACCCGGTCGATGTTGCGCTCGATTGCGTCGCCCGAAGCCGCAGAAACCGGCCCCATGGCGAACAACAGCGCGAATGCAGCGCCGGCGAGGACGGTTCTGGTTCCTGTCATCGCAACCTCCATCAATCCAACGGCACGTTATACGTGAAGTTCGGCCCGATTATGAAGTTGGTTCCTGAAAGCGCGCGTATGGTGGAGCGGTTGTGCTCGACGCTTGCGGTCAGCCCGATGGTCAAGTCGCCGAAGGTCCTCGAAAGGGTGGCGCCGCCGCCGAAGAAGTGGTCCCGGCGATCGCGGAAGACGAACTCGCGCCACGAATAGCTGGCGGTCAGATATGCATCGAGACCGAGGACCGAAAACGACAGGGACGCGGAGGGATTGACGGAATAGCGGTCGAGCGACGCCGCCGTCGAGAAGCGCCGCGCGCCGTTGATCGCCAGCTTGAGCGCAAGCTCGTCGGTCAGGTCGAAGCCGCGGTCGATGCCGAGCGACACGTCGGTGAGGTTGTAGAGCAACCCCGAAAAGCGCCGGTCGAAGACGGAAATGTTGCTCGCCCTCAGCCGGACCTTGCCGAGGTCGGTCTGCCGGTTGAGCTGGCCCGAAAAGCGCAGGTAGTTGAGGTCGAGCACGGGAAACCAGATGTGTCGTTCCAGGATCGTATCGGCCGAGAAGATGTAGCCGACCCCGTTGTCGAACGCGCCGCTCATCACGCCCGTGACCGCGAGGCTGCCATAGGGGTCGTGACGGCCGGTGCGCGGGTCGAGGATCGAGGTCGGCGAAAGATCGATCGTCAGCCCGAAGTCGGGCGGATCGGCGAGAGCCGCAGTCGCGGCAAGGCCGATCGTCAACACCAGCGAAGCGGCGACGAAGAAACGCGCCGGCATGAAACCTCACCCCGGGAACACTGCCGAGATTTGCACCCAGCGGGGGCGCCCTGTCCAGTCGTCCAGCGCGCTACTTCATACCGATGGGGTAGTCCCGCCGCGGCGGGATCCGGTGTACCACGAACGCCAGGCAAATTACGGTTATGCAGCCCAACAGCAGGGTCGCGAAGAGCGTGCCTCCGTGCACCGCTCCACCAAAGCCGAGGATCGGGACGGCTCCCGCCGGCGGATGGGTCACCCGCAAAGCACGCATCACGACGACAATGAAGCCGACGGCGACCGCCGCTGCCACCCAGGTTCCCGGAAAGGCCGCGAACGCCACCTCGCACGTGACGGTGCCGACAAGATAGCCCGCCATGACGTTGATCGGCTGTGCAAGCGGGCTCGACGGCTGGCCAAAGAGGAGCACGACCGTGGCGCCGAGCGGAGCCAACATGAGCGGCAGTCCGGTCAGCACCGCGAGTTGTCCTACCGCCATCATGCCGACAACCGCTCCGAGGCCGGCCTTCAGGTTAGAAGCCTGATCGACGACGGTCTCATGACGGGCGAACAGGCTGTTAAGGATTCTCGAGAAGATCGTCCGATGAAGAGGCGTCACCAGTCCATCACCACCTTGCCGGAATTGCCGCTCTTCATCGCCTCGAAGCCGTCGATGTAATCGTCGATGCCGAGGCGGTGGGTGATCAGGCCCGAGACGTCGAGCGGCCCCTGGACCAGAGCGATCATCTTGTACCAGGTCTCGAACATCTCGCGGCCGTAGATGCCCTTTAGCGTCAGCATCTTGAAGATGACCTTGTTCCAGTCGATCTCGAAGCCGGTCGGCGCGATGCCGAGGATGGCGATCCTGCCGCCATTGTTCATCGTGTCGATCATGTCGCGGAAGGCGGCGGCCGAGCCGGACATCTCCAATCCGACGTCGAAACCCTCCTTCATCCCCTCCTCGCGCATAACGTCGGCGAGCTTCTCCTTCGAGGCGTCGACAACGTGATGCACGCCGAGCTTCTTCGCCAGCGCCAGCCGGACCGGGTTGATGTCGGTGATGACGACTTTCCGCGCGCCGACCGCCTGCGCCACCAGGGCGCCCATGATGCCGATCGGGCCGGCGCCCGTGACCAGCACGTCCTCGCCCACAAGATCGAAGGAAAGCGCGGTGTGGACGGCGTTGCCGAGCGGATCGAAGATCGCGGCGATCTCGTCCGGTATGTCGTCCGGGATCGAGACGACGTTGTGCGACGGGATCGCGACGTATTCGCCGAAAGAGCCCGGCCGGTTGACGCCGACCCCCAGCGTATTGCGGCAGAGATGTCCCCTGCCCGCCCGGCAGTTGCGGCACTGACCGCAGACGATGTGGCCTTCGCCCGAGACACGCTGGCCGATTGCGTAGCCGGTCACGGCATTGCCGAAGTCGGCGACCGTGCCGACGAACTCGTGGCCGGTCACCATCGGCACCGGCACTGTCTTCCGCGCCCACTGGTCCCAGTTGTAGATGTGCACGTCCGTGCCGCAGATGGCCGACTTGCTGATCTTGATCAGCACGTCGTTCGGCCCGATCTCCGGAACCGGCACTTCCTCCATCCAGATGCCGGGCTCGGCCTTCGCCTTCACCAGCGCGCGCATCATGTTGGACATCAGGAAATCACTCCCAGCTCGCGCCCGACTTCGGTGAACGCCACCACCGCCCGATCGATGTCCCCGAAGGAATGCGCTGCAGACATCTGCGTGCGGATGCGAGCCTGGCCCTTCGGCACCACGGGGAAGGAGAAGCCGATGACGTAGATGCCGCGGTCGAGCATCCTCGCCGCCATCTCTGCGGCCAGCGAGGCATCGCCGATCATCACCGGGATGATCGGATGGCCAGCGCCGGCGAGCTTGAAGCCGGCCTTGGTCATGGCCGCGCGGAAACGATCGGCATTGGCGTAGAGCTTTTCCCGCAACGCATCGCCATCCTCCACCAAGTCGAAGACCTTCAGCGACGCCCCGGCGATCGCCGGCATCAACGTGTTGGAGAAGAGGTAGGGCCGCGAGCGCTGGCGCAGCCACTCGACCACCTGGCGCCTCGCAACGGTGTAGCCGCCCGATGCGCCGCCGAGCGCCTTGCCGAGCGTGCCCGTGACGATGTCGACGCGGCCCTCGACCCCGCAATGCTCGCTCGAGCCCCGGCCATGTTGACCGACGAAGCCTACCGCATGGCTGTCGTCGACCATCACCATCGCGTCATACTTCTCCGCGAGGTCGCAGACGCCCTCGAGGTCGGCGATGATGCCGTCCATGGAGAAGACGCCGTCGGTGGCGATCAGCCGGAAGCGGGCGTCGGCCGCTTCCCTGAGCCGGGCCTCGAGTTCGGCCATGTCGTTGTTGGCGTAGCGATAGCGGCGCGCCTTGCAGAGCCTGACCCCGTCGATGATCGAGGCATGGTTCAGCGCATCCGAAATGATCGCATCCTCTTCGCCGAGCAGCGTCTCGAACAGGCCGGCATTGGCGTCGAAGCAGGAGGAATAGAGGATCGCGTCCTCGAAGCCGAGGAAGGAGGCTATGCGCGCCTCCAGCGCCTTGTGGGCATCTTGTGTTCCGCAGATGAAGCGCACCGAGGCCATGCCGTAGCCGTCGGCGTCCAGCGTCGCCTTCGCGGCATCGCGCAACTCTTCGCTGTCGGCAAGGCCGAGGTAATTGTTGGCGCAGAAGTTGAGCACCCTTTCCCCAGCGACCTCGATCTCGGCCGATTGCGGGGAGGAAATCACGCGCTCGGCCTTGTAAAGGCCGGCCGCCTTGAGCCCAGCGAGTTCGCCATCGAGATGGGAAAGGAAGTCGTCGCGCATCAGTGGCTCCGGTCATACCGACGGCATTGGCGCTTTGACAGGTAAAGCCGGTACTCACGCTGATCAATCAGAATTGCGACGGTCGTGCCTTCTCGAGCGTCCGGTATCGATCGGCGAGGGTCGGCGCACGCCACGATCGGTCGTCGGGCAAGCAAATGTTAGGACTGCGCCGCTAGGTTCAACGATCGCGAAGGTGGAGACGCGCGCCGTGATCGGAGATCGAGCCGACAGCGAGGAGGAGGACGCGATCCTGTCGATGCGGATGGCCGCGATGCTCAACGCGTCGCCCGCATCGTTCCTCAGCATCGTCGGCGCGCTATTCGCGGTCTACGTCTACTGGGCGCCCTCGACCATTCTCCCCCTGCTTGTCTGGTTCGCCTGTATCGCAGCCATTGCCTGCACCAATCTGCTCTCGACCGTTCTCTACGCCCGCAAGATTCCGACCAGCTGGACGGCGCGTGCCTGGGCCCGCTTCGTCTCGATCATGCACCTCCTGTCGGGCCTGACCTGGGGCGTGGGCGGCGGCTGGATGCTCAGCTTCGCCGACCAGCACCAGGCGCTGCTGACGATCTCGATCGGTCTGGCGGCCGTCACGGTCTCGATACCGTCCGTCGTTCACCTCAAGGCCTACAATCTCTTCCACCTGCCGATCTTCTGGTCCTACGCGGTCGGGCTGGTGTTCAGCTCGCTGCAGTTCAACTGGCTGATCGCGACCGGTTTCTTCCTGCTGGGCGCCTTCGCGGTGCTGATCGGCCGCAGCCTCGGTGACCAGCTTTCCAACGCGCTCAGGCTGTCGATCGAGAACAAGCGGCTGGCCGAGCGGCTGGAAGAACGCAGCGCGGCGCTCGAGGCGGCGAACCGCGACCTCGAGATCGAGAACCTCACGGATCCGCTGACCGGCGTCGCCAACCGCCGGCGGCTGATGAGTTTCGCCCGCGCCATACGCGGCCGCTGCGCGATCCTGGTGGTCGATATCGACCACTTCAAATCCTACAATGACACGTTCGGGCACGTCGAAGGCGACACCTGCCTCGTGGCTGTCGCCGAGACCCTGCAGCGCAGCGTTCGACCGACGCACGACCTGGTCGCGAGGCTCGGCGGCGAGGAGTTCGCAATCGTACTGAACGACGTAAGCACCGTGGAAGCCTCGGCGCTGGCCGAGCGCATGCGCGTCAACGTCGAAACGCTGAAATCCGCCCGCCGGGGCCGGATCAGGCGCCAGGTCACCGTCAGCCTCGGCTTCGCCACACGCGCGGCAGATCAGAAAAAATCCCTCACCACGCTGATGGAGGAGGCGGACGCCGCCGTCTATCGCGCCAAAGCCGGGGGCCGTAACCGCGTATGCGGGGATGACGCCGCGCCGGAACGCAACGTCGCCTGAGCGGTCACGCGCCATGAGCGGCGATCCGGTTTGACGCAGCAATTGTCGGGAATCCGACGCCGGGCGATGCCGCCCCAGCGACCGCGAAGCACCGCCCAAGCCGATACCCTGCCGGAATGAGCATCTCGACGATCCGCATCTTCCGGCAATGGCAGCCGTTCCGGGACGGGACCTACACCTGTTCGGGCGGACGCTCGGCCGAGGGGTTCGATTCCAGCATCGTCGAGATCACCACGGTCGACGGCCGACGCGGCTATGGCGAGACGGCGCCGCTGGGCGCCTTCTACGATCCGGCTTTCGCCGAGGGCGCGCGGGCGGCGATGCGGGAACTCGCCCCCATGCTCGTGGGCCTCGACGCATCGGGCATCGAGGCGATCGGCCGGCGCATGGACCTTCTCCTAAAGGGCCATCCCTATGCCAAGGCCGGCATCGACATGGCGTTGTGGGACCTCGCCGGCCGCCGTTCCGGCCAGTCGCTGGCGGCGCTCACCGGCGGGCCCGAAGGAACGGCAATCCCGCTCTACCGCTCGATCACGCAGGAAGCACCGGAAGCGATGGCGAAAAGGGCCTCGAAGTACGTCGCCGAAGGCTACCGCAGGCTGCAGGTGAAGGTCGGGCTCGACGTCGGCGACGACATCGCCCGGCTGGAGGCGGTACGCACCGCGATTCCCGCTGGGATCACGCTCTTCTGCGACGCCAACGCATCCTGGGGCACGGCCGAGACGCGTCGCTTCCTCGCCGCGACGCGCTCGATCGACTACGCGCTGGAGCAGCCCTGCGCGAGCTACGAGGAGAATCTCGCGATCCGCGCCGCCTGCGACCGGCCGCTGGTGCTCGACGAGACGATCGACGGCGTCGACACGCTGCTGCGAGCGATCGGGGACGGGCTGGTCGACGGCATCACGATCAAGCTCGCCCGCGTCGGCGGGATCAGCAAGGCGAAACTGATCCGCGACATCGCAATCGCCAGGAACATCAAGATCACGATCGAGGACACCGGAGGCGCCCAGATCGATACCGCCGCCTATTCGGCACTGATGCTGTCGACGCCCGAAAACCTGCGCCAGCACACGGTTGATTTCCACAACTGGGTGACGGTCTCCAACGGCCGCGCCGACTTCCGGATCGCCGATGGCGTCATGGCTCCACCGAAGGGGCCGGGCCTGGGGGTGGAGGTCGATCCAGCCGTCTTCGGCGAGCCGGTCTTCGCGGTGGGCTAGGCGTCCATCACCGCATCGAGCCCGCGTCTCAGGCCGGCAAAGCCGGATACCCTGCGTGCGGCCAGCAGCGTGCCGGCCACATAGGGCGCGGCCGACGAGCCGGCGTCATGGCGGATGACCAGCCGCTCGTTGTCGGCCCCGAAGATCGCCTCGCAGGAAAGTACGAAGGACGGTACCCGCACGGAATGCACCTGCACGGGGTTCGGCGCACCGACGCCGCCGCCGCGCGTCTCGCGCACGCCTGTCAGCTTGTCCACCGGAGTAGAGGTAGCCGGCCTGCGCATCGCGCCGATCAGCTCGGCCAGTTCGCGTCCGGTACCAGAGGGCGTGTCGACCTTGGACGGCGATGCGTAGTCGATGATCTCGACGTCGGCGACATGCCGCGCGGCCTCGAGCGCGAAGCGTCTCAGCAACGTCGCCGTGATGGAAAAATTGCCGGCGGCAAGCACGCCGCGCCCGGCATTGATCGCCGCTGCATCGATCGTCGCATAGTCGTCGGCGGTCAGTCCCGACGTGCCGACAACGACGTGACGGCCGGCAGCGAGCGCCTCGAGCACATGGCCTTTCACCACATGCGGCTTGGTGTAGTCGATCACGACGTCGGACGGGGTCCTGAGCGCATCCGCGAGGGAATCGACCACTTCGACGCCGACCGGCGAGATGCCCGCCGCTTCCCCCGCGTCGCTGCCCGCCGCCGAGCGGCTGACCGCGCCGGCGAGGATGAGATCGTCGGCTCTTGCGATGGCGGCCACCAGCGCGCGACCGACCCAGCCCGAGCAACCTGCGACGACGATGCGGGTCATTTCAACGAAACCTAGAAGAACGCCTGGAGCCCGGTCTGTGCGCGGCCGAGGATGAGGGCGTGCACGTCGTGCGTGCCCTCATAGGTGTTGACCGTCTCCAGGTTGGCCGCGTGGCGCATGACGTGGTAGCCGATCTGGATGCCGTTGCCGCCATGCATGTCGCGGGCCTGGCGCGCGATGTCGAGCGCCTTGCCGCAATTGTTGCGCTTGACGATCGAGATCATCTCCGGCGCGAATTTTTGCTCGTCCATCAGCCGGCCGACACGTAACGAGCCCTGGAGCCCCAGCGCGATCTCGGTCTGCATGTCGGCGAGCTTCTTCTGGAAGAGCTGAGTCTGGGCCAGCGGCCTGCCGAACTGCTTGCGGTCGAGCCCGTACTGCCTGGCCCGATGCCAGCAATCCTCGGCCGCGCCCATCGCGCCCCAGGAGATGCCGTACCGCGCTCGGTTGAGGCAGCCGAACGGACCCTTCAGGCCCGCAACGTTGGGAAGAAGCGTGTCCTCGCCGACCTCTACGCCGTCCATGACGACCTCGCCGGTGATCGAAGCGCGCAGGCTGAGCTTGCCGTCGATCTTCGGCGCCGACAGGCCCTTCATGCCCTTTTCCAGCACGAAGCCCTTGATCTCGCCGCCATGCGCGGCCGACTTCGCCCAGATGACGAACACGTCGGCGATCGGCGCGTTGGAGATCCACATCTTGGAGCCGGTCAGCCGGTAACCGTTCGCCGTCTTCTCGGCCTTCGTCTTCATGCCGCCCGGATCCGAGCCCGCATCCGGCTCGGTCAGGCCGAAGCAGCCGATCCACTCGCCCGAAGTCAGCATCGGCAGGAACTTCTTCCGCTGCTCCTCGGTCCCGTAGGCCTGGATCGGATACATCACCAGCGAGGATTGCACGCTCATCATCGAGCGGTAGCCCGAATCGATGCGCTCCACCTCGCGGGCAACCAGCCCATAGGCTACGTAGGATGCGCCCGCGCCTCCATATTCCTCAGGGATCGTCACGCCTAGCAGGCCTGCCGCGCCCATCTCGCGGAAGATCGCCGGATCGGTGGTCTCCTCGAGGTAGGCCCGCTCCACCCGCGGCGCGAGGCTCGACGCCGCGAACGCGGCCGCCGAATCCCGGATCATCCGCTCGTCCTCGGAGAGCTGCCCGTCAAGCAGGAACGGGTCGTCCCACACGAAGGATGGGGCCTTCGCGGCCATGCCCTGGACGTTCATGCTCACACCTCCGGATCGCGCGGCCATCCTAGCGCGGCAGTTCGATAGCTCAAAACGGCACCGTACTCCACCCGAACGGAAGGGATCGCGAAAATGCCGCGCATTTCCGGAATGCCGCGCTAACCAGCCACCCGGAAACGCGGCAGGCCAAACGGACCGGCCTTCAGAAATTACCATCGCGTTAACGTCTGGCCGACAGCGTGCCACGCTTCGCGAGACGCACTCCAAGGGCTTGGGATGACGCAACAGCAGCAGCCGGAAACCGCGCTATCCGGATCGGGACGACTCGTGCTCCTGATCAAGAGCGCCTATTGGGTCGCGCTCATCATCATCGCCGCCATGGCGATGGCGTCCTATGTCTTCCTCCAGCAGATGATGGCCGAGCAGCAGCGCGACGAGTCGCTGCTTAATCTCGTCGCCAACCAGAAGACGCTGTCGCAGCGAGTCGTCTTCCTGGCGAACGCAGCCGCCGACGCCACCCCTGACAAGCGCCAAGCGCTGCTCTTCACGCTGAGGGAAGCGACGGCGCAATTCGAGCGCGACTACGACCAGCTCCTCGCGCGCACCGCCGCGGACCCCACCTCGCCAGTTCGACTGAGCCCGGATTCGGTCGAGAACGTCCTGTTCTCGAAACCATTCCATCTCGATCATTTCTCGACCAGCCTCGCCGCGAACGGCTGGCGCCTGATCGCGGCGCTCGATCGCGGTCTGGGAGAAGGCGGCTATCTCGGAGGCGAGGAACGCGCCCGCCTCGACGAGACGGTGGCCGACGCGACGCTGGCAGGCTACGGCGCCCTCGCGGGCCGTATCGACGCCGCCGCCGACGAGCGCCTGGCGAACATGCTCGATCTCCACCGCACCCTCTTCTTCGCGACCATCGCGGTGATCGTGCTGGTGGCGCTGTTCATCTTCCGGCCGATGTCGGAAGCGATCATGCGCCGCACCCACGAGCTCATGGAGGCGCGCAATTCGATGGCCTTCATCGCCATCCATGACGGGCTGACGGGATTGCACAACCGCACCTTCCTGACGGACCATTTCGACAGCCTGATCAAGGCGGCGTTCCGCCGGGAGGAGCGGCTCGCCGTGCTCCAGCTCGACCTCGACCGGTTCAAGCAGATCAACGACACGCTCGGCCACGCGGCCGGCGACTACGTGCTGGTGGTGACGGCGCAGCGCATGCGCGAGGCGTGCCGGGCGTCGGACCTGTGCGTCCGGCTGGGCGGCGACGAGTTCGTCATGGTGCTGTCGGGGGCGGGCACCAGCGAGGACATCAACGGCCTGGCGCGCCGCATCCTCGACAAGATCAACCAGCCCATCAATTTCCACGGCGCGACGATCCATCCCGGCGCGAGCGCCGGCATAGCCGTCTATCCGGTCGACGCCGACAATGCCGCCGACCTGCTGGTCCATGCCGACCTCGCCCTCTATTCGGTCAAGAAGCTGGGGGGCGGCGCATTCTCCTTCTTCTCCGAGGAGCTGCGGCGCGAACTCGATCATCGCAAGCAGCTCGAGAAGGAGATCAAGGCGGCCATCGCCGACGAGACGTTCTGCGTCCATTTCCAGCCACAGGTCTCGCTGTCCAACGGCACCATCACCGGCGTCGAGGCGCTGGTTCGCTGGAACCATCACGAGCGCGGAATGATCTCGCCCGGCGAGTTCATTCCCGTCGCGGAGAAGTCCGGCCTGATGGCGCAGATCGGCCGCATCATCGTGCGCAAGGCGATCCGCGAGGCCGGCGAATGGCATCGCAGCGGGCTGTCGTTCGGACGGCTCGCCATCAACGTCTCGGGGACCGAACTGCGTGAGCCGGACTTCGACGCCTTCCTCTTCGAGACCCTCGAGACCGAAGGCCTGCCGCCGCAGAAGCTGTCGCTGGAGATCGTCGAATCGGTAATCCTCGACGACGAAAAGACCGGGATCGCATCAAAGCTCAGGCACATCCGCAGCATGGGCATCCATCTGGAACTGGATGATTTCGGCACCGGCTATGCGTCGCTCAGCCACGTCAACCCGAACGAGATCGACCGGCTGAAGATCGACCGCCGCTTCGTGCAGAATATCAACCTGAAGGGCGACAACGCCAAGATCGTCCGCGCCATCACCGAGCTGGCACGGGGGCTGGGCATATCCATCATCGCCGAGGGCGCCGAGACCGAAGCCGAACTGACATCGCTGATGTCGATCGGCTGCGACCAGGTGCAGGGCTACTCCATCGCCTTCCCGATGCCGGACGCCGAGGCGCGCCAATGGCTCGCCGCACGGGCGCCGAAAAAGCCGGCGCTGAAGGTGGTCGAGGGCGCGCTGGCGTAGGAGAAGCGCGGCCGGCTTTGTCACCGGACGCCCGCACTTCAGCGCGTGGTACTGCTCAAAGCGGCGGCAATGCTTTGAACGGGTTCAGAAAATCGACGCCAAGAGGAGAGAAGTGTCGTTCATTGGCGGTCAGCACCGTCAACCCATGCACCGAAGCAGTCGCGGCCAAGGCAATGTCCTGATATCCCGGCGCATGTCCACGCGCCCGATCCATGATCATGCCTGCCGCGTGAGATGCTTTTAGATCAAACTCCAGGAGGCGGCGCGAATAGTGATGTTCGATTTGACCCCACCATCGCCGAAGCGCCTCGGCCTTTTGTCGCCGCCCTTCGCGCTCAAGCTTGGCAACGCCCCGTCCGACCTCGGATGCCGTGACGACGGATAGAAAAAGGCGGCTACTTGATTTTCGAATCCACTCAACGAGCGCGAAATCTATCGACGCCTTCGTTGGCGCGACCGCTGAAATAACGTTCGTATCGAGAAGATACATCAGAATTCCGGATCGCGGATCGGCGTACGTTCGCGAGGAGGGATGTCGTCTTCGTCGCCGGGAAAAGACGTCAGGAGTTCCCCGAAGCTCGGGATCGACGAAAGTCGCTGATACTCCTCGAATGAGAGGATGACGGCTTCCTTCCTGCCGTGACGGGTGATGATTGCTGGTTCACCGGCCACCGCCCCGTCCACGACAGCCGACAGCGTCGCCTTGGCGTCCTTGAGCTGGATTTCCTTCATGGCATCCTCATATGACCACAGTGGTCATATTTAGCACCCCGGCGATGCGTCGACAAGTTTACTAGATCCGGATCGCGTATCGGATCCCGTCATAGATCGCGGCGTGGATGTTGCGCGACGCCACGGCGTCGCCGATCCGGAACAGCATGAAACTGGAATCAGGCCGCTTGACCGGGAAGATGTCGCCGCCCGACACCAGCCGCTCATAATCGACGGCGCCGTCGTTGCGCGACAGCGACTTCAGCGATCGATAGACATCGTCGAGCGGCGAGGTGCCGTGCTCGACCACGATCTGGTCGACGACCCTCTCCTCGCTCCATCCGCTGGCGAAATCGGAACACAGCCTCGCGACCAGACGGTTGCCGTCGCGCCGGACGGCCTTCACGCGGGTGTTGATGGTGATCCTCACACCCTTCTCATGGAATGCCTTCATGTACGGAACGTGGTTCATGCCGCCCATTTCGGGTGCGAAGAAACGCTCCGGCGTGACCAGTTCGAGTTTGGCCCCGGCGTTGGCGATCATCTCCGCCGCGCCCATGCCAGGATGGCCGCCATTGTCGTCGTAGAGCAGCACGGTTTCGGCCGGCTTGGCGGCGCCCGCGATAACGTCCCACGAGGAGGTGACGAGGTCGTCGCCTGTCTCGAGCGGTGGGTTCTGCGGCACGCCCCCTGTCGCCACGACGACCACGTCGGGCGCCAGCGCGAGCACGTCGTCGCGCTCGGCCCAGATGTCGTAGCGCACCGTCGCGCCGAGACGTTCGAGCTCGGCGAGACGCCAGTCGACGATGCCGACCAGCTCGCGCCGGCGCGGGTTCTTTGCGGCAAGCAGCACCTGCCCGCCGGCCTTCGATGAGGCTTCCAGAACAGTAACGCGATGACCGCGCTCGGCGGCGACGCGCGCCGCCTCCAGGCCGGCCGGGCCTGCCCCGACAACCACGACCGATTTCGCCGGCCCGTCAGCCCTGGCGATCACATGCGGGATCGTCGCCTCGCGTCCGGTCGCGGCGTTGTGGATGCACAGCGCCTCGCCGCCTTCGTAGATGCGGTCCAGGCAGTAGGTCGCGCCGACGCAGGGGCGGATGCGATGCTCCTCGCCGCGCATGACCTTGGCCACGATATGAGGCTCGGCGATGTGGGCGCGCGTCATGCCGACCATGTCGAGCTTGCCGGTCGCAATCGCATGCCGAGCGGTGGCGACGTCCGAGATGCGGGCGGCATGAAAGACGGGGAACTTCGTCGCGGCGCGCACCTCGCCGGCAAAGTCGAGATGCGGCGCCGACGCCATGCCGGTGATCGGTATGACGCGCGTGAGCGCGGCGTCCGTCTCGATCGTTCCGCGGATGATGTTGAGGAAATCGACCTTGCCGGAATCGGCGAGGCGGCGGGCGATCGCCACGCCTTCGTCACGGGTGATACCGCCACCAAGATCCTCATCGGCGACCATGCGGACGCCGACGATGAAGTCGGGTCCGACCGCGTTTCGCACCGCGTCGAGGACCATCGACGAGAAGCGCAGGCGGTTGTCGAGCGAGCCGCCGAACTCGTCGTCGCGGCTATTGGTGAGCGGCGACCAGAAGCCGTCCATCAGGTGGCCGTAGGCCTCGAACTCGATGCCGTCGAGGCCGGCAGCCTGCATGCGCTGGGCCGCCGACGCGTAGTCTGACACGATGCGCTCGATATCCCAGTCCTCGGCCTCCTTCGGGAAGGCGCGATGCGCCGGCTCCCGCACCGCAGACGCCGAAAGAACCGGCAGCCAGTCCGCCTTGTTCCAGCCGGTGCGGCGGCCAAGGTGGGTGAGCTGGATCATCACCTTGCAGTCGTGTTCGTGGCAGGCGTCCACGAGCTCGCTCAGCCAGGGCACGATCTCGTCGCGATAGGCCTGGAGGTTGCCGAAGGCGGCGGGACTGTCGCGCGAGACGATCGCCGAGCCGGCCGTCATGGTGAGCGCCATGCCGCCCCTCGCCTTCTCGGCGTGGTAGAGCCGATAACGCTCCTTGGGCATGCCGTCTTCGGAGTAGGACGGCTCGTGGCTGGTCGACATGACGCGGTTCTTAAGCGTCAGGTGCTTGAGCTCGTACGGCTGGAGAAGCGGGTCGTTGCTGGCGGTCGCTGGCATCAGGCGGGCATCGTCTCACATCAGCGGCAGGCGGCGATAGCGTCCCGGGCTGCCCGGGTCGTTGAAGTGGCCCATGGGACCGTTGTCGGCGAAGTGCTTCGACCAGCGCTGCATCGCCTTCGGGTCCAGCTCCACCCCGAGGCCGGGTCCTTCCGGAACGGCCACCACGTTGTTCGTCTGCCGGAAAGGACCGTCCCTGATCACGTCGCCCACCTGCCAGCGGAACAGGGACTGGGACGCCTCGGTGATCCATTGGGTCGCCGCAACGACGTGCAGGTAAGCCGCCGTCATGATGCCGAGGTCGTTGGAGTAGCACCAGAAGCCCTTGCCCATCGCCTCGCAGGCCGCCACGAACTTCAACGTCTTGGCGATGCCGCCGAGCGCGGCGAAGTTGCAGACGAAAGTGTCGGGCGCACCTAGGGCGACGGCGCGCCTGAGGTCCGGCACATGGGTCGAGAACGGGATCGCCGAATGCTGGCGCAACTGCGCCATCTCCTCGAAGGTGGCGACCGGATCCTCGTAGTTGCGGACGTCGTAGGGTTCGATCTCGCGCAGGATCTTCCGCGCCGTCGTCAGCGACCACTGCATGTTGGAATCTAGCTTGATCTGCGGGCCAGGCCCGAGCGCCTCGCGCAACAGCCTCACTGTCCTGATCTCGAGCTCCGGATCGCCCAGAATCAGCTTGCCCTCGAAGATGGTCGAGCCGTGCGCCTCGCGCATCCTCAGGCAATAGTCGACGATCGCCTCCGGCGTCATCTCGCCGCCCGCGCCCTCATGCTCGGGCCGGAACGAGAAGTACTCCGAGAACGGGATCTCCTTCCTGACCGCGCCGCCGAGAAGCTTGTGAAGCGGCATGCCGAACACCTTGCCGCGGATGTCCCACAACGCCAGTTCGACCGAGCCGAAGGCGACAGAGGCCGCGTTCTCGCCGGTGTTGGCGGTGATCTGCCACGGTGGCACGCAGCGCGCCTCGCAGTCGGCGATGTCGAGCGGGTCGGCGCCGATCAGTGCCGGCGCGATCTCCGCCCTGATGACCTCGCCGAAATGCCACCATGGCGCCTCGCCGAGGCCGACCACGCCTTCGTCGGTCTCGACCTCGACGATCGACTTCGATGCGCCGCCATAGAGACCCGCCGTCCACCAGAACGGCGCTTCCAGAGGCACATTGACGTGGGTGACCTTGATGCCGGTGATCTTCATGTCAGTACCACGCGTCCTCCATCGAGGCCTTCTTGCGCGCCATGAAGTCCTTCAGCGCTTCGTCTATGCCCGCATCGATCGGCGGCGCCTCGTATTCGGCGAGTGTCTTCTTCCAGCGCAGGTTGGCGCGGGTCGCGGCGTCGACGGAGCCTGCGGCCTCCCACTTCTCGAAAGGTTCGTTGTCGGCGACACCGGAATCCCAGAAGGCCGTCTCGTAGTTCTTCAGGGTGTGCTGGCATCCGAAGAAGTGACCGCCCGGGCCGACTTCCTGGAAGGCGTCGAGCGCCAGTTCGTTGTCGTCCACCTTCACACCGTCGAGATAGGTGTGGAGCGCGCCGCAGAAGTCGTCGTCCATCACGAACTTCTCGTAGGACATCGACAAGAGCCCGTCGAGGAAGCCGGCGGAGTGCAGGATGAAGTTGGCGCCGCAGTGGATGGCGGACAGCATCGACATCGTGCCTTCGTTCATCGCATGGCCGTCGGGCAGCTTCGACGTGGTGAAATTGCCGGCGCAGCGCAGCGGCAGGTTGAGGCGGCGAGCGAGCTGCCCCACCACCATCGAGCCGATCGCCGGCTCCGGCGTGCCGAAGGTCGGCGAGCCGGAACGCAGCGACATCGATGACAGGAAATTGCCGAAGATCACCGGCGCACCGGGTCGCTCGAGCTGGGTCAGCGCGCAGCCGGCCATCGTCTCGGCGAGCGACTGGGCGATCGCTCCGGCATTGGTCACCGGCCCCATCGCGCCGCCGAGGATGAAGGGCACTATGACCGAACCCTGGTTGGCGCGGGCATATGCGCGCAGGGCCGTGGTCATCGTCGCGTCCCAGACGAGCGGAGAGTTGACGTTGACATTGCCCATGATGACGCAATTCCGGTCGACGAAGTCCGTGCCGAAAAGGACGCGCGCCATGTCGATCGAATCCTCGGCGCGGCTCTCGGCCGTCACCGAACCCAGGAACGCGCGGTCCGAATAGCGGATGTGGGCGTAGACCATGTCGAGGTGGCGCTTGTTCACCGGCACGTCGACCGGCTCACAGATCGTGCCGCCCGAATGGTGCATCCAGGGCGAGGACTGCGCGAGCTTCACGAGGTTCTCGAAATCCTCGATCGTGCCGTAGCGCCGGCCGCGGTCCAGATCCATGACGAAGGGCGAGCCGTAGGCGGGCGAGAACACCACGTTCTTTCCGCCGATGAGGACGGAGTTCGCCGGGTTGCGCGCGTGCTGCACGAACTCGGCCGGCGCCGTCTTCAGGATTTCGCGCAGCAGGCCCTTGGGAAAACGCACGAGTTCGCCATCGACGATCGCGCCCGCCGCCTTCCAGTGAGCGAGCGCCACCGGGTCGCCGCGGAACTGGATGCCGATTTCCTCGAGAATGCGGTCCGCCGTGGCCTCGATGCGAAGCAGCGATTCTTCGGAGAGGATGTCGTAGGTCGGGATGTTGCGGATGATGTAGGGCCGGTGCAGCCCGGCGGCGCCGTGCGAGCGCAACTCGCGCCTGCCGATCCGACCGCCCCCGCGCTCGCGACGCGGTGCGCGGTCCCCGGCGGCCTCGGCCATCTGCTGCGCCATCGCTTCATCCTCAAGTCGGTGTAACGCTAACGGCCGCGCGGGCTTCTGTGACGCTGGAAAATCCTGATCTCTTGTATAAGCTGGATTTATGCGAAACCTTCGCCAGCTATTGCCGTCGGCCGGTGCGCTCGTGGTCTTCGAGGCCGCGGGGCGGTTGTCTTCCTTCACTGCCGCTGGCCGCGAACTGGGCATGACGCAGGCCGCCGTCTCCTATGCCATCAAAGGCCTGGAGGAGCAGCTCGGCGTGCCGCTGTTCCGCCGCCGTCACCGGCAGGTGGAACTGACCGACGCGGGCGCGCGGTTCTTCGCCGACGTATCGCTCGGCCTCTCCCACATCCGCAAGTCGGCGGAGGAACTGCGCGCCCTCGCCTCCGGAGGGCACGTCACGCTGTCGGCCTCGACCGCCTTCGCATCGTTCTGGATGATGCCGCGCCTGCAGCAGTTCCGGGACGAACTGCCCGGCGTCGACTTGCGTATCCAGACCGCCGACCGCGACCTCGACATCGTGGCGGAGGGGATTCCGCTCGGCATCCGCGGCGGCGACCCCGAGACATGGCCGGCCTACGAGGCGCTGCCGCTGGCCGGCGAGGCGATCTATCCAGTCGCGGGAGCGACCTACGCCGAACGCGTCGGCCTGCCCGCGACACCGGCCGAGCTGACAAGACACCGGCTGATCCACCTGGAGGAGCCGTTTCGCGAGGCGGCCGACTGGACCGAGTGGTTCCAGTCCGCGGGCATCGTCAATCCGCAGGTCTCGGCGGGTCTCAGGATCAACGACTACGCGCTCGTCATCCAGGCGGTGATGGAAGGTCAGGGCATCGCGCTCGGCTGGCGTCACCTGACGGAAAGGCTGGTCGCCAGCGGTCTGCTCAGGCGCGTCGCCGGCCATGTCATGACGACGGGTTCCGCCTTCTACGTGGTCTGGCCAAAAGGCCGGGAACTGTCGCGGGACGCCGTGCGCGTGCGCGACTGGCTGGTGGCGCAGGCGTGACGATGCCGAATTCCGACCGCCTGGCCCGCTGAGCCGTGATGTCCTCGCTCACCGCCTATGCCGGGCTGTTCGGCATCGCCATCGTCGCGGCGACGATCCTGCCGGCACAATCGGAGGCGGCGCTCGCGGCGCTGCTGGTCGCAGGCAGTCTGGATCCGGTCATTCTGATCGTCGTGGCTTCGGCCGGCAATGTGCTCGGCTCGACGCTCAACTACTGGCTTGGCCGCGGCATCCTCGGATTCCGTGATCGGCGCTGGTTTCCCGCGAAGGATGCGGCGATCGATCGAGCGGCGCGGCAGTACCGGCGCTGGGGCCGCTGGAGCCTTCTGTTGAGCTGGGTACCGATCATCGGCGACCCGCTGACAGTGATCGCGGGCGTGCTGCGCGAACCATTCTGGAGCTTTCTGCTGCTCGTCGCCGTCGCCAAGACGGGGCGTTACGTGGTTCTTGCGGCCGCCCTCCTGAACTGGTTCTGACCCCTCCCCCTCGCGCACCGAATCCGGCTAGTCTCGTCGGATGCCCATCCGCCAGCTTTCAGAGACGATGATCAACCGGATCGCCGCAGGCGAGGTGATCGAGCGTCCGGCGAGCGTGGTGAAGGAACTCGTCGAGAACGCGCTCGACGCCGGCGCAAGCCGCATCGAGATCGTGACGGCCGGCGGCGGACTGTCCCTCATCCGCGTCACCGACGACGGCGGCGGCATTTCCGAGGCCGAACTGCCAATGGCGATCAGCCGCCATTGCACCTCGAAGCTCGGCGACGACATCGCGGACATCCGCTCGCTCGGCTTCCGCGGCGAGGCGCTGCCCTCGATCGGCGCCGCCGGACGTCTGACGCTGCGCTCGCGTCCGCCGGGCACGGCATCGGGCGCGGAAATCTCGGTCGAGGGCGGGACGGTCTCGCGAGTGCGGCCGGCGGCGGCCAATCCCGGCACGGTCATCGAGGTGCGCGACCTCTTCTTCGCGACTCCGGCGCGGCTCAAGTTCATGAAGAGCGAACGCGCAGAGGCGAACGCGATCGCCGAGGTGGTGCGACGCGTCGCGATCGCCTTCCCGACGGTGCGTTTCATGCTCGCCGGCTCAGACCGTTCCCCGCTCGATTTCGCCGCGACCGGAGACGGCGACGCCGGCCGCGCGGCGCGGATCGCGCAGGTGCTCGGCGAGGACTTTCCCGCCAACGCATTGACGATCCTCGCCGAGCGCGAGGGCGTGAGGCTCTCGGGCCTTGCCTCGCTGCCGTCCTACAGCCGCGCCAACGCGCTGCAGCAGTATGCCTATGTCAACGGCCGGCCGGTGCGGGACAGGCTGGTCGCGGGCGCCATCCGCGCGGCCTATGCCGACGCGATGGCCCGCGACCGGCATGCTGCGACGGCGCTCTTCATCGAGGTCGATCCGGCCGAGGTCGACGTCAACGTTCATCCCGCCAAGGCCGACGTGCGCTTCCGCGATTCGGGTCTCGTGCGCGGGCTGATCGTCGGTGCGATCCGCGCCGCGCTGGTGCAGGCGGGTGTCCGGCCGGCGACGACGGGCGCGGCGGCCATGCTCGGCGCATTTCGGCCCGGCGGCTACGGCCATGCCGGGCCGGCGGCTGCGCATCGCGGCAATCCGGGCGGAGCACGCGCCGGTTGGCCTGCCTTCGATCCCGCGCGTTCTCCGAGCCGCCCTCTGGAAACCGGCGGTGGGTTCGGGGAGGCGATGCAGGCCACCTTCGACGCCGGGCCGCTCGAGAGCGCGGATGCGCGGACGGCGATCGACGCTCCGAACGCAGAGACGCTTGCATACCCGCTTGGCGCCGCGCGGGCGCAGATCCACGAGAATTACATCATCGCCCAGACCCGCGATTCGCTCGTCATCGTCGACCAGCACGCCGCCCATGAGCGGCTGGTCTATGAAGCCTTGAAGACAGCGCTCGCGGGTCGCCCGCTGGCTTCGCAGATGCTGCTCCTGCCTGACATCGTGGATCTGCCGCCGGAGGATGCCGAGCGGCTCGCCGCACAATCCGAGACGCTGTCGCGTTTCGGACTGGTGCTGGAGCGGTTCGGCCCCGGCGCGGTGTGCGTGCGCGCCACACCCGCCATGCTCGGCGACGTCGACATACCGACGCTGGTGCGCGACCTTGCCGACGAACTGGCCGAGGACGACACGGTCGACACGCTGAAGGCGCGGCTCGACCGCATCGCCTCGTCCATGGCCTGCCACGGGTCGGTGCGTTCAGGGCGCAGGCTGAAGGCCGAGGAGATGAACGCGCTGCTCAGGCAGATGGAGGCGACACCGGGCTCGGGAACCTGCAATCATGGCCGTCCGACATTCGTCGAACTCAACCTCTCCGACATCGAGCGGCTCTTCGGCCGCAGGTAGGTTTCTTGACCTCACCCGGCTTTTGTGGCGGAACGATCCGGAACAGGGTCGTTTCCATGATGAACCGCTTTGAAGGCCCCGGCGCGCGGGAGGCCCGCATAAGGTATCTCGACGGGGACTTCCAGGTGACGAGCCCCGGCGCGTTCGTGCGTTGCGCGGTGACGGGCGAGTCCATTCCGCTCGACGAGCTGAAATACTGGAGCGTGGCGCGTCAGGAGGCCTATATCAACGCCGGTGCGTCGCTCAAGCGCGAGCTCGAGATGGAACCCGGCCTGCGGACCCGCAAGTAGCTTTCACGCCCGGCGCTTGCGCCACGCCGCAACGGTATCCTCAAGGATACGGAGCGGCGTTCGCTCGACCTCGAAGTCGGTCTCGATCCGCACCACCCTGACCCGCTCCAGGAACGCCTGCTCCTCGCCCGTGCCATTGTGAAAGCGGACGGCGTCCTTCTCGGTCGTCACCAGGTCCAGTTCCTGCTGGTCGGCGATCGACGCGAGGTCGGCGATGTCTTCGTGACGAAAATTGTGGTGATCCGGAAACGAGCGCTCGACCGCGATCTCGGCGCCGAGGCCGCGAAGGGTGGCGTAGAATTTTCCGGGATCGCCGATACCCGCGAAGGCGAGCACGCGTCGTCCGGCAATCCTGCCATCGTCGACAACGCGAGCCGAGGCCTGGTAGACGGGCTTGTTGGCGCGCGCGGCCATACGGATCACCGTGTTAGCCCCGTCTCCCACGCCTACCCTGAGGACGCCATCGGTGAAGCGCAACTGCTCGATCAGCGGCGCGCGCATGGGTCCGGCGGGTATGACATGTCCATTGCCAAGCCCGCGATGGGCATCGACAACCATCAGCGCATAGTCGATCGCGACACGCGCGCTCTGAAATCCGTCGTCCATGATGACGAGGTCGCAGCCCTGTTCGGCGAGCAGCTTCGCGCCCTCAGCGCGGTTTGCCGTGACCGCGACCGGCGCATGCTGGGCCAGGAGCAGCGGTTCATCGCCGACGCGCCTCGCGCTGTCGTGGCGCCGATCGACGACATGAGGTCGTGAGAAGTTGCCTCCATGGCCGCGTGAGAGAAAGCCCGGCTCCAGGTTCATGGCGCGAGCAGCCCTGGCGAAGGCGATAGCCGTCGGCGTCTTGCCGGCCCCGCCGACGGTGAAATTGCCGATGCACAGGACCGGGACGTCGATCTCGCGGCGCGGCGCGGTCTTGAGCCGGTGCGCGGCGATCGCGCCGTAGGCCGCCGAGACCGGCCAGAGCGCCCAGGCCCGCCAGTCGGGCCTCTCCCACCAGAAGGGAGGCGCCTCGCTGGCCATCAGCGCTGCGCGCCGCCCTGGAGCCGGGACTTGACGCTCAGGGGCTGGATGAAGGGCTGCAACACGCGCATGGTCTTGGCCAGCGCGCCACGCATCTCGTTCACGGTGCCTTCGCCGGCACGGATCATTTCCCGGCGAGCGCTGGCGTTGTTGAGCAGGAAATTGACCGCGCCCGCGAGCATTTCCCGGTCCTTGACCAGCTTGGCGCCGCCGCTGGCGATCAGCCGCTGATAGGATTCGCGGAAATTCTGGACATTCAGCCCGGCAAGAACGGCAGTGCCAAGCATGGCGGGCTCGAGGGGGTTCTGGCCTCCCTCGGCGGTCAGGGAGCGCCCGACGAACGCAATCTCGGTGAGGCGAAGGTAGAGTCCCATCTCGCCGATGGTGTCGCCAAGATAGATGTCGGTGTCCGCGCGGATGCGGCCGCCGTCGCTGCGCCGCACGACCTTCAGCCCCATCGCCGCGAACTCGTCCGCGAGCGCCCCGGCCCGTTCCGGATGACGCGGCACGATGATCGTCAGCAGATCGGGATGACGCGGCCTCAACGTCGCATGAACACGGGCGGCCACCGCTTCCTCGCCGGCATGGGTCGAGATCGCGGCCCAGGTGCGCCGTGGTCCGATCTGCGCCTCGATCGCGCCTACAGCCCTGACATCCGCCGGCGGAGGCTGGGTGTCGCCCTTGAGGTTGCCGGTGACGGTGACGGGGCGGGCTCCGAGAGCGAGGAACCGCTCCCCGTCCTGGTCGGACTGGGCGGCGACGTGCGACAGGTTCTCGAATATCGCTTCGGCGAGATAGGAGCGCTTGGACCAGGCCGCGAAGGAGCGATCCGACATGCGGCCGTTCACCAGGATCTGCGGCACCCGTCGTTGGCCAAGTTCCATGATGGTGACGGGCCAGATCTCCGACTCGGCCATGATCGCCAGGTCCGGCGACCAGTGGTCGAGGAAATTCTTGACGGCCGGCTTCATGTCCAGAGGCACGTACTGGTGGATGACGTGACGACCAAGCCGCTCAGCCGCGACGTTCGCCGAGGTCACGGTTCCGGTGGTGAGGACGATGCCGACGCCAAGTTCGGCAACGCGTTCCATCAGCGGAATCACGGCGACCGTTTCGCCGACGCTCGCCGCATGCATCCACAGGAGCGGGCCTTCCGGCCGCTGCCTCTGCGTGATGCCGTAGCGTTCGCCCCGGCGCGCGTGATCCTCCTTGCCGCGGCTCGCCCGGTACGCGAGATAACCGCCGACCAGCGGGTAGGTTGCCGCGCCGGTCCAGCGATAGGCGCTCAGGATCGCGCGGGCCCAGCGCTCGCTCATGATCCGCCGTCAACCATTCTGTATGCGCGGTCCGTCGTCTCGTTGAGGAGCCGCGTCAACTCGCGCCGTTTCTCCTCGAGCAGGTCCGCCGAGGCGTCCGAGGGCACCCAGATGGCGTCGCCGGCAAGAACCGCCGACCGGCCGAACGGCAGCGGGATCGTCGTACGATCCCAGCTCTTCTCGAGAACCCGTCGCCGGCTGGTCACCGTGGCAAGCGGGACGATCGGCCGCCCCGACAGCTTGGCGAGAGTGATGATGCCGAGCCCCGACTCCCGCGCCTTGCCATGCGCAATGTCAGCTATCATCGCCACATTGGTCTTGGCGTCGAGATGCCGCTTGAGTTCGATCAGTGCAAGGGTCCCACCCTTGCCGACCTGGACGCCGGGTCGCCCTCCGGAGCCGCGCACGGCCTTGAACCCGAGCCTCTCGAAGACGACGGCGTTGAGTTCGGCGTCCGCGCTGCGCGAGAACATGGCCGCGAGCCCCATCTCCCTGGGATAGAAGGACGGGGACAGGAAGTGCTGTCCGTGCCATGTCGCGAATATCACTGGCAGATGAGCCGGATCCAGATCGCGCGGCGTGTTGGAACCCGCCACCAGCGGGTTGGTGACGCGAACGACACGCAGAATCCAGACGATCAGGGTCGCCAGGGACCATTTGACCACCCGCGAACGGGCGATCGGTCCCCTGACCCGCTGCCACATGGACTTGAGCAGGTTCGGACGGCGTTTCACCGACGCGGCGCGCGGACCAGCCGACTCGTCCACCATGGCCTCAGGATCCCGGCCCAACATCGCCATCGGGATCGAGGAGGCGGTGCAGGTGCACGATGAAGTAGCGCATGTGCGCGTTGTCGACGGTGGCCTGCGCCTTGGCGCGCCAGGCGGCTTCCGCGGAACGGTAGTCGGGGAAGATGCCGACGATGTCGAGCTGATCGAGGTCGCGGAACGCCACCGTGCCGAGCGTCTTCAACTCGCCGCCGAACACGAGATGCAAGAGCTGTTTCTTATCGCCATCGGCCATCGTGGTCGCGACCCGTTGCTGTGCGGAGCGGAGGCTTAGAGCAATTCGGCCGGCTTTGGAACCACCGTCGCGGCGCCGCCCGGATCGGGCGGATTGATGGCGGCGACCAGCCTTTCGAGCAGTTCGCCGCTCCCCGCCGCAAGCGGACCGTGCGAGGGGTCGGGGCCGGCGTACTGGAGCAGTCGACCCGCCGCGTCCACCACGGTCCCGCCCGACTCGGCGAGGATCAGGTCGGCGGCGGCGAGATCCCAGTCGTGCGAATTCGGCTTGACGAAGGTGCCGTCGAGTTCGCCGCACGCGACCATCGCCAGCCGGTAGGCAAGGGAAGGCACGTAGGGCGCGCGACGAATGCGCGCCAACAGTTCAGGTGGAAGCACGTCGACGAGCGCCTTCGGGCCGGCGACGAGCGGCGATGCGGCGGCGGCAACGACTGTGATCGCGCCGCCGTCAAGCGTCGCGCCGCCACCGCGGGCAGCCTCGAAGACGCGGTTCTTGGCAGGGCAGTCGAGCACGCCGGCAAGCGGCCTGCCCGCCTCGACGACCGCGATCGAGACGCACCATGTGCTGCGCCCCTCGAGGAACGCCCTGGTGCCATCGATCGGATCGACGACGAAGGTGCGGCGTGCGGTCAGTCGCTCGGGCGTGTCGACCGTTTCCTCCGAGAGCCAGCCATAGTCCGGCCGAGCCTTGGTCAGGAGGTCGCGCAGAAAGCGATCGACCGCGTAGTCGGCTTCGCTGACCGGCGACTGGCCCTTCCACCAGACTTCCGGCTCCGCCTTGAAGTAGCGCATCGCGATCGTCGCCGCCTCGCGGGCCGCGGTGCGGATCAGCTCGAGGTCCCCGGCAATACCGGCGCTAACTTCCGGCAAGGGTCATTCCCTCGATCAGCAGGGTGGGCGCGGCGGTGCCGAAGCTGCGATCCAGATCGTCGGCGGGCGTCATCGCGAGGAACATATCCTTCAGGTTCGACGCGATCGTCACCTCGGAGACCGGCCAGGCGATTTCACCGCTTTCGATCCAGAAGCCGGAGGCGCCGCGGCTGTACTCGCCGGTAATCATGTTGACGCCCTGACCGAACACCTCGGTCACATAGAACCCGGCGCCGACCTGTCGCATCAGGTCTCGAGGCGCCACGTCGCCCGGCTCTATCGCCAGGTTGGTCGAGGATGGCGACACCGACGACGACGCCCGCACCCCGCGCCCGTTGGTCTCGAGCCCGAGTTCCCGCGCGGTCGACGTCGAGAGGAACCAGTGGTTCAGCACGCCTTTCTCGACCATCGTCAAGGGATCGCCGACGACGCCCTCGCCGTCGAAAGGTCGTGATGACTGGCCGCGTCGCTTGCGCGGCTCGTCGGTGACGGTGATCGTCGACGACGCTACCTTCTTCCCCATCATGTCGCGCAGGAAACTCGTCTTGCGGGCCACGGCGGCTCCGTTGATCGCCCCCGACAGATGTCCCGCAATGCCGCGAGCCACGCGCGGATCGAAGACCACGACCACCGGTCCGGTCGCGGCCTTGCGCGGATTGAGCCGCCGCACGGCGCGCTCACCGGCCTCCCTGCCGATCTTCGCCGGGCTGTCGAGATCGGCGAAATGCAGGCGGGACGAAAAGTCGTAGTCGCGCTCCATGCCGGTGCCCTCACCCGCGACCGCGCTGACGGAACGGGAGAAGCGCGTTCCCTGGTAGCTGCCCAGAAATCCGTGGGACGTGGCGAGCACAAGGCCACCCAAGCCGGCGCCGGCGCTCGCGCCGCCGGAGTTGGTGACCCCTGGAATCGCGCGGGCGGCGTCCTCGGCGGCGAGCGCATCCTCCCTGAGCCGGTCGGCGGACACGGCTGTCGGATCGAACAGGTCCAGATCCTCGAAGGTCCTCGCCAGGCTCCTTTCGTCGGCCAGACCCTGGAACGGGTCTTCCGGCGAGGCTTTCGCCATCGCCACGGCCCGTTCGGCGAGTTGCAAGAAATCGGCTCCGGCATTTGCCGAAACGCTCGCGACGCGACGGCCGACAAAGACCCTGAGCGACATGTCGTCGCTCTCCGACGACTCGGTCGCCTCCACCTTGCCAAGACGCACCGAGACGCTGGTGGAGCGGCCCCGCACCACGACCGCATCCGCGGCGTCGGCGCCGGCCTTGCGCGCGGCCTCGACCAGCCCCGCAACGCGGTCGGTCAGCTTCGCCTCTTCTTCCATGTATGACATGATGATTTCCAGACAGGGCGGGTTCCGGCGCCGATGGCGCGTCGGACCCCATCTATGACCCGACTCAGCCATGTGCAATGGCAAGCCCCGCCTGGAGCTTGACAATGACCGGCGGCGGGACAAATCGATCGTGAGAACGATGCTGCCCATGTGCTGTCGGAGCGAGCCCCAGTGACGCCTTTCCACCTCGCCTTTCCCGTTCGCGACCTCGACGAAACGCGCGCCTTCTATGGCGGGGTCCTCGGCTGCGCGGTCGGCAGGTCGTCGGCCACCTGGGTCGATTTCGACCTCTACGGCCACCAGATGTCGGCGCATCTGAGGCCGCAGGCATCGGCCGTGGCGCGCGATGGAACGGTCGACGGCGTGGCCGTGCCGATCCCGCATTTCGGGGTCGTGCTTATGATGGACGACTGGCGCGCGCTCGCCGGGCGCCTCGAGGCGCGCACCGATATTGACTGGATCGAACGTCCGATGGTCCGATTCAAGGGCGAGCCCGGGGAACAGGCGACGCTCTTCATTCGCGATCCCTCGGGCAACGCGCTGGAGTTCAAGGGATTTTCATCGGTGGACCGGATTTTCGCCCATTGAGCGCAGACGTCCCCTCATCGCCCCTCCGGCCGGTGGCGCGCTTCACCACCGGCTCGACGCTGAAACATGTCATCTCGATGACCGCGACGGGGTCGGTCGGGCTGATGGCGATCTTTCTCGTCGATGCGCTAAACCTCTTCTACATATCCCAGCTCGGGATCACGCAGCTCGCGGCGGCGATCGGGTTCGCTTCGACGTTGATGTTCTTCACCGTGTCGGTGGCGATCGGGCTTACGGTCGCCTGCGGCGCGCTGGTGTCGCGCGCCCTCGGTCGCGGCAACCGCGAGGACGCCGCGCGGCTCGGCGGAGCCTCGCTGGTCTTCATGGGGCTGACGTCGATCGCGCTGGCGGCGCTCGTCTGGCCATTCCTGGGGCCATTGCTTGCACTGCTCGGCGCGGAGGGCGAGACCCTTTCGCTGGCGACGCGCTTCCTGCAAATCGTAATCCCTTCCACGCCGCTGGTGGCGCTCGGCATGTGTGCGACGGGTATCCTGCGCGGCGTGGGGGACGCGCGCCGCGCGATGTACGTGACGCTGGGCGGCGGTATCGCTGCGGCCGTCCTTGATCCCCTGCTGATCTTCGGCCTCGGTCTTGGGCTCGACGGGGCGGCGATATCGACCGTGCTGTCACGGTTGGTGCTGTTCGCCATCGGGATCCACGGCGCGCACCGCGTGCACCGCCTGGTCAAGCTTCCCGACATGGCGCGGCTCTCCGCGGCCGCGCGGCCGTTCTTCGCCGTGGGAATTCCAGCCGTGCTGACGCAACTCGCGACGCCCGTGGGCAATGCGTATGTCACGGTCGAGATCGCCCGATTCGGCGACGACGCGGTTGCCGGATGGGCGATCGTCGGGCGCCTCATCCCGGTCGCGTTCGCCGTGATCTTCGCGCTTTCCGGCGCGGTCGGGCCAATTCTCGGCCAGAACTACGGGGCAAGGCTCCATGGCCGGCTGAGAGACGTCATGCGTGACAGTCTGATGGTGACCGTCGTCTATGTGCTAGCCGTATGGGCGATGCTTGCGCTCTTCGCCCACCCGATCGCCGATGCGTTCGGCGCGACGGAGCAGGCCCGCGACATCGTCGTGTTCTTCTGCCATTTCGCCGCCGGCAGCTTCCTCTTCAACGGCGCGATCTTCGTTTCCAGCGCCGCCTTCAACAATCTGGGCTACCCGACCTATTCGACGATCTTCAACTGGGGGCGCTCGACCCTCGGCGTCATCCCGTTCGTGTGGGCCGGCGCACGCCTTTATGGCGCGGAAGGCGTGGTCGCCGGCTGGGGACTCGGAGCCGTTGTCTTCGGCATTGCCTCGATCGTGATCTGCTTCCGCGTCGTCGGTCGCATCGCCGAGCGCACGCCTCCGGCCGAACCGCTGCCGAACCCGCCTCCCTCCGCGCAATCGCCGTTCTCCACCGGGAAGGCCGCGACCCTCCAGTAGCTATTCGGCTTTCCGCCCGTCCTCGAGCGGCCAATCGGTCAGGACCGCGTCGATCGCACGCTTGACCTCGTCCTTGAACGCGACCGTCTCGGTCAACACCTGATCCACCTTCATGAAATCCAGAACCCGGTACCTGGATACTGGCGGCCTGAGGAACACTTGCGGCGGCTTCGTCGCCAGCTTCATGGCGATGATCGACTGCATCATCAGCTGGCTGGCTCCGAACAGCAACTCCATCGCGTTTGGACGCAGGCGACCCATGTCCTCCGGCCCTCCGACCACGTCGATCGCCACGACGATGTCCGCGGCTCCATCGAGCAGATCGAATGGAACGGGATTGTAGATTCCGCCGTCGATGAGGAGCATCCCGTCGCGGCGCACCGGACGGAACATCGCGGGCAAGGCGGCTGACGCAGCAAGCGCCGAAACGAGATCGCCGTCGGAAAAGACCGCCAGCTTGTGACCGAAGAAATCAGTCGCCGTAACCTTGAGCGGAATGCCGAGGTCTTCGAAGCGTTCGGGAAGGGCGTCGGGCAGGAACGACTTCAATATGCGCTCGACATTGAACTGCCCGAGGCGGAAACCGCCCCTGACCACTTCGCCGAGGCTGGCCGGCCGCGCCCGCCACATGCGACTCGCGACCTCGGCGCGACGGCCCAGGATCGCCTGCGCATAATCGTGGATTTCCCGTCCGGTCATGCCGGCGGCCATGCCAGCGCCCATGATCGCGCCGATGGACGAGCCGGCGATCACCTTCGGCCGGATGCCCAACTCATCGAGTGCGCTGACGACGTGGATGTGGGCCAGGCCGCGTGCCCCGCCCCCTCCCAGCGCCAAGGCGAAACTCGGTTCCATCAACCTCCCCGGGCTTGCCGGCCTCAGCCGCCGGCCGGCCCCAGGATCATGACGGCCGGCTCGGCCGACAGCAGACGCCGGGCGGCGGCCTTCGCCTCATCCAGAGTTACCGCATCGATCAGCGCTTCGCGACGGTCGATGTAGTCGATCCCCAGCTTGTCGAGCTGCAGATCAACCAAAGTCCGGGCGATCGCGCCGGACGATGTGAGGTTGGCAACCGCATACGCGCCCTTGACGTATCTCTTTGCCGCATCGAGTTCCGCCTGGGTGGGGCCTTCTTCAGCCATGTGTCGAACCACCTCGCGAATAATGCCGAGAGTCTCGGCAGCGCGGTCGGAGCGCGTGGCCGTGGCTATGGCGAGGGCCGACGAAAACTGGTTGTTCACGAGAGAGGAGCCGACGCTGTAGGCAAGCCCACGCCGCTCACGAACTTCCTCGAACAGACGCGACAGGAAGGTGCCGCCGCCAAGAACATGGTTCATGAGGAACGCCGCGAAAAACGCCGGGTCGTTGCGTTCGATGCCGGGATAAGCGAGCCGGATCGACGTCTGGGGCAGATCGTACTCGATCGTGACCGACTGTCCGAATTTGGGTTCGACGTGCTGAACGTGGCGCAGTTCAGCGTTTTCCGGCAGGTCGCCGAACAGCTGGTCGAGCGTCCTCGCCAACTCGTCGGCGGAGATCGCGCCGACAACTCCGACCGTCAGATTGTCGCGGGCGAACACCTTGCGGTGAAAGTCACGCAAATCCTCCGCGCCGATGGCGGCCAGCGTCTGCGCGGTTCCTTCATCGCGACGTGCATAGGGATGGTCGCCATAGAGCGCCTCGGTCCAGGCGATCTGGGCCGCCGTCTCAGGATTGTGCGCATTGGCGTCGATGCCGGCCACGATCTGCCCACGGATGCGGTCAATCGGCGCGGCGTCGAAACGCGGCTTCGTCAAGGCTAGCTCGAGCAGCGTGAAACCCTGCTGGCGAACGTCGGCGAGCATTCTCGCGGAGCCATACACCGCGTCGCGGCCGGCGTTGAAGCTCATCTCCAGGCCGATGTCGTCAAGTCTGGTCTGGAAAGCCTCGGATTCCATGCTGCCCGCGCCCTCGTCGAACAACCCGGTCATCATGTTGGCAAGACCTTCCCTTCCGGCAGGGTCCTGGGTCGAGCCTCCCCTGAACGCGAAGCGCATGGTGACGATCGGCACGGTGTAGTCCTCGACCAGCCAGGCGGTGATCCCGCCTGGCGAGCGTACCTCGCGAATCTCCATGGCGGCGGCCTGCGCCGCCATGCCGAGCACCAGCGTGATCGCCGCGGCCAGCGAGGCGGCGACACGAAGGGCGGGAGAAATGATGCAGGTCATCTTCATCCCTCAGTTCGCGGCCGGATCGGCGGGAAGCATGTAGCCGGTGACGGACCGGCTCGGGTCGAGATATTTTGCGGCCACGGCGCGGACCTCATCGGCGGTCACCGCCTGGAGCCGTTCCGGCCAGGTCTGAACACTCTCGACAGTCGCGCCGGTCGCCAGGGCTGCGCCATAGATGTTGGCAAGCCGCCCGGCGCTGTCCCGCGAGAATATCTCGGCCCGCAGATAGCGCTGCTTGGCGCGGGCGAGCTCATCCTCGGTAATCCCCTCGGCGGCGACCTTCTCGACTTCGGAATAGATCGCAGCTTCCACGGCTTCCAGGGTCGCTCCACCGCGGGGCGCGCCATAGACGGAGAAGCTGGTGTCGTCCAACGCGGAGCCCGAATAGCCGGCGCCCGCCGACGAGGCGAGTCCAGTGTCCACGACAAGCCTTTGATAGATGCGGCTGCGCGTGCCACCGCCGAGAATTTCCGACAGCAGTTCCAGGGCTTCCGATTCGCCCTTGGGCGCGGTCAGGAACGAGGGCGCCAACCAGGCCCGGCGGAAGGCCGGCACGCCAATGCGACGGTCGCGCATCGTCACCGTGCGCATCGTGTTCTGTTCCGGCTCACTGGGCCGCATCCGCGGCGGCAGGTCGGGACCGCGCTCCAGCATGCCGTAGGATGCGTCCGCGAGACGCCGGACCTCCTGCGGCTCCACGTCGCCAGCCACGACCAGCACCGCGTTGTTCGGCCGGTAGTATTTTTCGTAGAAGGCGATGGCGTCGGCCAGGTTCAGCTGCTCCATTTCGTGCATCCAGCCGATGACCGGGATGCGGTAAGGCTGGTTCTGGTAGAGCGTCGCGTTCAATTCCTCGCCGAGGAGGGCCTGCGGACTGGTCTCTATCCGCGAGCGCCGCTCCTCCAGGACGACGTCCCGTTCGGTTGCGATCACCCCGTCGGAGAGCACGAGGTTGCGCATGCGGTCCGCCTCATAGGACATCATCGTGCCAAGCGAACCCGACGCCACCGTCTGATGGTAGGCGGTGTAGTCATAGGTGGTGAACGCGTTCTCGCTGCCGCCGATCTCGGCGATCTTGGCGCTGAACTCCCCGGCCGCATGGTTCTTCGTTCCCTTGAACATCAGGTGCTCGAAGAAGTGGGCGATACCCGACTTGCCCGGTGGCTCGTCGGCGCTGCCTACCTTGTACCAGACCATATGGGTCACAACCGGCGCCCTGTGATCGGGGATGACCACGACCTGCATGCCATTGGCGAGCGTGAAGGTTTCGACCGCAGGGCCGCCGGGCGGGTCGGATTCGGCGATTGCGGACGCCGGCGGGACGACCGCGCTTGCCAGCAGGGCCAACAGCGTGACGGTCATGAACGACGGATACTTGATGGCGGGAACTCCAGTGATCTCCGACCGACATAGGGCGATGGCGCCGGCAAGTCGACCGCACACGAACCGATCCCCGAAAGTTGACCGAAGTCAGGCCGCTTCCAGAAATCGGACCGTGGTGTCGCCGTATTCCTTGCGATCCAGTTCCTCGAAGCCACGCGGGACGGCGAAGGCCGCCGCGGCGCTTTCCTCCACGACACAGAGTGCGTTGGATTTCAGCCAGCCGCCCTCCTGCGCCGAGCGCAGGGCGATCTCGCCCAATCCCTTTCCGTAAGGCGGGTCGGCGAACACCAGACCGAACGGCAGCAGCGTGCCGACGGGGCCGATCTCCGTGGCGTCGCGGCGGAATATCTTCGTGCGCCCCGTGAGGCCCAACGCCTCGACGTTGGTCCGAATGAGACCGCGACCTTCCGCGCCCTCCTCCACGAAGACACAGTAGGAGGCGCCGCGCGACAGCGCTTCCAGGCCAAGCGCGCCGGTTCCGGCAAATAGATCGAGCACGCGCGCCCCGGTCAGCCGGTCACCGAAACGGTGCAAAAGCACGTTGAAGAGCGCCTCGCGCGTCCGGTCCGAAGTCGGCCGGATAGACTGGTCGCGCGGCGTGGCGAGTTGCCGGCCACGGAACTCACCGCCGACGATCCGCACCGCCGCCCTTTCGCGGTCCCCGCGGTCTGCCGTCGCCGCCTTCACGGGAACCACTTTCGCCCTTGGCGGAATCCTTCCCGCCTCTCGGACGCGCCCCCGGCGCCATCCACACATTGGCCTTTCGCGGCGAGCTCGGCAGCGGCGCTTCGCGTTCCCCCTTGCGGCCCTTGCCAGGCCCACCGAAGCCACCCTTGTCCCCGCCCTTGTGCGGACCCTTGCCTCGATGCGGCCGCGTATCGAGCTGCGACAACGCACGGTCGCGGCCCTCCTCGCGCGCCTTGCGGCGCTTGATGAGGCCTCCTTCTCCGATCGGCTCCGCACGGCGCTCTCCGCGCGGTTTCTGATCCTCCCGGTCGCGGTCGGGCCGTCCCCGCACGGGGCTGTTGGAGAACGGCTTCACCACCGGCGCATCGAAATTTGCCCCGGACTCCTCGATCAGTCGCGGGCCGAGCTGGTCGCGCAGCATCTTGCCCTTCAGTTCCAGCACCGCCCCCTCCGGCAGTTCCCCCAGCTGAAACGGCCCGAACGAGACGCGGATGAGCCGCGTCACCTCCATGCCCATGGCGCCGAGAACGTTCTTGACCTCGCGATTCTTGCCTTCGCGCAGGCCGACCATCAGCCAGGCATTGGAGCCCTGCTCCCGTTCGAGCGACGCCTCGATCGCCCCGTAGAACACGCCATCGACGGCAACACCGTCCTTGAGGCCCTTGAGCGCCGTCTCGTCGACGTGCCCGTGAACCCTGACTCGATAGCGGCGGAGCCAGCCCGTCGCCGGCAGTTCCAGGACCCGGGCAAGTCCACCATCGTTGGTGAGCAGCAACAGGCCCTCGGTGTTGATGTCCAGCCGACCTACCGTGATCAGTCGCGGCAGGTCGGGAGGCAGGACGTCGAATACCGTCCTTCGCCCTTCGGGATCGCGGTTGGTGGTCACGACGCCGGCGGGCTTGTGAAAGAGGAAGACGCGCGTCCGCTCGACCGGGGGAATCTCGGTGCCGTCGACTTCGATCGTATCCGAGGAGAGAACGTTGTGGGCCGGCGTCGTGAGCGCGCGGCCGTTGACCTTGACCCGGCCAGCCGCGATCAGCGCCTCCGCGTCGCGGCGAGAGGCGATGCCCGCGCGCGCCAGCCTCTTGGCGATGCGCTCGCCCTCGGCGTGACCTTCGCCCTCTGGACGCGCCGCGCGATCCGAGCGGTCTCCTCGCCCCCTGTCCTCGAAGCGTGGACGATCGTTGCGCGGCTTGAACGGACGGTCCCCGCCCGAAGCCGCTCGCGGCGGGCGGTCGTCGAACCCGCGGCGTGGGACGCGATCACCGGAATGCCGCCGGCCATGCGCATCGCCACCAGTTTCGCGCGTTCCGCCTTCCCGGCGTCCGGCGTCAGGCCGTCGATCGTTCCGGTCCTTGTCGCCGGGCCTGGCCCTGTCGCCGAACCCGGCCGTGTCCCGAAGACCGGGTTTACCGGCAAAACGGGGGCGATCCTTACCCTCGCCGGGTCCGAACCCGCGGTCGTCGCCGGAACTGTGGCGTGGCGCGCGAGGCTGGAACTGGCGCTTCGGTCGCTCGCCTGAACGGGATGCGGCCTGCTGACGCCGTCCCTCCCCAGGTGCGTTCCGCTCGCGCTCACGTCGACCCGGCCTTGGTTCGGAAGAACCGGCGCCCTCCGGTCGGGTCGACTTGTCTTTGGACGGGCGAGGGCCCTTGCTCTTGAAATCCTTGAACTTTCGAGGAGCCTCGCGGCGGCTGTCATTCGCCGCCGGCGGTCCATCCCGACGCGGTCCCGGCCAACGCGCCGGGCGCTCGGGACGCCCTGCCCCGGATTTGCCGCGCCCGCCGCCCTTCCCGCCAGGGCCCTTGCGTCTCTTGTCTTTGTCGTCGTCCATGTGGCCTATGCCTCTCCCGGCGGGTCAATATCAGCACGTCCCGCAATGCGCGAGGTCAAACGCGGTAACCTACGAATGAAACGCCCGGATTTCATGGCCATCGCCTTCGAGGAGGCCGAGGCCGCCCTCGCAAGGGGAGAGGCGCCCATCGGCGCGGTGGTCGCCATTGGCGGCGATGTGATCGCGCGGGCGGGTAACCGGACGCGGGAGCTTGCCGATCCGACGGCGCACGCCGAGGTGCTGGCAATCCGCGCCGCCGCCGCGGCCCTGTCGTCGGAACGGCTGGTCGACGCGGACATCCACGTAACGCTCGAACCGTGCACGATGTGCTCGGCGGCCATCTCGTTCGCCAGGCTGAGACGCCTCTATTTCGGCGCGACCGACGAAAAGGGGGGAGCGGTGGTCAGCGGCGTACGCTTCTTCGCCTCGCCGACGTGCCATCACGCACCGGACGTCTATCCCGGAATCGGCGAGACCCGCTCAGCGGCGATGCTCAGGGAGTTCTTCCGCGCAAAGAGAGCCGATTGAGGGTCAGAACGGCCAGAGGTCGCTCAGGCCGCCACCCTTCTTCTTGGCCGCGCGCTTCTGCCGGCGCTCCTTCTTCCACTCGTCTTCGCCCACGTCGCCGACCGGGGCCGAGGCCGCTGCCTCACGATAATCGAGCGGGGGCTCCGAAAGAAACTTGCGCGTGGTTGGGCTGCCCTGCTTCGTCTCCGTCAGCCGGCGGTTGAATTCTTCCCGCTGCTTGGCCGGATCGGGATGCGATTCAAAATTGCCGCGCTCGCCGACGCGAGCCAGCGAAGCGCCCTGTGTCCCCTGTCCCACCGTCTCGACCTCGGGATCAAAGTCCGGATTGTCGCGATTGGCGGTCGCGTCGGCACGGATGCGCGCGCGCCGTTCCTCCGGCGATTCGGGCCAGACCCCGGCCGCATCGGCCACCGCATTGGTTTGCGGCGGCGGCAGCACGCTCGTATCGGCCGGCCTGACGAGTTCCGGCCTGGGCTTGTACTCGATGCGCGGGCGATCCTTCGGGCTTATGGAAAGGATGCCGGTCACGTCGGAGAGAAGCTGCTTGTCGGCCGACGTGCCGGTGCCGTAGGTCGGAGAACTCATGCAGCCGGCGAGGAGCGTCGCCGACGCGAGAAGGGGCGCCACAAGCGACAACCGCGCCCCGAATCCATTCACCATGCCAGTCGTCCCACCATTCGTTGGCCCAGCCGAATTCCTCGCGGAACTCCACCGGGTGCAGGCTTTCGGCCGAAAATCCGGCGACAACGTGGCCGGATGACCGCTTCCATTGTATCGCAAGCGGCAAATCCGGGCAACGCGGCGGGCATCGGGGCTCAGAGACGGCCAAGCGCTCGCAGTTCGCGCAGCGCCGCCGCGTCACGCGCCGACACGTCCGGAAACTCCTCGTCCGATCCCACGTCGTCCGTATAGCGCCAGGATCTCGCGCATTTCCTGCCTGCGGCGAGCGCCGAGACGACAGACACGCCATCGACATCCTCGAGCGTGAAGGCGTTTTCCGGCGGCTTCTCCAGCGTGATCGTGATGCCCGATGTTATGGCGATCTCGGCGAGGTCAACGCCGCCGAGCGCCGCCAGAAGGTCGGCATCGGTGACGTGGACGACGGGAGAGGCTTCAAGTGAGGAGCCTATCGTCTTCCTCGCTCGCTCGATCTCCAGCGCGCCGGTGACGACGCGCCGCACCGTGCGCACCTTCCGCCATTTCTCGGCCAGCGCGTCGTCGCGCCATTCCGCCGGCAGATCACGGAACTGCTCCAGATGGACCGAGCGCGCGTCCGGGTAGCGCTCCAGCCACGCCTCTTCGGTGGTGAACGGCAGCAGCGGCGCGATCCATGTCACGATGTTCTCGAAGAGATGCCGCACCACCTGCACCGCCGCCTTGCGACGGGTGCTCGACGGCGCGTCGCAGTAGAGCGCGTCCTTGCGGACGTCGAAGTAGAAGGCCGACAGCTCGACCACCATGAAGTCGAGCAGGGTCTTGGCGATCTTCTTGAAATCGAAGGCGTCGTAGCCCTTGCGCACCAGCTCGTCGAGCTCGGCCAGTCGGTGAAGCATCAGCCGCTCCAGCTCCGGCATCTCCGCCAGCGGCACGGTCTCGCCCTCGTCATGCGCCAGCGTGCCGAGCATCCAGCGGATCGTGTTCCTCAGCTTGCGGTAGGAATCGATGTTGGTCTGCAGCACGTTCTTGCCGAGGCGCTGGTCCTCCCAGTAGTCGGTCGTCGCGACCCAGAGGCGGAGGATGTCGGCGCCGGACTGCTTCATGACGTCCTGCGGGACGACCGTGTTGCCCAACGACTTCGACATCTTGCGGCCGTCCTCGTCGAGGGTGAAGCCGTGGGTGATGACCGTGTCGTATGGCGCGCGGCCGCGCGTTCCGCAGCTTTCGAGCAGCGAGGAGTGGAACCAGCCGCGGTGCTGGTCGGAGCCTTCCAGATACACGTCCGCCGGCCATTTCATGTCCGGCCGGTCCTCCAGCGTGAAGGTGTGGGTGGAGCCCGAATCGAACCAGACGTCGAGGATATCGCGCACCTGACGCCAGCGATCGGCGTCGTGCCGGTTGCCGAGGAACCGTTCCTTGGCGCCGGACGCGAACCAGGCGTCCGCGCCCTCCGCCTCGAAGGCGTCGAGGATGCGCCGGTTGACCGCCTCGTCCTTGAGCACCTCGCCATCCTCGTCAACGAAGACGCAGATCGGCACGCCCCAGGCGCGCTGGCGCGACAGCACCCAGTCTGGCCGCTCCTCGATCATCGAACGCAGCCTGTTCTGGCCGGCAGCGGGCACGAAGCGCGTGGCGTCGATGGCGGCCAGCGCGCGGCTGCGGAGCGTCGGGGCTTCCCCTCCCCCTTGCGGGGAGGGTGCCGAGCGATGCGAGGCGGGTGGGGTAGTCTCGGCAGTGCTCGGCCCATTGGAGGTGCCTTCTGCGGCTACCCCCTCTGGCCGCTGCGCGGCCATCTCCCCCTCAAGGGGGGAGAATTGCGGTAGCGGCTTGTCCATATGGACAAACCACTGCGGCGTGTTGCGGAAGATGACCGGCTTCTTCGAGCGCCACGAATGCGGGTACTGATGCTTCATCCGACCGCGCGCGAAGAGCATGTTCTTCTCGATCAGCGCATCGATGACGACCTTGTTGGCGTCGCCCTTCTTGCCGGAATCGTCGATGACCCGCGCTGGCCCGCCCTCGCGGTCCGGCCCGAAGCCCGGCGCGTCCTTGGTGAAATAGCCGGCGTCGTCCACGGTGAACGGGATGGCGGTGTCGATGCCGCGGGCGGCGAGATCGCGGCCGGCGCTCATCCAGGCGTCGAAATCCTCGCGGCCGTGGCCCGGCGCCGTGTGCACGAAACCCGTGCCGGCGTCGTCGGTGACGTGGTCGCCGCCCAGCATGGGGACATCAAAGTAGTAGCCGCCTCCGAAGCCGTTCAGTGGATGCGCCAGAACAAGTGTCGCAAGCTCGTTGGGCTCAAGGGTACGCAGCTTCTTGAATTGGAGCTTCGCCTTGGCGAACGATTCCTCAGCCAACTTCTCCGCGAAGATCAGCTTCTCGCCAGGTCGCGGTCCGAAGTCGTTCTCAGAGGCGACGACCTCGAAGAGGCCGTAAGTGATGCGTGGCGAGTAAGCGACAGCTCGGTTACCTGGGATAGTCCATGGTGTGGTCGTCCAGATGACGACTGACGCATTCTCCCTCACCAATGGCGGCGCTATTTCGTCGTCGGTGGGGAGACGGCGATCAACGAATGCCTCTTCCGCACGTCTGCCCCCCCGCACTACCGGAAACTTCACCCAGATCGTGTCGCTCTCGTAGTCATGGTACTCGACCTCGGCTTCCGCCAGCGCCGTCCTTTCCACCACCGACCACATCACCGGCTTCGAGCCGCGATAGAGCTGGCCCGACATGGCGAACTTCATCAGCTCGCCCGCGATGCGCGATTCCGCGTGGAAATTCATCGTCGTGTAGGGGTTGTCGAAGTCGCCTACGACGCCCAGGCGCTGGAACTCGGCGCCCTGCACCTTGATCCAGTGCTCGGCATAGGCGCGGCACTCCTTGCGGAACGCAACCATCGCGGCCGGATCGGAGAGGTCGGGCTTCGCCTTGCCCTTCGAGCGATAATTCTCCTCCTCGATCTTCCACTCGATCGGCAGTCCGTGGCAGTCCCAGCCCGGAACGTAGTTGCTATCGAAACCCCGCATCTGGAACGAGCGGGTGATGATGTCCTTGAGCACCTTGTTCAGCGCGTGACCGATATGGATGTTGCCGTTGGCGTAGGGCGGGCCGTCATGCAGCACGTAGAGCGGGCGGCCCTTCGCGTCCTCGCGCAGCACTCGGTAGAGGTCCATGTCCTGCCAGCGCTTCACCAGCGCCGGTTCCTTTTCGGGCAGACCGGCACGCATCGGAAAGTCCGTTCGCGGCAGATAGAGCGTCTTCGAATAGTCGAGCTTTTCGTCGGTCATCGTCTCGATCGGGGCTGGCGGCCGCGCATTTGCGCACGCTCGCGATTAAGGCAGCAGTGAACGATTTGGAAGTGCGCGTATCGGCGCGGGCAACCCGGAGCTTCCGGCGGCGTATCAGGCCGCCCGGAAGGCCGGGCCGATAATTCGCAGGGCTATGGCGCGCGGGGCGATGCTCATGGCGCGGTTCCATAGCCGAACGCGCACCCGGAATAAAGGCCGATTCCGCGGCGCTCGGGTTGCCTGGCTAGAAGCACAGGCTCTCGTCGATCTCGCTCTGCGGCCGAACTCCTGACAGCAGCGCCCGCGCTTCCTTCGCGTCATGGTTCATCTGCGCGGTCAGTGCGTCGAGCCCGTCGAACTTGGCCTCGCCCCGCAGGAAGCCGAAGAACGAGACCGCGCATGTCTCGCCATAGAGGTCGCCATCGAAGTCGAATAGAAAGGTTTCGAGGAGCGGCGCACCGTCGTCCTCGACCGTCGGGCGCCTGCCGAAGCTCGCGACGCCGTCATAGAGGTCGCCATCGGGCCGCCGGAACCGTACGGCGTAGATGCCGTGCGGCAGTCCGGTCGAAGCGGGCAGGACCATGTTGGCCGTGGGGAACCCAAGGGTGCGACCAAGCTTCCGCCCACCCGCGACCTCGGCCTCCACGGTATAGCGGTAGCCGAGCAGGCCCGCGGCTTCAGCCACCTGCCCACCGGCCAGGAGCGTCCGAACTCGACTGGACGATACGATTTCAGCGCCCTCGTCGCGGAAGGGGTCGACCAGCGTGACCCCGAATCCCGCCTTCTTGCCCCCGTCCATCAGAAAGGCAGGTCCGCCCTGCCGGTTCTTGCCGAAATGGAAATCGAACCCCGTCACCACATGCGAGATGCCGAGACCGGCGACCAGGACCTCGTCGATGAATGCCTGCGCGGACGAGTCGGCGAATGTGGCGTCGAAGGCCTGTTCCACCACTGCGTCGAAGCCGAGAACATCGAGCAGCCTCGCCTTCAACCGTGGGGGGGTCAGGATGAACAGCGGCTCCCCGGGACGGAAGAACGCGCGGGGATGCGGTTCGAAAGTGAGCACCAGCGCGGGGCGTCCCAAACGCTCCGCCTCCGCCAGTGCACGTTCGAGCACCGCCCGATGACCCCGGTGCACGCCGTCGAAGTTTCCTATCGCGACCACACCACCGCGAAGCTGGTCGGGCAATGCTCGACATCCCTGGACGCGCGCGATCGGCATCCCTCAGCGAAGCCTCGGCAGCGTCGCCACCGGACGATGGCCGTGCCCCGACAGGAAGGCCATGAGCCGCGTCTCGTCGACGCCTTGCGCGTCGCCATATTCGCGCGCATGGATGCCGCCCGATACGTAGAGCAGGTCGAGACCAAAGTCGGCCGCGCCCTTGACGTCGGTCAGGATGCCGTCACCGATTGCCAGGACCTCCCGCCGGTCGACCGGCCGTCCCAGCGCCTCCGCAAGCGCGGCGACAGCTGCGTCGTAGATCGGCGCGAAAGGCTTGCCGGCGATCAGGGTGCGCCCGCCGAGTTGGCCGTAGTCACGCGCAAGCGCACCGGCGCACCAGATCAACTGGTCGCCGCGCTCGACCACGATGTCGGGATTGGCGCAGACGAAAGGCAGGTCGCGAGCGCGCAGCCGCCTCAGCATACCGGCATAGTGTTCCGGCGTTTCAGCATGATCGTCGAACAGGCCCGTGCAGACCACGCCGGAGGCCTCACGCTCCTCGCAGAGCTCCACGTCGAGCCCCTCATAGATCGTCAGGTCGCGTTCGGGGCCGATGTGGAACACCCGACGCGGTCCCGCGGCGATCAGGTCCCGCGTAACGTCGCCGGACGTTACGATCTTGTCCCATGAACCGTCCGGAATGCCGATCGCGCGCAGTTGCGCGACGACGTCGGGCGCCGGGCGTGGCGCGTTGGTGACCAGGACCACCGCCAAACCGCGATCCCTGGCGGCGGAGAGCGCCTCGTGAGCTGGCGCGAACGCCTCCAGGCCGTTGTGGAGCACGCCCCAGACATCACAGACGAGGGCGCCATAGCGGCCGGATATGTCGTCGAGCGACGGGATCGTCGGCGTCGCTGCGTTCATGAGTTCTGCGCCTTCAGGTGGACGCGGCGGGATTAACCGAACGAATTCACCCTGTCACGACCTTTCGCTTAACAGCAGGACGGGCGCGTGCCAAACATCGGAACGGCCCGTGCGCCAGAGCGTTTCGGTGCCAGGACGCCGCGAGGTCGTGCACCCTTGGTCCGATTTGTACTTCTCATTGCGCTCTTCATCGTGGCCGTGGGCATCGGCTACGTGTCGGCAACCCATGGCGCCGGCACCCCGGCAGGCGAGCGATTGATCGCTTTCCTGCCGTTCGCCTCGATCGCCTTCGGTGGGCTGGCGCTGCTAGCGGCCTACCTCGCCCTGCGCAAGACGGCGTCTTTCCAGAACGAGCTCAGGCGCCTCAGCCAGTCGATCGAGGTCAGCCTGCGCGAGATCGAGACTCGCAGTTCGCGGGACGCGGCCACGATCAGCGAAATGAACCAGCTCGTGGCCAGGGAGCTGAAAACCATCACGGAGGCGAAACCCGAAGAGCCGATCGAAGCGGCGGTTCCCGTGGTAGACCGCGGCAATGTCGTCAAGCTGGTGGCTCCACGGCGCGCGCGGCCGGCAGGCGAGCCGAGCCCCGCCGAGGCGCAGGCGACGGAGGCCGCATTCCGGGCCGCGATCGCGAGCGGAGAATTCGAGATCAGCCTGCAGCCGATCGTCTCCGTTGCTCGAAGCGTCGCCGCGGGCTTCGAGGTCTTCGCGCATCTGTCGATCGACGGCGGCCCGCCTTTCGACATCCGTCGCGCACCCGACGCGGTGGAAGGCGCCGACCGCGCCGCCTTCGAGCGCCGACTGGTTCTGGCAGCCGCCGAGGCGGCCCGCAGGCGGGTCGGCGCCATCTCGGAATCGATGCCGCTGCACGTTGCCGTAAGCCCGGCGCTGCTCGCCAGCGATGCCGACCTCGCCGAGATTCTCGACGTGCTCGCTCTCTATCCGGCCGTCGCCAAGTCGCTGGTCCTGTCGCTGCCTGTGTCGGTCGCGATCAGACATGCGGAGTTCGCGCCCGCGGCTGCGCGCCTCGTGGAGGCCAACGCGCAGATCGCGGTCGAAGGCTGGCCGGAGTCGACGGATTCGACCGACGTGCTGCGGGCGATCCGCGCCTCGCAGGCGAAGCTGCCGGTCAATCGCCTCCTCGATCGGGATCGCGGCAAGCGAAAACTGATACCGGCGAGTACGATCGTCGAGGCCGCGGCGGCCGACGACATTCTCCTCATCGCGACCGATGTGGGTTCGGACGAGGACGTCGTCAGCCTGATCGACCTCGGCGTCGATCTCATGAGCGGCGAGCGCTTCTCCGGGCCTCGACGGCTGAAGCCGGAAGGCTCGCGCTCCGGACGCCTCGCCCAGAACTGAAGGCCATCCGGCAACCCGGCCGACAGAACGATGGTCGATGGTTAACCCGCCATAAAGCCTGTCCTGAACTTTCGATCTATGTCAGGAACGGCTAATTCACGTGTCTGTGACAAGCTCCTGGAAGGAAAAGGCTTCCTATCGGGGGTTATCGATGTTCCGCAGGTTCCTACGCGACCGTCGCGGCAACTACATGCTGCTCACCGCGGCGTCCATGGTGCCGATCATGGGCGGGCTGGCCGTCGCGATCGACTACACAGAGATGGCGCGCCAGAGGCAGGAGACGCTGAACGCGCTCGATGCAGCCGGCATCGCGGCCGCGCGCTACGTCGTCGCCGGCGCCTCGGACGCGGCCGTGAAGGCCTACGCCAAGGACTTCTTCGAGGCGAACCTCGCTTCGGTGAAACCGTCCAACACAACGCTCACGGTCCTGTTGCCCAAGGACAACATCGGCGGCGGCACGCTCAAGATGTCCGCGGACCTGAAATACCAGCCATATTTCTTCCCGACATTCGCGAAGCTGATCGGCAAGGAGTCCGGCGACGGCGACACCAAGATGGACTTCAGCGCGACGTCGGAGATCAAGCTGAAGAACACGCTGGAAGTGGCGCTGGTCCTCGATAACTCCGGCTCGATGGACTACACCGGCTCCGGTTCCGGCAAGAAGCGCATCACCCTGCTGAAGGACGCGGCCAAGCAACTCGTCGACACGATCGCGGCGGAGGCCGCGCAGATGAAACAGGTTTCGAAGCCCGTCCAGTTCGGCCTGGTTCCGTTTGCCGCGTCGGTCAATATCGGCTCCGGGAACGCGTCGGCCGCCTGGATGGACCAGGACGGCATCTCGCCGGTGCATCACGAGAATTTCGACTGGACGACCATGAGCTCCGGCAGCCGGCGCGCCGAGAAGATCGGCGGCATCTGGTACAAGAAGGGGACCGCCTGGGGCGGACAGGAGAACCAGAAACTCACCCGCTTTTCGATGTACCAGGACGTGAAGTACCGCTCGTCGCGGACCTGGGTCGCGAACAATGTGTGCGTGAGGTGGTGGAGCAACGGCTCGTGCCGCACCTGGGAGGACCAGGGCCAGTATCAGTACACCGAATCGCCCTACGCCAACTGGCAGGGTTGCGTCGAGGCCCGCCCATATCCCTACAACGTCAACGATGCGACACCCTCGACGTCCACTCCGGCCACGCTCTACGTGCCCATGTACGGTCCGGACGAGACCGACAACAAGGACAACAGCAACCGCCGCGCCGAAAACAACTGGTGGGAGGACGTGACGTCGTCCAGCAACAACAAGACGCGCCAGCGATACATGCCGAAATATTATCAGGTCGGCGACTATGGCATGGACGCCGCAAGCGCATCGACTGGGCCCAACGCCAGTTGCACGACCAACGCGATCACGCCGCTCACCGATGTCAGCGCGACCGCGGGGAAGGATGCGATCAAGGCGGCGATCGACGCGATGTCGCCGAACGGCGCAACGAATGCGCCCGAGGGCATGGCGTGGGGCTGGCGGGTCGTTTCGAGCGGCGCGCCGTTCACGCAGGGCCGCTCCGAGACCGAGCGGGGCAACGACAAGGTCGTCATCGTGCTCACCGACGGCGCCAACACCTACTACACCCCGTCTTCGCTGGGTTACAACGATCTCGGCGACAACGGCTCGACCTACTCGGCCTACGGGTTCACGAAGCAGGGCTACAACGGCACGTCGACCACCCGGCTGTTCATGAACACCTCGAACAGCGTCGGCAAGTCGGACTACTCGAACGAGAACTACACGAAGGCGCTCAACGAGCAGTTCACCGCGCTGTGCAACAATGCCAAGGCCGAAGGCATCATCGTCATGACAGTGGCGCTCGATCTGTCCACGAGCAACAACACGGAAAAGGGCCAGATCGACGCGCTCAAGGCGTGCTCGTCGGACTCACGTTTCCGCAAGGCCGCCAACGGAAGTCCGGAAAAGCTGTTCTGGAACTCGACCGGTGGCAATCTTGCGGACACGTTCAAGGCGATCGCCGACGAACTGTCCAACCTGCGAATCGTCAGCTGAAGCAATCCCTGCGCCGACCGGAACGCCCCGCAATCGTCGGGGCGTTCTGCATTTTGCTCAACGAATCCGAGTGGTTACCCGGGCGTAAACACAGGCGGCGGCAATCGAGTGGTTCCACTCATCGAAGATTCAAGCGGCTGTGAAACGGTGTCACCTCAATTCGCGAAGCGGCGGGGGCCGCTGGCCATGCTCGAATTCCTGAAGGACCGGCGCGGGAACTACGCGCTGATGACCGTTGTGGCGCTCGTACCCGTAATGGGCGGGGTGGCGCTGGCCGTCGACTTCACCGAGATGAACCGGCAGAAGCAGGCGGTCGCCAATGCACTCGACGCGGCAGGCATCGCGACGGCGCGCCAGGTCGTGACGGGCGCCACGGAGGCGGCGTTGATCGCGTACGCGAAGGATTTCTTCGAGGCCAACCTCAACTCGGTCGATCCGGCCGACACCGTGCTGAACGTCACGCTTCCGTCCAACCAGGGCGGCGGCGGCACCCTGAAACTCAGTGCACGCCTGAACTACAAGCCCTACTTCTTCCCGGTCTTCGAGGAGCTGGTCGACGATCCGGATTCGCAGGAGACGATCGGCTTCGACACGCGCACCGAGATCCGCCTCAAGAACACGCTCGAGGTCGCGCTGGTTCTCGATAACTCCGGGTCGATGGACTACCTCGGCTCCGGTTCCGGCCAGAAGCGTATCACCCTCCTCAAGACCGCAGCCAAGCAGCTCGTCGACACGTTGGCGCAACAGGCGGCGCTCATCAAGCAGGTCGACAAGCCGGTGCAGTTCGGGCTCGTCCCGTTCGCGGCATCGGTCAATGTCGGACCCGCCAATGCAAACGCCACCTGGATGGACACGGAAGGCCTTTCTCCGATCCATCACGAGAACTTCGACTGGTCGACGCTCGATGAGGCGGGCAAGTCGGCCGACAAGGTCGCGGGGATCTGGCGCAAGCATGGAGGCGGCTGGGGCGAAGCCGACGGCGCGATCCTGTCGCGCTTCTCGCTCTATGCGGACATGAAGCATGTCAGCGAGCGCGAATGGGTGGCCACCGGCGAGGAATGGGTCTGCACCCGCTACTGGTCGAACGGCGCCTGCCGCGAGGGGCGCTGGCGCGAGACCGGATACTACGAGGAGACCGTCTCGGAGTACGCATCCTGGCAAGGATGCGTCGAGGCGCGACCCCACCCATACAACGTGAGTGACTCGGCGCCTTCCGGCAGCACCGCGACGACCGGCATAGGCACGGGCGACCCGGCGACCCTGTTCGTACCGATGTTCGGGCCTGACGAGCCGGGCGACCGCTGGGCCACGGAGGCCGACTCCAATCCGGACAATTTCAGCGCGGCGAACAACTGGTGGAACGACGGCACGGAGGACTCGTCCGGCCGCACACGCCAGAAGAACATGAGGAAGTATTTCGACGTGCGGCCGTACGGCGCCTCCTCTCCCCAGGGTACCGGACCGAACTATTCGTGCACGACCAAGCCGATCACGCCGCTGACCGACGTGACGACCGAGCAAGGCCTCGCCGCCGTAAAGACGGCGATCGACTCTATGGCGCCGAATGGCGGGACCAACGTGCCGGAAGGGATGGCGTGGGGCTGGCGCGTGGTCTCCAGCGGATCACCCTTCGCGGAAGGACGTCCGGATTCGGAAAAGGGCAACGACAAGGTCGTCATCGTGCTCACGGACGGGCAGAACACCTATTACACGCCCGGTTCGCTGGGCTATTCCGACCCCGGCGACAACAAGGCGGTCTACTCGTCCTACGGCTACACCAAGCCGGGTTACAACGGCACGTCTTCGGCCCGCCTCTTCATGGGCGTCTCGGCCGCGGTGGGCCAGTTCGACTATTCGAACTCCAACTACACCAAGGCCCTCAACGAGCAGATGGCGGCTCTTTGCTCGAATGCAAAGGCAGGCAACGTGCTGGTCATGACCGTCTCGCTCGATCTTTCCACATCCAACACCGACGAGAACGCCCAGATCCAGGCGCTCAAGACCTGCTCGTCGGAATCGCGTTTCCGCAAGGATCCTTCGACCGGCCTGCCGGCGAAACTGTTCTGGAACGCCACCGGCAGCAACCTCTCGAACGCGTTCAAGGAAATCGCCGACGAACTGTCCAACCTGCGGATCGTAGGCTGAAGGCCGCGAAATCCCGGCTGGGCCAATCGATCGCCCGAAAGTTGCGCTTGCAGGGTTGAGGCGCATCCTCCAGTTTCCGCCGTCTCCCGCGGAACGCCATCCATGCCCGAGCCTGCCAACCTGATCGCCTTCGCGCTGCTCGCGCTCGGCATGGTGCTGACGCCGGGTCCGAACATGATCTATCTCGTCTCGCGATCGATCTCGCAGGGGCCCGCCGCCGGCTTCATCTCGCTGGGCGGCGTGGCGACCGGCTTCATCTTCTGGATGCTGGCCGCAGCGCTCGGCATCACCGCGCTGCTGATCGCCGTGCCGTTCGCCTACGACGCGTTGCGCATCGCCGGTGCGCTCTACCTCCTCTGGCTCGCCTGGCAGACCGTGCGGCCCGGCGGCAGATCGCCGTTTCAGGTGCGGGCATTGCCCCGCGACCGCGCGCCGCGGCTGTTCATGATGGGCATTCTCACCAATCTGCTCAATCCCAAGATCGCGATGGTCTACCTGTCGCTGCTGCCGCAGTTCATCGAACCGGCCAGCGGCAGCGTCATGACGCAACTGCTCGTTCTGGGTCTCATGCAGATCGCCATCAGCGTGACGGTCAACTCGATGATCGTCGTCACGGCGGGATCCATCGCCGGCTTCCTGGCGACGCGTCCCTTCTGGTCCGCGATGCAGCGGTGGGCTATGGGCGGGGTGCTCGGGGCATTTGCCGTCAAGATGGCAACTGAAGCGCAGCGTTAGGACGGGACGACGACTTTGGCGGATACGACAGCAGCAGGCATGGCCGAGCAGCCGGCGACGCATGTGGACCGGACGGTCTTCGCGGTCATCGTGGCGGTCAGCATCTGCCATTTCCTGAACGACGTGATGCAGTCGCTGCTCTCGGCGCTGTACCCGATGCTCAAGGCCGACTACGGCCTCGACTTCTGGCAGATCGGGCTCCTCACCTTCACCTTCCAGGTCACGGCCTCGCTGCTGCAGCCGGTCGTCGGCCTCTACACGGACAAGCGACCGCTGCCCTATTCGCTCGCCGTCGGCATGGGCATGAGCGCCATCGGCCTCGTGCTCCTCGCCTTCGCCCATGCCTATCCGCTGCTGCTGCTGGGCGCCGCCTTCATCGGCATCGGCTCGGCGATCTTCCATCCCGAGTCCTCGCGCGTCGCGCGCCTGGCGTCGGGCGGGCGCTATGGCCTCGCGCAGTCGGTCTTCCAGGTCGGCGGCAACATCGGCACGGCCATCGGACCGCTGCTGGCCGCCTTCATCGTCGTCCCGCGCGGACAGGAGAGCGTCTCGTGGTTCACGCTCGCCGCGCTCGCCGGGATGGTCATCCTGTGGCGCGTCGGCGTCTGGTATGCCGCGCATCTGGTCGCTGCGGCAAAACGCAGGCAGACCGCCCGGACGCTGCCCTTTGCAAAGCGCACGGTTGTGATCGCGCTGGTTGCGCTCGCCGTGCTGACGTTCTCCAAGAACGCCTACATGGCCAGCCTGTCGAGCTACTACACGTTCTTCGTCATCGAGAAGTTCGGCGTGTCGGTGCAGGATTCTCAGGTGCTGCTCTTCGTGCTGCTCGGCGCGGCAGCCCTCGGCACCATCCTCGGCGGCCCGCTCGGCGATCGCATCGGCGCTAAGAACGTGATCTGGTTCTCGATCCTCGGCGTGCTGCCCTTCACGCTGGCGCTTCCCTATGTCGACCTGACCTGGACCGTGATCCTGACCGGTCTCGTATCGATGATCATGGCGTCGGCCTTTCCGGCGATCGTCGTGTTCGCGCAGGAGCTGGTGCCCGGCCGCGTCGGCATGATCGCCGGGATATTCTTCGGTTTCGCCTTCGGCATGGGCGGCATCGCCGCGGCGGTGCTCGGCGTCATCGCCGACGCGCGCGGCATCGATTTCGTCTACTGGATCTGCTCCTTCCTGCCGTTCCTTGGGCTCATGACGATCCTGCTGCCCGACATGGCGAAGGCGCGCCGCGCCTGAACACGATCCCTCAAGCGGCCTTGATCTATCCGTCAGCATTATTCGCTTGCGGGTGGGGCGGCTGTTCGTCCATCAACGCCACCTAAAAGACTTCGGAGACGCTTCCTGCATGGCGCGTGACACGACCGACAACCGGCCGATCGAGGGGATGGATCAGCTCGTCGGCTGGATCGCCAAGGGCGAGAAGCCGCGCGACCAGTGGCGCATCGGCACCGAGCACGAGAAATTCCCGTTCTACATCGATGGCAACGGGCCAGTTCCCTACGGCGGCGATCGAGGCATCAGGGCCCTCCTCGAGGGCATGCAGCAGAAGCTTGGCTGGGAGCCGATTCTCGATGACGGACGGATAATCGGACTCGGCGGTCCGACCGGCCAAGGCGCCATCTCCCTCGAACCAGGCGGGCAGTTCGAGCTCTCTGGCGCCCCGCTGGAGACGATCCACCAGACCTGCCGCGAGGGAAACGCGCATCTGGCTCAATTGCGCGAGATCGCCGAGCCGCTCGGCATCCGTTTCCTGGGCCTTGGCGGCAGTCCGAAATGGACGCTCGCCGATACGCCGAGAATGCCGAAATCGCGCTACGATATCATGACCCGATACATGCCCAAGGTCGGCGCCAAGGGCCTGGACATGATGTACCGCACCTGCACCATCCAGGTGAACCTCGACTTCGACAGCGAGGCGGACATGCGCCGCAAGATGCAGGTGTCGCTGAAGCTGCAACCTCTGGCCACCGCCTTGTTCGCCAGTTCGCCGTTCACCGACGGCCGGCCGAACGGGCTGCGGTCATGGCGCGGCGACATCTGGCGCGACACCGACAACCAGCGCGCCGGGCTCCTGGAGTTCTGCTTCTCGCGCGACTTCTGCTACGCCGACTATGTGGAGTGGGCGCTGGACGTTCCCATGTACTTCGTCATCCGCGACGGCCACTATCACGACTGCACGCACGTCACGTTCCGCCAGTTCATGGCCGGCGCACTGCGCAACTCCGTTCCGGACGGCACGCCGACCATCGGCGACTGGGCGAACCACCTGTCGACACTCTTCCCCGACGTACGTCTCAAACGATTCCTCGAGATGCGGGGCGCCGATGGTGGACCGTGGCGGAAGATCTGCGCGCTCCCCGCGTTCTGGGTCGGCCTGCTCTACGACGAGCAGGCTCTTGACGCCGCCGAGGACCTCACCAGGGACTGGACGTATGCGGACGTGCTGGCGCTCCGCGACAAGGTGCCTGAAATGGCGCTGGAGGCCGAGTTCCGGAACGCGCCGTTGCGCGACATGGCGCGCGAGGTCCTGGCCCTGTCACGCGCGGGCCTGAAGAATCGGGCCCGCACGAACCGCGACGGATACGACGAGTCGTCGTTCCTCAGCCCGCTCGAAGAGGTCGTCGCCCGCGGCACCACCCAGGCCGAGGAGATGCTTTCGGCCTATCACACGCGCTGGGGCGGCTCCATCGAGCCAGTGTTCATGGAATACGCATACTGAGCGTTTTCGCGCACCGCGCTTTGCGCTAGCTTCCTGTCCGGCACATCAACGGAGGGCGGCCGTGCTCAATCTGTTCGACATGATGACGAAGGCGCAGAGCGGCGGCGGCGTCGACCTTCTGGCCAGGCAGTTCAATCTTTCGCAGCAGCAGGCGCAGCTGGCACTGGAAGCACTGCTGCCGGCCTTCAGCGAGGGCCTCAAGCGCAACGCCTCCGACCCCTATGGCGTCGGCTCCTTCCTGTCGGCGCTGTCGACGGGTCAGCACGCAAAGTACTTCGAGAACCCGGCCGCAGCCTTCACCCCCGCCGGCATGCAGGAGGGCAACGGCATCCTCGGGCACCTGTTCGGCTCCAAGGAGCTGTCGCGCGCCGTCACCGCCCAGGCCGCGCAGGCGACCGGCATAGGCCAGGAGGTGCTGAAGCAGATGCTGCCGGCGATTGCCGCCATGATCATGGGCGGGCTGTTCAAGCAGTCGACGAATCAGGCGCAGGCCGCGGGTTTTGGCGGCGGATCGAACCCGCTCGGCGACATCATCGAACAGATGATGCGGCAGGGCGGCGGCTTCGGAATGCCGCAGCGGCCCGCGGAGGCGCCGAACCCCCTCGACAACCCGTTCGGAAAGATCCTCGAGGGCATGTTCGGCGGCGGCCAGCCACAGCCCGAGCCTCGCCGCCAGACCCAGCAGCCCGGTCCGATGGACAACCCGCTCGGCCGCATCTTCGAGGAGATGATGGGGGCTGGCCGCGCCTCGGCGCCTCAACCCGAGCCGTCGCCACGAAAGACGTCGCGCAACAATCCGAGCGGACGCGCCCGCACGCCCTATGACGACCTGTTCGGCGACATGTTCGAAACGGGCGCCAAGCAGCGCGACGACTACCAGAAGACGGTCGGCTCGATCTTCGACCAGTTCCTGCAGGGCATGGACCGGCAGCGGTAGCCTATCTCTTCGCCTGCAACAGCCGCTTTTCGGCTCCGTCAATCACCAGCGCGGTGAGCACGCCGCTGAAATAGGCGCCGGTGTCCACATTGACGCGGTTCGCCAGAACCTCCGGCTCGTCCGCGGGCGTGTGCCCGTGCACGATCACCTTCGGGTGCAACCCCGGATGGCCCAGGAACACATCCCTGATCCAGACGAGATCCTGGGCGTCCTGGCGGTCCAGTTCGACGCCCGGCCGTATGCCGGCATGACAGAAGAAGAAGTAGCCTGCGTCGAACGACAGCTTCAGCACTTGCAGGAACTCGACATGCGCATCCGGGACCGCCGCGACCAGCGCGCGATGACCATCCTTCAAGAGCCACTGCGGCTCGAAGGCGATCTCGACGCCGTAGGACCGCGCGGTCGCATCGCCGCCGAACCGCGCGAACAGGCCGCGCGCATCCGGCGTGGCAATGAAGTCGAGAAAGGCGATGTCGTGGTTGCCGGCAATTGCCGTCACCTTGCCGCCTTCCGAGGCACGGATGATCGCGTCGATCACACCGCGTGAATCGGGGCCACGGTCGACATAGTCACCGAGATGGACGATCCGCCAGTCGGCGGCGTCGCGGCGGTCATCCTCGATCTTCTCATACATCGCCTCGAGGAGGTCGAGGCGGCCGTGGATGTCTCCGATGGCATAGAGGCGCACGCCTTCGGGGCCGCGTGCATCGATGAAATGAACGCCGGGCAACGGCGTCAGCCGCCTACCACGATCAAATGCAGCGCACGCGGGCCGTGCGCGCCGAGCACGATCTTCTGCTCGACGTCACCTGATCGGGACGGTCCTGAAATCAGGTTCACCACACGCGGCATGCGGCCCTTGCCATGCTTCTTGCGTACCTTGGCGAAGACGGCCTCCATGTCGCCGGCAATGTCTTCGACATCGACAACGACGATGTGATGCTCCGGCAGGAAGTTGACGGTCGTCGGATTGGCGGGACCCGACTCCAGCACCACCGTCCCGGTCTCGGCGATAGCGCGCAGCGCATGGCTCACGCCGACCTCGTCGTCGGGATCGGCGCGGCCGGTCCGAACCTCGAGGGCGCGATGTCTCGACCACGGCATGCGCTGGAGGCGACGGTCGTCGCCCATGCGCACGGCCGCCGGCAGATTGCGCTGTCTGAGATACTCCACGATCGCCCTGGGCACGTCCTCGGGCTTTGTCACCCGGTCGACCGTCGCAGCCAGCGTCTGCGCCATCTTCACGAACAGTTCGGTGCGTTCGACCAGCGGAAGCTGGCCGCGCGCTGGCATGACGCCGAGCGGCGTAAGCGCAATGCGGTCCTCGACCGCGGCGCGCCGCACGACGTCGCCCTGCGTCACGCCGAGCGCCGCGCGGACCTTCTTCAGAACGGCTTCGCGGCCGCTGAGCACCGGCTTCTTCATGCGCCCTGCCTTGCCTCGACCGCGCGGTCGCGCATCTGCTGCATGAAGGTGCGGCTCTCGGGCGCGGGCAGATCGCGATAGCGCGTCCACCCTCCGGCGAGCGGCAGGAAGCGAAAGCGCCCCCCTCGCTTGTCGAAGAGCTTCAGCACGGGAATCGCGATCGAGGCCGCCGCCCTGTAGAGCATCGGCCGTTTGGCGAAGAAGGCCCAGAACTTCAGGCCCCAGCGCTGCGTCGCGGGATTGAGCCCCCGCTCGAACTCCTTCTCGCGCCAATGCCGCATCATCTTGGGCAGCGGGATTCGCATGGGGCACACGCTTTCGCATCGACCGCAGAAGGTGGATGCGTTCGGCAGGTGCCCGCCCTTTTCCACCCCGATCAGCGAGGGGGTGAGCACTGCGCCCATCGGGCCAGGATAGACCCAGCCATAGGCGTGTCCGCCGACCGCATGATAGACGGGGCAGTGGTTCATGCAGGCGCCGCAGCGGATGCAGCGCAGCATCTCCTGGAACTCGGTGCCGAGCATAGACGACCGCCCATTGTCGAGCAGGATGACGTGGTATTCCTCCGGCCCGTCGGGATCCTCGGTCCGGCGCGGCCCTGTCGACACGGTCGTGTAGACGCTCATTTCCTGGCCGGTCGCCGAGCGCGCCAGCACGCGGATGATCTGCGAGGCGTCCTCGAGCGTCGGCACGACCTTCTCGATCGAGGCGACCACGACGTGGACCCGCGCCAGCGTCTGGGTCAGGTCGCCATTGCCCTCGTTGGTCACGATGATGGACGAGCCGGTCTCGGCCACCAGGAAGTTCGCTCCGGTGATGCCGACGTCGGCGGCGAAGTATTCCGGTCTGAGCACCCGCCGCGCCTCACCGAGAAGCTGCTCGGGTTCCGACAGGTCACGATGCGGCGGCAGGTAGTCATGCACGCGGCGGAAGTCGGCCTCGATCTGCTCCGCGTTCAGATGCACGGCCGGCGCGATGATGTGGCTCGGATGCTCGTTGCGCAACTGGATGATGTATTCGCCGAGATCGGTCTCGACCGGGCGGATGCCCATGCCCGACAGGAAATCGTTCAGCCCGATCTCCTCCGTGATCATCGACTTGCCCTTGGTCACCGTGCGGGCGTTGGCCATGCGGCAGATATCGAGGACGATGCCCCGCGCGTCGGCTGCCGTCTCGGCCCAGTGCACCTTGCCGCCGGCGGCGGTCACGCGTTCCTCATAGGCCTCGAGGTAGACGTCGAGATGCGCGAGCGTGTGATCCTTGATGGCTTTCGCACTGTCGCGCAGCGCGTCGAATTCGGGCAGCGCGTCGGCGGCCTTCTTGCGCTTGTCGATGAACCCGCCGCGCACGTTGCCCAGCGCCTTCTGGAGCTGGCCGTCCGCGAGCGCCTCGACGGCGTTCTCCTTGAACGAGGGGGAGGTTATCTGCATCGCTAACCCCTGCCCCCGATCGGCGCCTCGTCGCCCATGTCGGCCAGAACCTCGGCGACATGGCGGACCTCCACCGACGATCCGGCGCGTTTCAGCTTGCCGGCCATGTTCATCAGGCAGCCGAGGTCGCCGGCAAGCAGCGTCTCCGCGCCCGAGGCCTCGATGTTTTCTGTCTTCTTCGCGACGATCGTGTTCGAGATGTCCGAGTATTTCACGCAGAACGTGCCCCCGAAGCCGCAACACACGTCGGGATCGCGCATCTCGACAAGCTTCAGTCCCTTGACGGACCGAAGCAGCCGGCGAGGCTGCTCGCGAACCCCCAGTTCGCGCAGGCCCGAACAGGAATCGTGATAGGTCGCCGTGGCCTTCAGCTTTGCCTGCACGTCGGTCATTCCGCGCACGTCGGCGATGAAGCTCACCAGTTCATGCACCTTGGCCGAGAAGGCGATGGACCGGTCTTCCCACTTCGCATCGCCCTGAAACAACGCCGGATAATGCTTCCTGAGCATCCCCGCGCAGGACCCGGACGGAGCGACCACATAGTCGAAGTCCTCGAACGCCTGGATGGTGCCCTTGGCGATCTCCCTGGCGTCCTTGCGGTCGCCGGAATTGTAGGCCGGCTGCCCGCAGCAGGTCTGGGCCAGCGGCACCTCGACCGTACAGCCGGCATCCTCGATCAGCTTGATCGAGGCGAAGCCGACCGCCGGCCGGAACAGGTCGACCAGGCAGGTGACGAACAGGCCGACGCGGGGTTTAGCCCCGGCCGTTTCCAGATTGCCGCCGTCCGTCTCCGCCTGTTCAAGCATTCGCCTTCGCCTTGCTCTCGCTGCCCGATCGCTGGGTCAATCTCAGCCGCGCCACGCGCTGCCACTCTCCGGATCGCTCGGCCTCGGCCATTGCGCGCGTCACGGCGTCGATGTGCGTCTGCGCCGCCGTCCGCGCGCTGGCGGCATCGCGCGCGACGATCGCGCGGTGGATCGACTTGTGCTGGTCGAGCAGCGCCTCGCGCATGCCCGGCAACCGGAAGATCGCGAAGCGGGTATGGAACACTCCGTCGGAGAGCAGCCTGTAGCAGGCGCGCAACGTGTGCAGGAGAACGATGTTGTGCGCGCACTCGCCGATCGCGCTGTGGAACTCGACGTCGATCGCCGCCTCGGATTCGAAATCGCCGCCGGAATGCGCTTCCTCCATTCGCGCCACGATCCGGTCGAGCAGCGCAAGGTCCTCCACGGTCGCACGGCGGGCAGCGAGTTCGGCCGCGACCGCCTCGATCTCGCGCCTGTATTCCAGGTAATCGGTCGCGGCCTTGGGGTGGGCCGCTATCAGGTCGACTATGGGAGGCGAGAAGACCTGCCCCGTCACGTCGGCCACATGGGTGCCGCCCCCATGGCGCGTCACCAGGAGCCCACGCGCCTCAAGTTCCTTCAGCGCATCCCGCAGGATGGGCCGTGACACGTCGAACTGGCGTGCGAGGTCGCGCTCCCCCGGCAACCGATCGCCGGCGCGCAGCACGCCTTCGAGGATCAGCCCCTCGATCTGCCCGGCGACGTCGTCGGCCGTGCGCGTGTGCTCGATGCGTGAGAAGATTGCGCCCACTTCGATCGACATTCCGCGTTCGCCGAGAACCTAGCGCCGGACCGTCCAACTGGTCAATTGTTTTGTCCAGTGGCGCGGCAGGCCGGATTTGGAGACTTAAGGGTTTCATGCGGGTTTACGAAGGGTCTCATCCACTGGTAAAGTCGCTTTACCAGTCTCTCGGAGGGTCGCATGTCCGGCCTCGTCATGCCGAAACCCGACGCCGCCACGCTCGGCCGGCGCGCCGAGATCGTCGCCGATATGCGCACGATCGTGCCGGGCGAGGGTGTGGTCGACACGATCAACGAGATGCGGGCCTTCGAGACGGACGGCCTCACCGCCTATCGGCAATTGCCGCTGGTCGTGGTGCTGCCGGAGACGACCGGTCAGGTGGCGCGAATCCTGAAATATTGCGACCAGCGCAACATCCGGGTGGTGCCGCGAGGCTCGGGCACGTCGCTGTCGGGCGGGGCGCTGCCGCTGGAGGATGCGGTGCTGCTGGTCATGAGCCGGTTCAGCCGCATCCTGTCGATCGACTATCCCAACCGCTGCGTCGTCGCGCAGCCGGGCGTGACGAATCTCGGCATCACCCATGCGGTCGAGCAGGAAGGGTTCTATTACGCGCCGGATCCGTCGTCGCAGATCGCGTGCTCAATCGGCGGCAACGTGGCTGAGAACTCCGGCGGCGTTCACTGCCTGAAATACGGTCTGACTGCCAACAACGTACTCGGCATCGAGATGGTGCTGATGAATGGCGAGGTCATTCGTCTCGGCGGTCGTCACCTCGACGCGGAAGGCTATGATCTGCTCGGCGTCATGACCGGTTCGGAAGGGCTGCTCGGGGTCGTCACCGAGGTCACCGTTCGCATCCTGCGCAAGCCGGAGACCGCGCGTGCCCTGCTCCTCGGTTTCCCGACCAGCGAACAGGGCGGACAGTGCGTGGCGGACATCATCGGAGCCGGCATAATTCCTGGGGGGATGGAGATGATGGACCGGCCCGCCATCCACGCCGCCGAGGATTTCGTGCGCGCGGGCTATCCGCTGGATGTCGAAGCCCTGCTGATCGTCGAGCTCGATGGACCCGGGGTCGAGGTCGACCACCTGATCGACCGGGTCGAGACGATCGCTCGGGCAAACGGGGCTACGGTTTGCCGTATCTCGACCTCGGAGGAGGAGCGGCTGTCCTTCTGGGCCGGCCGCAAGGCCGCCTTCCCGGCCGTCGGCCGCATTTCGCCGGACTATTACTGCATGGACGGAACGATCCCGCGCAAGGAACTGCCCAGGGTCCTGGCCGGAATGCGGGAACTGTCGGAGACATATGGGCTGCGGGTCGCGAACGTGTTCCACGCGGGCGACGGCAACCTCCACCCGCTCATCCTCTACGACGCCAACCGGCCGGGCGAACTCGAGCGGGCCGAGGCTTTCGGCGCCGACATCCTGCGCCTCTGCGTAAGGGTTGGCGGCGTGCTCACTGGCGAACACGGCGTCGGCGTCGAGAAGCGCGACTTGATGCCCGAGATGTTCTCGGAAGCCGACCTCGACCAGCAGATGCGGGTCAAATGCGCCTTCGACCCCAATCATCTGCTCAATCCGGGCAAAGTCTTCCCGCAGCTCAGGCGCTGCGCCGAGCTCGGCCGCATGCACGTCCATCGCGGCCAGGTGGCGTTCCCGGACATTCCGAGGTTCTGAGTGTGCTTTTGATACGGGAGACGCTGGAGGCGATTGCGAGAGACAAGGCGACACTTGCCTTCCGGCGCCGGAAACGTTGGGCGGTGCTTGCCCTGCCGGACATGAACATCACGAGCGACTGGCGCCGCTCCGCGGAGATGGCCCGGTGACCGCCTTCGTTCCTACGAATGCCAAGGAAGCGCTGGGCGCGGTGGCGTGGGCCGTGGCCGAGGAGGAACCGCTGGAAATCCTCGGCCATGGCACGAAGCGCGGCATCGGAGCGCCGGTCCAGGCCGCGCACACGCTGGACCTCTCGCGCCTCTCCGGCGTCACGCTCTATGAAGCGGAGGAACTGGTGCTCTCATCGAAGGCCGGTACGCCGCTTGCCGAGATCGAAGCGCTGCTGGGTTCGCGAGGTCAGGAACTCGCCTTCGAGCCTATCGACTACGGCCCGCTGCTCGGCGGCCAGCCCGGGCGAGGCACGATCGGCGGCGCGCTTGCCGCGAACCTTTCCGGTCCGCGGCGCATCAAGTCGGGCGCGGCGCGCGACCACATCCTCGGCGTCCACGCCGTATCGGGGCGAGGCGAGGTCTTCAAATCGGGCGGCCGGGTCGTCAAGAATGTCACCGGCTACGACCTCTCCAAGGTCATGGCGGGCTCTTGGGGCACGCTGGCGGTCGTGACGGACCTGACCTTCAAGGTGCTGCCCGCAGCGGAGACCGAGACGACGTTCGTGCTGCGCCAGCTGGAGGACGAACAGGCCGCGGCGGCCATGGCGTTGGCGATGGGATCTTCGGCGGAAGTCTCTGGTTCCGCCCACCTGCCGGAGGGAGTCGCCGATTCGATCGCTGGCGGCGGGCTGGGCAGCGATGCCGCCACGCTCTTGCGCGTCGAAGGGTTCGGCCCTTCGGTCGCCGCCCGCATCGCGATGCTCAAGGCGCTGTTCGCCGGCGCGCCGCATGTCGAGGAGATGGAGCGGGAGCGGTCGAGAGCGATCTGGCGCGATGTGCGCGACTGCATGCCGTTCGCGGACGGCACGGACAAACCGGTCTGGCGCATCTCGGTGGCGCCGTCGGAAGGCTGGAAGCTGGCGCTGGGCATCCGGCGAGAGACGCCGGCAATGGCGTTCTACGACTGGCAGGGCGGGCTCTTGTGGCTGCGCATGGAAGGCGGTGAGGCGGAAGCGCAGGTGGTGCGTCGGCTGGTCCGGCAAGCCGGCGGCCATGCGACGCTGGTGCGCGCACCGGCCGCGGTGCGCGCGTCGCACCTCGTGTTCGAGCCGCAGCCGCCGGCGCTGGCCGCACTCTCGAAACGGCTCAAGGAACAATTCGACCCGAAGGGTATCCTCAATCCGGGCCGCATGGTGTCCAGTTCGTGATCTGATAGTTTCGACCCTACCACCTCTAGGAGAAATGCGATGACCGAACCCGTGTCTCCACCCCCAACGCGCCAGACCGACGGCTGGCTGGAACCCGGAGCGACAAACGTCCAGGTGGTCTACATCCTCTATCTGGCCGGCTTCGTGATCGGCATCACCCCGATCGTCGGCCTTGTCATCGCCTATGTGAACCGCGGCAAGTCGCCCCCATGGCTCGAGACGCATTACACCTGGGCGATCCGCACCTTCTGGATCGGGCTGCTCTACTCCTTCATCGGCTTCATCCTGGCGTTCGTACTCATCGGTTTTCTCGTGCTGCTCGCCACCGCGGTCTGGTACGTCGTGCGCATCATCTTCGGCCTGCAGGCGCTGGGTCGCGAGGAGCCCATGAAGAACCCGCAAAGCTGGTTCTTCTGACAAGATGCAGACCAGCTTCTCGCCCGAGCAGCTCGCCGATCCGCACGTCGCCGAATCGGAGCAGATCCTGCGCAAATGCGTGCATTGCGGTTTCTGCACGGCGACCTGTCCGACCTATGTCACGCTCGGCAACGAACTCGACAGTCCGCGCGGCCGCATCTACCTAATCAAGGACATGCTGGAAGGCGGGCGGCCCGCCGACCGCGAGATCGTCACCCACATCGATCGCTGCCTGTCCTGCCTCGCCTGCATGACGACCTGTCCCTCCGGCGTGAACTACATGCATCTCGTCGATCATGCGCGGGCGCATATCGAGGAAACTTACCGGCGTCCGCTCATCGACCGGGTGGTCCGCTCGCTGCTGGCGGCGGTCCTGCCCTACCCCGGCCGCTTCCGCGCGGCGCTCAGGCTGGCAAAGCTTGGGCGCCCCTTTGCCGGCCTGTTGCGTTCGGTGCCGGCGCTGAAGCCGCTCGCCGCGATGCTGGCGTTGACGCCGGCCTCGGTGCCCGCTACCTCGCCGCTTTCGCGCGCCGCCGTGCACCCGCAGCAGGGCGCTAGGCGGGGCCGCGTGGCGCTCCTGACCGGCTGCGCGCAGTCGGTGCTCGACCCAGCAATCAACGAGGCGACGGTCCGGCTGCTGACGCGGTTCGGTGTCGAGGTCGTCGTGTCGCCGGGCGAAGCCTGCTGCGGAGCGCTCGTCCACCATATGGGTCGCGAGGAAGCGGCCCTCGCCGCCGCGCGCAACAATGTCGACGCGTGGACGCACGAAGTCGAACGCGCTGGGCTCGACGCCATCGTCATCACCGCATCCGGCTGTGGCACCACGATCAAGGACTACGGCTTCATGCTGCGCCTCGATCCCGCCTATGCGGAGAAGGCGCGCAAGGTCTCATCCCTGGCGAAGGACGTGACCGAGTACCTGGCGTCGCTGGCCATGCCGGAGCCAGCGACCCGGCCCGGCCTTGCGATCGCCTATCATTCCGCCTGTTCCATGCAGCACGGGCAGAAGATCACCCGTCAGCCCAGGGACCTGCTCACGGCGGCGGGGTTCGAGCTGCGCGAGCCGCGCGAGGGGCACCTGTGCTGCGGATCGGCCGGAACCTACAACATCCTCCAGCCGGATATCTCCGCTAGACTCAAGGAGCGGAAGGCGCTCAACCTCCGGGCCACCAGCGCCGACGCCGTCGCGACCGGCAACATCGGCTGCATCACGCAGCTCGCGGGCGCCGTCGGCATGCCGGTGCTGCATACGGTCGAACTGCTCGACTGGGCTCATGGCGGGCCGAAGCCCGCCGCGCTCGGAGACATGCCCGCCAATTGAGCGTCAGGCGTTGGCAAGGCTCCTGCGCCACCAGACGAACGGGATCGCGACGAGATACATCGTCACGCCATAGAGACCCGAGGGCAGGCTGTAGATCGGCAAGCCGGTCGCCGCGCCGGCGATCAGGGTCCCCACGGTGATGCCGAGGGTGGCGTTGTGCACGCCGCTCTCGATCGCGATCGTGGTGGCCTGCTCGCGGCCGAGCCCGAAGAGCTTCGCCAGCGCCAGTCCGACGATGAGGAGCGCCACGTTGAGAGAAACGACGCTCGGGCCGAGCTTCGCGATGTTGTCGACAAGGAGTTGCCAGTTCGACACGATCGCCCCGCCGACGGCGACGACGAAGAGTATGGTCGCGATGCGCGACATCCAGAGATCAAGGGCCAGCGCCAGCGGTTCGCGGTAGCGTCGCAATGCGATGCCGGCAGCGACAGGAACCGCGGTGATCAGGAACATCGATACGCCGAGCGCGGTGACGTCGATCTCCGGGGCCGCCTGCCCGAGGAAGACGCCGGCGAAGTACTTCACCAGGATCGGCATGGTGAGCACGGCGGTCAGGCTGCTGACCCCGGTGAGCGAAACGGCGAGCGCCACGTCGCCCCTGGCCACCTTGGTCATGAAGTTCGACGTCACGCCGCTCGGGCAGAACGAGAGAATCATCAGGCCCAGCGCCAGTTCGGGCGGAAGGCGGAACAGTAGGGCCAGCGCGTAGGCGATCGCCGGAATGCCGACGATCTGCGTGCCGACACCGATTGCGAAGGCCTTTGGCTGCAGGAAAACCCGCTTGAAATCCTCGAACCTGAGACCCAGGCCGAGCGAAAACATGATGATGACGAGCGTCAGCGGCAGGAAGACGCGGATGAAAACGTCCAAGACCAGTTCCCTCGCGGACCAAATCGTATGTAAAAGTATACACGCCCCGGGGCCGCGCGAAACGGTCCCGAGCCAATTGATTTCACAAATACGGAATGCGGTTCAGCCTCGTGAAGGCTTCGCGGGCGTTCGCGGCAAGGTTCAGATCACCTTGACCATCGTGCCTATCGCGACGCGCTCGTAGAGGTCGATCACGTCCTCGTTGCGCATGCGGATGCAACCGGAGGAAACCGCGCCGCCGATCGTCCAGGGCTGGTTGGTGCCGTGGATGCGATAGAGCGTCGAGCCGAGATACAGGGCGCGCGCGCCGAGCGGGTTCTCCGGCCCGCCCGCGACATAGGTCGGAAGATGACGGCCCTTGGCCCTCTCGCGGGCGATCATTTCGGCCGGAGGCCGCCAATCGGGCCACGGAGCCTTGCGGGTCACCTTGTGCGTCCCGGCCCATTCGAAACCCGGCTTGCCCGTGCCGACCCCGTAGCGGCGCGCCTTGCCGCCCGCCTGCACGAGGTAGAGGAAGTTCTTCGTCGTATCGATGACCACGGTGCCGGGCTTCTCCGGACCCGAATAGTCGACCTGCTGCGGCAGGAACTTCGGGTCCATCTGAGGCAGCATCTTTTTCTTGGCCGGAGCGGGCACCGCGGCGGTCTGCATGCGGTCGGGCGCCACGATGGCGCTGCGCTTCCTGCGCACCGGCGCGGGCTGGCGCGTTTGAACCGGCTGCCCCAGCTTGCGCCGCGGCTCGGCGCCGCGAAGCTGCAAGACCCAGGGCGCGGAGAGGTCGGGACTGACCAGCACGGGCGGCCGTTCCGCGTAGCGGTCGCGCGCCGCGGCCGGCAGGCTGGGGAACGCAATCAGCGCGCTCGACAAAAGCAGTAGGATCTTCTTGGGCATGGGACGCACTCTCGCACTCGATCGTCACAGATGCGCCCGGCTCGTCGTCCGGACGTCACAAGGCGAAAGGTGACGCGCCGACCCCGAAAAAAGGTGAATCGGAATGTCGAAAATGCGATCGATCGCGTAAACCTTCTGGTGTGGTTACCGCCCGGTTCGCGGGCGTGGTTACCGGCCGGTTCGGAAATCTGGTAAAGCGCCGGTAAATGGCCTGCCTGACAGGGGACGCATGAGCGAGCCGACGACTGGACTGACGACGGGGTCTGATGGCGCGATGCGCTGTTCGTGGCCCGGACAGGACGAACTCTATCGCGAATATCATGACCACGAATGGGGCCGTCCGGTTTCGGACGATCACCGCCTGTTCGAGAAGATCTGCCTCGAGGGTTTCCAGTCCGGCCTGTCGTGGATCACCATCCTGAGGAAGCGCGAGAACTTCCGCGAGGCCTTCGACAACTTCATGTTCGAACGCATCGCCTTCTTCACCGAGAAGGATGTCGAGCGGCTGATGGGCAATGCGGGGATCGTCCGCCATCGGGGCAAGATCGAATCCGTGATCAACAACGCCAATCGCGCGCGCGAACTCGTCGACGAGGCCGGTTCGCTCGCATCCTTCCTCTGGCGCTTCGAGCCTGGAGCGAAGGACCGGCCGCGCCGGATCGACTACGCGACGATCGCGGCAAACCCTGCCCCGCCAGCCGCCGTGACGCTCTCCGAGGCGCTGAAGAAGCGCGGCTGGACCTTCGTCGGTCCCACCACATGCTACGCCTTCATGCAGGCCATGGGACTGGTGAACGACCACATCGAAGGCTGCCTGTGCCGTCCCGTCTGCGAACTCGAGCGGAGACAATTCCGGCGGCCGTGAGGCCCATGCGCCCCTCGTGGGAGAAGGGAGTCACGCCGGCGTATCGAAGCCAAGCAGCGCGCTGGCCGCCACGATCGCGCAGACGATCGCCGCCACCGGGTACATGACGAGCAGTCCGGTCGCGAAGGCGCGCACGAGATCGTTCGCGCGACCGTTGACCGCGGGGTTCGCCTCGAACGGTCCGGGTGCCGGTGTGGCCTCGGAAAGGGCGGCCGCCGCGGGGCGCAGCCCGGCGGCAGCCTTCTCAGTCGATCGGGAGGAGATGGTCTTTTTCTTCTTGGACATGCCCGTTGGCCTTTTGAGCCTTGTTTTGGCCTCGGCTTGTGGTCGGATTCGGTATCGGCAGCATGTCGCCATGCGGTGATCCGGGTAACAGCCTCGTCCCTTGCCGCTGCCGGACCCATCGGTTAGGACACGCGCGCCCTCCCGATACGGCGGATTTCCTCAGGCGAACGGTTCAATGGCCGACCACGATCAGAAAGCCAGCAAGGCAGCCGCACGCTTGCCACGAGGTTTCGTCGACCGTTCAGCCGACGACATGCGCGCGGCCGAGACGATGATGGCGACCATCCGGGGCGTCTACGAGCTTTACGGCTTCGAACCCGCCGACCAGCCGCTGATCGAATACACCGACGCGCTCGGCAAGTTCCTGCCCGACCAGGACCGGCCGAACGAGGGCGTCTTCTCGTTCCAGGACGACGACGACCAATGGTTGAGCCTGCGCTACGACCTGACCGCGCCGATGGCGCGTTTCGTGGCGGAGAATTTCGAGCGGCTGCCGAAACCGTTCCGCAGCTACCGCTCGGGCTGGGTGTTCCGCAACGAGAAGCCGGGGCCGGGCCGCTTCCGCCAATTCATGCAGTTCGACGCCGACACCGTCGGCACGCCGGGCGTAGCGGCCGATGCCGAGATGTGCATGATGATGGCCGACGTGATGGAGGCGCTCGGCATCCCGCGCGGCCAGTACGTCATCCGCGTCAACAACCGCAAGGTGCTCGACGGCGTGCTTGAGGCGATCGGCCTCGGCGGGCCGGAGAATTCCGGTCGACGCCTCACCGTGCTCCGCGCCATCGACAAGATGGACAAATTCGGTGTCGATGGCGTGCGCCTTCTGCTCGGCCCCGGCCGCTGGGATGGCGGCACGGAGGGCGAAGGCGACTTTACCAAGGGCGCCGGGCTGGATGGGCAACAAGCAGAATATGTTCTGTCGGTAGTGGAAAACCAACCTTACGTCTCTGGCGTTAGCAAATCGGCACTTATCCATTCTTGGAATGAAGAGATGAAGTCGAATGCAACGTTGGTAACCGGATTTGCTGAACTCGACGACATACACCGAATGATTCGTTCAGCCGGTTACCGCGAAGACCGTATCCGCATCGACCCCTCCGTCGTGCGCGGCCTCGAATACTACACCGGCCCCGTCTACGAGGCCGAACTGCTGGCCGAAATACCGAACGAGGACGGCCAGATCGTGCGCTTCGGCTCCGTCGGCGGCGGCGGCCGCTATGACGGGCTGGTCTCGCGCTTCCGCGGCGAGCCCGTGCCGGCGACGGGCTTCTCGATCGGCGTCTCGCGGCTGCTGACGGCGCTGAAGAACCTCGGCAAGCTGGACGTGTCCGACGTGGTCGGCCCGGTCGTCGTGCTCGTCATGGACAGGGACACCGACAGCCTCGGCCGCTACCAGAAGATGGTCTCCGAACTGCGGCGGGCCGGCATCCGCGCCGAGCTCTATCTCGGCGGCTCGGGCATGAAGGCGCAGATGAAATATGCCGACCGGCGCGGCAGTCCTTGCGTCGTCATCCAGGGCGGCGACGAGCGCATGGCCGGCACGATCCAGGTCAAGGATCTCGTCGTCGGCGAACAGCTTGCGAAGGGCATGACCGACCACGCCGAGTACAAGGAAGCACGGCCGGGCCAGGTGACCGTGCCGGAGGCCGAGCTGGTGGCGACGGTGAGAGGCATTCTCGAGGCGCAGAAGGAAGAGCGGCGCCGTGAAGGCTGAGTCTTCTCAAGTCCAACGCTCGGCAACGACCCCCCTCTGGCCTGCCGGCCATCTCCCCCTCAAGGGGGGAGATTGGCTGTCGCGTCTGCTTTCGCCAATCGTCTCCGTTGCAGGATGGGTGGCCAGGCCGAAGCTGCCAATCTCCCCCCTTGAGGGGGAGATGGCCGGCAGGCCAGAGGAGGGTCCTATCCCCGCTACCTCCCCATGACCGCCCTGCCCGCCTCCATCCTCGACCTGTTCGCCGCCCGTGGCGCACAACCCGTCGACGTGCCTGTGCTGCAGCCGGCCGACCCGTTCCTCGACATGGCGGGCGAGGATCTGCGGCGCCGCATATTCCTGACGGAGAGCGAGACCGGCGCCACGCTCTGCCTCAGGCCCGAATTCACCATCCCCGTGTGCCTCGGCCACATCGCCAGCCATGCCTCCACCCCGCGCCGCTACGCCTATTGCGGCGAGGTCTTTCGCCAACGGCGCGAGGGGGGCAACGAGTTCATACAGGCCGGCGTCGAAGACCTCGGCGAAACGGATATCGCGGAGGCCGATGCGCGCTCCATCGCCGACGCGCACGCCCTGTTCGCGCTGACCCTTCCCTCGGTGACGCTGACGACCGTGCTCGGCGACCAGGCGGTGTTTGAGGCGGTGCTCGCCGCGCTTGGCCTGCCACGCGGCTGGAGGATGCGGCTTGCCCGCGCCTTCGGTCAGCCCGACGTGCTGGAAGCGGCGCTCGCGGACCTCGCCAGCCCGTCGGCCGGCACGGGCCTGGACCCGGTGATCGCGAAACTTGCCGAAACGGGTGACGAGAAGGCGCTCGCGGAAAGGATCGCCGCCGACATGGAGGTGGTCGGGCTCGCCACGACGGCCGGCCGGACGCCGGACGAGATTGCCCGCCGGCTCATCGAGAAGGCCGCGCTCTCACAGGTGCACCTTGCAGACGGGGCCTTTGCCGCGCTCAAGCGTTTCCTCGCCATCCGGGTGCCGCTCGACCGTGCGCCCTCCGAGCTCGCCGCCTTTGCGGCCGCGACGAAGCTCGATCTCGACGCCGGCCTGGCCGGATTCTCCGCACGCGCGGCGGCAATCGGCGGGCACGGCCTGTCGGCCGCCGCCATCACCTACGATGCCGCCTTCGGCCGGCCACTCGACTACTACACCGGCCTCGTCTTCGAGATTTCGGCGCCCGGCGCGTCACGTCCGCTGGCTGGTGGGGGCCGCTACGACCGGCTGCTCACTCTGCTCGGGGCCGAGCAGCCCATCCCGGGCGTCGGATTTTCCGTCTGGATCGACCGGGTCGAGCAGTTGAGGGCGGAAGAATGACCCTCACCCTCGCCCTGCCCTCCAAGGGCCGGCTTCGGGAGCAGTCGCTCGAACGCTTCGAGCGCGCCGGGCTCACCGTCTCCGCGCCCCCCGATTTGCGCAGCTATCGAACCCATCTCGAAGGCATCGACGGCGTCGACGTCGCCTTCATGTCCGCCTCCGAGATCGCCGCCGAACTCGGCCGCGGCACGATCGACCTCGGAGTCACGGGCGAGGATCTCTTGCGCGAGGCCGTCGGCGACTGGGTCGCGCGCACCGAGATCGCGGCGCGGCTGGGTTTCGGACGGGCGGATGTCGTCGTCGCCGTTCCCGATGTCTGGTACGATGTCGACACCATGGCCGACCTCGACGACGTGGCGGCCGACTTCCGCCATCGCCATGGCCGCAGGCTCAGGATAGCGACCAAGTACTGGCGGCTGACCCAGCAGTTCTTCTCGGGCAGCCATGGCATCCAGGTCTATCGCATCGTCGAAAGCCTCGGCGCCACCGAAGGCGCGCCGGCGGCGGGCCTCGCCGATGTCATCGTCGACATCACGACGACGGGTTCGACGCTGCGAGCCAACAATCTGAAGGTCCTGTCGGACGGGGTGATCCTGAAGTCCGAGGCGTGCCTGGTGGCCTCGCGCAAGCCCCGCGCCACCTCCGACCTCGCTACAATCGCCGAACTCGCGCGAAGGCTCGGCGCCTAGAGAACGTCGCGCCGCGCGTCGATCGACAGTTCGCCGGGTCCATGCACGGCGAGGACGGCCAGACCGCCGGCGACGGCGATGTCCTTGAGGAACATCTGCATGTGCCAGAAGGCCATTGCGCCATCGCCTTGCCCGTAGTGGCCGATGAAGGTCGCGGCGAGGGTGAAGGCCGCCAGCGCCAGCGCGAAGGGTCTGGCGAGCAGACCCATCAAGAGGGCAATGCCCCCGGCCAGTTCGAACACACCGGTCAGGACAGCCGCCGCGCCAGGCATGGGCAGGCCAAGCCCGGCGAAATAGGCAGTCGTGCCGCCGATGTCGGACAGCGCGTTCCATCCGCTGACGAGGAACATCGTCGCGAGCAAGACGCGCGCAACAAGCACCGACCAGCCAAACATGAAAGCCTCCCTGTGGGAGGATCATAGCGCTTGCGCTGGTCTTCAGCGCAAAAAGAAACGGCCGGGTCGCCCCGGCCGTTCTTCGATTATCGGGAGGACGCGTCAGGCGTAGGCAACCGCACCCCGCCTTGCGTCGACCGACCATGCGCCCGCCCCGGCCACCGACAACGCCAGGAAGCCACCGGCAATGGTCAGGTTCTTGGTCATGATCATCGTCTGCATCATGTCGCCCGGCACGTAGTGGAACATGAAGGCGGTGAACACGCAGAAGGCGGCGAGCGCCCAAGCGGCAATCCGCGTCTGGAAGCCCACGAGGATCGCGATGCCGGCGAGGGTCTCGAAGATGGCCGAGAGCCAGGCCAGCGCCGTCCCGGCGGGCAGGCCGACGGAGCTTATGTAGCCGGCGGTTCCTTCGATGGCCCCGAATTTCTGCAACCCGGCCATGATGAACATGAACGAGAGGAGGACGCGAGCAATGAGGAGGACGAGGCTGTTCTGCATGTCGGGGCGACTCCGGTTTGGTTAGATCGCCGTAGCCTAAGCCGCTCCATTGATCGACCCCGAACCGTCGAACTCTTCGTTCGACTATTGTGAACAACCGATCACAATGCGTTCACAAATGCGTGAGGCCGTTCATCCTGGCCGCGTCATCATGTCCGGACGCACCAGCGCGTCGAACTCGGCGTCCGTCACATAACCGCCGCCGACCGCCTCGTCGCGGAGGGTCGTACCGTTCCTGTGCGCCGTCTTGGCGATCTTGGCCGCATTGTCGTAGCCGATCCTGGGCGCCAGCGCCGTCACCAGCATCAGCGAGCGGTCGAGCGCGGCCTTGATGTTCTCCTCTCGCGCCTCGATGCCCACCACGCAATTGTCGGTGAACGAGATCGCCGCATCGGACATCAGCTGCACCGATTGCAGGAAATTGTAGGCCATCAGCGGGTTGTAGACGTTGAGTTCGAAATGGCCCTGGCTGCCGGCGAAGGTCAGCGCCGCGTGGTTGCCGAACACCTGGACGCACACCTGCGTCATCGCCTCGCACTGCGTCGGGTTCACCTTGCCGGGCATGATCGACGAGCCAGGCTCATTTTCCGGCAGCGAAAGTTCGCCCAGTCCCGAGCGCGGGCCCGAGCCCAGGAAGCGGATGTCGTTGGCGATCTTGAAGAGTGCAGCAGCCGCGGCATTGATCGCGCCATGCGAGAACACCATCGAATCGTGCGCTGCCAGCGCCTCGAACTTGTTGGGTGCGCTCGTGAACGCGATGCCCGTGATCGCCGCGATCGTCTCGGCCACCTTCTCGGCAAAGCCGACCGGCGCGTTGAGGCCGGTGCCGACCGCCGTACCGCCCTGCGCCAGTTCCTGCAGGCCCGGGAGCGTCATCTCGATACGGCTGATCGACGAGGCAACCTGTGCGGCGTAGCCGCCGAACTCCTGACCGAGGGTGAGGGGCGTCGCGTCCTGGGTGTGCGTGCGGCCGATCTTGACGATGTGGTCGAAGGCCTTCGCCTTGGCGTCGAGCGCCGCATGCAAGTGCTTCAGCGCCGGCAGCAGGTCGTGAGCGATGCGCTCCGCGCAGGCTATGTGCATGGCCGTCGGATAGGTGTCGTTGGACGACTGGCTCATGTTGACGTGATCGTTGGGATGCACGGGCTTCTTGGAGCCCATCGCGCCACCGAGCATCTCGATCGCCCGGTTCGAGATCACCTCGTTGGCGTTCATGTTCGATTGCGTACCCGAGCCGGTCTGCCAGACGACCAGCGGAAAATGGTCGTTCAGCCTGCCGTCGATCACCTCCTGCGCGGCATCGACGATCGCCTTGCCGAGCGCCGGGTCCAGCCGGCCGAGCGCCATGTTGGTCTCGGCGGCGGCGCGCTTGACGATGCCCAGCGCTCTCACGATCGACAGCGGCTGCTTTTCCCAGCCGATCCTGAAATTGCCCAGCGAACGCTCGGCCTGCGCGCCCCAGTAGCGGTCGGCGGCCACCTCGATCGGTCCGAACGTGTCGGTCTCGGTGCGGGTCTTCGTCATGGTCTTCCCGTGGTCGGTCGAAATCGCGCGCACCATAGTCAAGCGATGCCGGGACCGCTACCGCCCGCGGCGGCCGTGGCGTCGGTCTAATCGATATTTTCGGGACGGCCCTAGCCGAACGCCATGTTCGGCAGCCACAGGACCAGGCCGGGCGTGAACAGGAGGAAGACGATCAGCGCCACGACCGCAGCGAGAAACGGAATGGAGGCGATCGAGTATTCCTCGATCGAAACGTTCATCAGCGAGCATACCGCGAACATCGCCGATCCGCTCGGCCAGGTCATTCCGCCGAGAGTGACGATCGACATCATCAGGATGCCGAAATGCACCGGGTCGATGCCGATCTTGGTGATGATGGGCACGAAAATGGGTGTCAGCAGAAGGACCATGACCGTCGATTCAAGGGCCAGCCCGGCGATCAGCAGGAAGAGCAGGATGGCGATCACGATGACGTTCGGATCGGTCAGCCCGTCAAGCATCCAGTTGGCGAGGTTCTGCGGGACCTGGAGGTAGATGGTCGCGAAGCCGACCATGCCCGACATCAGGATGATCAGCATGATCAGCCCGACATCCGAACAGGCATGCCCGAAGGCCCGCCACGCTTTCGCGAATGTCAGTTCCCGATGCGCCAGGAAGCCGATGACCAGCGCGTAGACCACCGCGAAGGAGCCGACCTCGGACGGCGTGAAGACCCCGCCGCGGATGGCCAGGACCAGCGCGACCGGAAAGAACAGCGCCCACTTCGCTTCCCATGCCGCCGCCGCAAGCGCGCGCACGGTCGGCTTCTCGCTGTTGGCCACGACGTAGCCGCGACGCCGGGCGATCACGTAGGTGGTGAGCATGAGCACCGCCATCATCATGAAACCCGGAATGATCCCGGCGAGGAAGAGGCGGCCGATCGAGACATTGCCGATGTAGCCGTAGAGGATGAGGCCGATCGAGGGCGGTATCGTCGCCGTGATTAGTGAGCCGACGGCGATGGCGGCGGCCGAAAAGCCCTTGCCGTAGCCCTTCTGGATCATCGCGGGCCCGAGGATGCGCGCTTCCATGGCGGCATCGGCGACCGCCGAGCCCGACACGCCGCCCATCAGCGTGGAAAGAAGGATCGCCACCTGCGCGAGGCCGCCCGACATCCAGCCGACCGCGACCAGCGACACCTTGAGCAGCCGGCCGGTGATGCCGCTCTCGTTCATCAGGTGGCCGGCGAGCACGAAGAACGGCACGGCCAGCAGCGGGAAGCTCTGGCTCATCGAGGCGATCTTCTGCACGCCGATCGACATCGGCATGCCGGAATTGGTCATGAAGAAGACGAAGCCGGCGATGCCCGTGGCGAAGGCGACCGGCATTCCGATCACCATCAGGACGACGAAGACGACGGAGATCAGCAGCATCGCCCCGCGCCTACAATTCGAAGGTCTCGACCTGCTCGCCGTCGGCGCGCGTGCGCGTATAGACGAGCATTCCTTCCGCGCGTCGCATCCAGGCGACGACCATGTTGTAGGCGAGCGCGATTGCGAGCATCACGCAGCCGACGGGCACCGCCGCCGTCACCCAGGCATAGGAGAGCGTTGAATCGCCGAAGGTGCGCTCGCGGTTCAGCATGGTGAGCCTGTAGCCTTCGACCGTCAGGATGCCGAGGAAGGCGAGGATGATCGCCGCGCAGGCCATCTCGACCCAGAATTGCCGGCGGTAGCCGAAATGTTTGGCCAGCACCTCCATTCCGAGGTGCGATTTCTCGCGCATGGCCCGCGTGGCCCCGATCATGCACAGCCAGATGAACAGGAGCTGCGCCATGTCCACCGACCAGATCAGCGGCCTGCCGAAGAAGCGCATGATGGCGGCGACGAAGACGAGGCCCGTGATCAAGGCGAGCAGACCGATCGCGAAAGCCAGTTCGACCTGCGACAGACGCTTGAGCACGGCCGGGCCTCCTTTCCGAACGAAACGGGCGGGACGCGGCGCGTCCCGCCCGATCTCGACGCCGAGTACGCTACTGCGCGTTGGCGATGGCCTGCAACTCGTCCTTCAGCGCGGCGTAGCCGAGCTTCTCGTAGACGCCGGCGGTGGCGTCGCGGAACACCGTCAGGTCGATCTCGTTGACGGTCATGCCCGACTTCTTGAGATCCTCCTCGATGCTCGCCAGCGCGTCGCGCGTGCCGTATGAGGCGACGTCGCCCGCCTTCAACGCCTCGTCGCGCAGCACCTTCTGCAGATCGGCCGGCAGACCATCATACCAGGACGCGCTGGTCACAAGGCCGGTGATCAGGTTGATGTGGCCGGTCTTGGTCAGCACCTTGGTGACCTCGAAGAGCTTCGCGCCCTGCCCGGCCGGCAGCTGGCATTCGACGGAATCGATCACCTTCTGCTCCAGCGCGGAATAGACCTCGGCGAACGGCATCGGGGTCGGTACGGCGCCCATGGCCGTCACGGTCTCGACCCAGACCGGCGCGCCGGGCGTGCGCATGCGGCTGCCGGCGAGGTCGGCGGGCTTGCTCACCGGACCGGCGGTCCACAGGTGGCGTTCGCCCTGCCACCAGTTGAACGACAGGATCTGGTGGCCAGAGGCGTCGTGAAGCTTCTTCACCCACTCCTCGAACTTGTCGGACGTCACCACCTTGCGGATGCCGTCATAGCCGTTCGCCAGGTAAGGCGCGCCGAGCACGCCGAACTCCGGCACGAAATTGGCCAGGCGGCCGCCGTCCACGACCACTGCGACGGGCGCACCCGCGCGGGCCTGCTCGAGGACGTCCTCGTCGGGTCCAAGCTGCGAGTTGGGGAAAAGCTTCACCTCGACGCGGCCGCCGCTTGCGGTGGCGACATTGGCGGCGAAAGTCTCGAGACCCTTGTACAAGGGGTCGGTGACGGCGAGCGCGGTGTTCACGCTCAATGTATGGTCCGCCGCCGACGCGCCGAAGGAGAACGACACGGCGACCGCGGCAAGCAGGATCCGACTGGACATGGATTTCATGACTTCCTCCCAAAAGCCTCTCGCCGACGACGGCGACCTTCCCCAAGCTAGTATGGTAGTATATGACTGTCAACATGACGCTGGGATTTGAACTCGCGACGCTGGGGGATGAGAGCCGCAGGATGCGGCAGGTCTCGATCGGCAGCCGCGTCTACGATTCGATTCGCAAGGCGATCGTCCAGCTCGGTTTCCGGCCGGGCGAACCGCTATCGGAGGCCGAGATCGGTCGTCAGCTCGGCGTTTCGCGGCAACCCGTGCGCGAGGCGTTCATCAAGCTCGCCGAAGTCGGGCTGGTCGAAATCCGCCCTCAGCGTGGCACCTTCGTCCGACTGATCTCGATCCGCGAGGTTCAGAACGCCCGCTTCCTGCGGGAAGCCATCGAGGTCGCCATCGTCCGCAAGGCGGTCGCGGAAGTCGAACCCGCGGACCTGGCCGCGATCGAGGCCGCCGTCGAAGGTCAGCGCACCGCCGCCGCACGAGGCGACAACGTCGCGTTCCTGCGCCTCGATGACGCATTCCACCAGGCGATCGCAGGCGGCGCCGACTGCGAGGATGCGTGGCGGGTGCTGGAAAGTCTCAAGGCCCAGATGGACCGGGTGAGATACCTGTCCCTTCCCAACGCGACGCCGCTCGACGTCATCATCGACCAGCACGTCAGGATCGTCGAGGCCCTCAAGATACGCGATGCATCCGGAGCCGACGCTGCCATGCGTGGCCATCTCTCCGAAGTGCTCACGTCGCTGCCGAAGCTCGCAGCGGCGAACCCCGGACTCTTTACGGACTGAGGCCGAACCTACCCCGTCAGGCCGAGTATCTGGATCGACTGGAATCCGGCGACCAGCACGATCAGGCATCCGACCAGCCTGAGTAGCGCAACCTCCGGAATCCGTCTGACGAGATAGCCCGCGAGCGGCGCGGCCATCAGTCCACCGATGATGAGGCCCGCGATGGCGGCCAGGTTTTCGCTCCAGGCTCCCGCCTCCTCCCAGTGACCGGTGACCATCGCGACGACGAAGGCGGACGATACCGCAAGGGTGATCAGGAACTCGGCCGCATTCACGGTGCCGATGACATAGCGCGGAGGCGCGCCAGCGCCGAGCAGTCCGGTCGTCACGATCGGCCCCCAGCCCCCGCCCCCAGCGGCATCGAGGAACCCACCCGCCGCCCCGAGCGGCGCAACGACCTGCGTAGGCACCGGCTTCGACGGAATCTTCCGGAACGAGCGGAACACCAGGAACGCCCCCACGAGCGCGAGGTAGAGCGTCACGAACGGCTTCACCATGTCACCCTCGAAGGATGTCAGGACGAAAGCGCCAAGGCAGCCGCCGGCGATCCCGAACGGCGTCAACCGCCAGAACAGCTTCCAGTCGATGTTGCGATGATAGAGGTGCGACGAGCCTGAGGCGGCGGTGGTGAAGAGTTCGGCCGCGTGGACGGCGGCGGAAGCATGCGCGGGTGAAACGCCGAAGGCCAGCAGCGTCGTCGACGAGATGACGCCGTAGGCCATGCCGAGCGCACCGTCGACGGCCTGGGCCAGGAAACCAACGATAGCGAAGAGGAAAAATTCCTGCATGGCCGGCTCCGTGACGGACGATCGTCAGGCTCTAGGACCAAGCACTCCCGAGGCCAAGGAAGCACTTTCCGCAGGATGAGGTCGGGACGCAAAATACGTCCGACGCCGCTCGCGGTCGCGAAGACGCCTCCCGCACCTGTGACAGTGCTGGAGGCGTCTTGTCGTCCTCGGCCTTCTTTCGACGGCTGTCGGACGCGGGATCAACGGCGCGGGTGGCGGATGGTTCCGACACCGTCGGCATTCATCCGCCGGCGGCTGGTGCTAGACCTCGACATCCATGAAGATTTCTTGCCCATCAGGAAACCGAAGGACTGCTCGCCGTTCCGGGGTCAAGAGGTTCGACAGTGCCTGGTCGTTTCCTGCCTTCCGGAATTTCGGATGCTGCATCAGCTGGTCGGGGCCGTAGGTCATCCAGACCGTGTAGTCCAGTTCGGGGCGGGCCTCGAACAGCCACTGCAGCGCTGTCGGTTCGGGATTGCCGTGCTCCCCGTCGCCGCTGACGACATAGTGCGTCGCGAGCACCGTGCGGAAGAACTCGGGCGAGATGTTGTAGTGGCTTCCATGATGCGGCAGCTTGACGATGTCGAACATGACCGTCTCCCCCGCTTGCATGTAGCCGGCCTCGACAAGCCAAGGCATGATCATGTCGCCGCGCGCATCGCCGGTCAGTAGCGCGCGTTTGCCGTTGACCGCGGCTACACAGACGATGCTCGACAGGTTCGCCACCGACTTGTCGAGCTTGAGGGCGCGTTCCTTCGCTTCCGCGACTTCCGCTGCCGAAGCCGAGTTTTTCTTCGCGAGAATCGCCGGAAGCTCTGTCTTCCACTTCGCCTTCAGGGCGTCGAGTTCGGCCTTAGACGGGCCGATCACGGTGATCGACAGGCCCCCCGTCATCGACGTGAACGCGACGCCGGCCCGCTGAGCCACGAGTTCGTCTTGAAACCCCTGGTTCGTCGGGATCCCCTGCGCATCCAGATGAAGCTTCAGTTCCCGTCCTTGCGCCACCCCGGCGAGCACGAGTTCGGTGCTGTGCGATGTCTCCTCGCCCAGGAGTTCGGTCATCGCCGCGCTGAGCGAGGCGGCTTCCGCCTTGACCGCACCGGTGGGCGCCGCGACGCCGCCGACGATGTCGGCAAAGCTGTTGTGCCAGGCTTGGAATATCTCGACGATCGGGTTCTGTTGCGCCTGATTCTGGGCCTCGAGCTTTCTCAAGAGGTCGAGAATTCCGGCGATGTGGTCGTCGTCGATGTGGCTGACCATCATCAGATCGATCGGTTGGCTCTCTTTGTTGATGCCGGCGCCGGGTCGCAATTCCTCGAGCACGGGCTCGAGAAATGCCCGGAACACGCCGCCGGGTCCGCCATCGATCAGCACCGTGGCGCCATCCGCCTGCAGGATCAGGCAGTCGCCCTTCTTCGCCCTCAGAACCTTGAGCACCAGATCCGTCGCCACGCCAACCTCCCCGCCAGCTTAGACCGACTGCATCGCGCGCAGGGCATCGACCAGGCCGTGCCCCTGAAAATAGCGTTCGCGGCCCAGATCGGTCGCCGTGCGGCAGATGATCTGCTTCAGCTTCGCCGGGTCGCCGATGAGTTCCGTGTGCCTTGCCATCAACATCGCCGCCACGCCGCTGACATGCGGCGCCGCCATGCTGGTGCCGTCCTTGACGCCGGCCTGGCCGCGCGTCGTGGGTCCCTCGATCTTTTCTCCCGGAGCCACGACATCGGGCTTCAAGCGCCCGTCGCCTGTCGGGCCGCGGCTCGAGAAGTAGCTGACGCCGAACTCGTGGGGGTGGCGCCGGTGGGTGGCGCCGACGGTGATCACGCTCGCAGCGTTGCCGGGATCGGTGACCGAAACGGTGCGATAGCCATCGTTCGGGCGGATCTCGTCGAGATCCTCGAAATCGAAGCCGCGGTTGCCCGCCGCCGCCACGATGACCATGCCGGACGCGGTCGCTTCATCGCATTCGATGCAGATCGGCGTCTGCCCGCAGGCAAACCGGCGGACCTCGTGAACCAGCGACAGGCTCATGTTGGCGCCATGCACCTGCATGAAGCCGGCGCGGGAGTTCATCCAGCGCAGGTACTGTATCGCCGCCATCAGTTCGAATTCGTCGGTCAGCCCGTCCTGGCGGAAGACACGCACATCGATCAGGCGGATGTCGGGGCAAACGCCGCGCATCCTGCGCGTACGGCTCTCCATCGGGATGCCGCGCTCGCTCTCGATATCCTCGATCCAGTCGGCCCCCAGGATGCCCGCCACATGGGTGCCATGGTCATTGTCGGGCTCGGCCGGCTCCCTGTCGACGATCATGTCCTCCATGTCCGCCCATTCGATGTTGCGCCCTTGCCTGATATGCTGGCGGAACTCCCTCATCCGCTGCCTGGCCTTGCCGAGGAATTCCGGCGGGATGATCGAGATCCCGCGCGACCTATCCAGGGCTACGCCTTCGCGGGCGGCGATGTTGACGGCGATCCGCGTCAGCAGTTCGTCGCGTTCCTCCTCGTTCTCATTGCTGATCTCGCCGTCGGCGCTGATGTTGGCCCCGACGTCCAGCAGTTCCCTGAGCCGGGTGAAGTCGATTGTCTTGTCGACGCGGCTTTCCAGGTCCTCCAGGTGAACCTGGTCCGTGTAGCCGTCGCTGTCGGCGCGCCCGGCGAGCCGTTGACGCACCTCCAGAGCATGCTTCTGAGACGTGTTGCGGAATGCGGGATGATTGCGGTCGATGCCGCTGTCGATCACCGCCCAGGTGATGGAGGCGCATGAGACGTTGAAGAGCAAGCGGGCCGCGTCGGCTTTGACCGTCAGCGCGGATTCGCTCACCGCAAGGTGCACGGGGCGGTTCTTGTTGGCCCGGAAGATATGCGCGGCCTCGCTGCGCAACTCCTGTTCGTCATAGTCTTCAAAGAGACTGAAGAAGCTCTCCACGATCGCCCGGCGGTTCGCCTCGGCCGCGTTGTTGGTCGCCGCCGTCCTGATGCGAGCTTCTCTCGTCGCCGAGCTTTCGATGCCTGTCGCGCGGCGAATTACGAAGTCCGTTTCCACCGGCCTCGACAACTCGTCGTCCTCGGAAAGCAGAGGGACCCTCTTGCGGAAACAGTTGGCGATCAGGCCGACCACCCGAACCAGCCAGACCAGATCGTTCGGTATGGCGTCGACCACCGCACGCCGGTCGCCGCTAAAGGCGATGTTACTCTCGGGGGTGTCGTCCGAGCCGACATAGGTTCGCGGAGGAAGCAGTTCGCGACGCATCAGCAGCAGCGCGTGATGGAACTGCCTCTTGAGACCCTCGCTCGGGATGGGAAACCTTTCCCAGTCGGCAGCGCCCGCGGGCTTGTTTGCGCGCCGTTCGTATTCTCGCAGCGTATCCCATGCCTTCCGGCGTATCTCCTGCCACCAGGTCGTCAATGGCAAAACGACGCGGATGAGTTCGTCGAAGTAGAGTTTGGCGGCGATCTGCCCCGGGATGTATGAAATCCTGGCCGGCTTCCTCTCAATGGCTGGATGCAACTTCGCCGCCTTGGCGCGATACTCGGCAAGCCTACTCCTGACGACCGCCGCCGCCGGGCCTCCGTGTTTGGTGTAGTGAACGTTCAGGATCAGATCGAGCTGCTCGGTCGGATTCCGGGCATAGGCCATCCAGATGTTGGGAAGGATCGGACTGCCCTGGGTGAAACGGGTTCCTCCGGGTGTCTCGAACAGGAGGTTGTTCACGAACTCGGCACGCCGGCGGCTCTTGCGACCATCGCCATCGTCGAAGCTGGCGTCGTCGTCGGCCATCGCTACGGCCTGCCGTGCCCGGACGCGTTCCGCTCACCGGTCCCGCTGCAGGCGAGACAGAATATAGGCAGGGATAGGAACGCCTCTCTGTTGATCACGACGCCAGTTCCCCCGTCAGCGCCTAAAGGAGATCAATAGAGATTGAATATCAACTGCTGCGAACGAAGTCCAGCAGTCCGCTGAATCGAGAAGGGCGGCCTTGCGGCCGCCCTTCTCTTTGTTCGTCAGGGTTAGACGGCCGGACCTAGAAGTCCATGCCGCCCATGCCGCCCATGCCGCCGCCGCCCGGCATCGCCGGCGCGGATTCCTTCTTGGGGGCCTCGGCGATCATGGCCTCGGTGGTGACCAGGAGGCCTGCGACCGACGCCGCATCCTGCAGCGCGGTGCGGACCACCTTCATCGGGTCGACGATGCCCATGGCGATCATGTCGCCATACTCGCCGGTCTGGGCGTTGTAGCCGTAGGTCGCGCCCTTGTTCTCGAGGATCTTGCCGGCGACGATCGACGCTTCCGCGCCGGCGTTGGCGGCAATCTGACGGGCCGGCGCCTGGAGCGCACGGCGCACGATGGCGATGCCGGCGGTCTGGTCGGAGTTGGCGCCGGTCGCCTTGATGGCGAGCGAAGCCCGCAGCAGCGCGACGCCGCCGCCGGGAACGATGCCTTCCTCTACGGCCGCACGGGTCGCGTTGAGGGCATCGTCGACGCGGTCCTTCTTCTCCTTCACCTCGACCTCGGTTGCGCCGCCGACGCGGATCACCGCGACGCCGCCCGCCAGCTTCGCCAGACGCTCCTGGAGCTTCTCGCGGTCGTAGTCGGACGTGGTCTCCTCGATCTGCTGCTTGATCTGGGCGACGCGGCCCTGGATCTCGGCCTTCTTGCCGGCGCCGTCGACGATCGTGGTGTTCTCCTTCTCGATGCGCACCTTCTTGGCGCGGCCGAGCATGGCGAGCGTCACGTTCTCGAGCTTGATGCCGATGTCTTCCGAGATCACCTGGCCGCCGGTGAGGATCGCGATGTCCTCGAGCATGGCCTTGCGACGGTCACCGAAGCCGGGCGCCTTGACGGCGGCGATCTTCAGGCCGCCACGCAGCTTGTTGACAACCAGCGTGGCCAGGGCCTCGCCCTCGACGTCCTCGGAGATGATGAGCAGCGGCTTGCCGGACTGCACCACCGCCTCGAGCACCGGCAGCATCGACTGCAGGTTGGACAGCTTCTTCTCGTGGAGAAGGATGTAGGCGTCCTCGAGCTCGGCGATCATCTTGTCGGCGTTGGTGATGAAGTATGGCGACAGGTAGCCGCGGTCGAACTGCATGCCCTCGACCACCTCGAGCTCGGTCTCGGCGGTCTTGGCTTCCTCGACGGTGATGACGCCCTCGTTGCCGACCTTCTGCATCGCCTCGGCGATCATCTTGCCGACCGACTCGTCGCCATTGCCGGCGATGGTGCCGACCTGCGCGACTTCCTCGGACGTCTTGATCTTCTTCGCGTTCTTGGTGAGCGTCGCGACGACGTCCGAAACGGCCAGGTCGATGCCGCGCTTCAGGTCCATCGGGTTCATGCCGGCGGCGACGGCCTTGTGGCCTTCCTGCACGATCGCCTGGGCCAGAACGGTCGCGGTGGTGGTGCCGTCACCGGCGATGTCGTTGGTCTTCGAGGCGACCTCGCGGACCATCTGCGCGCCCATGTTCTCGAACTTGTCGGCAAGTTCGATCTCCTTGGCGACGGTCACGCCGTCCTTGGTGATGCGCGGTGCGCCGAACGACTTGTCGATGACGACGTTGCGGCCCTTGGGGCCGAGCGTGACCTTCACCGCGTCGGCGAGGATGTTGACGCCGTGCAGCATGCGCTCACGGGCGTCGCGGGAGAATTTTACGTCTTTGGCAGCCATGTCTCTCTAGCTCCTGGGCCTCGGGCCCGAATGTCTTCAGATGGAAGGGTTCGCTGTGATCAGCCGATGATGCCCATGATGTCGGACTCCTTCATGATGAGGAGATCCTCGCCATCGAGCTTCACCTCGGTGCCGGACCACTTGCCGAACAGGATGCGGTCGCCCTTCTTCACGTCCAGGGGCACCAGCTTGCCGCTTTCGTCGCGGGCGCCGGAACCGACGGCGATGATCTCGCCTTCCTGCGGCTTCTCCTTGGCGGTGTCGGGGATGATGATCCCGCCCTTGGTCTTCTCCTCCGACTCGACCCGGCGGACGACCACACGGTCGTGGAGCGGGCGAAATTTCGTCTTGGCCATCTTCGTGGATCCTCGATGCATATCTTCTGGTAATCTGACGTCCGGCTGGCCGGACTGTTAGCACTCACTAAACCGGAGTGCTAACGCGACGTGCAGATAGGCGGACGGATTTCGGGAGTCAAGACGAGCGGCGACGATTGGGAGAGTCGAGCGACCGTCTACCAGTCGCCGACGGTCGCCTGGATCAGCGCCAATGCGGCAACCGCCGCCGTGTCGGCGCGCAGGATGCGGGACCCGAGCGGTATCGCGGTCACGAACGGCAGCGCCCGAAGCTGCCGGCGCTCATCGTCCGAGAAGCCCCCCTCGGGACCGACAAGCAGGCCAAGCTTACTTTCTTTGATCGCCTGCAATGCGGGCAACGGGTTGTTGGTGGACGCATCCTCGTCGCAGAAGATCAGCCGGCGGTCCTTCTCCCAGCCGGCGAGCAGCTTTTCCAGCCTCACCGGCTCGCGCGTCTCCGGGATCGCCAGCACGCCGCACTGTTCGGCCGCCTCGATCGCATTCGACCTGACCCGGTCGGTGCCGGGCTTGGCCACCTGCGTGTGCTGGGTGACGACCGGCTGGAGCACGCCGGCCCCCATCTCCACCGCCTTCTGAACCAGATAGTCGAGGCGTCCCGCCTTCAGCGGCGCGAACGCGTAGACGAGGTCGGGCTGCGGCGGCTGTGGACGCACCTGCTCGACCGCCTCCAGCCGAACCGCTTTCTTCGATCGCGCCGCGACGCGCGCCAGCCACTCGCCGTCGCGGCCGTTGAAGACAAGCAGTTCCGCGCCCTCCGCCAGCCTCAGGACGTTGGCCAAGTAATGGCTCTGCGTCGGGCTCGCCTCGACCGGCAGGCCGGCCGCGAGGTCGACGTCAACGAAAAGCCGCTGCATCCTGTAGTTCGCGCGCATGGCGGACGAATGCGCGCGGGCGGGCGACTCGTCAAGCGAAGGCGCTCGCATGCCACTCCGGCCGGTACCCTGCCCGCAGCACCTCGACCGTGGTTGAAGGCGTCAGCAGAAGGATCGGGAAGACCGGCCGGTCGGCGAACGCGATCGACGCTTCGTACTCCTTGAACTTCCACGGCAGCAGCCTGCTCCTTTTTACGGCGAAGGCCCTTTCCCCAATCCCGACGAACGCCCCGTCGGGCAGCTTCCTGAGCTCCTTTCCGGCGATCACCGGTGGTTTCCCGCCCGACGCCAGCCGCTCGGCATGCAGCCGCCGGTCGAGGTCGTTCACCTTGGGCGCGGCGATGCCAGACGTCGCCGCGAACAGGCCGATGAAATCCTTCGCCCGTTCGCGCCGGCAGTTGAAGCAGGGCCGGTGCCCCGTGGCGAGCGCCGTCGGCTCGTCGAGGAAGAAGAGTTCCGTCCATCCGGCCTTCGATCCGCCGCGAGGGTTGTAGCCCATCACGTCGCGGGGCGGGCGATCCTTGTAGCGGCATGCGCAGATGATCCAGTGCGGCGTCGACCAGCGTTTCCGCAAGAGCGTCCTCGTCGACGGGTCATGGATGATGCCGCGATTGCCGGTGAACATGCCGCGCGCCGGATCGGCGACGATGCGGCCGAACGGGTCGACCCGGTTCTGCAGCGTCATATATCCTCCCGTTCCGGCCTGCGTCCCGGCATGGTATCCAGCCGGCAGTCTGGAGAGGGACATGATGGCGCGCAAGCGTGTGCTGGTCGTGCAGAACTACGACAACACCGGCCTCGGCCAGGTCGAACGCGCGCTGGTGGAAGCCGGCCATGCGATCGACTTCGTCCGCGCCCAGAAAGGCGAGGCTTTACCCGCCGACGCGTCCGGCCATGACGGCGCCGTCGTTCTCGGCGGCGGCCAGCACGCGCTGGACGATGCCGGCTCGCCCTGGATTCCCGCCTTGCTCGACCTGATGCGGGACATCGAGCGGCGCGACCGGGCGCTGCTGGGCATCTGCCTCGGCAGCCAGTTGATGGCCCGGGCCTTCGGCGGATCCAACCAGATCGGCGGGGCGAGCGAATTCGGCTGGCAGGAGGTCGGGCTGGATGACACGGCGACCGACGACCCCGTGCTCGGGGCCTTGCCCCGCACGTTCCGCACCTTCCAGTGGCACGACGACACCTTCACCCTGCCGCCTGGCGCAACGCGTCTCGCCACGGGCACGGTCGTGGCCAATCAGGCCTACCGCATCGGCCGGGCGGCCTATGGCATGCAGTTCCATTTCGAAGCCGACCGGACGCTGGTCGACGAATGGAGCCGCGCCTTCCCCGAATGGCTGGCCGAGCGCCAGCCGGGCTGGAACGAGCGGCGCGCCGTCGAGGCGGAACGCTGGGGTGCGGAGGCCGACGCATCCGGTCTCGCCATTGCGAGGGCTTGGGTGGCCGTCGTCTGAAGCGTGGCATCCGGGCAACGCTTGCCGACAATCCCAGTAGGAGTTCGCTGACCCGATGGCAGCCCACGGTGAACCCGGATAGTGAATCGCGCGCTGCGGTTCCTTTCGCCCCGCGCCGCCATCGATCCGTTATACGACGGTTCTACGAAGGCGCCGCAGCGAGGGTGGAACCGATCGGTAACCGTCCTGTTGTAATCGAGACCAAGCGTTAACCGAGATGACCCCCGTGAAAGCCGCACTGCTCTCCTTCGCCATGCTCTCCGCGATCGTCGTCTGCGGCATCGGCATCTACGCCGCCGACGCGGCGACGGGCCACGCGGTCGTCGACGGCTACGGCGTCACCGCGGCAGCTCGCTGAATTCACCTCTCCATCTCCTGCCATCAGGCCGCCCCCGCCGAGCGGAGGGTTCGGCACACGCGAAAAGGCCCGGTCCGTGGTCGGACCGGGCCAGTGCGCAGGCAAGCCGGGGGAACCGGCGGGGTTTGGGGGAACCGCCTGCTTTTTTGTTCAGCACACCCTGCGGGCGGCGTCCTCGCCGCCCCATGAGCGCGCCGTGGCAATGGCTCCGAGTTGCTCGGTCGGATCCCGGAAGAGGGAAAATCCCGAAGCAGCATGCAGATCGACGCGACGCAGGCCGATGTCGGCGAGTTCGGAATCGCTGAGCATGCCGAGGCGGTGGAACTCTCGCCGATTTTTCAGGACACGCCAGGCGTTCACGGCCACGGTGGCTACGCGCGACACGATGGCCGGGAGTCGGGAGGCGGGAGTGATCGTGATGCGGTCGAGCATAGTCATGACATGTCTCCTTTCCGGACGGCGCGCGAGGGTGGCGGGCCGCGCTGGAGGAACGCGGCCACCGGTCCGGACTCGTCGCCGTTCCTGTGAACGATGTCAGAATGCGACGCGCCTATTGATTAGTCCAACGAATGTTTTTAATCCTATGCATCATCGCTGATGATGAATGAGGATGCCATGGGCGCGCCGCTCGACCTCGACCAGCTCCAGACCTTCATGTCGATCGCCGACACTGGCAGCTTCACCCGCGCCGCGGACCAGGTTCACCGCACCCAGTCGGCGGTCTCCATGCAGATGCGCCGGCTGGAAGAGCGGATCGGCAAGGCCCTCTTCGTCAAGGACGGGCGCAGCAACAGGCTCACCGAGGAAGGCGAGAAGCTGCTGATCTATGCGCGGCGGATGATCCGGCTGAATCGCGAGACCCTCGCCGCCTTCGACGACCGCAGCCTCGAGGGTCATGTCCGCATCGGCACGCCCGACGACTATGCCGACCGCTTCCTGCCGGAGATCATGGCGCGCTTCGCCCGCTCCAATCCCCGGGTTGAGCTCTCGGTGCTATGCGAGCCGACATCCAACCTCGCCGAACACATCCGGCGCGGCAACCTCGACATCGCGCTCGTCACCCAGTGCGAAGACGTGCGCCCGCCGGAGATCGTCCGGCGCGAGCCGCTCCTGTGGGTCTCGTCGGCCAACCATCTGGTCCACGAGGAGGACGTCCTGCCGATGGCGTTCGGGCGCCCGACCTGCCAATGGCGGCGCTGGGCGACCGATGAACTGCACCGGATGAACAGGGAACACCGCATCCTCTTCACCAGTTGGTCGGCGACCGTCATCACCGCAGCCGTGCTGTCGGGACTGGCGGTTTCGGTCCTGCCGGAATGCGCGTTGCGGCCGGGCATGCGCGTGCTCGGCGAGGCCGATGGCTTCGGGCTCCTGCCGGATATCCGCATCGGCATCCTGCGGGGGCACTCGACACAGTCGGAGATCGTGGACGCGCTCGCCCGTCACATCACCGAGAGCCTGGACAACATTTCCGCTCCCGTGAGTGAGGAGACCGGCGGCTTCGACTTCGACGGCGTCGCGTTGCAGCGCGGCCGCAAGCAGAAGCAGTCCAAGTTCGCGGCGGTCTGGTAGGTTTCGCGCAACCAAAGAAAAAGGCGCCGGAAAGGCGCCTTCAAATTGAGATGCTGTGACAACGGGCTTGAGCGAAACTGCGCTCCGGGGGCTTCGGAGGAGCGGGATTTCTCCCTCAAGTTGCGTGGGACTATCAGGCCCGCTCCGTTAACAAGTCCTTACCTGGAAGCGACGTTCTTTACCAAAGTGTACCACCTCTGAAATCGAGGTAAATTTCCCGGTCACCGCTCGTTAACCAAGACCGAGCGGCGCTCCGAAGCGCGTCGACGCCCGGTGAGTGGGGCTGGGCGTCGTCATTCCGCCAGTGCGGGTATGTCCCGGTAGAGGTCCAGCGCCTCGGGGTTTGCGAGCGCTTCCTTGTTCTTCACGCCGCGGCCATGGACCACGTCGCGCACCGCGAGTTCGGTGATCTTGCCCGACTTCGTGCGCGGAATGTCGGCAACCGCCACGACCTTCGCCGGAACGTGTCGCGGACTGGCGCCGATCCTGATCTTGGTCTTGATCCTCTTCTCCAGATCCGCGTCCAGCACGACACCTGTCGCCAGCCGGACGAACAGCACGACACGCACGTCGTTGTCCCAGGTCTGGCCGATGCAGATCGATTCCACGATCTCGGGCATCTGCTCGACCTGATTGTAGATCTCGGCGGTTCCGATGCGGACGCCGCCGGGGTTGAGCGTCGCGTCCGATCGCCCGTGGATCACCATCCCCCCATGCGGGGTCCACTCGGCGAAATCGCCGTGGCACCAGATATTGTCGAAACGTTCGAAGTAGGCCGCGCGGTACTTGGCGTCGCCGGGATCGTTCCAGAACTTGATCGGCATGGAAGGAAAGGCTCGCGTGCAGACCAGCTCGCCCTTCTCGCCGACCACCGGCTTGCCGTCGTCGTCCCAGACGTCGACGGCCATGCCGAGGGCCGGGCCCTGGATCTCGCCGGTCCAGACCGGCTGGATCGGAATGCCGATCACGAAACACGCGACGATGTCGGTGCCTCCCGACATCGAGGCGAGATGCACGTCGCGCTTGATGCCTTGATAGACAAATTCGAAACCCTCCGGCGACAGCGGCGAACCGGTCGAGGACAGCGTCCGCACGCTCGACAGGTCGTGCGTTTCGATCGGCCTCAGTCCTGACTTGCGCACCGCGTCGATGAACCTCGCCGAGGTGCCGAAGAAGGTCATGCGTTCGCCTTGGGCGAAGTCGAAGATGACCTTGCCGTCGGGATGGAACGGCGAGCCGTCGTACAGCAGCAGCGTCGCGCCCGACGCGAGCCCCGTGACGAGCCAGTTCCACATCATCCAGCCGCAGGTGGTGAAGTAGAAGAAGCGGTCGCCATCCCTCAGGCCGGCATGCAGCCGGTGCTCCTTGAGATGCTGCAGCAACGTCCCGCCGGCCGAATGAACGATGCATTTCGGAATGCCCGTCGTGCCCGACGAGAAGAGGATGTAGAGGGGGTGCGAAAAGGGTAGCCTGACATAGTCGATCTCGCCGGCCGCGAAGGGCGCGATCGCGTGGTCCAAGGTGACCGCCCCGGGTATCGCGGTGACCGCCTGTCCGGCGGTGCCGAGATAGTCGACCATGATCGCCCGCTTCACGCTCGGCAGCTTTTCGAGCACCGCCTTCACCTTGGCGGTCACGTCGTTCTGCTTGCCGGCGTACCAGTAGCCGTCCGGCGCGAAGAAGACGACCGGCTCGATCTGGCCAAAGCGGTCGAGCACGCCCTGTTCACCGAAGTCGGGCGAACACGACGACCAGATCGCGCCGAGCGAGGTGGCGGCAAGCATCGCGGCGACGGTTTCGGGCATGTTGGGCATCATCGCCGCGACGCGGTCGCCGACCTTGACGCCGACGTCCTGCAGCGCCTGGCGAATGCGGGAGACCAGGACCGTCAGCTCGCTCCAGGACATGCGGCGCTCGACCTTGTCCTCGCCGCGGAAGACGATCGCTTCGGAGGCGTCGGACTTGCGAAGCAGGTTTTCCGCGAAGTTCAGGCGCGCGTCCGGAAAGAACGAGGCTCCGGGCATGCGTTCGCCGTCGACGAGCACGCGTCCGCCCTTTTCGCCGATCACGCCGCAATGGTCCCAGACGAGGCTCCAGAAGGCCTCCTGATCGTCCACCGACCAGCGATGCAGTGCGGCATAGTCGGCAAGTCTTTTGCCGCCCAGCTTCTCCGCCGCACGCATGAAATGCGTCAGCGGGGCGTTCCCGATGCGCTCCGGCGAAGGTTTCCAAAGCGGTGTGTCGGTCATGGGGGTCCTCCGGTCGCGCGCGGTTTATGCATGCTGCGCTGCGGCATGGCAATATCTGACCGCGGCGGTTCAGCCACCGCCATTCGCAAGCCACAAAGGCTTGAAATGGCTGGCGGCTTGGATACCAAGGTGTGGTGCGGGGCAGGCGGGAAAGCCATTCCGGACCAGGGGCTGACGCGATGCGGTCTGGGGCCGTCAGGAAAGGATTGTGGTTTGCGGCCGGCGCCTTCGTGCTGGCGGTCGCGGTCGTGCTCCTCCTCCCCTATGCCGCCTCGACCCAGATCGTGCGCAACCGCATCGCCCTCGAGCTCAGCGCTTGGAGCGGGTACCGCGTCGAACTCGGAGCCGACCCGCAGCTTGCTCTCTGGCCATCCTTTCGCACCGAACTCTACGATGTCCGTTTCTCGGCATGGAACGATCCGGAACGACGTCCGGTCCTGGCGGTGGAGCGCATCGACGCGGAGTTGTCGGCGCTCGAGGCGCTGTTCGGCCATGTGGTCTTCTCCAATGCGCGCCTCGTGCGCCCAACGGTCCACTGGTCCAGCAGCGGGGCGAACTCGCGGATGCCCCCGCTTCCCGAAGGCGGGCGGCTCGCCCATGCCGTCGCATCCGCGCGCGCGGCCGTTGCCGACGACTCGGCGAATCCGGATCGCGGCGCGCTGCCGGATGACCCGTTCGGTCGCGTCGAGTTTGCTGACGGGCGCGTTGTCGATGGCGCTGGCGGCGAGATCGCGACCGGCATCACGGGAAGCCTCGAATGGCCTGCTCTCAACCGCGCCGCACGCATGAGCGCCTCGGGAATCTGGCGCGGCGAGAACGTGAACGCCTCCTTCTCCGCGCAGCAGTTCCTTCTCCTCCTCGGCGGTGGCGCCAGCGAACTTCAGCTCGGCCTCGACGCCGCGCCGATCCGCGCGTCATTCACCGGGCGCGCCAGCGGTGGAGCGCAGGCTTTCGTCGAGGGCGATCTCTCCGTCGCGACGCCTTCGCTCGGGCGGATGCTCGAATGGTCGGGGCGTCCGATCTCCGGCAAGGGACCAGGATCGATCGCGGTTTCGGCCGCGATCGCCGGCGACGCTCGTCGCCTCAAGCTTTCCAATGCGGAGGTCGTGCTCGACGGCAAGCCGGGTGAAGGCGTGCTCGAGGTTTCGCTTGCGGGCAAGGTGCCTTCGGTGTCCGGAACGCTTGCGTTCGGGTCGCTGGACTTCGGATCGTTCCTTTCCGCCCTTTCGCCGGGCGGCGCGCCCCCGACCGGATCGGTCGACACCATCTTCGCCGACCGCGCCGCCCTCGACATCCGCCTGTCGGCGGCCGCCGCGTCGATCGGTTCGGCGCCCCTCACCGACATCGCCGCGACGATCCAGGTGAAGGAGGAACTCGTCATGTTCGACATCTCCGACGCTTCGGCGTTCGGCGGCGCCATCCAGGCAGGCATCCGCTTCGACCGGCGCCCCGGCGGTGACAGCGCCGAGATCAGGTTCATCGGGGAAGACCTCGATGGCGTCGCGCTGGCGTCGGCGCTCGGCTGGGACTGGCTGGTTCCCGCGGCCCGGACCCGTGTGTCCGCGACGCTGAAGGGGCCCGCTCGGACATGGGACGAACTGGTCGCGGGCCTGTCGGGAAGCGTGACGGCGAGTTTCGGGGAGGGCGCCGTCGCCGGTTTCGATATCGCGACGTTCCTCGATCGCATGCAAAGCGCGGGATTCTTCCCGCTTGCCGATCTCAGGCAGGGGACCGTGTCGATCGGCGGCGGCGACGTCGCGGCAACCGTCGACAATGGAGTGGCGCGCATTCAGAAGGCCGAACTCAGGATGGCGGACCGGGTCGTCATGCTCACCGGGCTGGTGCCGTTTCCGGACGGGGGCCTTGCCCTTAGCGGCGACGTGCTCGCCCGGACGCAGGGCGCGGCGGCCACGAGTTGGACGCCGGAGCTCGGGTTCTTCGTCGGCGGATCCTGGCGGTCGCCCTACGTGACGGCGGTTCCACCGGATCTGCCGCCCCAATAGGACGGCTTCGCCGCCCGGAGCGATTGTCTCGCCGAAGGCTTTTTCCGACAGCGGTACATCCACGGCGCGAATCGCGATAGGTTCGCCTGAGCGGCCAAAGGGGAAGCGGTTGCTCAGGGTGCTGTCGGCGGCTTTGAAGCTGGCGCTCGTCTCGCTGATCACCGGGGCGGGCCTCTCGGCGTTGGACATCCAGGCCGCGGATATCCTCAACGAGATCGGGATGACGCCCGAGAACGTGCTCGGGCTCCTGGAGCGCGGCGCAACCTGGGCGATTCCCAACCTCGTGCTCGGCTCGATGGTGATCGTGCCGATCTGGCTGGTCGTCTACCTGCTCAGGCCGCCGCGCGCCTGAGAATGGCTCGTCAGTTCCTGAATGCGGCCTGCTCGTCGCGCTGGCGCTGAACTTCGCGGCGCTTGTTCACGATGGATGCCGCGATCACGCCGACGGCGACGACGCCGATGAGGATCGTGCAGGCGGCATTGATCTCCGGCGTGACGCCGAGCCTCACCTGGCTGTAAATCTTCATCGGCAAGGTCGTCGCCCCGGGCCCCGACGTGAAGCTCGCAATGACGAGATCGTCGAGGGAAAGCGTGAAGGCGAGCATCCATCCGGAGATCACCGCCGGCAGGATCACGGGCAAGGTCACCTGGAAGAACGTCTTCACCGGCGTCGCACCGAGATCCATGGCCGCCTCCTCCAGCGACCGGTCGAAGCTGACAAGGCGAGACTGGACGACCACGGCCACGAAACACATCGTGAAGGTGATGTGGGCGAGCGTCACGGTCATGAAGCCGCGATCGAACCCGATGGCCACGAACAGCAGCAGCAACGACAGTCCGGTGATTACCTCGGGCATGACTAGCGGCGCGAACACCATGCCGGAAAACAGCACGCGGCCTCGGAAGCGCGTGTAACGGGTCAGCGCCAGCGCGGCCATGGTGCCGAGGGCCGTGGCCACCGTGGCGGACACGAGCGCCACGCGAAACGTCACCCAGGCGGCGTCCATCAGGCCCTGATTGCGAAACAGCTCGACGTACCATTTGGTCGAGAAGCCGCCCCAGACGGTGACAAGCCGCGACTCGTTGAACGAGTAGATCACGAGGAGAAGGATCGGCAGGTACAGGAAAGCGAAGCCAAGCACGATCGAGGCGATGTTGAAACGCGACCAGGAGGCGTTCATCGGGCCTGCTCCTGCGCGCGCGCCTGCGCGTGCTGGAAGATCATGATCGGCACCACCAGCAGCAGCAGCAGGATGATCGCGACGGCCGACGAAACCGGCCAGTCACGGTTCGCGAAGAACTCGTTCCACAGCGTCTTGCCTATCATCAGGGTCTGCGAGCCGCCGAGCAGGTCGGGTATGACGAACTCGCCGACCGCGGGGATGAAGACGAGCAGACTGCCGGCAAGCACGCCGGGCAGAGCCAGCGGGAAGGTGATCTTCCAGAACGCGGCAATCGGCGTGCAGCCGAGGTCCTGCGCCGCCTCGATCAGGGAGAAGTCCATCTTCTCCAGCGACGAGTACAGGGGCAGGACCATGAACGGCAGATAGGAATACACGATGCCGATGAAGATCGCCGTATGCGTGTTCATGATGAGCAGCGGCTGGTCGATCACTCCCATGGCGAGCAGGAACTGATTGAGCAGCCCTTCGGGCTTGAGGATGCCGATCCAGGCGTAGACCCGGATCAGGAAGCTCGTCCAGAACGGCAGGATCACCAGCATCAGCAAGGTCGGCCTCAGCGAGGCCGGCGCACGGGCCATGCCGTAGGCGAGCGGAAAGCCGACCAGCAGGGCGATGATGGTCGATATCCCGGCGATGATCACGCTGGATGCGTATGCATTGAAGTAGAGGGAATCGTCGACCAGCCAGAGGTAGTTGTCGAGCGAAAGTTCGGAGAAGGCTTCCCGGAGCCCGGCGAGCCCGCCCCATATGTCGAAGGTCGGCGTGTAGGGCGGCATGGCGATCGCCGTCGTCGACAGCGAGATCTTGAAGACGATGACGAAGGGGATGAGGAAGAACACCAGGAGCCACAGGTAGGGCACGACAATGACGAGGCGCGACGACAGCGCTGCGACCGTCTTCGAGAAACCGGTACCCCGCGCCCCGGTGGACTGGGACCTCGACACTGCTCCGACCGCCGCGTCCGCCATCACCGTCCCCTAGCGCGTCAGCACGACGCCGGCGTCGGGCTCGAATGAGACCCATGCGCGGTCGTGCCAGGTGAGCGCATCCTCGACGAGCCGGGCGCTGTTCATCGTGCTCGCCCTGACCACCTGACCGTCCCTCAGCTTGACGTGATAGACGGTCATGTCGCCGAGATAGGCGATGTCGAACACCTCGCCCTCGACGGCGTTCACGCTGGCGTCGCCCGGGCGTTTCGAGGAAACCCTGATCTTCTCGGGCCGGATCGCGAACGACACCTCGCCGCCGGCCTGCGAGTCACCCGGGTTGACGGTCTGGATCGACATGCCGTTCGGGCCGGCAATGTGGGCGCCGCGCTCGTCGCGTGTCACGACCTTGCCCTCGAACATGTTCACATTGCCGACGAAACCGGCGACGAAGCGCGAACTCGGCGCTTCGTAGACCTCCGCCGGCGTGGCGACCTGCATCACCTTGCCTTTGTCCATGATGGCGATCCGATCGGCCATGGTCATCGCCTCTTCCTGGTCGTGGGTCACGACCATGAAGGTGAGGCCGAGTTCCTGCTGCAGGTCCATCAGTTCGAACTGCGTTTCCTCGCGCAGCTTCTTGTCCAGCGCGCCGAGCGGCTCGTCGAGGAGCAGCACCTTGGGCCGCTTGGCGACCGAGCGCGCTAGCGCAACGCGCTGGCGCTGACCGCCGGACAGTTGGTGAGGCTTGCGCTTGGAGAACTGCTGCAGCTTGACGAGTTCCAGCATCTCGCCGACGCGTTCGGCGACCTTGGGCGCAGGCATGCCTTCCTGCTTGAGCCCGAAGGCGATGTTCTGCTCCACCGTCATGTGCGGGAACAGCGCGTATGACTGGAACATCATGTTGACGGGTCGCCGGTAGGGCGGGATTCCGGCCAGATCCTGCCCGTCGAGCAGGATGCGGCCCGAGGTCGGCGCCTCGAAGCCGGCGAGCATCCTCAGCAGGGTCGACTTGCCGCAGCCCGAAGCGCCGAGCAGCGCGAAGAACTCGCGCTCGAAGACGCTGAGCGACAGGTCGTTGACGGCGATGAAGTCGCCGAAGCGCTTGGTGACGTTCTCGAACCGGATGTAAGGCTTCGCGCCGGGGTCGGTCCACGGCGCGAAACTCCTGCGGATGCTGCCCAGCGATTTCATATGACCCCCGCCATACCCCTCGAAGCGGAAAGGCCCGGCTTGCCGCCGGGCCCCCTTATGTCATTGGCCGGTGACGATGCGCGTCCAGGAACGCGTCACCAGTCGCTGCGTCTTGGGATCGTAAGGCTGGACCGTATAGAGCTTGGCCAGCGCGTCACCGGTCGGATAGATCGACGGATCCTCGAGGATCTCCTTCTCGATGAACTCCTGCGACGCACGGTTGCCGTTGGCGAAGTAGATGTAGTTGGTCGCCTTGGCGGCCACCTCCGGCTTCATGATGAAGTTGAGGAACTCATGCGCCTCGGCGACATTCTTCGCGTCCGCCGGTATCGCCATCTGGTCGAACCACATCTGCGCGCCTTCGTTGGGCACCACATAGGCGACGCTGACGCCCTGGTCTGCCTCGACCGCGCGGTCGCGCGCCTGGAACACGTCGCCTGACCAGCCGACGGCGACGCAGATGTCGCCGTTGGCCAGTGCGTTGATGTATTCGGACGAATGGAACTTGCGGACATAGGGCCGGATCGAGACCATCAGTTCCTCGGCCTTGGCGAAGTCATCCGGCTCGACGCTTGCAGGGTCGAGCCCGAGAAACTTCAGGGCCGCGGGCATGATGTCCGTCGGCGAGTCCAGGAAGTAGACGCCGCAGGCGTTCAGCTTCTCCATGTTCTCGGGCTTGAAGACGACATCCCAGCTGTCGACCTTCTCGATGCCCAGGGCGTCGGCGACCTTGCGCTCATTGTAGCCGATGCCGACCGTGCCCCACATGTAGTTGATCGAATAGTCATTGCCCGGGTCGTACTTGGCCGTCCGTTCGGACACCATGTCCCACATGTTGGCGAGGTTCGGCAGCTTCGCCTTGTCCAGCTTCTGGAACACCCCTGCCTCGATCTGGCGGGCCAGGAACGAGCCGGTGGGCACGACCACGTCATAGCCGGAACCGCCGGCCAGGAGCTTTGTCTCCAGGATCTCGTTGGAGTCGAAAACGTCGTAGACGACCTTGATGCCCGTCTCGGCGGTGAACTCCTCGATCAGCGAGTCGTCGATGTAGTCGGACCAATTGTAGACGTTGACTACCCGCTCCTGAGCGGAAGCCGGCGAGACGAGGCCCGCGGCGAGTGCGGTGGCCGCGGCGAGGCGTAGAAAAGTGCCTGTCATGTCGTTCTCCTGTCAATCGTTGGCTTCGTTGCCCGCGCGGGGGCATTCGCGGCCAGTCGGGGTCGAACCTAAGTGGGTTTTCGCGGTGCGACAAGCACCCTCTGCCAGGACGGAAAACCGGCGCGCGCGGCGCGCCGTGTCAGTTCGGCGTGGGGAAGCCGCCTACCCCTGGACGCGTCGGACGCGCCTGGCGCCGCAACTCCATTCCGATGTGCACGAGCAACGCCACGAACACCACCGTCCCCCCCACGATCGTGCGTCCGGACGGGATCTCCCCATGCGCCAGCCAGACCCATACCGGCGCGAGAACCGTCTCCAGCGTGCCGATCAGCGCCGCGAATGCCGCCGGCACGAGTCGCGCGCCGATGGTGAAGCAGGCGAGCCCGAGCCCGAGGTTGAGCGCCCCGAAGGCGAAGAGGAAACTCATGTCGACGGCGGTGACGGCGAGCGAAGGCGCCAGAACGAACGCAACCGTCGCGGCGATCATCGTGCCGACGCAGGTCGCGGGCGTCATCCTTACATGGGCGTAGCGCCGGGTGACGACGGTCGCCGTGGCGAAGGCGCAGGCGATCAAGACCGCAAGCCCGTCACCGACGGGCGAGACTTTTCCGGAGAAGGAATCCGAGACCATGATCGTCACGCCGAGGATGACGGCAGCGATGGCCGCCCAGGTCGCCGGCCCCACCGTCTCGCGAAACACGACCCAGGCGATCAGCGCCGCGAGCAGCGGCACGCCGGCCTGGATCAGGACCACGTTGGCGACCGTCGTGAAGGAGAGCGCGACGATGAACGACGTCGACGCGGTGGCGAAGCAGATGGCGACGACGACGCCCGCCAGCCCCATGCCCCTGAAGAGGGCGACCGTACCGGCGCGTCCGTCGCGCACGAGCATGAAGCCGATGAGGAACAGCGCCGCCCAGAGCGAGCGCCAGAACACCACCGTCCAGCTCGACTCCGCCTCGATGTAGCGCGCGAGCGCGCCGCCGAAGCTCCAGACGAAGGCCGAGAGGAAGACCAGCAGGAAGCCGAGGCGCTCGTCGCCCCGCGATCCTGCGGCGGGTGTCGTTGCCGGTCCGGTGTTCGTCATTGCCAGAGGGTGTCCCGGCGGGTGCCGCGTCGACCTCGACTATTGAAAGGCCGCGCGCTTGGCCTGATCCAGCCCGGTCTTTGGTTTGTGTCAACCAAGCGGATCGTCAAGCGCCACGCGACGTTGCGACGGACGCCCCCTTCTGGTCTCATGCGGCGACGGAGGACGGCCATGAAAGCAGCCTGGTACGAACGCAACGGCGCGGCGCGCGACGTGCTGAGGGTCGGCGACATCGAGACGCCGGACCCGGGTCCGGGCGAGGTGCGCGTCAAGATCGCGACGTCCGGCGTCAACCCCTCCGACGTGAAGAGCCGCCGCGGCCGGCCGATGGTCGGTCCGCGAGTCATCCCGCACAGCGACGGAGCCGGCGTCATCGACGCGGTCGGCCAGGGCGTCGACCACGGTCGCGTCGGCGAACGGGTCTGGACGTGGAACGCGCAGTGGCAGCGTCCATTCGGCACCGCCGCCGAATGCTGCGTGCTGCCCGCCGAGCAGGCCGTGAAGCTGCCAAACCGTGTCGACATGGCGGCCGGCGCCTGCATGGGCATACCCGCGCTCACCGCCGTGCAGGCCGTGCGGCTGCAAGGCAACGTCGCCGGCAAGACGCTGCTCGTCACCGGCGCGGGATCGTCGGTCGGGCATTACATCGTGCAGATCGCCAAGGCCAAGGGCGCCCGGGTCATCGGCACGGCGTCCGAGGCGAAGGCCGACCACGCGCGGGCGGCGGGCGCCGACTTCGTCGTCGACTACCGCAAGAAGGACGTCGCCAAGGTGGTCAAGGAACTGACCCGGGACAAGGGCGTCCACGGCATCATCGACATGGACCTGTCGACCAACGCCAAGTTGATCGCCGACGCGATCATGGTGCCGCATTCGACCTATGTCTGCTATGGCTCGAACGTGGCCGCCGACGTCGCCATCTCGTTTCCGGCAATGCTCTGGAACAGCTATGCGCTCAAGGTCTTCGTTGTCTACGAACTGAAGCCGGAAGACCGGAAGGCCGCCATCGCCGAACTCGGCCATCTGCTGGAGCAGGGCGCGCTGAAGCATTCGATCGGCCCGCGCTTCCCTTTGAAGGACATCGCCGCCGCCCACGAGGCGGTGGAAGGCGGCAAGGCGATCGGCAACGTGGTGGTGGACGTGGGGTGAAGAGCGACTACAGATGTGCTAAATTAAGTCGATGAACCAGACGCTGAAGGATGCCATCAAGGAAGTCGAGTCCCTGCCCGAGGACGAGCAGGAGGAACTCGCACAGGCTTTACTCGTGATGGCCGCGCGGAAACGCATCGACGCAAAACTGGCAGCGGCTGAGGCGCGGGGTGGTAAAACACCACATGCCGAGGTTGTCGCCCGTTTGAGAGCTATTTATGACCGTTGAGGTCGTCTGGCTTGATGCAGCCGAAGAAGACTTGCAAGACACATATCGGTACATATCAGCGGAGAATCCACTCGCTGCCGTCCGATATCTGGAAGATATCGTACTAGCTACCATGCGTCTCGCGGATTTTCCGGAAACGGCAAGGCGGTACAATTCGCGGTATCGAGTTCTGTCCGTACGAAACCACCTCGTTTTCTACAGCTTCGACCCGCCTGGCAAGGAGGTACTTATCGCCGCAGTCGTAGATGGCCGAAGAGACGTTGCAGCGCTGATGGGCCAAGAGGAATAGGCACCGGCGTCACCTGAAATCGAAGGCGCTCAGCCCCGTTACCATCTCGTCCAGTCCCAGCGGGCGCGTCACCGGCGGTTCGGCGCGGGCGAGGCAGCCCTGCCGTTCGCACAGCCGGCAGGCGGAACCGACCTGGACCGCCGCGATACCCTGCTTCGAGCCGGCGGCCTGCGGCGCGCCCGGCAGCGCCGCGCCGTAGACGACCTCGTCCCTGAAGGCGATGTCGCATCCGATCAGCAGCGCGGTGCGCCGCGGCCGCTCGCTGAACGCCCCCTGTGGCCCCTCCAGGGTGCGCGCAATGGTCAGGAACTCGGCGCCGTCTGGCATCTCCACCGCCTCGACCAGGATCTGCCCCGGCTGGGCGAAGGCCGCGTGCACGGCGAGCTTGGGACAACCGCCGCCGAAACGGCCGTGCGGATAGCCCTGCGCGCCCGCTCGCCGGAAACGATGGCCGGCATTGTCCACCTCCAGCATGAAGAAGGGCACCCCGGATGCGCCCGTCCGGCAGAGCGTGGTCAGCCGGTTCGCCGCGTGCTCGAAGGACACGCCGAAGCGCGAGCGCAGCACGTCGACATCATATCGCGCCCGAACCGCGGCCGCTTGAAAGACGCCATATGGCATCATCAGCGCGTGCGCGGCGTAGCGGCCGAGTTCGAACCGGGCCAGCCGCCGCGCCTCGTCCGACGACAGCTTCAGCGCCTGGATCTCGGCCGCCACGGTCGCCGTCATCCGGATCAGGCACGCCTCCATCGCCGCCTCGCGCAACTGGTCGAACGGCGACAGGCGCTCGGACAGGAACAGGCGCTGCGAATGCCGGTCGTAGCGGCGACGCCAGTTGGGCATCGTCGCCACGGGCAGCGACCGCACCACGATGCCGTATTCGCGCTTGAGCCATACCTTCAGCGCGCCGAACAGATCCTCGCCGGGATCGAGCAGGGTCCAGAATGCCTCGGCCTCTTCCTCGATCGCGACGAAATGGTTCGGCCGTCGCTCGAAGGCTTCGCGCACCTCGTCGATCGGCAGGCGCGCGCCGGTCGCGGCCGTCGAGCGCCCGTCCCGCGCGAGCAGCTCGTTCAGGTCCGTCAGTCTCTCGGCCTGCTCCCGATACGCCCGATAGAGTTTGATCATCCCCGCCGCCGCGTTCGGCGCGGCCTCGGCGATCTCGACGAGTTCCTGGTCGCCGGGCAGTTCGCCCGTCAGCAGCGGATCGGCGAAGACCTCCTTGAGCGCGGCGACGGAACCCCGCCCTTCACCCTGCAGCTCCTCCGCTTCGACCTTGTAGGCCGTCGCGAGCTTCAGAATGAGCTGGACCGTCAGCGGCCGCTGGTTGCGTTCGATCAGGTTCAGGTAGGACGGCGAGATGCCCAGCCCCTCGGCCATCGCCGTCTGCGTCAGACCCTTGGCGTTGCGGATGCGGCGTATGCGCGGCCCGGCGAAGATTTTCTGGTCAGCCATTGTCCTTGACAGCTTTTTGACAGACCCGCCGGCCTTTCGCGCCGGAACCGGCTTGACAGGTTTGACAAAGTTACAACCACACCCTGTCAAACTCAACACCAATTTTCCCTTATTTTCTGCAGAGAATGCTGAAAGCGCTCGTTTCTGCTGCGATGCAATGTAATGAGATTGACAGAGCTTTGGCGCGTTGCTCCCAGGCGCGACCACATCGCTACAATCGACCGATTTGCCAGGAGTGCTAGAGATGACCGATTTTTACAACCTCGTCCCGTCCGCCCCGGAAGGCCGCTTCGAAGGCATCGACCGGCCGTACTCGGCCTCAGACGTGAAGCGGCTGCGCGGCTCTGTGCAAATCCGCCACACACTGGCCGAGATGGGAGCCAACCGGCTCTGGAAGCTCATCCACGAGGAGGATTTCGTCAACGCGCTCGGCGCGCTGTCGGGCAACCAGGCGATGCAGATGGTGCGCGCCGGCCTGAAGGCGATCTACCTGTCGGGCTGGCAGGTGGCGGCCGACGCCAATACGGCCTCGGCGATGTATCCCGACCAGTCGCTCTATCCGGCCAACGCGGCGCCGGAGCTCGCCAAGCGCATCAACCGCACGCTCCAGCGCGCCGACCAGATCGAGACGCAGGAGGGCAACGGCCTGTCGGTCGACACATGGTTCGCGCCGATCGTCGCCGATGCCGAGGCCGGCTTCGGCGGTCCGCTCAATGCCTTCGAGATCATGAAGGCATTCATCGAGGCAGGCGCGGCCGGCGTCCACTTCGAGGACCAGCTGGCTTCCGAAAAGAAGTGCGGCCATCTCGGCGGCAAGGTGCTGATCCCGACCCAGGCGCATATCCGCAATCTCGACGCCGCGCGTCTCGCCGCCGACGTGATGGGCGTGCCGACGCTGATCGTCGCCCGCACCGACGCCGAGGCCGCCAAGCTCCTCACCTCCGACATCGACGAGCGCGACCAGCCCTTCGTCGACCGCGATGCGGGACGCACGGTCGAGGGATTCTACCAGGTGAGGAACGGCATCGAGCCATGCATCGCGCGCGCCATCGCCTATGCGCCGCATTGCGACCTGATCTGGATGGAGACCGGCAAGCCGGATCTCGCCCAGGCGAAGAAGTTCGCCGAGGCCGTGCAGAAGGTCCATCCGGGCAAGAAGCTCGCCTACAACTGCTCGCCGTCGTTCAACTGGAAGAAGAACCTCGACGACGCCACGATCGCCAGGTTCCAGCGCGAGCTCGGCGCGATGGGCTACAAGTTCCAGTTCATCACGCTCGCCGGCTTCCACCAGCTGAATTACGGCATGTTCGAGCTGGCGCGAGGCTACAAGGCGCGCCAGATGGCGGCATACTCGGAGTTGCAGGAGGCGGAGTTCGCGGCGGAGGCCAACGGCTACACCGCGACCAAGCACCAGCGCGAGGTCGGCACCGGCTACTTCGACGCCGTCTCGATGGCGATCACCGGCGGCAAGTCGTCGACCACCGCCATGCATGAATCGACCGAGCACGAGCAGTTCCGCCCGGCGGCTGAGTGAGGAGCGGTCTGCGAAGCAGATGGAAAGCCCCTGAATGGGCTTTCCAAGCGAACGAACGCCCTGAGCCCTAGCGAGGGGCAGGTCACAGAGGAAACGCCCGACGGGCGAGCCAAGGAGAAGAGCCGTGACACCCAGGACCCACGTCAAGGAACGCGCCGAGGAGCAGGCCTCGACGATGACCAACGACCAGCAGGCGGCGATCCGCATCGTCGCCAACGACCTGCATCGCCTCAACCAGGCCGTCATGAAGGCGGTCGAGGCCGGCGTGTCGGTGGAGCTGATCCGCTCGGCCCGTCACCACGGCGGCGACGGCAACTGGGGCGACCTGCTCACGCCGGTCATCGTCACCCAGGCGCACGGCTGACCCTGCCGCTCGAACGGCGTTGACTTTCGGGAGAAGGAGGCCCCCGTGCGGCCACGCACGGGGGTCTGCTGTTTTCCCACGTGTCCGCTTGAGCGTCCGCTTGGGGGTGGAGAGCGGATAGGCAGGATTTGGGCCAGCAGAGGGCGGAAGCAGCCTTCCACTGTCGTAAAAATCTGTCGCGCAATTTCGACTCTTACACCTGACTTTTGCGACGGATTCTTCATGAGAAATTTGAGCCGTCGATTTTGTCGCGAAACTTTGGAATTGCGCGACAATCTACGCGATGAAAGAACCCGCCCCTAGAGCGCGTCCGCTATAATCCGGGTCATAGCCTGCGGCCTTGAACCACCATGCCCGACAACGTATCTTGCTGCAGTTGCGTCAGGGACGGCCAGACAGGGGGCGTTCGATAGGTTGGATCGTGCAGCCATCCCAGCACGCTTTCCACCGCTCCGACTGTCACCGGCTCGTCGGTGATCTCCAGCGTGATTCCCTTGAGGGCATAACCGGGGCCAAAGGTCGCCGCGAGATCGGCGGGGTTGAGACGGCGCACGGTCTTGGGATTACCGAGATCGGTGAACGTCACCAGCATGGGATAGCGGGCTTGCGGAACATCCTTCGGACCTTTCAGATCGGGGATGCGTGGCAGCCAGTGGTGACGCCCCGTGGGAAGCTCTCCTCTCCAAGTAGCGGCGGCAAGTTCTTTGGAGCCTTCATCCAACAGCGCAAAAAGATACTGCCCCGGCGACATTTCCACCACCGTCGCCTCGCCGGTAATTCTGTACTCGACTTCGCTGCTGCTGGCCGGAAGCCGGCCAAACAGCGCGACGATCTTGGCGATGCCGGAGCCTGACCGTTGGCCCAAGGGCGTCTCTACCGTCACGGTGAGTTTCTGATGCCATTCATAGATATCCCGGCATCCAGCCAGCGTCAGAGCGAGCAGCGCCACGGCGAGGATCGGCAGAAAGCGGAAACGGGCAGACAGCATAGCATTTCCAAAGAACAACCGCCGCCAGAATAAACCTGACAAGTTGAACGAAGATTTAGGAGGGGTGGTCTACGGTTCGTTGCCAGTTTCGGGAAAATCCCGATTAAAGCGGCAGTTCTGCACATGACTTATGCGGTAGTGTCAACGATGACGACAGCCGCATGCAAGATCCGATTCCAGGAGTGATCACCGTCGACACGAACGACCGAAATGGCGTCGCGAGCTGAAATTCACGCCGGCATACCACCACTCCCCTCCCCTTCCCTTCGTTCGCGCGGCCCGGCTATAGTCTCGCCATCGGCAACAAATCCTGGTGATTGATGGCTCTCGTGAAGAAGGAAGCGCGCCCCACCGGCCGCGGGTCGCGCTCGCGCAAGCCCGCGTTTCTGAAGAACCATCGCGGCGTCCGAAATTTCAAGGAAGCCGGCGCGTGGCTCGAATGGCGCGGCATCGAGGATATCGAGTGCATCACGCCAGACCAGGCGGGCGTCGCCCGCGGCAAGATGATGCCTTCCAAGAAGTTCACCTCGAACACCTCGCTGGCGCTGCCGTCGGCCGTCTTCATGGCGACCATCTCCGGCGGCTATCCGGAGGACGGCAACGGCTTCTCCTACCCCGAGGACGACGGCGACCTGAAGCTGGTGCCGGACCTGTCGACGCTGACGGTCGTCCCATGGGAAAGCGACCCGACGGCGCAGGTGATCTGCGACCTCGTCCATCAGGAAGGCCGTTTCGTCGAGTTCACGCCACGCAACGTGCTCAAGAAGGTTCTCGCGGCATATGAGGCGGACGGACTGAAACCCGTCGTCGCGCCCGAGATCGAGTTCTATCTCGTGCGCAAGAACCCCGACCCCGACTATCCGCTCACCCCGCCGGTCGGCCGGTCGGGCCGCGCCATCGGCGGCGGCGCGGGCTATTCGATCGCCGGCGTCAACGAGTTCGACGAGCTGATCGACGACATCTACCATTTCTCCGAAAGCCAGGGGCTGGAGATCGACACGTTGATCCACGAGGAGGGCGCCGGCCAGCTCGAGATCAACCTTCGCCATGGCGATCCCGTCGAACTCGCCGACCAGGTCTTCATGTTCAAGCGTACGATCCGCGAGGCGGCGCTGAAGCACGACACCTACGCCACCTTCATGGCCAAGCCGATCCAGGGTCAGCCGGGTTCGGCCATGCACATCCACCAGTCGGTGGTGCACAGACGCACCGGCCAGAACGTCTTCGCCGAGGCGGACGGCTCGGAATCGGCGACCTTCCGGCATTTCATCGGCGGCATGCAGACGCATGTGCCAAATGCGCTGGTCATGTTCGCGCCCTATGTGAATTCGTACCGCCGGCTGACCCAGGCGGCGTCCGCGCCGGTCAACAACAAGTGGGGCTACGACAACCGCACGACGGCCTTCCGCGTGCCGCGCTCCGACCCGGCGGCAAGGCGGGTCGAGAACCGCATTCCCTCGTCGGACGCCAATCCCTATCTCGCGCTCGCCGCCTCGCTCGCCTGCGGGCTGATCGGCATGCGCCGCAAGATCGAGCCGGAGGCGCCGATCCTGACTACCGCCAACGAGGACGAGATCGACCTGCCGCGCGGACTGCTCGAAGCGGTCGACCTCTTCGAGGGCGACGCGGACCTTCGCGCCATGCTGGGCGAAGGCTTCTGCGCCACCTACGCGGCGATCAAGCGAGCCGAATTCGAGACCTTCATGGAGGTCATCAGCCCGTGGGAGCGGGAGTTCCTGCTGCTGAACGTGTGAGATTTGTAGGGCAGTAGGGCAGTAGGGCAGTAGGGCAGTAGGGCAGTAGGGCAGTAGGGCAGTAGGGCAGTAGGAAGATGACTGCACCAATTGAGTCCTACAAGGATCTGATCGTCTGGCAACAGGCCATGGATCTGGTCGTCGCGACCTATGCCGAAACCAAACGTTGGCCCCGTGAGGAACTGTATGGGCTGACCTCGCAAGCGCGGCGGGCCGCAACCTCGATCCCCGCAAACATCGCCGAGGGATTTGCTCGGGAGAACCGTGGTTCGTATCAACAGTTTCTACGCATAGCCCAGGGTTCGCTCAAAGAACTCGAGACCCACCTCTTGATCGCGAACCGGATCGGCCTGGCCAGTGATCAATCAACCGGAGAATTGCTCAGTCGCGCTGAAAGCGTCGGCAAACTCCTCCGGCTTCTTATCCGCAAGTTGTCTGAAGGACAGCCATGAACATACTGCCCTACTGCCCTACTCACCTATTGCCCTGATGACCTACCAGTCCCCCATCTCCCCCGGCGTCTCCTGGTACGAAGACACCGCGGGAGAACGTCCGCAATATCAGCCGCTTGACGGGTCGGTATCGGCCGACGTCGCCATCGTCGGCGGCGGATTCACCGGGCTTTCCGCGGCGACGCATCTCGCCAAGTCGGGAGCCAGCGTCGTGCTGATCGACGCCAACCGGTTCGGCGATGGGGCGTCGGGCCGCAATGGCGGGCAACTCGGCACCGGACAGCGCGGGTCGCTCGACGAGATGGAGGCCGCCTGGGGCTGGACACGCGCCAAGGCCCTGTTCGACCTCGCCGAGGAGGCAAAGGCGCATCTTCTTGATTTCGCTGAGACAAACGGCATCGAGATCGACTACGCGCCGGGCCAGCTCTCGGTCGCGCACAAGAAGCGCTATGTCGACGACTACCGGAAGTACGCCGACTACATGCGGGAGCGCGCCGGCTATGACCACGTCACGTTCATGGATGCGGCCGAAACGGCGGAACGCCTTGGTTCCACTCGCTATTTCGGCGGCACGCGCGACACCGGCACCGGCCATATCCACCCGCTCAAGCTGGTCATCGGCACGGCGCGCGTGGCTGCCGAGGCCGGCGCGAAGCTGCATGAGAACACCAGGGCGCTGAAGATCGAGAGCAAAGGTGGCAAGGTCGTGGTCACGACGCCGACCGGATTAGTCAACGCCGACAAGGGGTTGATCGCCACCAACGCCTACAATGCCGGGCTGGAAGAACAGAGCACGTCGCACATCATGCCGATCGGCTCGTTCATCGGCGCGACCGTGCCGCTGGGTTCGGACAGTCCGGTGCTGCCGGGCGGGGAATCGGTCGACGATTCGCGTTTCGTGGTGCGCTATTTTCGGAAATCGAAGGACGGGCGGCTACTCTTCGGCGGGCGCGAGATCTACGCCGTCACCGATCCGAAGGACATCCCGGCCGCGATCCGCCGGCAGATTGCCGAGATATATCCAGCACTTAAGGATGTCGAGATCACGCATGGCTGGGGCGGCTACGTGGGCATCACCGTGCCGCGAAAGCCGTTCGTGCGCGAGGTGATGCCGAACGTGATCTCGGCCGGCGGCTATTCCGGGCATGGGGTGATGCTGTCGAATTTCGTCGGCAAGCTCTACGCCGAAACGGTGGCGGGCAACCGCGACCGCCTGAAACTCTTCGAGGAGCTGAAGATCCCGGCTTTCCCAGGCGGAGACCGCTTCCGCTCGGTGCTGCTCTTCCTCGCGCTCAACTGGTACGCGCTGAGGGACAGGATCTGATCCCCCCATATGGGAGGGATCGGGCAGGTGGATCGATTTTCTCGCCGCGAAGAATTCGACGCGCGATCTTTCCCGACATTTCAAGCACATGCGCGCGACCGTGCCGCCAGGGTCCGCCAAATTTGTTCACAGGCCCTCCCTGTCCAGGAAAACGGGCCCGGATTCCGCCGTTCGGGCGTTACGGGCGCGCGATTCCGCCGAGAAGTCGCGCCGTCACTCCGCGAGGTCGGGCGACGGCCTCGGACCCAGCGCGAGGATCGCCGCTCCGAGCAGGGCGGCGACGAGCGAGCCGGTCAGGATTCCGACCTTGACGTCGTCCTGGAGACCGACGTCGTCGGCGAAGGCGAGCAGGCCGATGAAGAGGCTCATGGTGAAGCCGATTCCGCAGAGCAGGGAAACGCCAAGCACATGAGACCAGCCGGCATTGGCCGGCATGTCCGACAGGCCGGACCTGACGGCGATGAAGGTGGTGCCGAAGACACCGACGAGCTTGCCGAGGACGAGGCCGAGCGCGACGCCGAGGGTGAGCGGATCGAGCAGCGCCGCGGGCGTCATGCCGGCGAAGGAGACGCCGGCATTGGCGAAGCCGAAGACGGGCACGATCACGAAGGGCACGACCTTGCTGATCGCGTGCTCCAGCCGGTGCAGCGGCGATTCCTCGAGGTCGTGTTCGATGCCGGGCGCGCGCTTCAGCGGGATGGTCATGGCGAGCGCGACGCCGGCGAGCGTGGCGTGGACGCCCGACTGGAGCACGCAGAACCACAACATCAGGCCGAGCGCGAGATAGGGCCAGAGCGTGTCGACCTTCATGCGGCCGAGACCGACGAGGAGGGCCAGGATGAAGAAGGCGGCGGCCAGCCACCAGACTTCCAGGCCGCCTGTGTAGAACAGCGCGATGATGACGACGGCGCCGAGGTCGTCGATGATGGCGAGCGCGGTGAGAAAGACCTTCAGCGACGCCGGCACGCGGCTGCCGAGCAGCGACAGCACGCCGAGTGCGAAGGCGATGTCGGTGGCGGTCGGGATCGCCCAGCCGCGCAGCGCGCCGGGATTGTCGATGTTGAGCGCCACGTAGATCAGCGCCGGCACGACCATGCCGCCGGCGGCGGCGATGCCTGGAAGAATGCGGCGCGGCCAGGTGGAGAGCTGGCCGTCGAGAACCTCGCGCTTGATCTCCAGCCCGACCAGCAGGAAGAAGACCGCCATCAGGCCGTCATTGATCCAGTGGGAGACGCTCAGCGGCCCGAGATAGGCATGCAGCGTATCGAAGTAGACGGGCGCGAGCGCCGAGTTCGCGACGACGAGCGCAAGTGCGGCGGCCGCCATCAGGACGATGCCGCCGGAGGATTCGCTGTCGATGAACTCGCGGAAGATGGATACGGGCCGGCCGGACATCGGGGGCTCCCGGTTGAAAGGGTCCTTTCGCCGGGCCAGCCCGACATCGCGGCCGGCAACATACCGAAATGCCGCGTGATGTCAGAGGAAAAATGGTCGCGGGTGCCGGCAGTGTTTCAGTCGGAATCTGCCTTGCCGCGCTTGTAGGACGAAACCGCGTCAATCATCGCAACCACGTCGTCATCGGTTCGGAGACGTCAGCCGCCCCCTCGCAATCGTGAAAGTTTGGACTCGATTTCAGGTGAAAACCGACTCGTCTACCTCTATATGAAAATTTTAATGCTCGGCACCAAGTACTAAATATTTACTTTATAAGCCGCAACTGGACAACCTTGGTTTGCAGTTCTTCCCTTTGCAAGCCACTGAGACTTTCGATATCGAAGGTGTTCAATGCCAGCGCGCCCACAATCTGTGCCTTTGGCTGAACACGGTGCTCAATCAACATTCGCACGCCCGTCGCCAAAACTGTCGGTGAAGGCAGATTAAACGCATTATCCAGCGGCTCCCTCTTACGAATACGCCGCATGTTCATTTGCTTCCAAATATACTGGACCTGAATAGGGTTTAGAATTTCAAGGTCTTTGCAACGATAAACCATTGCAGCGACTGCTACACGCCATCGCTGTTTCATTGCCAATAAATAGTCTATGGAGGTACTTGCGACCTCGGAAGCGAACTGCTTCCTTGGCAACAGAAATGCACCAGCAAACCTGTTTGCCTGTCGTTCAATCTTGTCTAGATTCTTGCTGGTTACCTCGACAGAGGCATGTAGGACGATATGACCAAGTTCATGGGCTAGATTGAAAAGTGTACGCGAGGTGCTCTGCACTTCTTTGGAATAGAGGATATAGGGGCGCCCTCCTTGCCAGCGAGAAACCGCATCCATGTCCTCGCATTTCACATACTCTTCAATCAAGATGCAGCCGTTGAATTCAAGCACAGCGGTAAGGTCAGTTACCGGCTCATAGGCAAGCCCCCAGAGCTTTCGAACCGCCTCTGCGACAGATTCAATCTTGTCGTCGTCGTCGTTCTCATAGTCGAAATCGATTTCGGGCAATCGAACGGGGGGCAGTTCAATAAACCGCTCTAGGTAGGACGTGATGTCGAAAGCCCATTCCAACCGGCGAGCAATGCGCAACCGCTCTGGTCTCTGCATCCGTTTCAAGCTGCGCCAATTAGGCATGCGGAAGCGGGATACTGACCTATTTCGAGGCGTTGTGAAAAACGACGGCGGCTGTCCCGTCACATCTATGATTCGGGCATACACTTCGCCCCTAGGCGCGCTCAAACCAGTCTCATAATGGCCAACTGCACCGCGCGAGACGCCAATCGCATCAGCGAATTGCTCGTCGGTCAAACCAGCCGCTTCGCGCGCCTCCCGGATTCGCTCCGGGATCACCTTATGCTGCTCGCTCGTCATTTCTCTTGGCCGGAATCGATCTCGCCCTTTTGCTGCTCCAGCGCTTCCTGAACCTCCTCCCGAAATTTCATAGCATCACGCGGATTCACCGCGGGGCGCTTCGCTTCTTCAGGTCTAACAACTACTGTGCGGACGGCGTTCAGGGCATCCCGCCGAGCCAGCCATGTTTCGGTCTCCTGCCCGCTCGGGAGACCCCATAGGGCATGACTCAGCGCTCCGTTCTTGGTGGCTCCGTAACATAGCCACGCGGTGTACAGCTTGGCAGTCGGCAGTTGGACGACCTTCGGGTCATCGAACATCTCGATCTGATTAGAGTGGCGCTTGTCCTGCTGGTTCGGTGTATCTTCGGGGAACGCGTCTTTATCCACCGTCCTCACCAGAAAGCCGCGACATTGACCGCTGCGGATTTCTAGCCAATGCCAGCTGCCAATGGGCATTGGTGTGAATTCAGCGACGAACGGCAGATCGCCAGCTTCACAGAGTTGATGTATTCGAAACATCACGCCAGCGCGACGCACCAGCCCACGGAAATCTTTTCCAACTGGAGTATCCAGAAAGGGGAGGCTTTTGACGGCATCGTCGCCGAGCGCAACACCCTCCCGCAACGCGCGAATGGTATCGCCGTAGGTGTGTTCGGGAAATGCGCTATCAAGCGCCTCTTGGTAATCGGGCATCGCAAAAGTCCTGTCCTGACTCGTGCATACCCTACTACCCAAATCCTGTCCCTGTGTCTAGCAGGGTATTTGTTTCTCCACGGGCATTACTGTGCTATCTTCGCAATCTCAGCGCTCGGTCCGGTGCCTGCTGCAATTCTCCGCTTCTTAGCTATCTCAATGCGCATGACCCTCACGGCATGGCCGATAACGTTAGTCCGCGCTTTTGGGCGCTAGGTCCTTGTAGCCATCACAAGACTTTCCCGCGCATCTGGAAATAGCGTTCAATCTCCAAGCATAGTTGGAACGGCTTGATCCATCTATCAGTGCCGGCACGACGTTGGCGCTTCTCTTCGCGCTTATAGAACGCATACTCGTCTCGCAGTCGACTTTCCTCTGAACGCGGTTGCTGAATGGTCGGCGCCTTTAGCTTGCCAGATCGCTTCGACCTTGGTGTTGGTGCAACATAAGGTCGCGAGTCGGAGACGCCAAAGTCCACCGACCTGCCTCCGAAGGACCGCTCAAACATCCGAGCCATTTTCCGAGGTTCCATGCTTTCCGGTGAGCATACATAGAGAGGGGGCGCTAGGCGACTGGCGAGCCGGCAGATTTCAAGCTGACCCGATACCCCTCAATACCCCGCCTTGATCTTCTCGAACTCGGCGACGAATTTCTGCTTCATGGCCGGGTCGATCGGCGCGGCGAAGAGCGAGGTCTTCATCGTCGTCTCGAAATCCTTGTGGCCCGCGGCCTCCAGCGCCGCCGGGTCGACCGCCGCCATGCCCTTGCCGTTGGCGTGGCCGTAGCCCCAAGCGGTGACCATGTAGTTCGACACGGCAGGCGCGGTCGCGGCGTTGAGGAAGTCGTAGACGGCGTCGACGCTGCCCGGCGCGTCCTTCAGATGCACATAGCCGCAGACCCAGGACGCGATGCCCTCGGCCGTGTCCTTCCTGACCGCAACCGGCATGCCGGCGGCCTTGAGCGCGTTGGCGGTCTCGTTCCAGGCCCAGGCGATGTCGACCTCGCCGCCGGCCAGCGCCTGGCCGAGTTCGGTATTGTCGCCCCAGTAGAGCCGGACGTTCTTGTGAACCTCGCGCAGGAAGGCGGAGGCTTTTTCGAAATCCTCGTCGGAGACCTTCTGAACGTCGTTCGCCCCGACGGCCAGCAGCGCCAGCGCGTAAGCCGCGTCGGTGTTGTCCGGGATCGAAATGCGGTCCTTGAACTTCGGATCGGCGAAGACCTTCAGGGACGCGACGTCCGCCTCCTGCACCGTATCGGTCCGGTAGGTGAGCAGCGTGTTGCCCCAGTCGAAGGGCAGGAACCAAGCCTTGCCGTCGGCGTCGACCATCAAATCGTCGATCTCGCGGATGCCCGGCAGGATGTCGTCCCACGCCGCGATGCGCGACGTGTCGAGCGGCTGGATCAGGCCCGCGTCGCGCCACTTCACCACATTGGTGGCGCAGGGATGCGCGAGGTCGGCCTTGAAGCCGGTGCGCAGCTTCTCGAAGGCCTCGTCCTCGTCGCCGAAGAAGGCGAAGGCCGGCGAGCCGCCATGCTTCGCCGCATAGTCGGCGTGCAAAGCGGGATCCTCGTAGCCCGGCCAGTCGAAGACGGTGAGCGGCGCGTCCTCGGCGCGGCCGGCGAAGGCGGTGAGCAGCGCCGCACCGGTAACCGACGCGGCAAGCAGGGCACTGGTGAGTTTCGAAAGAGACATGCCGTTCCCCTTTGCTCTGGTCGAGCGTTTCTTGTCATTATTGACAATAAACTCCCGTTCCGGTTTCCTGTCAACGCTGACAGGAAAGGCTGACCGATGGGCCGACCGCCGAAATTCGAGGAACGCAGCGAGGAGATCATGCATGCCTTCGAGGCCTGCGTGGCGCGGCAGGGGCTGGCCGCGACGACGCTGGCCGACGTGGCCGCCGAGGCGGCGCTGCCACGCAGCCTCGTGCGCTACTTCATGGGCAACCGCGACGACATGGTGGACCGGCTGATCGAACGCTTGATGGTCCGGTCGGAAGCCAGCCTGTCGCGCGTCCGCGACGAGAAGGGGGCGGCCGACCTCGACGGGCTCATCGATCTCTACGCCGGCGAGGTGTTCGGCAACGAACTCACCAACACGGTCATGGGCGAACTGTGGTATGTGGCGAAATACGACCAGCATGTCAGGGAGCGCCTGCACGGGGTGTACGACTATGCGATCGACCTGCTGGTCGGTGCCATGGCCCGGAACAGAGCGGGCCGCAGTTCCGCCGAGCGCCAGGGCGCGGCCTATGCGATCCTGGCGCTGGCGCTCGGCGACACCAGCCTGAGGGATTTCGGCATCGCGCCGAAGCGCAAGGGGACGCTTCGGGCGGCGATGCAGCAGGTGGTGGATCGGCTGGACGAGCGGAAGGGGGTAGGACGATGAGCGAACGTCTCGAATTCGCGCAGAGCATGTTTTCGGGCAAGAGCATGCACGGCGTGTTCCGCCGGCTGGCCGAGATCTTTCCGATTGCCACCATGACCGCCTCGCCGACGCCGATGTCCTTTGTCGAGGGCGAGCCGCTGACGCTGCCCGAGACCTACCGGCACGAAAGCGAGGAGAAATCCACCGAGGCGTTCCTCTCGCTCACCGACACGGTGGCGCTGGTGGTGATCCAGGACGGCAGGATGCGGCTGGAGCGCTATGCGCTGTCCGGCGGGGAGAGGACGCACTGGACCTCGATGTCGGTTGCCAAGAGCTTCACCTCGGCCGCGCTCGGCATCGCGGCGGCCGAGGCCGGATTGAACATCGAGGACGACATCGCGATCCATCTGCCGGAACTCAAGGGCTCGGCCTATGACGGCGCGCGCATCAGGGACGTGCTCCAGATGTCGTCCGGGGCGCGCTGGAACGAGGATTATTCGGACCCCGATTCCGACATCAACCGCTTCATCGAGGTGTTCGCGGTGGGCGGCTCCTTCAACGCGCTGGCGGCGCGGCTGAAACGCCAGCGGGAACCGGGCACGTTCAACCTCTACAATTCGATCGACACGCAGGTGCTGGGCATGCTGCTGACGAAGGTCACCGGGCGGCCGATCCGGGACTACATGGAGGAAAAGCTCTGGCATCCGCTCGGCATGGAATCCGACGGCCACTGGCTGGTCGATTCCGACGGCATGGAGATGGCCTATGGCGGACTGCAGGCGACGGCGCGCGACTTCGCCAAGATCGGCGAGCTGTTCCGCAACGGCGGCAACTGGCGCGGCAAGCAGATCGTGCCGGCCTCTTGGGTGAAGGCGTCGGTGACGCCGGACGCTCCGCACCTGATGCCGGGCAAGCGCGACACTTCCGATTCCGCCTTCGGCTATGGCTACCAGTGGTGGCTCATGGACGGCGAGGAGGGCGAGTTCTCGGCGATCGGCGTCTACAACCAGTTCGTCTACGTGAACCCGGCGCGGAAGCTCGTCGTCACCAAGCTCTCGGCCAGTCCCGACTACGGCCAGACCAACGACGAGCGGACGTATCGCGAGTTCGAGACGGTCGAGCTGTTCCGGGCGATCGGCAGGAGCCTTTGACGGCTCAGAGCCTTCGCACGATCACGCTGCCGGCCGAGTAACCCGCGCCGAAGGAGCAGATGACGCCGAGCGAGCCGGACGGCAGGTCGTCGGAAAATGTCGAGAAGGCGATGACCGAGCCGGCCGACGAGGTGTTGGCGTAGTCCTGGAGGACGTTGGGCTGCTCGGCGCGGCTGGGTTCGCGGCCGAGCACGCGCTGGCCGATCATGTCGTTCATGCCCTTGTTGGCCTGGTGCAGCCAGAGGCGGGAGAGCTGGTCCGGCGTCACGCCGGCATCGGCGAGGTGGGCGAGCATCATCTCGGAGACCATCGGCACCACCTGCTTGAAGACCTTGCGGCCCTCCTGGCGGAACAGCATGTCGCGCCGGTCGGCCATGTGGCCCTCGCGGGTGCGGCGCAGGAAGCCGTTGTTGTTGCGGATGTTGTTGGAGAACTCGGTGAGCAACCGCGTCGACACGATCTCCCAGCCGTCGACGCCGTCGTCGATCCTCTGCATCACCACGGCGGTGCAGACGTCGCCGAAGATGAAGTGGCAGTCGCGGTCCCGCCACTCCTGATGGCCGGAGGTGATCTCGGGGTTGACCATGAGGATGGCGCGGGCCGAGCCCGCACGGATCATGTCGGCGGCGAGCTGCATGCCGAAGGTCGCGGACGAGCAGGCGACGTTCATGTCGAAGCCGAAGCCCCTGACGCCCAGCGCCTGCTGCACCTCGATGGCGATGGCCGGATAGGGCCGCTCGTGGTTGGACGCCGCGCAGATGACGCCGTCGATGGCGTCGGCCGAGACGCCGGCCCGGCGCATCGCGTCGTCGGCGGCCCTGACCGATATCTCGGCCATGATCGACAGTTCCTCGTCGGCGCGCTCGGGCAGCAGCGGGTGCATGACGCCGGGGTCGAGGATGCCGGACTTCTCCATGACGTGGCGGCGCTCGACGCCGGACGCCTTGACGATGAACTCCTCCGACGACATGGGCAGGGGCGGCCGCTCGCCGGCGGCTATGGCCTCGGCGTGCAGCGTGTTCTGCCGGTGGGCGTAGGCGTTGTAGGAGGCGACGAGTTCCGCGTTGGTGATGATCTCGGTCGGCGTGAAGATGCCCGTGCCGGTGATCGCGACCCTGTGCATGGCGTTTCCCGTGGCTTTCCCGTGGTCAGCCATGCATAGACCCGCCTCGCGGCGGGTCAAGGGAGCGCGCCCCGCCGCCGCGTCAGAGCGGCCAGAAAAAGAGGATCGTGGGAACCGAGACCACCAGAAGCGAGACTTCCAGCGGCAGGCCGAGCCGCCAGTAGTCGCCGAAGCGGTAGCCGCCCGGACCCATGACGATCATGTTGTTCTTATGCCCGATGGGGGTGAGGAGCCCGGTGGTCGCGGCGACCGCAACGCCCATCAAGAAGGGATCGGGCGATACGCCGAAGGCGTTGGCGACGCCGATGCCGATGGGCGCGGCGATCAGCGCCGTGGCGATCGAATTCAGGAAATCGGCGAGCAGCATGGTCACCGCCATGACGATCGCCAGGATCATCCAGATCGGAAGGTCGCCGGATGCGTTGACGATCGCCTGGGTGATCAACTGCGTGCCGCCGACCTTCTCGAAGGCGTCGCCGATGGGGATCAGGGCTCCGAGGAGCACGATCACGGGCCATTCGATCGAGCCGTAGACGTCGCCCGGCGTGACGATGTTGGCGATGGCGTAGGCGCCGACGACGACCGCGAGCGCGACCACCAGCGGAATGAGCCCCAGCGAGGCGGCCGCGATGGCGGCGACGAAGATGCCGATGGCGAGGAAGGCCTTGCGACGCTGGATGACCGAGTGCTGCTTTTCGGCGATCGGCAGGACGCCGAGCCACTCGGCCGCGTCGGCGACGCGGTCGGCGGGTCCGAGGAAGAGCAGCAGGTCGCCTGACTTGACGCGCCAGCGCTCGACCCGCTCTCGGACGCGGCGGCTGCCGCGCGCGAGACCCACGAGTTCGATGCCGCGCCGATAGCGCAGCCGAAGGTCATTGGCGGTCCGGCCGATCATCCGCGACCCGTCGGGAACGATCGCCTCGACCAGCGAGAGCCCGCGGCCGGTCAGGCCGCCATGCTCCTCCCCCTTCGAGATCGACAGCTTGGCCGCACCGATGAAGGCCTCGATCGCCTTCGGGCTGCCTTCCAGCACGAGGAAGTCGCCCTTGCGGATCTCGGTCGCGGCGGAAAAGCCTTCGAGGCGCTTGCCGCGACGCACGAGGCCGAGGAGCGTCACGTCATGCTCGTCGCCGAGGGGATAGAATTCGGAGAGCGTCTTGCCGATGGCAGGCGACTTCTCGGGAACGCCCGCCTCGGCGACGAACAGGTCTCCGCCCGGCAGCGCCGCAGCGGCCGCCTTGCCGCGCTGCGGGATCAATCGCCAGCCGACGAGGGAAACGAACGCGATCCCGAAAAGCGCGCAGACGATGCCCACCGGCGCGAAGTCGAACATGCGGTAGGGTTCGCCGAGCAGCTTCTGGCGCATCTCGGCGATGACGATGTTGGAGGGCGTGCCGATCATGGTGATCATGCCGCCGAAGATCGTCGCGTAGGAGAGCGGCATCAGCGAAAGCGAAACCGGACGGCCCGCTTTCCGCGCCGCTTCCATGTCGATCGACATCAGCATGACGATGGCGGCGACGTTGTTGATGATGGCCGAGAGTGCGGCGCCCGTCACCGACATGGTCGCGATATGCACCGGCAGAGCCCGCGCGGGATCGACCACATAACGGGTGATCAGCTCGACCGCGCCGGAATTGATCATGGCGCGCGAGATGACCAGGACGAGCGCGACGGTGATCGTCGCCTCATGGCCGAAACCGCTGAAGGCCTCCTCGGCGGTGATCACGCCGCCGAGCGCGGCGATGATCAGCGCGCCGAAAGCGACGAGGTCATAGCGGAAACGCCCCCATACCAGCATTGTGAGCAACGCGCCCAGCAAGCCGAAGACGAAAACCTGTTCGAATGTCACGCAATCCCCCAACGACGGAGCGAAAACGCGCCAGGGGATCGGCAGGTTCCATCAGCAAGGCCGCGCATCAGATGCAGCGGCCGCCATCGACCTCGAGCGCGACGCCAGTGATGAAGGCCGCCTCGTCGGAAGCGAGCCAGAGCGCGGCGTTGGCGATGTCGAGCGGGGTCGAAAGCCGGCCGAGGGGAATGGACGCCCTGAACTGCGCGCGTTTCTCCGGCGTGTCCTCACCCATGAAGAGCGAGAGCATGCCGGTCTCGCCGGCGACCGGGCAGAGGCAGTTGACCCGGATCTTCTTCGGCGCAAGTTCGACGGCCATCGACTTGGTGGCTGTGATCGTCCAGCCCTTCGAGGCATTGTACCAGGTGAGCCCGGGCCGGGGGCGAAGACCGGCCGTGGAGGCTGTGTTGATAATGACGCCGCCCCCCTGGCGGTCCATGGTCGGCACGACGGCCAGCGTCGAATGGTAGATCGCCTTCATGTTGACGGCGGTGATGAGGTCGAAGGTCGCCTCGTCAACGCCGGTCAAGTCGCCGTTTCGATGGGTGTAGCCGGCATTGTTGACCATGATGTCGACGCGGCCGAAGGCGTTCTTCGCGGCGTAGACCATCTCGTCGATCTCGGATCGGCTGGAAACGTCGGTCGTCACGGCAAGCGCGGCGTCACCGATCTCGCCCGCTACGCGCTCCGCACCCTTGGCATTCAGGTCGGCAACGACCACCTTCGCGCCTTCCTCGGCGAAGCGCTTCGCCATGCCTTCGCCAAAACCTGACGCCGCGCCGGTTATGATCGCAACCTTGCCGTTCAGACGCAATTCCGACCTCCCAATTTCGTTCCGTCAGGCTGGCAGCTCGATCAAAGATCGTCGGGCGTCAAGCCGGTGCTCTTGCCGACACGTGCCAGCATCCTCGGACCTATCTCTTCGCGATCATGAAACGCAAAGACGAAGTTCGGCCATCCGTCGCGTGACAATACGCGATGCGAACCACTCTGGCGCTTCACCGTCCAACCGATCCGTTCCAACGCAGCAAGAACCTTGCGCGCCTGGCTGGCTCGCCACTGGCTCACGCGGCAACAACGAACAAGTCGCCGACCTCCGGCACTTCTTCGCCGTGTTCAATGCGATCGGCGAGGGTGCGCAACGCCAATGCCTCGACCTTGCCGCGTGCCTCTTCACGTGTCGCTCCGTACGCCATTACCCCCGGCAGCGCGTCGATTTCGGCGATCCAACGCCCGTCTTCCTCGCGGTCAAATTCGATCCGCAGCATGATTCTTCTCCGTGTGCGGTCATCTATCCGTGGTTGAACACCACTGTCTTGGTCGCGCTCATGTCGTAGAGCGCCTCGAAACCCTTCTCGCGGCCGTGGCCGGATTTCCTGAAGCCGCCGAAGGGCAGCTCGACGCCGCCGCCCGCGCCATAGGCATTGACGAAGACCTGACCGGCGCGCACGCGCTTGGCGACTCGGTGCTGCCGCGCGCCGTCCTTCGTCCAGACGCCGGCGACGAGGCCGAACTCGGTGCCGTTGGCAAGCCGGATCGCCTCGTCCTCGCCGTCGAAGGAGAAAAGCGTCAGGACAGGGCCGAAGACTTCCTCCTGCGCGACCGTCGCGGCCGGATCGACCGAGCCGAACAGGACGGGCGGGACGTACCAGCCACCTTTCGGCGCGTCATCGTGAATCGAGCCCCGCGCGAGCACGGAGACGCCCGCCGCCTCGGCAGCGGCGACCATGCCGGAGACGCGCTCCTTCTGCCGCGGGTTAATCAGCGCGCCGAGGTCGAGGTCCGCATCGTGCGGACCGGCGACAAGCTTGGAGAAGCGCTCGGCAAGGCCCGCGGCGATCCTGTCGTAGACGGGGCGCTCGGCGAGAACCCGGCTGCCGGCCGAACAGGTCTGGCCACCATTCTGGATGACGGCGTTGACCAGAACCGGCAGCGCCGCATCGACATCGGCGTCGGCGAAGACGATCTGCGGCGACTTGCCACCGAGCTCCATGGTGACGCCGCGATTGTTGACGGCCGCCGCCTGCTGGATCGCGGTTCCGGTCTGCGGCGAGCCGGTGAAGGTGACGTAGTCGACCAGGGGGTGGGCCGAGAGCGCCGCGCCTGCCTCGCGGCCCCAGCCTGTGATGACGTTGAACACGCCTTCCGGCACGCCGGCTTCCAACGCCAGCTCGGCGATGCGGATCGTGGTGAGCGAGGCGTCCTCGGCCGGTTTGACCACCAGCGTGTTGCCCATGGCGAGCGCCGCGCCGGCGACGCGGGCGAGAATCTGGAGGGGATAGTTCCACGGGATGATGCCCGCCACGACGCCGTGCGGCTCGCGCAGCGTGAGCGCCGTATAGCCGGGCAGGAATGGGATCGTGTCGCCGTGGATCTTGTCGCCGGCGCCGCCGTAGAACTCGTAGTAACGCATGGTGGCGGTCACGTCCGCCCTGCCCTGGCGGACCGGCTTGCCCGTGTCGCGCGATTCCAGCGCCGCAAGCTCGTCGCCATGCTTCTCGACAAGCTGGAACAGCCTTGTCAGGCAGCGGCCACGCTCGACGGCGGGCGTGCGCGACCACTGGCCTTCATCGAACGCCTTCCGCGCCGCCTTCACGGCGCGGTCGACGTCGGCCTTGCCGGAGGCCGGGATCGACGCGAAGACCTTTCCATCGGAGGGGCACGCGACATCGATGCGCTCGCCGGACAGAGCGTCGACGGACTTGCCATCGATCAACTGCATGAAGGCCCTGCCTTCGGCGACGGTTGTCGAAAGATGCGCGCCCATGTCGCTCTCCTGCTTGCCCCCGGCAGCGCCGGCGTTATGCTGCACCTGCGAAGAACCTCCGGCGGCGCGGGAGGCCGAACAACGCTCCCGGCGTCCGGCCTGTCAAGCACCTGAAATGCGACACCTCGGCACTGGCGCGTTTAAATCGATTTGACTATACCGGCGCCGACATGACGGACACCCCGGAAGGACCATGACCAGCCAGACCATTCCCGTCGAACCCTTCGATTTCGTCATGTTCGGGGCGACCGGCGACCTGGCCGAGCGCAAGCTCCTGCCGGCGCTCTACCGCCGCCAGCGCGCCGGCCAGTTCAGCGAGCCTACCCGCATCATCGCCGCGTCGCGTGCGAAGATGAAGGACGCCGAGTACCGCGCCTATGCGGGCAAGGCGATCACCGAGCATGTGAAGGCCGCCGAGATCGACGAAGCGGCGCTGAAGGACCTACTGGCGCGGCTGACCTATGTCTCCGTCGACGCCAAGGCCGGCACCGGTTTCGAGGATCTGAAGAAGGCGCTGGGCAGTTCGAGCCACATCCGCGTCTTCTACCTCGCGGTCGGCCCGGAACTGTTCGGCGAGTTCTCGCACAAGCTCAAGGAACACAAGCTCGTCACCAAGGAAGCGCGGATCGTCGTCGAGAAGCCGATCGGCCGCGACCTCGCCTCGGCCCGCGCGCTCAACGACCTGATCGGCAGCGACTTCGCCGAGCATCAGATCTTCCGCATCGATCACTATCTCGGCAAGGAGACGGTGCAGAACCTGATGGCGCTGCGCTTCGCCAACAAGCTGTACGAGCCGCTGTGGAACTCGGCGCATGTCGACCACGTGCAGATCACGGTCGGCGAGACGGTCGGTCTCGAAGGCCGGGCCGGCTATTACGACAAGGCCGGCGCGCTGCGCGACATGGTGCAGAACCACATGCTCCAGCTTCTCTGCCTCGTCGCGATGGAGCCGCCTTCCTCGATGGAGGCCGACGCGGTGCGCGACGAGAAACTGAAGGTGCTGCGCTCGCTGAAGCGCATCAACGGCCAGGAGGCGCCGAAGATGACGGTGCGCGGCCAGTACAAGGCCGGCGCCTCGGCGACCGGGCCGGTGAAGGGGTATCTGGAGGAACTCGCCAATGGCGAGAGCCGGACGGAAACCTTCGTCGCCATCAAGGCCGAGATCGCCAACTGGCGCTGGGCCGGCGTGCCGTTCTACCTGCGTACGGGCAAACGGCTCGCCAGCCGGGTGTCGGAGATCGTCATCGAGTTCAAGCCGATCCCGCACAACATCTTCGGCGAAACCGCCGGCACGGTGACGGCGAATCAGCTCGTGATCCGGCTGCAGCCCGACGAGGGCGTGAAGCAGTGGATCATGATCAAGGATCCCGGTCCGGGCGGCATGCGGCTCAGGCACGTTCCGCTCGACATGAGTTTCGCGCAGGCTTTCGACGTCCGCAATCCCGACGCCTATGAGCGGCTGATCATGGACGTGGTGCGCGGCAACCAGACGCTGTTCATGCGCCGCGACGAGGTGGAGGCGGCATGGAAATGGGTCGATCCGATCCTCGGCGCCTGGCAGGATTCCAGGCAGGAGGCGCAGGGCTACACGGCGGGAACCTGGGGACCTTCCTCGTCGATCGCGCTGATCGAGCGCGACGGGCGCACCTGGCATGAAAGCGCATGAGCGGCGCCGTATGGCATGAATTCGCCAGCGGCGAGATCCTTGCCAGGGAGCTTGCGGCGAACATCGCGGACGACCTTCGCGGCGCGATCACCGTCCAGGGCGGGGCCACGCTCGCCGTGTCGGGCGGCACCACTCCCGGCCGCTTCTTCGATGCTCTGTCGGCGAAACCGCTCGACTGGCCGAGGGTGACCGTGACGCTGATCGACGAACGCGACGTGCCGCCAGTTTCGGATCGCTCCAACGAGAAGCTGGTGCGGTCGCGCCTGCTGCGCGGCGAGGCGGCGAACGCCAAGTTCGTCGGACTCCGCGGCGGGCCGGACGGCTCGTTGCCAGACGCGGAGAACCCGGCCGCGCGCGACCTCAAGCTGCCGTTCGACGTGGCGGTGCTGGGCATGGGGCTGGACGGACACACGGCATCCCTGTTTCCGGATGCCGATGGGCTGCAGCGCCTACTCGATCCAAAGACATATCCCGGCGTCTACGTGGTTCTGGCGTCAAGCGCCGGCGAAACGCGTCTGAGCTGGCCGCTCGCCGCCATTGTCGCCGCCGGGCAGCTCTATCTGCACATCGAGGGCGACGCAAAGCGGAAGGTAGCCGAAGACGCCCTATCTCATGGAAGCGAGTTGGTCATCGGGCGCGTCCTGGCCGCGACGTCCAAGCCCTCTCATATCTACTGGGCGCCGTAGAGGGCGGGCTCGTCGCCGATCCTCGGCCGCAGGAAGAGGACGTAGAGCGAGAGCACGAGGCCCGAGACGAGCACGACGAAGGACGTGACGACGCTGGTCGACTTCGCCGGATCAAGGGTCGCGTCGGCGAGGAAGACCGGCAGGAAGAGGAAGCCGAAGACGGCGAGACTGACGAGCTGGGCCTTGGCGTTGCCGTAGGCGGGATAGGCAAGCGGATAGGCGAAGTAGGTCGCCGCACCGAGCATCAGGCCGCCCAGCACGGGTGCGAAGTCGGCCTCGACCGCCCAAGGCATGACATGAGGCCAGCCGAGCAGGAGTCCCAGGCCGGCCAGCAGGAAAACAGCCGCGTAGGCGGCGAAGCAGGCCTTCAGCAGGCCCGGCATCGGCCCAGACAAGGCAAGGGGCAGCCGCCGGCTCCACAGGAAGATGACGATGACCGTCAATGCGGACGCGACGCACAGCAAGCCGAACCAGAACAGGGCGTCGCCCGGCGCCTCCGCCCGGACCACGAAGAGCCAGGCGGCGATGACTACGTATGCGACGGCCAGGTCGAGCGCGCCGGCGGCGGCGGCGCCATATTCCCGGCTCGCCACGATCCAGACGATGGCCGCGCCGGTGGCCGCGCTGATGGCGACGAGGAAGGCGTGCGACAAAGGCGAAAGGTCCGCCCACGGAAGCCAGGTCGCCGACCATTCGGGCATCACCAGCAGCGCCGCGGCGATGCCGATGTTGAAAAGGGCGAGGCCGACAAAGAACAGGTCGCGGAACAACGTCATGGCGGATCATCCCCTCTTCGCCGCGAATGCAGCAAACCCGCCGAAACAATACGGAAACATCCTTTCCGTCCCGTTTACCGCCCCGCCGAACGCAAGGTAGAGCCATGTCCGCACGACGCGAGATCGAAGCCGTCACCCGCCGCATCCGCGAACGGTCGCGCTCAGGCCGCGACGCGTATCTCGCGCGCGTCGACGCCGCCGCGTCGCGGACCGCCAACCGGGCGGTGCTGTCCTGCGGCAACCTGGCCCACGGCTTCGCCGTCTGCGCGCCGGCAGAGAAGGTAGCGCTGGCCGGCGAGCGGGCGGCGAACCTCGGCATCATCACCTCCTACAACGACATGCTGTCGGCGCATCAGCCCTTCGAGACCTATCCGGCCCTGATCAAGCAGGCCGCGCGCGAGGCCGGCGGCGTGGCGCAGGTGGCAGGCGGCGTGCCGGCCATGTGCGACGGCGTCACCCAGGGCCAGCCCGGCATGGAGCTGTCGCTGTTCTCGCGCGACGTGATCGCCATGTCGGCGGCGATCGGCCTGTCGCACAACATGTTCGACGCGGCGGTCTATCTCGGCGTGTGCGACAAGATCGTGCCGGGGCTGGTCATCGCGGCGCTGACCTTCGGCCACCTGCCGGCGGTGTTCGTGCCAGCCGGCCCGATGACGTCCGGCCTGCCGAACGACGAGAAGGCGAAGGTCCGGCAGCTCTACGCCGAAGGCAAGGTCGGGCGCGCCGAACTGCTGGAGGCAGAGTCCAAATCCTATCACGGGCCGGGCACCTGCACCTTCTACGGCACGGCGAACTCCAACCAGATGCTGATGGAGATCATGGGGCTGCACATGCCGGGCTCGTCATTCGTCAATCCGGGCACGGAGCTGCGCGATGCGCTGACCAGGGAGGCGGCGAAGCGGGCGCTGGCGATCACCCAGCTCGGCAACGCCTATACGCCGGCCGGGCGCATGATCGACGAGCGCTCGATCGTCAACGGCGTCGCGGGGCTGCACGCCACCGGCGGGTCGACCAACCATACGATCCATCTGATCGCCATGGCGGCGGCGGCGGGAATCTCGCTGACATGGCAGGACATCTCCGACCTGTCGGAAGTCGTGCCGCTGCTGGCGCGCGTCTATCCGAACGGGCTGGCGGACGTGAACCATTTCGACGCGGCGGGCGGCATGGGCTTCCTGATCCGCGAACTGCTCGACGCCGGGTTCCTGCACGAGGATGTGCAGACCGTCTGGGGCGAAGGCTTGAGACCCTACACGGTCGAGGCGCGGCTGGGAGCCGACGGAACAGTGGAACGCCGACCGGCGCCGAAGAAGAGCGGCGACGAGAAGGTGCTGGCGCCGGCCGCCAGGGCGTTCCAGCCGACCGGCGGGCTGAAGGTGCTCTCCGGCAATCTCGGCAAGGCGATCATCAAGACCTCGGCGGTGAAGCCCGAACGGCGGATCGTCGAGGCGCCGGCCATCGTGTTCGAAAGCCAGCAGGCGCTCAACGACGCGTTCAAGGCGGGCAGGCTCGACCGCGACTTCGTGGCGGTCGTGCGGTTCCAGGGGCCGAAGGCCAACGGCATGCCGGAACTACACAAGCTGACCACCGTGCTCGGCATCCTCCAGGACCGTGGCCGCCAGGTCGCGCTGGTGACCGATGGGCGCATGTCGGGCGCGAGCGGAAAGGTGCCCGCGGCGATCCACGTCACGCCGGAGGCGCTGGACGGCGGCGCGATCGGCAAGGTGCGCGACGGCGACCTGGTGCGCGTGGACGGCGAGGCGGGGCTCCTGCAGGTGCTGATCCCCGATGCGGAGATGGAGCGGCGCAGCTGCGTCGTGCCGGATCTCTCGGCCAACGAGTTCGGCTTCGGGCGGGAGCTGTTCGAGGGTTTTCGCCGCATCGCCGGCCGCGCGGACCAGGGTGCGACGGCCTTCGCGGCATAGCGATTGAAAGTAAGGCAAGTTTGCCTTACTTTCGGTTTCGGAGGTGCGCCATGACGACGCTCACAGTTACGGCGAAAGGGCAGGTAACCCTGAAAAAGGACCTGCTGAAGCATCTTGGGGTGAAGGCGGGGGACAAGGTTGTGCTGACCCTGCTTCCGGGCGGCGAGGTGGGGATAAGAGCCGAGCATCCGAAGAAGCACGACATCTCCGAACTTTTCGGCATGTTCTATGATCCGAACGGGCCGAAGCTGACCATCGAAGAGATCAAGCAGGCGACCGAAGAGGCTTGGGCGGGCGCACGTGAACATTACGGCCGACACGAATCTGATTCTAAGGATGCTGCTGAATGACGACCCGCGGCAGAGCCCGGCTGCGGTCCGTGCCATAAGCGACGCTACGACGGTTGCCGTCACCCTTCCGACGCTCTGCGAAATCGCCTGGGTCATGAGAAGCCGGTTCAGGCTTTCGCGTAGCGATGTCGCCCGCTTCATGAAGACGGTCGTCGCCACCGACAAGATCGTGCTCGACCGTCCGGCCGTCGAAGCAGGGCTTGCCCTACTGGAAGCCGGGGGCGATTTCGCCGACGGCGTGATCGCTCATGAAGGCCGGCGGCTGGGCGGCGATACGTTCGTCACCTTCGACCGCGATGCCGGCGCGCGGGTGGAGCGCGCCGGCTATGCGGTTAATGTGCTCGCCTGAGACCGGGTCTATGGCACCGTGGTCTCGGTGCGCTCGCCCGCCTTGACGGTCGCCGCGACCTCCTTCTTTCCGCCGGCGTCACCGCGATCGACGATCACCGCGTAGTCGCCGGCCGGAAGCGTGGTCTGATGGCTCTCGCCATAGGCATAGCCGAAGGCCTTGCGGTTGCCCTGGATGTCCTTGGCGGCCGAGAATATCTCGATGTGGGTGGCGCCCGGCGCGGTGATCGAGATCACGCCGGCGTTGAGGACCACCGAGACTTCCGTGCGCTCGCCGACCTTCACCGTGAAGGGCGCTTCCGCCGTCGCCTCGCCCATGCTCGCGACCGAAACGTAGTCTCCGGCCGGCAGGTCGTGGGTGGCATCGGGGCCATAGGAATAGGCGATCTGATCGCGGCTGCCGTCCATCTTCTTCGCGGCCTTGAAGAACTCGGTGAAGACGTTGCCGTCATCGACCTTCATGCCGGGCACGTAGAAGGCGTTGGACACGGCACGGCCGACGCCGACGATCATGTCCTTCTCGACAGTCTCGCCGGCCTTCAGCGCCACCGTCTCCGTCAGCGAGCCCTCGCCGATCCGCACGGTCACGGTCAGGTCTCCCGCCGGGAACACCGCGCGCGTCTCGCCATAGTAGGTGGTCTCCCCGCCCGGGAAGGCGACGACGACGGCTGCGGCGTCCATGACGCCCTCGCCCGGGGCGGGACGAGGCCTGACGACGAGAGTCCCCGCATTGAGCACGAAATGCGGCGCGGCGACCTGCCCTGTCTCGATCGTGATCTGCTGCTCGATCTCGGCGTGGCCGACCTTCCCGACGAGAACGTAGCGGCCCGGATCGAGCGTTCCCTTCCACGCGCCGTAGTCGGTCGAGACGTAGTCGCCGCGCGACCCGTCCGGGTTGGCCTTGAAGACGACCCATGACTGGCCATCGTCCGGTCCGAGTTCGGGTCCGACTTCGGCCAGCGAGATGGTCGGCGCGATATTGAACGCGGGCGCCGGCTCGGGTTCCGGTTCCGGTTCCGGCGCGGGTTCCGGCGCAGGGGCGGGTTCCGGCGCGGGCTCAGGCACCACCGCCTCCGCCAACGCGTCGGTCAAGCCGCCAGCGTCGTCGGCCTGAAAGTACTTGCCGCCCGTGTTCTCCGCGAGGCAAGCGACCTGCCGGCCTTCCTCCGCCGTCAGGCCGAAACCGACGACATGGGCGGTGAAGTCGACGCCGGCCTGCTCAAGCTCGTTGCCGACGGCGCAGGGATCGGCATTGCAGGTCTCGAGCCCGTCGGTGATCAGGATGACGGTCGCCTTGTCCTCGCCGTACCGCAGAGCCTCGGCGGCCTGGCGGACAGCGTCCGAGAGCGGCGTCTTGCCCAGGAACTTCATCTGGTCGGCGGCCGCGATGATGGCGTCGGCGGTTCCCGTCGCCGGCGGAACCACGAGCTCGATGTCGGAGCAACTCCCCTTCTCGCGATGGCCATAGGCCATGAGGCCGACCTCGTAGCTCGAAGGAAGGGTAGGCAACACCTCGCGCAGGGTCTCGCGGGCGATTTCCAGCTTCGGTCTGCCGTCGATCTGGCCCCACATCGAGCCGGACGCGTCGAGCACGATGATCGCCTTGTCGGCGGAGAGAGCCGTACCGGCCGTCATGATCGCAAACAAAAGTGCCATGAAGCCGCGAAGCATCGCCGCCATCCTCGAACCCCCGCCGCCAGTCGTGTCGTCACGGAAGCTAGCGAAGGCGTCGGGGCAAGGCAACCGCTTCGCGTGAAGCTTGCCCCCTGCCGACGCGACCGAGCTCAATATGTGGTGCGGCGCTCCTCGCTCGGCGGGCGGCCGAACTGCAGCCTGTAGCTCTGGGCGAAATAGGAGTGGGACGTGAAGCCGGTGGCGATGGCGACGTCGAGGATCGGCATGTTGGTCTGCCTGAGCAGTTCGCGGGCGCGCTCCAGCCTGAGGCGCATGTAGTACCGGCCCGGCGTCAGGCTGAGATGGCGGAGGAACAGCCGTTCAACCTGGCGGACCGACAGCCCCGCCGACCTTGCGAGCTCGACCGCCGAATAGGGTTCGTCGAGATTGTCGGCCATCAGCTCGACGATCTTGCGCAGCTTCTCCGACTTGCCGGTCAGATCACGCTCGGGCCCGACGCGCTGGCGGTCGCCGGCGGAGCGAATGCGCTCGTGCTGGAACTGGTTGGCGACGCCGTTTGCGAGGTTCGAGCCAAAATCGCGGCGCACGATTTCCAGCATGAGATCGATCGAGGTCGTGCCGCCGGCGCAGGTATAGCGCTTGCGGTCGATCTCATAGACGTTGGCGGTGCACTCGATGTCGGGGAAGCGCTCCCGGAAGCCGGCCCGGTTCTCCCAGTGGATCGTGCAGCGGTGCCCGTCGAGCTGCCCCGCCTCGGCGAGCAGATAGGACCCGACCGACAAGGCTCCGAGAGCGCCCCCGCGACGACCCCAACCGCGCAGCGCACCGAGCACCTTGCTCTTGCCGGGGAACTCCGTGGTCAGGCCGACGGCGACAAAGAGGACATCGGCGGAAGGAAGATCCGAGACGCTGTAGTCGATCTTGATCGGCAGGCCGTTCGACGCGATGACGGCCTCGCCGTCCGCCGACACCGTCGTCCAGCCATAGAAGTCCCTCCCGAGCAGACGGTTCGCCGAGCGCACCGTGTCGATCGCCGCCGCCAGCGAGAACATGGAGAACTTGTCGACGAGCAGGAAGGCAAAGTGCCGGTTGGGTTGCGAAGGCTCGGTCATCGGTCGCGCTTGTAGCGCATTTCCGGTGAATACGGCGTCACCCTTTTTCTCCGATGGCGAAGCGAGCCGCCTCGCCATCGAGGAAACGGAACTGGTTCGACCTGGTCGGACATTGCTCTATCGCACCATTCGCAAGCGGAACAGCCAAGCGCACCCGCAGACCCGACCTTCCTGCCGGTCCCCTCCTAGAAGACGGGGCGCTTCCTGCCTGCAACCAGATAGGCCGAGGCGACCGTGTTGGCCATCAGCATGGCGATCGTCATGGGGCCGACGCCGCCCGGCACGGGCGTGATCGCACCAGCGACGCTCCGCGCCTCGGCGAACGCCACGTCGCCGACCAGACGCGTCTTGCCCTCGCCCTTCTCGGGCGCCGCCACCCGGTTGATGCCGACGTCGATGACCGTGGCGCCTGGCTTCACCCAGTCGCCACGCACCATTTCCGGCTTTCCGACGGCCGCGACGAGGATGTCCGCGGCGCGCGCGATCGCCGGCAGGTCGCGGGTGCGGCTGTGCGCGATGGTCACGGTACAGTTGGCAGCGAGCAGCAGGTTCGCCATGGGCTTGCCGACGATGTTGGATCGACCGACGACGACGGCGGAAAGGCCGGAAAGGTCCCTACCCCTCACCTTCTCTATGAGCAGCATGGAGCCGGCGGGCGTGCAGGGAACGAAGGCGGTGGCCAGTTCGCCCGTGCCCAGCTTGCCGACGTTGACGAAGTGGAAGCCGTCCACGTCCTTGCCTGGATCGATCGTCTGGATGACCTTGCCGGAATCGATGTGCCTCGGCAGCGGCAACTGGACGAGGATGCCGTGGATCGCCGGATCCGCGTTCAAGCGGGCGATGAGCGCCAGAAGGTCGGCCTCGCCGGTGTCCTCGGGCAGCGTGTGCTGGACCGAGTGGAAGCCGCATTCCTTCGCCTTGCGCGACTTCGACGCGACGTAGACCTGGCTTGCCGGGTCCTCTCCGACGATGACCACCGCGAGGCCGGGGCGCGGTCCTCCCGAGGCCATCAGCTCCGACGCATAACGGGCGGCCTCGCGGGCGACCTCGTCTCCTACCGCCTTGCCATCGATGATGTCCGCCACTCACGCCTCCGGTGTCGATCCAATCGGCGCGCATTTTCACCAAAAACGGCGCCGGCAATCCCGCCTGAGCGCCGTCCGGTGCCGTAAACTCGCAAGCAGACGGTTCAGGCGATCCGCCGCCGGTGCCGATCCTCGACGAGCTCGCGCATCGCGTCCCGCACCTCGCGCAGGCTGTCGCGAATCTCGTCCACCGTCGAAACCGGCGATGACGAGGCCATGCGAGTCGCCGGGCGCCGCGATTCCGGAGCAGGCGCGGCCGGAACCTCGGGAGGCGGCGGCGCGTAGGCCGGCATGGGTGCGGCGTATTGCGGCGGGGCCGGCGGCGGCGGCGCATAGTGAGCGGGGGGCGGAGAGGCGTAGACGTGGACGGGCGGCTGGATGTGGAAGCCCGCAGGCGCCGGTGGCTGCGGATAGACCCAAGGCCCGTGTCCAGCCATCCCCTGCACGTACATCGCGGGCGGGGGCGGAGGCGCCACCCCGTACCAGTTGGGCGCGACCGCCTGGGGGTAGAGCGGCTGAGGCGAGGGCGGCCAGACCGACATGGCAGGCGACGGCGGCGCGAACACCGGCGCATAGGCGGGCGACGGGTGCGACGGCGGCACGGCCATCAAGGGTGCTGAGGCGAAGGGGTGATAGGGCGACATCGGTGAAAGTTCCTGTGCGGATGCATGTGCGGCCGGAGGTGGGGCGGAGGGGGACGACGCAACCGGCGCGGCCGGCGGGGGCGCAACCGGCGCCGCAACCTCCGGCGCGGGCTGGCGGCGCCGCGCGGTCGCGGCATAGCCGCGCAATCTGTCGATGAACCCCATCGGCATGTCCTCTCGCGTCTCGGCTTCCCGCCGAGGCATTTCCGGTTGATCCCCGTGAGCGCCGCGCGGTCCAGATGGCGGCGGATCGTCTCCCACCGGCCTGGCGCGGCGTCGGCGGCGCGGACGGCCGGTGAGGTTCTCGCGCAGGCTGGTCCAGGTCCCGCGCACGACGCCGAGCGCGACGCCGATCAGGAAGCCGAGCACCGTCGCGCCAACCGCGATGGCGGAACGCGACGGTCCGCTGGGATCGAGGGGCGGGAAGGCCGTCGAAATGACCGTGACGTTGGCCGCGTTGATGCCCATCTGCTCCTGCGTCTCGCGGGCTCGAAGCAGGAACGCCTCGTAGACGGAGCGCTTGGCGGTCGCGTCACGCTCGAGTTCGCGCAGCGTGACGAGGTGCTCGCCGAGACTGCCGTGACGCGCCTTGAGCTGTGCCAGCCGGGCGGCCAGCGCCTGCTCCTCCTGAACGGCACGGGCGAGCGCGACCTGGATCGAGGCCGCGACACGGCGCAACTCGTCGGAGAGCCGGTCGCGCGCGCCGGCAAGCTGCGCCTCGACGTCGACGCGCGTCGGATGCCTGGGCCCAAGGCGGGCCCCGACGCGGTCGGCTTCCTGCTTGAGGGTCGCATACTGGGCGCGCAGCTCGATGACGACCGGCGAAGCCAGTTCCTCCGGCAACGCCCCGCTCGCCACCGCGTCGACGGTGAGCTCCCGGGCGGATGCGGCGCGGGCATTGAGCTCGATGGTGCGGGCGCGGGCCGCCGTGAGCTGATCGTTGACCTTGACGATCTCGTCGTCGGTGATCAGCCGACCCTGCGAATCGACGATGTCGTTCTCGGCCTTGAAGGCCGCCACCTTGCGCTCCGCGTCCTCGACCTGGCCGCGCAGTTCGCCGATGCTGGACATCAGCTCCTCGGTGGCGCGTCCCGCCGTGTCGGACTGGAGTTCTCCGCTGGTCTGGATGAAGACCTCGGTCATCGTGTTGGCGATGAGCGCCGACTTCTCGCCGCTCTGCGTGCTGACCGATATGACGATGACGAAGGTCTTGCCGCCGCGCTCGACGTGGAGGCTCTTGCCGAGATGCTCGACCGCAAGCGCGCGCTTGCGCACCGCGTCCGCGCCGCCGTCGGCGCCGCCGGAGACGAGCGACCGGATCAGCGCGATCACCGTACCAGGGCCGAAACTCGCGCCCTGCTCGCCGTTGAACTCCGGATCGCGGTCGAGCCCCAACCGGTCGACGACCTTGTTGAGCACGGTCGAGGAGGTGAGGACGCGGACCTGGTTCTCGACCAGCGCAAGCGTGGCGTCGGACGGCAGGCCGGTCGTCGTCAGCTCGCGGTCGACGAGGGCGAGATCGCGCGGGTCTACCACCAGTTCGGTGTAGGCCTGGTAGAGCTTGGGAGTGGAAAGCGCGATGACCACGCCGAGGACCGCGCCGGCGATCGTTGCCCCGACGATGATCCAGCGGGATCTGACGACACCGCCGATGACCCTGAAAGGGTCGACCATCGGTCTCCAGTAGTCGTCCCGGGTCGCGGCGGCGTGCAGTGGCTCCGGATCGACCTTGTCGCGAACCCGCTCCTCCCTCACATCGGGCCGGCCCGGGGCGGGCGCCGATTCGGCCGACGCGGGCGACGGCTCGCGAAGCGGCGGCCGAGCTTCGGGCGCGGCTTCGGACATTCGCCCGCTTGCCACCGGCGACGGCGCTTCCATGCGGTCGCGGAGACGGCGCAGCCAGGCCCTGACGCCCCCCGGCTCTTTCGGCTCCGGGCGGAGCTCCGGAGCCTCGACGCGAGCCTCGTCGGCCGGCGGAGGGTTCTCCCGCACGTCGTCGTGAGCGGCGAATTCGCTCCTGGAGCCCAGCGCGGCAAGCAGCGGGCTGGGCTCCGCCTCGCGCCGCGACCTGGTGATCCGATGGCGCAACGCCGGATCCGGCCCCTCGGACGCGGCCAGAGCAAGGAGCGAACCCGGCCCAGCCGGCTCGCGGCGCGCCGACGCGCCGAGCGAAAGCAACGATCGGTCGCGTTTCCCGGACTGTCGGTTCGATGCGTCGAACATGGGTTTCCTTCGCGATTGCCTGCCGCAGGGACGACCACGGCGGCAATTCGTTAATCCACGCTAAACAGGCATGGGAAACAAAAGGTTAATTTCGAACCCGGAACGCAGCGTTAAACATTGTGGCGTATGGATCGGCCAGATACGCCGATGACCGAGACGACCGGAACCCAGCCCGCCATGCGTCGCGAACGGCTCGGCGAGCTGCTCGCGGGCCGGGGGAAGCTCGTCGCCGACTATCTTTCGGCGGTCACCGGATCGGCCGGGCGGCTGATCTTCGCGCTCGTCTATTTCGTGGTGTTGGCCAACACGCTGACGATCGCCGAGTTCGGCGTCTTCGCTACGGCGTCGGCGGCTGGCGTCATGCTCTCGCGGCTGCTGGCCTTCGGCTTCGTCTCCCCCCTCTACCGGGCAGCCACCACGCGCCCGGCCCTGATCGGCACCTTCACCGCCGGCTTCATGCTTCTCGGCGCCCTGTCCGTCCCGATGATCGCCGTGGCCGGATGGGGCGTGCACGCGGTGTTCTTCGGCACGACCCTGACGCCCGTCCTGTTCTTCTCAGTCGTCGCGGCGGAAGCGCTGCTGTGGCGGCCGGCGGAAGTCGTGGTGATCGTGAACAACGGCATCGGCCGGTTCGGCCGCGGCGCGATCATCGTGATCCTCGGCACGGCGATCCGCACGGCGGCGGCGCTGGCGTTCATGTTCGGACCCGACCACGACCTCGCGACATGGTGCGGCTACTATCTCGTCGCCAATGCGGCGTCGCTGGCGATCGCGGCGACCTGCTTCTATCCGCGCCAGCGGCTCCGGCTTCGGCCACGCGTCTATGTGGGGCGACTGGCGGACTCGGCCTACGTGGCCCTGGCCGAAGTGCTCTTCTATCTGCAGATGGAATTCGACAAGCTGCTGGTGCTGGCGTTCGGCGGCCCGCATCTGGCGGGCATCTACGCCATCATCATGAGGCTGGTCGACCTGACGGCGATCCCGGTCCGCACATTCACGATGATGCTGGTGCAGCACATCATGCGCATTCCGGCCGCCATCGAACGCGGCGTGGTGCGCGGCGGGATCGAGGTAGGCGTGTTCCTCGTGTCGACCGCCGGCCTGCTCGCCTTCGTGGCATTCCTGTCTCAGTTCCCGACCGCGCTGGGCGCCAATGTCGCGGAAGCGGCGCCGCTGCTGGCACTGGCGATCTTCGTACCGGGCATCAGGAATCTGATCGAATACCAGGCGGAACTGCTTTTCGCGCGCGGCCAGACGCTCATCCGCGTCATCAACCTGGCCCTGCTCGCGGCCGCGAAGGCCGTCGTGCTGACGTGGCTGCTGGTGCTGGCGACCGACACGCCGACCTTCATCTGGTCGCTCAACGCAGGCTTCGCGATCCTCTACCTAGCGTCCTTCCTGCTCACCTATTCGGCGATGCGGATGCCGGCCCGACGGTTCTAGACGAGGCGCCGGATGCGGCCGATGTCGGTGCCGATGAAGGACTGCATGCCGATCGCCACCTGATGCGGCTCGAGCGCATCGAGGAAGGCCGCGAAACCCCGGTCGTCGAGGGCCTCGCCGGTCCAGTGGACCCGGCACAGCTCACGGTCCGAGTGGACGTGACCCTCGCCATCCATGAGTTCGTCGACGAAGCGGCCGTAGAGCATGCATTCGGAAAACCGCCGGCGCGCCGCGACCGCGCGCGTCCAATGGACGCCGTGGACGGCCTCCATCCGCGCGCACATGGCCAGCACCGCCGATCGACGCCAGGCGATCAGGGTGGCGATGTAGTCGTGCGGCGAAACGAGGGGTTCGGAGATGCCGAGCGAATGGCCGGCATTGGCCGACCAGATGGCATGCTCCGTATCGCGCCGGCCCGCGAGCGCTCCGTCGCGCCGGAACAGCGCGACCCCGCCCTCCGACACGAAGGCCCGGCAGTCGAAGGGTCGGACAAAGACGACGTCGGAATCGCAGAAGGCGAGGATTTCGGCATCGACCGCCGCGGCGACGGCGATCCGGCGAAGCTGCTGGACATGCCAGCCGCGCAGGGGCGGCAGGCCGGGCGCCAACCAGACGCGCCGGCGAAACAGGCTGAACGGATCGCGGAACGACCTCAGCCATGACGGAAGGAGTTCGCGCTCGTCGATGATGCGCCGCCGCAACGACTGGAGCGGACGGAAGACGGGCATATCGCCCGCTTCGACCAGGATGAGATGCTCGGCATGGCCGGTCACATGCCGGTCGACGGTCTCGCAGAGCAGGCGACAACGATCGAAGTCAGGTGCGTAGCTCGCCGTGACGATCGCCGTCGCGAGTTCGGAGGCACCCGCCGGACCGCCGTCCAGGGTGTCTGGATCGGGTCTCGGATTCACGTCCCGGCTCGCCCCGCCCTGAGCCGCTGAAAGAACACGCGGACCAGGAAGAGCGGGTTGCCGACGACATAGCGTCGCCAGAGCCGGCCCGGCTCCACCACGAGGCGGAAGAGCCATTCGAGCCGCAGGTGGCGCACCCAGACCGGCGCGCGCGGCACGGCGCCGCTGAGGAAATCCAAGAGCGCTCCCACCGCGATCGGCAAGGTGCAGTAGGCCGGGCCGAGATTGCGCTCGATCCACAGTTCCTGCCGGGGCACGCCCATGGCGACCAGGAGGATGTCGGGGCGCATGCCCCTGATGCGATCGAGGACCTCCGGTTCCTCCGCCGGCGAGAAGAACCCGTCGTGGATCAGCTCGTAGCTATGGATCGGCGCAAGAGCCGCCAGCGCGGCCAGAGCGCCTTCCGCATTCTTGCGGGTGGTGCCGAGCAGGGCGACCTTGAGCGGCTCCGTCGCCGAGGCGATCAGATGCGGCACGAAATCGGTGCCGTTGAGGTTGGACGGGAAGGGTTCGCCGTAGAGGAACTTGGCGGCGATGTCGACGCCGACGCCGTCAGGCAAGACCAGGAAGCCCTGCAAGGCCCGCGCGAAAGTCGGGTCCGAACATGCGACATTGGCGTTGTGCGCGTTGAGGAAGCCGATCTTGGTGTAGCGCTTCTCACGCAGCAGGCCGCGCAGATGCTGGATCGCGTCGGCCCAGGCGATGCGGGCGACCGGGATGCCGAGGATCACCAGGGTCGGGATCGGCGCACCAGACAGCGGAGCGGAATGCATGTTCATGCGAACTCCCGGGCCGCGACATGACCAAGGCGCGACAATCCAAACCGCACGCGCCGATCCAACGAGGCGCGCTGCGCCTCGAAAAACCCCGCCCCGTCGATCTCCCGACCCATCTTGGCCGTCTGCACAAGCGCCCTGGCGAACGCCCTGGGTTCCTCGGCGACCGAACAGTTGGAGGGCAGCATGTCGACGCCGCGAAGCGACTTCGGCGTGGCGACGCAGGGCAGACCGAGTTCGAAGGCCTCGATCGTCTTCAACTGCACGCCGGTCCCCGCCTGGCTGACCAAGGCGACCGCAGCCCCGGACCGCACGAATTCGGTAGCGTCGGCCACGCGTCCGACGAATTCGACGCCTGCCCGCGAGGGAACCATGCCGGCCGGGATGGCGCCGCCGATGCGGACACGAAAATCCGCCGGCAGATGCGGCGTCACAGCTTCAAGAAACCATTCGAGGCCGATGCGGTTCGGCTGCCACGTCCAGGTGCCCAGGAGGACGGCGTCCGCCTCCACCTTTCGCGTCCGCCTCGCACGATAGGGCGCCGTCCTCGTCACCAGGGGCAACACGGAGGATCTGTCGTCGCGGGAGACGCCGAGCGGCGCGCGGTCTCCCTCCGCAAGGGTGAAGACGTGCCGGGCGCGACGGCAGAGTTCCAGCTCAAGGGTCTTGAGAAGGCGGGCCTCGCGTGCAAACAGCCAGCGCTGCAACGGGCTTCTCGCCGCGGCAGCGTTCTCCTCCGCGGAGCGGTGCTCGACATTGTGCGCGACAAAGGCGAAGGGCTTGGACGCGAACAGATCGCCGAAGGCTCCGGCGAACTGGACCGCGTTCAGCACATAGGCGTCGACGGCGCCCAGATGGTCGAGAACGTGCGAGACGGAGGCGCGCGGAAGCGCCAGCATCTTGTAGGACGAGACGGTCATGCCGCTCGTCAAGGCTCCGAGGGTCCATCGGGCCTTGACCCCAAGCGACGCCGTTTCGTTGCGAACGTCGAGTTCGCCAAGCACGATGGTGTCGTCCGGATCGGCGACTTCGCGGCCGGGCCAGGCATAACCCATGACCGTGACGCGCACGCCGACGCGCCGCATCGCAGCGACAATCGCGGCATTGGCGATGTCGTAGCCGGTCGCCGGCGACACGTCCGGAACGAGCGAGGTGGCGAATAGAAGATGCATCGGGCCCAGCCTGTCTCCCCATTCCTATCAAGCGGCAATGAACCGATGCTTAAATGCACCGAAGATCGCCACAATCCCAGGTTGCATCTGTTTCGGCGCCGCTCGGGTTGATTAACGAAACCTAAACGATCGTCGGTGTTCAGTGCGGCCCGAAGGGCCGGACCGCGCCATGATTCCCAAGCCGACAGACGGCACGATTTCGCTGATCGCGCGCTCGCCCGACCTGGACGAGGCGGCGATCGAAACGGTCGTGACCGTGCCGACCTTCCGCCGGCCCGAGCAGATCCTGGCGACGCTGACGTCACTGGCCAGACAGGCGACGCCGCGACGGTTCGCGGTGATCACCATCGAGAACGACGCCGAGCAGGCCGAGGGCGCGGCGGCGGCGGCGGCGCGATACGCGAGCGGCGCGATCGAAGGGCTGCTGATCGTGGCCCACAATCGGGGCAATTGCAGCGCCTACAATGCCGGCTGGGAAACCGCGCTGCTGCGCTTTCCCAACCTGCGTCATCTCATGGTCATCGATGACGACGAGGTGGCCGATCCGGACTGGATCGAGACGATGTGCCGCTTCGCCGAACGCGGCCACGACATCGTCGGCGGACCACAGGTTCCGACGTTCGATGGCGGTGGAAACGCCAAGTGGGCCAGACATCCGGTGTTCGCGGCGCCCTACTCCACGAGCGGCCCGGTCAAGGCGCTCTTCTCGTCGGGAAACCTGCTCGTGACCAAGCCCGTGCTCGCGGCTATGGGCCCGCCCTTCCTCGACCTGCGCTTCAACTTCCTCGGCGGCGGCGACTCCGATTTCCTGTCGCGGGCGGCCGCACGCGGCTTCCGGCTCGGCTGGTGCGCCGAAGCCCGCGTATCGGAGGCCATTCCCGCGCGGCGGACCGAGTGGAGCTGGATCCGCGCGCGCAGCATCAGGAACGGGGTCATCTCGGCACTGGTCGACCGACGCCGCCGCCCGGGATCGACGGGACGCGCGACCGTCATCCTGCGCAGCATCGCGTTTGCGGCGCTGGCGCCATGGCGGGGGCTGCGCGCCGCCATGCGTTCGGGACTGCCCATCGCCTTCCTCGACCCCACCCTCTTCGCGGCCGGCCGCCTGCTCGCCGAATTCGGATACGCCCGTGAGCAGTATCGCGAACCCGAGAAGAACTGAGGCGGCCGAAGCCGAGCGGCTGACAGCGCGCGCCGCGACGGTCATCGCCGCGATCCTCCTGACGGTGCTTCTGGTCACGTTCCGCCCCTTCACCCCGCAGGGCCCGACCCTGGAGGCAGGCTCGGGCGACATCATCAACCAGCTCGGCTTCGGCAGCGTCGGCGCGCTGTCCCTGTTCGCCATCTTCACGCTGGTGGATCGCAAGGTCGCGGTCGCCCTGCTCAGTCCGTGGTGGATCATCGTCCTCGGCTTCCTCGCGCTCTCGGTGATGAACGCCGCCGATCCATCGTCGGCGACGAGAGCGGCGATGTTCACGGTCATCGCGGTGATCGCGGTGGGGGCGATCCTCAGCCTGCCACGCGACGCCGACGCGTTCTCGACCGCGCTGTCGGTCTCCGCCCTCGTCGTGCTCGCGCTCTGCTACGCGGGGCTGGCGCTCTATCCGAACGAGGCCATCCATTCGGCCGATTCGATCGAACCGGAACATGCGGGCTTCTGGCGCGGCCTGTTCGCGCACAAGAACATCACCGGACCGGTGATGGCGTGCCTGAGCTTCGGCGGGCTCTATCTGTGGCGACGGGGCTGGACGTGGTCAGGCATCGTCATCTTCGTCCTCGCCATCGCGTTCATGTCGAACACCGGATCGAAGACGACGCTCGGCCTGGTGCCGGTCGCCGTCCTGCCGGTGCTCCTGCCCGGCCTGATCGGCATGCGCTTCCTGACGCCGGTGTTCTTCGTGCTGGCGCTGGCGATCACCGGGCTGGTGACGCTCGGCATCGTCTTCATCGATCCACTCAAGGACCTCGCCGCGACGATGGCGCCGGAACTCACCTATACCGGCCGCACCACGCTGTGGGAGTTCTCCGGCGAGATGATCCTCAAGCGCCCCTGGACGGGCTACGGGTACGAGAGCTTCTGGGACACGCCGTTGCTCTACACGATCGACCAGCCATTCGACCGCGCATGGGACATTCGCGGCATCGTGCACGGCCACAACGGCTACATGGACATCGCCGTGATCATGGGCCTTCCGGCGCTCGCCTTCGCGGTGATCGCCTTCATCGTCGCGCCGATGCGGGACTTCATGCGGACCCCGCTCCTGCGCGAAAACATCCTGATCGCCGACTTCTTCATGATGGTGCTGTTCTTCACCGCGCTGAACGCATTCCTGGAATCGTTCTTCTTCCGGCGCGCCGATCCCGTCTGGCTGTTCTTCGTGCTGGCCATCCTCGGTCTCAGGCTCGCGGCGCGATTCCCGGTACGCGGCGGCTGACGGGGCTTCCGCGCCGCCGCTCCCCGGTCTATCTCAGCCTCCCAACAGGAGGTTCGCCATGTCAGATCCCGTCATCCTCGCCGGCGCCGGCAACATGGGCCACGCGATGCTGGAGGGCTGGCTGAAGTCGGGGCTGCTCGAACCGGCGGACACGTTCGTGGTCGAGCCGAACGAGGCGCTTCGTGAACGGGCAGCCGCGCTCGGCGCCGCGACCGTCGGTTCGGCGGAGTCCTTGCCGGCCGGCCTTTCGCCAAGGCTCGTCGTGCTTGCCGTGAAGCCGCAGGTGATGCGCGCGGTGACCGAGGGGTATCGGCAGGCGGCCGCGAGCGGGGCGACGTTCGTCAGCGTCGCGGCGGGAACGCGCATCGGCACCTTCGAGGACATCCTCGGCAAGGAAACGCCGATCGTGCGCTGCATGCCGAACACGCCGGCGGCGATCGGCAAGGGCATGATGGTGGTGACGTCGAACGGCTGCGTGACGCCCGACACGCTGGGGTTCGTCAAGACGCTTCTCGGCGCCATCGGCGAAGTCGCGAGCGTCGACAGCGAGGACCTGATGGACGCGGTGACGGCCGTGTCGGGCTCCGGACCGGCCTATGTGTTCCATTTCATCGAATGCCTGACCGACGCGGGCCTATCGGCCGGGCTGCCGGCCGATACCGCGCGGCTGCTGGCGATGCAGACCGTCTACGGCGCGGCCTGCCTGGCGGCCGAAACGCGCGAGGACCCCGGCAGGCTGCGCGAGCAGGTGACCAGCCCCAACGGGACGACCGCCGCGGCGCTGGCCATACTGATGGGCGAGGACCGGATGAAGAGGCTCGTCGGGGACGCGGTCGAAGCGGCGCGCCTGCGCTCGATCGAACTCGGAAAGTAGCGCAGGGCGACCGCGGGCTTGCTCAGTCCGGATCGACGAGACGGGCGACGCTCCAGCCGGGCGAATAATCGATGACGCGACCGTCATTGGCGGGCCGATGGACCTCCGTCGCGCGCGGCGCGGATACATAGACGACGAGGAGCAGCAACGCGGCGACCAAGGTGGCCGCGCTTCGCAGAAGCCATTCCGATGCCCTGGCGAAATCCATCGTCCTCGATGCCCGCGCTGAATGCGCCGGTGTGGACCGGCCGGGTGGCGGGAAGATGGCCAATCTGGACAAGTTTCCGGCAAGCGGCGATGGTCGCGCTCCAAGCAGCGCGACAAGGATCCAACTTGGGCACGGACGACAGCAGGACGACGGCCCAGCCGGGACCGGTGCTGATGGAACGCCGCGGCTCGGCCGCACGGCTCACGATCAGCCGCCCCGAACGGCGCAATGCGATCAACGCGGAGGTGCTGGCCGGCCTGCGCGCCGGGCTGGCGGCGGCGCGGGACGACCGCGCGATACGTGTGGTGGTCATCACCGGCGCGGGAGACGAAGCGTTCTCGGCGGGCGGCGACCTCTCGGACCTGGGGGACGGCGACGCCTTCGACGCGCATCGCGGGCGCAGCCAGCTCACCGCGCTGTTCCGCGACCTGTGGGAGCTCGGCAAGCCGACGATCGCGCGCGTGCAGGGCTATGCACTGGCCGGCGGATTCGGCATCGCGGCGGCCTGCGACTTCATCGTGGCCAGCGAAAAGGCGGTGTTCGGCGTGCCGGAATCCGGCGTCGGCATCTGGCCCTACATGATCACGGTGCCGCTCTTGCAGACCATGGCGCCTAAGCAGGCGCTGAAGCTGATGCTGACCGGCGAACGCGTGTCGGCGGCGGAGGGGCTGAAGCTCGGCTTCGTCACCGAGGTGGTCGAGCATGGCGCGCTGGACGAGGCGGTCGACGCGTTCACGGCGAAGCTGGCGCAGGCATCGCCGCAGGCGACGGCGCTTGGCCGAGGCGCGTTCTACGCGGCGCTCAACCACGACGTCGACGCCCGGCTGCGCATGCTGGAGGCCATGCTGACGGTGAACCTGTCGATGCCGGACGCGGCGGAAGGCATCGCGGCCTTCCGGGAGAAGCGCTCGCCGGCGTGGCGCAATGGGGATTAACAACGAAACCAGCTTGACGGCCGTTCGATGGGTGGAATAAAAATTCCATCTGAAACTCTGGTAGTCTGTGCATTCTGTCGCGGCGCGATCGTCGCAGACGCCATCATTCGCCGCACATCAAGGGGATCGTTGATGACAATTCGCTTCGGGCTGCTCGGCGCCGGACGTATCGGCAAGGTGCACGCGCAGGCGGTCGCGTCGAATCCCAACGCCCGTCTCGTGGCCATTGCCGACGCGTTCGAGAAGCCGGCGAAGGAACTCGCGGGCAGATACGGCGCCGAGGTCCGGACGATCGACCAGATCGAGACGGCGAAGGACATCGACGCGGTGATCATCTGCACGCCGACCGACACGCATGCGGACCTGATCGAGCGCTTCGCGCGCGCCGGCAAGGCGATCTTCTGCGAGAAGCCGATCGACCTGGACGTGAAGCGGGTGAAGAAGTGCCTGGCCGTGGTCGAGAAGACCAAGGCGACGCTGATGGTCGGCTTCAACCGGCGCTTCGACCCGCATTTCGCGGCCGTCAGGCAGGCGATCGACGACGGGCAGATCGGCACGGTCGAGATGGTGACCATCACCTCGCGCGATCCCGGCGCGCCCTCCTACGACTACATCCCGCGATCGGGCGGCATCTTCCGCGACATGACCATCCACGACCTCGACATGGCACGCTTCCTGCTCGGCGAGGAGCCGGTGCTGGTCTCCGCGCATGCAGCGGTGCTGGTCGACAGGAAGATCGGCGAGCTGGGCGACTTCGACAGCGCCAGCCTGATTCTCGAGACGGCGTCGGGCCGGCAGTGCGTCATCTCCAACTCGCGGCGCGCCACCTACGGCTACGACCAGCGCATCGAGGTGCACGGCTCGAAGGGCATGATCGCGGCGGAGAACCAGCGGCCGGTGTCGATCGAACTGGCGACGGCCAAGGGCTATACGCGGCCGCCGCTGCACGACTTCTTCATGACCCGCTACACGCAGGCCTACGCCAACGAGATCGCCGGTTTCATCACGGCGATGAAGAAGAAGAAGAAGGCGACGCCGAGCGGCGAGGACGGGCTGGCGGCGCTGGTTCTCGCCGATGCGGCGCTGCGCTCGGTGAAGGAACGCAAGGCTATCCGCGTGGGCACGGCAGGCTGACCATGACGATCCAACAGTCAAGGAACAGCACCACCCGCGCCATCGTCACCGGCGGCGCGCAAGGCATCGGGCTGGCCATCGCGACCCGGCTCGTCGAGGAAGGCTGCAAGGCGATCACGCTCGTCGGGCGGTCCGAGGAGAAGGGCGCCAAGGCGGTCGCGGCCATGGAAAGACTCGGCGCTCAGGCGATGTTCGTCAGCGCCGACCTTGCCGACACAGCGTCCTGCGAGCGCGTCATCGCGTCGGCGCTCGACCGCTTCGGCCACGTCAACGCGCTGGTCAACGCCGCCGCCTCGTCGGCGCGCGGCTCGCTGACCGACACGACGCCCGAACTGTTCGACCATCTGTTCGAGACCAATGTGCGCGGGCCGTTCTTCCTCATGCAGGGGCTGGTGCGCCACCTGCTCGCGGAGAAGAAGCCGGGCTCGATCGTCAACGTGCTGTCGATGTCGGCGCATTGCGGCCAGGACTTCCTCACCGGCTATTCCGCCAGCAAGGCCGCGCTGGCCGTGCTCACCAAGAACGTCGCCAATGCCTATCGGGGGAACCGCATCCGCTGCAACGCGGTGCTGCCGGGGTGGATGGACACGCCCGGCGAGGCGATCGTGCAGGCGAAGTGGCACGGCGCGGGGCCGGACTGGCTGGAGAAGGCGGAAGCCGCGCAGCCGATGGGCCAACTCGTCAAGCCTGACCAACTCGCGTCGCTCGTCGCCTACATGATCAGCTCCGAGGCGGGCGTCATGACCGGCGCTCTGGTCGACTACGACCAGAACGTCGCCGGCGCGGTGGGCTGAGCGCGATGATCGGCGTCGGACTGATCGGCACCGGCTTCATGGGCAAGTGCCACGCACTTGCCTGGACCTCCGTCCACACCGTCTTCGGCGACGTGCCAGAAATCAGACTGGCGCATCTCGGCGAGGCGACCGACGAACTCGCGACGAAGCGCGCGAAGGAGTTCGATTTCGCGAAGGGTTCGGGGGACTGGCGCAACGTCATCGCGGACCCCGACGTGCAGGTCGTCTCGATCACCACGCCGAACCGATACCATCGCGAGATGGCGATCGCGGCCCTGGAGGCGGGCAAGCATGTCTGGTGCGAGAAGCCGATGGCGCCCAGCTTCGAGGAGGCCGAGGCCATGGCCGCCTCGGCGCGCAAGTCGGGCCGCGTGGCGGTGCTCGGCTACAACTATATCCAGAGCCCGGCGATCCGGCACATCAAGCGACTGCTGGACGAGGGCGCGATCGGCACGGTCAACCATGTGCGGCTGGAGATGGACGAGGACTTCCTCGCCGATCCGGACGCGCCGTTCCAGCAGAGGCACGAGGCGGTGAACGGCTATGGCGCGCTGGACGATTTCGGCGTGCACCCGCTGTCGCTGCTGAGCATGCTGTTCGGCCGGGTGGCGAGCGTGGTCTGCGAACAGGCCAAGCCGTACCCGACGCGCATGACGCCCGACGGTCCACGCCCGGTCGAAGTCCATGACATCGCCAGCGCCCTGTTCAGGCTGGACAGCGGGGTCACCGGCGTGCTGACCATCGACCGCTCCGCCTGGGGCCGCAAGGGACGCCTGCAAGTCCAGATCTTCGGCTCGAAGGGGTCGATCGTCTTCGACCAGGAGCGGTTCAACGAGTTACAGCTCTTCGTGACGTCGGACCGCGCGAGCGAACAGGGGTTCCGCACCATCCTGACCACACCGGCGCACGAGCCCTTCGGCCGCTTCCATCCGGGCGCCGGCCACGGGCTCGGCTTCAACGAGCTCAAGGTCATCGAATGCCATGAGCTGCTGCGCAGCATCGCCGGCGAGCAGGCGCATGTCATCGACTTCGACGACGGGCTGGAGATCGAGCGCACGGTGCATGCCCTCGCCCGCTCGTCCGAACAGCGGCGCTGGGTCGATGTCCGTTAGGGCGCGTCGATGAACGCCGCGCCGCCGGGCGATTTCGACGGGCTGCGGACCCTCATCCTCAGCCAGCGCGACGCGCTGCCGAAGCGGATCGCGCAGGTCGCGGCCTATGCGCTGGACAACCCCGACGAGATCGCCTTCGGCACCGCCGCCAGCATCGCGGCCTCCGCAGGCGTGCAACCCTCCACGCTGATCCGCTTCGCCCAGCATCTGGGTTTCGACGGGTTCACCAGCCTGCAGACCGTGTTTCGCGAGAGGCTGCGCGAGCGCACGCTGAGCTACGAGGAAAGGCTGAAAGCGCTGCGCGGCGACGGACCGGGCGCGACGCAGAACCGGGCGATCCTCGACGGCTTCGTCGCCGCGTCGACCAAGTCGCTCGACGCCATGGCGCGCACGCTCGACGACGCGCTGCTCGAAGGCGCGGTCGAGACGCTGGCGGATGCAGAGACGATCTATGTCCTGGCGCGGCGACGGTCGTCGCCCGTCGCTGGCACCATCGCCTATGCGCTGGGCAAGCTGAACATCCGCTACCAGCTGGTCGAATCGGCGGCCGGGCTTGATTCCGAGATGCTCGCCTTCGCCACGCCTCGCGACGCAGCGATCGCCATCAGCTTCTCGCCCTATGCGTCCCAGACCATCGACGCCGCGCGCCACCTCGCCTTGCAGAACGTGCCGGTGGTGGCGATCACCGACAGTTCGTTCTCGCCGCTGGCCCAGTCGGCGAGCGTATGGTTCGAGATCGCGGAAGCCGATTGCGCGGGCTTCCGCTCGCTTTCGGCGACCATGGCGCTGGCGATGACTCTGGTGGTGGCGGTCGCTGAAAGACGACGATCGGAATAAGAACATGCATTCCGTATTGACGAATTTTGGAATTTCTGTTTCATCATCACCTGCGCAGAACGCCCGGCGTGCGCGCCAGCGAGCAAGCCAGGGAGGATGGCAGTGACGAGCGTTGACGCGACGACGCTCGACGTCATCACCATGGGGCGTTCCTCGGTCGATCTCTACGGCCAGCAGATCGGCTCGCGCCTCGAGGACGTTTCGACTTTCGCAAAATCGGTCGGCGGCTGTCCGGCCAACATCGCCATCGGTACGGCGCGTCTCGGGCTGAAGTCCGCGATCCTCACCCGCGTCGGCGACGAGCAGATGGGCCGCTTCATCCGCGAGCAGATGCGGCGCGAGGGCGTGTCGGAACGTGGCATGGTCACCGACCCGACGCGCCTGACGGCGCTCGCCATACTGGCGGTGGAGAGCGATCACAGCTTTCCGCTGCTGTTCTACCGCGAGAACTGCGCCGACATGGCGCTGACCGAGGACGACGTCGAGCCGGGCTTCATCGCCTCGGCGCGGGCGCTCGTGGTGACGGGCACGCATTTCTCCCGGCCCGCGACCGAGTCCGCGCAGCGCAAGGCGATGCGGCTGATGCACGAGGCCGGCGGCAAGGTCGTGCTCGACATCGACTATCGGCCGAACCTCTGGGGCCTGGCCGGGCATGCGGCCGGCGACAACCGCTACATCGCTTCCGCCGCGGTGTCGGAGCGCATGAAAAGCGTGCTCTCCGGTTGCGATCTCGTCGTCGGCACCGAAGAAGAGGTGCTGATCGCCTCGGGCGAGAGCGAACTCCTGCCGGCGCTGAAGACCATCCGGTCGCTGACCGAGGCGACGATCGTGCTCAAACGCGGGCCGATGGGCTGCATCGTCTATGAAGGCGCGATAGCGGACGACCTGGAGAAGGGCATCGTCGGACGCGGCTTCCCGATCGAGGTCTACAACGTGCTCGGCGCCGGCGACGCCTTCATGTCCGGCTTCCTGCGCGGTTGGCTGGGTGGCGAGACGCTGGCGACCGCGGCGACCTGGGCAAACGCCTGCGGCGCCTTCGCGGTGTCGCGGCTGCTCTGCTCGCCCGAGATACCGACCTTCGAGGAGCTGCAATTCTTCCTGAAGCACGGCAGCGCCCACCGCGCGCTGCGCAAGGACGAGGCGATCAACCACGTCCACTGGGCCACCACTCGACGGCGCAGGATTCCGCAGGTGATGGCCTTCGCAGTCGACCACCGGCTTCAACTGGAAGAGATGGCGCGCAAGGCCGGCGCGCCCGACGAAAAGATCGCGGCGTTCAAGGTGCTGGCGGTGAAGGCGGCGGCGCAGGTCGCGGCCGGCCGCGACGGCTACGGCATGCTGATCGACGAGAAGCACGGCCGCGATGCGCTGTCCGAATTCGCGAGGCATCCCTTCGCCTGGCTCGGACGGCCGGTGGAACTGCCGGGCTCGCGGCCGCTGCGCTTCGAGTTCGGCCAGGACATCGGCTCTCAACTGGCCGAGTGGCCGGTCGATCACACCATCAAGTGCCTGTGTTTCTACCATCCCGACGATCCGGCCGAACTGAAGGCCGAGCAGCAGCAGAAGCTGCGGACGCTCTTCGAAGCCTCGCGGAAGGTGGGGCGCGAACTGCTGATCGAGATCATCGCCGGCAAGCATGGGCCGATGACCGACGATACGATCCCGCGCGCGCTGACCGAACTCTACGCGCTCGGCATCAAGCCCGACTGGTGGAAACTGGAGCCGCAGGCTTCGGCCACTGCCTGGGGGGCGATCGAGAAGACGATCGCGGAGAACGACCCTTGGTGCCGGGGCGTCGTGCTGCTGGGACTCGAAGCGCCGGAGCAGGACCTCGCCGCGGCCTTCGCGGCGACGGCGGGAACGGATATCGTCAAGGGGTTCGCGGTCGGCCGCACCATCTTCATGGGCGCCGCCGAGGCGTGGACGGCCGGGAGGATCGGCGACGAGCAGGCCATTGCCGACATGGCGGCGCGGTACGAGCGGCTGACCGAGGCGTGGCTGGCCACGCGCAAGAACAAGGCGGCGTAGGGAGGCAGAGATGGCGACGAAGACAATCCGCCTGACGATGGCGCAGGCGCTGACGCGGTTCCTGGCGGCACAGATGACAGAGATCGATGGCGAGAGGCTGCCGATCTTCGGCGGCGTCTGGGCGATCTTCGGCCACGGCAACGTGGCGGCGGTCGGCGAGGCGCTCTACGAGGTGCGCGACCGGCTGCCGACCTTCCGCGCCCATAACGAGCAGGGCATGGCGCATGCGGCAATCGCCTATGCCAAGGCAAACTTCCGCCGCCGCATGATGGTCGCCACCAGCTCGATCGGCCCGGGCGCCACCAACATGCTGACGGCCGCCGCGCTTGCCCATGTCAACCGCCTGCCTGTGCTGCTCCTGCCGGGCGACATCTTCGCCAACCGCATCCCCGACCCCGTGCTCCAGCAGATCGAGAATTTCGGCGACGGCACGGCCTCCGTGAACGACTGCTTCCGACCTGTGTCGCGCTACTTCGACCGCATCACCCGTCCGGAGCAGATCGTGCCGGCGCTCCAGCGCGCCATGCAGGTGCTGACCGATCCGGCCGAGTGCGGACCGGTGACGCTTTCGCTCTGCCAGGACGTGCAGGCCGAGGCCTGGGATTATCCGGAGAGCTTCTTCCGGATACGTGTGTGGACGCCGCGCCGGCCGCGGCCCGACCTCGCCGAACTGAAACGCGCGGCCGATCTCCTGCGCAAGGCGAAGAAGCCGCTGATCATCGCCGGCGGCGGCGTACTCTATTCCGGCGCGTCGGAGGCGCTGGCGAAGTTCGCCGAGACGGCGGGCGTCCCGGTCTGCGAGACGCAGGGCGGCAAGTCCTCCCTGCCCCACGACCATGCGCTCAACATGGGCTCGGTCGGCGTCACCGGAACGTCGGCCGCCAACGGGCTGGCCGAGCAGGCCGATCTGGTCCTGGCCGTGGGCACGCGGTTGCAGGACTTCACCACCGGGTCCTGGGCGTTGTTCAAGAACGAAAGCAAGGCGATCGTGGCGCTCAACGTGCAGCCCTTCGATGCGGGCAAGCACCGGTCCGCGTCACTGGTCGCGGACGCGCGTGAGGGGTTGAAGGAACTTTCGGCGGCGATTGCCGGCTGGGCCGCGCCGACCGCGTGGATGAAGGCGGCGAAGGCCGGAAAGACGGAGTGGATGAAGGCCGCCGACGCGGTCACCAAGGCGACAAACGCCGCACTGCCGTCCGACGCGCAGGTGATCGGCGCGGTGCAGCGCGCGATGGGTTCCGGCGTGACGCTGCTCAACGCGGCGGGCGGGCTGCCCGGCGAACTCCACAAGCTCTGGCAGGCAGGCGCCCCGGGCTCCTATCACGGCGAATACGGCTATTCGACCATGGGATACGAGATCGCCGGCGGGCTCGGCGTGAAAATGGCGAAGCCGGACGAGGAGGTCGTCGTCATGGTCGGCGACGGGTCCTACCTGATGCTCAACTCCGAGCTGGCGACTTCGGTCATGCTCGGGCTGAAGCTCACCGTGGTGCTGCTCGACAATCGCGGCTATGGCTGCATCAACCGGCTGCAGATGGCCACCGGCGGGGCGAACTTCAACAACCTCTTGCGCGACACGCTGCACGAGACGCTGCCCGACATCGACTTCCGGGCGCATGCGGAAAGTCTCGGCGCGATCGCAGTCACCGCGCGCTCGATCGCCGAGCTGGAGTCCGAACTGAAGAAGGCAACAGGCAACGACCGCTCGACCGTCATCGTCATCGAGACCGATCCTCTGATCTCGACCGACGCCGGCGGCCACTGGTGGGACGTGGCCGTGCCGGAAGTCAGTTCACGCAAGCAGGTCAAAGCCGCGCGCAAGGCCTATCAGGATGCCGTGAAGTTGCAGCGGGTCGGGGACTGATCGGGACGCCACCGACCATTGGAGAGGTGAAGTGAAAGCAAAGCTCGGCATGTCGCCCATCGCATGGTGGAACGACGACCTCGCGGAACTCTCCGACGACGTCTCGCTGGAGGAATGCCTGCGCCAGTCGCGATCGGCCGGTTTCACCGGCATGGAAATGGGCCGCCGTTTTCCGCGCGATCCGGCGGTCATGCTGCCCATCCTGCGAGCGGCCGACGTCACGCTCTGCGGCGGCTGGTTCTCCGGCACGCTGGTCGACGGGGACATGGCCGCGAACAAGGATCGCATCCAGCCGATGATCGACCTGTTCAAGGCGGTGGACGCTCCCTGCATCGTCTATGGCGAGGTCGGACGTTCGATCCAGGGCGACCGCTCGAAGCCCCTGGCCACCAAACCGAAGCTGTCGGCTGACGAGATGAAGGCCTACGCGCGGCGCGTCACGGAATTCGGCGAATGGTGCGTCGGCCAGGGCATGCCGCTCTCCTACCATCACCACATGGCGGCCGTGGTCGAGACCGAAGCCGAGCTGGACTCCTTCATGAACCATTCCGGCCCGGGCATCCCCCTGCTCTTCGACGCAGGCCACATGGCTTTCGCCGGCGGCGACGTGCTTGCCGCGATCGACAGGCACCACGCCCGCATCAGCCACGTCCACGTCAAGGATGTGCGCATGGACGTGATCGACAGGCTCGACCGCACCAGGCAGTCCTTCCTCGACGCGGTGGCGCTCGGCGCATTCACGGTGCCCGGCGACGGTTCTCTCGACTTCGGCGCGATCGTCCAGCGCTTCGCCGATCACGGCTATGAGGGCTGGTTCGTCGTCGAAGCCGAGCAAGACCCGAGGAAGAACCCGCCGCTGAAGATGGCCGAGATCGGTCATAAGGAGCTGATGCGGGTGATGACGGCCGCAGGCTATACGGTGGAGACGCAGGGTTTCCCGGCCTGACACAAGCGAGGTGCGAGGCCATGGCCGTACAGGGTAGCACGTTTCTCGATCCGCTGTGGCGGCGGCTGGCACTGGTCGCCTTCTGCGCGGCCTGGTGCGCCTTCGAGCTTTACAACGGCGCGACCGGCTGGGCGGCGGTGGCGGGCGGCATGACCGCCTACGGAACATGGCTCTATCTGATCGAATACAAGCCCTCCGCCGCGCCGGCCAAGGACGAGGAACCGCGCTGATGTCGAAACTGCTGGTGAAGCAACAGGGCGATGCCGGCCGCGTGGTCAACGTGACGCCCGAGAGCGCCGGCTGGATATATGTCGGCTTCGAGCTGCACCGGCTGGCGCCCGGCAAGGTCGCGGCGGCCACGACGGGGAACCGCGAGGTCTGCCTCGTGCTGATCACCGGCAAGGCGAAGGTCTCGGCCGACGGCAAGGACTTCGGCGAGATCGGCGGCCGCATGTCGCCCTTCGAGGGCAAGCCCTGGTCCGTCTACGTGCCGGGGGATTCCCGCTGGTCGGTCGAGGCGACGACGCCGGTCGAACTCGCGGTCTGCTCGGCGCCCAGCCTCGGCGGCGGCCTTCCGGCGCGGCTGATCGGGCCGGATTCAGTCGGCCAGGAGACGCGCGGAAAGGGCACCAACACCCGCTACGTCACCAACATCCTGCCGGAAAACGAGCCGGCGGACTCGCTGCTGGTGGTGGAGGTCATTACGCCGGGCGGCCACACGTCGAGCTATCCGCCGCACAAGCATGACCGGGACGACCTGCCGCGCGAATCCTATCTGGAAGAAACCTACTACCACCGGCTCAACCCGCCGCAGGGTTTCGCCTTCCAGCGCGTCTATACCGACGCCGACGCGGCCGGCGTGCGCGCACTGGACGAGACGATGGCGGTGTCGGACGGCGACGTGGTGCTGGTGCCCAAGGGCTACCACCCCTGCGCCGCCTGCCACGGCTACGATCTCTACTACCTCAACGTGATGGCCGGGCCGGTGCGGACGTGGAAGTTCTACAACGCGCCGGAACACGCATGGATGTTGAAGCAGGCGTGATGGGCCGGATGGTGCTGCGAGAGAGGATTGAACTCTGGATTATCTCAATATAATCAAGGCTGGTAGATAAGGTTGGAACATTGTGACGGAATCAACCGGGCTTAGCTCTGTAGAAGAAACGCAGAAAGCGCGGAAGCGAGTGCGGCGGCGTACAGCCAGAACGCGAGTATCCGCAGGTCGCGCGGTTCGCTTTCAACTAGTTGTCTGTCGAATTCAGCAAATATTTGGTAAAAGCTGTTAAAAATTCTTGGCCGACTGAGTGAGCCAAATTGGTCCCGTAGTGAGTATGCCTGCAGTCCTAGGCTCGACCTATATGCTGCATGAGAAGCATCTACTGTCTTATGATGAACTCCATGCGCAAACAGAATGCCCCACAATTTCCCTACTAGGTAATCGTTGTTCGCGATAATTTTTCCTTTGAGGGCTCTTTCTACATCTACCTCAGCCCTGTCTACCAGCTTTAGGGTATCTTTCATCATACCTTTCGCCCAACGGAGTCTGAATCGGCACAACAAGTCGTGCCAAGGTAGAAGCGCCGCTACGGATCCCAGAAATCCAAGCGTCAATGAAAGGATAGTAAGAAATGTCACCACTGTGAGCCCCTCCTAGCGCAAGCCGCAGGCGGCTCATACATTTGGGAATCATGCGCAACTTCGACAATATCGTCACGAACCACGAGGCGATCGGCAAGCTAGAGCGGAATCCGATCACGTTGCATCGTATCCGGCGGCCTTGAAGAAGTTTCGGCATTCTGCGGGCGTGAACAGATCGATGATGCGTCCGACGGCGGTCCACAGGCCCTCGACGGTGCGCTCGGCG